>JBEGQC010000026.1:0-14227 GCA_041181185.1 Cyanobacteriota bacterium | reverse complement strand
AACGGATCCCGTAGAAGGCCTGGAGCAGTGAGGCGAGCAACAACTGCTCCGGCGGTACCGATGGCCTGCCTTCCAAGGCGTAGAGCTGGCAGAAGGTGGGATTGAGACGATCGAGGGCCTGATCCGCGAACTTGCGGATCCGCCGCAGTGGATGACTGGCCGGGATCCGCTCCTCGATCGAGACGTAGGAGAACAGCGAGCCCGGTCGCTCCTGTTGACCTCGCATCAAGCCTCGGGCGGTTGCCCCAGTTTCGCAGGGGTGGGCAGGTTTTTCAGCGAACTCTTAGAGCTTGCTCCTGGAGGGCGCCGTGCGGCTGCTGGAGAGCTTTGGGGGATGGCTGGCTTATGGAGGGCGCTGAAACGCTTTGAAGCGGCTCAGAGGGTCGTACAGGCGGCCCTGAGAGGTCTTTCCGATCAGACTCCTGATCGGTGGGGTGGAACTTGGAGCGATTCTGGGCACCATGGGAGGGGTTCTGGCGATCAGCCGCAGGGATCCTTGGCGGGGTGGCTGAACCATGGCTCAAGTGGTCTGAACCATGGCTCAAGTGGTCTGAGCCATGGCGGTTGGCTTGTGATCTGGCTGCACCACTGTCACGGCCAAGGGCCTGTGCAGGCCGACCTGGCACCTGGGGCGTGTGAGAACTGTTGGTGGCGTCGTTAGTGGATCTGCCGTGGGTGATCGGCTGGTTGTTGGAGCTGGGCTGGTTCATGGCTGCTTTCCAGTGGAGGTGGGGATGGGTTCACAGCTGGGGGGATGGCACAGGAGCCGGCTCGTACTCCCCGGTGATCCAGGAGGGGAGATGGCGGTGTTGGGCGTAGGTGCCATCTGGCAGGGCGTCGGCGTATTGCGTCGCGGCGGTACCAGGTCTGCCAATGCCCTCCTCTTCCAGGAGAGTGGTGAGGCGACGCTTCTCGGCCATGGGCAGCTCCAGAGCAGGGATGCCGATGGCGCACCAGTGGGTGGAGTCCCAGTAGAAGAGCCGCTTGGCCTTTTGCAGATCGGTTTCTTGGGTGGGGTGCCCCTGAGCCGTTCCATCCGTTCCCCAAGAGGTTTCTGATGCTCTGGCGCCCGCCTCACTCCAGGCAAAAAGATGCCAAGCCTCCAGGCCCCCCTCTCGCTCGTCTCCGGTGGCGCGGAACAGGAGGTCAAAAAACTGATGCGACGGCCTGCGGGAGCCATCGGGCCGCACCGGATAGGTGGAGCGGAACCAGGGGGGAAGATGGGCCAGGGCGGTTTGCAGGCGCTGCAGCAGGGCATCGGCTGAGCCGGCGTAACGCAGGGCGGCCTGGAGCTTGCCTCTGCGGCCAGGGCTCAGGGTGAGGGACTTTGGGCTGGGCCACTCGGCCGGCTTGGCGGCATGGAAGACGGCCAGGAGGCGATCGAGCAAGGCGGCTGGCTCGGCGCTGGTTTTGGACGCTGTTGCTTCTGCCGTTGCTGGTTCAGGGTTGGATGGCTTCTGCTCTGCTGCACGGTTGTGGAGAGAAGAGGGCCTTGGGGGGCAAGAGAGCTGTTCCCCTGAGAGCTGGCTTGCGGTTGTGGAAGCAGCTGGCCTTGAAGCAGGAGCTGGAGCACAGGCTTTTGGCTCCTGCTTACCAGTGATCTGCTCCGAAGGCGGTGGGGGAAGCGGCTGTTGGTTGCTTCCCTCTTCTTCTCTTCTTTTCTCTTGAGTTTTAAAACCCTTTTCTAATGTGGCTGACGTGGTGAGCCAGGGGTGGCTCAAAGGCTGAGCCGGGGGCGGCTCACGATCTAAGCCAGGGGGTGGCACAACTCCTGAGCCGGGGTGGCTCATGCTGTGCGCCAGTCCATGCTCTGGAGCACTGGGCAAGTCTGTTGCGTCGTTGCCAGCGGCAAAGGCGTCGTCTTGGCCGTCTGGATGCAGGCCATTGAGGCCGTAAAGCGTCAGGGCAACGCTGGATTCCACAAGGAGGCTCAAAGAGCCAAGGCGCTGCAGGCGATGGAGGTCAGCGAGCACGGTGTTGCGACTCAACCCCTGGCGCCGGGCATAGTCCCTGGCTGAATAGCGCACCTGGCTCGCGCCACCCGCCAGCCACTCCATGTCGCCATAGAGCAGGGCGATGCGCATCGCCGTGGTGGCATCCACGCCCAAGCGCTTGCTCAACGAACGGGTGAGACTGCCCGGCAGATTGGGAGCACAGCGCCTGGGGCTGTTTGCTGGTGGAGGGGAGGGGGATCGGCAAGCCATGGTGATTGGCAGCTGTCCTATCAGGGATAGCAAAGTCTGCTCAGAGCACAATGTTGCTTTTGATGCGCTGCAAGCGTCTCCTGACAGAGCCTGTAGGTATTGGCATCCATAAAGGCAGATCAGTAGGCTGATCACAGATCAGACCCTGTATGGCTCCCCCGTCAAAAAGCAAAGCCTGGCCAGCCTTTCTGCCTGTGCAAGAGCTGCTGTTGGTTCCTGGAGAGGAGCGCCGAGAAGCCGGCAGCCTCCACTTCAGTGAGGCGCTCCAGGTTCTGCTGCGGTATGTGAGCCATCCGCAGCTGAGCGATCTGGCGGACTGGGCCTGCAACGAAGCCGGCAATTTGCACATCTCCCAGATCTCCCACATGCGCAACAACAAGGTGCGCATGCTTGGCACCAAGGCCATCGATGCCCTGGGGCGGGCGAACCAAATGGCTTGGGTCGCTCGCCACCGCAGCGATCTGCTGCCCAAGCTCGGCACCGCGGCGATGACCCCCCGGATCCAGATGATCCTCAAGGCCTATCAGCCTTTGCTACACCCCATCAGCCAGGAGCCCCTGGGGGCAGGGGACTTCATGGCGCTGTATCTGGGCTACCTGCGCCTGCCGATCGAGCTGCCGCGTAGCTTGAGCCTGTCGCAAGCCGAGCAACTGGCGGGGCTGTTGGGCGATTGGCTGGAGGCTCAGCTGGAGGAGAAGGGCTTGAGTTTTCGGGAGGCGTCCAAGCAGTTGCAGGCGGCCTGGGGCGGAGAGGCCTCAGGAGCCAAGCGGCTGGTGCGAGTGCTTGCGGGGTTGGAGGACTACAGCCCCCGTCAGCTGGCGGATGACTGGGAAGCGATTGGCCAGGCGCTGCTCACGGTGCTTGAGCGGTTAGGGGACGCCTGGGGGTTGGCCGATGAGCTCCTGGGCCAAGGCGTCAGCAAGCCAGCCAAGGGGGCTCAGAAGGCGACGGCTGTGGGGAAGCGGACGGGGAGCAAGGCAGCGGGGCAGAGGGCAGCATCAGCAAAGTCACCAACGCGCCCCAAAAAGCTCCCTTACGCCAAGCGTCGAGTCAGTGCCTCGTAGAGCGGTCACGATCACAACACATCAAGAAAGTCCTTGGGGTCAACCTGGGCCTGGCGCAGGAGACCAGCAAGGGTTCCCACCTTCACCTGGCGATGGAGCGGGACGATACAGCCCCTACTGCCCTGACGCATCACGACATGGCTGCCGCTCTGACGCATCACCTGAAACCCCAGACGTTCCAGAGCACGGATGATCTCCTTGCCTGAAACGTGCGGAAGCTTAGGCACGGACAGGAACGCTGAACATCGTGATCAGTGGATGGCCTTTGATCGTTGCCGGGAACTCCTCCAGGTAGAGGGTGGTGGCCTCCTTGAGGTTGGCCAAGGCGTCCTCCACGGTTTCCCCTTCCGTTGTGGTGCCCGTTTCTGGATTGAAAGCGATGTAGCCGCCTTCCTCCGCTGGGGTGAGCACGGCGGTGAGGTCCATCGGATCGTTTCGTGTTGGATCCAGTTTGCCTGGAGAGAACGTTGCGGGTCAGCTTGAGATCGGCACGATCGATCATGCTGGTCTGCTCGGGCTGATTGTCCAAAAGACCAACATCGCTGTGTTCTGATACTTCATCGTGGGCCAGCGAGCTGAACACCCCCAGGGTGGTTGCCCGTGGGGGGGGCTGATCCACATGTCGATCTGGGGAGCCACAGCAAAGACGCCTCCCGCCGAGACAGCAATCAAGAACGGCTGAATGAAGCAGCTGATACCAGAAGATATATCAGGTTCCTGACAGGCAAGATCAAGTGCTTGCCTATCAGTTTTCCGATAGGCAGAGTCAGGCCATGTCACCCCGCCGCTGTCAGCGGCCTCAAGCCATGGCCCACGCCTATCCCAGCTGCTCCCGCCGCCAGGCGATGGCGCAGCGGTCCACCAGCCACGCCAAAAGAAGCAGCGCCCCAGAAGCTGCGCCCATGGCGCCATCGGTGCGCAGCTGGATCAAGAGCAGCTGCAACAGCGAACCGCTGGCAGAAGCCACAGTGCTTGAGCTGGCGCGGCGCGTGCAGCGCTGGAAGGCCCATCCCGAGGGAGCTGAGCAGGCCCCGGCCAAGGTCCAGCGACGGGGCCTGCGGGCCCGCAACCAGCTCGTGGCCCACAACCTGCGCCTGATCGGCAGCACCTGGCACCGCTACCGCAGTGGCCTGCCCGGCTGCAGCGAAGCCACAGCCGATGCGTTGCAAGAGGCGGCGATCGCGTTGGTGCGTGCAGCGGAAAAGTTTGATCCCAGCCGCGGCTACACGTTCTCGACCTATGCCTCCTTCTGGATCCGCCAGGGCTTTGGGCAGTATGAGCGGCAATTCAGGCGGATGATTCGCATCCCGCACGACAAGCTGGATTTGTTGGCGCGGGTGTTGCGGTTGAGTCAGGAGCAAATGGCGGCGACAGGGCAGCTGCCCTCAGTGGCTTGGCTGGCGGAGCGCTGCGGCCCACGGGGCACGGCGGTGGATGCAGCGGCATTGGAGCGGTTGCTTGTGCGCTGGAACCAGACGCTGCCTGTGGAGCTGGATCGCCCTTGCAAGCCTGGTGAGGCGTTGGGGCTGACGCTGTTGGATCAGGTGGCTGATCGGGCTTCCACCGATGTGGCGATGCATGATCCCCTGGTGGAAGCGGCCGATTTCCCCGATGGCGCCGCCACCTACGCCAGCTGTGTCGCTGATCCAGAGGATCCGCAGCGCTCCCTGTTGCCACTGCTGCTAGAGCAGTTGGAGCCCGCAGCAAGGCGCCTGATCTGGCACCGCTATTTGAGGGAGCATCCGCTGACGCCACGGCAGATCAAGAAGGTGATGGGGCTCTCTGTTGAGGAGCAAGAGCAATTGGAAGCGGAGGCGTTGAACCGCATGCAAGCCGCCGCGCAGGAGCAGGGGTTGTTGTGAGCGATCCCATCCCCTCTGCGCATGAGCCCTCCCATCACTGCGCGCCTGAGCAACAGCTCTACCCCCTCTCCCGTAGGGAGCATGTAGGGGGGCTCTGCCCCCCAGCCTGGGTAGCCTTTGGGGTTCGCAATGGAGGTGATGGCTTACGTCCATCTGCACGGCCACATCGGCCGGGATCCTGAGGTGAAAAGCGTGGGCGACACGCTGGTGTGCACGTTTCCGCTGGCGGATCGGGCCCGGCTGCGGCCCAGGGGAGAGGAGCGGGAGGCGCAAGCGCAGTGGTATCGGGTGGAACTGTGGGCCCGCCAGGCGGAGGTGTTGGGGCCCCTGTTGAAGAAAGGGAAGGAGGTGATGGTGCACGGCCAGCTGGAGCTGGTGCGCTTTGAGAGGGCTGATGGCAGCGAGGGCTTTCAGCCGACGGTGCGGCGGGCGGCGCTTGAGCTGGTGGGCAAGCGGGAAGCAACAGGTCCTGCCCCGGCGGCGTAGGGCAGGGCTCCATGGGGAGGGCACCGGTGGCCTGCGGGCTGCCGGTGTTTTTTGTGGACCATCAGGCGGAGGCCGGGTGGATCGATGGGCAGGATTTTCGGAGAAGGCAAAACCCACTATTGTTTGTCCATGGAACTTCTTGATCGCATTTGCATCGATCCGGCTGTGCGGTTTGGCAAGCCGTGTGTACGGGGCACCAGGCTGAGCGTGGGAGATGTGCTCGGCACCCTCGCCAGCGGCTCCAGTGAAGCAGAACTCTTGGAGGACTTTCCCCAGCTCTGCCATGAGGATGTGTTGGCCTGCCTTGCCTACGCAGCTGAGCGGGAGCGTCGCCTGCGGATTGCCCAACCGGTGGGATGAGCTTCAACTAATTGCTTCTTTCCAAGAAACATATCCTTCTCACCACCAACTGCTGCGCCTCAATCTGCTGGAGGATTAGCACTGGTCGGCTTCCAGGTTGCGCATGCCCCCATGGTGTGAAACTGTATGGCAGTTGATCCATGCTCGTCTCCAAGCCCCTATGAAGCAATTTTCTTCCCAGGGCGAACTCAGCGCTAGACGGTTACTACTCGATGAAAACCTTTCTGAGCGCTTGCTTGCGCGCCTAGAAGACTGGTTTCAAGGATCCAATCATATTCGTTTACTGGGGCTTGGCGGTGCATCTGATCGGCAACTCTGGAACTTTGCTGCGCAGGAAGGGTATGTGCTGGTGACCAAAGATGAGGACTTTCTGGATCTAAGCGTGAGCATGGGGTTTCCACCGAAAGTGGTTTGTCTCGCTATCGGAAATAGTACTAATGCAAAAACAGCTGAACTGCTGATCGCCAGTCGCAAGGATATCGAAGAGTTCATCGATCATCCGGAGATCGGTTTTTTGTTGCTTGGTAGTGGAAGTGAGCCTGCCATTCCTGATTAGTCCTGCTCCGGCCTGCCTAGCCTATGCCCCATGCAAAAGGCCCATGGCCAACGGCCAACCAGCCACCACCCCGCGCCACCGGCCCAAGGCGCGACGCCGAAAGCCCCCACGCCCCATGACGGCTGCCGAGCGGCAGTTTGCGCTGAGGCACCTGGGCCTGGCGCAGCAGCAGGCGAGGCGCTTTGCGATCCGCCATCAGCTGGATTTCGAGGAGGTGCACGGTGCGGCCTATGAGGGGCTGTGCAAGGCGGCGGTGGGCTTTGATCCTTCTCTGGGGTTTCGGCCATCGAGCTATGTGGTGCCCAAGGTGAAAGGGGAGCTGCTCCATCACCTGCGGGATACGGGCTTTGCCCTGCGGATCTCCCATCGCTACCGGGAGCTCTGGGTGAAGGCCAGGAAGCACCTGAATCAGGAGCTGGGGGAGGAGCAAATGGCAGAAGCCCTGCAGGTGCCCATTGAGGTGTGGCTGGATGTGCGGCTGGCCTGCGGATCGCGGACCGTGCCGCTGGATGATCAGTTGCTGTGATCCATTGGCATCACTGTCGTTGGAGCAACAGGTCGTACTGGGCGTGGGACCCAATCCAGATCCACAACAAGAGATTGTCTCCGGCTTCAATCGCGAGGGCTCGGTGACGCAGGCCGACCCTGACGGACCAGAAGCGACCTACCTTCTTGAGGTGCAGGGAAGGATGGCGGTGGTCAGCCTTGAGCTGCTCGTAGGCCCGATCGGCCTGCTCTTGGATGGTCTTGGGGAGTGCGTGGTAGCAGCGCCAGAACCGTGGGCTGGCGGAATGTTTCAACGATCAGTGCAGCGTCCGGAGTCCAGATCCGCCAAGGCCTCTTCCGCGAGCCAGTCCAGGGCGCCGGATGTCACGTCGTGCTCCAGTTGCCGATCCCAGTCGGCCGCATCAAACTGCTCAAACCAGGCTCTGAACCGCGCACGATCGGAGGGCGCGAGCGCCTGAACCGCCGTTTCGATGGCCTGAAGGTTGTTCATCCTTGCATTTTACGCGCCCTGCAGCCATAGAAGCCTCGGAAGGAGGGATCTGCCCAAGGCCTTAGCGCAGCGAGGACAAACGTTGGTGACCCTGACTCGCGCCTGAGGAAACTGTGGATCAAGTCCAGGGAGGAGAAGGATCACCTGGGCGTGTTGTCCAGAGCGCCAGCAGGTTTTCGCTGATAGGCGTAGCCAATGCCACCAAACCCTGTTAGCACTTCCCAACATCGATGCAGCTACTGGTGACGACCGCCCAAGGGCTCCCTACAACGTGAACACCTGCCGTTGAGGTGGGCTTCATCTCAGGGAGTCTGAGGTCACCATGAACCACGATGTGGCCGTTCTGATTGGACGGTTTCAGCCCTTTCATTTGGGGCATTTGCAGCTGGTGCAAGCGGCGCTCGCCAAGGCGGAGCGTTTGCTGTTGCTGCTCGGGAGCCATCAATGTGCGCCCGACACCCGCAATCCCTGGAGCAGCGCCGAGCGCCAGGAGATGATCACTGCGGCGTTGCCGCCTGAACTGCTCAATCGGGTGCAGTTCATCCCGCTGCGGGATCACCTGTATTCCGACAATCTCTGGATCACCGAGGTGCAGCAGAAGGTGGCCGAGGCCACCGAGGAGGGTGATCGGGTGGTGCTTGTGGGCCACCGCAAGGATGCGAGCGGCGCCTATCTGGAGTTTTTCCCCCAGTGGGATCGAGATGGCTTTGTACCCGAGGAGATGCTGCACGCCACATTGGTGCGCCAGGCTTACTTTTTGGGCGAGGCTGCGGCGGTGTGGGGGAAGGATCTACCCGCTGGGGTGCAGGCGTGGCTGTTGGCGTATCAGCAAACGGGCCGCTACCGCTGGCTGGCAGAAGAGGCGGCCTACATCGCGCAATACCGCAAGCTGTGGTCGGTGGCGCCCTATCCGCCGACGTTTGTGACGGTGGATGCGGTGGTGATCCAGAGCGGCCATGTGTTGGTGGTGCGCCGCAAGGTGCGGCCTGGCCAGGGGTTGCTCGCCTTGCCGGGGGGCTACTTGAAGCAGGAGGAGTTCGTGGTGGAGGGCATGTTGCGCGAACTCAAGGAGGAGACGGGCCTGAAGGTGCCCAAGCCGGTGTTGGAGGGTTCGATCACCTGCAGCGCGGTGTTTGATGCGCCGGGGCGCTCGGCTCGGGGGCGGATCATCACGCACGCCTATTTGATCCAACTCAAGCCGGGCCCGTTGCCGCCGGTGCGGGGCGGTGATGACGCGGAGAAGGCGTTCTGGATGCCCCTGGCGGATGTCTACGCCCAGGAAGACGCCTTCTTTGAAGACCACTTGCAAATCATCCAACACCTGTTGACCCGGCCCTGAAGGGCGATGCGGGGCACAAGCAACGCCCCATCCCAAAGGCCCCAGAGGGGCCAGGCCCCATTGGGGCACCGCTGAAACCTGGGCTGACCGGGCGGAAGCACACCGATCCACCTATTCACCTATCCACTTTCGTGCGGAGCGCACAGCATGGATTGCACCATTCTTTTGGACACCGACAGCTACAAGGCGAGCCATTGGCTCCAATACCCCGACGACCTGACGGCGATGGGGGCCTACTTGGAAAGCCGGGGCGGGGCCCACAGCGAAACGCTGATGTTTGGCCTGCAGATGATTTTGGCGGAGCTGTTCGACAAGCCGATCAGCCAGGCGGATGTGGAGGAAGCGGCTGAGATTTGGGCGTTGCATGGCTTGCCGTTCAACAAGGCAGGCTGGCAGCGGGTGGTGGAGGTCCACGCCGGCTGGTTGCCCCTGCGGATCCGCGCGGTGGCTGAGGGCAGTCGGGTTCCGACGGGCAATGTGCTGCTGACGGTGGAGTCCACCGACCCGGAGCTGGCTTGGCTGGTGAGCTGGGTGGAGACGGCCTTGCTGCGGGTTTGGTATCCGATCACGGTGGCCACCCGCAGCTGGCAGCTCAGGGAGCTGATCTATGCGGGTCTGGAGCGCTCCTGTGAGGAGCCGATGGCGCAGCTGGCGTTCCGGTTGCATGACTTTGGCTCCCGTGGGGTGTCGAGCCAGCAGAGCGCCGCGATTGGTGGGCTGGCTCATTTGGTGGCTTTTCGCGGCAGCGATACGGCGGCGGCTCTGTTGGCGGGGAGAAGGCATTACGACTGCCCGATGGCGGCCCATTCGATCCCTGCGGCGGAGCACTCCACCGTGCTCGCCTGGGGTCAACAGGAGGAGGTGAGTGCCTACAGGCGAATGGTGGAGCAATTCGCGAAGCCCGGAGCGGTGCTGGCGGTGGTCTCCGATGCCTACGACATCTGGAACGCTGTCGATCGGCTGTGGGGAGAAGAGCTGCGGGAGCAAGTGGTGGCCTCAGGCGCCACGGTGGTGATCCGCCCGGATTCGGGGGATCCACTGGCGGTGGTGCCGGAGTTGTTGCGGCGGCTGGAGGCTCGCTTTGGCTCAACGGTGAATGGCAAGGGCTACCGGGTGCTTGAGCACGTGCGGCTGATCCAGGGCGATGGCATCACAGAAGCGAGCTTGCCCGGCTTGATTGAGGGGATTTTGGCGGCGGGCTACAGCCTGGAGAACGTGGCCTTTGGCATGGGCGGCGGGCTGTTGCAACAGCTGGACCGCGACACCCAGCGCTTTGCCTACAAGGTGTCCTGGGTGGAACGCAGCGGGCAAGTGGTGCCCGTGCGCAAATGTCCGGTGACGGATCCGAGCAAAGCGAGCAAGGCGGGCGTGTTGGATCTGATCCGAGCGGGCGGGACGTACCAAACGGTGGTGCGGCCAGAGCCTGGTGAGTATGCGGATTCCTGCCTGCAGACGGTCTACGAGAACGGCCGGCTGCTGCACCGCCAGAGCCTGGATGCGATCCGTGAGCGAGCGATCAAGGGCTAAAGATCTAAGCCCAGCGCGAAAGTCCTGGGGATAAGCGATTCCCTCAGGCTCAGCGTTTCCAAGCGTCCGATGGCGCCCGTGCATCTCACCGCCGCAGTCTTTGCGCCTGTTCATCATTCCAACCCAAGGCCTATCAGGACTCCAATAGGGCATTGGGTAACCTATCCCGTCTGCAACCAACCATGGCCACCCATTCCTCCAAGCCAGGCGGCCGCCAGAAGCGGTCCGCTGGTCCCCCCTCTCAAGCCAGTCCACCCCGCCTTGGGGATGGCGCTGCAAGTTCCCTACCGATGGCCGAACGCCTGCGCCAGGACCGCGCCAGCCGCCACCAAGCCGCTGGGACCCACCGCCCAGCGGGCCCGCAAGGCCCCTGTTGCTCCTTGACGCCACCCGGTGCCTTTGGCCCTTGCTGCCCCATTCACCCCTCAGGCTGTATCTCTGCAAAGCCTCCAGGCTCTTGTCCCCCCAATCCCCCTGCGGCTTCTCCTGCAAAGCCCCCCACATCAGAGGGGCCCCTGGCCCCCGCCCCTGTGGGGTCGGATGGGGAGCTGGTGCGGTTCAATGTGCGGCTGGCCAAGCGCCGTCAGGCGTTGCTGGATCAGCAGCGGATCGAGCGCAAGGCGTTTCGTGAGCATGCGCGGATTGAGAACGCGGTGAGCGCCTATGCCAGGGAGCTTGGCGCATTGCTGGATGAGCGGGGGTTTACGCAAGAGGTGTTGCTCAGTGATCCGGCGCCTGGTGGGGAGGCGGTGTTGATCGTGCAGCTCTCTGATCTGCACTTCAATGAGCAGGTGGATCTGCCGAGCAACCGCTACGACTTCTCCGTCGCAGCCGCCCGTCTGGCCAAGCTTGCCTCCCGCGTCAAGCAATTGGGCCGCAGCTATGGCGCCAGCAAGGTGGTGGTGGCCTGTTTGGGGGATTTCCTCAACAGCGATCGCCGCCTGGATGAACTCCTCAACAATGCCACCAACCGCAGCAAGGCGACGCTCTTGGCGGTGGACATCCTGCGGGCATTTCTGCTGGATCTGCGCAGTGAGTTCAGCCTCCAGGTGTATGGCATCACCGGCAATGAGAGCCGGGTCAAGCAGGAGCTGGGCTGGAGTGATGCTCTGGCGACCGATAGCTACGACCTGATGATCTACGCGATCCTCAAGCGCGGCTTTGAGGGGGTGGATGGGATCGATTTCTGCGGCTTCCAAGCCAATGAACTGCTGTTTGAGGTGATGGGCCGCACGTTTCTTTGTCTGCACGGGCATCAGGTGGGGGCGAATGTGCAAAAGAGCGTGCAGGAGATCACGGGCCGCCATGCGGCACGGGGGATCACGGTGGATTACACCCTCTTTGGCCACCTGCACGCCACCTCCATCGGCGACTACCACGCCCGCAATGCCTCACTGGTGGGGAGCAACGCCTATTCGGAGGCGGGGTTGAACTACTGCAGCAAGGCCGCCCAAAACGTGCACATCGTGACGCCATCATCCATCGATGGCATGAAGGTGGATCTGCAGGACACCACCGGCATCGAGCCGTATCCATTTGCCAGTGAGTGGGAAGCCTATGCCCCCAAGAGCGAAAGCAAGCTCCACCAGGGAGCCGTCGTCTACCAGGTGACCATCTGATGACTTTTTCGACATCGCACCAACAGCAGCAGGCTCCTGCCCTTGGCGGGGATCTGCAACGCCAGGCCACCAGCGGCTGCCAGCGTTCCGGGCACCAGAGCCTTGGCCGCCCCTTTCCTGGCTCATGCGCCCAGGCCTCCGCAGCGGGGGCCTTCCACCCGCGCTCTTTGCTAGCGGTGATGGAGGAGCTCACCGACGCTGTGCGCCTGCTCACCTCCGCCCTGGTGGGCGAGGCCCCAGGCGGGCCAGAGCCACTGGGGCTCCCGGATCCCATGGAGCACGAAGGCCTCACGGGTTTCGATGCCCTTTTGAGCTGCCCCCTGCCACTCCAGCAGGAGTCCTTGGCTCAAGCCCCTTCCCCATCCCTGGCGGGTGCCCTGACCCCCGAGCAGGAAGCCGAAATCGTGGCAGAAGCCACCGAGCTGTGGGACACCCCTTGGGAAGAGCTCTCAGTGGTGGAACTCCGCGCCCTCTTGCGCGATCTCCCCATCGATCGCTCCGCCCTGCCTGCACCGATCGAATACCTCCGCCGCCACGAGCTCCTCGACGCCCTCCTCACCCTCCCCGCCATCGCTTGGTAGGGGGGCCAGTGGCCCCTCTCATGTGGGGTTTTGCGTTCCTTTTGTTGTTTTGTCACTGCATCCATGACGCGCACCACCACCAACACCACCAACAGCCACCGGGCCACTCGGCGCCAGCGAGCCAAGGCTGCGGCACCGGTTCAGGTTCATGCCACCGCCAGCCACCGCTCAGGAGCCTCCTTCCAGCCCTGTGCCCTCCTTGCTGCAGCCAAAGAGCAGCCCACCGCAACTGAAGCCATGCCCCAAGCCAGCCCACCCACCACAGAAGCCACCGCTGCACCCACCGCAGAGGAGCAGGCCCTCGCCACTGAGTTGATGCAGGAGCTGGGGATGGAGCCCGCCCCCTGCACCCCAGAAGCCCATGCCCTGCTCAAAGAGGCCGGCATCAGCCCCCGCCCCGCCCCTGGCGAGCCCCGCGGCCCCGATGACGAGCGCTTCTCGCCGATTGCCATCGGCCACCTCACCCATCGCCTCCTCGATGTCAAGCGCTTCTTGGAGCAGCTCACTGCTGAGCAGAAGCAACTCCACGAGACCCTGCGGCTGGCCCACCTGCGGGGGGATCTGCTGCACCTTCTCGCGCCTTCCAGCGAGGGCTGGTGTTATCAGCTCGGCGATGGGGTGCTCCTCACTCGCCGCCAAGGCCGCAAGCAGTGGAGCTACTCCGCTCTCTGGGGGGAGTTGGAGGCCCAGCTCAAGGCTCGGCAGACCTATGAGCAGGCCACAGGGGAAGCCACCTGGCGCCATGGGGCGG
Organism: Cyanobacteriota bacterium; assembly: GCA_041181185.1. Classification (GTDB taxonomy): domain Bacteria; phylum Cyanobacteriota; class Cyanobacteriia; order PCC-6307; family Cyanobiaceae; genus Cyanobium. The sequence goes on along the minus strand of JBEGQC010000026.1, from coordinate 881 downwards.
CGTTTTGGGATCTCAGGGGGATGAAGTGAGATCCACCTGAGGGGGTGAGAGATGGAGCCCTGGCGGGAGCTGGGGCTTTTTTGTGGCCAGTTAGCTCCGGTTTCACTGCAACGAACCAGAACGACGGGGAGTGCAGATCCCGCAAGCGATCGCAACTCCCCATGATAGGAGCGTATTCCGAATAATGACCGTGGTTGAGTACAAACACGATGCATCCAGTTCCAAGACCCCATGCTCAGCACATCCTCAAGCCTGATCCTCAGACAGCCCCCAGGCTTAGGAGCCCAATCCGTAGAGCAGATACCCTCTAAGTTGGCTGGGGTGCGTGACGTTGGAGATGAGCTCGCCGGATCAAGCGGTGGCCAGGGAGCGAATTGCGGCGGAGCTCTCAGCGCCAACGGGCACGCTTGATCTCTCCGGTCTTCAGATCAGCGAACTTCCGCCAGAACTGAATGAGCTCACCAGCCTGCGGTCCCTCAACTGCAGCTTCACCCAGGTGAGCGACCTGGAGCCCCTGCGGGACCTCCACAGCCTTCAGTCCCTCAACTGCAGCTGGACCAAGGTGAGCGACCTGGAGCCCCTGCGGGACCTCCACAGCCTTCAGACCCTCAACTGCAGCTGGACCAAGGTGAGCGACCTGGAGCCCCTGCGGGACCTCCACAGCCTTCAGTCCCTCGATTGCAGGAACACCCAGGTGAGCGACCTGGAGCCCCTGCGGGACCTCCACAGCCTTCAGACCCTCGACTGCAGCGGCACCCAGGTGAGCGACCTGGAGCCCCTGCGGGACCTCCACAGCCTTCAGACACTCGACTGCAGATCCACCCAGGTGAGCGACCTGGAGCCCCTGCGGGACCTCCACAGCCTTCAGTCCCTCAACTGCA
>JBEGQC010000025.1:0-14279 GCA_041181185.1 Cyanobacteriota bacterium | reverse complement strand
GCCTGGCTGTTTCGCTGTAGTCGCGCGTGCGGGTTTCCAGCGCAGAGATCTCGGGTTGTGTCACGGCAGTTCCGTCATGCCAACACTCTCAATCGATTGGGGCTGTAGGCCTGTGAAGAATCACGGGGAGACCAGCTTCGTCAGACACCATTCTTCCATCAGGTGCGATTCAATCGTTGGCGCTGATCACCAGAGCAGACCCTGGTGGTGCCACCAGCCATCGCCTGGATCGTGATGCACTCTCGCCCCTTATCGGCGCTCCAGCCACTCGCATCGGAGCTATTCGTGACCGTGTAACGCTCATTGGTGTCGCCATTGTCCACAAATATTGTGGATCCGGTTGTGCCATCGCGCATCCAGCGGCAGTGAAAGAGCGTTGCCGGCTGAGCTGCCAACTTCATGGTGCAGGTCGCCCGGTAGGACTGCTGGGACGACTGAGCCAACACCTGGACAGGCGTGAACAGCAGCACGCCGCAGAGGAGCTGGAGGATCTTCATGGTGGGTGGAGCAGGGCTGGCGACGGTGGCCACTGGCATCATCCCTCAGAGTTGGCTGCTGCCGGCTCCCTTGGCATCCCCAGATCAGACCCTTGCCTCCCCTGAAGCGCCATGGATCGATCAAGGATGGACCCACGCGAAGACGACACCCATGCGGTCGATTCCATGTCACTTGCTCGTGCCCTTGCTCGCCCTCGCCGTCCTCGGGGGTCCTGCCGGCCAACCGGGCCAGGCGATCCCCCCACCGGCTCCGGATGAGATGCGGGTGCAGGAGGTGCTGGCCGCCACCACCCTGCAGCTGGCGCCACAGGGCATTCCCTTCCCCAACCCCAATCCGCTCACGGCTCATCTGGCCTGCATCCGCGTCCCGCAAGGGGCGGGGACGGCGGCGGCGATGGCGGCCCAGCAGGCGCTTGCAAACCAGCTGCCGATTGGCTCCTGGGTGGTGATCAGGGAACTTGCGGGCCGCGGTACCGACGGCAGCTTGTGGGCTGAGGTGTTCAGCCGGCGGTGGGAAGCGCCGCTGAACCTGCAGCTGGTGGCCCAGGGCCTGGCCCTCGCTTCTGATGCGTCCCCAGCCCAATCCGTCACCAGATCAGGCGTTGGCCCTGGTTGCGATAGAGAGCGCTACGCCGCAGCCCAGAGCCGCGCCCGCTCCCTCGGGCTTGGTCTCTGGCACTCCGGAGCCGCGCCTGAGATTCCTCCCCGGGCCTTGCAGACACCTCCGTAGGGCATTGGGCGGCTCTCCAACGGGCTGGCCACTGGGCCATGGCTTTCCAATACCGCCTTGGCGCTGTCTCCGAGATGGACGGCCTGGCCCAGCAGAAGCTGATGCACCGCTGCCAGCTGGAGGCTGAGCGTGAGGCGCTGGGTGCGTTGCGGCTGCAGATGGCCTGAGGCCCATCGCCGGGGGCTGCGGCCCCTTCTCTGATTGGGCGCCGTACACTGTCCGTACGTTGCGGGCGGTTGGCGCCTTGACCAGCGCCAAGCCGCAAGGCCACCGGCCGGCCAAGACCAGCCGGATCGAGCTGCGGGCCACAGAAGACGACCGCGATCTGCTGGATCGTGCTGCGGCGGCCCTGGGCACCGACCGCAGTTCCTTTCTGCTCTCTCAGGGTCGGCTGGCGGCCCAGCGGGTGCTGGCCGACCGTGAGCAGTTCGTGCTCGATGCCGACGGGCTGCACGAATGGGAGCGGATCAACAGCCGCCCGGCCCGCACCCTGCCAGGGCTGGCGCGCCTGCTGGAGCGGCCCTCGCCCTTTGCCACTCCAGCGGCGGATCAGCCCCAGGCATGAGCCGCTACCAACCGCCGGAGCTGCTGGCGGCCCGTCATCAGCTCGCAGGCTTCCGCTGCCGATCGGTGGAGCAGACCACCTGGCTGGTGGAGGTGGCCAGGCAGGCCCATGGCACCGGCACGACGCGGGTGTTTGTCGTCACCGAGCTGGATCAGCCCCAGGTGGTTGCCTATTACGCCTGGTGCATGGCGAGCGTGGTAATCGCCGATCTGCCCGAGCGATTGCGCCGTGGCGCCGGCCGCTACCCCCAGCCCATCGCCTTGCTGGCCCGCCTGGGGGTGGACCAACGCCATGAAGGCCAAGGCCTCGGTGCTGCCCTGCTGCTGGATGTGATCACCAGAGTTGCCAGCCTCAGCGAGGCCATCGGTTGGCGCGGCTTGCTGGTGCATGCCGAATCCGAGCAGACCCGCAGTTTCTATGAGCACCTGATCCCGGAGTTTGAGCGCTCACCCACCGATCCGCTGCACCTGCTGCTGCTGCTCAAGGACATCCGCCGCACCCTGGGGCGCTGAACCCGGTCTCACATACCCCGAGGCCAGAGCAGCCCGGTCGCGGGTCGCGTCGCCCCGCCTCCCGTTCCCCCACCACCACTTCCTCCTCCGCTTCCTCCTCCCCCCCCGCCGGACCCCGAGAGCAGCGGACCCTGCTGCGGGTGCTGGCGGGCGCCCATGGCGCTCATCGCCGGGAAGTGACGGATGAAGTCCGCCGTGCTGGTGATCAGCTGAATGCCCTGGGGCGGCAGGCCCTCTCTGAGGGCCAGATCGAGGTGAGCTGGGATCCGGCGGCCGATCAGCGCCCCGCCAGGGAGACCATCACCGAGCACCTGGAGGCCGGCCGCTACGCAGAGGCCATCCCCCTGCTCGAAACCACCCTCCAACTCCAGCCCGATGACGTGCAGAGCCTCACCCAACTGGGGATGGTCAAAAGCGACCTGGGCGAATTGGAGGAAGCCCGCCGCTTACCGGGTCGGGCGGTGGAGCTCGATTCCACCAATGGCCAAGCCCTGGTGTCCCTGGGTGTGGCCGCCCTGCGGGCTGGCGACCCCGATGGCGCCGAGCCGCCCCTGCAGCAAGCTGTGGCCCTGGAGCCCACCAACCCCTATGCCCACCGGGCCCTGGGCCAGATCCACCTGATGCGTGACGACCCTGCCGCTGCCCTTCCCCACCGCGCCTGGCTGCCGATCAACCCCCGTCCGATCCGATCACGCTCTACACCCTGGCCAAATGCTTGATGGCCCTGGCGGGCACTGGCCAGCTCGTTGAGGCGGAAGCATGCCTCAACGAGGCCCTGGCCCTTGGCCCGCCAGCGGATCTGGCCGAACGCCTGCGGCAAACCAACAGCCGCCTGGCCCGCCAGGTGCTCCGGGCCAACGCCGGCGATGGCCCCCGCATGGATGTGGTGATGTATTGCGCCAGTGCCCTGGAGACCTACGGCGCCCTGGATCCAGCTGTCCAAAAGCGGCTCCTGATGGAGGTGGCCACCGCCGGGCAAAAGGGTCTGGCCCTCAACAGGCCTGAAGCCCAACTCCAGCTGCGCCACTACAAGAATGGTGTCCCTGAGGCCACAGGCGTGGCCATTGAATACCAGATCTACAACACCTCCCGCCGCATTGATCTGATGCTCTCGGGGCGCTCAGCGGATCAGCGCCATGCCGCTGTGATTGTGGAGCTCAAGCAATGGGAAACCGTGGAAGCCACAGCCATGGATGGGGTGGTGCGCTCGGTGGTCGGTGGGGGGCCAAGGGAGCTCACCCATCCCTCGTATCAGGCGTGGAGCTACTGCTGCCTGTTGGAGGACTTCAACACCGCCGTGAAGGAGAACAACATTGAGATCAGCCCTTGCGCCTACCTCCATAACTGCACCGACGCCAGCGGCGTGCAAGCGGACTGCTACAAGGAGCACCTAGAGAGGGCGCCGGTTTTCCTGCGGCAGGACACAGAAGCCATGGTGGCCTTCCTGTGCCGGTGCCTGGAGCAGGGGGATGGGGGTGAAGCCATCCAGCGCATCCGAGATGGGCGAGCAAAGCCCTCCAAGGAGCTGGCTGAGGCGTTCGAGCAGATGGTGCTCGGCAACAGCGAGTTCACCTTGATCGAAGAACAAAAGGTGGTCTACGAGCGGGCCCTGCAGCTGGCCCGCAAATTGCGACCAGGCATACGCCAGGTGTTCCTGGTGCGCGGCGGGCCGGGAACGGGCAAGTCGGTGGTGGCCATCCATCTGCTTGCGGCCCTGCTGCAAAAGGGGCTGAACGTGCGCTACGTGAGCAAGAACGCTGCACCGCGGGATGTGTATCGGGCCAAGCTCACCGGCCAGCTGCGCCGAGGCCGCTACGACAACCTCTTCCGAGGGTCTGGCGGGTTCATCGATGCTCCCCCTGGCCTCTACGACGTGCTGCTGGTGGATGAAGCCCACCGGCTGAACCAGTTCAGCGGGCTGTATGGCAACCAAGGGGAAAACCAGGTGAAGGAGATCATCCAAGCCAGCCACCTGAGCGTCTTCTTCCTCGATGAAGACCAACAAGTGAGCCTCAAGGACATCGGCAGTGAAGGGGAGATTCGCCAATGGGCCAGCCAGCTGGGAGCGGAGGTGCTCACCGATGAGCTGCCCTCCCAGTTCCGCTGCGCAGGCTCCAATGGCTATCTGGCCTGGCTGGATGACCTGCTCGGTATCCGCCCCACGGCCAACCAGGAGCTGGACCGGGAGGCCTTTGACTTCCACCTGTTTGAAGACCCCGCAAGCCTTCATGAGGCGATCCGAGGAGCCAACGGAGCCAACAAGGCCCGGCTGGTGGCTGGCTATTGCTGGAACTGGAACTCCAAGAAGAATCCCAACCTCAACGACATTGTGATCCCGGAACACCACTACGCCGCCCGCTGGAATCTGGCCTCCGAGGGCAACAACTGGATCATCAGCCCCACCGGCGTGGAGGAGGTGGGCTGCATCCACACCTGCCAGGGCCTGGAGGTTGAAACCATCGGGGTGATCATTGGCCCCGATTTGGTTTACAGCGATGGCCAACTGAAGGTGAATCCAGCGGCCCGTGCTCGCTCAGATAAGAGCCTGAGTGGCTGGAAGCAGGCGATCAAGACCGATCCTGATCCCACCAAGGAGCGGGTGAGCCGCCTGATCCGCAACACCTACCGCACGCTGATGAGCCGGGGGATGCGCAGTTGTTGGGTGTTTGCTTGTGATGAGGGGATGAGGAGTTATCTCCTGGAGCGACTTCTGAATCCTTCTGCTCATCAACAAGGGAAGTTCATCTGATGGCAGATGACGAGTGAAGCCTTTCCGGAGAGAGTAAATACGAATAATGCCGAATCTGCATGGGCAAGGCCTAGAGAAGAAGTGCAGACTCTGACACCTTCTGCGCTGATCAGGCAGACTCCATACATGGTTGTCACAGAAGGATCCATGCGAGGTCAGGGGATCTTGCTTACGGGGGGCTTCTTCCCCAAGCGAGGACCTAGCGCCTGGGCCGTAGAAAAAGGGAGCACCGTATGAGTGAACGCTTCTTCAAGGATCCGATCCTCAATTCCCCCTACGAGCGACCAAGCCGGCACTGGGAGTTGGTCAACGGGATCCCAACACAGGAGGAGCTGGAGGGCCGCCGGGAGTCACGGCTCATCACGCCCATCCCAAAGCCAAGGAAACGGGGGGGCAAGGAGGAGCAGCGGGCTCTGGAGTTTGAAGCCCAGGGGATCTCGGAGGACGATCAGCAGTACGAGGTCACCCAGCAGATCAACTCCATCCGGGCCCTGGTGGAGGAGTGGCGGCAGGCGCCTGAAAGCCAGTGGAAGGTGTCCGCGGAGACGGCCCGGCTGCTGAAGCACTGGCGCCACCACGACTTTCAAGGAATCCGGCCCTTTTACTGCCAGATCGAAGGGGCCGAGACCGTGATCTGGCTCACGGAGGTGGCGCCGGAGAGTAGAAATTACTATACTGGCGGGAGGAAGATGAATGAATCCAATGATCGCCTCAATCGAGTGAAGCCATGAAATTGTATGTTGGCATTACGGATGCCGATTGGTTTTGCTATCTACGGCAGCGAAATGCCGAAGAGATGAATTTCTGGCGGCCTCGGGCAACAACCCAATTCAAAATTCTCGAAGCAAGCGAGCTCTTTTTATTCAAATCTAAATACCCAGAAAACAAGATCGTGGGAGGTGCATTCTTTGTCAGACACTCCACACTTCCGCTTGATCTTGCCTGGAAGGCATTTGGAGAAGCAAACGGAATGCCAAGCCTTACGTTGTTCCGCCAGAAGATTGGAAACCTGCGCCGTGATCAAGAGTTCAATCCCATCATTGGCTGCACAATACTGACCCAACCCTTTTATTTGGAAGAAGCCATGTATATCGATCCTCCCCACGACTGGCCGTCCAATATCGTGACAGGGAAAAGTTTTGAGATTCTGCCTGGGAGTGAAGGATTGAGGCTGTTCGAGCAAGCTCAACCATTCTTCTCTCAGGTGGCCCAATCTGATCATGTACACACTGAGCCTGTTGGCGGCAGGTACGGCAAGGATCTAACCATCAGGCCAAGGCTTGGCCAAGGAGGTTTTCGTATCATGGTTTTGGATGAATACTCTCGTCGTTGTGCCATTACAGGCGAGAAGACGCTTCCCGTTCTCGAGGCTGCGCATATCCAGCCTTATTCAGAAAATGGGCCGCACAAGGTATCGAACGGGATTCTTATGCGATCTGATCTGCATACGCTATTTGACAATGGTTATTTAACCCTGACGAACAAATTCCATGTTGAAGTGAGTAGGCGTATCAGAGAAGAATTTTCAAACGGTCGTGAGTACTATGCGCTCCATGGAAAAAAGTTGGTATCAATCCCCGATCAAGTCAGCAACAGGCCGGATCCCTTGTTTCTGGAGTGGCACCAAAATAATTGTTATCGAGGCTAGTGGATACCGCGGCCTGGCCGTTTTCGACCCCTCCACCAGCGAAGTCCGCAGCGACGAGCCCGACAACATCGCCTGCTGGTTCATCGACAGCGACTACAACGGCGAGAGCTTCTTTGTACGCCAGGCCTACTTCCTCGGCCAGAACGACCCCTACAATAACCTGAAGACATCGCTCAAGGCTGAGATTGATCTTGAAGCTTGGGAGTCTCTCAACAGCGACACGTCCGTTCCGTTTCCCAAGCCTTCAACAGGTCGCATCGCCGTGAAGGTGATTAACCATCTGGGAGATGAGGTGATGAAGGTCTTTAAGGTGCCGTCATGAACACCCTAACCTCCGATCACCTGCTGGAGCGGGCCATGGCCACCTCCATTCGCCAGCTCATTCCTGGAGCGGAGGTGCTCCTCTTTGGCTCCCGTGCCAGGGGAGATGCCAGGCCCGATTCCGATATCGACTTGCTTATCACAGCACCCGATGGCTGGCTGGCTGAGCAAGACAGGTTTTCCCTGCTCAATCAGCTCTGGGGTGAAGTCGCACGGCCGGATGTCTCTGTTGATCTCTTGCTCCATTCCCGAAGCGAGGCGGCTCGGCGGGCCCTCATGCCTGGTTCGGTGGTGCATCAAGCCTTCAGCGAGGGTGTCTTACTCCATGACCCCTCCTGAAGCTCTGCGGCTGCTAAGGGTCTCCAAACGAGACCTGGCGATGGCCCGCCGGCTTTTGGATCCCGATGTGGAGGAAGCCAGTTGGGGCTGGGCGATGCAGCAATGCATTGAAAAGCTGCTTAAGGCTTGGTTGAGCACCCTCGGCCTGCCAGTGCCTCGCAGCCATGACATCGCCCGGCTCCTTCTCCTTCTTGAATCGGCCGGTGTGGATGTGAGTGAGCTGCTGCCCTGGCGTGCCTTCACGGTCTATGCGGTTCAATTTCGCTACGACGATGAGCCTGACGTGCTTGGCCTCGATCGTGGACACTGGTGCGATCAAGCACAGACCTTGATCCATCGGATTGAACAACTCGATTACTGAATCGCCATGAAGTTCCTCCTTGCGGATTCATTCCAAACCAGTCTGGATAAACTCAATGGTGAAGAGCAAAAGGCCGCAAAGCTCGCCGCGTTTGAATTGCAGATCAATCCTGCCAACCCTGGTTTGCAATGCCACCGGCTGGATAACATCAAAGACAAAAACTTCTGGTCTGCCCGTGCCAGCCGTGACATCCGGTTGATCTTCCATCGGGTCGACACCAGCGTGATGCTCTGCTACGTGGCACATCACGATCCCGCTTATGACTGGGCCTCACGGCGCAAGATCGAAACCCATCCCGTTACTGGTGCCGCTCAGATCGTGGAGATCCGCGAAACGGTTCGTGAAATCCAGATCCCTCTCCACGTCCCCATCAAAGCAGCGGCCTCCTCGGAGCCAAATCGGCCTCTCTCCAATCTCACGGAGGCCGATCTGCTCAGCTACGGCGTTCCTGCCGAGTGGATCCCGGATGTGCGCACAGCCGATGACGACATGCTGCTGGTGATCGCCACGCACCTGCCTGGAGAGGCAGCAGAAGCAATCATCGATCTAGCGACTGGAACCACGCCAGCCAAACCGGAGGTTCGTCCGCCCGATCAGGGCAGTCCTTACGAACACCCCGATGCCCAGCGCCGCTTCCGGGTGCTTACGGGCGCCGAGGAACTGGCCCGGGCCTTGGATTACCCCTGGGAGCGTTGGATTGTCTTCCTCCACCCCAACCAATCCGACTTGGTGAGCTGCTCGTTCAAAGGCCCCACCCGCGTGCAGGGTTCGGCCGGTACAGGCAAAACCGTTGTGGCCTTGCATCGGGCCGTTCACCTCGCGCGCAGCAACCCGGATGCTCGCGTGTTGCTCACCACCTTCTCTGCTCCGCTGGCGGCCCTGCTCCAAGACAAGCTCAATCGCCTCGTTCAAGGCGAACCCAGCTTGGTGGAGCGCATCGATGTGCTTGCCATGCAGGATCTCGGCGAGCGGATGCATACAGCCCAACTTGGCAAGCCCCAGCTGATCAAATCTGATGCCCTCCAGGAATTGATTCAACGACATGCTCCATCACAGATCAGTCGCGCCTACGGCCTGGCTTTTGTTGCTGAAGAGTTTGGGGAGATCGTGGATGCTTTTGGTCTGCGCGACTGGGAGAACTATCGCGATGTGCGCCGTCTAGGCCGCAAGAGCCGGCTGAATGAAGCGAAACGCCGGTTGCTTTGGGACGGCTTTTTGGCTGTGCTTCAGGAGCTGGAGGGCTCAGGCCAGATCACGCACCATCAGTTGTTTCACCGCACCGCAGAACAGCTTCACCGCAGCGGGGCCCGCCCCTATCAGCACATCGTGGTGGACGAATGCCAAGACATCACGGCTGGTCAGCTCCGTCTCCTCGTGGCTCTGGCTGGAACTGGCACGGATACACTCTTCTTCGCGGGGGATCTGGGTCAGCGCATCTTCCAACAGCCCTTCTCCTGGGCTCAATACGGTGTGGACATCCGCGGTCGCTCGCGCACGCTGCGCATCAATTACCGCACCTCCCACCAGATCCGACGGCAAGCCGATTGTCTGCTCGATCCCGAATCCAGCGACGTGGACGGCAACATCCAAGACCGCCGTGGAGCAGTGTCGGTGATCAACGGAGCAGAACCCGAGTTCCGCTTGTGCGATGACCCTGAAAGCGAAAGTGAACAGGTGGCCGCCTGGATTCAGCAACGGCGAAACGAGGGTCTCCTCCCCAGGGAGTTCGGGATCTTCGTGCGAAGTGAAGCAGAGATCCCCCGTGCCGAAGCTGCTCTACAGCTGGCTGAGCTGCCGTACGAGCGACTTAAGCCTTCCGCCATCCGCCTGGGCGGTAAAGCCACCCTCTCCACCATGCACCTGGCCAAAGGGCTGGAATTCCGTGCCGTCATTGTGATGGCCTGCGATGAAGACGTGATCCCGAATGCAGCAAGGATCATGGCCATCACTGACGACAGTGACCTTGATGAGGTGGTGGCCACCGAGAGGCATCTGCTCTACGTGGCCTGCACACGGGCCAGAGACCACCTACTGATCAGCAGCGGAAGCACCTGCTCTGAATTCATCGACGACATGTTGGAGGGTCAAGCCAGCCGCAAAGGGGCCTGAGTCACCAACAATGGGATCTGAAAGCTCTGCAGTCCAGCTCTTCTCTGCCCCCAAGGCAGCTCGCGCCATTGCTCTTCAAATGCTTGAAGAGCGAGGAAGAGGTGCGGTTCTGGTGGGTGTCGCTCGGGTGGACACCGCATTGGAGCACCTGCTGCAGGCTGTCATGGCCCAGGACGACAGCAAGGGCGATGGCCTGTTCTTGCCGGATCGTCCACTGGGCTCTCTGGGTGCAAAGGCGGCCCTGGCCAAACGCCTGGGTTTGATCGATGCGGATGTGGCACAGGCTTTGAGTGTTCTGCGCAAACTCCGCAACGCTTTTGCCCACTCAGCAGAATCCGCCACATTGGCTGATCCAATCCATAGCGCCAGGCTTGCTGATGTGTACGCCGTTGCGAAGGCCAACCCCCTATGGGAGCCCCTGGCCACCGTGTTGGCTGCCCAGCCCACCACAACGCTGAACCCTTTGGAGCCAGCGCTGCGTGACTACATCCTGCTGGTGACGATCCTGGTGGCCTTTTTAGAAGCAACAGCCCTGCAACTCACGCCCTTTCAACCGCCTCTTGTCATGGGGCTATCTGGGCTGAATCGAGTCTGATCCATCCAGCGGGGATTCCAATGCCCCTCTCGCGATCCATAGCTTCAGCCAAACCCCTTTCCTCCTCCCCTTGTCTTCGGTGGCAGGAGAGATAGCTCAATCACCGCCCCCTGCTGCACCGGAAAGCCCTCTGCCAAGAGATGGTGGTCACTGCAGGCAATCGTGAGGGGAGGCTCCAGGCCGAGGGCCTCCATGAACACAAGCACCAGATCCTGGCCCGGCCCCAGGGCATCGGGATGGCGCTTGAGGTCTTGTTGGAAGCGGATGGAGGAGTTTTCTTGAGATCGGGCCTGGCAGAGAGCACGTTGGTGCGCAGGAAGCGGGTGTTGCCGTAGGTGGTTTCGTTCAGAAAAAGCGTGTAGGGCGCATCGCCATCAGGACCGGGCAAGTCGTCCTGGGTGGTGATCGTGAAGCCGGACACGACAGACAGGAAGAGATGCACCTCCAGCTTGGCGGATCCCCGAGATTTGGAGGTTCACCCAGTGGTGGAGCGAGCAGCGCATAAAAAAGCCCCAGCTCCCGTCAGGGCCCCATCCCTCACCCCCTCAGGGGGATGTCACTTCATCCCCCGCAGATCCCAAAACGCCGCCCCATGCCGCCAGGTGGCTTCCCCTGTGGCCTGCTCATAGGTCTGGCGAGCCTTGAGCTGGGCCTCCAGTTCAGCCCAGAGGGGTGAATAGCTCCACTGCTTGCGCCCCTGCCGACGGCTGAGGAGCACCCCATCGCCGAGCTGATAACACCAGCCCTCGCTGGAAGGCGCGAGCAGGTGCAGCAGATCCCCCCGCAAATGAGCCAGCCGCAGGGTCTCATGGAGCTGCTTCTGCTCAGCGGTGAGCTGCTCCAGGAAGCGCTTGACATCGAGGAGGCGATGGGTGAGGTGGCCGATGGCAATCGGCGAGAAGCGCTCGTCATCGGGGCCGCGGGGTTCGCCAGGGGCGGGGCGGGGGCTGATGCCGGCCTCCTTGAGCAGGGCATGGGCTTCTGGGGTGCAGGGGGCGGGCTCCATCCCCAGCTCCTGCATCAACTCGATGGCTTCCCTGCCATTGCCCTCCTCCTGATCACCGCCAGAAGAGTCAGGACGCGTGGAACCAGCCCGATCAGCTGGGCGAGGGGCTTTGCTCCCATGGCTGGACATGGGCTCAGGAATCCCGCCAACCGGTGGTGTGGGGCGATTGGCCCTGCTGAGGCGGCTGGACATGGGGTCCGGGATCCCTCCTGGAGATGGCACCCACCCAATTCTAGTGCCTGCACAACATGAACCTTAATGAGATTTCAGTTCCATAAGTCTCGTGTGCAAACGCTGTGAACCAGTCATGATTTACACATCCAATACAAATAAGATGCGCCATGCAGACGCCCAATTCAAGCAAGCGGTTTCAACAAGGTATAGTTTACACATCATGGTGGAGAGGCGAATATTCAAGTCTTGAATCAGATAAAACCCTATCAGGTTTGATCAAACCAATGGGAGCCAATTGGCTCCAGATCATTGTGACATGGTATCAGGACAATCTCGCATCCACATTTATTTATGCCAAGCCAGATACTTTCACTCCTTCAGATAAGGATTTGATGCATGTTATTCAGCATGCTAAGGCCATTGGATTGGAGGTAATGGTCAAGCCCCACATTGACATTGAGCCTGAAAAAGGGGACTGGAGGGGCAATATTGGTTTTGAAAACGATCAAACTGCTTGGGCCACTTGGTTTGTCAACTACACTGCTTTCATCAGTCACTATGCTGATCTTGCTCAGAGTGCAGGGGCGGATTTCTTTGTTGTTGGAACTGAGCTCAAAAGCACAACCCATAAATCCTCTGAATGGCGAGCTGTTGTCGAGGCCGTGCGTGCACGATACTCTGGCCCGTTGACCTACGCAGCAAACCACGACGAAGTTGATGCGATCAATTGGTGGGATGATTTGGATTACATCGGTGTTGACGCTTACTATCCTCTCATCCCTGTTGGTTCAAATGTGAATCCCAGCATATCGCAACTAATGGATGCATGGAAGCTCATTGTATCGAAGCTTGAAAGCACAGCAAATACTTGGGGGAAAGAGATCATTTTCACTGAGATCGGCTATCAAAGCAGAGAAGGTGCAAGCCAAGCCCCTTGGGGAGTTAATAGCTCCCGAATAGACCTTGAAGAACAGGCTAATTGCTATCAAGCTGTCTTTGATTCCCTTTCGGGTTGCAAGTGGTGGCATGGTATATTCTGGTGGAATTGGATGACAACATTCAATCAGGGCGGCACGAATGACAATGGTTATACGGCAAGTGGAAAGCCAGCTGAAGATATTCTGAGGTTTCACTACGGCGCACCGGCTCGCCCAAATCCTTCTTCTCTACCGCTTCCTCCGGTTAATGAAGACGTCCAGCTGATAATCTTTCAAGACAACTTTGGATCAGGCTGGGAAGATTGGTCGTGGACGGCAAAGACCAAAATAGTAACAGGTGACACCGCAACGAACAGTCAAACAGCCCTGCAAGTGTCGATGGGCCCCTGGGGTGCATTGTCGCTTCATCATGCCGGAATTCTTACTACCCCTTATTACTATCTCGACTTTGAGATCTATACAGGTTCGAATCCAAGCCCCTTGACGGCCACAGTGAGAGATGCAGAAACCGATAGTGACATGGCGCCAAAGATTAGCATCTTCTTGGCTCGTTATCTCGAGGCAGGTTCTTTCACCCCAAACGAGTGGCAGTTGGTTCGCATCCCATTGATCGAGCTGGGTGCAACAGACCTAGTGATCGGCCGTTTTAGTCTTTTTAATAATTCTGAAAACCCACTAGACGATATTCTTATCAGACGGATCCGATTGACGGGCGCGGTTCAAGATCCGCACCCTTAGCTGCGGTAATCAACAGCCTGGAGTGGCTGCAGCGGCTCAATCGCTGGCTGCAGGAGAAATGGCGGACGTGGGCGGCCCGGGAGAGCCCCCTGCGTTCGGGTTGCCCAGCGAGATCCAGTGTGAAGCGGCCTGCCGAGCAGGAAGTAGCACGCCGTTCCATTTCGGCGACACCCTGGATGTGAGCTGGGCCAACTTACAACGGGAATTACCCCTGTGGCGCTGGCCGCAAGGGGATCTTTCGCCAGAGGCCGTTGTCGGTGGGGGCTTTTGGTTTGGTGAACCGCTGGGGTTTGGCGGAGATGCATGGGCAATCGCACAACACCGACCCACTGCCCAATAGCCCAGGACTTGGGACCTCTGGTGTGTTTTTCCTCTTGTTTCCGCCCAATTCGTTGAGAAGTGGAGGGCTTTGCCACATCCCTGAATTGGGTGATCACAAGGAGTGTCCGTACGCCAGGGAAGATTGCTCGCTGAGCACCCAACACTCTCTGGCCGCCGAAGCGCACCCATCAGCCTGTAGAAGCCGCTCCAACACCAACTGGCGATCCTCAGGGCTCAACTCACCATCGCTCTGCCAGGTCAGCCAGGACTGGTCAAGGCAGTTGGCGGGGCCGAAAGAAAGGGTGTCGGCCATGCCACCTCCTTGGGGTTGGGTTCAGTGTCCTGGTGGTTTCGTGGGCTATTGGGTGGGGATTGCCGGTGGGTAGGGGGACTTGGGGTGGTGTTGCAATGCAGCACTTTTCAACTTGCATACCGGATCCGTATAAAATCCTGGGAATACATCGTTAAATCAATGACACTCACTTGGCGGGGCGGATTTCAGAGGTATGCCTATGAAGCCATGATCATCTTTGGCCGACCGCGCAGACCGCCTACAATCCCATAACGGACCAGCCCATTCAGCGTTGATTTGACCGTGTTTTTACGCTTGTTATGGGTGCCTAGAATCACTCCACAGCAAATCAACGCTCGCTCCAACCGACACCCCCTGAGGCTA
>JBEGQC010000024.1:0-14304 GCA_041181185.1 Cyanobacteriota bacterium | reverse complement strand
CAACCGCCTGGCGGAGGCGGAGCCGCTGATGCGCCGTGCCCTGGCGATCGATGAGGCCAGCTACGGCAACGACCATCCTGATGTGGCCATTGATCTCAACAACCTGGCGCAGCTGCTGCAGGCCACCAACCGCCTGGCGGAGGCGGAGCCGCTGATGGGCCGTGCATTTGTCGTCTTTTGGAAGAGCCTGGGTTTGGATCACCCCAACACCCAAAACGTGGGAGGCAACTACATCACCCTTCTCCAAGAGATGGGCCTCCCTGAAGCCGAAATCCAAGCCAAACTCCAAGCCCTCCTCCCCCCCACCTAACCCTGTCCGCCCCTGGGAACACTCCCCTAAGCGTTCCACCCCCATGGACTTCCCCCCAGTTCCCCCCACCACCAGCAGCCCCAGCGTTGAGTTGTTGATGGATGTGGCCAACACCACCCAGGAGATCACCTCTCACCTCACAGCCCGTGCCTTCTCCGGCATCGCCAAGCCCAAGCAGGGCTAGAACTGGCGGATCTCATGCTGTTGCAGGAGGGCCTGCAACACTCCATGCGCAGGCCAGCCCCTAGCGCATGAACGGCTCACCCCTCAAAGCAGCTTTCGAAACTCCTGCGGTGTAAGCCCTGCATCGCGAGCAATGGCGCCCATGGTGATGGCGTTGATCGGATCATGCCGGGGAATCACGAGCCGACGGTCGCCATTGCTGAGGATCAGATGGCTCGACTCACGCACCACCCGATAGCCAAGCTTCTGAAACACCCGCACAGCCTCCTTCTGGCTGATGCCTGGCAGGCGTGGCATCAGACCAGCAGATCCAGGGTTTCCACCTGCTTCACCCCTGCCTCTTCCGCCTCGACTTCCAGCCAGAGGGCGATTGCCTCACGAATATTGGCCAAAGCTTCCTCCCGACTCCCCCCCTGTGAATGGCAGCCCGGAAGATCCAGACAGCTCACGGACCAGCCCTCATCTGTCTCCAGTAGCCGGATCCTGTAGCTCATAGCTCACGCTTTCCACCTTGGATCTTAGGAGGAACGGTCAGGGAGGAGACCTAACCCCCAAGAATGCCAACAACAACCAGGAGATCACCCCCGCCTCACGGCCCGTGCCTTCAGTGCCATTGCCCATCCGCTGGAAGAGCGGCAGTGATCCGCTTGCGGACTACCTCGTCACCTTTGAATGCCGCATGGCCCTCAGGGAGCCTGCCCCGATCGCCTCTGGAGCGGGCCGTCAGGCGATGGGCGAGCGGCCGGGCATCCAGGAGCGGGTGATTGAGGAGGTGGAAGCGCTCTACCCCCAGATGCCAAAGGCCAAGGCCCGCGAGCTGGGGCAATTCATGCTCAATGGGCTGATGCTCCAGCTGCGCTCCAGTGGACCAAAGAGCCTGGGGACTCGGGACCATCGGTCATGGTGCGGACGATTGACTGAGGGCGGGGGCGAGGCTTACAAGTATGTGTAAGAGTTTTTTCATCATTGTGAGCCTGCCCTACACCAACTGGGAATTCACGGAAGATGCGGCTTTCCAAGCCCTTTGCGACAGCTACAATGAAACCACCCATCAATCTGCATTGGAATTCCTCTCCAAAGAGGGTGTCCACGAATTCCAGAATCTCACCCATAACGCTGCCGCCGAAGGTCTAGATCTGAGCGATTCCTCCACGCTGGAGGAGTTCCAGCAGGAGGTGATCGATGCACTCGAGGAGAGGCGCGGCTGGAGGTAATCACCTTTCCTGAGTCGATCGTTACCCAGTCGCTGGGTCAAGTGCAGCATCTCCGAGTGGATCTCTGCGAAAGCCGTGGGGAGTGTGCATCGTCTCGATCACCTTGCAGCACAGTAGGCAGCCAGCTGAGGCCACGACTCCAAGATTCTGAGGCCCCCCAGCGGATCTAGCCGAACGCCTGCGGCAAACCCACAGCCGCCTGGCCCGCCAGGTGCTCCGACCCAACGCCGGCGATGGTCCCCGCATGGATGTGGTGATGTATTGCGCCAGTGCCCTGGAGACCTACGGCGTCCTCGATGCAGATGCCCAAAAGCAGCTCCTGATGGAAGTGGCCACCGCCGGGCAAAAGGGTCTGGCCCTCAACAGGCCTGAAGCCCAACTCCAACTGCGCCACTACAAGAATGGCGAGCCCATCTCCCATCTGCAGGCGGCTTGCTTGCTCTTTGTGGGGCTCAAGCTGCTCCTGCCGGATCAGGAGTCGGGGTTTGATTTTGAGCGGGAGTTTGGCGTGGCGCGGGGGTTGGTGGGGAGATAAGGGTACGGATGAAGTTTGAATCAATGCAGTAATTGCATAGATCATGCCTGTAGCGGGAATTCAACTCATGCAACCCCAATGAGAGCTGCTGCGAGGGCTCACACGCCCTGATGGTTTTAGTGTGAGCCCCACCAACAACCCATCGGTGAGCCGGTTGGGTTGAGCCGCCAACCACAAGCCCTCCGCTCCTGTTGATGCCCGCCCGCACCGACCTCACCGATGCCCTGCTGGCCCTGATCCCTGAGGACGGGAGCCGCTTGAGCAATGAGGCCATGGCACTAGCCCTGGCAGCGGAGGTGGAGGAGCCCTTTGGCCCGGAGGAGCTGGAGGCCGCCAAAGCCCATGTGGTGGCGATGGGTGCGGCGGAGAAGGCGAAAGGGCCAGGCGGAGGGCTCAGGGCCGCTGGGGTGGGCCCGCCGCCGAAGGCCATGGCGCCAGCAACGGAGAAAAGGCGGAGATCCAGCAATGGGGCCAAGCCGGCGGCGGTCGAGCCCACCCTGGCGCCAGGCACCACCGCTGCCACTGCCCTCACAGGCGAGCTGCGGAACCAGATCGATCAGGTGTGGAACGCCTTCTGGAGCGGTGGCATTGCCAACCCGTTGGAAGTGTTGGAGCAGCTCACCTATTTGCTATTCATTCGACGGCTGGATGAGCTGGAAACGCTGGAGGAGCGCCGCAGCCAGCGCTCGGGCCAGACGATGCGCCGCCGCATCTTTCCGGAGGGATCAGACGAGCAAGGGCGCTCCTGGAGTGAGTTGCGCTGGAGCCGTTTCAAGGAGCTGGGGGATTCAGGGGTGATGTTTCAGGTGGTGAGTGAGCGGGTGTTTCCCTTCCTGCGGCAGCTGGGCGGAGAGGACTCCACCTACGCCACCCACATGCGTGATGCGCGCTTCACGATCCCCACCCCGGCTCTGCTTTCAAAGGTGGTGGAGTTGCTTGAGAAGGTGCCGATGGAGGAGCGCGACACCAAGGGCGACATTTATGAATACATGCTTGGCAAACTCTCCACCGCCGGCACCAACGGCCAATTCCGCACCCCGCGACACATTATCGAGCTAATGGTGGCGATGCGAGAGCCCACCCCGCGGGATGTGATGGCCGATCCCGCCTGCGCCACCTGCGGCTTCCCGGTGGCGGTGGGCGAATATCTGCGGGAGCATCACCCTGAGATCTGGAGCGATCCAGAGCTGAGGGAGCACTTCAACCATGGCCTGTTCCATGGCTTTGATTTCGACAAAACGATGTTGCGCATTGGCGCGATGAACATGCTCCTCCACGGGGTGGAGAACCCCAACGTGGAGTATCGCGATTCGCTCTCGGAAGAGGGCGGAGACGAGGAAAACAAGTACAGCCTGATCCTCACCAATCCACCCTTCGCCGGCTCGCTGGATGAAACGAGCACCAGCGGTAAGCTCCAGCGGGTGGTGAAGACCAAGAAAACCGAGCTGCTGTTCATGGCTCTGTTTTTGCAGCTGCTCAAGCCCGGCGGCCGGGCGGCGGTGATCGTGCCCGATGGCGTGCTTTTTGGCTCCAGCAAGGCCCACAAAGACCTGCGTCGCACCCTGGTGGAAGACCACTTTCTCGAAGGCGTGGTGTCGCTGCCGAGCGGGGTGTTTCGCCCCTACGCGGGTGTGAGCACGGCGATTCTGCTGTTCACCAAAACCGGCCGAGGCGGCACCGATCAGGTGTGGTTTTACGACATGACGGCCGACGGCTGGAGCCTTGACGACAAGCGCAATCCATTGCTGAAGCTGGAGAAATTAGGGCCTATCCCCAAAGAGGCCCTTGAAGACGGCGATCACGAGAAGAACAACCTGCCCGACTGCCTGGCTCGCTGGCGACTACGCAAGGAGTCCGAACGTGAGCGGGAACGCACATCCCAGAGCTTTTGCGTGCCCAAGGCCGAGATCGCCGAGCAGGGCTACGACCTCAGCCTCAACCGCTACAAGGAGCTGGTGCATGACGAGGTGGAGCACCGGCCACCGCTCGAGATCCTGGCTGAATTGCGCACGATCGAACTGGAGATCCTGCATGGCATCGAGGAGCTGGAGGAGATGCTGCGATGAGGGGCACGCCAGCGCGATCAGCGGGCGAGGCCCAGAAACACCAGCAACGAGCGGTTGAGCCGCAGCAGATCGTCATCCGCCAGGCGGCCGATGCATTGGCCCAGGCGGGTCTTGGGCACGGTGGTGACCTTGTCGACCATCAGACGGCTCGTGGCTCTCAGGCCGTTGTCGGGCGATGGTTCCACCTGGATACGAAGGATTGGAGCTTCAATCGGCTCACTGGTCAATGGACACACGGCGATCGAGAGCGTTTCGGCAAAGCAGTCATCCTGGATGATCACAGCCGGTCGAGGCTTGCTGGCATAGCCGGGGCCACCAGCCATGGTCCAGATCTCACCACGCTTCATTGGCTGTACTCATCATCGGGCCACTCATACACCGAATCGATGAAGGCCTGGATTTCCGCCTCCTCGGGGCTCTGGGCCACCAACAGCGACTGCCGCCGCGCCTCGGCAGCGAACTCGGGTGAATGCACATCCGGCACCCAAACCTGGATCGGCCGCATCCCCTGGGCCCGCAGCCGCTGGCGGTGCTCCTGCACCTTGCGGCGATTAGCGATGCGGCGCTTCTCCAGGGCGGAGGCCTCGGAGGGACCCAGTTCCGGGGCGGCTTCCGATCCCATGGCAGATCCTGCATCGGTTACATGTCACCCTAGCCGGAGCTGGCGGTGCAGGCCTGGACTGATCCATGAGGAGGGGGAGAACGTCCCGCCGCTGGAGATCCTGTCGGAACTGCGGCTGACTTCCTTAGCCAGGATCGGGCTCCAGGCCCAGATCGAGGCGCAGGCCCGCATCGATGGCGGCCAGCTCCGTTTCGCTCACCTGGCCGTAGCGACGGCGGATGCGTTGTTTGTCGATCGAGCGCAGCTGATCCACCAGGGCGTGAGAGGGCTTGGTGAGGCCGTTGGCGCCCGGAGCCAGGGGCGGGTAGAGGGCACCGGGAGCGGGCGTTCCGGTGATCGGTACCACGGCCAGCAGTGGAAAGCGCTGGCTGGAGTTCACCGCCGGGTCGCTCACCACCAGGCAAGGCCGCGTGCCGCGCTGCTCATGGCCCAGGGTGGGCTCCAGATCCACCAGCACCAGGCTGCCCCGGGGCAGGCTCATGGCTTGATCTCGGGGGAGCCGGAGGGCTGCCAACCCGATTCCGGTCGCCAGTGCACCGGCTCTCCGGCGCTGGGATCGAGCAGGTCGCTGTCCCCTTCAGGCAGGGCCTCGGCCCAGTCCGCCAGGCCAAGGGCCGCAGTGGCGGCGCTGTCGGGATGGGGAGCCTCCAGAGAGCGCAGCAGTTCGAGGCGCTGGCGGCGCTGCAGTTCGTGGCGCACGGCCTCGGCGATGAAGCGACTGCGGTTGGATTCGATGCGGTCGATCCCGGCGACCAGCTCGGACGGCATGGTGACGGTCACCCGTTCGGCAGGGAGACTGGAGCGCACCATGACCAGGAAAAAGTATGCGAATCAAGATGATCATATCCACCTTCTGAGGGCAGGTCGGGGACTGGAGCGCCACGCCGTCATGGCCCTGATCCAGCAGCTCCAGGAGTGGCCGAGCGGCCCACACGGCTGCGGCGCCCAGGGCTGCGACCTCAGCCTCAACCGCTACAAGGAGCTGATGCACGACGAGGTGGAGCACCGGCCACCGCTGGAGATCCTGGCGGAACTGCGGGCGATCGAACAGGAGATCCTGCAGGGGATCGAGGAGCTGGAGGGGATGTTGCGATGAGCAAAACAGAGACATACTTGGGCGAGATCTTCCACATTGAGCGTGGAGGGTCTCCACGTCCGATACAGCACTATCTGACTGACGAAGCTGATGGAGTACCCTGGATAATGATTGGCGATACAAGAACTGGAGGGAAATATATAGATAGCACCAGGACTCGAATAAAAAAAGAAGGCATTCGAAAGTCACGCGAGGTTTTTCCTGGCGAATTACTGCTCTCCAACTCGATGAGCTTTGGCCGGCCCTACATCCTCCAGACATATGGTTGCATTCATGATGGCTGGCTGGTCCTCAGGCCAAAACGAGATGACATTGATATTGACTACGCATACCACGCCCTTGGCTCCGCACAAGCTATGGCACAGTTTCAGAGGCAGGCAGCGGGAGCAACTGTTAAGAACTTAAACAAGGAAATTGTTGCTTCTACACAAATCCCCCTCCCCCCACTGGAGGAGCAGCGGCGCATCGCGGCGATTCTGGATAAGGCTCAAGATGTTAAGGCAATGGTTGCTCAGCGTTCCTGCTTGCTGACAGCACTCGGCAGATCCTTGTTTGTGCGCCGCTTTGGCTTGCCTTCTGAAAACCCATATGAACTAACAACCCATAGACTAGTTGATATCTGTAATCCGAAGCAATGGCCAACAATCTCTTCGAAGCAGCTCAAGGAAGCTGGCTATCCTGTGTTCGGAGCTAATGGACTAATCGGATATTACGACACGTTCAACCATCAGGAACCAACCGTTTTGGTGACGTGCCGTGGTGCGACCTGCGGTACCGTCAATGTATCTCCGCCTAACTGCTATGTGACTGGCAACTCAATGGCGATGGACAACCCAGATCCTGCCCTGATCACCACGGAGTATCTCGCGTGGGTTCTCCGGCTTCGAAGCATGCATGACGTAATCTCAGGATCAGCACAGCCTCAGATCACGAGGCAAGGGCTTGAGGCAGTAACAATACCCGTGCCTCCGATTGATGCGCAGAAGGATTTTGAGGCTGAGCTGAGGGCTCTTGCGCGTGTAGACGACAGTTCGCGCTTCTCCGAAGTCTCACTGTTTGAAGTTTCAAACTGCCTTGCGGGGCAACTATTGGGTAGCAGCAGCGCATGAAAGCCACAGAATCCAAGCTCCTTCAAATCCTGGGCACCGTCTCCCAGTTCATCATCCCGAGTTATCAGCGCATCAATTTGTGGACGCTTCAAGAATGCCAGCAGCTCTGGGCTGACACCCTTTGTATCTCGAAGGATCACTCGGGAGTTGCTGCGATCCAGTGGCCTGAACTTCCGCTTCACCGTCTCAAAGAGCCGCTGGGTTCAGGCCAAGCTCGCTCACCAGATCATCCAGGCTGTGGATTCGCTCCTGGCCCAGCCGCCTGCACTTCGCCAACGCTGCACCCAGGCAGGCATCCTCAAGGTTGTCGAGCCCGGCCTCATTCAGCTGCCGCAGGTAGAACGCCTTGGTGTGGCCGTATAGCTGCGCAAGCTGATCGAGCCGCTGTTCGGTTGCCGGATCCAGCCGCACTGTGGTGGCCATGCAGCCACGACGGTGCAGCATGGGAAGCCAGCGATCGGCGGGAACTTGACGACAATGGAGGCGGCGCCTGAAACCGATGTCCAGCGCACCCTCCCAGTACGCCTTCATCGCCAAGCAATGGCCTGAGCTTCACGAGGAGGCCCTGAGGGTGGAGCGTTGGGCCGTGGAAGACCCGAGAACGGCCTGCTTCTACGCCCGTCGCGCCATCGAACTGCAGGTGGAGTGGCTTTATGCCAACGACGCCCAGCTGCAGCGCCCCTGGGGAGATCCCAACCTCTCCCAACTCATCCACGGCGTCGACTTCCGCCAACTGGTGGGCGAAGCGCTACTAGGCCGCTTCAAGGTGATCAAGGATCGAGGCAACGACGCCGTTCACCGCGCTGCACCCATCAGCGCCACCGTTTCGGTGTTGGTGGCCGCTGAGCTGTTTCAGGTGTTGCGCTGGCTGGCCCTCACCTACGGCCAGGATCCCTCTGCCATTCGCGGCCTGCGCTTCGACAAGGCCCTGCTCCCCCAGCCCCAGCGCTCCACCCCGAAGGCACCATCCATCGAGCAACTCCAGGAGCTGGCCAACCAACTCGTTGAGCGCGACAGGCAACTCCGCGAGGCCACCCTGACCTCAGAAGCCACACAGCAGGAGATCCAACGGCTGCGCGGCGAGGTCACAGCCTTGCGCAAGGCCAATGAAGCCACCAGCAAACCAGAAGCCGATCTCACCGAACTCGACACCCGCCTCTCGTACATCAACCTCTACCTGGAAGAAGCAGGCTGGATCCATGGCCAAAGCTGCACCCATGAGCATCCGGTGCAGGGCATGCCCAACGCCTCAGGCGAAGGCTTTGTGGATTACGTGCTTTGGGGCGATGACGGCAAACCCCTGGCGCTGGTGGAAGCCAAACGCTCCTCCCGCGACCCGATGGATGGTCAACACCAGGCTGAGCTCTACGCCGATGCCCTGGAGCGCCACACCGGCCAACGGCCAGTGATCTTTCTCTCCAATGGCTACCGCCATCGCCTCTGGGACGACAAGCGCTATCCGCCCAGGGAGGTGCAGGGCTTCTACAAAAAAAGCGAGCTGGCCACCCTCATCCGCCGCCGCGAGACCCTGCTTCCCCTTGCCAATGCCCCCATCTCCTCGGAAATCGTCAACCGCCACTACCAAATCCATGCGGTCCGAGCCATCGGCGACAGTCTCGACAAAGGTCGTCGCAAGGTGCTCCTGGTGCAGGCCACCGGCACCGGCAAAACCCGCACTGCCATTGCCCTCACCGATCTTCTCCTGCGTTGCAACTGGATCAAGCGCATCCTCTTCCTGGCGGATCGCAACGCCCTGGTGATCCAGGCCCATCGGGCCTTCCAGCGCTTTCTGCCCGAGGCTTCCCCTGTGAATCTGGTGAGCAACCGCCACGGCGAAGGCCGTGTGTTTCTCTCCACCTACCCCACGATGATGAACCTCATCGATACCGAGGACAGCCAGGGGGTGAAACGCTTTGGCGTCGGCCACTTTGATCTGGTGATCATTGATGAGGCGCACCGCAGCGTCTATCAGAAATATGGAGCGATCTTTTCTTACTTTGATGCCCTGCTCTCAGGCCTCACCGCCACCCCCCGCGAGGAGATCGATCGCAACACCTTTGAACTCTTTGATCTCGATGTGGGTCTGCCCACTGATGAATACGGGCTGGATGAGGCCATTGGCGATGGCTATCTCGTGCCCCCCCTGCCCATCTCGCTGCCCTTGAAATTTCCCCAGCGGGGGATCCGCTACGACGATCTCTCGGAAGCCGAAAAAGCCCAGTGGGATCTGCTCGATTGGGAGGATGACAACGGCCGGCTCCATGTGGAATCCGGCGCCATCAACAGCTGGCTCTTCAACGCCGACACCGTCGACAAGGCTCTGGATGTGCTGATGCGCCAGGGCTGCTACGACGCCAGTGGCGATCAGATTGGCAAAACCGTGATCTTTGCCCGCAGCCATCGCCATGCGGTGTTCATCCAGGATCGCTTTGATCACCACTACCCCCACCTGGCCGGCAAAACCGCCCGGGTGATTGACAACGAGATTCCCTATGCCCAGAGCCTGATCGGGCAATTCGAGGATCCCCACAGTGATCTGCGCATCGCCATCTCGGTGGACATGCTCGATACGGGCATTGATGTGCCGGAAATCGTCAACCTGATGATCTTCAAGCCGGTGCGCTCTCGCACCAAGTTTTTCCAGATGCTGGGCCGGGGCACCCGGCTCTGCCCGGATCTCTTCGGGCCAGGTCAAAACAAACAATGCTTCTGGATCTTTGATTGCTGCAATAACCTGGAATTCTTCCTTGGCGGCGGTGGCACGGCCGCTCCAGCGGCTCCGGAAACCCTCTCCACCCGCCTCTTCCGGGCTCGGCTTTCGCTGATCACCACCCTGGATCAACAGGCCCAGCAGACGCCAGAGCGTTGCGGGCCAGCCGAGATGGCCCACCGCCAGGAGTTGGCCACGATCCTCCGGGGGCATGTGGCTGCCTGCCCCGCCGACAACTTCCAGGTGCGCCCCCATCTGGAGCAGGTGGAACGCTTCCGGCGCCCCGAGAGCTGGCAGCAGCTCTCCGCCGACGACCAGCTTCTCCTGGCCACCACCCTGGCCCCACTCCCCTCCGCCCAGGCCCAACAAGACGGCGACACCGACGCCAATGCCCGCCGTTTTGATCTCCTCCTCTATCAATTGCAGCTTGCCTTGCTGCGCAGCGAATCCCGCTTCGCCTCCCTCCAGTCCAAGCTTGTCAGCTTGGCTTCCGCCCTGGAGGAGCAGCACAACAACCCCATCGTGGCCAAGGAACTAGAGCTCATCCAGGAGCTACTGAGACAAGAGTGGTGGCAAGACCTCACCCTGGCCCAGCTGGAAGAGGTGCGCCTTCGCCTCAGGGGCCTGGTGGGGATGATCGACCCCAAGGCGCAAGCCCCCCTCTACACCAATTTCAGCGATGAACTTGGCGAGCTCCAGGAGCTCGATCCCACGGCCCTGCTCACACCCGATGCCTTCCGCCAGTTCCGACTGCGGGCGATGGCTTTCCTGCGGCAGCATGAGGACCACCTCACCATGCAACGGCTCCGCCGTAACCAACCCCTCACCCCCACCGACCTGAAAGAGCTGGAAACGTTCCTCATCAGCCATGGCATCGGCGACGAAAAAGTGATCGCCCGTGCTGCGGAGGAAGCCAATGGACTTGGGCTGTTCATCCGCTCCCTGGTGGGCCTGGATCGCAGCACTGCCAAGGCACTCTTTGCCGACTTCCTCACCGAAGGAACCCACAGTGCCACCCAGATTCGGTTCATCAACGAAATCATCAATGAGCTCACCAGCCGAGGCGTGATGGATCCCGCCCGCCTTTACGACCCACCCTTCAGCGACCTGGCCCCCACCGGCCCGGAGGATCTTTTCTCCGAACAAGAGATTGGCAACCTCTGTGATCTCCTACATGAGATCAGTGAACGGGCCAGGGCGGTGCATGTCGCGTAGAGGTTGAGACCTCCTTTTTCTCTGTGGAGATGTCAGCCAAACCCCTTTCCTCCTGCCCTTGTCTTCGGTGGCAGGAGAAATAGCTCAATCACCGCCCCCTGCTGCACCGGAAAGCCCTCTGCCAAGAGATGGTGGTCACTGCAGGCGATGGTGAGGGGAGGCTCCAGGCCGAGGGCCTCCATGAACACAAGCACCAGATCCTGGCCCGGCCCCAGGGCATCGGGATGGCGCTTGAGGTCTTGTTGGAAGCGAATGGAGGAGTATTTCTTGAGATCGGGCCTGGCAGAGAGCACGTTGGTGCGCAGGAAGCGGGTGTTGCTGTATTCGGTCTCGTTGACGAAGAGCACATAGGGCGTGTCTCCATCTGGGCCCTGCAGTTCATCTTGGGTGGTGATGTTGAGATCAGCCATGACGTTCAATCCCCCAAGATCTGCTGGCAGAGTTCCGTGAATCCTTCCTCGATCTGGCGGTCGTAGTCGCGGGGCTGGAGCTGGTCACTCAGATATTCAATCATATCAGATGTGTTGCGCGCAAACTCACCGATAAGACGATATTTATTGTACGCAGTTGTTCCTACAGCTTGAAGATTGCCGGAGACAAGAGACGTGAGTTCTTGCTCCTGTTGGTTCCAGTGGAGAGCGGGTTTTAATCGTGCTGCGAGTCCGCCAGAGAAACCTGCATCGGGAAGAATGATCGGAATGATGCGCCGATGGAAATCCTCTGCCGACTTGCGGCAGTTTTGATAAATCATGAACAGCTCATACATGCAATACTCTGATTGCAGATATTTGGCGCTGATCACCACAATGATCCGATCAGCGGCGGCAAGGCGGTCCATGAAGGCGCTAATTAAGTCACCGGGCCTCATCTCGTCACGATCGATGTGCACCGTGATTCCCTCAGGCCTCTGGCGCAGAGCATCTACCAGGCCATCCACAACCCGGTCCCGTTCTTGCCCGGCAGGGGTCTTATCCCCCCAGGCATAGGAGATGAAGACTTCCCGACCAGGTTTGATGAAGGTGTCCACTGGCGCCTGCCCCAGTTGGGGAACAGCTACGACTGGGGCTTCACTGACATCAACGTCCACCAGGTTCAGGCGCTTGCCCCTGAGCCCCTCCTGGCCGGCCAGGGGGCCGGAGCTGGAGGGCTTGAGATCGGGGTAGCCGAACTGGCGGTTGCGCTCGGCGAGGCGTTGTTGGAACCACTCAGCCAACTCACCGCAGCGTTCACCCTGAAAGCGGATGGTGAGGCTCCCGGCACTGTCGCTCGTCTTTTCCTGCTCCAGGAGGGCAATGCAGCCGTGGCGTGTGTCATACACCCAGGCGCCATAGCGCCAGTAGATGCCGTCATTGCCGGCGAGGTTGCCCAGATCACAGAGCATGGCTCGCGCCAGGCCGTCGTGCAGGAAGGTGTAGCTGTAGGTGAGGCGGAGGGAGGGATCAGTGCCTTGCCAACGCCCCTGCAGCTGCCGCGCCACCTGGGGGGAGGAACGGGAAGGCAAGAGATCCGGCGCCAGGTAGACCGCCTCCAGGCCCAGCCTGGCATCCGCCTTTTGGTAGGGGAAGAGGATGCCGCAGGTGCGCATCAGGCTCAGGAACAGCGACTGGGCATCGGGCTCATAGGCCCGCCACACCGTGTTGGCGAGCAGGGAGGGGGTGAGACGGCCGTCGTTGGCGGTGATCAGCGGATAGGTGGAGCCGCGATCAAACACCGCGTAGACCGCATCGAGGGCCCAGGACTGGTCGAGGATGATGCGGTCGTGGAACAGCTCCGGGCTGTGGAAGACGACGCCCTTGTTGTGGAGAAAGCGCAGCAGGGCCTCGGGGGAACTGATGCCCCCGATCTGTTCACAGAGGGCGGTGAATTGCTCCTGGCTGAGGCTGCGGTGTTGGCGCTGGGGGATTGGCAGCAACTGATCGGCCTGACGCCAGGCTTCCAGTTGCTGCCACAGCAGGTGGCGTCCCCGGCCGATGGTGCTGATGCCATCGCGGTCGCGGAGGTAGGCATTGGCGTCGGCCAGAGTCTCCCTGAGGTTGGCGGCGCCGCGTCCGGTCTTGGCACTGAAACTCAAGGTCCTCAAGCACCCGAAGCTCTCCAGAAGGTCTTTGTCCACAGGCAGCAAGGGAACCGCCTGGGCGGCGGTGTCGCACTGGCTTTGCACCACCAGCACGGGCGAGTCGGCGCGGCCGAGGGTGCGCACGTAGTCGAGCCAGTAGGGCAGCGGGTGGCGACGCTGGAGGGGATCGTCGTCGTCTTTGCCCACCAGCGCCTCCTGCTCCGGTGTCCAGAGCACAACGAACACCGCAGCAGTGCGCATGAATAGGGTGTGGGCGCTGTGGTAGATGTCCTGCCCGCCGAAATCCCAGAGCACATAGGTGGTGTCAGCGCCTGATTCCGCCGTGATGGTGCGCACGGTGATGCCGTGGGTGGTGGGCACCGCAGGATCAAAGGGCTCGCTGGCGAGGTGGCGGCAGAGCTGGGTTTTGCCCACGCCGCCATTGCCAAGAATGAGGATTTTGACGCTGTTGATGGGGATGGCGTCTACTTCCAGGTCGAGGATGTGGGCGCGGAGGGAGGGGAGGGAGTTGTGGCTGTAGGAATCAAAGAAGTTGGATGAACCCAGCGAGAAGGCTTCCTCTGGAATCCCTTGGATACTGGCGCCATTCAGCAAGAACGATTGAAGATTTTCACTGAAGAGGAGTTTGCGTGGACATTCCCCAAGTTTGAGATTCCGGCATTCAAGACTTCGAAGATTTTGGAGATCAACAAGTGGCTCCAGGTCGCTCACCTGGGTGAAGCTGCAGTTGAGGGACTGAAGGCTGTGGAGGTCCCGCAGGGGCACCAGGTCGCTCACCTGGGTGCCGCTGCAGTCGAGAGACTGAAGGCTGTGGAGGTCCCGCAGCGGCTCCAGGTCGCTCACCTGGGTGTCCCAGCAGCTGAGGGTCTGAAGGCTGTGGAGGTCCCGCAGGGGCTCCAGGTCGCTCACCTGGGTGGAGCTGCAGTTGAGTGTCTGAAGGCTGTGGAGGTCCCGCAGGGGCTCCAGGTCGCTCACCTTGGTCCAGCTGCAGTTGAGGGACTGAAGGCTGTGGAGGTCCCGCAGGGGCTCCAGGTCGCTCACCTGGGTGGATCTGCAGTCGAGTGTCTGAAGGCTGTGGAGGTCCCGCAGGGGCTCCAGGTCGCTCACCTTGGTCCAGCTGCAGTTGAGGGACTGAAGGCTGTGGAGGTCCCGCAGGGGCTCCAGGTC
>JBEGQC010000023.1:0-23507 GCA_041181185.1 Cyanobacteriota bacterium | reverse complement strand
GGCTGGAGCCCCAATGCCCGAGCAGCCGATTTTTGATGTGCTCCGGGCGCAGCGGTTCTTTGAGCAGGGGGTTGTCCTGGAGATAGATCATCCCCACCGCCAGGTAGTTGGCGGCGCGCCACCAGGCGTCTGTGAGGGCTAACTCGTGCTCCAGATCGCTGGCGGATTGCTGCGGGCTCAGGGGGTTGGTCGAGGCGCGCGGCTCTGAAGCGCTGGTCATCTCTGTCGGGCGGGAGGGGGTGAGACGGGACACTCCGTTCCGCGATCCTCGCTGACGGCGCTGCCAGGGCGGTTTCAGCGTCTGCAGATAGAAACCCCTGACTTCGGGCCGTCTTGGCGGCTGGGGCAGGACCCCCATCCGCTGGCCCCATCCGACCGCCCCATCGCCGGGCTGGCTGGTGATGGCAGGCCTCCACCGATCAGAGGAGGTTGAGGCCTGCCCGAGCGTTGCTCGCCAATCTCTGTAGCTTCCATCACACGGGCTCGCTCCCGGTCGCCCTAGGCCAGACCAATCCTTTGCCGGCAGAACAATGTCGAAAAAAGAGCACAACAAACCCGACCAGCCCCTCGCAGCGACGTCCCCTCCCTCACCGTTGGCCGAGGGGGTGAGTGGCGGAACCGGAGAGGATGTCTACAGCCCCTCCCCCATCCTCGACGACTTCAGCAGCCACTCCGAGGGGCACCCACCCAAGCTGGATCGCAAGTTTTACGAGAAGGAACTCGGCCGTTTGCAGGTGGAGCTGGTGAAGATGCAGTATTGGATCAAGCATGTGGGCTATCGCCTGCTCGTGCTTTTCGAAGGCCGGGATGCGGCTGGCAAGGGTGGCACGATCAAACGCATCACCGAGCCGCTCAACCCGAGGGGATGCCATGTGATCGCCCTGGGCACCGCCACAGATCGGCAGAAGAGCCAGTGGTATTTCCAGCGCTACGTGGAGCACCTGCCGGCGGCGGGGGAGATCGTGTTATTTGATCGCAGTTGGTACAACCGGGCCGGGGTGGAGAAGGTGATGGGCTTCTGCAGCCATAAGCAGGTCGAGGAGTTCATGTTGTCCTGCCCGGAATTCGAGCGCATGCTCGTGCGCAGCGGCATCACCTTGATCAAGTATTGGTTTTCCGTGAGCGATGAGGAGCAAGAAGCGCGCTTTCGTTCCCGCATCAAAGATCCGGCCCGCCGTTGGAAGCTCAGCCCGATGGATCTGGAGTCGCGCGATCGCTGGGTGGAATTCTCCAAAGCCAAAGATGAGATGTTTGCCCACACCAACATCCCCGAAGCCCCCTGGTTCACCGTGGAGGCGGACGACAAGCGCCGAGCGCGCCTCAACTGCATACGCCACCTGCTCAGCAAGGTGCCCTATGTGGACATGACTCCGGAAGAAATCAAGCTGCCTCCCCGCAAGAGCAACGGCCACTACCAACGCCCGCCGTTGAATGAACAGTTTTTTGTGCCGAATTGTTATCCCTTTTCAGGCTCGCTGATGGATTGATCAGTTGATCGTGCCGCTGCTTTGGCAACGTGCAGCCTTCAGGCGGATGGCCCTTGCAGCGGCAAGGGGCAAAGCAACAGCTCGGGTTGACGGATCGTGCGCCAATCGCCACTCGGGGTGCTCACCTCCAGTCCGATCGATGTGTCATTGGCGCCGGGGCCCATGTTCTGAAGCCAATCGATGGCATCGGCCATGGCCTCTTCCACGCTCTCGTAGAGGCCATCCAGCTCGGGATGGGGTTGGTGGAAGCAATTGATGAGGCGGTAGTCCCGTCGTTGCAGGGACGGGAAGCTCATCAGTGCTCGGGATGTTGCCCATGAACCTGCCATGTCGTTCTCCATGATTTCTTTATCCTTGGTCGGTGGCGTTCAGCGCGTTGTCGTGGTCGACACCATCGCCTGTGACGAACCGTTCCTTTTTGTGTGTTCTTGTTCGTTGCTCCCGCCGCTTCAGCTGAAGAGATCCGTCCGCAAATCCTCCAGGGAGCGGGTGCCGGTGGGATAGGTCTCCCCATGCCCGCTGGCTATGCAGTCGGCCAGCAGCAGGGTGGGCCCGGTTGAGCCGCACTCACCCTATCCCCAAGGCGTCCGCAAACCAGGCTGTTGCCCGGCTCGCCAGCCTTCGGGAAGGGCTTGGGCGGGGAGCTGCGTGCGGCAGCGGTCCGGATCAGGGCGGTGACGGCCTCCAGCCCGTCCAGGTGTTCCGCCACCGCCTCTGGCATCACCACAGCCCCCGTGCCCTGCCAAAGTGCCAGGCGAATCCCATGGTCCACAGCCGATGGATCGGGGCGCAGGCAGGCCTGGAGGCGCTCGTTCAGGTTCATGGCAGAGCAGCGGCGGTGGAGGCCCTTTCGGTTGCGTATCCCAGGGCGCCCGCGCCGCCTGCCCTGCCGGTTGGCCTCCGGTTCCGCCCTGGCCGCCCTCAGCCTGGGCACGATCGCCTGCCTGTTTTACCTGCAGCCCCCCAGTGGCTGGCTGCGCCGCGGTGTGGTGCATGTGGCCACCGACGGCTTCGATGGGTTCATCGGCCACTCGCGCCGCTTTCCCCTGCGCACGATTCAGCGGGCCGTCCAGCTGGCTGAGCCCGGGGAAACCATTCTGATCTGGCCTGGCATCTACCGGGAGGAGGTGCATTGGCGGCGGGGCGGCCGCCCGGGCAAGCCGGTTGTGCTGCGCTCGGCCGTGCCGGGCCAGGCGGTGATCAGTGGCGGCGCCCTTCCCGCGGTGATGGACGGCTGGCGCTGGCGCCCCCGTGGGCCTCACCTGTGGAGCACGCCCGTGGGTTGGCGCGTGGATGGCCTGCGCTGGCGCGGGCTGATGGCCTACCGCGGCAACTCGACCACCCACTTGCGCCAGATCTGCGCTCGCCCTGGCGCCTGGCCAGCCTTTGTCTCCAGCGCCCGGGAGCTGTGGCTCTGTCTGCCCGGCGGCCAGCGGCCCGCCAGCGAGGCCCTGGAGGTGCGTCGCCCGATGCCCGCCCGCACCCGCTCCGGCGGCCACCAGGTGGCCAGCCTCTGGATTGAAGCCCCCTACGTGGAGGTGAGGGATCTGCGCTTTGATTTCGCGGTGATGGCGGCGATCCAACTCTGGAACACCCACCATGTGCTCCTGGAGGGCAATCTGTTTGACGGGGCCGATGTGGCCGTGAACGACAACCCTGCCCTCCAGCCGCCCAGGGCGATCGCGGTGACCAGAAATTTCAGCCGCTGCTACCCGCTCTACGAATGGGCGCGCTGGGGCTGGTTGAGTTGGCGGGAGTTGTATCGCTACTCCAATTGTTCCCTCACCTGGTTGCGCGGATCCGATGTGGAGGTGAGTGGCAACATCGTGCTGCAAGCCGGCGATGCCATCAAGATCTCGCCCCGAGCTGGCGCCAATCTGGCCCGCAACAACTTGATTGTGGAGACCACCGATGATGGCTTTGAATTCGATGGAGCTGCGCGCCATCTGCGCGTGGAGCACAACCTCGTTTTCGACGCTTTTGTGGCCCTGGCGCCCAGCCCAGTCTCGCCGGGGCCGCTGCTGATTCGCGACAACACGTTTTTGCAGTTTCCTTTTGCACCACAGCGGGGGCAGGGGGTGCTGCTCAAACTGATGGGCGGCCCGATTCGCCATGTCGCCCTGCATGAAAATGTCTACCTCGGCCATAAAATTGGCTATGGCGATCTCGATTCGCCCCTCAGCGATGTGCGCATCGAAGCCAACGGCTTGGCGATCCTCAACGATCGAAACGACGGTTTGGCCCAAGCCGATCAGATCCACTGGCGCGCCAATCGCTATCTGCGCCTCTCCATGAGCGCCTGGAACGAGGCCCGTGCGCGACCCGCTCTGCTGGCCTCGTTGGGGGCCCGCCCCCGCCAGCTCGGACCCATCGGGCCGGCCTGGTTGGATCTCCACCGCGACCCGGCGGCCGCCCCCCTGCGCCCCTACCTGCAGAGCCCCTGGCTGGTGCGGCCATGAGGGGAGGGGGGGGCCGTGGCTGGCGGCGGCTTGCCCCCCTGCTTGCGGCGGCGGCGCTGGGCTGGGGCGCGGCCCTGGCGGTGGCGGCTCTGCTGGCGGCTGTGTTGGCACCGATCAGCGTCGATCAGCCGATCGATGGGCGGGAGCTGGTGGGCTGGGGGATGCGCTGGGGCGCCGTGCTTGCCGTGGCGCTGGCTTCGGGGGCCGTGCTTGGCCCTTCCCCCCCGGCTTCCCTGCGCCGCCTCCTGTTGGTGGTGGGCGCCGCGGCACTGGTGTTGGTTGGCCTCAGCCTGCTCGCAGCGGCCCTGGGAGTTTTGGCGGTGCGCCTGCAGCTTTGGGGCCAGGCCTGGGAGTTGCCGAGCCGATCGGGCCAGGCCGCCCGCTTGGCGGCCCTGATGGCCATCGAGCTCCTCGGCCTGCCCTGCGCCGCTGGCGCGGGCTGGCTGCTGTTGCGCCAGAGGATGGGCCAGGCCAAAGGAGAGCGCCATGGCTGAGCGCCGCGAGCGCGCATTGGATCAGCTCACCCGCCTGCTCGTGGTGGCGATGCTTCTGGCTGTGCTGCTCAACGGCCTCCCCTTCTGGGCCCGGCGGGTGGGACTGCTTGAGGCGCAGGCCTATGGGCGGGATCTGGCGCGCTTTTGCCAGCCCCCCGTGCAGCGATGGTGGCTGCCGGCCTCCTGCCGCTCCTTCAAGATTCCTCCCGGTCCCCCCCCGATCCGCATCGAGCGGCTCGACTATCACCGCCTCTACCGCATCGCTCCCCGGGAGGTGGGGTTCAAGGCTGCTCGCTACGCCATTCCGCCCCTCCTGCTGTTGGTGTCGACGGCGCTGCTGGTGGCGCGTTGGCAGCCCCTTCCGCCGCTTCAGGCGCTGCTGCCCCTGGTTCCCCTGCTCCTCTCCAGCCTGCTCTCGATCGCGATCAGCCTGCCGCTCGATGGCCTGTCGGCCACGCTGTTGAGTGCGGTGTGGAGCCTCTGGATCCCCTTGGCCGCCGTGGCTGGCTGGCTGACCACCCCTCGCCGGCTGCAGATCCTCGCCGATGGTGCGGCCGCCCTGGTGCTCCTCCAGGTGCCGTTCCTGGCCCTGGAGGCCATGCGCGGGCTGCCCATGCCGTTCGGCGGCCCCCCCAGCCCCTGGCTGCCCACGCGGCTCTCGGGATTGATGAACCAGCCCAACACCCTGGGCGGCCTGTTGGCGATCAGCGTGGCCCTGTGCATGGTTGGCTCCAACCGCCCCTGGCAGCGCTGGCCGCTGCTGTTGCTCTCGATGGGTTTGGCCGCTCTGGCCCGCTCAGGCGGTGGCGTGGTGGGCTTGCTTCTGCTGGCGCTCGCGATGCTGTGGGGCCACTTGCCCCGGCGCTGGCGCGTCTTTCCCCTGGTGGTGGGCCTGGTGGTCTGCGCGCTGGCCCTGCCCGGGCTGTTGGGGCGGCCCCAGCTCATCGATTCCCCCACGGGTCGGTTGCGCACCTTGCGGGTGTGGATCCAGAACCCCCGCACCCCCCAGGAACGCTGGCTGGGCTATGGCGTGGCCAGCCAAAGTCATCGCCAGCGCAGCTTCCCCCGCCTCGATCCGCCTGCGACCGCGGTGGAGGCGCCAAGGAGCGGGCGCGGCCCGGCAGCCGAGGCCATGCCCCTGTTGCTCCTCGCCCAGGGGGGTGTGGTGGCGCTGGTGGCGTTCTATGGGCTCTTGGGCTGGTGTTGTTGGCAGGACCCCGATCTGCGGCCGTTTTGGGCCGTGCTGCTGTTGATCAGCCTCACGCTCAACATCAGCGAGGTTTTCCCGCTGGGCGTGTGGCTGGCGGTGGCCACGGCCCGCGGGCTGAACCGGTCGCTCAGGCCGGCAGGGCCCAGGGGTTGAGCCCCAGATCGGCGCCGATGCGGTGGGCGCAGGCGAAACCGCTGAAGGCCACGGCATTGAGACCCTGGCCGGGGAAGCAGGAATCCCCCACGCAGTAGAGGCCTGGCACACCGGTGCGGTTGAAGGGCATCGGCAGCAGACCGGGCAGGCGCAGGGCCGGAATCGGGCCGTAGCTGCCGCCCATGCGGCCCAGAAAGCGGCGGTGGCTGCGGGGGGTGCCCACCTCCCGGTGGCGGATGGCGCCGGCCAGGCCCGGCAGGATGGCCTCCAGGCGGGTGATCAGCCGGTCGGCGTCGGCGGCCTTCTTGGCGCGATAGGCCGAGGGTGACAGCCCCTGCCAGGCCTCGATGGCGCTGGGGGTGAAGGTGTGCAGGATGTGATGGCCGGCTGGGGCTAGGGAGGGATCAAGCAGGGTGGGCATCGACACGAAGATCACCCCCTGTTCCGCCTCCATCTCCTCCCAGCGCTCCAGAAGCAGATGGTGGCAGTGGAAGCCGGGGGGCACCACGGCGGCGTCGATGCCCAGATGCAAGGAGAGAAATGAGGAGGAGGGTTGGTAACGGCGCCGCCAGGTGCGCTCAGCGGCCGGGGTGTGGGCCGCGTCCACCAGCGGGTGATCCACCCGTCCTGCGCTTTCGGGGTCTGCGGCGAAGGTGTCCCAGCGGGTGGCATTGCTCACCACCCGGCGGGCGCGGATCTCCTCACCGCTGGCCAGCTTCACGCCCACGGCCTTGGCGGCCGAGCCCTCGCCTTCGATCAACACATCGGTGACGCGGGCCCGGTAGCGAATCGCACCCCCGTGGGCCTCCAACCCCGCCACCAATTTCTCGGCGATCACACCAACGCCACCTTTGGGGTAGTTGATGCCGCCCGCATGGCGATCGGAGAACACCATTCCGGCATTGATCATCGGCGTGCGATCGGCGGGCATCACGCTCCAGCAAAAGCACTCCATGTCGATGAAGTGGAGGAGTTTGGGATCGCGAATATGGCGGCGCGCCACATCGCCCACATTCACCGGCAGCCATCGGGCCAGACCCAGGCAGGCCAGGGGTGCCTTGAAAAACACCTTGGCCAGGTAGGCCGGATCCTCCAGGGAGAGCAGGGGCATCGCATCGAGGCAACGAAACACCTGCCAGCAGGTGTCGTAGAAGGCGCGAATGCCCTTGGCTTCGGCGGGAAAGAGGGCCGTGAGATCGGCGATGAAGCGTTCATAATCCCGATCCACGGCCACCTGCAGGCCATCGGGGAGGTGGTAAGCCAGCTGCGCGGGATCGGGCAGGGTGTCGCAGCGCTGGCCCACATCGGCCAGGGCGCGGGTGAGCAGGTTGGTGTGGCCCTTCTCCCCGAAGCCGAAGATCATCGAGGCCCCCACATCAAAGGTGTAGCCCGCCCGCCGGAAGCTGCCTCCCGAGCCCCCGGGGATCAGGTAGCGCTCCAACACCAACACCCGGGCCCCTTTGGCGGCCAATTGGCTGGCGGTGACCAGCCCGCCGATGCCAGCCCCGATCACGAGCACATCCCAGCTGGGCGATGCTCCACCCGCCACCTGGGTGCGGGGGCTTGGCCTCCGCTCTTGAGCGCTGGGCGGGCCCGGCGGCGCGACCGCTGCGGAGTCTGGGGAGGGGGGGGCGGTGGCGCTCAAGGGATGGGCGGGCAACCGCAAAACCTTAGAAGTTTGCAGCGGGGCCCATCACCGGCAGGCGTGGGGCTGGCTGGTGAGCTGGGGAGGATCGGGATGGGGTTCGAACACCGGCAGTAGGGTTTCTGAAAACGACGCCAGCGGATGGCTGAAGAGCGCCAGAGCTTGAGTTGGCTGACGCTGTCGATGATGATGGTGGCCGCTGTGGCGAGCATCCGTTATTTGCCAAGCATGGCGGTGTATGGATTGGGCTCGATCGCGCTGTATTTGATAGCGGTCTTGTTTTTTTTCACGCCGGTGGTGCTCGTCGCCACCGAATTGGCGACCGGTTGGAGGGGCGGCATCTATGGCTGGGTGACGCAGGCGTTTGGTCGACAACTTGGTTTTTTTGCCGTTTGGTATGGGTGGATTCAGGTGCTCACCTGGTTTCCGATTGTCTTGGCGTTTGCCGCCAGTGCGCTGGCCTATCTGATCCAGCCAGAGCTGGCAAAAAGCGGTGTGTTTATCAGCTTGTTTGTGATTTGCTTCTATTGGCTCAGTGTGTTGTTTGCTCTGCGCGGCATTGTCTCGCTCTCCAAGTTGGCCTCCTGTCTCACCGTGCTGGGGACGCTCTTTCCCGCAACGGTCTTGATTCTCCTGGGCGCCCTCTGGCTGTGGATGGGGCATCCGTCCGCAATGCTGCTTGCGCCAAGGGCATTGATTCCTGATGTGTTCCTGCCTGTGGCGCAACAGGCTGGTGGGGGGAAGACGTCGATCGATGTGTGGAATGAAGTGAAATGGGCGAGCGGCCATCTTGTATTGATGATCAGTAATTTCGTTGCCTTTGCTGGCATTGAGATGAACGCGATTCATACCCGCCTGCTCGCCCAGCCCCAGCGAGAGATTCCCAAGGCGATTGGCTTGGCCGTGTTGATCATCTTGATGGTGTTCATTCCGCCCACGTTGTCGATCGCTTTGGTGCTGCCAGCCAGCCAAACAAGTTTGACCGCTGGTGTGATGCAAGCCTATGCGGATTTTTTCACGCGTTTTCAGTTGCCTTGGGCCATTCCGTTGATGGCCGTGCTGTTGATCCTCGGCGCCTTGGCTGGTGTGCTCACCTGGACGGTGGGCCCATCGACGGGCCTGTTGCTGGTGGCGCGTTCAGGCGTTCTGCCCCGCTGGTGGCAGGCCACCAACAGGCATGGGGTGCAAAAGAACATCTTGTTGGTGCAGGCGTTGATCGTCACGGGGCTGGCTGGTCTGTATGTGGTCATCCCCGATGTTTCGGCGGCTTTTTGGATGTTGAGTGCCATGGCCGCCCAGATCTACCTGGTTGTTTATGGGTTGATGTTTGCTGCGGCGCTGCGGCTCAGGCGGAGCCAGCCCAGCGTTCGCCGTGGCTTTGTCTGTCCCCATTTGTCCTTTTGGGCCCGCTTGGGAATGCTCGTCTCCAGCCTGGCCTTTCTGCTTGGGTTCGTGCCTCCTGAGCACTACCACACCCTCTCGCACACGGCCTATGTGGCTGTGTTGGTGACGGGCTTGCTTGTGTTTGCCCTGCCACCGTTCCTCTTCTTTTCCCATCGCCAACGCCGTTGGCAGGTGCTGCCGCCGTCTGAGGTGACGCTGGCCATCGCTCCCTATTTGGATCCACTTTGATCGTGATGGTCTCCACAGGCTCGTCCTGGCGCGCGCCATGGCGGTGGTTCAGCGAGACGTTGCATCACCAACCGTCGCATTCCTTCGAGCAATGGCTCGGTCAACCGCTCTGGCGATTGGAGACAAGCCTGCACGGCTAATGTGTTACGACCGATTCAAATCGTGCGCCACACCTAAACAAACCGATTGAACCCGATGCTTGGCGCCAGGTGTACCTGAGAGAAAAGACCTTGGCTCCACATAGGACGGGACACCTCAATAGGCCAGCCCCCAGCCACTTGCTCCTCAAACTGCTAAAAGATATTCAGAACTCTGAAGAATTGCAACATCAAAATGCGCATGTCTATCCGAATCTTGCAAAAAAATCGCTCTTCAATTATTCGTTCGCTAGAACCGAGGCTGTGCCCCGTCAATTGTTACGACATGTCCTTTCCTTTCAACCCCCTAACAGCATCTGTTGCCCTTCTTCTCTCAGGCATCCCATTTGTTGGTCTTCCTGCTCATGCGGTAACGATCACATTTGATGATCTCATCGTTGGACAGACCTCCTACTCCTTTGATCCTGATGGAGATGGGATCCCAGATGCGATCT
Source organism: Cyanobacteriota bacterium (assembly GCA_041181185.1). Lineage (GTDB taxonomy): Bacteria > Cyanobacteriota > Cyanobacteriia > PCC-6307 > Cyanobiaceae > Cyanobium. Next base: position 13,835 of record JBEGQC010000023.1, on the reverse strand, counting down.
TCTCAACCTCAGACCCATTGGGCTTTCGAACCATCGGCCCAGGATTGGCTCAAAAATATATTAATGAGCCTGGTCTTGAAGGCACATCCTTGCTCAATCCTGATTTGCGCGTGGATTTTCCAAACAAGGCCAGGAATTCACTTGCTTTTGGCTTTGCTCTGGATTCATTTGTGCAACCAGGAGGATCAGCTACGTTCACCATCTTCGATAGCTTAAATACGCAATTAGCTACACTTACAGTTCCTGGTGCTTACTTTACGCTGCCTGGTGGTGGATCAAGCAGTTTTCCTGAAGGAGAGCTTTCCTTGGCGTTTTCCGGCGAGGCAGCTTATGGATTATTTAACTTTGACTCACAGATTGGTCGGTACATTATCGACAACTTTAGTGGAAGTTATGGAAGTACTGAGGTGCCAGCTCCCTTGCCAGCTCTTGGTGTAACTGTGTTGTTTGGATCAGTCCGCAGGCTGCGTCATCTCTCCTCCCGTCTCAATAGTTTTCCTAATGATTAGACCCCACATCGTTGTTGCACCTGGCCTACGTCTTGTCCCTTGAGCGCAGCAGCGCTTGGGCTCTGTCTCTGCGGTCCACCTTGATGCTTTGAGTGTGACTGCGTCATGGGCGGATGCCGCTCACCGCGGCACCCGCCCGACGACCGAAATCCGGCCCCGCTGCTGGCAGATCACCAACAGGCATGGTTGGTCCTCACACCGGTAGGGGCCGGCCATCTTCGCCAAATCGCTCGACCGCCACTACCTCCTTTCGCAGGGTCACCCGCTGCGGGTCGTGGTATTGGCTGCGATCGCGGTGGATGCGCACCTCCTCCACCAGCACGAGTTCGGTGCGGGTGACGACGCGCTCCTCGAGGATGGGAATCACGGTGACATCCCCCTCCTCCCGCACTTGGGGCACCTCACCGCTCACCACCTGGTTGATCGGCACGTGCTCCACCCGCACGGTTTCCCGGCTCAGGGGGTCATCCACCACCACCTCGCGAGCCTCGACCGTTTTGCTGATTCGCACCCGGCCTGTTTCCACCCGCTCGCGGCTCACCTCCAGCTGCTCTTCGACCACCGGGACCACCAGGCCGCGGGCATCGCGCACGGCATCGCTCAACAGCCAGCGACCCTCGTCTTTTTGCAGGAGCTCACCGCGGGGCAGGCTGATTTGGGCGCCATCCCCGCGTCCAAGCACCAGATGTTCGACGCCGTTGTCGTGGAAGCGTTGCAGCAGTTGATAGCGTTCACCTTGTTCTCCGACGATCACAAATTCGTCGATGCTGGCGGTCCTGTCGGATGGGATCACGGATGGGTTCACGGTGGGACTCCGTGGGCTGGAAGGGTGGGGGGGAGAGGCTGGCTCCTGGGCGGCGGGCACGGTCTGCTGAGGCACCACGGCCGCAGTCGTCTCGACCGCGGGGTGCTGCACCCGTGGCTCAGGGCGTTGCTGCGATGACGAATCGACACCAAGTAGGAGTCGAAGGAGGCGTCCGATCATTCCGAGGGGGAAGAAAAGGGGGGCTATACAGCCCCCCGGTGGGTGGTGGGGTGCGACGCGAGGCAATCAGTTGCGCTCGGTGCTGTGCACGGTTTCGATCACACGGCCATCGGCATCCACCCGCTCGGCGCGCACATCGGAGCGACGCACGGTTTCCGAGATGGTCTTGTCGTGGGTTTCGGCCTGCTTGGCGAGGTTCACTTCCTCCACCACCTGGGCGCGCTTGCTGACAATGGCCCGCTCGTCGAATTCGGAGAGTTCAAACACGCGCTCTTTGAACGCATCTTCGAGGGCATCGCGGTTGACGGTGCGGCGCTGCACGGTCACGGTTTCATCCACCAGGGGGATGCTCTTGGAGACCTTGCTTTCCGAGACGACGTTGTAGATGCGCATGCGGCCGGTTTCGACCGTCTCCTTGCCGAGTTCCACCACTTCTTCCACCACTTCCAGCACGTTGGGATCGCGGCGGGAATCAATCAACTCCGAATTGAAATTCGGATTGCGTTGCTTGAGGGTGATCACATATTCGCGAATGTTCACCGGTGTATTGGCACCGATGATTTCAGCCGCACGGGCCTCTGCGTTGGCAGGCACCTGGGCGGTGAGCAGGGTGCCACCTTGGCGGACTCCCTCCAGGTAAATGGAAAGATCAGGATCGGGCACCAGATCGGACAGAGCCCGTAGTTTCGGTGCATCGGAGGCATCATCTGCACTCAGAAGATCGAGGGCATCACGATGCACACCGGCTGAGGCGAGATCGTTAAGAGCTCTCGCGGCACGGTCATTCTCGGTGAACAAACCAATGACGGTACGGGTGGTCATTGCTGATGAAAAGACAAAGGAACTGAGACAAAGAGACCAACAAACAGGCAGCGTTATGTTGCTTGTTGCAGGACGTCAGTAGGTCAGAAGACTTGACCTTCGCTCAACCTATCTCTCCTGTGGCTGGTGATCTGAAATCAGCACCACATCTCTTTCGCGCTCTTACCAGAACTTGATGGGCTCGGACGAAAGCAAGCTGGTGACCTTGCGCTGCTTGGGTGGTAAAAATCACGCTAATCTTTCGCTCTTCCATAAAAAACGGATGCCGCGTTTAGCGGCATCCGTAGCTCGTCTCACTTCTGCCCATCGGGCAGAGCCTGTCAAGCGGAGTAGCTCTTCACCGCCGTCACCCTTGGATCCGCGCTGAGGGCTTGGATGCTGATCCAGCCGGTTTCGGCCAGTTCAGCCCAATCGTTCTCGTAGCGTCCGCTCAGGCGCACCCGGCTACCAGCCGGAATCGTGCGGGTGACGGCATGGTCCGTTCCGGCTCCGGAGCGCACCTCAATTGCCGAGTCCTGGCTGCGCAGCAGGGCTTCAACGAAGGTGCTCTTGATGGCGGGGCTGGCGACCCGGCTGGTGGCCACGGTTTCTTCTTCTCTGTTGCGGAAGAGGATCGCCGCCAGGGGCAGCAGGAGCAGGGGCAGCAGCCAGAGGGCGTTGAAGCGTCCCCGCTCAGCGCTCACGTTGCCATTCCCTTGGCGATTGCGCACCACCACTTCTGCACGCTCCCTGCGCACCTCTTGGCGGGCCTCGGTCCGGGGGGCGTCCGCTGTGACGTTCACCCTCGCCTGGGGCCGTTGGGTTACAGGGGCAGGGGCTGGAGCCACGGCGGCGCGCTGGGCGGGCACGGCCGCTGCGGGCTCAACAAAGTGATCGATGGCCTGGGAGAAGCCGCACTTGAATTCGTAGGGCGCACCGGCCTTCATCAGTTTCAGCACCACACTGGCGCTGTCGCCCGTGGCTGGCTGGGCGTTGATCACCTGTTCCACCGTGAAGCCCCGGCGCTTGGCCAGGTTGATGCAGGCGTCTTTGCTGGCTTGCACCATGTCTTCCGACAGGGTGGCGGCGGCAGCGGCGGAAGCCTGAACGAACAACACCACTGCAAGGATCACAGCGGCCAGGGAAGCCACAACGGGCCGGCCCTGGGTCAGGCCAACACCTGATCGGAACGGATGTCGGATCATGGTTAGAAGAATGCGAAGAATCGTGGAAAGAATGAATGGAAACTGTTCGAGCCAAGTGGAAGACCCCGCTGATGCATTCACGGCAAACTTGGCCGTGGTTACGGGGCTTCTGTTGTTGCTGTTAGGTGCGCAGCGGCCACCCCCTCCCCAGAGGCAAAGGTTCTCTTGCGATTTGCTTTACATGTCCTGATCTACTTTCGCTGAACTTGACCACCTCAGCTATTTTTTTGCCCCCAAATGCCTGGCCTTGTTCAACGCCTTAAAGCTCCCGCATTGTTCGAGGCCGATCCGTTCGCTGACGCGCTTAGCCCACTGAGGCCAGCTCAGGCTTGCCCTGCAGGCTCTCCAAAGCGGCCAGGGCCCGATCCCGATAGGCGCCGTAGCGGAGCCGCTTCTCGCGAACGCGCACGGCGAGTTCCGGCAACAGGCCGAAGTTGGGGGGCATTGGCTGGAAGCCTCCCCGCCGGCCCCCTTCGCCCGATCGGCTCTCGCAAACGAAATGGGTGAGGGCGCCCGCCATGGTGGTGGGCGGCAGGGTGATGGGCTCAAGCCCTCGGGCCAGGCGGGCCGCGTTGGTGCCAGCGAGCCAGCCGCCAGCCACGGCGGCGGCATAGCCCTCGGTGCCCGTGAGTTGGCCCGCCGCCAACAGCGTGGGGCGGCGGCGGAACTGCAGGGTGGGATCCAGGAGCTTGGGGGAGTCGAGGAAGGTGTTGCGGTGCATCACGCCGAAGCGCACAAACTCCGCCCGCTCCAAGCCCGGGATCAGGCGAAACACCCGCGCCTGTTCCCCCCAGCGCAGGTTGGTCTGGAAACCCACCAGGTTCCACAGCCGTCCGTCCCGGTCCTCCTGGCGCAGCTGCACCACCGCATGGGCCCGTTTCGCCCGCCGCACGTCCCGGTCGTGCAGATCCCCCCAGCGGGGATCCCACAGCCCGATGGGCTTGAGGGGGCCGTAGCGCATGGTGTCCTCGCCGCGGCGGGCCAGCTCCTCAATGGGCAGACAGCCCTCAAAAAAGGTGGCGCTCTCTTGCTCGAAGTCTTTGAGGGGGGCCTGCTCGGCGGCCACCAGGGCCTCGCGGAAGCTGCGGTACTGCGCTTCGTCCATCGGGCAGTTGATGTAATCCGCGTCGCCCTTGTCGTAGCGGGAGGCCCGAAACGCCACCGCCAGGTCGATGCTCTCCCCCTCCACGATGGGGCTGGCGGCATCGAAGAAGTGGCACGCCTCCAGGCCGGTGAAGGCCCGCAGGTCTTCGGCCAGGGCCTCGGCCGTGAGGGGCCCTGTGGCCAGCACCGTGAGTTGATCAGCCGGTGGCAACGCGATTTGTTCGCGTCGCTCGATGGTCACCAGGGGGTGGGCCGCCAGGGCAGCGGTGAGGGCTGCGCTGTAGCGGCCCCGGTCCACGGCCAGGGCACCACCGGCCGGCACCGCATGGGCATCGGCGGTGCGGATCACCAGGGATCCCAGGCGGCGCATTTCCTCCTGCAACAAGCCAGCGGCCCGGTCTGTGGCCAGGGCGCCAAAGCTGTTGCTGCAGACCAACTCGGCGAATTCCGCGCTGTGGTGGGCCGGTGAGCGACGAGCAGGACGCATCTCCACCAGGGTGACTGGCACCCCAGCGCTCGCCACCTGCCAGGCCGCTTCCGTGCCGGCCAGGCCTGCACCAATCACCAAAACGGGTGTGCTCAAGGGGTGGAGAGCCTCATGCGGCAGCCGCCGGGTGGATCAGCTCAGGCTTTGGCGCGCTTGAGGAACAGTTGCAGCTGCCCCACCGCGGCGCGACCGATGTGAAACACGGCCCAGCTCGCGGCCAGGATGATCGGCGCGGCCACAAGCACAACCCTGAGATCCATGGAGGGGCAATTCAGATCCCAGAGATCTTAAAGACTGGCACCAAAGGCCAGAACACCTGGTGGCGGCTTGTAACGCGACCCCCTCGACCCACAGCCAGCGCCAGCTCAGGCGTTTCTCATGTTGTGGCGTGGCAACAGGGCGCGATCAGCCCCCTTCAAAGCCCGTGTGCGCCTGCCGTCCCGCATGGGCCTGGGCGAGCTGGCGGTAGCGGCGGGCATGGAGCCGCTGCTCGGCCATGGCCTCCTCGCTCAGCTGCCGCTTCACCTGCGCCGGGGCTCCCATCACCACCACCCCGGGTGGCACATCCTTTGTCACCACCGAGCCCGCCGCCACCAGCGCCCCAGCCCCCACGGTGACGCCATTCAGCACGATCGCCCCGATGCCCACCAAGCAGCCGTCCTCCAGCGTCGCTCCATGCACCACGGCCCGATGGCCGATGGTCACCTCCGCCCCGATCCGCACGGGCTGGCCCGGATCCCCATGCAACACCGCCCCGTCCTGCACATTGCTGTCCCGCCCGATCAGCACCGGACAGACATCCCCCCTGGCTACGGCCGTCGGCCACAAGCTCGCCCCCGCCTCCAGGCGCACATCGCCCATCACCACGGCCGATGGCGCCACCCAGGCCTCCGGATCGATGCTCGGCGATGGCCAGGGCCGCTTCCCGTCCTGATCCCCCCCAGACCCCTCCATCGCCGCACGTTCAACCTGCATGCATTGTGGCCCCCCCACCCCAGGTGATACCTTCGCTAAGCGATCACGGCCCCCTCGCTGAGGCACGGACCGCACCGGGGTCGCTAGCTCAGCGGTAGAGCACTCGGCTTTTAACCGATTGGTCCTGAGTTCGAATCTCAGGCGACCCATTTCTTGACATCCCTTCTCGTCACTGGCAATTCCGTTGCCCTGCAGGGAATTTGCTCTTGTGATTGGGGTTGGCCCTTGGGCCGGAATGAGACCGCAGATGTGCGCCGAAATGCGTAACTGCGCCGCCATGCCCCGCCTCAGCAGCGCCATTGATCGCGCCAACACGATCCTTCGAGCCCATGGAACTCCTTACCGGTTGCGCGAGGGCCATGGCAGCCGGTGGTTGAGCGTCTATGAGAACCAGCCTGGCCGGAAGGCCAGAGAGCGTGCGGCCCGCGGGTATGCCTCTCGGGATGATCAGGCTGTGGAGGCCCTTTGTGCACGCCTGCTGGAGCTGGCCAAAGCAGACGCCCTCCCCTCATTGGATGAATTACTGCAAGACATCCGCCCTCAAGCCAAGCCCACCCCCCGCCGCCACCCCACCTGGCCGGAGATTTGCCAGGCGGTGGTGACGTTTCAGCGCGGCCAGGGGGTGAATATGAACCTGGTGGGCCCCTTTCGCGGCAAGGGCTACTTCCGCCTGCTGCCTGCGGATCGGCCCGCTACGGCAGAGGATGTGCGGCGTTTTGCGTTGCACACCAGCGAAAGCCTCAAGGCGCATTTGGAGGATCCGAGTGAGCCGCTGCAGCCGATGGCCACCCACAAGCAGGGTTTTCGCCAGAAGCGGGAGGTGGTGTCTCTGTTGAGGAGGGCGGGCTTCGGAGCGATTGCGCCGGAAGAGTTGAGCACGGAAATCAAAGGGATGGTGAACCGCAAAAAACAAGCCTTGGTGGTCGCTGGCCAAAGCAGGCGACGCATCCCGACAACGGAGGCGATCCAGGAGTGGCTGGATCAGGTGATGGAAGAGGAGCCGTTGTGGGGTTGGGTGTTTGCGATGGTGGCCACCTATGGCTTGCGGCCCCATGAGGTGTGGCACATCGGCAGCTTGCCGGATGAGCACGGCTTGATCACGGTGGGGGAAGCGGCGCACCACATCAAGGTGACCAAGACGGGCTTTCGGGCGGCGGTGCCCCTGCCTGCGGCCTGGGTGGAGCGGTATCAATTGGGCGGGGCGAATGGGGAGCAGCGGCTGGCAGAGCTGCGGGCCCGCTACAAGCCCCGCTACGTGAACGAAGAGGGCCAGCCCTTTGATCCAAGCAGGGATGCGGTGAAACGCTGCGACAACAACGAGCGGCTTGGGGCGATCTGCTGCCACAAGCTGCGCAGTTGTGATGCCAAGGCGGACTTTGAGCTGCGCCACAAGCTCTACGCCTGGGTGGAGACGGCTCCTGCGCAAGGGGGCAGAAAGGCCCAGAGGCGCAAGGAGCGCTGCGTGCCCTACGACCTGCGCCATGCCTATGCCATCCGGGCCAGGGAGAGCACCACCTGGAGCTATGCGGATGTGGCGGCGGTGATGGGCCACAGCCCGGAGGTGCACCGCCGCACGTATTTGCGGGAGATCAGCGGGGAGCAGACCAAGGCGGCGGTGGTGAGAAGGCTGCTGGGGGAGGGGAAGGTGGCTTGATGTGGTCCGCTGCTCAGCGTGGGGAGAATTCTCTGAAAAGATTCAGTATGCGGGGCCACTGATGAGCAATCAAGGAATCAGGAAATCCCGAAAAAACAGAAGATATTGTGTATTTAGAGTGTCTATGAATACGCCCGTCTAAAAAGCAGCAACGCATTTTCATTGTTCCGCGGAGTCGTGCGATGAGCCACTACACGTTTGAAACAGCCGAGCAAGTGATGCAGGTCTACGGCGCCCCGCGTGTCGCAAGGCGCAGGAGCCTGGTCAACATCCGCACCATTGAAGGCCCCGTGGAGGTGTTTGCCAGCCCCACCGGTGAGTTGCACGGCAGCCAAGCGGTTGATCTGGTAGTGGTGCCCATCGATGGCAGCGAGCCCTACCCCTGCAAGGTGAGCACGTTTCATCAGAGCTGGATCGAAACCGAACCCGGCTCGGGGCTCTACCGGCGCAAGGCTCTAGCCAAGGTGGTGCCCGTGCCGCAGGGCCATGAGGTGGTGGTGCGCTCCAAGGAGGGGGAGCACAGGATCCACCATCCAGATTTCATCGCGATTGGCATCCACGGTGAGGTGTATGCCAACTCAGCTGAGTGGGTGGCCAGCAATCTGGAGTTTTTGCCTGTGGAAGAGGCGGTGTAAGCGCAAAAGCCTCAGAGGACAGCGGGCCTGGATTGGCCCATGGCGCGCCGGCGTTGGGATGCGCTGGAGCACAGCGAAGCGGAGCAGCGCTGCCGATGCCAAAGGAGATCAGAGCGGGGGCAGGCGGGGTTTTTGCGCACCCAGTGGTGGCCTGAGCTGAGCAGCCCCCGACTGCGCCAGCGGGAGAGGGTGGAGCGGCTGATGGCCAGCTCCCGGCAGAGAACTGGGGTCTCCAGCCAGTCGGAATCACCCATCCCTCTCATGGCACCCTCCCAAGGGCCAGCTCACAGCGCTGCAGGTGCCAAAGCAGGCGCGAGCGGCGGCAGGTGGGATTTTTTGGCACCAGATGGCGACCGTCCTTGAGCAGTCCGCTTTTGCGCAGGGCAAAGAGCGTGGAGCGGCTAATGGCCAGCTCTCGGCACAACTCCTCGGTGGTGCGCCAGGGGGTGGATGTCATGGCAGCGGGTGCTGCCTGGCAATGGCAGCCCGACAGGTTACCCATGGCGACTGGGCTGTCTGGCCGCAGGCCTCCGATGCTTCGTCGCAGACCCTCAAAACTTCCGCAGCTCCCTGCGCACCTTGAGGGGATCCCCGGAATGGTTCTGATTCACCAGCAGGACGGACAAGGATGCCAACACCAGGGCGAGCACCGCCAAAGCTGGCCAGGCCTAGGCCGTCTTGCGCCGGATCGGTTGGCGTGGGCGATGGCGCTGTCCCATTCCAGGTGCCGGCGGCTCTGGAACCCTACCCAGAGCAAATCCGGTGGCTCCGGGCGAGGCCAGAGGCCTCAGCGATCGTTTGGGTGGCCCCCCTCCCTGCTGGCCATGGGCCTAAGCAGGTGGGTGCCATCGGCTTCCCATTGCTGGGTGAGCTGCTCCAGCCAACGCCGTTGCCCCTCTCCTCGATCGGGCGGGCTGTTGCCCATGGCCTTGCTGCTCGCTGGGGTTGCCATTGCTTGGGCCGGGCCTGGGTGTTGCAAGACTGGTCCCAACTCCATGGGCTGCGATGCCCCCGGATGGGGACGATCTGGCCGCCACATAGCGGGAGCGCTGGCCGGCTTGCTTGAGCTTTTGGTTCGCCCGATGGATCTCCGCCTCCGTGGCGCGGGTGGTGTAGAGCGCGCAGCCCGTATCCCGGTGCAGGAGCACGTCGTCGCTGGCGTCCGTGGGCAGAGGTTGGGGCATGGAACGGCGGGCCATCAATGCGCTGGGGGCAGACAAGCCAGGGCTGAACTGGGGAGCCAGAGGGGTTCAACAGATTGAAGGCTTAGGAGTTTTGCTCTGACGAGGACAGAGGGTTCCGGGGGCTCAGATCAGTCGGCCTTCAAGGGCTGCAGACGGGGATGAGGGCTCAAGTTGCTGATGAGGCGAGATGAGTAGAGAATTGGCGAGAGTTGGATCCATAGCGGGCATGGGGACTCAGGGCAGTGCCCAGGGGCCAGTAATCATTACGTGCTGATCCTGGGGGAACGGTACGGAACCCTGCGACCTGAGCACGGGAACAATTCGGTGACGGAGCTGGAGTTTGAGGCTGCCCTGGGGGCGGGCCTTTCGCTGCATGACTACTTCCTGGGTTTCTTCTTGGATACTCGCGATAGCATTGAGCTCGATCCCGAAGCAGTGGCGGCGCTGAAAGCCTTTTAGCGGAGGGTGAGCGACCACTGCTTGCCAGTGGACTGCAGTGATCAGGAAGACGGGCGCAACGGCTGGCAGGTGTTCACTGAATCCATCACCGCACGGGCGGCCAATCCACCGCCCAAACCCGGCGAACGAGCCAGCGGCGCCACCACCGCCCAGCGCACCTACACCCCTGCCGATCCCTCGATTACGAACTCGGGTTAGAGCAGTCGCTGGCTCTCGTGGTGCGTAGCTATCCGTCATAATCCGTGGATAAAGACCAATACCGATGATCGGGATCAGTAAACAAGAGATCACGTAGATCACGCGTGGCTCGGCATCCACTAATTAGAGACAGGCGTTCGGAACCCAGCAACCACCAGATCCAAACATGGGTATCCAGCAGAACCTTCACCGCAAGGCCGTGAACGCCTGGGCATCGAGCAGGGAATCTTCCGGCTCCATCGCCAACGCTCCAGACCCCCGCAGCGCCTCCCAGGGCTTCTGGGGTGAGGAGGTGCCGCCGGCGGGGGGGATAAGCCGTGCCACCGTTTTGCCATGGCGCGTGATCTCCACCACCTCACCGCCACTCTCCACCTGGCGGATCAACTCCAGGCAGAGGGCGCGGAAGCGGGTCACGGAAATGTCCATTGAGCCATCGTAATGGGCATTTTCGTACGCGAGCCACCCTTGCTACTTTCCTCACGCCATGTCTGCCCCCAGCCCTGCCCCCAGCCGCGGCGAGCTGCTGATCAACCAGGCCACCATGAATCTGATCCAGTGGTTCGTGCCCATGCTCAACCGCCTGCCCCGCGATCACCGTTTTGCCCTCGGTGATCGCCTGGTGCAGACGCTCAACACACCTTGAATGGGTTGCTTGGCTCGCTGAGGACCCAACACTCAATGGCCGCCGAAGCGCACCCATCAGCCTGCAGAAGCCGCTCCAACACCAACCGGCGATCCTCGGGGCTCAGCTCACCATCGCTCTCCCAGGTCAGGCAGGTCTGGCCCAGGCAGTTGGCGCGGGCGTGGACACGGGTGTCGGCCATGACACCTCCTTGGGGTTGGGTCCAGTGTCCTGCTGGTTTCGTGGGCTGTGGGGTGGGGATTGCCGGTGGGTAGGGGTACTTAGGGGTTGTGCTCGGTTGGCTTGCTCCGAAGCATTTTGGCAGTGCTTACAGTAGCTAAAGCAGCAGTGTGCGCCGTGTATACCGGGTCCGTATAAGATCCCGGTGTTGGATCGCCAGATCACTGACAAGCGTTGCTGTATTTGAGATTTCAGTAAGATAGCGGTGCATGTCTAATCGTCTTAGGCTGACCAGTCTTAGTCGCTTTAGATGCGATACCGGACCCACCCATTCAGAGTTAGATGCACTGGATGAACAGCCCGAGACTGCTATAATAATTTGGCAGAAGTGACTCATTGCTGGCCGGTAAATGCCCGAGTTGGCCAAAGACACGATCTCCTTGCTCAGTTACTTGTTGCCAGGTTTTTTGGCCGCATGGGTGCTGTATGGCCTAACCTCAAATCCAAAACCAAGCCAATTTGAGAGGGTAATTGAGGCATTAATTCTTACATTCTTTATTCATGTCATGCTCCCCGTTGTGAAGGGAGTACTCGTATTCTTTGGTAGCCATGCCTATGCTTTAAGACCTTGGGATTCAACGTCTCAGAATCTTTGCAAACTGATATTGGCTATTGCGACTGGCGCTTTACTGGCAGTTTACACAAATAATGACGGCGCTCACAAATGGCTTAGAAAGCTTGGAATCACTACGCGAAACTCATTTCCTTCTGAATGGGTAAGCATATTTTCAAGAGAGATTACCTACGTTGTACTTCATCTCAAGGACGGTAGGCGGCTTTATGGTTGGCCCCGCGAATGGCCAAATCAACATGACAAAGGCCACTTTTATATTCAAGAGCCCTCTTGGATCCTCCAAGATGGGAGCCAAATAACCTTGGAAAATGTCGATGGCTTACTAGTCTCTAGTTCTGCCGTAGAATGGGTCGAGTTCATGGTTCCACCTCAGGAGCAGCCAGATGCGTAGAGGATCAAACCCCCCGCCACCATCCAACCGCCCACCTCAGGGAAACCAGCCGCAAGCACGGCCTGTCAATCCACCAACCACAAGCTACAAGCCGCCTCCGCCAGCAAGCCCACCACCTCCAAGCAATAGGTAGCTTTCGGGATAAGCATAGATTTTGTTGTGCGCTTTTAATGTTTCAGGGCGCGAACAGCAGGCATCTAACATCATCATTCACCCGACCCGCACCATAGAGAATTGGCTTATTGCAATTGCTACTTCGGGCGGGTGATGATGAGCGTTAGACAGCCCTTAGGTCCTGGCTGAATTCAACGAAGGGTGTTACAAAGTACTACGAGTTGCGCCTGCGCAAAGTTACCTTGATTGAATTGTTGCTTACGTCTTGAATACTAGTAGGGATAGTGTTGCCAAGCAATGAGAAAACATTTCATCGCCAAGCCCGACAGCCTCATTGTAAAGTATGGTCTCCCAATTCTTCTGGTGGGTATTGTATTTAATTCGAAATCTTACGCGTACGACTGCAATAAGAAATGCGAGATATGGGATTGGAAATGCGTAGAATGGAAAAGAATAGCATGCCCGCAGTATAAGCCTGAAAGGTTCAATTCTTATAATGATCCGCTAGACACGCAGCCGATGAGGCGGCAGGATCGGCGCCGTCAGGAAGAAATCAGGCAGGAGCAGATGAGGCAGGCTTTTGATAAGATAAAGGCTTCTCGGCTATTCGCAGCCCCAGGCCAATATCCACCACGGCAGTTCTCAGCGTATGGGATTGTTGCCTTTCAGTCTTTGCCTGTTGACAAAGATGAAACAAATCGATATTTGAGTATATGTAGAGGCTTTATTTCGGCTATCCCTGCATCGAGTGCCCTCCTCAAGCAAGGCATCCAGTACACGGAGCAGATGGTGACTGTTTGGCCATTGAGCATGGCTACACTTGCCAACACACTAAATAAACCAAGTAACGAAGATGGCACAACATGTCCAAAAGCAGTGAGGGCTATAGACCTGGTTACATCGCGATCAGCAATTAAAAGTGCCAGCAGAGATCTACGTAATGCCACGTTTGACGGTAGAGGGCCCTATGTCATTGCATGGTCACCTGCCATATCACTTGGCAAGCAAAGGGCATCAGTCCTGGTTCTTGATCTATCTAATGTGACGACGAGTGCGCAATCAGTTGAAATCTTTAGAGAGTGGTCAGATAAGATTGAACAAAATCCAGCATTATGGAGAAAGGGGTGGGATATGAATGGCATCAGATTTGCGTTGCGGCTTTGGGCAGATAGATGGGGTCCTGGAATTTTGTCATTTATTTTACCAAGCAGCAAATAACATGTTTGAATTAATAAAGCAACACGGTGTCTCTGGCTGCGCAGGTGTAGCAATAGGTATTTTATTGGTTGGCTGGATCCAGCCAACCACAGCAGCTGGAGCAGGGCTTATTCTTATCACATCAGTCTTCTTTTCAATAATTGCAGCTTATGCCTTTGGCCACATGGCAAAGAAGTAATATTGCTTCGCAATGTTAACTCTTAGAGGACCACTACCTCAGCAAGCAACCTGGAATTCAAAGTTAGTTCAATTCTGACTAGGCATCATAATGTCTGTCTAACATCCAGATGTAGAAGACGGGAGCAAGGGGTTTTCCGTCAAGGCAGAAGGTACTTGCCCGCTTCTGATCTGGGGCGTTAGAGAGATGACGCGCAGGCCGCTGATCTAATGAGTGGTATAGTCAGTGTATAGCCGCTGCTGGGGCATGCAAACGAAGGTTCAGAAGTGGGGAAACAGCCTTGGCGTGAGAATTCCACGCGG
>JBEGQC010000022.1:0-28489 GCA_041181185.1 Cyanobacteriota bacterium | reverse complement strand
TGTGGCCATCAGGCCAGGCCAACGTCGCGTGTTGCCGGACACAGCGGAAGGGAGACTGCTCAACCTGATCGAAATGGCTAAAGCCCACATCCGAGCCAAAGGGGAGCACCCCTTCCGTGTCGTGAAGCAGCAATTCAGCTTTCAGAAGACAAGGTTGAAGGGGATGGCGAAAAATCGCTGCAAGGTGCATGTGCTCGCCGCGTTGGCAAACCTGTTCATGGCTCGCCATCTGCTACTGGAGCCGACATGAACAGGGGATCAGTGTGTCCATCTGGTCAAATCAGGGCCAAGTAGGCGAGGAAGAGGGCTGACAATTAGGCCAAATCTGACTAAATCGACGGTCAGAGCACAAAGAAAGGCTCAGATTGAACAGTTGAGACGCTTTTGGGTGTACGAAGGCGTGTTGGCCAGAGCTTCCTTAACCGAAGCTGAAGTCTTTGCAAAAAATTTAATTGCCTTTCCACTACCATCAACTGACAATGAGCGCAAAAAAGCTCTTATAGCGGCTAGGGCACTAGTTGAAAATTCAAATCCATCTAGTTGGTCATTCATCTGGGCGCTCATTCAGCAAGATTCTTCTTTTGGTCGAGAAGTTCTTGAATTAGATGCCTATCGTTACTCACACGGAATTCAGCTGAACCTAACTGAAATACAATTGGCTGATTTATATATTTGGCTAGTGCATGAATATCCATACGATGAAGACCGCGATCATAGTAATGTGGTGATGGATTATTCTATAACAGCTCGAGACGGCATTGCAAGACTAAGAGATGGTGTGTTATCTCAATTGAGAGAACGAGGAACTCTAGAAGCATATACTGAAATTCAGCGTCTTACCCAAGAGTTGCCAGATATCACCTGGCTTGGCAAAATTCTGATCGATACTCGAGAAAATATGCGCCGTAAAACCTGGCAACCTATGACACCAGAAGAGTTTCTTCAATTTGTAATTAGTCAAGAACCTTCAAACTTTGATTTGTCCAATAAAATTGATGTAATAGATCAGAGAACAAAGAAAATGGAAGATGAACCTATAATCGACAATAGAATAAGTATTATAAATTCGCCAAATTCACCTATTAATGCTCCAGTTGGCACAAGTGGTTTAACTAACAGCAATGTAACTATTGCTAGTTCTGATGCTAAGAAAAGAGTCAATTGGGGAAACTGGATTGCTGGAATAGCACTTTTCGTGTCAATTGCTGGTATACCTCTCTCAATGAGTGTAAGCGGCGCATTTAACGAAGAGTTTAAGGAATGGTTCAACCGCATTTTCCCATCCAAAGTTAAACAGGAACCCGTGCCCAAAAGCGAATAAGTTAACTACTAAAGGGGTAAGCTAAGCAAATAGCGATCAATTTACCACCAAGATCTTGCGCAAGAGCTGCTCCGTCAGGCAGAACAAATTACTGTTTCATTGCAATCCTTATTCTGCAAGCCTTACGCCAGATGATTCAACCACTATCTGTTTCCACTTCTCAGTGGTCATAGTCTATCTTGTTCTATGATGGCATTCCTGGCTCCCCTCCGTTTGAGTCCTATCGTGACGAACTCCTTCCACCCCCTGAGCCGGCCCTATTCTGATTAGATATCTACTGGATACTTGCGCCATCAGTGACTTCATCAAGGTTGAAGCTGGCACTAAAGTCAGACTCAAACAAACCCCACCTGTTGATATTGCCGTCTCGGCAATTACGGGCATTGAGTTACGCTAAGGATTGGCACTCGAACCTCAATGTACCCAGAGGGTTGAACCAGCAATCTCTAGCTTTTTGTCTTCTATAACAATTCTTCCTTTCAGCGTCGTAGAACTGAACAGGCGGCACTTATTCGTGCTGTTCTTAAATCTCAAGGGCAGACAATTGGTGCTTGAGATATCTTGATTGCGGGCAACATCACTTTCTTATGATCACAGCAAATTACAGAGAATTTGATCGCGTTCCCGGTCTTGCAAAATGAGAATTGGCCGGAACCCTAGAAAAATGCATAAAAACCAACAATAACAACAAGATGGGTCGGACGGAGCGAGAGGTCAAGGAAGTGTGCCAGAAGTTGATAGCATTTGACAATCTTAGCCGTTAGCAGCCAACAACGATACGATCCCCTCATCCGATTCATGGGGCCATGTAAATGGAAACTAGCCGCGCCGGGCAGTCGCAAATCCCGCCACAGATGACGATGACGACCAAGATTCCATCGGGGATCGCCATCCCAGACACGGCCGAGACCCGCTTGGGCACGTTGAGGTTTTTCGACGGATTTCCTGATGACAGGACAGTTGAAAAGCTCTATGACAATCTCGATTTTCAGAACGCGATCCGGGCCTACCTGCTGGGGCTGGCGCCAGTGAGCCAGCTGGCGAATCGCAAGGGCATCCTCGAGGTGGGACCGGCCAACACGACCGTGCCGATCTTCGAGACCATGATGAACGCGCGCTCGATCTTTCTCACGCCGAACAACAACACGCCGTACACCTGGTTTTGGCTCGACCTGCGCGGCGACCCGCTGGTCGTGGAGGTTCCGCCGAAGGTCCTCGGGCTGCTCGATGACATGTGGTATCACTTCGTCACCGACATCGGGATGGTGGGGCCCGACAAGGGCGAGGGCGGCAAATACCTGATCCTCCCCCCGGGCTATGCGGGCGAGATTCCAACGGGCTACTTCGTGGTGCGTTCCGCGACCTACAGCAACTGGATCGCCTGGCGCACCTTCCTGGAGAACGGTGATCCGCAGCCCGGCGTCGAGCGGGTCAAGCAGTGCACCAAGATCTACCCGCTGGGGCAGGCCGATAGTGCGCCCCAGCTTGATTTCGTCAATGTCTCCGGCCGGGATTTCAATACCGTGGCCCCAGCGGACGTTCGCTTCTGGGACGATCTCAACCAAGTGGTGCAAGAGGAGCCGATCGAGTCGGTCGACCCCACCACCCTGGGCCTCTGGGCTTCGATCGGCATCCAGAAGGGCAAGCCTTTCCAACCGGATGAGCGGATGAACGACATCCTCGCCGAGGCGGCGCTGGTGGGCGATGCCACGGCCCGCGCCATCATGTATCGCTGGCGTTCGCCCGAGGGTTACTTCTACCCGGATGCGAAGAGCGCCTGGCGCCGTGGATTTGTCGGCGGCTATCGGTTCGAGGAAAATGGTGCGCGCATTCTCGACGCCTACGCGGGCTTCTTCTTCTATGCCACCGGCGTCACGCCGGCCATGGATTCCAAGGAGGTGGGCCAAGGCTCGCAGTACATGGCCGCCTTTGTGGATTCAAAGGGCAGGCCGCTCGACGGGGGCAAGACCTACAAGCTTCACCTGCCGCCGCACATTCCCGTCGCCAATTTTTGGTCGGTGATCCTCTACGACAACCAGACCCGCTCCATGCTTCAGACGGACCAGCATTGGCCGGCCGTGAGCAGCCAGACCAAGGAACTGGTGGTGAATCCGGACAGTTCAGTTGACCTGTATTTCGCACCGGTCGCTCCCAAGGGCAAGGAGCACAACTGGGTGCAAACTGTTCCCGGCAAGGGCTGGAACACACTCCTGCGGCTCTATGGGCCCCTGCAACCCTGGTTTGACAAGACGTGGCGGCCAGGTGAAATCGAGTTGATCCAGTAGATCCATCGCCACATGATGGATGGGCTCCGCATAGCCCCGTGCCACGGGCTCATGGCCTCTGCAGAGCTTTCTCCACCGCACCGTTGTCTGTCGCGGCGCCCCGCGCCCCTTCCTGCTGATGCAGCTCCCTCCCCTGAGCGCCGGCTCCGCCCTGGCGCTCACCCTGGCGTTGATCCCCTTGCCGCTCCCCCCTGCCCCCACCACCAACAACCTGCTGGAGACCCGCGAGCGCTTCCACCCCGTGCTCTCCGCCGGCGGCATCGTGGCGGCCCAGGAGGGCTTCGCCGCTGAGGCGGGGGTGCGCCAGCTGCGGGCGGGCGGCAATGCGGTGGATGGGGCGGTGGCCACCGCCTTTGCCCTGGCCGTCACCCATCCCCAGGCGGGGAATCTTGGCGGTGGCGGGTTTCTCGTGCTCTGGTTGCCGGGCCCCTCACCAGCGCGGGGGCGGGGCTGCCTGCCCTCCAACGCCCCCTCGCCCGAGCGCCCCATCGGCGCCGGCACCGCCGTGGCGATCAACTTCCGGGAGGAGGCGCCCCAAGCGGCCACGGCGGGCCTGTTTCTCAAGGCCGATGGGAGCGTGGATCGCCAGCGGGCCACCCGCTCCCTGCTGAGCGTGGGCGTGCCGGGCAGCGTGGCGGGGTTGGTGACCGCCCAGCGCTGCTACGGCCGGCTGCCCCTGGCCAAGGTGATGGAGCCGGCGATCGCCCTGGCGGAAAACGGCTTTCCCGTTGGCCCCACCCTCAGCACCGCCCTCAATGCTTCCAGCCAGCTCAAGGCCGATCCCACGGCCCGGGCCCTCTTTTATCGGGCGGGCCCCGATGGCCAGCCCCGGGCCCCGCGCCCCGGCGACCTCCTGCGCCAGCCCCAGCTCGCACGCACCCTGCGCCGCATCGCTGCCCGGGGGGAGCCGGGCTTCTATGAGGGGCCGGTGGCCGCTGCCCTGGCGCGCCTGATGGCCCAGCGCGGTGGCCTGATCACCACCGCCGACCTGCAGCGCTATCGGGCCCGCCTGGTGGCGCCCCTGGAGCGCCGTTTCCGCGGCCACCCCATCGCCACCATGCCCCCGCCGGGCGGCGGCCTCACCCTGCTCCAACTTCTCGCCCTGCTGGAACCCTTCCCCCTGGAGACCAGCGGGCTGAACAGCGCCCGCTCCATCCATCTGCTGGTGGAAGCGAGCAACCTGGCCTATCGCGACCGCAACGACCTGCTCGGTGATCCCGACCAGATCAGCCTTCCTGTGCAACGCCTGCTCGATGGGGCCTATCTGACGGCTCTGCGTCGGCAGATCGCCCTGGATCGCCATCGTCCCCCCACCGCCCTTCCCCCCCGGCCCCCCTGGCCAGAAGGCACCAACACCACCCACCTCTCCGTGGCCGATCGGCAGGGGGGGCTGGTGGCCCTCACCACCACCCTCAACTTCCCCTTCGGCAACGGCATGGCCGTGCCAGAGGCCGGCTTTCTGCTCAACAACGAGATGGATGATTTCACCGCCAGCCCCGGCAAGCCCAATGCCTTTGGCTTGGTGCAGGGCCAGGCCAATGCCATTGCTCCGGGCCGGCGCCCCTTGAGCTCCATGGCTCCCACCCTGGTGTTCCGCCCCGATGGCACGCCCTGGATCGCCACCGGCAGCCCGGGCGGCAGCCGCATCACCACCACCGTGGCCCAGGTGCTCCTCAATCGCCTGGTGCATGGCCGCAATCTCGCCACGGCGGTGGCCGCCCCCCGGGTGCATAGCCAGCTCTGGCCCGATGGGCTCAGCCATGAGGAAGGCCTCTCCCCCGACACTCTCCAGTTGCTGCAGGGATTCGGCCATGCCCTGAAGCTCACCCCCGCCATGGGGGCGGCCCATTCGGTGGAGGTGCGGGAGGGCGGCGGCACCGCCGCCGCCATCGACCCCCGCCGACCAGAAGGGGCGGCCGTGGCGCAATGAGCCCCGCGCCCTGGCGCTTTGGGGCGCTCAGGCGTTGGTGGTGGTGGCGCCTTGCGGAGGAGCCGTGAGCAGGTTCACGGCGGAAAACGCCAGGGAGATGCCAAACAGGGTGCCGATGGCCCACTGGCTGTCGCTGGGCCACCCGGCGATCAGCATGCCCCCCAGAACCGCGGTGACGATCCCATCCAGCAAGACCAGGCCCCGGGCGGGCAAGGATTGGCTGGCGGCGGCGGCCAGCTCCATCACGCCCTCGGTCACCAGCAGGGCCCCCACAAACAGGGTGAGGCTGATGGTGCTCTGGATCGGAAACACAATGCAGGAGAGACCCCCGATGAGATACAGCACACCGGAAAGGGCTCGAAACACCTTGCCGCGGGTGTCTGGCTCACCGCTCAGCCGCAGAAACTGAGAGATGGCCGCCACGACAGCCGCGCTGCCCAGCAGAAGGGTGAGGAAGGTGGCGGAGACGAAGGGCAACACCAATGACAACGCGGCTCCTGCCAGGAGGAGGGCAGCAGTGAGCCAGCGCAGGCGGGGAGAAGCGGGGGCTGTCAAGGGGAGATGGCGCTTGCAGGCAGATTAATTGCTTCTTCAATTCCTTCGGCCACCAGTTTGCTTTTTGCCACTGCCAGCGTTAGGGAATGCAGGCAACTTCCCGCGCGTCAGTGCCAGCTCAGGCTGCAGCCGCCTCTTGCCCCGCGGGGTGTGTCACCCCATTCCCCCCGCCATTCTCAACAGCGTCGGGTGGTTCGCCAGAGGGTCTCCCTTGCTGATCAGCCCGGTAGAGCCCCACATCCACACCCAGGTGTTGATCGGGGCGGCCGGTGATCAGCAGGGCCGTGCGCTGGCGCGTGGCGATCTGCCACATCCATTTGCTGAACAGGGCAATGCGGTTTTCCGTGTCGGGGATGAAGGCCAGATGGGCCAGGGCCCAGAGAATCCACCCCACCAGGCCGGTCACGTGCCAGCCGCGCAAATCGGCCACCGCATACCAGGGGCCAATCACAGCCATGCTCCCCAGGTCCACCCAGTGGAAAGGGGGCTGGGTCTCCCCCTTCAATCCCGCCAGGATGTCCTTGGCCACCCAGCCGCCCATTTGCACCGCCGGGCCGGCCATCCCTGGCAGGGGCTTGCCGTCGGCAGTGTGGCTGTAGGCGCAGAGATCTCCGACGGCGCGAATCTCGGGATGGCCCGGCAGGGAAAAATCAGCCTCCACCACCAGCCTGCCGCCCCGATCCACCATGCAGCCCGTGCGCTCCGCCAACAGCTTTCCAAGGCGGGAGGCCCGCACCCCTGCCGTCCAACAGATCGTGGCCGCCTCCAGCTCCTCCAAGCCTGAGAGGGTGCGAAGGCTCACCCGTCCTGGGCCGATCTCCTCCACCTTGGCGCCCAGCTTCAGCTCAACGCCCGCGCATTCCAGATAGCGGCCCGCATCGGCCGAGAGCTCAGGCGCCATGGTGGGCAGCACCCGATCCACCACATCCACCAGGATCACCGTGCAGAGCTCCTGGGGGAGTTGCTTGAAATCGCGCTGCACGGCGCGGTGCATCAGTTCGATCAGGGAGCCGGCCAGTTCGCATCCCGCCGGGCCAGCTCCCACCACCACCACGGTCTGCAGAAAGCGGCGGCGCACCGGATCGGGCGTTTGCTCCGCCTCCTCCAGGGCCATCAACAGCCGCCGCCGGATCTCATCAGCGTGCTCGAGGATTTTCATCGGTGGCGCCAGGGGCCGCCATTCCTCCCGGCCGAAATAGGTGCTGCCCGAGCCGGTGGCCAACAGCAAATGGTCGTATCCGTAGCGCTGCTCGTTGAACACCACCTCCTTGGCCTCCGGATCAATGTCCACCACCTCCCCCAGCAGGATCTGGATGTTGGGGGCCTGGCCCACCATCTGCCGCAGGGGGGAGGCCACATCCGCTTCCGAAACCAGCCCCGAAGCCACCTGGTAGAGCAGGGGCTGGAAGAGGTTGAAGTTGCGCTTGTCGATCAGGGTGACTCGCACCGGTTGGCGGGCCAGGGCGTGGCAGGCCTTCAGACCGGCGAAGCCTCCCCCCACGATCACCACGTGCGGCCAGGCGCGCATGGCTTCCAAGGGTGGATCCAACTCAAGAAAAAACCGTTCCAAAGGCCCCAACCGGCCAGACGTTGGCTTGACCCTATGGGCCTGGGCTGTCTGGCGCTGGTAGCGGTTCAGACCAATGGCTGCGATGGCGTCCTTTCGGAAACAAGCCTCCTCGACTTCAGGCGATGAGAGGGAACACCTCCCGGAAAGCTTGGATCGTGGTGTCGATATCCGCGTCGGAGTGGGCCAGAGATGTGAAGCCCGCCTCAAAGGCGCTTGGGGCCAAGTAGATCCCGCGCTCCAGCATGGCTCGGTGGAGCTTGGCGAAGCGTGCGGTATCGGCGGATTTGGCCTCCTCAAAGTTGCGCACGGGGCCGTGACAGAGAAAGAAGCCAAACATGGCGCTGATCGCGCCGCCGCTGATGGGAACCCCCGCTTGGCGAGCAGCGTCCTGCAGGCCACTGCTCAGGCGCTCGGTGATGGTCGTGAGGCGCTCGTAGGTGCCCGGTTGTTTCAGGAGTTCGAGGGTTTTGATGCCAGCCGTCATGGCCAGGGGATTGCCGCTGAGGGTGCCGGCTTGATACATGGGGCCTGCCGGAGCCACCATGGCCATGATGTCGGCTCTGCCGCCATAGGCCCCCACAGGCAACCCGCCGCCGATCACTTTGCCCAGGGTGGTGAGGTCGGGGGTGATGCCGAATTTCGCCTGGGCGCCGCCGTAGCTGATGCGGAACCCTGTCATCACCTCGTCAAAAACCAGCAGAGAGCCATGTTCTTGGGTGAGTTCCCTCAGCCCTTCGAGGAAGCCTGGTTCCGGTGTGATGAAGCCCGCATTGCCCACCACGGGCTCGAGGATCACTCCCGCAATCTCGCCGGGATGCTCGGCAAAGAGGGCTTTGACAGATTCGAGGCAGTTGTAAGGCGCCGTGAGGGTGTTGGCGGTGACGTTTCTGGGAACGCCGGGGGAATCCGGTAGGCCAAGGGTGGCGACGCCGGAGCCGGCCTTCACCAGAAACATGTCGGCGTGGCCGTGGTAGCAACCCTCAAACTTGATGATTTTTTCTCGCCCCGTGAAAGCCCGCATCAGGCGCAACACGGACATGCAGGCCTCGGTGCCGCTGTTGACAAAGCGCACCATCTCGACGGAGGGCACGGCGTCGATGACCAGTTGGGCCAGTTGGTTTTCCAGCTCGCACGGGGCCCCGAAGCTGGTGCCCCGTTCAAGGGCCTCATGCAGAGCAGCGATCACTTCGGGGTGGGCATGGCCGCAGATGGCGGGCCCCCAGCTGCCGATGTAATCGATGTAGCGGTTGCCATCCACATCCCAGGCGTAGGCCCCTTTGACGTGGTCAAACACGATGGGTTGACCGCCGACGGATTTGAAGGCCCGCACCGGGGAACTCACGCCACCGGGCATCAGCTGCTGAGCAGCGCTGAAGATCTCCTGGGAACGGGTGGTGTGCAGTGGCGCTTGGGCTGCGCTGGCCGAAACGGGAGCCGAAGTCAAGGCTGGATCCGCAGTGGAAGGAATCAGTGGCCCCATGGGAGCCAGCAGCGTCGCCCCATCCTGACGCACCCTCGGCTCGAACCGACCAACTGCGCGCGGCACGTTACGGACTCGGAATCGGCCACCATCTGGATGATTCGCCCTGTTGAGCTGGCTTGCGGGCTCCAGCCCAGCCGTTCCGGGGGTAGGGTCGGCCCTGAGGACAACTCGGTCGACGGTGGGAACGGCTCTTGCATGACGCTGGCATGAAGAAAGACCTGCTGCGCACGAATGGGGCGACGATCGATTGGCACCAGCTCGCAGGGGCTTGTCGCGACATCCTTCCGGCCCGCGCCGTGATCGCTGCCAGGCAGGAACTCCTCTCTTACGACAGCGATGGGCTCACCCTCCACCGCTGGCAACCTCCCCTGGTGGTGCTGCCTGAAACCACGGCCCAGGTGGTGGCCTTGGTTCAGCTCTGCCACCGGCAGAAGGTTCCCTTCGTGGCGCGCGGCAGCGGCACGGGCCTTTCGGGAGGCGCGGTGACGGAACAGCCCGCCCTGGTGATCGCCACCAGCCGCATGCGCTCGATCCTGGACCTGGATTTGAGCAACCGTCGCATCACCGTCCAACCCGGGGTGATCAACAGCTGGGTCACCCGGGCGGTGGCCGGCGCTGGCTACTACTACGCCCCGGATCCCTCTAGCCAGGTGGTGTGCAGCATCGGCGGCAATGTGGCGGAAAATTCAGGTGGGGTGCACTGTTTGAAATATGGCGTCACCAGCAATCATGTGTTGGACATGGAGGTGGTGCTCCCCGACGGCAGCCTCACCCACCTGGGCAGTGGGCTGGCGGAAACCCCGGAATTGGATTTGCGTGGGGTGTTCATCGGCAGCGAGGGCACCCTGGGGATCGCCACGGCGATCACCCTGCGTCTCCTGCGCGCTCCCCAGAGCGTGGCCGTTCTCCTGGCGGATTTCACCAGCATGGAGAGAGCGGGTGAGGCGGTGCGGCTGGTAACGGCGGCAGGCGTGCAACCGGCGGGCATGGAGATCATGGATAACTTCACGCTCAATGCGGTGAACGATCTGTTTGGCCGCAAGGAATATCCCGAAGATGCGCAGGCGGTGTTGCTGATTGAGTTGGATGGCCAGGATCAGGACGTGGCCGCTGCCGTGGAGATCGCCGATGTTCTCTGCAGACAGGCTGGTGCGCGCACGATTCGCCGCGCCACCGATCCGGCCGACTGTGCCCTGCTCTGGAAGGGCCGCAAGTCGGCCTTCGCTGCGGTGGGCCGCATCACGCCCACCTATTACGTGCAGGATGGTGTGGTGCCTCGCAGTGCGCTGCCGCGGGTGCTTGGGGCGATTGAAGAGCTCAGCCGCACCTACAACCTTCCGGTGGCCAACGTGTTTCATGCCGGAGATGGCAATCTCCATCCCCTCATCCTCTACCGCGCCGAGGAGGAAGGCGTCACCGAGCGGGTGCAGGCCCTCGGGGCAGACATCCTCCAACTCTGCCTTCAGGCTGGAGGCAGCATCACCGGCGAACACGGGGTGGGGAATGACAAACGCTGTTACCTCGACTGGATGTTTGCCCCTGAAGATCTGGCCACCATGCAACTGGTGCGCCAGGCTTTCGATCCCGAGGGTCTGGCCAATCCAGGCAAAATCTTCCCCACTCCTGCCCGCTGCGGCGAATCCCAGCGCCGCCAGAGCGCCACATTCGTCCTCCAGGACGTGCCAGTGTTCTGAAGCTCTGCAACTCCCTTGGGCAAAGGGCTCAGCTCTGGCTATCTCTGACAAGGCCTGACGAACTGCGATGCCTTCCTCCAAATCTGTTGAGACGTCCTTTCACCGCCAGAGGTCCTGGTTCAGCCTCAAGCTGCCCCTCCTTCTTCTCCTTGGCCTGGGCCCCGCCCTGGTGTGTCTTCGAGCGGCGGCCAACCCCGCGGCAAGCCCCGCTGAGTTGGCCCCAGCCACCACTTGCTCCGCCCCCCGGCCCGGCCGGTATGCCGTGATGGGAGAGGGCGATCTCAAAGGAGAGCCGCTGGCCCGCTTGCTTCTTGAAACGTGGAACCGTGACGGCAGCCTGCGGGGTGTGCGACTCGAACGCCGCGGCAAGCTCTATCGGGAATCTTCTTACACCGGCAGCTTCCGCCCACTCACCAACTGCCGCGTGGCGATTGAGCGCACCTATGGCAATACGGTCAGCTCCAGCCAGGCCGTTCTCGATCCCCAGGGGCGGCCCCGCTTCTCGCTCGGCATCCTCCCGGATGTGTTGATGGTCTCCCGCTGGTTTGTGCAACCGGAGCTGAGCTGCTCGGCTTCTTTGTTGGATGGGGTGGTGGTGAGTCAACAGCGCGGCAAAGACTGGCGTGCCCAGCAGTGGCAGCCCAATGCGGTCGTGCAACGCGAGCAGTGGCGTGGAGGGCAGGTGAAAGGTTTGGCGGTTTCCAGTTACGGCGCCACCGTTGAAGAGGCGACGTATTCAGGCTCCATTGAGGTGCAGTCAGATTGTTTGGCAACCATCAAACAGAGGGATTCCCTGGGAGCTGATTATAATTATCGAGCCATTGTCTTGGCCGATGGCTCGGGCTACCTCTACTTGCAAACCGATCAGAATGATGTGGCGGTCGCCTTCCTGCAGCGGCTGACAGTGGACGCCCCAGCTGCACCTTGAGGATGGTGAGCGACGCCCCCCCCTCCAGCCTTGCGTTACGCCGTCCGGATGATTGGCACGTGCATCTCCGGGATGGTCCGATGTTGCAGGCTGTGGTGGGGGCCACGGCCCGGGTGTTTGCCCGGGCCATCGTGATGCCCAACCTCACCCCTCCGATCACCACTGTGGAGGCCGCGCAGGCCTATCGGCAGCGCATTCTTGCCGCCCTGCCAGACCATTCGCGCTTCACCCCCCTGCTCACCTTCTATCTTTGTGATGACAGCGACCCCAGGGAGATTGAGCGGGGATTTCGCCAGAAGGTGGTGACTGCCTGCAAGCTCTATCCCGCCCACGCCACCACGAATGCCGCTGCAGGGGTGAGGGATTTGGCCTCCCTCCACCAGGTGCTCGAGACCATGGAGAGGATTGGCATGCCCCTGCTGATTCATGGAGAGGTGACAGATCAGGGGGTGGATATTTTTGATCGGGAGGCGGTGTTTATCGAGCGGCATCTGCAGCCCTTATTGCAGCAATTTCCCGGGTTGAAGGTGGTGTTGGAGCACATCACCACAGCTGAAGCGGTGGCCTTTGTGCGCCAAGCCTCTCCCCAACTGGCGGCCACAATCACTCCCCACCACCTGCACATCAACCGCAACGCCATGTTTGCGGGTGGCTTGCGGCCCGATTTCTACTGCCTGCCTGTGGCCAAACGGGAGAAGCACCGCTTGGCCCTGCGACAGGCGGCAACATCGGGCGACCCCTGTTTTTTTCTTGGCACCGATTCCGCTCCCCATTCCCGCACGGCCAAGGAAGCGGCCTGCGGTTGTGCGGGCATCTTCAATGCCCCCACGGCCTTGGAGAGTTACGCCTTGGCCTTTGAGGAGGAGGGGGCTCTCGATCGGCTGGAGGCCTTCGCTTCGCTGCACGGGCCAGCCTTTTATGGGCTGGCTCCCAATGAGGAGCAGATCGTGCTGAGGCGTGACGGGCAGATCGTGCCCTCTCGCCTCCATCTCAATGATGCGGCTGGCAGGGCCGTGGAGCTGGTGCCCTTTCATGGCGGCGACCTGTTGCCCTGGCGGGTGCTCCCCCTTCCTGAAGCCCCCCACTGATGTTGGTTGAGGGACCGCCAATTGGGAGACTTGGTTCTCTCTCCCTTTAGGTCCGTGGCTGAGCCGACCCTTGTCACATCCCTGCGGGGCGCTGACCTGTTGAATGATCCCCAGCTCAACAAGGGCACGGCTTTTTCCCGTCAAGAGCGTTTGGCCCTTGGCTTGGAAGCCCTGTTGCCTTGGCAGGAGGAAACGATCGAACGCCAGGTGGAGCGGTGCTGGTTGGCTTTCGGGGCCATGGGCAGCGATCTGGAACGGTTTGCCTATCTGCAATTCCTCAGGGAGCGCAACCTGACGCTGTTTCACCGTTTCCTGGCCGAACACATCGAAGCCGCGCTGCCAATCGTCTACACCCCCACGGTCGGCAAGGCCATCCAGCAATTCAACTACTCCTACCGCAGCCCATCCCAGGGGGTGTATCTGGCCGCTCCGGATCAACACCGGTTGGTGGAGCTGCTGCGCCAGGCCTGCGACAGCTTCGGCCAGCCCGAGCTGCTGCTGATCACCGATGCCCAGGGCATTTTGGGGATTGGTGACCAGGGGGTGGGGGGCATCCAGATCTGTTTGGGCAAGCTGGCCGTCTACACCCTTTGTGCAGGTCTGCATCCCGGCCATGCACTTCCCGTGATGCTCGATGTGGGCACCGATCGGGCAGATCTGAGGGACGATCCCCAATACCCCGGATGGAAGCAACCCCGTTTGAGCGGTGAGGCCTATGACGCCTTCCTGGATGCCTTCATCGCTGCGGTCCAGCAGGTGTGTCCCGAAGCCCTGGTGCATTGGGAGGACTTCGGAGCCGCCAATGCCCGTCGGGTGCTCGATCGTTATCGCTCGACCGTGCCCAGCTTCAACGATGACATCCAGGGCACCAGCGGTGTGGCTGCCGCTGCGGTGTTGGCTGCTTTGCGGGGTTTGGGCCAGAGCCTTGCTGATCAGAGGATCGTGATTTTTGGGGCGGGCAGTGCGGGCTGCGGCATCGCGGAGCGCCTTTGCCGCCTCCTGCAAGGCCAGGGGCTCACCCCTGAGGAGGCTGCAGATCGCCTGTGGCTGCTGGATCGCGATGGGTTGGTGCATGACGGTTTGGCGCAGTGGAGTGAGGCGGTAACCCCTTACGTGAAACGGGCTGAGCAGCTGCGAGACCTGCGGCCCGATGCCAGCGGCCGCATGGGCTTGCTGGCGGTGATTGAGGCGGTGAAACCCGGAGTGCTCATTGGCACGTCCACCTGTGCTGGAGCGTTTGATCAGGCGGTGGTGGAGGCTCTCTGCAGGGGGGTGGCACGCCCGATCGTGTTGCCCCTCTCCAATCCCACTCCCCTTGCTGAAGTCACCCCCGAGAACCTGCTGCGATGGAGTGATGGTCGCGCCCTGGTGGCGACGGGAAGTCCCTTCTCGCCGGTGCAGATCCACGGCAAGGAGCGCGTGATCGGGCAATGCAACAACTGTTTTGTCTTTCCAGGGTTGGGGTTTGCCGCCATGGCGGTCGGGGCCCGATCCGTGAGTGAGGGCATGATTGATGCCTGCGTGGAGGCCTTGGCCAATCACATTCCCGCCAGCGTTGATCCTGATGCCCCCTTGATGCCCGCCCTCGATCAGGTGCGCCAGGTGACCACCAGCGTGGCCGAGTCGGTGGCTTTGGCGGCATTGCGGGAGGGTTTGGCGACGCGGGCCACCTCACCTGAAGAAGCCTTGCAGTGTTTGCGCGAACGACGGTGGGAGCCGATTTATCCCAACGTGTTGCCCATGGCTGAGGCAGCCAGCTTGTAGCTTGAGCAGCCTCCTTGTATCGGAGAGTCCCGGCTGGGCCCCCAATCAGCCGAGAATAAAGCCCGTTTCACCGGGAGCGCGATGGGCTTCTTTCTCCAGCTCACCGATGCCATCGCCCAAAAGCAGTCGCTTTTGGTGACCGGGCTGGATCCCAATCCAGAAATGTTGCAGAGTTGGGCGCTGCGCCGAGGGTTGGCAGGCTGCTCCTTCCTCTCCCAGGCCCGCCATTGGATCAAGGCGGTGATTGAGGCCACAGGCTCGCATGTGTGTGCCTACAAACCCAGTCTGGGTTTTTATCAATCGCTTGGGCCGATCGGCCTGGAGCTATTGCGGGAGGTGCGGGAATTGGTGCCCTTAGATACACCCTTAATCGTGGATGCCAAGCATGGCGATCTCAACAGTTCGTCTGCCCTGGCCCATTACTTCTTCCGGGAATTGGGGGCCGATGCAGTCACCCTCTCCCCCCTGCCTGGACAGGACATCGCTGCACCGTTTTTGTTGTATCCAGACAAGGCCGTCGTGGTGACGTGCCACAGCTCTAACCCTGCAGCCCGTGAACTGCAGCATCACCCCAACGACGGGGATCCGCTCTACCTGCGCATCGTGCGCGAAGCCCAACGCTGGGCCACCCCCGATCA
Organism: Cyanobacteriota bacterium; assembly: GCA_041181185.1. GTDB lineage: Bacteria > Cyanobacteriota > Cyanobacteriia > PCC-6307 > Cyanobiaceae > Cyanobium. The sequence goes on along the minus strand of JBEGQC010000022.1, from coordinate 13,233 downwards.
GCTTTTGCTGGAAGTGGGCACCAGTGATCCCGCCATACTGGCTCGCGTACGGGCTGAAGCACCGGAACGTTTTTTGATTCTTCGCTCCCTTTGGGCCGAGGAAGACCGACTCGATGCCTTGCTGGAGGCGGGTCTCACCGAGGCGGCGGATGGTCTGTTGCTCCCCCTCCCCCAGAATCTTCTGGTGGAGGACGATATGGCTGAGCAGGCCAGCCAACTCAAGCAACGCATCCACGCCCAGCGGCAAGTCAGATTGGAGAAAAAGTCTGAGGATCGTTGCACCCTTTGGCTGCCGCCACAACAAACTGCTGAGCCGATGGAGCAGTTGATTCTTGATTTGTTTGACCTGGGTTGTCTGCTCTTTGGTGAGTACAAGCAGGCCTCAGGAGCGATTTTTAACTATTATATTGATTTGCGCCAGATTATTTCTGATCCCAATCTCTTCCATCGTGTCCTGCATGCTTATGCTGCCTGCCTGGAAGGGTTGTCGTTTGAGCGTATTGCAGGGATCCCCTATGGAGCGCTGCCAACGGCCACAGGGCTCTCCTTGCAGCTCCACAAACCGCTGATCTATCCCCGCAAGGAGGTCAAGGCCCATGGGGCAAGACGACTCATTGAGGGCGACTTCCATGAGGGGGAAAAGGCTGTGGTCATCGATGATATTTTGATCAGTGGCGGTAGTGTGCTGGAGGGTATCGCCAAGTTGGAAAGTTCTGGTTTGGTGGTGTCTGATGTTGTGGTGTTTCTCGACCATGGCGCTAGTGACCATGGCGACAATGGCAGCCCAAATGGTCGGCTTCGCCTCGAGCAGGCTGGTTATAGGCTCCATGCCGTATTGGATATCGGCCGCATCACGAAAGTGCTTCTCCAAGCCGGGCGTCTGAGCCCATCGCAGGCGAGATCCCTTGGCCAAGGTGCCGCTTCGATGACGTCCTGACCGCTTCATCGAGGTCTGACCACGCCGAGCCGATCGAGGCCTGCCAGGATCGCAAGGCCGTTGGGCTGGGTGGCACCTCAAGGGGATGGCGTTGAAGTCGATAGCGGATCCCTTCCTTCGACGCCCGGTGCTCACCCTGGTGTTGAGCCTGCTCATTCTCCTGGCAGGTGCCGTCAGCTTGCCTGTGTTGCAGGTGGAACAGCTGCCCCCCATTGCCAACAGCAGGGTCAGCGTGCGGGCCAGCTATCCCGGGGCAGGGCCCGAGGTGGTGGAGCAAGGGGTGACCGCCTTGCTGGAGAAACAATTCAATGGATTGGAGCGGCTGGATTCGATTCGCTCCACCAGTTCCACCAACGGCAGCAGCATCTCCCTGGTGTTCAGCGGCGGCAATCCCGAACTCAACCAGATCAACACCCAAAACCAGGTCACCGTTGTGGCCCGTCAGCTGCCTTCCCAGGTGGCACGGTTTGGCGTGCAGGTGCAACGCAGTTCCGACGATCTCTTGTTGGTGTTGAGTTTCAGCGCTGACGCCGAGACCTATCGCGACACCTTCCTCAGTGGCTGGGTCGATCGGGTGGTGCGCGATCGCCTTCGGCGGGTGCCGGGGGTGGGGGATGTGGGCTTTTTTGGGGCCAGCCCCCTGGCCTTCCGTCTCTGGCTCGATCCCGTGCGCTTGGAGCAGCGTGGGCTCACCATCGCAGACATCCGCCAGGCCCTGGAACAACAGAATGTGCTCGCTGCCCTTGGTCAAATCGGTGATGCGCCAACGCCCTCTGATCAGGCGATGGTGCTGCCTTTGCGCATGGAGGGCCGCCTGCGTTCCCTGGAAGACTTTGAAGCCCTGGTGGTGGATCGCAGCAGCGATGGGGGGGTCACCCTGCTGAAGGATGTGGGCCGGGTGAGCCTGGGCAGTGAAAGCTACGAATCCATCGCCACCAACCTGGTGGGCAACCGAACCGTTTCGGTGGCCGTCTATCAGCGGGATGGCAGCAATGCCCTGCAGGTGCGACAGGCCGTGCAGGAGGCGATAGAGGAGATCACCCCTCGCTTTCCCCCGGGCGTGGAGATGCAAGTGATCGTGGATGAGGCCGAAACCGTGCGCACCAGCATTGATGGTGCTGTGGAGGCCCTGCGGGATTCCGTGCTTTTGGTGTTTGTGGTGTTGCTGTTGGGGCTTGGCAACAGCCGGCTGGCTCTGATCACCGCCGCGGCGGTTCCTGTGGCCCTGATTGGTTCGCTTACGGTGCTGCGCCTCACTGGCACGTCGATCAACACCCTCTCCTTGTTTGGCATGGTGTTGGCTTCGGGGCTGGTGGTGGATGACGCCATCGTGGTGAGTGAAGACATCGGGCGACGCTTGGAAGCTGGCACCCCCGCTTTTCAGGCCGCCCGAGAAGCGATGGCTGAGCTGGGGGGAGCCGTGGTGGCCACCTCGCTCGTGTTGGTGGTGGTGTTTCTGCCAGTGTTGGGAATGGAAGGGAGCCTGGGACGGCTCTACGCGCCGATCGCCTTGACGATCAGCGCAGCCATCGCCTTCTCCACCATCAATGCCCTCACCTTCACTCCCGTTGCGGCCAGCCGTTTGTTGCATGCCGATCAGCGTGAGCCGGCCTGGCTGAAACGCTGGATTGATCGGCCCCGTCTGTGGTTGGAAGCCCTGGAGGTCCCTTACGCCCGTCTGCTGCATCGAGTGTTGGCTGGCAGGCGCGCCGTTCTCGCCTTGTTGATGGTGGGGCTGTTGCTGACCGCGTGGGTGCTCGGTGGCCGGCCCACGGCCTTCATTCCCCAGGAAGATACGGGCCAGCTCAGGGGGGTTGTGGTGCTACCGGAGGGGTCTGCATTGGTGCGCACCCAAGCCGTGTTGGAACAGATCAGGAAAGTGGTTCGCAAGGAACCGCTGGTGGCCAGCGCCAATTTTTTCGCGGGCCGCTCTTTTGACGACAGCAGTCCCAACAAGGGGCAGATCTTTGTGCGTCTGCTTCCGATCCGTGAGCGATCTGGTGCCGATCAGAGCTCAGCCGCCGTCGGAGAGAGAATCCAGCAGGCCCTTGGGCGCCAGCTGGGGGGAGCGATCGTGCAGCTCAGCGAAGCTCCCACGGTCCGGGGATTTGGTTCCGAGGGAGGTTTGCAATTTGACCTCCTGGACACCAGCAATGGCCAGATGGCCCTGGAGCAGTTTGAACAGGAGGCGAGGGCTTTTTTGGCCGAGGCCCAGGGTCTCACTTTGGCTGGGCGGCCGGCCTTTGAGCGGGTGTCCACCCGCTTCTCCGCTGGACCTCCCTTGCTGCGGCTCACCCCGAATCGCCTGCGGATGGCTTCCCTCGGCGTGGATTTGGCCGATGTGGTGGATGTGCTCAGTGCGAGCTTCGGCAGTGACTACGTCAACGACAGCTTTGAAGATGAGCAGGTGCGTCGTGTGATCGTGCAGCTCGAGGGAGTCGCACGCCAGGGGGTAGAAGACGTGCTTGCCCTACAGGTGCGCGCCCACGATGGTCGACTGATCCCGATGGCACAGCTGGTCAGCATTGAAAGCAGCGCTGGGCCCACCACGATTCAGCATTCCAGGCTGCTCCGCTCCATCTCTGTCCAGGCGCTCCCCCGATCAGGGGTGAGCACAGGACAGGCCATGCAGTTGTTGGAAGCGATGCAGAGCCGTCTTGGCAATGGCGCCCTGGCGCTCGAATGGGTGGGTCTGGCGCGAGAGGAGGCCCGTTCCAGTGGTGGCAATAGCCGAGCTTTTGTGCTGGGCACACTGGTGATGGGTCTTGTCTTGGCGGCCCTGTATGAAAACGTTCTGGACCCTTTGATCATCCTGGTCACCGTGCCCCTGGCCCTTCTTGGCGCGGTGTTGGGGCTGGCTGTGCGCGGGCTGCCCCTGGATGTTTATGGACAGATGGGCTTGCTCGTCTTGGTGAGTTTGGCCGCGAAGAACGGCATCTTGATTGTGGAGTTTGCTAACCAGCGGCTCCAGCAAGGCCTGGCGCTGGATGCGGCGATTCATGGGGCAGCGGTGGCTCGCCTGCGACCCATCCTTCTGACGGCGATCTCTTCCCTGGTGGGCTTTCTTCCTCTCCTTTTGGCCACAGGAGCCGGAGCCGCCAGCCGCATCAGCATCGGCACGGTTGTCTTCAGTGGGCTGTTCGTGGCCACCCTTCTGAGCCTGTTTGTGGTTCCAGTGGCGTATCGCCTGGTCAAGGGCTGGGAGATGGGACGGTTGGGCACCTGAGTGGGACCTTCAATCCTCCGCCGGAGGCCGCAGGGTGGGCCAACCGTTTAGTGGAGGAGGAGGTGGTGGTGGCGGGCGAAGGGGGCCTCGGTTTGGACGCCGCTGGCCAGGGGTACTCGGGCTGAGGGTGGCTGGGGTGCGCAATCCGAAGCCAGGGCGTACTGCGCCCCTGCCCAGGGCGTCTTGATGTAGCTGCCTAAAGAGGGCCTGACGATAGGCGGGGCCCTCCGCCCCTGCATATTGGCCCCAAAGCCCCTCCCAATAGAAATAGATCACCCCATGGCCTCGCCGTACGGCCAGATCGACCTTTTTTCCCAGAGTCGCCATGTCTGTGGTGCGCCCGCCGAATCCAGCCAAGATGCCGATCTCCACAGGAATGCCCCAGCTGCGGGCCTTGATCAAGGCGGGCTGGTCCAAATCCTTGGCAAATCCCTGGACGGAATAGGCATAATTCTGCACAACAAGATCATCGATCAGTCCCCCTAAGGCCCAGAGTTCCCAGTCCTGCAGCCATTGGTTGTAAGCGAAGCGAAATGGCCCCGGCGAAAGGCTGATCACCAGCCGCTTGGCCGCTGAAACCTGCTCGATCCTGGTGCGCAAATCCCTCAACAGGCTGGTGAGCTGCTGCCTTCGCCAGCGCATCCAATAACGATCGGTGAAGTCTTGGGGTGGTTCCCGGCCGGTTTGGGAGCGGTAGAGGGCCCGAGTGGTGGGGTCGTAGCCCAGTTCAACAGGCCAAGCAAAGTGGTCATCCAGCTGGATGCCATCCACGCCGCAACGCTGCACAATCTCGGCAATCAGTCCGATGAATCGCTGACGCACCTGGGGGTGGGCGGGGTTGAGCCAAACTCGCAAATCCTTGAGGGGAGATGTGCGCAGATTCGCCCCATGCATGGCGTAAAGCGCACTGCCATCAGCGCGCTGCAGCAGCCACTCTGGGTGGGCCTGCACGACTGCGGCGTCGGCAGGTTCCATCAGTCCATACTCAAACCAAGGCACCACTTTCATGCCCCGGCTCTGGGCGGCCCGGGTGAGGCGGCAGATGGGATCCAGCCCTGGATTGATCTGAGCCAGAACCGGTTCCATGGGGGCGTACCGGCTGTTGTGGAAGGTGGTGCCTCGACTCCAAACGTTGGGGTACAAGGTGTTGAAGCCAGCCGTCGCGAGTTCCTGCACGGCCCGATCGATGCGGGTGGCGTCGTAGTAAAGAGGGCTTGGGCTGTTGGTCAGCCAGACGCCCACCCTTCGTGTCACGGGTTTCGGCAGCTCTCCTGGCCGGGCCGTGGCGGGCAGGCCAAGCCCGAGCATGGGCCCACTCACCAGGAGAAGTGCTAGCCCGTGCTGGAGGGCGCAACAGCTCAGGGTTGGGGATGGGGCTTGAGCCTGCCCCTGCCCAAAGGTCTTACGAACCATCAGACCAGCTCAACGAAACATGGAGCTCACAGAGCTTTCTTCATGGATGCGCCAGATCGCCTCACCCAGCATGTTGGCGACCGAGAGAACTCTGAGTTGTTGAAACCTGCGATCGGGCGTGACAGGAATGCTATTGGTCACCACCACCTCTTCAAACAGACCAGGTTCGGAAAGCCGCTCGATCGCTGGTGGAGAAAAAACGGCATGGGTGGCGCAGCACAACACCCTGGAAGCACCATAGCGGCGCAACAACTTTGCCCCTTGGCAGATGGTGCCGCCGGTGTCAATCATGTCATCAATCAACACCGCGGTTTTGCCGGCAACATCACCGATGACGGTGAGACTTTCGGCCACGTTGTGTTCGGCTCGCCGCTTGTCAATGATCGCCAGTGGAGCGTCTTTCATTTGTTTGGCAAATGCGCGTGCCCTGGCCACGCCTCCTACGTCGGGGGAGACCACAACGAGATCCGGTAGGTTGAGGGTTCGGAGGTAATCTACGAGCACTGGCGATCCAAAAATATGGTCGCAAGGGATATCAAAATAGCCTTGAATCTGAGATGAGTGCAAATCCATGGCAAGCACTCTGTCCACGCCAGACTGGACCAAGAGATTGGCAACAAGCTTGGCAGTAATTGATTCTCGTCCGGCGGTTTTTCTGTCGGCTCTCGCATAGCCGTAATAGGGAATGACAGCCGTGATTTGCCGTGCCGATGCTCGCCGGCAGGCATCGACCATGATCAAGAGCTCCATGAGGTGATCATTCACTGGAGCGCAGGTGGGTTGGATCAGGAAAACATCACAGCCGCGGATCGATTCCTGAATTTGAATATAAAATTCTCCATCTGCGAATCGTTTAATCACCCTTGGACCGTCCGGAATCCCCAGGTAGGCCCCGATCTCCCTGGCTAGTTCCGGATTGGATTGGCCGCTAAACAGACGCAGCCGCCTGCTGTCGTTCGCCGCTTGCAGGTGGGTGCCGCTGGGCTCCAGCCGTTCGGTGGGGGAAAAGGTGGTCACGGCGGGCGAGGGCTGCACGCGGCAGAGTAAATCGTAGAAGCGTGCCCTTCCGGAGCTTCCAGCGTTTCCCTGCACCGATTCGGGATCACCCATGCCGCCCAGCCCTGAGTCACCCCCCAGCAAGGTCTTGCCCATCTCCATGGGCCTGATGGTGGTGGGATGCGGCCCGGAGGCTGCGTTCCGTGCCTCCGATGGGGTGACGGAACAGGCGACGCGTCGCCTGGCTCGTCGTCTGCGCTTGCCCCATCGGCCCATCACCGATCCCCGCTCCCCCCACTTGCAGCTGCGCCTGCTTCAACAAGCCGAAGGGGGCTGGCTGGCCAGCCTTCCCTTAGACCCGGGGCAAGCGCTTGCCGATGGCAGCAACTGGGCAGAGGCGCTTGGGGCCTGGCACCAGCCCAGCCTCGTGATCATTGCCGCCTCGCAGCACTCCAGCGGAGTCGCAGCCTCAGCCACCGCCCTCTTGCGGCAATGGCAGGTGCCCTTGCTCGGATTGGTTCAGTGGGGAGGAGCATGGAATCGTGACCTCCGTCGCCGCGATGGCCTTCCCTGGTTGGGCCGCTTGGAAGACGCCACCACCGAGGGTGACGCAGACAGCCCGCTGGCTGCGCTCCTCATCAGGCGCTGGGCCTTGCTCGACCTTCCATGGCAAGCACCGGGTCCCCAGCTGGAGCGGCTGGTGCCGATGGCTTAGACCTGCGGCCAGAGGGGTTTTCCTGCAGCTGTATCGAGCTGCCGCAACTCTCCAAAGTCCTTGGTCGCCGGTTTCATCGGCAAGCTGCTGAACTGCAGGGGCTTTGGGTTGTCCAGTCCGGCGGCCAGGAGGCTCAGGATCTCCTGCTGACTGAGATTGGTCTCCACCTGGCTGCTCCAGGTTTGGATCAGGGGGGGGAGGATGGCGAGCTGCGCCGGTTGGCCCATCTGCTGCTGCAGACCGTTGATCACCAACTGCTGGTTGGCCCTGCGGCCAGCTTCTCCGAGCCATTTGTCTCGGAAACGCACCATCTGCTCCACTTTTCCCCCTGTGAGGCGTTGGAGGCCGCTTTGGAGATCAATGGTGTATTTCATGGCTTGATCCCGATATTTCATCCTGCGTGGTGGGCTCACCTCCAGCCCCCCCAGGGCATCCACGAGCTCCCTGAGGGCCTGGCGCGGCACCACGATGTAGCGCTCAGGGGCGCTGTTTCCGAGACCGAGGAGTTCACGGAGGGTCTCGGCTGTCAGCGCCACCCCACCCTCTCGGTAGAGCTGGCCGAGCGCCACGGGTGCTTTCCTTCCCGGCAGGGAGAGGGCCAGCTCTGTGGGGAGCTGGAGCACCTGCACGGGACCCTTGGGCGTGACCCGCACCAGCAGCACGGTGTCGCCATTCGCTGGGCCTGGAGGGGCCGCACCATTGCTGGAGCCCCGGAGCTTGTCGGCATCGCTGCCGATCACGAGCACCGTTACCGCCTGGGCTGGCTTAGGGGCCAAGGTTGCTGCGGTGATCTCCTCCCGCAAATGGGCGGAGCGATCGGGTTTGGGCCACACCACCGCAAGCAGGCTCGCGCCCGAGAAGGCGCCCAGGAGGGCCAGGGCAGCGACTCCCAACCCTCGCCACGACCAACGGTTCCGCGGCAGCCCCCCACGGGCAGCTCTTTGGTTTGGGTTGGGCAGGGCGGGGCGACGGTCCCGGCGGTCGGCCATGGGCCAGTTTTGGCTTGACTTGCCACACTCTGGCTGAGCGCCACCCGTGATCCCCCGCATGGCGGCCCCAGCCGATAGGTTGAGAGGGGGTTTGTTGCGCCGCGCTCTTGACTGCTGCTGAGCCTTCCTCCTCCCCATTCATCGCTGCTACGGCGCAGGCCCATCTGCGTGCGCGACCTCTGCCGGTGGGCAGTGCCAGGCCCGCCCGCGACCTCTGCAGTGACTGTGGCCTGTGTGACAGCCGCTGGGTCGCCTATGTGCGGCAGGCCTGTGCGTTTTTGGATCAGCATTTCGAGGCGATGGAACGGAAGGTTCATGGTCGCGGCCGGGATCTCGAGGATGAGAACGAGCTCTACTTCGGAGTGCATGAGCGCATGCTCACGGCCCGCCTCCAGCCAGCGATTGATGGAGCCCAGTGGACTGGAATCGTGAGCCGAATCGGTGTGCGCGCTCTGGAAACTGGCTTGGTGGACGCGGTGCTGTGCGTCCAACAGAGCCCTGAAGATCGCTTCACGCCAATCCCCATCCTCGCGAGGACCCCTGAGGAGGTGTTGGCCGCCCGGGTGAACAAACCCACCCTCTCTCCCAACCTCAAAGTGCTGGAGCAGCTTCCAGGCAGTGGCATCCGGCGGCTTCTGGCCATCGGCGTGGGTTGCCAGGTGCAAGCTCTGCGCACGGTCGAAGCCACGCTTCCCCTCGAGGCTTTGTACGTGCTGGGGCTGCCCTGTGTGGACAACGTCAGTCGTGAGGGTCTGCAGACGTTTCTCAATAGCGCCAGCCGTTCGCCCCAAACGGTGGTGCATTACGAATTCATGCAGGATTTCCGCATTCACTTTCGCCATGACAATGGTGAGGTGGAAACGGTTCCTTTTTTTGCTCTCGATACCCCTGCGCTGAAAGATGTCTTTGCCCCAAGCTGCTTGAGCTGTTTTGACTACACCAATGCTGGGGCTGATCTCGTGGTGGGCTACATGGGTGCTCCCTTCGGTCGCCAATGGATCACCGTGCGCAATTCGAGAGGACAAGATCTGCTTGATCTCGTCCAATCGGAATTGGATGTGGCTCCTGTGATGAGCTACGGAGACCGCCGGCAGGCTGTGCAGCAAGGGATTGAAGCCTATGAGAAGGCGGTGAAATTGCCCCTTTGGCTAGCGGAAGTTGTGGGCTGGTTTGTGCAGCGCTTTGGCCCCCGGGGTCTTGAATACGGAAAGTTTTCCATCGATTCCCATTTCACCCGTAATGCCCTCTGGCTCCAACGACAACACGGCGCGATGGTGGATCGTCATCTTCCTGCCTTCGCCAAGCGCATCATTGCGCGCTACCGCCTTCCCACCACGTGAGTGATCCCCTTGCGGCCACATCCCATCGCCAGCCACCCACCCGAGGGGCCTGCGGGGTGTTGTTTCATCCCAGTTCCCTTCCTGGAGCACCCGCCTGCGGCACCCTGGGGGAGCAAGCCCGCACCTGGATCGATCTGCTTGCCCAAGCAGGCGTAGGGGTTTGGCAGGTTCTCCCCCTCGCACCCACCGATGGATTGGGATCGCCCTACAGCTCCCCCAGCGGGTCGGCCCTGAATCCCTGGTTGCTCGATGGGGCCGACCTCGTTACTGAGGGGGCCCTGCGCTCAAGCGATCTGGAGGCGATCCCAGGCGGCAGCACAGAGCGCTTGGTTCCAGAGGAGGCAGCGGCGCGGGCCCAGGCGCTCGCCCAGGCTCTGGGGCGCCGCTGGTCTGAGCAGCCCGCCGAGGAGCAACAGGCCTTTCGCCTTTGGCGTCGCCGCCAACGCTTTTGGCTGGATGATCATTGCCTGTTCATGGCTCTGCGGCGTCAACATGGGCTGCGGCCTTGGTGGGAATGGTCGCCTGGGCTGGCCCGGCGTTCTCGCCGCGCCCTGCGTGCCGTGGCTCGGCAGCAGCGGCAGGCTCTGCTAGAGGAAGCCCTGCTCCAGTGGCATCTGCAACGGCAGTGGCAGCGCCTGCAGGCGCAGGCCCATCGTCTTGGCGTCACCCTCTTCGGGGATGTCCCGTTCTATGTGGCCCACGACAGCGCCGATGCCTGGAGCCGTCGTGGGCTGTTTTCCCTGGATCGTCAGGGCAGGTTGCTGGAGCAGAGTGGAGTGCCCCCGGATTACTTCTCGGCCACCGGCCAGCTCTGGGGAACTCCGGTCTATCGATGGTGGCTCCATCGCCTCACTGGATTCCGGTGGTGGATGCACCGGTTGGAGCGACAGCTTGAGCTCTACGACCTCCTCCGCCTCGATCATTTCCGGGCGCTTGAGGCCTACTGGAGCGTGGATGGGCAGGCCACGACGGCGGAGGATGGTCGGTGGTGTCCCTCTCCGGGGGCAACACTCCTGAGCCTGCTCCGCAAGCGTTGTGAGCGTTCTGGCCGCCTCCGGCCGGACGGAAGATTACCCCTTATCGCTGAAGACTTAGGTGTGATTACCCCAGAGGTGGAGCAATTGCGGGAAGCCTTTGCCCTGCCCGGCATGAAAATTCTCCAGTTTGCCTTTGATGGCGCGGCCACAAATCCCTACCTTCCGGCCAACTATCAAGGCTCTCACTGGGTGGTCTACACAGGGACCCATGACAACGCCACCACATTGGGCTGGTGGCGTCATCTTGATGAAAGCGTGCGTGGTCAGGTGGCCTCTGTGGTGGGGGGAGAGGTGCATGCTCCCGGCTGGCAACTGTTGGAGGTGGCGCTGCAATCCCCTGCCGAACTCGTGGTGGTGCCCCTGCAAGATCTTCTGGAACTCGGCGATGAAGCCCGCTTCAACACTCCTGGCACCACAGATGGAAATTGGATCTGGCGTTTGAATCGACCCGTGGAGGATCTGCGGGGGCCACTGCAGGGGTTTGCGGATATGGCCCGCCGCTATCAACGTGGTTAGGGAGTTTTCACAGGGGTGGGCGTCGGTTTTGGATCCGGGGGGGGTGGGATCACATAGACGCCAGTGCTCCCTTGATCGGTGGGGGTCTGGGACGAACCGTTTGTGTTGACAACCTTGGGCTTGACCACTTGGCCTTTCCAGCGAACCGTTGAAGGAGCAGGGGCAGGCTTGAGGTGCAACTCAAACGGTGGCAATACGGGTAAGGAGAGGTTCCCTGCGAGGCCCTCCAACTGGGTGCGGCCCCCTCGCAGGCTGCGCAGATCCATCTGGGTGGGTTCGCTCAGGTTCAATTGCAGCAGACCCAAGCTGAGGTCTGGCCAACTGCGTTGGGTCTCCTGAAACAGCAGGGCCATCGCTTGACCTTTGGCCGCCTGCGCCAGGGGATGGAGATCTGGAAAAGTGGCAATTGGCTCGTCGGGGACCTTGCTCTGGGCTGGTGCCAGGGGGATCGGGCTGACGGAGAGCCGTCCCATGGCCGCAAGCCGTTGCTGCTGGAGATTGACCCCATAGAGCAATCCAGCCACGAGACCTCCATACAGCAGGTTGCTCTGCCAGCTAGAGAGGAGCGCAAGGGTGGAGGGAGAGAAGGGAGCCGCCTGCCCCGTCCGGTTGCCATGCCCTCGGATCCCCCGGTCTGCATGGGGAAGCACGGGCTCGAGGCTCCCGGTGGGCAGATCCAGATGCTGCTCCAAAAGGGGAAGCATCGCCCTGAGGTAGGTGACCTCCGGAAGGCGATCTTTCCACCCTCGCTCCAGAGCCTCCAAAACGGCAATGCTGATGCGGGTCTGCTGGGCAAGATCCCGAAGTCCAAGGCCCTTGGCCTCGCGGGCCTCTCGAAGCCGTTGACCAGCAGAGCGCAGCGGATCCGGCGGCTTGATCGTTTCCTGCTTCCTGGAGGACCCAGGTCGGAGGCGCTGCAGCCAAAGGGGGGGGGCAGGGCGAGGAGAGGATGGGCTCACGTCAGTTGGTCCGGGTGGAGGCAGCGCCACTGACCCTCCTGCAATGTGCCGAGAGCCACAGGCCCGATGGCCACCCGAAGGAGGTCGCGCACAGGGTGGCCGAGCAGATCGGCGGTTCGTCGAATCTGACGATTCCGCCCCTCCCCCATGATGACCTCCAGCAAGGTGGTGTGGCGCGAGCTCTTGAGGGGCCGCAGCTCTACGGGCGCACTTGCCACACCATCAAGGGGGACCCCGCGGCGCCAGCATTCCAGGGTGTCTGAACTTGGCTGGCCTTCCACCCAGACCCGATAGGTCTTGCGGTGGCCATAGCGGGGATGGGTCAGGCGAAGCGTGAGTTCTCCATCGTTGCTCAAGAGGAGGGCGCCCCGGCTGTCTGCATCCAAGCGCCCGACAGGATGAAGACCGCTGTGGTGACGCCAGCGCTCCGGGAGAAGGTCGATCACGGTGGGTCGTCCCTGGGGGTCGGAACAGGTGCAAAGCACCCCTGGGGGTTTGTGGAGCAGCAGGGTGAGCGGGGCCGGTGGGGCGGGCAAGGGATGGCCGGCGATGGCGATCAGATCCACGCCGAGGTCGGCTTGATCGCCAAGGGTGGCCACCGCACCATTCACCTGCACCTGCCCTTGCCGCAGCAATGTTTCTGCTTGGCGGCGGGAGCAGAGTCCCGAGCCTGCGATGAGCTTTTGAAGCCGTTCCTGAGCCATCCCCCCATTTTGCTGCCTTGGCTAGGGCGGAGCGATTCCGAAAAAAATGGTATGTTTACGAAACAACAAGGTTTCGAAACCCCTCGCCGAGATGCCCTCGATTTTTCTGGACACCTCCGCCGCCCAAGCCCAAACCGGCGATCTGTTGCGCTCCTATCTGCGCGACATCGGCCGAGTGCCGCTGCTGACGCACGAGCAGGAGATCACCTTGGGTCGTCAAGTGCAGGATCTGGTGGCCTTGGAGGAATTGGAGGCGGAGCTGACGTTGCGCTCTGGGGGTGAGCGTCCCAGCCAGGAGCAGCTGGCTGTGGAGGCGGGTTTGACGGTGCCGTTGCTGAAGCGTCGCCTGCAGGTGGGTCGTCGGGCGAAGGAGCGGATGGTGGCAGCGAACCTGCGGCTGG
>JBEGQC010000021.1:0-34546 GCA_041181185.1 Cyanobacteriota bacterium | reverse complement strand
TCTTCGTGCCAGTGATGGGTCTTTGGACCAGCAGCATCGGCATCATCGGACTAGCCCTCAACCTGCGTGCCTACGACTTCGTGTCGCAGGAAATCCGCGCTGCAGAGGATCCTGAGTTCGAAACGTTCTACACCAAAAACATCCTTCTCAACGAGGGGCTGCGCGCCTGGATGGCTCCTGCAGATCAACCCCACGAAAAATTCGTCTTCCCTGAAGAGGTTCTGCCACGGGGCAACGCTCTCTGAGTTCTCTTCAATTGGTTCAACCATTTTTTCAAGGCACCTTCAGGTGCCTTTTTTTTTGGTTTGCCCCACCCGGTTGATTAAAGGCATTAAAATGTGAGAGTTCAGGCAGCAGTCATGTGGAAGGGTTTCTCCATTGGAGACCCATCCGAAGGCGTGACCGGCTGTCATTTTCCCCACCGGAGGAGGTGTTCATGGCTGAATGTTCTTATCAACAGGGTCTGCTGTTCGCGGAGAATGCCGCCTGATCTGGCTTTGATCGCCTGATCACGTCTCCTTGATCATTCGGTTCCGCCCGGTTGCGGACCCAGCGAAGCCCTCGGCGTGTCTTCACGCCGAGGGCTTCGTCTTGGAGGACCGCTGGATGGGCTTTTGGTCGTTCAGGCGCCGCTTGACATCGGTGATGGCCCGAGGCAAGCTCCAACGCAGATCTCCCAGCTTCAGCAACCGCCCGGAGAGGCCGCCACTGAGCTGTTCCAAGGCTTGAAGCACAGGCTCCCGCTGCAGGTCTGCATGTGAGGCCTCGAACAGCGCATGGGCCTTGCCCGGTTGCCAGTCTTTCAGCAGCACAACAGCTCGATAGGCCAGCGGCCAGGGATTGTGAGGGTCCAGGCGTTGCAGGAGGCCATACCAATGGGCAGCCTCGGCAGGGCGGTTGCGAAGGGTGGCGATCAGAGCCAGGCTCCACAGCGCGTCTGGATCTTGGGGGTTGTTGTGAAGGCGCTGCTGGGCCCAGTGGCCAACGCGATCTTGATAAAGGAAGTGGGCATCCAACTGATGTTCCGGCCCGATCCGGGCAAAAAGAGCTCCCACTCCGGCCGGGCCCCGTTCCATGCCCCGCGCCAGAGAGACGAACTCTGCATCAAAAGGTTTGGCCTTTGCGGTGGCACGGCGCCGCCATAGCTCCACCTCGCGCCCCTCGCTCCATGGCCAGGCGGCGACGCGTTCAAAACGACCATCGCCCCGCACCCGATGGCTGAGCTCTTTGGAGAAGGGGCGATTGGTGCCCTGATCTCCCGTGGCCAGAAGAATCCACTGGCTTCGCTCCAGCACATACGGGTGCTCATGGCGGGCGCGTCCCAACCGACGCCCTTCAATGCGGCCTCCGCCAAGCCGTCCAAACGTGGTCACGGTTTGTTCATTGAGTTCAGGATGACCAGGCACCACCAGCAAGGTGGTGGGCGCCTCCCCCGCAAGCGCCCGCAGGCGCCGGGTGAGCTGGGCCACCGGCGCCGGCTCGCTGCGCTGAATTTGGGCCGCTGCGACGGAAACCGCATGGCTGGTGGCTGCAGCAACCCCCGCCAGCAGGGCAGCCCAGGCCATCGATGGGCTCCATCGGCTCTTGAGCCAGCCACCCACCCCCCACCAGGCCCTGGCCAAGAGAATCACCACCAGTGGCAACACCGGGGTGATGTAGCGCGCATCTTTATTGGGACTGAGGGTGGTGAAGAGCCAGCCGCTCAACGTGCAACCGATCAGCCAAGCCCACCCCCCATCGGGGATCTGAAATCGAAGGTGGTTGAGCTGCAGCCATAGAGCCCGCAAGCCGTGCCCGTGCCTGGCTGGGGCCAACGCCCTGTGTCGCCGCAAAGCGTGCCATCCCCGGATCACCATGGCGGTTGCCGCTGGTGCGACAGGAAGCAGCAACACAAGTCCCAGCTGAGCTGGCATGCGGATCACATACCAGAACAACGAGGCCCAGCTCAGCACGGGCGGATCACCCTCGGCTGCGGCTGATTCCAAAACGGCCCGGTTGGTGCCCCCGATGGTGGTGATCCAGTTGTGGTGGAGCCAAGGCAGAAGCAGAGCCAGCACCACGGAGGCGGCCACCACCACCTGCAGGCGCCGACGGGGGCGGCCCATCCCTTCCTTTGCGCTCCAACACAGCGGACCCACCAACACCAGAAGGGCGCTCTGCTTGACGAGCAGAGCTGCAGCAATGGCCATGGCCGCCATCAGCAGCTGCCGCCAACGGCCTCCGGAAGGATCCGGGGCCTGCCACCGCCCCAAAAGCCAAAGGGCAAGGGCCGCGGAAGCCGCCAGCGGAAGGTCAAGCGTGAAATCCACCCGCAGATGGGCCAGGGCGGGCACCAGCAGAAGCAAGGCGGCGCACAGCAGGCCGAAACCGCGTCCGAGCAACTGCCGGCCCCAGACGGCCACGACCACCAGGAGCAGGGCATGCCAAACCGCAAGGGCCCAGCTGGCCTGATCCGGGCCATCACCGGCAATGGCGATCACGGTGCCATTGACCAGGGAGGCCAACGGTGGAATTTTGGGGGAGAGGTCGAGCAGGGCCGACCAACCGCGCCAGCTGCCGGGGGGAAGCAGGCCAAGGGCCCGTCCATGGTCAACGGCGCTGTTGAGATAATCCGCCTGATCCCAACTGGGCAAGCGGCGATCGAGGGCCAACCAGAGGCGATCCGCCGCCGTGGCCACGCCCCAGAGCGCCGCGAGGCTGGTCCACCAGGCCAGATCCAGTCTCTGAGGGGCGATCCATCGAGGCAGGGAGGGGGGGAAGGAGGCGGGCAGCACGGCAGGGCAAGTTTCAGCAGTGTGCCGCGCCGGGCCCCCAAGCCCAAAAGTATTGAGATCTTTGGAACGCATCTGGGGGAGGGCGTTCAGTGTTCTGTCACACCAAGGGGAGTTATTCAAGAAACATCTAGCCACAATTCCTGCGGCGCCTTGCGCCTGTTGTGTGAGGTTTGATCACCCATGAAACTCTTCCAGCAACTGCTGGTGGCGCCTGCGGCCCTGGGCCTGTTGGCACCCTTCGCGGCCAACGCCGCCGACCTGAATCTTTCCGGCGTCAACCAGTACGCCAGCGAAGAACAGGTCACCAGCATCAACCAGTTCAGCGACGTCAAGCCCACGGATTGGGCCTATGAGGCGCTCTCCAGGCTGATCGAACGCTACGGCTGTGTGGCCGGCTACCCCGATGGCACCTACCGGGGCCAGCGCTACATGACCCGCTACGAGGCGGCCGCTCTCCTCAACGCCTGTCTCGATCGCATCACCGAAATCACCGATGAGCTCAAGAAGCTCATGAAGGAATTCGAGAAGGAGCTCGCCGTGATCCGCGGCCGGGTGGACGGCCTCGAAGCCCGCGTGGGTGAGCTGGAAGCCACTCAGTTTTCCACCACCACCAAGCTCAAGGGTGTCGCCACTTTTGTCATCGGTGCCAACAGCTTCAGCGGCAGTGCCGAGCCCGGTTTGATTGACGCTGGCGTCCTTGCCGCCATTGGTGGAATCCCCTTCACCGGTAGCACCAGCAAATACTCCGATACCGCTCGGGCCCTGGATGGCGCAACCTCCTTCGCCTACGACCTGAGCCTCTATCTCGACACCAGCTTCACCGGCAAAGACCTGCTGCGCACCCGCCTGCGGGCCGGCAACTTTGGCAACTCCCCCTGGAGCGGAACCAACAATCCCGTTGGCCTCAACGCCATGGAGATTGCTTTTGAAGAAGGTTGCGGTGCCGGCACGGATTGCGGTGACGTGGTGGCCGTCAATCGCTTGTTCTACCAATTCCCCATCGGCAGCAGCTTCACCGCCACCATCGGTGGCCGCGTCCGTCAGGACGACATGCTCGCCCTGTGGCCCAGCGCCTACCCCGCTGACACCGTTCTCGACGTCTTCACCTACGCCGGTGCACCTGGTGCTTACAACCTCACCCTCGGTGCTGGTGGTGGCTTGTGGTGGAAGAGCGGTGGTTTCAGCGTGAGCGCAAACTATGTTTCCGCGAATGGAGACGGCAGTTCTCCTGGTGTGGACATCCCCGGTGTGCTTGATGATGTTTGCGGCCCCAACAGTGGTGGCATTGGCAACGGTTGTTCCCAATCCACTTTCACCGGTCAGATTGGCTACGGCACCAGCAACTTTGGCTTGGCTGTGGCCTACAGCTATGCCCAAAATGGAGCTGGTCTGTACGGCGGCAATGGCACACCACTTGCCGTAGCTGCTTCATCGTTCGCCGATAACACCAATTCCGTCGGCGTGAGCGGCTACTGGACCCCATTCGGCGGCGGCATCTTCCCCTCCATCAGCGCTGGTTGGGGCATCAGCGGTTACAACAGCGAAGGTGGTGGCGAAATCAGTCAGTTGATCGATGGAGCCCAAAGCCAATCTTGGTATGTCGGTCTGCAATGGGCTGATGTGTTCTGGAAAGGCAATGCTTTTGGTATGGCTGTGGGTCAACCCACCTTCATCACCAAGGCGGGTGACGACTTCGTAACCAATGATGGTTCCACTCTTGATACCCCCAATGACGGCAACTACGCCTGGGAATGGTGGTACAAGTTCCAAGTCACCGACAACATCAGTGTGACCCCCGCCCTCTACTACCTGAGTGCACCGTTGGGTCAGCTTCAAAAGAACGACAACGATTCGTTCAGCAACTTCGGCGGCCTTGTAAAGACCACCTTCAAGTTCTGATCTCCAGGCAGCATTGCTCGCTGCCAACCAAATCGCCGGCTGCCCTGCAGCCGGCTTTTTTATGGTTCACGCTAATAGAGTTGCCCCACCTCAATCAGAGATGGGGAGAGAGGATTTCATGAGAATTTTCCAACCACTGTTTCTTATTCCAGCGGGCCTCAGTTTGATTTGCCCCTTGGCGGCTCAATCCGCTGAACCGGATCTTTCCGGTGTGAATCAATACGCCAGCCAGGATCGGCTCTGGCAGGGCGAGCCGCTCTCCAGCATCAACGAGTTAAGCGACGTCAAACCCGGCGATTGGACCTACCAGGCGCTCACCAATCTCAGCCAGCGCTATGGCTGTGCGGCTGGCTCTCCCAATGGCACGCTCGGAAGTGAGCAAGCCATGACCCGAATTGAGGCTGCGGCTCACCTCTATGTCTGTCTGGAACGCATCAGCGCAGTCACCGATGAACTCAAGAGGCTGCTCAAAGAATTCGAGAAGGAGCTCGCCGTGATTCGCGGCCGGGTGGATGGGCTGGAGGCCCGGGTTGGGGAGCTGGATGCCACTCAGTTTTCTGCAACCACCAAGCTCAGGGGTGTGGCGACCTTTGTGATCGGAGCCAACAGCTTCGCCGGCGATGCCCAACCCAATTTGTTTGATGCCCTGATCCTCTTGGCGATTGGAGGCACGCCCTTCACTCCTGGCACCCTCGCTTATGCCAACACCGCACGCTCGCTCGATGGGGGCACCTCCTTTGCCTACGACCTGAGCTTCTATCTCGACACCAGCTTCACCGGGAAGGATCTGCTTCGCACCCGTCTGCGGGCTGGCAACTTCGGGGACTCCCCCTGGTTTGGCACCAACAATCCCATTGGCCTCAACGCCTTGGAGATTGCCTTTGAAGAACTCTGCGGCATCAGCAGCGATTGTGGCGATGTGCTGGCGGTGAATCGTCTGTTTTACCAGTTCCCGATTGGCAAACGCTTCACGGCCACCGTTGGGGGCCGTGTCCGCCAGGACGACATGTTGGCCTTCTGGCCGAGCGCCTACCCAGCTGACACGCTTCTCGACGTCTTCACCTATGCCGGTGCCCCTGGTGCATATAACCGGAGCCTCGGGGCTGGAGGTGGTTTGTGGTGGAAGAACGGTGGCTTCAGCATCAGCGCCAACTATGTGTCTCTCAATGGCGATATAGGTTCGCCAGGTTTCAACACCACCCCTGGCCCCGGCGGTATCCCGCCCAGTTTTGAGGTCTGCGGTGGCGGGATCGGAACCAGCTGCTCCCAGTCCACCTTCACGGGCCAGATCGCCTATGGAGGAAACAACTTCGGCTTGGCTGTGGCCTACAGCTACGCCCAAGGTGGGGCCGGCCTGTACGGCGGCAATGGCACGCCACTGGCTGTCGCGGCTTCGTCTTTTGCCGACAACACCAACTCGGTGGGTGTGAGTGGCTACTGGTCGCCCTTTTCTTCGGGCTTGCTCCCCTCCATCAGCGCTGGCTGGGGGATCAGTGGCTACAGGCTGACAAAGGTGACGGAAGGGTTCTTCTCCGACTCCTGGATCGATGGGGCCCGCAGTCAATCCTGGTATGTGGGCCTTCAATGGTCTGATGTGCTTGGCAAAGGGAATGCCTTGGGCATGGCGGTCGGTCAGCCCACTTTCATCACCAAATTGGAAAACGGCACGCCGAACAACTTCCTTCTAGAGGCCAATTCCGAGCAACTAACGAGCAAAACTCCTAACGATGGCAACTTTGCCTGGGAATGGTGGCTCAAGTTGCAAGTCACCGACAACATCAGTGTCACACCTGCCCTTTACTACCTGAGCGCTCCTTTGGGTCAGCTCCAGAGAGAGAGCAGCGACAGCCTTAGCAATTTCGGCGGCCTTTTGAAGACCACCTTCCGATTTTAATCGGGTCTAGCTTGGATCACGTAAGACTTAATCCTGGGCAGCAGGCAAGACCTTCTTGCTTGCATTTCGCCCTCCAGTGCTGCGGGAATAACAGGCGATGTGTGCCGTGCTACTTGAGAAAGTAGTCCTCAAACCTGAACGGTTTTGTTTTTTTCTTTAAAGTCTCCTAGTTTCCCATCTGGGGAATCCTCTGTTTTGGTGTGAGGACCAAATGAAACTCTTCCAGCAACTGCTGGTGGCGCCTGCGGCCCTGGGCCTGTTGGCACCCTTCGCGGCCAATGCCGCCGATCTGAATCTTTCCGGCGTCAACCAGTACGCCAGCGAAGAACAGGTCACCAGCATCAACCAGTTCAGCGACGTCAAGCCCACGGATTGGGCCTATGAGGCGCTCTCCAGGCTGATCGAACGCTACGGCTGTGTGGCCGGCTACCCCGATGGCACCTACCGGGGCCAGCGCTACATGACCCGCTACGAGGCGGCTGCTCTCCTCAACGCCTGTCTCGATCGCATCACCGAAATCACCGATGAGCTCAAGAAGCTCATGAAGGAATTCGAGAAGGAGCTCGCCGTGATCCGCGGCCGGGTCGACGGCCTGGAAGCCCGCGTGGGTGAGCTGGAAGCCACTCAGTTTTCCACCACCACCAAGCTGCAAGGCCAAGCCACCTTTGTGATTGGCGCCGTCAACGGCAGCGGCGACCGGCCAGGTGTGGGAGTCTTCAACCCACCGGCCCCCGGAACAGCCGCCACGCTCGGCACTCGCAAAGCAGCCCAGAAATATGACAGCCTCTATGGCGCCACGTCATTCAACTATGACCTGCGCCTCAACTTCATTACAAGCTTTACTGGCAAGGATCAGCTCTACACGCGCCTGCGCACAGGCAACTTCAGCAATGCCTTCAACGGCAATGGCGTGAATCTCACGGCGCTTGATGTCGCCTCGAATGGCTTTGGCCAAACCAGTTGCACAGGCAATCGCGATTGCTCTGATGTGGTGGGCATTGATCGTCTCTACTACCGCTTCCCGCTGGGCAGCCAATTTGAGGCACTCCTTGGAGCCAAGTATCGAAACACTGAATTTCTAGGTGCCAATCCAGGTGTCTACGGCAGTGGCAAAGGGGATAAAATTCTTGATTACTTCCAACTATTCGGCGCCCCAGGCGTTTACAACAAAGCCACCGGCGCTGGTGGCGGTTTGATCTGGAAAACTCCCTACAAACTCTGGGATGGCCGCTTCAGTGTTACGGCCAGCTACGTAGCTCCCAATGCAGATTCCGGAGCCACCAACGTCGACAGCAACTACTATTCCTGTAATGCTCTCGAGGGTGGCATTGGTAACGATTGTTCCCGCGCCAGCTTCCTCGCTCAGTTGGGCTGGTCCTCCAAGCTTTGGGGTGTCTCCGCTGGTTATCGCTACGGTCAACGCGGATCCAACCTCCGTCGCGGCACCAATTTCGTAGCTTCCAATAGCTGGTGGCTCGTCAATGGCCAATCCAACAGTGTGGCGGTCAACGCATATGCGCAGCCTGCCAGCAATGGCATCATTCCCTCGGTCAGCATTGGTTGGGGTCTGAATTCCCTTTCCAATAATGAGTTCACCTCCAGTCGTATTGGCCAAGAATATAAACTTCCTTATGTAACCGAATCCCAAAGCTGGTATGTCGGTCTTCAGTGGAATGACGTGTTCTGGGGTGGCAATTCCCTTGGCATGGCTGTAGGCCAGCCCACCTTTGCCACCAGCCTCAACCGAGGTTCCGACAAGGACGTGAGCACCTTCGTCAACGACGGCAACTACGCCTGGGAGTGGTGGTACAAGTTCCAGGTGACCGACAACATCAGTGTCACCCCGTCCATCTTCTGGCTGAGCCGGCCACTGGGTGTGCTCACCAACACCCTCAACACCGACGGCACGGTGGATCGCTCCAACTCCTTCGGAGTCCTGGGTGGCTTGGTGCAGACCACCTTCCGCTTCTGAACCCAGACCAGCCTCACACACAATTTCGAGCCCCCCATCGGGGGCTTTTTTTTTGCCCCTGCTCCGCAGCAGGATGGGGTCTCCTTGACCAACGCCCTTGCCAGGCCAGTCGATCGCCGATCCCTATGCCGTGCTAGGCGTGAGCCCTTCTGCTACGGCCGCAGAGATCAAGGCCGCCTACCGCACTCTGGTCAAACGACACCACCCGGATGCCGGCGGGGATGCCCAGCGGATCCTGGACCTCAATGCTGCTTGGGAGGTGCTTGGCGATCGGGAGCGCCGCCGGCGATATGACGCCGAGCAGCGGAGCAGACGGGAGGTGGTTGGCGAGAGCCGATCGGGCGCAAGGCCAGCGGCCCACGGGAGCCGCCAAACCAATGGGCTCCTGATGGACTGGTTGCAACAGGTGTACGCCCCGATCGATCGGGCCCTGGGTCAGGTCATCAACCCCTTTGCTGCCCAATTGCGCGCCCTGGCCGCCGATCCCTACGACGATCAATTGATGGAAACCTTCAGTGGGTTTCTTCAGGAGAGCCAAGCCCGCATGAGCAAGGCCGAACAGCTGTATCGCTCCAAGGCCTGCCCTGCGGCGGTGAAGGGTTTCAGCCTGAGTTTGTACCACTGCCTCAGCCAGGTGCAGGATGCCTTGGCGGAACTGGAGCGCTACACCCTCGGGTACGTGGATGATTACCTGCGCGATGGGCGGGAGATGCTGCGAGAGGCCAAGCGGCAGCGCGATCAGCTTCACCAGGAGCGGCGCCAGCTGGAGCCTTAGGCGCTCGACCAGCAAACGACTGACCTGCCCACTCAGCCGCTCCAGCTCTCCAGCTGATCCAATCGCAACCAAACATCTGGCACCGGCCGGCGCCAGCGGATCTGGGCATACTCGCCTTTGACAGCCAGGATTTCGCCTGGGCCCTCCATCACATAGCCAGGCGGCTCAGGGGCACTGGCTTTGGCCTCAAGGCTGTCCTGATAGGCCTCACGATTGAGGCGCACCAGCGCGCCCTTCTTGAGGGGGGCCTGAGGCGCAGGTGTGGCAGCAGCAGTGGTAGGGGAGGGATCAGCCATGGGCCAAAGGGCAGGATCGCTCGCACCCTAGGCCCCGCCTGCTTGGGGTTGGGCCGTCGGGCATTGGCTTGGCCATGGCCATCCATGAGGAGCCACCAAAAGAGAAGCCAGCCACTAACCTCCCCCAAAGATGGGGAGCCGTGGGATGCGCTTGCTGCTGTTGGGCTGTTCAGGATTCGTTGGCCGCGAGTTGGTGCCCTTTTTGTTGGAACTGGGTCATGCACTCACGCTGGTGAGCCGCCAGCGTCGTCCATTCCCCCATCTGGAGGGCGAACGGCTGCAGTGTTTGCAGCTCGATCCTGCAGATCCAGCCAGCTGGACCTCCCCTGATCTCTTGGAGGCTCTCGCGGCAGCGGAAGGCGTGGTGAACCTGGCTGGGGAACCGATTGCGGAGCGCCGCTGGAGCGAGGCCCAGCGGCAGCGCCTTCGCGATAGCCGTCTGCTCACCACCTCATCCCTTGTGGAGTCCATGAAACAGCTGGACTCCCCCCCCGGGGTGTTGGTGAGTGCGTCTGCTGTGGGGGTGTACGGGAGCAGCGAGGAGAGCAGCTTCGTGGAATCCAGCCCACCCGCCACAGATTTTCTAGGCCAGCTTTGCCAAGACTGGGAAGCCGCGGCCCTTGCCGCTCCAGAGCCCTGCCGGATCGTCGTGCTGCGCCTGGGCATCGTGCTTGGCTCCGATGGTGGCGCCCTGGGCAAGATGCTCCCTGTGTTTCGCGCTGGCTTTGGGGGGCCCGTGGGGTCCGGCAAGCAATGGATGAGCTGGATCCATCGCCACGATCTCTGCCGCCTGATCGCTGCGGCGTTAGAGGACTCGAGCTACCGCGGCATCTACAACGCGGTGGCACCAGAGCCCGTGCGGATGGCTGATTTTGCCCATTGCTTGGGCCAAGTGATCGGGCGTCCATCCCTCCTGCCCGTGCCCGCTCCGCTGCTGAAGGTTCTGCTTGGCGATGGAGCGGCCGTTGTGCTTGAAGGTCAACAGGTGCGGCCCCAGAGATTGTTGGAGAAAGGCTTCCAATTCGACACGCCAGAGCTCAGCGCAGCCCTCGCCGCCGCCACCAGCCCAAGCCCCCGCTGAGCAGAGCGGCCGCCATCAGCAGGCCAATCGCTGGTTGAAACAGGAGCGGCCAGAGCCGCTGGAAGGCCTGCAAGGCTGCCTCACTGCCCCGCAGATGCAGGCCCACCCCCAGCCCAAACCAGAGAGCTCCCGCCAACACCAGAAACACATCCGCCACCAGGAGGCGATCGAGACCCGCCTGCAGCCGTTCCAACCATGGAACAGATGGCCCTTCCGCGCTTGTGGAAGGGGAAGTTGCCTCCCTGCGGGCGGTCTCAGCGGGAACGGGGGGCATCGGCAAGGGGGCTGGGCAGGTTCAGTTTGGCCATGATCGCGTCAACCATGCGGCTCGTGCCCCCTGGCCTGCCAAGTCGTTCCAGCGCCACGCTCTCCAGTTGCCGGCGCCAGCGGGGGCCTTGCCGGGGATCGGCCAAACGCCTCAACTGCTCCGCCGCCATCCGCGCGGTCTCCCGCAGGGTGGAGGGCGCCCCCATGGCCCCAGCCGCACAACTCACGCCAGGTCCAAGCAGTCGGCGCTGGGCATCGGCAAATCCCTCTGTGAACTGGGGACCCGGCCCCACCAGTTGGAGCACTGGCTTGCCGAGGCCCACCGCCTGCTCCGTCGCCGTTCCGGCCATGGCCAGAAGGAGATCACTGCTCCTGAGCACCCACCAGAACCGCTGGGGCACAAGCTCCAGCCGCAGGGAACCCCAACGCAGCAGCCCAGCCCCTCCACTCGCCGCAGGGAGGGGCTCCAGGCTCCAGCCGTAGGGGGCGGCTGCTTGGGCAATGGCCTCTTGGGAGAGGGAGGGCACCAAGGCGGCCAGCAAGCGCAGTGGGCCCG
Organism: Cyanobacteriota bacterium; assembly: GCA_041181185.1. Classification (GTDB taxonomy): domain Bacteria; phylum Cyanobacteriota; class Cyanobacteriia; order PCC-6307; family Cyanobiaceae; genus Cyanobium. Next base: position 23,032 of record JBEGQC010000021.1, on the reverse strand, counting down.
GCCAGTGCTCCGGAATCTGGCTCAGTACTTGAAGCATCAAAAGCAGGTTGGAGAGGGCTTCAGGCAGACGGCTGCCAGGCAAGAGGCCAAGCACCGGCACTGCCTCGGTGTGGGCAGGCAGGTCTCGATCCCCCCCCACCTCCAGAAACGGATTGCCCAGAAAGTCCACGGGGCGGTGCAGTTGGCCTGTGAGGTCCTCCGCCGTCAGCGCATCCCGGCTCCAGAGCAGCCGCACTTGGGGGCGACGCAGGAGCCATCCACAGGGCCAGGGCAGGCGCAGCCGACCCTCGTAATGACTGGAGTAGGCCACCAGATACACCGCCATCGGCTTGGCGGTCAGCCAGGCTGCCAACACCGGCAGCACGTCACCCACCACCACCACCCAATCGCAGTGATGGCGATGGCGCCACACGGCGAGCAGGCGAGCGAGTAGGTAGGGCAGTTGCCCCTGTCGGAGTTCGGTGAGACGTCCCCTCAGGCTGGTGTAGCCCAATCCCCCCGTGCTGAAGTCGCGGGTGGGGCCCACCACGGGAAGGCCGGCATCCCGGTAGGCGCCGCCGTGGCCAACCAGCGGCAGCGCCGCCACTGCGAGGCCTTGATCCTGGAGGGCTCTGGCGAGGTGGGCACCGCTGAGGTCTTCACCGTGGCCATTGCTGATCAGCAAAACCCGGCTCACCCTTGCAGCCAACCGCGGACTTTTTCCATCGCCGACCAGCCAGGACGACGGACGAGTCCATCGGCGATGGAGGCCTGCAGCTCGGTGTTCAGCTCTGGGGCTATCAAGGTGATGCGTTGCACCATTTCGATGTGCTCCCGCACCCCTTTGGCCCCTGTCTCGAGCATGGCCACGGTCAGATTCACCCTGGCCTGGGGATCCTGAGGGTTGAGGCGAACCGCTGTGCGTGCCGACTTCAGGGCCGCCTGGGGTTGATCCAACAACAGCTGCAACCAGGCCAAGCAAGTCCATGCGGCCGACTGGCCGGGGGACTGGGCGGTGAGCTGGAGAAAATCGTCAATCAACTCCTCCGGGGGAGCCCCTTGGCGATAGCGCTCAAGAGCCTGTTCAAAGAGGTCTTCGTGGCTGGTGGTCATGGTTTGGCACCACGCTCAGCCTTTCAGATTCCCACGGCAGTGGCAGCCTCTCTCAAACGGCGAAGGAGCTGCCGCACCCGCAGGTCTGGGTGGCGTTGGGGTTGCTGAAGTTGAAGCCGCCACCGATGAGGGCTGTCGAGAAGTCGAGTTGCAGGCCGTAGATATAAAGCAGACTCTTGGGATCACAAACCACGTCAAAGGCTTCCCCACCAGCCGGCTGATAGGTGTAGCGCTCGTCGTCCTCTCGGATGGCGGCACCATCGATGAAGTCCATGGTGTAACTCATGCCGCTGCAACCGCCAGAGCGAACCCCCACCCGCAACACCTTGCCCTGGCCTTGCTGAGCCACCAAGGTGGCCAGCTGGCGCATGGCAGGCTCAGTGATCTGGATCCCGCGACCGTCGACGCCGATGTGGGTGACCTCAGCCTTGGGGGAAGCCTGGTGAAGCGCAACTTGGGATTGGCTGTCTGCAGTCATGGGCTCAGCGATCATCACGGTCTTGAAAGTCTATGGAGCCCGTTTGCTCGCGGGGGCTGGCCGGTTCTCCGCCGCAGCCAGGCGGGGCGATACATAAAGTCGTAGCACCATGGGAGTGTTCGGGTGCGGGTCGCCATCGTGGGTGCAGGACTGGCGGGGCTGTCCGCGGCCGTGGATCTGGTGGATGCCGGCCATGAGGTGGATTTGTATGAAGCACGACCCTTCTGGGGCGGCAAGGTGGGCAGCTGGGAGGACCCGGATGGCAACCATATTGAGATGGGGCTGCATGTCTTTTTCTTCAATTACGCCAACCTTTTTGCCCTCATGCGCAAGGTGGGTGCCATGGATCATCTCCTCCCCAAAGAGCACACCCATCTCTTTGTGAATCGCGGTGGCGATGTGCGCAGCCTCGATTTTCGCTTCCCTCTCGGCGCTCCCTTCAACGGCCTTAAAGCCTTCTTCACCACTCCCCAGCTGGAGACCATCGACAAACTGAGGAATGCTCTGGCCTTGGGCACCAGCCCGATCGTGAGGGGGTTGCTGGATTACGACGGAGCGATGCAGGTGATTCGTGAGCTGGATCGCCTCAGCTTTCAGGAATGGTTTCTCTCCCATGGGGGAAACCTTCACAGCATTCAGCGGCTTTGGAATCCCATTGCCTACGCCCTGGGCTTTCTGGATTGCCAATCCATCTCTGCCCGCTGCATGCTCACCATCTTCATGATGTTTGCCGCCCGCACCGAGGCCTCAAAGCTCAATCTTCTCAAGGGATCTCCACACCGTTGGCTCACGGGCCCCATCCTGAATTACATCCAGGCCCGCGGCGGCAGACTCCACCTGCGCCATCGAGCCGTCAAGCTCGAATATGGGGATGTTCCAGGCGGTCCTCCTGGCGCCACCCAAGTGACGAGCCTCACCCTGGGCACTCCTGAAGGAGAGCTCCAGGTGCAGGCCGATGCCTACCTGGCTGCCCTGGATGTGCCAGGCATCCAAAGGCTTGTGCCGGAGGCTTGGCGTTGTCACACCCTTTTTGCCAATCTCGATCGGCTTGAGGCCGTGCCGGTGGCGACCGTTCAACTTCGCTACGACGGCTGGGTGACGGAGTTGGGTGAAGCTCCAAGCGACGGGCAACGGCGCCAGGATCTCAACCAGCCAGCAGGGCTCGACAATCTGCTCTACACAGCTGATGCGGACTTCAGCTGTTTCGCCGATCTGGCTCTGGCCAGCCCAGAGGACTACCGAAAGCCGGGTGTGGGTTCACTCCTGCAATGTGTGCTCACCCCCGGCGATCCCTGGATCCCCCAAAAAAACGAGGAGATCGTTGCCCACACCGATCGCCAAGTGCGCGAACTCTTCCCCTCCTCCCGCGACCTGAAGCTCGTTTGGAGCAACGTGGTGAAGTTGGCCCAGTCGCTCTACCGCGAGGCGCCCGGGGTGGAACCGTTCCGGCCCGAGCAACGCACCCCGATCAGCAACTTCTTCTTGGCGGGTAGCTACACCCGGCAGGATTACATCGATTCCATGGAAGGTGCCACCATGAGCGGGCGCCTCGCTGCCGCAGCCATCATGAATTGTCCGGTGAGCCTGGCCCGCAATGCCGCTGCTGCCTGAGGAACACCGATGGGACGCTGGCTTGAACACACCGTAACGACGGAGATTGCCGCACCCGTTGAGCGGGTATGGGACGTTTGGAGCGATCTGGAATCCATGCCCCGTTGGATGCGATGGATTGAATCGGTGACGACGCTCGAGGATCCGGACCTCACCGAATGGACCTTGGCAGCGCAAGGGTTTCGCTTCCACTGGAAAGCCCGCATCACACGCCGGATTGAGTCCCAACAGCTGCATTGGGAATCGGTGGGCGGGCTGCCCACAAAGGGAGGGGTGCGTTTTTACCCATTGGGGCCAAAGCTGACAGCGGTGAAGCTCAGCGTCAGCTATGAGTTGCCTGCGATGTTGGCACCGTTGATGGAACCATCCATCATGGGCGGCATCGTGAACCGTGAGCTCCAAGCCAACCTTGATCGATTTCGCGACCTTGTGGAGAGCAACAGCAACCCCTGATCGGCAGCGGGCAAGCCGTTGGCCAAACCGGCTGGTCAGGCTCCGGGGATGGATCCCTCTGATGCCAGCGGTTGTTCTGACGGCTTGTGCGCCGACACCCGAAGCGATTGTTGAACCACCGCTGCCCAAACTGCCCACCGCCCAGAGTGGCTCCGTCGCTCCACTGCCTACCCCTGCGCTGGCTCCTCTGGCCAGCCAGCAGCAGGTGGTGCGCGCAGTGGACGTCGGGCGGCCTGACCCTTTCGCCCCCGTGCTCAGCGCTCGCCTGATCCCCCCCCCGGTCCCCCGCAAGCAGGCGGCCAGTCCAGGGGGTTTGGGCAGCCGCCTGCCACCCCTTGAGCCGCCTCCGGGCCTGGTGTTTCAGGGCGTTTTGCAGGGGCCCATGGGACAGGAAGCGTTGGTCGAATATGCGCCCTCAGAATCCAATGAGGGCGTCCGCTCCGGCTCCCTGCGCGTCGGGGACATGGGCACGGGCAAAAGCGACGCCTTGCTGCCACCAGGGTGGCGGGTGCGGGCCATCGATGTGGCCCAAGGGGTTCTCGTGCTGCAATCCGGGAATCAGTCCGTCAACCTGCAGCTCTGAGCGCTCGGACGCAGGCCTCCACCAGGCCGGCCAGATCATGGGGCTCCGCCTCAGCGTCGACCCGTCCGAGTACCTCCAGACAAGGCTGGCTGGTTTGGGGACCAATCGACACCAACTTCACGCCCTCCAACACCTGCCGCCATTGCGAACCAAAGGCCCCCTCCAAAAGCTGGGCGCAGTGGCGCACGGTCTTCCCACTGCTGAACGTGATGGCCTGGAGGGTTCCCTGTTGCAGTGCCTGGATGGCCTGGGAGGGCAAGCCATCAGGACAGCGGGTTTCATAGGCCGGGACCTCCACCACACGCGCGCCGGCGCTGCTGAAGGCTTCAGCAAGCAGGGTGCGCCCCCCGCTCTGCACTCTGGGAAGCAAAAGGTGCAGTCCCCAAGCTGAAACGGGGAACTCGTCGATCAGGGCATCGGCCACGAAACGGGTGGGAACAAAGTCGACCCGCACTCCCAGCTCGTCCAAGCGCTCGGCGGTGCGGCGCCCCACCGCAGCGATCTTCAGTCCTTTCGGAGGATGGGAAAGGTCCCCTCCACGCCGCCGCAGCCGGGCCTGCAGAGCCTCCACCCCATTGGCGCTGGAGAAGATGAGCCAGTGAAACTGTGCGAGATCCGCCAGTGCTTCATCGAGTGGGCGCCAATCCTCGGGTGGACCCACCACGAGGGCCGGCAGGTCAACCACCTGGGCCCCGGCCTGCTCGAAGAGCTGACGGGCTGCTCCCAGTTGCTGTTCCGCCCGGGTGACAGCGATGCGACAGCCTTGCAGGGGGAGTGCATTCATGGCTCCAGCTTGACCAGGGCTCCGGCCGAACGTCGCAAGGCCAGAGCGTCGTCCCTGCGTCCCTGGGCCTCCAGCTGGTCAATCGCTTCCCGAAAGTGCCGCCGAGCCCCAATCACATCCCCAGCCAGCAAAAGGGCGAGAGCCAGATTCTGATGGGCTTCGCTGCGGCTGGGTTCGATGGCAAGAGCTTGGCGATAGGCCCCAATCGCACCAGCCACGTCTCCGCTGCGGCGCAGGCTCAAACCGAGTTGGAGCCAACCGTTGGCCAGTTCCGGGGCGATGTGTGTGGCCTCCAGAGCCAGGGCCACTGCCGCGGCTGTTTGATCTTGATGGAGCAGCTGGGACGCCAAATTCAGCCGGGCCGCCAGGGTGAGACGGGGATCCATGGGCACAGCCAGGGCCTCCCGGTAGAGCGCCATGGCCCTTTGCGGGCTCTCCTGGCTAACGGCAAGGGCCAGATGCAGCAGCAACTCATAGCGCTCCGCATGGGCCTCCTTGGCGCAGCGGGCCAGGCCCTGATTCAACAGGGCGATACCGCGGGCACGGTTGCCGCTGCTGATCTCCAGACCGCCAAGTTTGGCGCAGGTATAGGGATCGCCAGGATCACGCCGGAGCTCAGCTTCCATCGCATGCCGCAGCCGCTGGGCCTTGCCTTGCTGGTGAATCCTCTCCGGCCGATAGCCCTCGTGCAGGAGTGCGGGCACCGGGCAAGCCAGGATCTGCCAATGGGGTTCCTGGGCGAGCAGGGCTTCCACGCTGTCGTCCACAAGGGAGTGGTAAGCGCGGCTCCAACGAATGGCCCGGTGGCGTCGGAAGAGGCGACTGACATTGGAGTAGGGGGATTGGAGCGCACCGCACTCCTGGCGCAGCAGGGTGATCAGCAGGGCCGCCGGCTGATCCATGGCCCGCCGCAGGGGATCCATCGCCTGGGGCCTCAAGCGCTCATCCGCATCCAACACCAGCACCCAATCCCCCTTCACCCAGTCCAGGGCTGCATTGCGGGCCGCAGCGAAATCCCCTGGCCAGGGCAGGTGATGCACAACGGCTCCAGCCGCCTCAGCGATGGCCACGGTTCCATCTTCAGAACCGGTGTCCACCACCACCATCTCATCCACAAATCCCCGCACGGAAGCCAGGCACTCAGCCAGAGAGGCCGCCTCATCGCGGACGATCATCGAGAGGCTCAGGCTCAATCCGTAAACCCTCCTTGCGCCTTTGTGGGCCCCAGGCCCAACCGATCCAACACCAGAGCCTGGGCCTCTGGCATCTGGGCCGGGCTCCAGGCTGCGGGCAGATCCGCTGGTAGCACCTGCTTCAGGTCTTGCCAGAGGTAGGGACTGCCATAAACCACCACACCGGCCAGACGTTGCTGAGCGAGCAGCTGCTCGATCCAGGCGGTCCAAGGCTCCCCGCCACCGGCCGAGCCCCGAAAGGGATTCCCCCGCACAAAGAGCTGGAGAAGGATGGGGCCCTCCGCCAATCCCGCCCGGATCCAGGGAGGCTGGGGGGGGGCATCCAAGCCAACACCCGCAACCTCGCTGAGGGGGCTCTGCCCATCCAGCACCCAGGGACGGAAGCCCGCTGCCCGGGGGAGGGCGAGCGCCGGCGCGGTGGGCGACAGGAAGGCACAACCGAGTTGTGCATCCACCCGCAGCAGAGTCCAACCCGCTCCTTGATGGAGGCGTGCCAGGGTTCCCCCCTGACATTCGACGCTGCGGGAGAGCAATTCGCCCACCAAGGCTCGATCCCCTTTCGCGGGGCCATTGCTGAGGGGGCCCAAGGGAGATGCCGGATCCAGGCGCTGCAGATCCGGATCTTGCCGGGTTTGCTGCAGGGCTTTGCGGCGGCGTTCCACGCTGTGCCAAAGGCGCTCTTGGCTGAGACGGCCCTCCTCGACAGCGGCCAGGATGGCCTCGATGGCGATCCAAGGATCGGCGGGCATCAACACCAAGTCGGCCCCTGCCTCCAAAGCCAACACAGCCGCCTCTCCCGCCCCTTGACGGGCAGCGATCGCCTCCATCACCAGGGCGTCGGTCACGACGAGTCCGTCGAAGGCGAGATCGTGGCGCAACAGCTGGGTGAGCACCTTGGCGGAGAGGGTGGCGGGCCGATCAGGATCGAGCTCCGGCAGCAGCAGATGGGCGGTCATCACGGAAGCCACTCCGGCCGTGATGGCCCGGCGGAAGGGGGGCAGCTCGATGGCCTCCAGTCGCTCCCTGCTGTGGGGGAGCACGGGCAGGTCAAGGTGGGAGTCCTCAGCGGTGTCGCCATGGCCAGGGAAGTGCTTGGCGCAGGCGAGCACCCCCTCGCCCTGCACTCCCCGGATGAAGGCGGCGGCCAGCTCCGCCACCACTTCAGGCCGCTCCCCCCAGGCCCGCACGTTGATCACGGGGTTGGCAGGATTGTTGTTGACATCGCAGACCGGGCCGAGCACCCAATTGAGGCCCAGGGCACGGGATTCACGCCCGGTGCAACTGCCGTAACGCTCGGCCAGCTCGATCGCGGCCTTGGGATCGTGTCGATGGATCTGCCCCACCCCGAGCGGGGGTGGCAGCCAACTGGCCCCCTCAAACCGCTGCCCCACCCCCTCCTCCACATCAGCGCAAAGGAGCAGCGGCTGCTTTGCCCAGGAAACGAGCTGGCGGGTGCGGAGCCTGAGCTCGGCAGCACTTCCCCCGAGCAGAATCACCCCGCCCACCCCTTCAGCCAGGAGGGCTTGCAATGTGGCATTGTCCAACTCCCAGCGCGGATAACGGCGCTGCCCATCTGCAAGGTGCCCGCTGGCACGCACCACCAGAAGGCTGGCCACCCATCGGCGCAGCTCAGGACCTGAGTCTTCAGGACGCATGGGCATCGGGAGAGGATTGTTCCGAGGGAGGGGAGCCTGAGGTGGCCGTTTTCCCCTCCTCGCGACGAAGCCGATCCTGTTCGAGTTCACTGAGCAGACCGAGCACGGTGCTGCCCCTCTCCAAACTGCGATCGAGCTGAAACAGCACCTCGGGTGTGCGCCGAAGTTGCAGGCGCCGCCCCAGCTCCCCTCTCACAAAGGGTGTGGCGGCCTTGAGACCGTCCAAGGCCTGGCGCCGCTCTTCCTCCGTGCCATACACGCTGACAAAAATTTTGCAGTGCTGCAGGTCGCCAGCCACTTCCACGCTGGTGATGCTCACCATGCCCTGATGCACCCGCCCATCGCGGATGCCAGTGCTGAGCAGTTCACTGATCTCCTTCCGGATCAGGGAGGCCACCCGCTCCACCCTTCGGCCCTGTGCCATGGCTAACCCAGTGGTGCTGGTGCCACCATCGCACGAAGCACCAGGAGCAGGCTCAGGGAGCCGCTCACCAAAGCTCCCACCACCGCCACGGCGGTGACAGGGTTGCTCCGGCGCCCTGCCAAGGGCTCCACCAGTGTTTGCAGGATGCCCAGGGAGAGGGCAATCAGGTACCGCGGGTAGCGGATCACGTTCAGCAGAAACTCTTTCATCGGTGCCCAGCCGTCTAGAGCCATGCTGGCTACTCTGCCGCGGTGAAGACCGCCTGCGAGCCCAGGATGATGGAGCTGCATCAGTTCAAACACTCCGCCTTCTGCGAGAAGGTGAGGCTCGTGCTTGCGGCCAAAGGGCTGGAAGCCAAGTTGGTGGAGGTGGTGCCCGGTCTTGGGCAGATAGATCTGTTTCGCCTCTCCGGGCAGCGACAGGTGCCAGTGCTTGTCGATGGTGCCGAGGTGATTGCTGATTCCAGCGAAATCGCCCTCTACCTGGAGCAACACCATCCCCTGCCGCAGCTGCTCCCATCCGATCCGCAACAACGGGCCCAGGTGTTGCTTTTGGAGGATTGGGCGGACACGGCCCTGGCCTCTGCCTGCCGCCGGGCCCTGCTGCAGGCGGCAGCCACCAACCCGAAGCTGCGCGCCGCTCTTCTCCCGGAAGCCACCCCATCCTCTCTGCGACAACTGGTGAGCTCCCTGCCTGGCGGGGTAATGGGCTCCTTGAGCGACACCTTGACCAGCTTCTTGGCGCCCATGGAAGCGCGCCAGCTGCATCGCAACCTGGAGCAGCTCAACCAACTGGTGGACGGCCGAAACTATCTGGTGGGAGGCCAGCTCAGCCTGGCGGATCTGGCGGTTGCGGCCCAGTTGTCGCTTCTGCGCTTTCCAGCCACCGCGGGGGCTCCACTGGCAGGGGAGGGGGTGAGTGGCATTGCAGACAATCCGATCTATCAACCCCTTTTCAGCTGGCGCGATGGGATTGTGGAGCGTCTTGCCGGTCGGAGAGCGCCATGAGTGATCCCCTGATCCGCGAGATGGATCACTACGTGGTGTTGGAGCCCGGTGGCGAAGAGGCCATCCTCAGCGCTGAGGACACCCGCCTCTGGTTGGGCCGCCATCTCTCCTCACTGGCCACCACACCGGCTGATCTCTCGCATCTGAGCAGTGTGGAGGCCCAGGTGGAGCGCCTGCTGGAGACGGCTTGCGAGCTCGATCTAGCTCCAGGAGTGACCATCCAATGGTTTGCGGTGCGCCTGGATCGGCCTGGATAGATCGCTTCCGAGGCGTTGAGCCAGCCTCAATCGTTGAGAGAGCTGCTGGTGTGACCATCCTCGTAGCGAAGGGTGATGCCTTCCTGAGGCGGCGTTGGCCCTTCCCGCAGGATGGAGGGGAGTGCGTCGATCACGCGCACAGCCAGCGCCTCGGGAGTTTCGCCGGCCTGCATCACATGCAAATCTGCCTGGGCGTAGAGGGGTCGCCGCTCTTCTAGAAGACGCCGCAGGCGGGCAGCTGGATCTGGATCATCCATCAGCGGGCGAGGGGTTGGATCGGCTTGCAGGCGGTCCAAGAGCACAGTTTCGGGGGCATCGAGCCAGATCACCACACCCTGCTGCAGGTGCCCCCAGTTCACAGGGCGTGTCACCACTCCCCCGCCCGTGGCCACCACCAGGGAGTGCCAGCCGGCCAGTTGATCCAGCACGGCGGTTTCCAGCTCTCTGAAACCAGCTTCGCCCGCCTCCGCGAAGACCTCGGGAATGGAACACCCTGCCGTTTGCTCGAGGGTGGCATCGGCATCGATGAAGCGATAGCCCAATGCCCTGGCAAGAGGCCTGCCCACGGCACTTTTGCCGGCCCCCATCATGCCAACCAGGTAGAGGTTGAGACCCTTCAGTCTTCGAGCCAGATCAGCAGAAGCGTCAGATCGCATGGAAGCCCACGGCGTCAGGCCAGTTCCTACAATGGCTCCTCCCTTGGAGTCCGTCATGACGCCCGCTGGGCTGAGCCTGCCGGTCCAGGTGGGATCGACTGCTCCATCCCCCACCCCAGCCAGCCATGGTCGGGGCAGGCCCTGCGTGATCACCCGCCGGGCCTGCTTCAGTGCCAGCCATGTTTACCGGCTGCCGGAGTTGACTGACGCTGAAAACCAGGCCCGTTTCGGCCTCTGCAGTCTTGAGCCGGGCCATGGTCACAACTACGAGCTAGTGGTTTCCATGGCGGGTCCCCTGGATGCCGATGGCATGGTGCTCAACCTCTCCGATGTGAAGCATGCGATCCGCAGGGAGGTGATTGAGCCGCTTGATTTTCACTGCCTCAACGGCTGTTGGCCAGAGTTTGACTTGGCACGCCCTGAGGGTTGCCTTCCCACAACCGAGGCCTTGGCCTTGGCCATCCGCAACAGGCTCAACCACCACCTACCGGTGGTGGCCATCCGTCTCCATGAACATCCCGATCTCTGGGCCGATGTGCTCAGCGGCCCCACCATCGACCCTATGGAAGCCTTCCTCTCCCTCCGCACCCATTTCGCCGCCGCCCATCGCTTGGCCCGTGAAGAGCTGAGCCAAGCGGAAAATGAAGCCATCTACGGGAAATGTGCCCGTGTTCATGGCCACGGTCACAATTACTTGCTCGAGGTCACCGTTCGTGGGGCCGTCGATCCCCGCACGGGCATGGTCTGTGATCTGGCGGCCTTGCAACAGCTGGTGCAAGAGCAGGTGGTGGAGCCTTTCGATCACACCTTCTTGAACAAAGACGTTGCCCATTTCGCAACCTGCGTTCCCACGGCGGAAAATATCGCGCTGCACATCGCCGATCTGCTGACGGCCCCCATTGCCGCCCTGGGAGCCCAGCTCCACAAGGTGCGTTTGCAAGAAAGCCCCAACAACGCGGCCGAGGTGTTTGCTGAAACCCCACTGCTGGGGATGGTGCCTGCTGCCCTGGAAGCCGTGGCCGTCAGCTGAGGGTTGGCCAGGCCCCGCTTGCGTCTGGTGTTGGCCATCAGTCTCGATGGCCGGCTCGCCCCTGCCGAGGGCGGGGCAGCCCAACTGGGCGGCCCTGGAGATCGACGTCGACTGGAGGAGGCCCTGGCCTGGGCCGATGTGGTGCTGATGGGAGCGCAAACCCTGCGCGTGCATGGGTGCAGCTGTCTCATCCATGCCGAGGATTTGCTTGAAAACCGCCGTCGGCGTGGCCTCCCACCCCAGCCCCCGGTGGTGGTGTGGAGCCGCTGCGGGCAGATCTCTGCCGATTTGCCCTTTTTCCGGCAACCTCTCGAGCGCTGGCTCCTGGCGGCTGATGAGCCTGCCAACCATCCACCGGCCGGGGCAAAGGGGTTTCGCCACATCCTTCCGTTTGAAGATTGGCCGAGGGCTTTGGCCAGGCTTGGAGCGCTCGGCGTCGAGCGCGTCGCAGTGCTGGGGGGAGCCCAACTGGCTGCGGCACTGGTGGCGGCGAAGTTGCTCGATGAATTGCAACTCACGGTGTGTCCCACACTCCTCGGTGGGCCCAATCTCTGGCTGCCAGCTGACGCCTGGAGCGATCCTTCGATGCGTTGGGCCTTGATGGAGCATCAACAGCTCGAAGGTGGGGAGCAGCTATTGCATTACGTGCGGGTGTCAGCGCCTTAAGGCTCCTGCACTTTCCCTGCTCCCGCTCCGAGGATGCCGAAGCGGCGGGTGAGGTCCCGCAGGGGCACATCCCGAAAACTCTCCATCGGCAAGCCCAGCATCCGGGCGAGGCAGCGTTTCACCACCACCTCGCTGTCGTCGCCAAAGCGCCCGCCGAGCATCTCGGTGAGCACACCAAGACCACGCCCAGTGCGATCGGTTTCTTCGATCAGGCAGCGACTTGTGGGCTTGGCCAGTTTTCGGCACGGATCTTCAAGGCTGGCACCAACCCCAGGAAAGCTGCTGGAAGCCGTTTGGATGCAGACCTCTGCCAGGCGGGTTTCCAGCCGTGGTCGCATCATTTCGAGCACGGGCATCAGCAAGCCCGCCGAGGCTGGCGAAGCCACGGCGAGCACCATGCCGCCTGTGAGCAAGCAACCTTGAACGCGCCGAACTCGGCGGGCGAGGGTGGTCCGCTTCATGAAGATTTTGGCCATGGCCTCGGAAAGGGAATCACTTGGAGAACCGCGAGGAGCGCAAGAGTTGATTAGTTTTGCGCCTCGCACGCTCCTCTGGGGAACCGGGCATGGCTGATCTGCAAGCCCGCTGGCATCGCTCCATGGCTGATATCCCTGCAGAGCAGTACCAAAGGCTATGGCGTGAGGCCACACCTGCCAACCAAGTCCCCATGCCCTTTTATTCCTGGGCCTGGCTCCACGCCCTGGAAGCGAGCGGCAGCATCGTGCCAAGCCAGGGCTGGCAACCTTGCCATTTGGGCCTGTGGCGTGGGGAGAGCCTGGTGGCGCTGGCTCCCCTTTATCTCAAGGGCCACAGCTACGGCGAATTTGTTTTTGATCAGTCCTTTGCCCAGCTGGCAGGCCAGTTGGGTTTGCGGTACTACCCCAAGCTTGTGGGGATGAGTCCGGTCAGTCCCGTGGAGGGTTATCGGTTTCTGATTGGCTCCGGAGAGGACATAATTCTGTTGACTGCCCAGCTGTTTGAACAGATTGAAGCGTTTTGTAGACAGCATCAGTTGCTGAGCTGCAATTTGCTCTATGTCGACCCCAACTTTGTTCAAGCCGCCCAAGCCTGTGGCTGGTCCCTATGGCTGAATGAGCAAAGTGAATGGAGCAATCCAGGCTTTGGGGCGTTTGACGACTACCTCGCGACGTTCAACGCCAATCAGCGCCGCAACATTCGCCGGGAACGAAAAGCGGTTGCTGACGCTGGCATCAAGGTCACCCCTCTCGCTGGGGAGGCGATCCCACGGAGCTTGATGCAATGCATGCATGCCTTCTATGCCCAACACTGCAGTCGCTGGGGCCCCTGGGGGAGCAAATACCTCACTGAAACCTTTTTTGACATCGCCGCGGATCAACTTCGTTCAGATGTCGTGCTTTTCAGCGCCCATGGCGGGGATCCGCTCTCGCCGGTTGCGATGTCGCTTTGTGTTCAGAACGGCACCCAGCTATGGGGCCGTTACTGGGGCAGCGAGGTGGAGGTGAACCATTTGCACTTTGAAGTGTGTTACTACGCCCCCTTGGAATGGGCCATTCAACAGGGCATCCGCCGTTTCGATCCAGGAGCAGGAGGACGCCACAAGAAGCGCAGGGGTTTCGTTGCCCAGCCCCGTTGCAGCGTGCACAAATGGTTTTCACCCCGCTTTGCGGCCATCCTGCAAGAGTGGCTTCCAGGTGCCAACCAACAATTGCTGGAGGAGATTGAAGCGATCAACGCGGATCTACCTTTCTCCGCCATGTACGAGCCGCCCCAGCCCAACGACTTGCCGTCCAGCCTGAATCAACTTTGATGGGATCCATGAGCCAGCCCCCCCCTTCCCCCCCTAGTGCTGAATCCAATCCTCTCTGCGGAGATCGCAAGGGGCTGGATGATGCGCTCTCCCAACGCTTCATCGCGCTTGATCCAGCCGGATATTTCCTGATCAAGGTGGATGCTCAGCGGCAAGAGTTGGTGGCGGAACACTATGGGAACACCATCAATGATCGGGGGCTGGCGACAGACCCTGAAACCGGTGAGGTCATCCGTTGCCAAGGCGCAGAGCCGAGGAGGCCGCTGTCTATTTTTCGTGGGCGCACGGCCAAAGAACTGGGCATTCTGCTGACCGAGGGAGAGGGGCCGTTCCCGATCACCAGCTTGGATCACGCCCTCTATTTGGGTAGGGAGCTCCAAAAAGCAGAACAGTGTCTTAATGCCGGACAGGTTTACGTTCAGGATTGAAGAATGACAAACATTCTTCTACGCAGGCTGCAGCTCGCGAGGATCGGTTGACATTTCTGGGCTTGGATCCGGGGGGAGCAAGGCTAGTTGTTGCTCAATTTCACGTCTTACAACGGCTCGATATTCTTGAAAGTGCTCATTGTGAGCCAACGTAACAAGAAACTGCTCAAGATTCTGAGGGTTGGCACGGGCGATTGTATAGAGCGACGACCAGAAGCGCCAGCGCGTGTCACGAACAATTCCCTGCCGCCAAACCACAATGAGCAGAGCTCTAACATCTGTCCAGCTGGGCAGGGAAGGCTTGCCAAGAGCCGCAGGCACATACTTCTGCCAGCGAGGGCGCCCCACTTTAAGGTAATAGTGTCTCACGCGATCGATATAAGCGTTGGGTTCATATAGCCTGCAGAAGGCATCCACGTATTCGTGGGCAATATCGCGAATCGGCCTTGTGGGTTTGAAATTCAACAAGTTCGTCTGGTTCACTCCCTTGGCATCAGCACGTTCCTGAATCAAACGACCCTCCTTCTCCAAACGATGCCACAAGCCAGTGTTGGGAAGAGCCTGAAGCATTCCCATCATGGCCGCAGGAATGCCTGTTTTGCTAACAAATTGCACGATCCGATCACCTGCTCCACGCGTTTCCCCATCAAATCCGATGATGAAGCCCGCCATCACGCGGATCCCATAGGAGGTTATTTTGTCGACGGATTCCTCTAAAGAGGTGCGGGTATTCTGCAATTTCTTAGCCGTTTCGAGGCTGGATTCATCAGGAGTCTCAATCCCTAGAAATACGCTGTCAAAACGACATTCGGCCATCATCTCCATCAATTCATCATCAGAAGCGAGGTCAACGGAGGCTTCCGTGGCAAAGCTGAATGGGTAGCGATGGTCAATTTGCCATTGCTTCAGCATTGGCAAGAGTAGCTTTGCGTTGCGTTTGTTGCCAATGAAATTATCGTCTACCAAGAAAATAGAGCGCCTCCAGCCCAACTCATAAAGACATTGCAGTTCGGCGATCAATTGCTCCGGCGTTTTGGTTCTAGGCTTGCGGCCGTAAAGAACAATGATGTCACAGAACTCGCACTGAAAAGGGCAACCCCTGGAGAACTGCACCGACATAGAGTCATAGGCGCTTAACTCCAGAAGATCGAAGCGAGGGACTGGGGTTGAAGTGACATCAGGTTTATCTCCATTTGCGCTAAAAACCCCCTTCTGGTCACCCCGGGCAATTGCTTCAACAAAAAGAGGCAGGGTGATTTCTCCCTCGTCGAGAATTTTAAAGTCAGCCAACTCCAGCTCTGGAGCATCCGGGGTGGAGCTGGCAAAAGGACCTCCAACGGCCACCAAAAGTCCTCGGCTCTTGGCACGAGCAATTTGCACGGCCATGTCTGCTTTCTGAACAATCATTCCTGAGACCACGACCAACTCAGCCCAGTTCCATTCGTCTTCCGTAACCTCTCGAACGTTTCGATCCACCAATTTCATCTCCCACGACTGAGGGAGAAGCGCTGCCACGGTGACCAAACCCAATGGTGGCAGGAGAACTTTGCGATTCACCAACTCCAGGATTTTCTCGTAGCTCCAGAAGGTTTTTGGGAACTCTGGGTAGAGCAACAGGGTACGCATGCAGAGCTGGAGGCAAACGCCCACGGGAGTTCCCGTGAAGGCAGGGAAAGTCGCTGAACATTAAGTGGTCTGGCAACCCATCGGCCAGCTCAGCGCCACCAGCAGGGTGGATCTGCTGTAATAGGGAGAGTTCGATCAAGCACCATGGGCGTCGCCTACTACTTAGCGCTTGTGGGTGGCGGGCTTATCGCTGCCTACTTTTTGACGGTGGTTCTCAAAGGAATTCGGCTGATCTGAGCCTCAACCTCCCGCGCAGCAGTAATTCGGCACAGCCCAGCGCACACCCGAGACTGCCAAGAATTCCAAACGTTGAGGCCATTCCAAGGCTGTTCACCATCCCGGCCGCCACAAGTCCGCTAAACCCGCCTCCGCCAAGAAAGGCAATCTGGCCCAGTCCCGCCATGCGACCTCTCAAATGCATGGGGGCACCAACCTGAGCCATGAGGTTGGTCCCGGCAAGCAGAGTGGCCGTTCCCGCTCCGATCAGGAAACTCATCGCGAGCCCAAGCGGCTGGCTCCAATGACTCCCCTGAATCATGGCCATGCCGATTTGGGCACTAGCGGTCAACAGAACACAACCACCCATCAATAAACCAGGCCTCTGAGAGAGCCATTGGCTGTTGCGCTGGAGCAGCAGCCCCCCACAAATGCTCCCTGCGGCGATCACGCTGGTGAACAAGCCAAGCGACTGGGGAGAGGGGTCTAAAACACTGGAGGCCAGTACAGGAGCCAAACCGGGGTGAAAAAACCCCACCAAACAGGCCACTGCCGTGAAGCGGAGCACATGGCGAAGAACGGGCCCGCACTCTCGCCACGCTCCCTTCAGTGAAAGCCCGCCCTCCGCGCTGCGTGCTTCCAAAACGCGCTGGGGTTGAACCACCCACAACAGGGCGGCAATGGGCCCGAAGAAAGAGAGGGCATCGATCGCCAGAGCCAAGGTGGGGCCAGCAAGGGAAAGGAGCCAGCCGCCAATCGGTGGTCCCAAGAGCTTGCCCACATTGAAGACCACAGAAAAGCTTGTCAGATAGGGAGGGAGATCCTCCGGACGATCAACCAGGAGACCGGTGTATTTGTTCCGGGCGGTGAGCTCATAGGTGCTGACGATCCCCCCCAACAAGGTGCTCAGCATGAGCACTCCCACTTGGGTCGGCCCCTTTGCAAAGGCCATCGCCAGTGCAGCCAGGGAGGCGCAGGCCAAAAGGGCCCATTGGGCACGGATCAGCACCCATTCACACCCCACCCGATCGGTCAGTACACCAGCGGGTCCGCTCACCAACAGGCTGGGCAGGGCCAAAGCAGCGAAGTGGAGTGCCAGGAGAAGTGGATTGCCCGTGCCATCCAGCAAAATCCACCCCTTCGCCGTCAAACCGGCAAACGACCCGATGGTGCTTAACCCTGATGCGCAAAGGAAGACACCCTTCTGATGGCGGCGCAGCCAGGCCTGCACCACGCCCGACCGCCGGGAGATGGTCAACCCTGGCTGCGCAAGATGGACTGTGCTTGCTCCACGAGGGCCTTTGCCCCGATCAACTCGCCTTCTAGGTCATAGGTGTGAGCGGCTGTAAGCCGAACGGGCACAAGCTGGCCAGGAGCCGCGACCCATCCACCTGGGCCAGGTTGCACATGAACCTCCCCATCCACATCGGGGGCAAATCGTGCGGAACGCCCGATCATGGCGCCTGTCGTGGGATGCGTCTGCTCGATTAAGACATCGACGATGGAGCCGACACAGGACCCATTGGATCTCGCGGCGATGGGCTGCTGAACGGCCATCAGCCGATCCCTGCGCTCCATGGCTACCGCCTTTGGCACGGCCTGCGGAAGATCGGCTGCGGGGGTGCCCTCCTCAGGGGAAAAGGTGAACACACCCACGTGGTCAAACTGTTGCCTTTCGATAAAATCGAGCAAGTGTTGGAAGTGGGATTCCGTTTCACCGGGGTAACCCACGATAAAAGTGGTCCGTAGCACCGCCTCCGGCAATTGTTGGCGCACCCTGCTGAGGAGCCCGCTGGTCACTTCAGCCTGCCAGGGACGATTCATGGCGCGAAGAATCTCGGGATGGCTGTGCTGCAGGGGAAGATCCAGATAGGGGAGCACATTGGGGACCTCTCGGAAAGCGGCCAACACCTCTGGGGTGAGGCCGGTGGGATAGGCGTAATGCACTCGCACCCAGGGAATATCAACGTTGCCAAGCTCCCGCAACAGAGCAGCCAACTGGGGCTTGCCATAGAGATCAAGGCCATAGTTGGTGGTGATCTGGCTAATCAGGATCAGCTCTTTCACCCCCTGGGCCGCTAGGCTATGAGCTTCAGCCACAATTGAGTCGATCGGCCTGGAGCGCTGATCACCCCGCAGCCTGGGGATAATGCAGAAAGCACAGCGATAGTCGCAGCCCTCGGCCACCTTGAGATAGGCGATGGCATCGCTGGTGGTACGAAAGCGTGGCACGTGCTCGTCGGCAACGTAAGTGGGCGCAGCACTCACTTGGTTGACCCTCTCCCCAGCCTCAACTCGCCGCAACACGCTCACAATGTGCTGGTAGTCGCCTGTGCCCACGATGGCCCTGGCCTCCGGCAGGGCAGTCAACAATTCCTCCTGAAAGTGCTGGGCCAGGCAGCCAGCAATGATCAACTGTTTGCCTTGCTCTGCAAGCTCCACCAACGTCCTCACCGACTCTTGTCGGGCTGCTTCGATAAAGCTGCAGGTGTTCACCACCACGACTGTGGCGTCCCGTTCATCCGCGCTGACTCCATACCCGGCTTCTGCAAGCAGTCCGAGCATGTGTTCAGTGTCGACGCGATTTTTTTCACAGCCAAGGTGAGCAAAAGCGACAGTGGGGTTCCTCCTGACGGGGCCGGGGAGCATGTCGACATCGCAAAGCCTGCCCCCCCACCCTATGGAATTGCGGGGGCGCTGCCAGAATCTCGGTACTGAGCTTCGATCTCCTCCGTGACATCAACCCGTCTCGCCAGTCGCCTCAGCAGCAGCCGACGCCGCGGTGACCCCGGGCATCGCTGGGCCAGGGTGGCGATGGCTGTGTTGGCCACGATCGGCCTCCTGGATACGGGGTCGATCACGTTGCACAGGTGGGGTGTTCTCGGCCCTTTAGTCTGTCCGGGTGGTTCGGATGGCTGCGACAAGGTGCTGAACAGCCCCTGGGGCTCCCTGTTTGGCCAACCTCTGTCGCTATTTGGTGCGCTGGCCTATTTCTCGGTGCTCCTCCTCGCCCTGCTTCCTCTCCTTTTGAAGGGCGAAGCCAGGGTGAGGCTGCATCAAAGCAGCTGGTGGGCCCTCTTCCTGATCAGCACCTCCATGGCCATCTTCAGCCTGGTCTTGATGGGAGTGATGGTCTGGAAAATCAAAGCCTTCTGCGCTTTTTGTCTGCTCTCCGCCGCATTGTCACTCGCCCTGATGGTGCTGGCGATGATGGGGGGTGATTGGCAAGAACGCGGGCAGCTCATCTTCCGGGGAGTCATGGTGAGCCTGGCTGTGTTGGTGTTCGGCATCGGTTGGGCGACGGCCCTTGATCGTCCTGAGGCCACCCTCACCAAAGGAATGCCCCCGCCGGTGACGGCACCAAGCTCGCCTGCCGCCATCTCCTTGGCCAAACACCTCACAGCCAAGGGTGCGGTGATGTACTCCGCCTATTGGTGCCCCCATTGCCGAGAACAGAAGGAATTGTTTGGCAAGGAAGGCGTAGCTGAGTTGACTGTGGTGGAGTGCGCCCCTGATGGTCACAAAAACCAAGCTGCCCTCTGCGAGGCCAAACAGATCAAAGCGTTCCCGAGTTGGGAGATCAATGGCGAGATCGATACAGGCGTCAAGCCCCTAGCCAAGCTGGCCTCCATGAGCAAGTACAGCGGACCCAACGGTTTCTAGGCTGGCTCAACTCTGTGCAACTGCATCAGTGTGGATGGCTTTTCCAATCTCTTGTCTGCTGTGACGTTGCCAGAAGGGTTGGCGTGAAGGCGCATCGGTGCGGTAGTGCCCTCCTCGGCTTTCCTCCCGAAACAGTGCCGCCTCCATGAGCAGCTCCGCCAGCACAAGCCGCTGGCGAAGCTCGTGCAACAGAAGCAAAAGAGGGGCTTGGCTGGGGGCAATCCGAAAGCAAACATCCGGCGATTGCCCTTGCATTGTTTTCCACAGGGAATCCTGTTCGCAGATCAGGCGCTGACGGTGCAGCCCAGGAAGTGCCTCACGGATCACACTGCCATGTCGTTCCACACCGGCCACACTCCAACACAACTGGCGCAGCTGCTCTAACTGCTGCTTCAGCCCTCCCTCTGAAGCTGAAGAGCAGACCGTTTCAGGCCACGGGAGCGCATGAGGGAGCACAGCTACTGGCTGAGCTGGAAGGGGCTGAACCGGGAGGCGGGCGAGCTGGCGAGCAAACACCAGGCACTCCATCAATGAATTGCTGGCCAGCCGATTGGCACCATGCACCCCCGTACAGGCCACTTCCCCTACGGCATAGAGGCCGGGGATGGTGGTGGCAGCTTGCAGATCCGTTCTCACCCCTCCCATCCAGTAGTGGGCCGCTGGCGCCACTGGGATGGGGGAGTTGGCCGGCTGTAAACCCAACTCCAGGCATCGCCCAAGGATCGTTGGGAACTGCTTCTCTAGGCGCTCGCGTCCCACAGGGCGGAGATCGAGCCAGAGGTGATCCACCCCCTGTTGCTGCATGCAACGCGCTAAGGCTCGACTCACCTGATCGCGGGGTGCCAAATCCGCACCGCTCAAATGGGACACAGGGCTTCTCCCTTCGCCATCCTTCAACAGGGCGCCTTCTCCCCTCACCGCCTCACTGATCAGAAAATGGGGTGCCCCGGGCAGCATCAAGGCGGTGGGATGAAATTGCACAAATTCCAGATCACAAATTTGGGCACCCGCCGCCCAAGCCATCACCACCCCATCCCCTGAGGCTTGACTGGGATTGGTGGTGTGGGAAAAGAGATGCCCTCCACCCCCACAGGCCAACACCACCGCACTGGAGCGAAGCCACCGCAAATGACCGTGATCCAAGACCTGTAGCCCAACGCAGCGTCCCTTCTCCACCCAGAGCTGGAGGGCTGGCACCCCTTGACGTTGCTCCACCAAGGGACGTGCCTGGACTTCCCGTTCCAAGGCGTCAACAAGAGCTCCACCGGTGCGATCCTGAGCATGCAGCACGCGACGATGGCTATGGGCTGCTTCGAGGGTGGTGCTCAGAGAACCGTTCTCCCGATCAAAAGCCATCCCCAATTCCAACAGCCGCTCCACACAAGCTGGAGCCTGGCGGACCAAAAGATCGACCGCAGGTTGATCACACAATCCAGCTCCGGCCCTAAGCGTGTCGTGGATATGGCTTTCAAAACTATCTTCTGATCGGGTCACCGAGGCAATACCGCCCTGCGCCCACCGACTGGCCGAACGGGGGTTCAAATGCTTGCTGAGGAGCAAAACCCTCAGGTCCTTGGGAAGTTCTAGACAGGTCATGAGTCCCGCCGCTCCGCTTCCCACCACCACTACGTCCCACTGAGAAGCCAATAAAGAGGCCATAGGCATCCAGCTCTCTCAAGAGCCTATGGGAACGAAATCCCAATCCCGTTCAAAGACAGTCAGATTTAGGAAGACGAGCAGGTGTCATCATCAATGCAAGCCTCCACATCCACAGATTCGACATTGATTGTCACCTGAGAAGCATCCAACGGTTGAACCTCCCCCGATCGAGCCGAGTTTTGGCTTCCTTGGCCCAGGAAGGTTCCGCAAGCAGGACAAAGTTCGCTGCCAAAGCTGGTGGTACCGCAAGCGGGACAAGTTCTCAGTTGGCGACGAATCACCTGCCAGCCCAGGTAGCCAACTCCGGCTGCCACAAGGGGAAGGAGGAGAAATAAGAGGGTCAGTCCACCGACAACATCAAGAAGAAGACGGGTGGCCGGTCCTGGAATCAACAGAAGGATTGCCGCCAAAGCGATCCAAAACCAGGGGAAGGAAGACCTTTTCATTCAGCGCTGGAAACGGGGTTCACGCTCCATCCATCGCTCACATGCTGCTAGAGCTTCAATAGCCGACCAACCGATCAGCAGGATGGCGACGATCCATACGGCGAGCCCACCAAACAATACAACCAGAGGCAGCATGGTCACTACGACAAGGCCAACCAGGCCCATCGCTCCGATGGCACAGACAAGGAGCAGAAGACTTGCATGAAGAGGGCGAAGAGCGAGCAGCCACGATGAGACGAAGCGGATCATTCAGAGATCAAGCAGGGGCTTGACTCATTGTGCCCCCTTATGCAGTAGATCTTTTGGGCCAGGAGGTACGGATGGCCCTCCGCGAGGCCAGCGCGCAATTGTGACACTTAAACATTGACCAAAATAAAGGATCACTCCTAGCAGCCACAACCAGAGAGTAAATAACAACACCCCACCAACAACCCCATAAGCCTGAAACCTTATCCCCATAATGTATAGAGTTCGACCAAAGATAACCGTTAGAAGAGTTGAGACGATGCTGATCAACAAGGCCCCTGGGATGAGCGGACGAAGCGGCACGCGCCGAGAGGGCAAAAGCCACAAAAGTACAGTCACAGCCACAAAAGCCAACACATTCGACAGCAATAGATCGGCTCCAGAAGACAAAGAACCTAGCCAGCCAAGACGCTCCGGCAGAATATCTGACAGAAAATCACGCAATATCGTTGAACCCAATACTCGAATATTTCCAATGAGTTGATCCGCGATCAGCAGCGGGCCAACAAGAACAAGAATCAGAAGAGACTTCATTCGCAGATAAAAGAATCGTTGAACAACTTTCACCCAGGACATGGTTTCCAGGCCAGATGGACGATTCCACCAGATGCGGTCAGCACCGCGCTGGAGCGTGAGATAAATGTTATTCGCATTCAGCAAAAGCAAGATCAATCCAGCAATGCCCGCTCCAAACCCTTGTCGAAGAAAACGAGACAGTGCATCCATAAAAAGGGGCAAGGATTCGCTTGGAAGAAGCTGGGTCAACAGATGTCTTGCGTGGTCCAATAAGTCTTCATCCTGCCCAAGCAAGCGTGAGGCAAGTGCCAGCGCAATCAACAAAGCCGGAAAAAATGACTGGAGTGTATGGAAAGCAAAAGCCGCGCTGAGATCAATACAATCGCAACGCAACCACAGCCTATAGGCCCTCCATAAAATCCTTATTCGCCTAGTAGCAATAGGCCCTATCGCCCGATTCACATCCAGTCGGCACAAAGGTCCTCTCATCGTAACGCCACAAAAAAAAGCCACCTAAAAGGTGGCTGTACCATCATCAATGTCGTCGAACTTTG
>JBEGQC010000020.1:0-39107 GCA_041181185.1 Cyanobacteriota bacterium | reverse complement strand
ACAACAGCCGCAGCCTTCACTTCTTCCTGGCTGCCTGGCCTGTGATCGGCATCTGGTTCACCGCCCTCGGCGTGAGCACCATGGCCTTCAACCTGAACGGTTTCAACTTCAACCAGTCGATCCTCGACGGCCAAGGCCGCGTGATCAACACCTGGGCTGATGTGCTGAACCGCGCTGGCCTCGGCATGGAAGTGATGCACGAGCGCAACGCTCACAACTTCCCGCTCGATCTGGCCTCTGCGGAAGCCACCCCTGTGGCTCTGACCGCTCCTTCCATCGGCTGATCGCTGCTTAGCTTTCACCCCTTTGAACCCCCACCTCACGGTGGGGGTTTTTTGTTGGCAAATCAGGGTTGCGTTGGCTGGGGGGTCATGACGATCAACGCCTCCACCGCTGACTTGGGCGATGCAAGTTCCAAGGAGACCGGATCAGGGCTTGCGCCACACCACAGGCTTGCGCCGGCTGGGATACAGCTCCCGACACAGGGAGCAAACCGTGCCATCACAGCCATGGGCCGTGCAGTGCTCGCGCCCGTAGAAGATGATCTGCAGGTGCAATTTGTTCCAGGAATCGCGCGGGAACAGGCGCTTGAGATCGGTTTCGGTGCGCGCCACGCTGGCACCACTGCTCAGACCCCAACGTTGGGCCAAACGATGGATGTGCGTGTCCACCGGAAAGGAGGGAACGCCAAACGCCTGAGCCATCACGACGCTGGCTGTCTTGTGGCCAACGCCAGGCAAGGCCTCCAGTGCAGAGAAGCTGCAGGGCACCTCGCCACCATGGCGCTCCAGGAGCAGCTCCGCCAAACGCTTCACGTGCTTGGCCTTGGTGCGGGCCAGGCCTAGCTGACGGATGTGCGCCAGGATCGTCGCTTCAGGCAGGGCCGCCATGCTCGCCGGATCGGGACCGGCGGCGAAGAGCGCCGGGGTGACCTCGTTGACCTTTTTATCGGTGCACTGGGCACTGAGCAGCACCGCCACCAGTAGGGTGAAGGCATCAGTGTGATCCAGCGGGATCGGTGTTTCGGGATAGAGCTCTGTGAGCCTGCGCAGGATCAGGGCCGCTCGCTCCGTCTTCTTCAAGGGCCAGAGCTCCAGGGCATCCGCGCCTATCGAAACTAAATCACCCGCGCGGACAACGGAATCAGGCCAGGAGGAACAGTGCCGACTGGCCTGGGAAGCCGGGAACCCGATCTGGGAGGGGCAAATGCAGTTAATAACAAACATTCCTACAGGCAGATCTGGCATCCATTGCGATTGATTTTCCTGTTGGTGTTTGCGCCATCGAGCAAACCATCAAACCGCAAGACAGCCAAAACCGAGGACAATCCTGCAGCTCATGTTTCAGCTCTTTCTCCCTCTCTCACCCCACCCAGCGCTGATCACATCTTTTATGGTTGCTCAATGGTTCCCACAAGCTGGAGCCCCACACTCCGCGGCAAACGTTGCGTCCATGAGCGGGGGAAGGTCGAAGGCCCTGCGCCAAACCAGGGAAGAACCAAACCATGTGCTTTTCAGCGACGGCCAGTTTTGTGGCAGGAGCCCTTCTGCTGCCCACCGGAGCCGCGACCCTGGCCATCGCTTGGAAAAAAGGGCAGCGGCAAAAGCTCCCCCTGGCGGCGGCACCCTTGCTGTTTGGCCTTCAACAAACCCTCGAAGGGATGGTGTGGCTGGGAATTCAAACCCAGCCGCCACTGGCAACCACCGGCCAACCTGTTGGCCCTGTGGTGGCCGCCCTGGCCTATCTGTTTTTTGCCTACGTTTTTTGGCCGGTATGGATGCCTTTGGCGGCCGTGGCTCAGATGGCGCGACCCAAATCCGGGCAAGCGCCTTTCTGGCGAGCCATTCCCGCTCTTGGGCTGGTGCCAGCTCTCACCCTGTGGCTTCCCTTTCTGAATCATCCCCGGGCGGCCATCCCAGAACAGATTGGCCACTCGCTGGTCTATGCGCTGACACCGTGGAGCGCCGGCCTGCTTCCGCCAGTGGTTGGTCCCCTGCTCTATGCGGCCTTGATCGTGCTCCCGTTCCTGAAGGTGCCCTCCCAGCGGGTGCGCAGCTTTGCCCTCACCCTGCTGGTGGCCTTTGGCCTCGCCCAGTGGCTCAGCAGCGAGGCCCTCACGTCGGTGTGGTGTTACGCCAGTGCCCTGCTCTCGCTGCAAATTCTTTGGATCCTGCAAGAGCCAGAGACAGGCCCCGAGAGCAGAGATGGGGGAGGCCTGCTTGACGCCGCTAGATAATGTGAATGTTTGGCTGATTTAACCACGCTTGCCAGCAACCTTAAGCGCACAGGCCGCCAAGATCTTCGCCATCACCTTCCGGGCGCTCCGCAGGGTGGCAGGCCTTTTTTTCATGGCCAGCCTTTCGATCGTGGCTGTTGTGTTGCGCCGCAGGGTGGTGATCATCGTGACACCGTTTGGCAATCTAGGCAATCGACTCTTTCTTTATGCCAATATCATCGCTTTTGCGATCGAACACAGAGCCATTGTCATCAACCCTGCTTTCCATCCCTGGCGGGCGGTGTTCGCAGGCACCAGAGCGGGGGGAGTCGCCTGCTACCCGGCGCCAAATCTGCCCTATCTGCCTGGCAATTGGCTTGAATCAACCTTGCAACATCTAGCCTGGGTTGGCCTATCGATTGCCAGTTCAGCCAACTCGCCAAGCCAGTGGGGAGCCATCAGCATCGATGGGATTGAACGCCTGGAATTAGACCAGCCCAATTTTGTGGAGTGGGCCAGCAAAAAGCATGTCATTCTGCTGAGCGGTTGGCTCTTTATCTCCAGTGTTTCGATGGAGCGCCATGCCGATAAAATCAGGGCATATTTCAAACAGATTCTTGGCAACACTCCTGAGGCATTAGCCCCCGTAAATCGTCTCCGCCAAACGTGTGATTTAGTCATCGGCGTTGTGATTCGCCATGGCGGATTTGATCAGTGGATGGGAGGAAAATATTTCTTTGAAACGACAAAATATATCGAGTGGATCAGGCAAACCGCACAGCTTTACCCTCAGCAAAGAGTAGGTTTTTTCATCTGCAGCGATGCAGAACTGAACCTCGAGAGTCTCACTGACATCTGTTACGAATTTCGCGGCAGAAGCGATCTTGAAAATCGTGCCGCACTCTCGCAGTGTGACATGATCCTCAGCCCACCCAGCTCCTTTGCCGGTTGGGCGGCCTTGATGGGCAACAGCCCCTTCCAGCTTCTCCATTCCCCCTCGCAAACGATCTCTCGGCAGGGTTTCATCCGGATCCGCAACCACATGGACATGCGAGATGCCTCCTATCCACCAGATCTTGATCGCACCGATTCCCTGATCGCACCTCGTGCTTGATTCCGCTACCTACAGCGTTCAAACCTTGGTGGAGCAGCTCCATCTGCAACCCCACCCTGAGGGAGGTTGGTATCGCGAACTGCATCGCAGCTCCATCGAGGTGCGTCGCGACGATGGACAACAACGAGCCGCCCTCACGTTGATCTGGTTTCTTTTGGGCGCCGGGGAGATCAGCCGCTGGCATCGTGTGATCGGTGCGGACGAAACCTGGCACCACGCCGGAGGCGACCCGTTGGATCTCTGGATCCTGCCGCCAGCTGGCGGGGTCGCGCAACGACTGTGTCTCGGCCCCCTCGGGTCTTCGCCTCACTCCAAAGAAGATCCACACGAACCTGCCCAACCGGTTCATGTGGTGCCCGCTGGCTGGTGGCAAGCGGCTCGCTGCCCAGGCGCATGGGCTCTGGTGAGCTGTTGTGTGGCTCCAGGTTTTGAGTTTCAGGATTTTCAACTCCTCGGCCATCAGCCAGCCTCTGGCCATCCTCCCGGGGCCCTCAGCGACCTGCTTTGACCCCTCCCCTCCCCCAACCGAGCGCCCAGCGAAGCCTGGAACGAAGCCTGATGGCTCTCTGGCTGCTCGCCATGGTTCTCGCCGTGATGGGTCTGGGCCAGCTGCCTTTGCGCGACTGGGATGAAGCCATCGTGGCCAGGGTTGCCTTGGAAGCCTCCCAGCGGCCCTGGCCCGATCGGCTGATGCCGGTGGCCTGGGGAGATCCCTACCTCAACAAGCCACCGGGACTCCATCTGTTGATCGCGGCAGCGATTGAGCTCTGGGGAGCGCTGAGCGGCGTCGCGCCGAGCGCCCTGCCCCCTGAATGGCTGCTGCGCCTTGTGCCCGCCCTGCTGTCCAGCTCCGTGGTGCCCCTGGTGGGTTTGGTGCAGGCCAGGCTGCGCCCCCATCAACCTGCCGTTGCACTGGCGAGCGCCGCCATGGCCCTCACCCTGATGCCCCTGGCCCGCCACGGCCGCCTGGTGATGTTGGATGGCAGCCAGTTGGCCGCCATCCTGGTGCTTTGGTGGGCTGTGCTCAGCCCAAACCATCGGCGCTGGTCTCTCCTGCTGCATGGGGCCTGCGTGGGGCTAGCAACCTCGGCCCTGCTGCTCTTGAAAGCCCCCTTGGCCTTCCCCCTCCTTGCAGCCACCTTCTGTCTGCGGGCCTTTGATCGCCAGCTTCGCTGGCGCCACTGGCGTTGGTTGCTGAGCGGGGTGGCGATCGGCCTGCTGCCTGGCCTGGCCTGGCATGGGGCCCATTTTCTGGTGCGGGGCTCCGATGCGTGGCAGATGTGGGGCAGCCAGGGCTTCGCCCGGCTGCAGGCTCGGCTGGAAGGCCATAACGGCGGCCCCCTGATGCCCGTCACGGAAGTGTTGGAAGGGGGCTGGCCTTGGCTGGCGCTCTGGCCCGGGGCGATGGGTCTGGCCTGGAGGGAGCGCCGCAGCCAAGCGGGACGCTGGTGCCTTGGCACCACGGCCATCACGGCCCTTCTTGTGTTGCCCCTCCGCACCCAGCTGCCCTGGTACAGCCTGCTGCTGTGGCCGCCGCTCGTTCTCACCTGCGGCCCCGTGCTGGTGTGGTTGGTGGATCGCCAGCCGCCGCTGCAACCAGCCTGGCCCGCCCTGATCCGCAGGGTTCCGGCGTTCTGGGCCCTCTTGGGTGCCCTGCTCCTCGCCCTGGCCTGCGTCGCATTGGCCAGCGCCAACGCCGCCCTCCAACCCCTGGCTCCCGTGGCCGCCTCAGGCGGGCTCGCCCTGCTCGTGGGAGGAGCCCTGCTCCTGGCGAAGCGGCAACGACGCCGCCTGTCGGGGGCCATTCTTCTGGTGGCTGGGCTTTGGGGCACCTTGCTGGTGTTAATGAGCGGCCCGCTCTGGCTCTGGGAGCTCAATGAACATTGGCCCGTGCGCCCCATCGCCAAGGCGGTGCTCCAACAGCCCGAGGGATCGGCCCGCCTGTGGGAGTTGGAGGAACGCCCCAGCCTGAACTGGTATGCGGGGCAGCGGCTGCGCCGCTGGGAGGACGACAGCCTGCAAACCTTCCTGTCCAAGCGAGGGCAGGCCGAGGGCACGTCCATGGAACAGGGATCTGTGGTGTTGGTCACAGCGGGGCCAACCCCACCCGAGCTGCCGGGAGCCCGCTGCCAACCCTTGCCCGTCCCGCAGGACGGGGTGGCCCCCGCTGCGTCGGCACGCGTCTATCGCTGCATCAGATCGCAAAGCCCCTAGGGCCAACGTTGTGCAAGGCCCGGCAGGCCCCAAAGCTTTTTAGAGGTCAGGAAATCAGCAGAAACCATGAACCATGGCGCAAACATCCCCGCGGCTTGCTGGGGTGCATCACATTTTCCAAGTGAAATCCACGACTGCTGCTATACTCGGTTCTCATTTTTGCCGTCAACGTGTCTTCACTCGTCAGCGAGTGTCTTTTGATTCTTCTTTTGCAGATAGCAAATGGAATCTTTTCTGGATCAGAGATCGCCATTGTTTCTGCAAGAAAAGTACGCTTAGAGCAATTAGCCGATCGAGGCAATCGCAAAGCGCGAAAAGCTCTCAAGCTGGCCAATTCGCCCAATGATTTCCTCTCCACCGTGCAGGTGGGAATCACGCTGATCGGCATCCTCAGCGGTGCCTTGGGTGGCGCCACGATTGCCCAGCGGCTCAAGCCCCTGCTCGACACCATCCCGGCCCTGAGGGGTTCCAGCGAATTACTCAGCCTGGCCCTGGTGGTTTCGGTGATCACGTACCTCTCCTTGGTGATCGGCGAGCTGGTGCCCAAGCGCATCGCCCTCGGAAATCCAGAGGCCATTGCCTGTCAGGTGGCCGGGCCGATGCGCTTCCTGTCGCGCCTCACCGCACCGCTTGTGCACATCCTGAGCGGCTCCACCGATGGGATGTTGCGGTTGCTGGGGGTGAAGGCCTCGGAAGAACCCGAAATCACGGAGGAAGAAATCAAGGCGCTGATCCGCCAGGGCACGGAGTCCGGTGTGTTTGAAGAGGCGGAGCACGAGATGGTGCAACGGGTGTTTCGGCTGGGGGATCGCCCGATCAAGTCGATGATGACGCCCCGCACGGAAATCGCTTGGCTGGATCTGGAGGAGCCCCTCGAGCTCTCGCTCAAAGAAGTGCTGGAGAGCACTCACTCCAGATTTCCCGTCGCTCGGGGCAGCTTGGACGACTGTGTGGGCACGATCCGCATCCGCACCCTGCTCACGGCCGTGGTGGAAAACCAGCCTGTCGATCTCGAATCGATGCTGCAACCCCCTCTCTTTGTGGCCGAAAACATGCGGGCCCTCAATGTGCTTGAGCAGTTCCGCGAAACCGGGGTGCACATCGCCCTGGTGACCGACGAATTCGGAGGCATTGAGGGTCTGTTGACTCTCAACGATCTGATGGAGGCGATCGTGGGCGATCTCCCCTCCGCAGAGGATCAGGAAGAGCCCCTGGTGATTCAGCGGGACGACGGCTCCTGGCTGTTGGATGGCTCCCTCGACATTGGAGATTTCAAGGCGCTGGTGGATCGCGAGGAATTGCCCGATGAAGTCTCAGGGGGTTACCACACCATCGGTGGTTTTGTGATGCATCAATTGGGCCGCATCCCCATGGCCGGTGAGCATTTTCGCTGGGATGGCCTCAATTTTGAGGTGATGGATATGGATGGCAAACGCGTCGACAAGATTTTGGTCGTCGAGCTGGCAGACACCTCCCAACCTCCCAGCCATGGCGAGGCCGCCGCGAAGGAGGACGAACCAGAAGCTTGAACAGGGGGGCTGACTACGGGAGCTAGGGGTTGCACCACTGGCACTGCCCTGGATCGGCCTGAAGCAACCCATCGGGCCTGGGTTTCTCTTGGCGATGGTCGCAGTGCTGGCATCCCCAGACCTGGGCGAGCAGCCAGGCCGTCGGCCTTCCGCAGCCTCCGCAGGGCAACCCCGGCCGCTGATCCACCACCCCCCAGCCGGGAGAGTGGCAAGCGGGGCATGGGGTCGCCAAACGCCGCACCAGCCGAAAAACCACCTCCCGGATCGCGGCCATGCGCGTGGGATTGCAATGGGCCCGCATATCGGTTTCCACCAGGGCCAACCCATCGGGAGAAGCCGCGGCCGCCCTCTGGATGGCACTCTGCAAGAGCTCCCAGTGATGCAACCCCTTCTCCACTGGCCCCACCAGCTCAGGTTGGCTGCCTGAGCCAGGAGCCGGGCGCACCATCAAGGCATGGCTGGGAAATCCCACCTGCTTGAGCCAGCGGGAAAAGTCTGCGTCTGGCCCGGTGGAGCCAGGAGCCTCCACAAGCCGATGGGCGAAGTTGGTGCGACGCGCCAGGGCCTGTTCACTGATCGAGAGGCCCAGACGGCGGTCGAGGAACACCACGCACTCCAAGCCTGCAGCCAGAAACGGCAGGTGGGGATGGGGTCCAAAGCTGCCTTCACTGGCGATCGCGCAAAGGGTGCCGCCCCGCTCCATCGCCACCTCCGCCTTGGCCAAGCAGGCCTGCAGGGCGTTGCCCTGCCGCTGCACCTGGCCGCAAAAGGAGCCCAAGGCATCGGTATCCACCGACGGCACGTGGAGGAGCTCGGCGCCCAGCCCCCAGCGCAGGGCCCGGGCGATGACTCGCTCCTTGCCATGGCGGGTTGCCAGGGCAACCCTTTCGCCGCGATAGGGCGACGTGGCAGGCATGGCGGCTGGCGAAAAAAAGGTGACTTCATTGTGCAGCAGCCACCAAAAAAAGTCCGCCATCAGAACTGATGGCGGACCGATCTCTCCAGGAAACCCTATCCAAGCAAGCTCACCTTGCGGTTGGTGGTCAAACGGCGACCCCCCAATGTCGTGGCGACAACCATTCGATTAAGGGCAATGATCAAAGCAATCAGAGACTCTTGTCTGAAGAATTCGCCAGGTGTTCTGCACCACTCCTTAAGGTATGCGCCACACAGTTTTTGGGTGTCTCAATTCCATCTGGCCATGCCAAAACCTCAGGCTTGGCATGCAGTCTCTTTTGGCCAGGCTCCTGCACTTACAGCCACTTCTTTCTTTCTCCTAGCCATGAATGCGGTCATGACATCTCGCCGACTTGAGCTCAGTCTCCACCCAGGGTCCACTGTGCCCTGCAACCTCAGTTGGAGGATTGAGGATGGCTATCTGCGGGTGGCCAGCTGGGGCGATCAGGGGGAATCCGTCACCCTGGGGCTCTGGGGGCCGGGGGATCTGGTGATCCCGCCGCTGATGGTCTTCGATCCGCTGCAGCTGTCGGCTCTCTCCACGATCCGCCTGGTGGAGACCAGCCCCAACACCCTGGAGAGGGAAACCTTTCTCGTCAGTCAGAGCCAGCAGATCTCCACCCTGCTCAAGCTCAGCCGCACCCGCCCTGCGGAGGTGCGCCTGTTTCAGCTGCTCACCTGGATGGGGGAGCGGTTTGGCCGGGTGAGCCGCAGGGGGGTGAGCCTTTGTTTTGAGGAGTTGAACCTCACGCACCGCAATCTGGCCGAAATTTCCGGCCTCACTCGGGTCACGGTCACCAAAG
This sequence comes from Cyanobacteriota bacterium, assembly GCA_041181185.1. Lineage (GTDB taxonomy): Bacteria > Cyanobacteriota > Cyanobacteriia > PCC-6307 > Cyanobiaceae > Cyanobium. The sequence goes on along the minus strand of JBEGQC010000020.1, from coordinate 30,275 downwards.
CCATCTCCCAATTCCGGCAGGCGGGCACGCTTGTTCGTGAGGGTCAAGACGAATGGCTGTTACCCAACAGCTGGGCGAGGGGGTGAACCATGAGCAGGCGACCCAGCAATAAGGGCCCGCCGCAGGATCCCTGCCCAGGCGCGAGTCCTTAACGAACCTTCTCTAGCCATGGGCCTTGCTAACGATCACGCTCCCTTATCGAGAGCATTGCCAATCCTGCGGAAGTCCCATACCCAACCCCAGCCAATCCTCCCTAAGGTTCGCGAACTCCAAATTTTTAGGAGGGGGCAGCAACAAAAGAACCTTTCTTTTTTCTGCCAATTGCGTTCATCCGCCTGGCTCAGGAACCCATTTCTTCTAGAAGCCACTTTTGATCTCCAGGGTGCAGCCATGGTTGCTCCCTATCTCTCTGCGGCTGTAGGCCAATCACCGCAGATGCTCCACTCACTTCAGCTTTTTCCCTTTGCACTTTGCCTCACCATGGCCAAGCGTCGACGTGTTGTGGCTCTCCTCGGCGGAGCCCTCTCCACCACCCTTTTGCTGGGTGGCTGTCTCGGTAATCCTCCAGACCGCACCGGCAGCGGCACAGCAACCGCTCCTGACGGAGCGAGCGCACCATCAGCCACACCGGTGGCGGCCGATGCCGACGTTGAAGTGCGCACGATCAGCCTTGGATTTGTGCCGATTCTGGAAGCCGCTCCCCTGGTGATTGGAGTGGAGAAAGGCTTCTTCGCCAAGCATGGCCTGGATGTAAAGCTCTCCAAGCAATCCAGCTGGTCGGCCGCTCGCGACAACGTGGTGCTTGGCTCTGCCGGAGGCGGAATCGATGGTGGCCAGTGGCAGCTGCCCATGCCCCAGATGATCAGCGAAGGGGTGATCACCAACGGCAAAAAGGTGCCGATGACCATCCTGGCCATGCTGATGAGCCAGGGCAATGGCATCGCCGCTGCCAACAGCGTGAAGGATGGCAACCTCACCTACAACCTCAAGACTTCCTCACCGGGGTTTTTCCAAAAGTTCAACCAGAAGGAGGGCCGTAAATTTCGGGCGGCATACACCTTCTCGAAGGCCAACCAAGACATCTGGATTCGTTACTGGCTCGCCGCCGGCGGCGTGAACCCCAACACCGACGTGGAGCTGCTCACCGTGCCGGCCCCGGAAACCCTTCAGGGCATGAAAACCGGCACCATGGAGGCTTTCTCCACGGGCGATCCCTGGCCATCCCGCATCGCCAAAGACAACGTGGGCTATCTGGCGGCCACCACCGCGCAGATCTGGAAAGCGCACCCCGAGGAATATCTGGCCGTGCGCAGCGATTGGGTGGAAAAGCACCCCAAGGCCAGCGTGGCCCTGCTCAAGGGGCTGATCGAGGCCCAGATGTGGCTCGACAAGCCCGAAAACAAGGATGAGGCCGCCCAGATCCTCTCCACTCGCAAGTGGTTCAACGTGCCGGTGGCTGTGTTGCAGGAATCCCTCAAGGGGCAATACAAGCTGGGCGCCAATGGCACCCCCTCGAACGATCCCAAAATCGGGCCGCTCTACTGGAGCAGCGATCGGGGGGTGATTTCCTACCCCTACAAGAGCCTCACGCTCTGGTTCTTGCTCGAATCACTGCGTTGGAAGTTCTACCCCGGCACGGTGGACACCATCGAGCAGGCCAAGGCGATCAACGACAAGGTCACCCGCGAAGACCTCTGGCGCGAAGCGGCCAAGGCGGTGGGTGTGCCTGAAAAAGACATCCCCACCAGCTCCAGCCGGGGCAAGGAGGTGTTTTTCGACGGCATCGTCTACGACCCAGCCAATCCCCAGGCCTACCTCAACAGCCTGAAGATCAAAAACTGAAGCAGACCCAGGTCCCGCTTCAGGCAAAGACCACCGGCGGGACCCGCTGCCCCCAACAACGCAGCGTCCACCAGCTTTTTCTCCCCTTTTCGTCACGCTTCTGCGTTTCAATCTCCAATTTTTTCTCCAGGACCCTGAACCATGACCGTTACCCCAAGCTCCGGCCTCAGCCTTGGACAATGGTGGAAGCGCCACCGCAAATCGATCCTGCCCCCGATCTTCGGCATCGGCGGCTTCCTGCTCTTCTGGCAGCTCAGTTCCAGCCTCGGGCTCACCAAGCTCACCGGCCCCCTCAGCCTGTGGACCGATGAGCGCACCCGCGACCTGCTTCTCTATCCATTTTTTGATCGCGGCGGCCTCGACAAGGGCCTGTTTCTGCACACCATGAGCAGCCTCACCCGGGTGGGGATCGGCTACACCCTGGCTGCCTTGGTGGGGATCGCCGTCGGCATTGCCGTGGGGCTCAACAAATCTCTGGATCGGGCCTTCGATCCCCTCTTTCAGTTTCTGCGCATGGTGGCCCCTTTGGCCTGGGTGCCGATCGCCCTTGTGCTGTTCCAGAAAAACCAGCCGGCCGCCATTTTCGTGATCTTCATCACGTCCATCTGGCCGATTCTGATCAACACCGCCGAGGGAGTTCGCCAGATCCCTCAGGATTACAGGAATGTAGCCCAAGTGCTGCAAATGTCGAAGGGACGCTTCTTTAGCAAGGTGCTCATTCCCTCGGCCCTTCCCTATATCTTCACCGGCTTGCGCATCTCGATTGGCCTGGCCTGGCTGGCCATCATCGCGGCGGAAATCGTCATGCCCGGAACTCCTGGTATTGGCTTCTTCATCTGGGATGCCAACCAAAACGGCTATGTGAGCGAGATTGTGCTTGGCGTGATCTGGATCGGCGCCGTCGGTCTGATTCTGGATCGCTTGATGGCCTGGCTGCAAAAGCGCATCAGCCCGGGTCAGTGAGGAATTGCTGCACATATTTCTCCTCCCGCAGATTCACTGATGATCACCTCCGAACCAACGTTGCTTAAAGCTCTCAATCAACGACTTTCCGCCATCGAAACCACTATCACCCGCCGGGAAAACGTGTTGAGTTTCCTGATCATCCGCTTCGTGCTGATGAGCGGCATGGTGCTTGGTTTTGCCTGGACCTTCCTTCATTTCAACCCCTGATCCACCGCTGACCACCCATGACAACACTTGTTGAAGTTCAGAACATTGAGAAAAATTTTCCCCTCAGTGGCGGGGGCAATTACCTCGCGCTGAAGGGGATTGATCTGCAGATCCGCAAAGGGGAGTTCGTCTCCCTGATCGGCCACTCCGGTTGCGGCAAGAGCACCCTTCTCAACATGATCGCCGGGCTCGACCAGCCCACCGGGGGCATCGTGCTGCTCGAAGGGGAAGAGGTGAAGCGCCCCGGCCCCGACAAGATGGTGGTGTTCCAAAACTATTCGCTGCTGCCCTGGCTCAGCGTGAGCGAAAACATCGGCCTGGCCGTCGATGAGGTGATGCCCAAGATCAGCAAGGAGGAGCGCGCCGCCATCGTGGAGGAGCACATCCAGATGGTGGGCTTGGGCCACGCCAAAGACAAGCTGCCTCTGCAGCTGTCCGGCGGCATGCGTCAGCGGGTGTCGATCGCACGCGCCCTGGCCATCAAGCCCAAGCTGCTGCTGCTCGATGAGCCCTTCGGTGCCCTGGATGCACTCACCCGGGGCAACCTGCAGGAGAAGCTGATGCAGATCTGCAACGAGCATGAGCTCACCGCCGTCATGGTGACCCATGACGTGGATGAGGCGGTGCTGCTCTCCGACCGCATCGTGATGCTCACCAACGGGCCCGGTTCCAAGATCGGCGGCATCCTGGAGGTGGACATCCCAAGGCCCCGGCAGCGGCTCACGGTGGTGCACCACCCGAGCTACTACAGCCTGCGCTCGGAAATGATCTACTTCCTCAACCGCCAGAAGCGGGTGAAGCAGTGGCAGGCCAAGCCCCACAAGGTGCTCGCCCGCCATGGATTGGAGAAGGTGAATCTGGATCTGGGCTTCGTGCCCCTGGCGGCCTGCGCCCCGTTGGCGATTGCGGAAGCCAAGGGCTTTTTCCAAAAGCATGGCCTCGATGAGGTGCATCTCGTGCGGGAAACCAGCTGGCGAGGCGTGGTGGATGGCCTCCTCGATCGCACCCTGGATGCGGCCCTGATGCCCTCCGGCATGCCCGTGTGGATGACAGCCGGTGGCCACGGCGGGGAACCCACCCCGGTGGTCTCCGCCCTCACCCTCAGCCGCAACGGCAACGAGGTGACCCTGGCCAAGCGCCTCTCCCAGCAGGGGGTGAGCACGGTGGACGACTACCGCGCCTGGCTGCACAGCCACGAGCGGGAACCCCACCGGATTGGCATCGTGCATCCCGCCTCAATGCACAACCTGCTCCTGCGCTACTGGCTGGCGGCCAATGGCATCGACCCCGACCATGACGTGCATCTGCAGACCCTGCCCCCGGCCCAGATGCTGGCCGACCTGAAAGACGGCTCCATCGACGGCTATTGCATCGGCGAGCCCTGGAACTTCCGCGCCAATCGGGAAGGCCATGGGGTGCCGATCGTGGGTGATCTGGAGATTTGGTCGGGCCATCCAGGCAAGGTGCTCGGCGCTCGGGAGGATTGGGCCCTCGCTTATCCCAACACCCACATCGCTCTCACGAAGGCCCTGCTCGAAGCCTGCCGCTACTGCGCCGAACCCAGCCACTGGCTGGAGATGAGCGAACTGCTCAGCGATCGCCGCTACCTGGGCATGAAAGCCGAACTGATCCACTTCAGCGCCAAGGGCATCGGTGATGGTTTCGCCCCCCACGGCGAACCGCATCATCTGTTCTTCGGCGCGGGGCTGAATCGACCCAGCCGCACCGAGCATCTCTGGATCATGACCCAGCTGGCCCGCTGGGCCGAGATTCCCTTCCCGCGCAACTATGTGGAGATCCTCGAGCGGATTTGCCAGGTGGGCGTTTTCAGCACAGCCGCTCGGGAGCTGGGCTTGGAGGAGGTGAGCTATCAGCGCCAGGGCATCGAACTCTTCGATGGCCGGCCCTTCAACAGCGACGATCCGATCAGCTACCTCAACGCCGTTTCCCTCCATCGCGATTTCAGCGTGGCAGAGATTCCCATCGGCGTGCCCCGGGCCATGGCGGCTTGAGCCGGGCGCCCAGGGCCCGCCTTGGGCCAGCACCCCTTTTGTGTCGTTGTAGCCAAACCGTTTCCAAAACCTCTTCTTCACCATGACCTCCACCTTTGCGGCGCCCGCCGCGCCCCAAGCCCCAGCGGGCCAGCCCCTGTTGCGCTTCGAGGGTCTGGGTAAGACCTACCCCACCCCCAACGGTCCCTACCCCGTGCTTTCCGACATCAATCTGGATGTGCAGCAGGGGGAATTCATCTGTGTGATCGGCCACTCCGGCTGCGGCAAGAGCACCCTCCTCAACATGGTGTCGGGCTTTGCCACCCCCACCTCCGGTGCGGTGTTGCTTAATGGCAAACCGATTGAAAAACCAGGCCCCGACCGGATGGTGGTGTTCCAGGGCTATGCCCTGCTGCCCTGGCTCACCGCCTACGAAAACGTGTATCTCGGCATCGATTCGGTGAAGCCGAATCTGGAGAAGAGCCAGAAGCACGAGATCACCATGGAACATCTTGAGCTGGTGGGGCTCACGACGGCAGCCGAAAAGAAAATCACCCAGATCTCCGGCGGCATGAAACAGCGGGTGGCGATCGCCCGGGCCCTGGCCATCCGGCCGGAAGTGCTCATCCTCGATGAACCCTTTGGCGCCCTTGATGCGATCACCAAGGAGGAGCTGCAGGAGGAACTGCTCAAGATCTGGAACACCCAGAAGTGCACCGTGCTGATGATCACCCACGACATTGATGAAGCGCTGTTCCTCGCCGATCGGCTCGTGATGATGACCAATGGTCCTGCGGCGGGCATCGGGGAGGTGCTCAGCATCCCCTTTGCTCGCCCCCGCAGCCGGGAGGACATCATGGAAGATCCGGCCTATTACGAGATGCGCAATCAGGCTCTGGATTTCCTCTACAACCGCTTCGCCCATGACGACGATGAGGCCTGAGGTCTCCAATCAAAGGGTCTAGGGCCGATCAGGCGAGGGATCTGGAGACGTGGGGTGTACCTTGTAAGGATCCAGCGGATCCGAGGGATGTTTGGTTGGGGCTGGTCGGGGCGTGGCGGTGCCAGGCTCCAGCAGGCCCAACCCCCCCAACAAGCGCACCAAACGGCTCGTCACACCGGTGATCTCCTTCAGGTTTTCCAGGGTGGGAAGGAGCACAGGTCGGGCTTGCTGCAACAACAGCTGGGCTTCCCGTGAGGCCTGCGAGGCGGTTACAGCGGTCTGATCGGCTCGGGTGAGGGTCTGCTCCGCTTTGGCGAGGGTGCGGCGCACGGCTGGGCCCACCTGCACGGTCTCCCGTTGCAGGGTGTTGGTGAGAGCACGCACCGAAGGCACCGTGCTCCGAGTTTCTCCGGCCACAGTTTTCGACATGGAGGAGAGATCCCCCATCGAGCCAGAGAGCTTGCCCATCGAGGTTTGCAAACTTCCTAGGGAGCTGGGCACCTGGGTTTGCAGCAGGTTGGAGGCCAGAGCGAGGGTGCGATCAATTTTCTGGCCCGAGCGGGCCAGCTCGGCCACGAGCTGATTCAAATCGGGGGGTGGGTCGTACACCAAGGGCGGCAAGGGCCGCTGCGACCCCTCCCCCCCGGGCCTGGGATCAGGTGTGAGGCTGACGAAGGTCTGTCCCACGAGCCCCACTTGTGCACCCTGGGCACGGCTGCGGGGGCCGATCAGGTGGCGGTAGCGGGCGTTGATTTGCAGGGTCGCAGCCACCCGGGCATCGTTCAGCAAACGGAGGGAATCCACCCGCCCGATGGGCATCCCCGAGAGACGCACCTCCATGCCCTCCTGCAACCCGTCGGCCCGAGGAGCCACCAGCTCCACCGCCATCTGCGGTTCCCCCCAATGGCGCTCCCGCCCGATCGCCACCACCAGAGCCAGCGTGAGCAGCCCACCTGAAAGCAAAAACAACCAGCGTTCGCGGGGGGCGAGGTCCTCATCTGGAGGGCTTGCGGGAGGGGGGGGAGAAGACGGCATCAATGGAAAAGGGGGTTCTCTTTGGGAGGGTTAAAGGGGCAGGGTGGGCAGGGCGACTGGGTGCACGGCCAGGGTCCAAATCAATTTCAGGCCCACCATCAGCGCGATCTGCCGGGCGATCAAGCTGGCAATCAGATCTTCCGCCCCAGCACGATTCAGGGGAAGTTTCTGAGCTTCCCACAGGCAGAGCAAGGCAGCGGCACCCAGATAAAGCGCCGTGCGCAACAGGGCTGAAGCCAGGTCGCCTGGCGCGATCGCTCCAACCGCTTGCAGCAGCCGCAGCTCCACTCCCCCCCGCAGGCTGGCGAGAACCCCGCCCACCAGGGCGCCCATCAGGGCATGGATCAACAGCAGTGGTCCCGTCAACAGCGCAGGCACCAAGGTGAGCCATCCGGCCTCGGCCCCCCCCCCACGAGCCCGCCTGAGCCATTGGGGTGTCAGGCGGGTGAAGGCAATCAGGGCCACCACCAGCGGCCCCACCAGGTGGAGCATCGCCACCACAAGCACCCGCAGCGACAGTTGGGAGGAGAGGTGCAGCCCCTCCTGCAACAGCCGGATCAGGCCCACGCCAAAGACAGCGCCAATGAGCAGCACCAGAGCGGCGCAGCGATGGCCATCCCGCTCCGCCATCCGCAGCAGGCGCAGAAGCATGGGGAGCGCAACGGCAAGAGGGGCTTTAAGGGTGACGTGAAACAAAGCCCTGGCAAGAGCTGGGGCTCGTAGGCTCAGTCCTGGCGCTTCCTGTGGCCACCCAGATGCGCACTGCCGGCTTCGCCTTGGCCCTTCTGGAGCCCACCAATCTCCTGTTGCTGGCCTGTGCACTGATCTATGGGCTGATCGGAGAAGCCAGTGAGGCCGGGATCCTGCTGCTGTTTGTGGGGGGCATCACCCTGCTCGATCTGGTGCAGCAACGCAGGAGCCAGAGGGCTCTGGCGGAGCTCGCCCGGCTCTCCGCTCCCAGGGCGCGGGTGTGGCGCAACGGCGAGGAGCTGGAGCTGCCCCCAGAAGCCCTCATGCCAGGCGATGGGCTGCGGCTTGAGGAGGGGGATCGGGTCGCCGCCGATGGCGTGCTCGAAGAGGCCGTCGGGCTCTGGGCCGACACCTCCCTGCTCACCGGTGAAGCCATGCCGGTGCCGCTGGCCGCCGGGGATCGGATTCTGGCGGGGTCGCTGGTGGCCCAGGGAAGGGGCCGCTCCAGGGTGAGCGCCACGGCCAGCGGCAGCGAGCTGGGCCGGCTGGCCACCAGCCTGGCGAGGGTGGAGGCCCCGCTCACGCGGCTGCAGCGCCGCACCCGCCGTCTCACCACCCGTCTCACCGTGGGAGCCCTCGGGCTCTGCACGGCCCTCGCTCTGTTCCAGGGCAGCCAGAGCGGCAACTGGGCCGGCGCCCTGCTGCGGGCCCTCGCCTTTGCCCTGGCGGTGTTGCCCAACGAAATCCCGGTGGTGCTCGCCCTGTTTCTGGCCCTCGGAGCCCTGCGCCTCTCGAAAATCGGCGTTTTGGCCCGCTGGCCGGCGGCCGTGGAAAGCCTGGGCAGCGCCACCGTTTTGGCGGTCGATAAAACCGGCACCCTCACGGAAAATCGGATGGCGGTGCAAGCGCTGATGCTTTGGCCCCAGGGCAGTCTCTGGCGGGGGGGCACCCCCTTGGACGAACCCTGGCACCCCTTGCTGGAAAACGCCCTCCTGGCCAGCCGAGGCGATCCGGTGGATGCGATGGAACTGGCCCTGCGGCGGCTCGCGGATGAGGCCTTGTTGGCTGACGAGCACCGCCACCCCGATTGGCCCCTGGAGCGGGAATATCCCCTCCAGCCCGATCTGCTGGTGATGTCGCGCCTCTGGCGCGATCCCTCTGGCCAATGGCAGCTGGCCGCCAAAGGGGCTCCTGAGGCGGTGGCCGAACTCTGCCACCTGGAGGCTCAAGCGTCTGGGCCGTTTCTGGCCGCAGCCGATGGCCTGGCCCGGGAGGGGATGCGGGTGCTCGCCTTGGCCTGCGGGCTGGAGGGGGCACCCCTGCATGGCCAGTCCACGGGCCTGGGGCTTGGGCCCCCGCCAGAGCAGCTGCACGCTTTTCAGTTTCACCCCATCGGCCTGATCGGCCTGGCGGATCCGATCCGGCCAGAGGTGCCCGCCGCCATCGCCGCCGCCCGCCAAGCAGGGGTGCGGGTGTTGATGATCACCGGCGATGGCCCCACCACGGCTCGCTCCGTTGCCGATCAGGCCGGGCTGCCGCCGGGGCCCGTGCTCACGGGCAGCGATCTGGAACGCCTCTCACCGGAAGCGCTGGGCCGGAAAGTCAAGGAGGTGCCAGTGTTCGCCAGGGTGATGCCGCAACAGAAATTGGAGCTGGTGCGCGCCCTGCAGGCCGCCGGTGAGGTCGTGGCGATGACGGGAGATGGCGTGAATGATGCCGCCGCCCTCAAGGCGGCGGACATTGGCGTGGCCATGGGCCGGCGGGGGTCGGCGGTGGCCAGGGAGTCCGCCGATCTGGTGCTGGTCGACGACAGCTTTGCGCCCCTGGTGGGAGCCCTCGGGATCGCTCGGCGGGTGGAGGCCAACCTCCACCGGGCTCTCGGTTACACCCTGGCCATCCACCTGCCGATCGTCACCTTGAGCCTGATTCCACTTCTGGTGTCCAGCCAGCCCCTGCTCCTGCTACCGGTGCACATTGCCCTGCTCCATCTGGTGATCGATCCGGCCTGCACGGTGGTGTTCGAGGCCATGCCTGGGGGAGAGGAGCTGCTGCGCCAACCTCCCCGAGCGCCTGAGGCGCCGCTGCTGAGCCCCGCTGCCTGGAGGCAGGCGATGGGGCAGGGCAGCGCCCTGGTGATGGCCGTCCTTCTGCTCACCTTCTGGCCCGGTCTGCCCCTGGAGACCCGACGCAGCCTGGTGTTTGGCCTGCTGTTGCTGGCCGGGGGCGGGCTGATATGGCTCAATGGCCCCCGGCAAACTCGACATGGAGCCACAGGGCTTGGGCTTGGCGTGGGGCTTTGGGTGCTCCTTCAAGGCATCCCCCCCCTGCGCCACCTGCTGGAGCTGGGGCCCCTGGCAGCCCCTGAACTGGGATTGCTGGCCGTCGCCCTGGCCCTGGCCCTGGTGCTCGCCATCCTGCCAAAGATGGCTTGGCGATGGGCCGCCGCACGGGGCCAGCGATGAAGCGACGGCATCCGGATGGGCCGAGCAAGGCCACACCCCATTCATGCAGCCTCGGCGTTCCCTGCCGCGGTGTGGCGGCTCTGATGGTCGCCTTCCTGATCCCCCTGCCCTTCCCGCAGACGAGTCCCCGGCCGGATGGCCGAGCCTGGAGGGAACTGCTGGCGGGATTCCGCGAGCGTGGCGTGGCGGTGGTCACAACCCATCCACGCTGCCGAGAGCCAGATCTCGTGGGTTTGTATGTGCGGGGCCGCACAGAGGTGGTGATCTGTCCGCGGGGGGAGCCGAGCGCCACCCTGCGGCACGAGGGCTGGCATTTGGTGCAACACCTCTGCCTGGCGGGGAGCACCTGGCTGGCTCCGCAAACCGTGGAGGCCCGCCTCAGCCGAGGTGACCGTCGCGAACTCGAGCTGCTCGTCTCCCCTGAACGTCGCGCCAGGGAGGCCGAGGCCAGGGTGATGGCCCAGCTTCCGCCTCGGGCCTATCTACAAGCGGTGGATCGGGCCTGTGCCGGAAGGTTGCCGTTCAAGACCCCAGCGCAAGCACACCTCCAGCCATCAGCACCCCCAGCGCCACAACCCTTCCCCAACCTTGGGGCACCCGTCGCAACAGCATGGCCGTGACCCCACACACCACTACAGAGCTGAGCAGCGCCCCTCCCCACCAGAGCAGGCCAGAGCCACTGGCAGGCGCCTCCAGCCCATGCAACAGGGCGTGGATCCCCATGCCCGCGCCCACCACCAGGCTCGCCAGCCATTGAAGAACACGGGGCGTCGATCCCCGGCGATTCCCCGCCAAAGCGAGCCCGGCGACGGCCATCACGGCCAGCGCCGCCAGGGTCTCCACCAGAGGCACCGACCAACCGCTCAAGCCGCAAAGGGCGCCGATCAGGCCTCCGCCGAGGGCCCAGGGCAAAAGCTGGAAGGAGAGCTGGGAGGCCGCCGTGCCCAAGGCCAACAGCATCAACACATGGTCCACCCCCAACAGGGGATGGGTCAGGCCCGCCAAGGTGCCTTCAGCGGCGGTGCCATGGGCCTGGCTGGGCAGAGCGCCCAGTGCCACAACAGCAAGGGAGGCCGCCAGGGTGATGGGAAGAAATGAGCGTTTCATGGGGTGGTCTCGGTCCTCGCCGAGAGGAGAAGGGACGGGACGGGGGAGTGTTCTGGCTGAGGACACACACAGCGGTGCATCCATCACAGTTGCGGGACAGCGGCGGACTTGGGGCAACCCGCACCGCACTTTCCTCTTGCCTCCACCAAGCGGGAGGCCCGTGGTTCCACTATGGGGGAGAGGCTGGACGTTCAAGGACGGGTGGTGTGGAGGGATGCTCTGCGCAGGGCATCCAGAGCGAGCCCATGGCATGCACACCACTGCAGCCGAGCTCCTCGGCCTTGCGAAGAGCCTCCGCCTGGGTCGGGTAGGCGAAAAGAGTCGCGGCCGGCCGATCCGAGCCAGAGCGGTGGAGGTGGCCGGCGGAGTGCGGCTCCACCGGGGAGGTCCCGCCTGCCAAACGCTTGATCCCCATTCCCTCCACGCCGGCCCACCACACCCCCATCACGCTCACGCCGGCCACCACCACCCCCATCCCCACCACACAGAGGTTGACCAACCCCATCCCCACGGCACCAATGCTCAACACGCCCATCGGCACCACTCCGATGCTCACCACACCCATCGGCACGATGCCAATGCTCACCAAACCCAAGGGGGCAATGCCGATCGCCAATCGCTTAGGTCGCCCACCGCAGGCGCGTTGCGCCGGATCGGCTTGCTCAGATTGGCTTGGGCTGAAGGGCATGGGGAGTTAGTGGGAACCAGTCGATCCGCCGTGGCTGTGGCCGTGGCCTGGAGACGCACAGGGCATCCACTTGTCGCCCATCGGATGGGCTCCGCTGCACTGGAAGAGCTTGGCGGCCTTCTCAGCCTCAGCTTTGGTGGCGTAGAGAGCGGGCAGAGGTTTGCTGTTTGGGGCCTGGGCCAAAGCCGCAAGAGGCAGGGCACTGACGAAGCCAAAGAGGGCAACAAGCGGCAGGCGACAGCCCATACATCGAAAAATTTTTGGAAAACCCTAACGGCAGCAGGGAGTTCCAAACGACCTTGTCGGCCATTGCCCACCACACTGCAGCGGGCACATGCTTGTGCAAAACGGGCTCCCCCCGGGGCAAGAGGCCAGCCTTCAGGTGGTGTAGTCGGCGTTGATGCGCACGTATTGATCGGAGAGATCGCAACCCCAGGCCCTCCCCTCACCAGGGCCTGTTCCCACCACCAACCGGATCACCACGCAGTCATCCTGCAGGTAAGCCCCGGCGGCCCGCTGCCGCATGTAGCTGGAGGCGGCAGCCCGATCAAAGGCCAGGGGCTGGCCCGCAGCCATCAATTGATGGTCTCCCAACCAGAGGGCCACAGCCTCTGGATCAAAGGGCACACCTGCCCGGCCGGCAGCGGCCACGATTCGCCCCCAGTTGGGGTCGCGTCCATGAATGGCGCACTTCACCAGTGAGGAACCGCACACGGTTCGGGCGATGGCGCGAGCCGCCTCCCCATCGATGGCCCCTTCCACCTCCACCTCAATCAGGCAGGTGGCCCCCTCTCCGTCCCGGGCGATGGCCCGGGCCAGGTGCTGGGCCACAGCGGTCACTCCGGCCTCCAAGGCGTCAAAGTGCTCGCTGCCCAGGGGCTCCCCTGCGGCAAAAGCCAAAAACGTGTCATTGGTGCTGGTGTCGCCATCCACCGTGATCGCATTGAAGGAGCGCTCCACCGCCCGCCGCACCATCCCTTGCCACACCTCGGGCGGCACCCAGGCATCACAGGTCAGGGCGGCCAACATCGTTGCCATATCGGGGTGGATCATCCCGGACCCCTTCGCCATCCCGCCAATGCGGACCAACCGACCGTTCAAGGAGGCTTCCATAGCGATCTGCTTGTCCACCAGATCGGTCGTCAAAATCGCCTGCGCTGCTGATGCGCCCCCTTCCGGGCTCAGAGCCGCCACTAGCGGATCCAAGCCCGCCAAAAGAATCTGCATGGGAATTGGCACACCGATCACGCCTGTGGAGCAGATCAGGATCTCCTCGGGGGCAAGCCCGAGCCGTTGGGCCAGTGCGGCGGTGGCCGTCAGGCTGTCGGCCAGTCCCCGCGTCCCGGTGCAGGCATTGGCCTGTCCCGAATTCGTGATCACAGCCCGGGCCCGGCCACCCGAAGCCCGAAGGCGATCGGCACACAAATCCACACAGGCTGCACGTACCACCGTGGTGGTGAAGGTGCCCGCGCAAACGGCCCCTTCTGGAGCCAACAGGAGGGCCAGATCAGGCCGGCCTGAGGCCTTGAGGCCAGCCGTGATGCCAGCGGCCTGAAAACCGTGTGGTGCGGTGATGCCGCCGGGGAGAAGGGACCAGGGGTGGGACACCACGTCAGAGAAACCTTCCACCATCTTCTCGCTGTCCACCCGATTCTCTCTGCTCGAGGCGGGCGCGCCAGTGGCAGCCAGGGCAAGATGGGCCCAGCCCACCGGGTTATGCCGCATGGCCACGGCTCCTCCTCCCCACACCCGCCCACGGCAGGTCCGCCAGGCGGCCATCGTCTCCCCCCCGCGCTGGCGCCGTTGGCTGCTACTCGGTCTCTGCTTCGGCCTGGGCTATGGGCTCACCCAGCGGCTCCTGGATGTGCGCTGGGGGGAGGGCTCCACCAAAGCCCCCTCCTTCAAGCCAAAGTCGCCCCCCGAAGGCACCACCCTCGAAGAGTTGCGCCGGCGGGAGGGAAGCCAACCCAAACCATTGGCGGCCGATCTCGAAGAGCTTTCCCGCCAACAGCAAAAAGAGAAGGAGAAAGAAGCGGGAGCGAAACGGGAGGAGGCCGAGCGCCAAAACGCTGCCCGCGAAGCGGAGAAAGAACGCCTGGAGAGCGACAGGCGTCGCCTGGAAGAACTCAGCGGTTCAGAGCAGCCAACCAGTCCAGAGCTGCCGTTATCCCCCCCTGCTGCTGCTCCCCTGCCCCCGCCGGAGCCGTTGCCGCCAGAAGAGCCAGCGGCTCCGACCTCCCAGCCCCGCACCGAAGCTCCCGCAACCTCGCCCTGATCTGCCACAGTGCCTCCATGGAGCCCGATCCGTTGATGAGCACTCCGCAATCCCTGTTACAGGCCACACTCAATCGGCTCACCGCCCGCTTGGGCAGCCAGCTGGTGGATCGGGCAGCGGAACTTGCCGTTTTTGCTCAGGATGCCCCCCAGCGCCTCCAGCAGGAATGGAATCTCTTCTGGGAGGAGGTGGAGTTGGAAGCCCGGCGTCTGGAGAAGGTGGAATCCCCCACCTCGACCAATCCAGGAGCGCGGGGGTCGGCGGATCCTCAGGATCAGATTGATGCCCTGCGAGCTCAGGTCGCCACTTTGGCCCGCAAGCTCGAGCAACCCATCCGCGGGGGCGGCCAGGCGAGGTCGGTTTGATGGGGGCAGCCAGGCTCGGGGCATCCGCTCAGCGCCAATGGGGCGCCTGGACTCGCCCGTTACGGATCTGGTGGCTCGCTCTGAGGCTCCTCTTCACGCTCTGGTGGAACGGCCGGCGCTGGAGTTACCCCGGCGGCATGACGGCTGAGCGCCAAGCCTTTCGCCAACGCCGCCTGGCTCGCTGGCTCACCGGGCAATTTCTGGAATTGGGATCAGCCTTCATCAAGGTCGGCCAACTCCTCTCCGCACGGCCGGATGTGCTTCCCGCAGAGGTGGTGGAGGAGCTCGCCAGCCTGCAGGACCGCGTGCCCGCGTTCCCTTTTGCAGTGGTGGAATCCATCCTCGAGCAGGAATTGGGCCAGCGACGCCTGGAAATCATTGATTTGGAGGTGGATCCCCTTGGCTCAGCCAGCCTGGCCCAGGTGCACCGCGCCAGTCTGAGAAGTGGGCGCCAGGTGGTGTTCAAGGTGCAGCGACCGGGCCTCGAGCAACTCTTTCGGCTCGACCTGGAGGTCTTGCAGCAGGTGGCGGCCGCCGTTCAGCGCCACCCGCGTTGGGGGCAGGGACGCGATTGGATCGGGATCGCCAAGGAATGCCGAAGGGTGCTGCTTCGAGAGCTGGATTTCCGCCTCGAAGCCCAACACGCAGCCCGCTTTCGGCAGCAATTCCTCGATGATCCATCGATTCGGATCCCCGCCGTGGTCTGGGAGCTGAGTTCCCGCCGGGTGCTCTGTCTTGATTTTGTGCCTGGCATCAAAATCACCGATCGCCAGGCCCTGGTCAATGCTGGTGTTGAGCCTGCGAGCGTGGCCGAGAAAGGAGCAGCCAGCTACCTGCAGCAGTTGGTGCGATTCGGTTTTTTTCATGCCGATCCCCACCCTGGCAACCTGGCTGTCGCCCCCGATGGCGCCTTGATCTACTACGACTTCGGGATGATGGGGCAACTCTCTGAACGGCTGCGCAGCCGCTTGGGTCGGATGGTGAGGGCCGCCGCCACCCGCGATGCGGCGAGCCTTGTGGAGGAACTGCAAGAGGCGGGAGTGATTGCGACGGGGATTGATCCAGGCCCGGTGAGACGACTCGTGCGCCTGATGCTCAACGAAGCCCTGACACCGCCCTTCAGCAGCAACATGATCGACAAGCTCTCGGGAGACCTCTACGACCTCGTCTATGGCCAGCCCTTCCGATTGCCTGCGGAGCTGATTTTTGTCATGCGCGCCCTCTCCACCTTTGAAGGGGTGGGGCGCAGCTTGGATCCTGGCTTTAGTCTGATGGCCATCGCCCGTCCCTACCTCCTGCCTCTGATGACCTCCAGCGGTCCTGGCACCAACGCCCTCTTCGGGGAACTGACCCGTCAAGCCGCGGATGTGGGCTCCCGAGCCCTGGGCATCCCCCGTCGGTTGGATGAGAGCCTCTCCCGCATCGAACAGGGGGATTTGCAGGTGCAAATCCGGGCTGGGGAGACAGATCGTCTGCTCAGACGCCTGGCCCTGGCCCAGCAAAACACGGGGCAATCCTTTTTGCTTGGAGCGCTTGCGGTCTCGGCCTCCCTGCTCGCGTCGAGCAGCCAACCAGCACTGAGCTCGGTTCCACTGCTGCTTGGCGTACCAGTGGGCTTGGGTTGGTTGAAGGTGCAAGCCAAGCTCAAGCGCGATGGGCGCATCGATCAGCTGCCAAGCCAGCTGCCAGGCTCCTAGGCTTGCAACCTTTTGCCAAAATATTCTGCTAAAAATGCGCGTGACCCATGGATGGGCCACGCGTCACGGCTTGACCCTTCAGGCCTTAGGCAATGGGTAGCTGGGCTTCTGGATTGGGCTCGACTTTGGCATCAGGAGTGAGCTTATCGATCACCTGTGGCAAGAATTTGGCCATTAAATCAGCAGCCTGGTTGGTATCCAAACCAAGGCTCTGAGCAATTTTCTGCACCTGGGCAGAACCCAAAATGCGACTCATCGCATCGGCAGCGATCGCTTTGTTGTCACCGGTGCCAACCCAACTGGAAAACACCTCTCCAGCTCCACCATTCTGAAACTTTTCTGCCAGGCCGCTCACGCCTCCGTTGTCCTTGAGAAACTGGGAAATAACATTGGCCTGATCTCCTGCCACCTTGCTCACAACGGCATCGATCAGGTTGTCCAGAAGCGCCATGGAAAATCGGCTAACGGAACATCCACACTAGAACCTCGTTGAAAGTCGGCTGGCCAACCAACGTGCGGCTAGCCGATCACTCCAACAGCCATCAGGCGAGTCCCCTGGGGCATGGAATCCGTTGTGTCCTCCGCGAGCCGTTATGGCCACCTCCGGCAACAACCCTGCACCCACCCCACCCTTTCTTTCCATCATCCGAATGGTCTCTGCCAGTGAGAGCGCGGCATCCACAGGCACCCATGGGTCATCCTTGGCATGCACCAGCAACAGCGGTGGCAGGCGATGGAGCGCTTGCTGCAACCGCCTCAACGGGCTGCAAGCGTCGTAATAAGCCATCACCCCAGGGAAACCCCATCGGGGGGCGGTGATCAACGCATCAAAGCCACGAATGGTGAAGGGCCGGCTTGGCCCCCTCAGCCCTTGGCGTTCTCGCTCCAGCAGGCCGTTGGGATCTGCCAGGGTTTGCTTGATCAGCCTGCGCACCAACCAACTCTGGTAGATCCGGTTGCGAGGGCGCTCAAAACGATCGGCGCAGCTCGACAGATCCAGAGGACTGCTGACGCAGACCAAGGCATCCAGAAGCGGGGGCTCCTGGGGGTCTGACGCCAGCAGGGCATTGAGAAGCACCGTGCCACCAAGAGAAAGGCCCACAGCCGCCAAAGGAAGGGCACCACCTCCCGGCGTCAATTCCGCCGCCAGGGTTCTGCACTCCCGCAGAGCTGGAAGCAGGTCGGCGGTGCAGCTGGCGGCATAGGTGCCTTTCGCCAAGACTCGCCCTGGCCCAGCGCCACGCAAATTGAGACGCAGCGCAGCCAAGTTGCTGTGTCTGAGGGCACGTCCAAGCCTGCGCTGGCCTTCATCGTCGCTGTTTCCACCCAGCCCGTGAACCACAACCACAAGTCCCTTTGGCGGAGCCAACCCTGGGGGATCAAGCCTGGCGAGCAGGCGATCCCCACCAGGGAGGGCAAACTCCAGGGTCTGGCCCGTTTCCAGCGGCGTCCTGTTGGAGGCCCGGAGGGTATTCCGTAGCGTCTGCAGGTCGGGACCAAGCCAAGGAAAGCGCTGTTGGAAGGGAGACAGTCCCAGCGTTTCCAGGAGATGGCTCACCGGACGGCTGCAACAAAAGCAAGCATCTCAGGCGGGGAGGTTTAGGCCGCGACCTTTTCCTTGCCAACACCAATCGAGCGCAGCTCAGAAAGCAAGCCGTTCAGCACAGCTTTGGCATCCCCAAAGACCATGGCTGTTTGCGGCAACTCAAACAGGGCATTGGCAATGCCTGCGTAGCCAGCTCCAAGAGATCGTTTCACCACAAAAATCTGCCGCGCTTGATCCACTTCCAAGACGGGCATTCCATAGAGGGGGCTGCTGGGATCATTCTTCGCCTGTGGGTTCACCACATCATTGGCCCCCAACACAATCACCACATCGGTGCGTGGAAACTCAGGGTTGATGGCATCCATCTCGACCAATTGCTCATAGGGAACATCGGCCTCAGCCAAAAGCACATTCATGTGTCCGGGCATGCGGCCAGCCACCGGATGGATCGCATAGCTCACTTCCACACCGTGGGCCTCTAAAAGCTTGGCGAGCTCCCGGAGAGAATGCTGCGCTTGCGCCACCGCAAGGCCGTAGCCCGGCACAAACACCACTCTTTCGGCCTGTTCGAGCGCCATCGCGCACTCCTCAGGGCTGCAACTGGTGATGCGGGTGTATCCCGCCTCACTTCCACCACCGCCCACCGCGGTCGTGGCTCCGCCAAGGGCGCCTCCAAAGAGGACAGACACCAGGGATCGATTCATGGCGGTGCACATCACCTGAGTGAGAATCAATCCGGCAGCTCCCACCATGGCTCCAGCCACAATCAAGAGCTGGCTGCCAACCACAAATCCCGCCGCCGCAGCGGCGACGCCGGAGTAAGAGTTGAGCAGGGAGATCACGACGGGCATGTCTGCTCCCCCGATGGGAAGAGTCACCCCGATGCCGAGCAGGGTCGCAGCCCCAACCTCAACCCAGAGTGCTGGGCCATCAGGATGGCTGCACAACACCACAGCCGCACCGAGGCAGAGGAGGGCCAGGGCAAGATTCACAGCGTGGCGCAGGGAACTCTGAGTCCAGGCAGGCGTTTCGAGCCAACCCTGAAGTTTGGCCATCGCCACAATCGAGCCACTGAAGGTGATGGCGCCAACGAAGAGGGAAATGGCGATCGAAATCCGCTCCACTCCCCCCGCAGCGCCCCCTTGAAACAGAGCCACACCCAGGGCGACCAACAGGGAGGCAAGTCCCCCGCAACCGTTGAACAGGGCGACGGTTTCTGGCATGGCCGTCATCGGCACCTTCATGGCTGTCACCACCCCTGCCAGGCCGCCAAGGGCCAACCCAACGGCAATCCACAGCCAAGCTGCTGGGGAGGGTTGGGCCTGAACCAACAGTCCCACCACGGCCAGTCCCATGGCGAGCGCGGCCAAACCGTTGGCGGCTCGGGCGGAGCGCACCTTGGACAATCCTTTGATTCCCAAGGAGAGAAGAAGCACCGCCACCAGGTCCATGACCTGTGGCAAATGGTCAAAAGTGAGGTTCATCAGGAGTTGCCTTTGCGGCGAAACATGGCGAGCATGCGATCGGTGACGAGGAAGCCTCCGATCACATTGAAGAGGGCGAATCCAAGGGAGATGGCTCCGATCACCTGAAGCGCAGTGTTGCCTCCGGCTTGTTGAATCAAGGTGAGTGAAGCCAACATGGTGATGCCACTGATGGCGTTGGCACCAGACATCAACGGTGTGTGCAAAGTCGGCGGCACTTTGCCAATCAGTTCAAAGCCAAGCAGGCTGCCCAGCAAGAGCACCCAGAGGGATTGCGTTAAAGAAGTCATGAAGCTGTTCCTGTTGCGAGAAGAGGAGTCCCGGTCAACACCACATCATCGCGACGACAAACACCTGCATGGGTGAGCAGGCAAGCCTCCACAATGGGGTCATCCAGGTCGAGATGAAGACCGGTCTCGTTGTGAACCAGATGTTCGAGGAGTGCAGCCACGTTCCGTGCGTAAAGCGCACTGGCATGGTTCGGCACTGAGCTGGGAAGCGCCTCCGCACCGATCAATCGGACGCCGCCGCGGATCACCGTCTCTCCGGGCACCGTCCCCGCACAGTTGCCTCCTTGGGCAACGGCCAGGTCCACCACAACAGATCCTGGACGGAGACGGTCCAGCATCGCTTCGTTAATGAGCCTGGGGGCAGGACGTCCAGGAACTTGTGCCGTGCAAATCACCATGTCAGCCAGAGCGAGCTGCTCAGCCAACTGCTCCCTCTGGGCCGCCAGGAAGGCTTCCGAAGCCTGGGTTGCATAGCCCCCTTTCTCAGAAGGAAGATCCTGCTCGGCAGGGGGATCCAGAAAACGTCCACCAAGGGATTCCACCTGTTCCTTGGCCGCCGCCCGCACATCCGAGACGTAGACCACGCCACCAAGCCGACGGGCCGTGGCCAAGGCCTGCAGACCCGCCACTCCCGCGCCGAGAATCAGGACCCTGGCAGGCTGAATGGTGCCAGCTGCCGTCATGAGCATCGGCACGTATCGGTCGAGCTC
The DNA here is from genome assembly GCA_041181185.1 of Cyanobacteriota bacterium. Classification (GTDB taxonomy): domain Bacteria; phylum Cyanobacteriota; class Cyanobacteriia; order PCC-6307; family Cyanobiaceae; genus Cyanobium. The sequence continues at coordinate 9,977 of JBEGQC010000020.1, read as the reverse complement.
GGCGGCAGCGAGAAGCACCGCTTTGTAGCCAGCAATGTTGGCCTGAGACGACAACACATCCATCGACTGGGCCCGGCTGATGCGCGGTAGGAGCTCCAACGCAATGGCGGAAACAGATCGATCGTTGAGAAGACGGATCAGGTCGCGGGCGCCATGGGGAGCCAACAGTCCGACGAGAAGGGCACCTTCCCGCAGGCGAGCCATCGATTCCCGAGAGGGGGGCTGGACACAAAGCACGCCATCGATCCCCTCCCAGTCGAGGTCTTCGCTGGAGACAACCGAAGCACCGACGGCGCTGTAGAGAGCATCAGGAAAGCCAGCGGCTTCTCCAGCGCCTGACTCCACTTGGATGTCAATGCGATGACCCTGCAACCGGCGGACCGTTTCTGGTGTCACGGCGACGCGCTTTTCGCCGGCCGCACACTCCCGAGGTACCAACAATTTCATCCCGTACGATCGAAGGAAAGGGGCATCCTCAACTCATTAGATCTGACCAACCAGAGGAGGCAACACCCAGCGGGGGATTGTCTGGAGTTCACCACCTTGGCTTGGCAAAGTTGCAGAATTGCTAAGGAAGCAACGGCTTCACCTCCAGCGTGGTTAGCCCTGAGGTGCTGATCGCAACCCTGCCCGATGGCCCTGTCCGCACTTGACTGCCCCAATGGCTTCTGCCACAGCCACCACGGCGGGCATAACGTCAACCGTGAACAGGTGGAGCAGCAGCTCACAACCCGTGGTCAATCTTGGTGCGAGAAGGTCGCCGAGCGCACCTACGAAATCGCCGTCGACAGCTTCTCCCAAATGGTCATGCCCAGCCTTCATCAGCAAGGCTGGCAAAGGCGACATCTGGATTGGGAATTCAAGCTCTCATCCGAGCCAGCCGAGGTGGAGCGCACCGTGGTTGATGGCACGATCAATGCCCTGGAGAGCTTTCTTAAAAGCAGGGAAGTCCAACGACTTTTTGTTGAAGAAGTCGTGCAAGGCACCATGGCGGAAGCCAGCAAGAACGCCCTGCGCAGCGTGGCTATTCGCTATTTAATTGAGAAAGAAATACTCGTCCTCCTCAACGAACAAAAGGATGCGTTGCTCGATCGCATTGGTGAAGCTTTGCGGGATGAGGCTGATGGAGATTTTGCCCGTGCCCGTCAGCAGGCTAGCGAAGGCATACGAGAAGTAGAGGAATTACTCATCAACCATGCGGAAGCAAATGGCTGAAAACCCTGCAAACCAATTTACAAACACCTCTGCCAATAATCGCAGCAATTATCCATTGATTGATAAAATTACTCAATAAAAATTTCCATTGCTATAACTAAGCAATGCGGCGATCACGGCCTGACAGGATACTTTGTGTCAAAAATCACACTAAAAGATCATCCGCTCAGGCATAATCGGCTCAGACCGGACGCTAGGAATGGACGCCTCGGTGCACCGCAGGGTTACTGTTGCCGTTTGTTGGGCTCTCGCAAGAAGAGCAGCTCTTGATGGGCTCGAGCGCTTCGAAGACAACTACGCGCTCACCGAGGAATTCAGGGAGTGGCTTGTCTCACTTGATTCTCACCCTGAGATGGTCTCAGACAATGTTCTCATGGTGCCCAGTCACCTTTTTTCAAGACGCCCGGAAACAGACGGGCTGCTTGAAATCTAAAATAAATCTTAAGGCTTGACAAGGTTTTTTCTTGTCGCCTTGGCTCTGCTTTGCATGCTCGCGCCCTGCAAGGGCGTCTTTAGGGCACTAGGCTTAACTCGTAGTCAATCCGTGTTAGGCCCATGGGTGGTTCCTCCTACCCTCTTCAAAACCTGGTGATCATCGGCTCCGGTCCTGCGGGCTTCACGGCAGCCATCTACGCCTCCCGGGCAAACCTGTCGCCGCTGCTCATCACTGGCTTTCAAAAGGGAGGCATCCCTGGCGGCCAATTAATGACGACGACCCATGTCGAAAATTATCCGGGCTTTCCTGATGGCATTCTCGGACCTGAGCTGATGGATCGTTGTCGGGCACAGGCGCTGCGCTGGGGCACACAATTGATAGAAGCTGATGCGCTGAACATCGATCTCAGCGAGCGTCCCTTCACCATTGCAACCTCGGATGGTGAGACGGTCAAAACCCAGGCGCTCATCCTCGCTACTGGGGCCAGCGCCAACCGGCTGCACCTGCCTCAAGAAGAAAAATTCTGGAGTCGTGGTATCAGCGCTTGCGCAATCTGTGACGGGGCTACGCCACAATTTCGCCAAGAACAACTTGCCGTAATCGGCGGTGGAGATTCCGCTTGTGAGGAGGCGGTTTATCTCACGAAATATGGAAGCCATGTCCATCTGATTGTGCGCAGTGACAAGTTTCGTGCCAGTGCAGCCATGGCAGACCGGGTTCTTGTGAATCCAGCGATCACGGTCCACTGGAATTCAGAGGTTGTTGATGTTTTTGGTGATGAATGGCTTCAAGGCCTCACGCTGAGAGAACGATCGACTGGCTCCATCCGTCAGCTTGAGGTTCGCGGTGTTTTTTACGCCATTGGCCATACACCCAATACAGACCTTCTCAAGGAACAACTTGAACTTGATGACAAGGGATATGTGATCACCCGTCCAGGCAGACCAGAAACGTCGCGCGAGGGTGTCTTTGCTGCAGGAGATGTTGCCGATGCTGAATGGCGCCAAGGCATCACAGCCGCAGGCAGTGGCTGTCAGGCTGCACTGGCCGCGGAACGCTGGCTAAGCCATCATCAACTTGCGGTCACTGTTGCCAGGGATTCAGTCGACCCAGAGCCATCAGGCACACCAAAGCGTACGGCAACAAGTGATGTTGAAAATTTCTCGGCAGATGCCGTCTGGCAAAAAGGTTCGTACGCTTTACGGCGCTTATACCATGAAAGTCAAAAACCACTTTTGGTGATCTACACCTCACCAACTTGCGGCCCTTGTCATGTACTAAAGCCCCAACTCAAGCGCGTCCTTAATGAACTTGATGGAAAAGCTCAGGGTGTAGAAATTGACATCGAGTCCGACCAAGAAGTGGCTGCGCAAGCTGGGATTTCTGGCACTCCAACTGTGCAACTTTTTATGGGCAAAGAGCTAAAAAATCAATGGCGTGGAGTGAAACAGCGCAGCGAATTCCGACAAGCCATCGATTCACTCCTGGCCTGAGTCAACGCCTCCTGGGCCCCCCGGGTCGATTGCCTGCGGGACGTGGACTTGCAGCTCCAGCGTTCCGTTCCCTGTAGGTGATCCGACCCCGGGTGAGGTCATAGGGACTGATTTCCACCAACACCTTGTCGCCAGCCAGGAGCTTGATGCGAAACTTGGTGAGTTTTCCAGCAGCCCTGCACAGACACTGATGTCCAGCAGGCTGTTCAAGGGTGACGAGGTAGAACCCGTTTCCTTGCTCTTTTTCAATCACACCAGACGTTTCGATCATGCGGGAAGGGAAGGCCTACAAACTTTGCTTCCTACTGTAGGGGGCAAAGACCACCCATCAAGCGAGCCCTGAAAACCCTCCTCTTGCACAAGCCCTACGGTGTGCTGAGCCAGTTCACCCCTGAGCCATTGAGCCAGTGGGGCACGCTCGCAGAGTTCATTCCCATTCCAGGGGTCTATCCGGTTGGCCGCTTAGACGCCGACAGCGAAGGCCTTCTGCTGCTGACGGCCAACGGTCGCTTGCAAGCCAGGTTGACTCAGCCCCGCTGGGGACACTGGCGCACATACCACGTCCAAGTGGAAGGGGAGGCCAATGAGACACAACTCAATGCCCTCAGGAATGGGGTGCGCATTCAACAACAGCCAACGCTGCCCGCAAGGGTGAAGCGCCTGAGCGCGCCCACCTGGGCTCCCAGGGTGCCACCGATCCGCTCGCGACTCACCATCCCTACGAGCTGGATCGAGCTGAGTCTGCAGGAGGGCCGCAATCGGCAAGTTCGAAGGATGACGGCCGCCGTAGGCCTCCCCACCCTTCGGCTGATCCGCATTTCCATCGACCTCAACGATGGCCAACCAGCTCTCAACCTTTTCGGCCTATCCCCCGGCCAGTGGCGCCATGCGAACCAAGAGGAACAGCGTCGTTTGGGCAACTTGCTCTTTCAGCCGAGCACTTCGATCAGTTGACGGGCGGTCTGCAATTGACCGAAATAAAAGTTGGCGCGCGCACGGCGCTCAGAATCCTCAATCGCATCCAAAGCATCAAAACCAAGGCTCTGCCATAGCTCGTGACCACAAGCCCTGGTCACCTCCAACGTAGCTTCCTGCTCCAGCAAAGCAAGGCGCCGCTGAAAATTCTTGATCTGAGAAATGGACACAGGACCGCAGGAAAGTCTCAATAGTACACAAGAACCATCGACCTGGGTCAGAAGGGCAGCTTCTTTTTGGCGTCCTTCGCCAGATCAGCGTCCATATCCTTCAATCGCTTGAGGATGGTTTCGTAGTACTCCTTCAGATACTGCTCAAGCGAGGTGGTGTCAGAAGGGTCCAAACCAAACGCCTCGTAAACCTGCTCCATCGGCGCATCAAGCGGCTCGCCCCCCCCTGTCACCCGGTCGAAGGCAAGCCGCTCAGCCACGTTCACGCTGGCGTCAAAAAAACTTGCCACAGAGCGCATCAGCCCCAGAAAGACTGGTGGGACCCGAGCTATCCGCGCCTCCTTCCCAGAGAATCGCTCGCAGAGCTGGGTGATCTCACCGGTGGTCCACGCACGGGGCCCAACCACGGGAAACACCGCACGGGAGGTTTGTGGCCTTGCGAGTGCAGCCACAGCAAATTTGGCCATGTCCTGAGTGTTCATATAGGCAATCGGCGTCGGCACACCGCTGACCCAAACGGTTTGTCCCTCCAAAACCGGTATGGCGAATTGACTAATCAGACCCTGCATGAAGGCTGCACAGCGAATTATGGTGTAATCCAAATCGGATGCCATCAACCACTGCTCTGAGCAGTTCTTGATGTCCATCAAGGGCACTTCCGGATGTCGATCAGCGTGTAAGAGTGAGAAAAAAATCAGGCGCTTAATACCAGCTTTGCCAACAGCATGGAACAGATTTTGTTGGCCAGTCCAATCAACTGTGTAACAGGAGCCTGGATCAGAAGCCCTAGAGGTCGCAGCGTCAATCACCGCCTCTTGCCCCTCTAAGGCATAGGCCAAACTTTCAGGGTCGAGAAGATCACCCCTGGTGAGCTCACAACCCCATTCCTGCAAAAAAGCAGCTTTCCTGGGGGAGCGCACAATGCAGCGCACCGAGTGCCCTTCATCGAGAGACCGCTTCGCGATCTGTCGCCCCAAGGTGCCTGTGCCGCCCACCACCAGAACCTGCATGACCCATGCACAGAAGCCGGCTGAGCTTAGGCGTCCCCAGGGCAAAGACGTGCCCCCAGGGGTCAGGATTTCAATCCTTCAGCACTTTTAGCAACAGGCTGCCGCCGACGAGTCCCACGGGAATCAACACCCAAAAGAGAGCAGCAGTGCCGAAAATTTCCGAGGCCATGATCGATGGGATGGAAAGGTGATACCTATTTAGCAGCTTCCCAACCCCGATCCCGCGCCAAGGACAGGATGGTGTGCCATGGAGCATCACTCCGCAGGGCTCCTGGCATCACCCCGCTCGCTGAAGCGTGATAGCCCTCCTCCTGCAAGCGGCGCACCAGCCCCTCCAGAGGAGGCTGACAAGCCCCAATCCGACGGGCAATCACGGAAAGCGACCAGCACTGGGCAGGCCACCCCCTGTCCCGACGTAACCGTGCGAGTAAGCGGGCAGCACCCTTCGACAGGGTATCGGGAGTGGAGGCAACATCGTCTGCCATGGCGTCCAGCGTTTGGATGTCCTGAAGAGGCCCAATCCAAAGAGGGCCACTCACAGCCAGCGGCCCCGTTCCGTTGGGGGGACAACCACAGACGCGCCAACGCTTCAGGTTCATCAAGGGTTGAACCTGCTGATCTCCGCAGCTGTTGCAGATGGCCAGAAAGCCAAGCTGAAGCTCCTCTTCGGGACGGGGGGAGCGACGCAGACGGACCGCTGTTCGAAACGTACGCCCGTCACTGAAGGAAAAAATCGGTTCGACGCCTCGTCCCTGACACCAAGCTGTGCGGGCAACGTGGCCAAGTTGGAGGCGAAGAGCCAACTCCCAGCTGGCGGGATGGCAGCGCACGGAAGCCCCTAGGTGACGCAAACCAGCCCGCCTGTCATGCCCCGTCGGACCTCTGCCATCCGTGCTTGCCAGGTAGAGGGCTCCGTCCAGTGCCACAGCCTCCAAGGCCAAGGGCACGAGGGCGTAAGGAGATCCAAACGCGTCAAGATCCACCAAATCAAAACGTTCACCTTGCAGCAAACACGCCGCGAGCAGTCGATGGGCACTATGTGAACTCTGCTTAAGAAGACAGGTTCCCTCCAGCACAGCGAGGTTGGCACGCAGCAGAGGGAGCCGATCCGGATCCGCATCATTCACCACAAGCAATCGGGCCTGCGCCTCCAGCCCGTAGCGCAGTGAGCGGAGACCACACCCTGCCATCAGATCCAGAACTCGCAACGGTCTTCTGCGCGCCAGGATGCGAGCAAGCAGCACTCCCATGTCTCGAGAAGGTCTGGAGGCCGGATTGAAAAATCCTGGTCCAGCCTGAAACCGAGCCGCACCCTCGGAAAGACGATCAGCCATTGCATCGTCGGGAACGCCGGAGGGCAGGATTGGAGGAATTCCTTGTTCCATCAGAGCTCAGGCAGCCTGTGTCCCATGCCAAGGCCAAACGCAACACCCCGCAAGGTGCCAACCTGCCCCTCACCCAGCATGAAACTGTCGACTGGGGGTCCCATTACCAGTGGCAGTGGAACCAACAAAGTTGTCACTGGCGCCACCTTGGAGATCCAGAGGCTCCTGCACTTGTTCTAATCCACGGTTTTGCCGCAGGAAGCGGGCATTGGCGGAGCAATGCAGCGGTGCTTGCAGCATCTGGATGGAGCGTGTACGGGCTCGATCTGGTCGGTTTCGGGGCGTCCAGCCAACCAGGATCACCGCACTTGGATAACCGTTTCTGGGCCCGTCAAGTTCAAGGATTTCTGGAGGAGGTGGTCGGAAGGCCTGCAGTCTTGGTGGGGCATTCGCTTGGTGGGCTAGTGGCCCTGACCTGCAGTGTGTTTTCCCCCCAACATGTGCGTGCGGTGATCGCGGCTCCCCTTCCAGACCCCACACTGTTGATGGTGTCGCCTGCAGAAGGCGCTCAGTACTGGCGCAGAAAACCCTGGCGTCGAAAGCTCAAGCATGTTCTCGTAAAGCTGCTCTGTCGAATCCTCCCCCTCGAAGTGGTCGTGCCTCTTCTGGCCCACTCACCCCTGTTGGAACTTGGCATCCAGGCCGCATACTTCAGGCCGATCATTGGAGATCGGGATCTGCGTCGGGTCATTGCCCATCCAGCGCGTCGACCTGGTGCTTTCCGTGCACTTCGTGCCATGAGCATCGGCATGGCCTTGCGGCCCCAGGGAGCCACCGCTCCACGCCTGCTTCAGCGACTGAGAATGCCCATGCTTTTGATCTGGGGCGAACAAGACCTGCTCGTGCCGCTTCAGGTGGGATGGCAATGCCAACGCTTTCGCAAAGATCTGGCCCTCAAGGTGATCCCAAGCGCTGGGCACTGTCCACACGACGAACAAGCTGATCTTTTCAATGAGGTGGTCATTGCTTGGTTGATGAGTCTTTCAATCCACTCGCCTTAGCCGGTCGTTTGGCGCGAAGGTCCAGGCGAGCGCTTACCGTGTTGGGGTGCTCGGCCTACGAAGATCAGATGAAGCACACTCTTTCCGTGCTGGTGGAAGACGAATCCGGTGCTCTGAGCAGGATTTCGGGGCTTTTTGCACGGCGCGGCTTCAATATCGAAAGTCTGGCGGTTGGCCCGGCAGAACAACGGGGGATATCCAGGCTCACGATGGTGGTGGAGGGCGACGACCGCACCCTCGAACAGATGAGTAAACAGCTCAATAAGCTTGTGAACGTTCTAGGGGTGATTGATTTAAGTACAACGCCAGCTGTTGAGAGGGAACTGATGCTCTTAAAAGTCGCCTCTACGGAAGAAAACCGTGCAGCAATTTTTGATCTGGTGCAAGTTTTTCGAGCCAAGGTTGTTGATGTCGCAGATGATGCCATGACCCTCGAAGTCGTTGGCGACCCCGGCAAACTGGTTGCTCTTGAAAGATTGCTGGCACGCTATGGAATCCTGGAAATTGCGCGCACCGGCAAAGTCGCACTGGAGCGGGCCTCTGGCGTCAACACAGAATGGTTAAAAGCAACACGCTCAGAAAGCAGGGTTCCAGCCTAAGGACGTGTCAGCCAGCCTATAGGGGGCGCCGAAGCAAGAACTGGCAGGAAAAATCACAATAATTATTTTTTGGCAAGCAAGTCTGCCCGAAGCAGCCTGTCCCCTTGCTCGAGTTTATCAACAATGTCCATGCCACGGATGACACGACCGAACACTGCGTATTGCCCGTCGAGTTCAGGTAGGGCTTCGAGAGCTATATAGAATTGGGCACTGCCAGAATTAGGGAGTGATGAGCGTGCCATAGCGATCGCCCCGCGATCATGGGTTAAAACAGGCCTATTTGCTTTGCCCAGGGAGGAGATTACCTGACCATAAACAAACTGCTGAGTCGCCTTCAACCTGAATTCAAGGGGAACGTAGCGAGCCTCGCCGGAAGCAGGGTCAATGTAGTTTCCAGTTCCATAGAGACTAGCTGGGTTCTTCGGATTAGCACTGAGGGGGTCGCCGCCCTGCACCACAAAAGGTAGTGGTGACCTGACAACACGATGAAAAACCGTATTGCTATAGACACCCCTGCGAACCAAATCGACAAAATTGCCGGCAGTTAATGGAGCGTTTGCGCCATCTAGCCTTAAGACAATCGTCCCTTTGCTTGTTTGCAAGACGACATCAGCTGTCCCAGCGAGGCAAGGTCGAGTGGATGATTTGCAATTGACAGCTGAGGAAGCCTGATCTCTTGCACAACTACTTGCCGAAAGAGCGAAGCTCATTGCAATGGCAAAAAACAGGCTGCTGGTCCATGCCGATCGTTGGGACAACATCAGAGACCCTCAAGCGGCACACCAAGGAAACGAGCCAGGCGGGCACCAGTGGATTCCAGGTCCGCCAGAGGAATGGGTTCCCCCACGCGACTCAATGGAAGGTCCCGCCTGCCTTGAATCCGTAAAGCCAAACGTCTCATGGGGCTCAGTCCCTCGCGGATCTCTACCTTCACAGCTTGGATATCCCTCAATGGAACCTCCACGGTGATCAGCTGGCGCAGACCCTGACGAGAAATCAGGGCAATCCCGCTGGTTTTATCAAAGCGATTGCTACCTCCACCCAAATCCAAGAAAATAACGATCCAGAGATAAGCGGCCAGCAAAATGGCTGCACAGCCGTAGAGCCCCATCACAAGTCCTTGAGGGACCCAAACAAGGTCAGATGCAGTTAGCCCGGGCAGAAGATTTCTACCCAGCCGGCTTGATAGGCTTGCCAAAAGAAATCCTGTACCTCCAAGCGTGACAGCAGAGGCAACAAGGATGTTCGACACACGCCGTGAACCAAGAACGGATTGCTCCAGAACTGTGTCGGGACCTGTTGGGAGCGTTTGGGGAAGCTCAGGGCTTGACGCCATGAAAGGCAAAATCACCAATACCGAATGCATCCTGGCCCTCAGAGTGGCAAGGCGTCGAGCGATGGTGAGAATGGACACATCAAGGTCCTGACAGGATGTCAGGGCATGTCGACAGTCCCGGAGAGCCCAAGAGCATTGTTACGATCGGGCGGCAACCCACACCCTTGCGGGTTTTCCGGCCCGCACAACGCCCACTTCTTCCCATGACGATCGCTGTAGGACGCGCGCCAGCGGCCCGGGGATGGTTTGACATCCTCGACGACTGGCTCAAGCGCGACCGCTTCGTATTTGTGGGGTGGTCTGGTCTGCTGCTCTTCCCATGCGCCTACTTGGCCCTGGGCGGTTGGCTCACCGGCA
>JBEGQC010000019.1:0-44635 GCA_041181185.1 Cyanobacteriota bacterium | reverse complement strand
ATGAAAGAGGAATGAACCTAAAAATTGCAACGTAGGGTCGATGACATTGGCCACCATTAGCCTGATCATCTACGCAAACATTCTCTAAGAGTATGTTGTCCAATCCATTGCCTGGGCTCATATCAGATCATCCCAGTGAGGTTCTGTTCTGGACAGGAGCTGGAATATCCATTGATCCCCCTTCCTGTCTGCCATCGGGTTATCAACTAACCAAAGACGTTGTTGATTCGTTTTGCATACCTGGGACATGGGAAAAGATCATATTCTATCTTGGGCGTGCAAAGTATAGTCACTTAGATAGAGAAACAAAGACTATCCCAAGGCTCGAATCTGTTTTGGGGCATATTGTGTCACTTCTTGGATCCGACTTCTTGCTACGTCTTTATACCTTAAATCCAAACCCAAACTATTACCATTTCTTCTTCGCCGAACACCTTCTTCAGCATGGAAAGCATATTACCATGAATATAGATCTAGGAATTGAGAACGCATTGTGCTTGATTGGAGGGTCTGATCCCACTAGATCACTACTACATCTACATGGTGACTTTAGGGAGAAGCCATCGGATCTTGGACTTACGTTTGAGAACATTTCTAAAGGGTTGCCGAAGAATCTTGCTTCACAGGCCCAATACTTAATTGATACATCTAACACTTTAGTTTTTATCGGATACAGTGGAAGCGATTTCTTTGATGTGAATCCATTCTTTTTAGCTATGATCGGCAATAACGATCTCTCCAAGAAGACTATTTATTGGATTGATTACAATAAAGACTTCTGTTTTCATATTAAATATTCCTCTTCTGACAAGAAAATACTGATCTTAGATGCTCTTTCCGAATGCGGAGCGAAGTGCTTTCTATGGAAGGGGCCGCCATGCTCATTTCTTGATCGTCTTGTAGAACATTGGAACATGCCCAATCCAGCAGAGAGATTTGAGACAGGGGCAACTAACCCAGCTCCTCAATTTGACAAGACAATCTTCAATTGGCAGAAATACCTTATAACGGCAAAAGTCTACATATCAATGGGCCTTGGGGGTGAAGCCTATGATATCTTGTCGAGCCATGGCAATCAGCTAAGAGCTTCGTATAAGCAGTATTGCTCATTTCGATCGGATCTTAGCGAGATATCTCCCGAGGTTGCTTTTGATTATCTTGTCAACGAAGCACTAAGAGAGCGTGGAATGTATGTTGACGCCGGAGTTGTTACAAAGGGATTCAAGTTGGTGACTGATATAGACAAGATGCTTTCATTTGAACGGCGCGCGAGTGACGCTAGACTGGCTGGCAATTGGCTGAGTTCTAGAGAGATATATTCTCGAGCAATCAGATTTGGTCGCTCAAGAGTTGGTTGTTCATCTCGCTTCGATTCGGTCTTTCTCGAAACTCTTAGAGGATACCTCCAACTGTGCCGAGATATTTGCAGTATTGGATGGCCGCTAGGCATGTATGCAAGAGGAGATATTGTTTCTTTAACATCGATGATAAATGACGATACTGCCATTCGGGAGATTCTTGCACGTTCACCGTATGATATGTCACACATCGCAAGACTGTATACATGGGAAAAACATCATTTGCCAAAAAGCGTTAATGCGAGGCTACCTAGCAGTTTCGTGGCAGAAAGAGATATCATGCCAGTCTTTGGGGAGACAGACAACCTGTTGGGCGTAGTAAATACAAGGAGGAGCAAGCTAAAAGCACAACTCATCCATGGATCTGGTGTTAATCGTGCAGAGATAATCGAACTTATTGAACTTAGTCAGGCCATCGGGGACAATCCCGGGGTTGTCAAGGCTTCTATGCTACTAGCATCAGTTGGCGCTGGAGATACTCATTCAGCCAAAATATTTCTTGCTGCTCTTTTGCGCACGCAATGGTTGCCGCCAATAAAAGTTCTTATAATATTCCGGTTCATTTTTGAACTCATTCTTCGCTCGAAGCTTCATGCTAACAACCAGATGCAGAAGACGGGAACATAGGAAGGCTTCTATGCACAGATACTGGCCCGCTTCTGATCTGGGGCGTTAAGCCGCCAACAAGAGATGTACATTAACGTCCGCGATTTCGGTGCCAAAGGAAATGGAACTGACATTGACACGTCGGGAGTTATAGATGCGTTCAATGCATCGAGTGGAGAACTCATTTACATTCCGAAAGGTGACTACCGTCACACAGAGCAAATCAAAGATGTCGGCATTCTTTTCGATGCCGAATCGAATGACTGCCACTCCTTGGCAAATCGCATAGCGAACTGTGGTCTTCAGCCGTTTTTGAATCAAGGCGATGGCTCTAATACTCATTCACCGCTATGGGAGGCTGCATAACCAGGGCGTGCAGCAGATGGCCTCAACACTGGTTGGATCCAACTCCACCGCCCGACCCGGTAAGCGGCGGGCTTCCTCCAATTCGCCCAGGTCGCTTTTGACCATCCCCAGCTGGGTGAGGCTCCGCACGTCATCGGGCTGGAGCTGGAGGGTGGTTTCGAGCAGGGGGATGGCCTCTGCGTAGCGGCCGGCCTCCAGCTGCTCGTTGATGGTGACCCTGGCGGGCCTTTGGTCGGCCGCCAGCATTCCGGTAGGCATCCTTACCCGAATCGTTCCAGATGATGTACGCTTTTACGTACGGACGGGAGGTTCGAGTTGACAAGTGTTTCGGCGACAGAAGCCCGCAAACGGCTGTACGCCCTGATCGATGAGGTGGGCCAATCCCACGAGCCGCTGCAGATCACGGGCAAGCGCGGGAATGCGGTTCTCCTCTCGGAAGAGGATTGGCGTGCCATCCAGGAGACCCTCCATCTGGTGTCCATCCCCGGCATGCGCGAGTCAATTCTGGAGGGAATGGCGACGGATGTCTCAGAGTTGAGTCCCGATCCGGGCTGGTGAGCTGGACAGTTCTGTTCACCAAGCAGGCCCAGATGGATGCCAAAAAGCTGGCTTGCGCCTCACCGACGCTGAAAAAGAAAGCCCAGGCGCTCCTGAATCTTTTGGCCTCAGATCCCTTTCAACAGCCCCCACCCTATGAAGCCCTCGTGGGTGATCTGCGTGGGACCTTCTCCCGACGGATCAATATCCAACACCGGCTGGTCTATCAGGTGCTTTCTGAAGAGCGAATTGTGAAAGTGTTGCGCCTGTGGAGTCATTACGACTGACAATTTGCCCTTCTCCAGATGGACGACGCTGCCAATGGCAGTGCTCACATAGCCCCAGCCCAAAGGGCGACGCGGGGCCATGGTGCAGCCAGCCCACCGCAATGGGGAAGCCCAAGCGCAGTTCAGCTGCTCGATGCGGCCATGTACTTTCACGCCATAACTCCTCGCTGGTGTGGCAGCCTGGAAAAAATGCAGTCCTTTCTTATTGAAACAATCGCATCAATACCAACCGATCAAGATCTAGCTTATCTTGGAGGATGCGTCATTTTTGAGAGGGCAGAGGCAATGACAGTCATGGTTTCTCGGCCAAATCATGAAGGTGCATTACCTCTTTACTCCCAGGCTCTCACATACGGTGACCATTTCTCCTGCCGCCTTGGCCGGGCCAATGCTTTAATGAAACGTCGCCTCTATCCAGAGGCTATTGTCGATTTAGAAGCAGGGATTCAAGACCGGCTAACATATTATGAGCTTCATAGATAGCTTGCTACAGCACGAAGCAAGCTGTAAGGCAAAGTTGGACATCTAAGGGTTGGAACGGCCCCTGGCTCACCCGACCAGTCGCCCATGGCGCAGGCGAACGCGAGGCCAGTGCCCTTAGACCCCAACGAAGTCTTCTGCAACCGGCCCCGCAACCGAGTGGACGCCGCCGTGGGTCAGGGGCTGAGCATCCTTGCCGGGCTGGCCCTGGGGGTCGAGGCTCTCGTTGCCGCATCGCTGCTTTACAACGAACGTTAGGCAGGGTCAGGCACTCGCTCAGAGAGATAGCCGCGTGGATAGGAGCGGGACACCTTCAAACGGTGTCTTTGGGGCGTTGTCAAGGCACGGGATGCCAGATCCTCCCGGGCGAGAAGGGCGAGAAGCAAAGGTTCTGGATCACAGGGCCACTCCACATCAACAACGGCTGTGCGATCCGATTGGGTGCGATGCAAGGCCAGTTCTGTCCTTGCCAGGGACTCCACGATGGGATCCCCATCCGTGGCTAGCCAATCGAGAAAGCGCTTGCCCGATTCTGCGAGGGACGCCGAGAAGGTAGCCGAGCCCACAAACCGTTGCACAACGGCATCAAAGCACCCCTGACTTTGCAAATAAGGCGCCACCAATACGCTGAAACGCTCCAACCCATAGGCCCGCCAGTAACAAATCACCTCCCGCACCACATGAAGACGTTGGGAATCCACAAGGCTCTGCAAATAGGGCGCATCTTCTATCGTAAGTGCATTCCCGGTAACCAGATGAAGCAAACCGTTCTGGTAGGTTTCAAGGTTCATGAGAGTGCCAGTTCTCGTAGGTCACTTAGTTCATCCGACCAGGCTGCATATCCTAATGACGGCACAGATTGGGACATTACTTCATAGACAACTGCCTCGACGTTGGGACAGCGAGGAAGCACCTTAGCCAACAGGTTTCTCGTCTCCGCTTGGCTGCGCTTGGCATGAACATCCAACATCAGACCAGCCCGCTCCACACCACCGGCAATGTGGATTTCACGCACACGACCAAGGTCAAGGTGTTCAAGACAATCAGCAATATCGTAAGCTTGATTGTGGGCATTGCAGCGTAGATTGTAGATATCCAGCAAGAGATCACACCCCGAATGGCGTGTGATCTGATTAAGAAAAAGCGCTTCCGTCATCTCGGCTGGAGGATCTGGAAGCAAATTCACGATATTTTCCAGCAAGAAGGGCAGCGGATAGCGCTCCCGCATGCGACAGATGCGCTCCACCACCAAATCCAGGGCTTCCTGAGTACGAGGCAGGCTCAACATGGAGCCAGTGAACTGCCCGTCGACATGGGTGAAGCCGAGATGTTCACTGTGCCACGCCACGGGTACAACATCCAGAAGTTGATCCAACAACCGGAAGTAGGCTGGATTCCATCCGCGGGCAGTGCCCAAGGAAAGACCTACACCATGCAGAGTGATTGTGACCTGCTGGGCAAGAGCCGCTAAGCAATCCAGCGTTTCTTTAGGGATGACAGCTTCGCCAGACTCACCCTTGCGGGCAAGGGTATCCGGCACAACCTCCACCAGATCAACACAAGGGAGAATTGTCTCGATAAAGGCTGGGCTGATCTCTTCAAGATTAGTGCCAATCTTCACCGTCATTTCAGCTTGCCTGTCGATCAACCAACGATGGACTGTGATGGTGAGCGTTCAGAAATCGGCCAACTTCACCGGTTGGCCGAACCCCGGGGATCAATTCCCCGGATTCGATCCGTTCAGGCCACAGGCCAGACAATCAAACGGATTGGTGGGTGGGTTAAAGTTCAGAGCATCCTGCAATTGAAACCCTCTGGGAACACTTCCCCCCACCACCTTTTGTAAAATCTCAAGGCTCAAATCCTTGTCCCCAGACGCAGAGGCATGGTGAGATTCGTTGTTTTCGTGTCCTAAATGTTCATGGCCTAATTGCACATGGTCTGTCATGGTGGAATCTCCTGAACCATGGAATCCCATACATTAACGAGGCTGATCCACTTGTGGCTATTCTGTTTATAATTCTTGAGCCTATCAGGGATAAGCTGATCTGCCAGACCTTCCGCTTCATCCTGCGTTGGTCATCGCAACAGTTCACCCCAACACACGATGCCCCCAGCGGGGGCTGAACCACTGAGCAGGAGCTCTGGCGTAAAGCCCTTCGCATTGCGCAGGGCCGCTGAGCGTCGCATGGCGCGTTTTGGCCTGTCGCCTCTGTGGACCAGGCCGGTAGGTAGGGACACCTTGGGGTTTGCCGTACTGACATCCAGCCAAGGCAGATCTATCTATGAATCAGAGGCCAAGACCAGGGAGGCGCGAGCCCCATCCCCGCAACAGGTCCAAGGGCCCTCCGTACCGAGGGCCCTTCTGATTGGGCGGGAGGCTTGATCGGAGCAGGGTCCATCACTTTCTCTGCGCTGTCGTCTACGGCAGATCTATCTTCTTTCGAGCGGCGACAAGCCTGGCCTGTGAGCGAGAGCACTCCATCAGAAGCGAAGGACCCTGAAATCCAACGGAAAGAGCTGTTCATCAGCTATAGCCATCATGATGAGCACTGGCTGGAGAAGCTACGCACCCATCTCAAGCCGTTGGAATCCCTCTATGGTCTGGAGCGGTGGGATGACTCTCTGATTCAGCCTGGGGATAAATGGTTGAAAGAAATTGAGATGGCTCTAGCAAGAGCCCAAGTTGCCTTGTTGCTGGTGAGTCCCCAATTCCTTGCCTCTGATTTTATTCAGCGCAAGGAACTACCGGAGCTTCTCCGCTCCGCTGATGAAGATGGCCTGAAAGTTTTATGGCTTCCTTTGCGCCCGTCATCCTGGAGGCTCTATCCGCAAATAGAACAATATCAGGCCATTATTTCTCCAGCCAAATCATTGGCCCAGATGAGTGAGGTCGATCAAGACCTTGCGATGGTCGAGATTACAGAGAAGATTCAAAGAATTTTTACTGAGCTGCGGGCCGAACAGCGCGCCAAACAAAAGGCTTTACAGGAAGAAAAAGCCAAGGAACAGCATGAGGAGCAAGCCCATCGGGCTGAGCGAGAAGCCGAAAGGCAGAGGGCAGAAGAGGCGCGGCTAGAGAAGACCAGAACAGACAGCGAAGCTCGGGCTGAGGCGGAGCAATGGCGAGAAGAAGCAGAATGTTTGGCCAGAGAAAAGGAGGAATGGCAACGAAAAGCAGAAGGGTCTCCCCCAGCGATCCAGTCGCATCCGTTATCCACCAACCCTGGAGAGGCTGTTGGCCCTCCCCTGATCCAGATCCCAGCCACCAAGGGCTGGCTGGTGCGGGAAGGGAATCAGTGGCAAAAGAAGGAAGCACCGATCACAGTGCCGGGCTTCCTGGAAGAGCTGGCCGAAGGAATCGCCATCACGATGATCCAGATCCCGGCAGG
Organism: Cyanobacteriota bacterium; assembly: GCA_041181185.1. Taxonomy (GTDB): domain Bacteria; phylum Cyanobacteriota; class Cyanobacteriia; order PCC-6307; family Cyanobiaceae; genus Cyanobium. Next base: position 37,609 of record JBEGQC010000019.1, on the reverse strand, counting down.
GGAGTTCCTCATGGGCTCCCCTGAGAGTGAAGAGGGACGAGCTGACGATGAAGGGCCTCAACATCGTGTGAAACTGGAGAGCTTTTTTCTCGGCCAAACCCCGGTCACGCAGGCCCAATGGCAGGTGGTGGCAGGCAGGCCGAAGGTGGAGACAGACCTAAAGCCGGATCCTTCCAATCTCAGGGGGGCTAACCGGCCAGTGGAGCAGGTGAGCTGGGAGGAGGCGATGGAGTTTTGCCAGCGCCTGAGCCAGCGAACCAAACGTGAGTACAGCTTACCGAGTGAGGCCCAGTGGGAATACGCCTGCCGGGCGGGCACCACCACACCGTTTGCCTTTGGGGAAACGCTCACGCCAGATCTGGCGAATTATGACGGCAATTTCACCTACAACACCGGCCCGAAGGGCACCTACCGGGAGGAGATGAGCGCGGTGGGCAGCTTCCCTGCCAATGCCTGGGGATTGCAGGACATGCATGGAAATGTGTGGGAATGGTGCCTGGACAGGTGGCATGACAGCTACAACGGAGCGCCCATTGACGGAACGCCTTGGGGATCTACTGGGGATCAAGGAGCAAGGCTGCTGCGGGGTGGCTCTTGGTACAACGGTCCCGGGTTCTGCCGTTCGGCCTACCGGAACAGGAGGGACCGCTTCAACAACATCGGTTTCCGTCTTTTGTGTTATTCCCCAGGATGTGCTTCTTGATCCCTTGGGCCCTTGAGCCTTGCCTCTGAGCGGGTGCCTGACGTCTGGAGCAATTTTATTTTTTATCCCTTGGCTGTTGGCGAAGTGGGCGCTCGCACAAACTTCTCAACCGCAGCCTTTCGCCACCCTTTGGGGCAGTTGCGTGTCAGGAGGATATCGCAGGTCCTGTATCCTTGCGTGTAAATGCTGTGAGCATTGGTGAAACGCTTTTCCGCTAATCAAGTTGTTCAGTCAAAAGGAGCCATTGCTTCATTGCTTCTCACAACATGCGTTTTCTTGACTGGTTCAGCAAGGGCAATATCGTGGGAACCAGTTACACCAACTCCAGGAGCGCAAATCAAACTTGAAAAAGCATCAGATGGTTCTTATGTCATGCGTGCGTCAGGGTTCCCAGCCAACAAAGAATATGTACTGATGATGAAGTATCTTGATGGCAAGATAGGCACTGTTCCAATAGCCGACATCCAAGCCCTGCTGGGTGGAAAGTTTTCATTTGTCTACAGCAATGTTTACAGAGGAGAACCGATCGAGTATGCGGTGATATCTTCCGACGGAACAGTGCGTGCCTACACAAGGATCATCCCCTTTCCTCTGGAAGCCAAAAGCAACAACGGTTGCAAGCTTGTAATGAGTTTGGTTTCTACTGACCTTACGAATTTTGCCATCAATGCTGAAGGCTTTGGGAAAAGGGAGGTTGTTCAAACAACATCAAGATCAGGTCAAGAAACTCTGGTCAGTAATACCACTGCATCAGACGATGGTAGTTTTGTGGTGATCATTGCTCCTGGGGTGGTTGGTCAAACTGGCGGGGAGGCAACATTTGAAGCGTCAAGCTCATCCTGCACAGTACAGATTAAATATGACTGGGGTACTGCAATGAAGCGAGTCATCAGGTAAGAAGTTGCTAAATCCGCCCTGACGTTGCTTCCTCTGTCCTCACCGATGCTCCGCGCCAGCCCCCTCCAGGAACGCCCCCTTGGCAAGGGCTGACGCGAGGCGAAGTCAGGGGCGTCGGCGCGATCGCCCCTGCGGGGCTCACCGCGCATGAGCTGGTGTCTTGCCCCTTGCCCGGCGGGATGCTCCTTGCGGTGTCCCGTCGCTCCACTGTTTGGCGGCTGCTCTCATGGTCAGCGTGGTTCCAGTTGATGTGCAGACGAATCGTTTGCGGTGATGGAGTGCTGCCAGAAGGCAATCGCGTGGGTGTGGAAACGTTCAGCGGCCGAGGGGAGGTTGATCTGATGGGGAGGATTGATATGCCATATGGGAAGGAGGAGATGGCGTTGTTGGAAGAGGAGGTGTTGCCGGTTTTTTGCGAGCTCGGCACTTAGCCCACCGTCTCGGGTCCCTCCAGGGTGATGGCTGCGTCCAGCGGCGGATCGTCCGGCTTGCCGCCGGGGTTGGCCAGGAGGCCAGCTGGCAGGTTCTCGCGGTAGCGTGTCGTGGCCTTCAGGCGATAGGTAATCCGGCGGTATCGGGTGTCGTTCAACTCGTGCGAACGAATCGCCAGGCCGTCGCGTCGCGGGCTGTTCACGCCGATCACATCGGGGCCACGGCCTTCGTCGGCGGGCAGGCTGTGGTCGCGATAGGCACCGGGGCCTGGCTGATAGTCCTCCGCGTCTGTGATCTTGATGTGGAAGGCCAGGTCTGATCGTTGTTGGTCGGTCGGCTCCGCGCTGCCTTCAGTGTCGAGCGGCTCATGCCAGTGCGCCAGCAAGTCGAGGCGATCGGTGCTTTTCAGGCTCACCCGGGCTGAAAACATCGGCTTGGCCGCCGTTTCGTCGACGTTGCGCAGCAGATTCAGATCCTCGATGCGGGGCCGGATCAGCGGGCGCTGGACCGCATGCACCAGCTCGATGTCCTGCCAAGGCGTCAACAGCCAGGTCCGTCCATCCAGCGTTGGCTCGGTCAGGGCGTCCAGGGCGATTGGCGGCTGGAGGCGTGGGCTTGAGGACGAGTTAGGGGTAGGGCGGTGACCCTCAGAAGCTGGCCCCTCTTGCTCGACGACCGAAGCTGCAGCGAGAAGGCCTGGCTGAACGTCACTGCCGCACCTTCGGAATGGCGTAGCCCGCGCCCTGCTCGTCCGAGCCCGTTGCTCCGCCCCGTTCCTCTTCTCAGCCACGGGCTTGCCCCCCTCAGGCTGGGACCAGCCCATGATCGACCATGGCCTCGCGGGCTAAGCCTTAGGGTGAATCGGGGCTCAGGGGTTGACGTTTGGGGACATCGGAATCAGCGCCCCATCCGCTGAACCGATCCAACGCCTGACGCCCTGACCAAAAGAGAGCAGCGCAAGCTCAGCAGCTCAGGCCAGCCTGCGCAAATTGCATGAGATGTGCATGTTCGGCACAGCAACGCAACGAATAGGCGATTCTAAGGATTGTTTGTTTGCGCAGATCTGCCTGGGCTTACGATCGAGTGACAAAAAAAGAAGTGGTCGGCAGAATGAATCACAATCCATTTTTCAAGGATCCATTATTTTCTAGAGTTAGAGCTCGCTGGATGGCTGATCGTTTTCAGGCACAAGAACGATACGAGCCGATGGATGCAATCCACGTCAATGTTCCAGGTAGCAATGTATACCGTCAACATATTGCACGCACGCCTGAAGGCTGCCAAATCAGCAGGGATGAGGAGTTTGGGTTTGTCGTCGCATGCGGTGAAGATCACCCATGCCAACGGCATGTGCCGACGTTGTCGGCCGCCTATGCCATTTGTCAACAACTGATGCCGAGAAAGCCAGCCCCGTAACTGCCTGTCCCTTGAAGTGGCTCAAGGGCGCACAATGGGGCGCGGCCCTAGGCAGCGGCCCCAGGCAAAGGATCGGTCGGTCGGCCGTTGGCCATGGGCCGGAAGCAGCCGATCCTCCGCCCACAACAAATCTCCCTAGAGTCTCAGGGTAAGAAAAAGATTCCCCATGTCCAAAGCCCAACTCGCAGCGTTTCTGGCCAAGGTGGAGCTCAATCCAGCCCTCAAGCAGCAAGTGGATGCCGCCGCCGATCCGAACGCTGTGGTGGCCATCGCACAGGCCGAGGGCTTCACCTTCTCACCCGCCAGCTTGGCTCGCCACCTGCGGGGCTAGGCAAGGCGCAACTGGGCTGTTCAAGCTCTTCCCCACCACGAAAACCTTTCGTGGTGGGGAGCTGGGCAGGCTCGCTCGGCTCATGGCGATCCGTGCAGGGCAGCCGCATGGTGGTGCAGGTGATCCTCGATGAAGCTGGCGACGAAGCAATAGCTGTGGTCGTATCCCTCTTGAACGCGCAACCTCAAAGGGATGCCCGCCGTCTCGGCTGCCTCGATCAGGGCGGTGGGGCGAAGTTGCTCGTCAAGAAAGGGGTCAGCTGAACCCTGATCCACCAGAAGCGAGGAGTGTTGACTCCAACTCGGGGGGCTGGAAGCTTGCCGCATCAGTGAGGTTGGATCCCATTCCCTCCATTGGCTCGGATCGTTCCCCAGGAGGTGGCCAAAGGCCTTTTGCCCCCATGGGCAGACGCTGGGATGGGCGATCGGGGCGAAGGCCGAAACGCAGCGGTAGCGATCGGGATGGCGCAGAGCGACCAGCAGGGCGCCGTAGCCACCCATCGAATGGCCGCTGACGCCGCGTCGCTGCGGATCGATGGGAAGATGGGCCTCCACCAGCTCGGGCAGCTCCCTCACAACATAGGAGTGCATCCGATAGTGGCGGCGCCAGGGGTCCCTGGTGGCGTCCACATAAAAACCAGCCCCATGGCCGAAGTCCCAGCCCCCAGCGGGATCCCCTGGCACCTGCTCGCCCCGGGGGCTGGTGTCTGGAGCCACCAACGCCAAACCCAGCGCTGCGGCGCTGCGCTGGGCACCGGCCTTTTGCATGAAGTTTTCGTCGCTGCACGTCAGCCCGGAAAGCCAATACAGGGCTGGCACGGCTGCTCCCTCAAGCGCCTGGGGAGGCAGAAAAACACTGAAGGTCATCTCGCAATCCAAGACGGCCGAGCCATGGCGGTAGCGACGTTGCAGGCCGCCAAAGCAACGGCTCTCCGCCAACAACTGAAGCGGGGACGCTGTGGAGGTCATGGCTCAGAAGATCACCACGGAGCGAATGCTCTGACCCGCCTCCATCAGCTCAAAGGCTCGATTGATCTCGGCCAAAGCCATGGTGTGGGTGATGAAGACATCAAGGGGAATGGCGCCGGCCATCGCTTGGGCCACGAAGCCAGGCAGCTCACTGCGGCCTCGTACTCCTCCAAAGGCGGAACCGCGCCACACGCGTCCGGTGACCAACTGGAAGGGCCGCGTGCTGATCTCCTGCCCGGCGCCCGCCACGCCGATGATCGTGCTCTCCCCCCAACCCTTGTGGCAGCTCTCCAGGGCGGCGCGCATCACCTCCACATTGCCGATGCACTCAAAGGAGTAATCCACTCCGCCATTGGTGAGATCGATCACGACCTGTTGGATCGGCGCGTCGTACTGGCGCGGATTGATGCAATCGGTGGCCCCGAGTTGTTTGGCGATCTCGAATTTGTCCGGGTTGACATCAATACCGATGATGCGAGATGCGCCGGCCATCACCGCACCGATCACCACGGCCAAGCCAATTCCCCCGAGCCCGAACACGGCCACCGTGCTGCCGGGTTGCACCTTGGCGGTGTTGCGCACAGCCCCGATTCCCGTGGTCACCCCACAACCCAGCAAACACACCTTCTCGAGGGGCGCTTCCGGCTGAATCTTCGCCACAGCGATCTCAGGCAGCACGGTGTACTCCGAGAAGGTGGAGGTGCCCATGTAGTGATGGATGGGCCTCCCCTGATGGGAAAAGCGGCTGGTGCCATCGGGCATCAACCCCTGGCCCTGGGTGGCGCGAATCGCCTGGCAGAGGTTGGTTTTGCCCGAGAGGCAGAAGCTGCAGCAGCGGCATTCCGGGGTGTAGAGGGGGATGACGTGGTCGCCCACCGCCACTGAGGTCACCCCCTCCCCCAGCGCTTCCACCACACCGCCACCCTCATGGCCGAGAACGGCCGGGAACAGACCCTCCGGATCAGCGCCCGAAAGCGTGAACGCATCGGTGTGGCAGACGCCCGTGGCCACGATCCGCACCAACACTTCACCGGGCCCGGGGGGAGCCACATCAATCTCGGTCACCTCGAGCGGTTGGGAAGGGCCCCAGGCGACGGCTGCTCGGGAGCGAATCATCGGGTAGGCAGGCGGAACCCATCCATTTTCATGGGTCGGAGCCGTGCAGCCCGTAGCGGAGGATGTGGCAAAGTCTTAAGCACCGGCAGGGTTGAGAAAAAGACTATTAGAATACCAAAAGGCATTAGATCTACAGCACGTGTCCCCTTTGCAGCTGTTCATCTCTTACTCGCGAAGAGATGCAGATCTGCGCAAGAAGCTCGAAGATGCACTCACAAATCTCCGCCGTGAAGGTGTCGTAAAGATCTGGACCGATGCCAAAATCATGGCCGGCCAAGACTTTGCGCGAGAAATCGATAGCAACCTCGAAAAAGCTGACATCATCCTTTGCCTGATCAGTCCGGGTTTTATCGCCTCAGACTTCATCAATGCCATTGAAGTCAACCGGGCCTTGGAACGACACGACGCGGGCAAAGCATTGGTGATTCCCATCATTCTCAGACCAGCGGAATGGCGGCAGACCCCGCTGGGCAGATTGCAGGCGCTCCCCACCAACGGCAAAGCGGTGACCACATGGAGCAATCAGGATGAGGCCTTCCTCTCGATCACCGCCGGCATCCGGGAGGTGGCGAAGAGCTTGGGGCAGCGCCCGGCCCGAGAGGAGAAACCCATCACCCTGGAAAATCCAAACAGCCCGGTTCGCTCAGACTCCCCCTTTTTCATCCATCGTCCAGGCGAGGCCATCGCTTGCTCCGAGCTCGAGCAGCCAGGCGCCTTGATCCACATCAACAGCGCCAAGGACTTTGGTAAAACGAGCCTGATTTCACGCTTATTGGTGCACGCGCGCCAGCGCGGCTATCGAACCGTCTTTCTTGATCTTTGCGCCGCTAGCAAGCAGGTGTTTGCTTCTCCAGAAACTTTCCTGCGCTGGTTTTCCATTCAAACCGGCCATGAACTGGCTGCACCCCCCATCAGGGAGATGGCTGGATTGCAAATCAATGACACAACAACCAACTACATTGCTAGCGCATTGCTCAAACCAAATCTCACTCCTCTGGTGCTAGCGATTGATAACTTTGATCGGATCGTGCCCTATCAAGAGATCACCAACGACGTTTGCGGCCTTCTGCGCAGCTGGCATGAACGCTCCAGACATGATGAAATCTGGGCGCGATTCCGCTTGGTGCTGTCCTATACGGAGCAGCCAACAGTAGACAATCTGGATCAATCGCCCTTCAATGTTGGTTATTTCTTGAAGTTAAGCGGTTTCGATCCAGAGCACGTGATTCAGTTGATGGCCCGGCATGGCTTGCCATTGAGTGAGGCGGAACTCGACCAGCTCTGGCACTTGGTGGGAGGCCATCCATTGTTGGTGCGCAAAGCGCTGTATGAACTGGCCAGTGGCCTGCCGTTCTCCATCTTTGTTGAGCAAGCGTCCACGGATGCGGGTGTGTATCGCAAGCATTTGCAGAGCATTGGCCAGCTGGCCGAGCAGGATCCACAGATCGAAGCTGCGCTCCGCCAACTGGCCAGCCATCGTTCGCCGATTCGGTTACCGGCCAAGCTGATGGACAAATTAGAACAATGGGGGATCCTCAGCCAAGAGGATGGAGGCGTGCGGCTGTCTTTTCGGCTGCATCGAGACTATCTCCAACACAAATTGAGCGACTGATATGGCACCTTCCACCAGCTTTCGTTACAGCGGCAGTCTGGAGAGTAGCTACGCCTTTTATGTCACCCGCCCTGCCGATCGGGAGCTACACGAGCGACTCGCCGCAGGTGATTACTGCTTTGTGTTCAACTGCCGTCAAATGGGCAAATCGAGCCTGCGGGTTCGGGTGATGAAACAGCTCAAAGCGGAAGGCGTGCGCTGCGCCGTGATCGATCCCCAGGGGTGCAGCAGCAACATTACAGAGCAGGAATGGTATGCCGGTGTCATCCATCGCCTGATCATGGATTTGGGCCTGGATGAGTCGTTTGACTTTCTGCCCTGGTGGCAAGACTGTGAGGCGAGAAGCATGGGTGCCACTCAGCGCTTCTCCAATTTCATCGAGCACGTTCTCCTGCTCAGGATCGAGGAGCCGATCGTGATCTTTGTGGAGGAGGTGGATTGGATGCTGAGGTTCCACTTTGACACCGATGGCTTTTTTGGTTTGGTGCGCTGGTTCTTTGAACGCCGCTCGATTCAACCTGCCTACCGGCGACTCACCTTCTGCTTTCTGGGTGTGGCGACCCCCTACGACTTGGTAAAGGATCATGATCGAGTTGCGTTCAATATTGGCTCATCCGTCGAGCTGAGTGGCTTGGCTCGGCCCCAAGCCGATCCGCTGCTGGAAGGGCTGAAAGGGAAGGTGGCCGATCCGGAGGCTGTGCTCAATGCCGTGCTCCACTGGACTGGCGGTCAACCGTTTTTGACACAGAAACTTCTCGCTCTGGTGAGCAGCAGTGGCGATGGAGAGCAACCAGCCGAGCAGTTGGTGGAGGCGGTGGCGACTAATCAAATCATCCGCAACTGGGAGTCTGTGGATGATCCTTTGCATCTGCGCAACATTCGTGATCGTTTGCTGGTTGCAGATGAACGACAGAAACGGGAGCTGCTCAGCTTGGTGCGAACCATCCTCCTCCAGGGCGGCATCCCTTCAGACACCAGCAAACCGGAACACATGCAATTGCGACTGACCGGGTTGGTGGTGTCAAAAGATCAAAAGCTTTGTTTTTACAACCCAATCTATGCAAAGGTCTTCAACCTGGAATGGGTGCAGCGCCAGCTCGAGGAGATTCCACCAGCGATTTATGCCGAAGCCATCGCGGCATGGAAACGGTGCGCAGCGGAGGAGCGGCCAAGCCGTTTGATCAATGGAGCGGCCCTTGAGGAAGCCGAGGCATGGGCGAAGAAGCGTGAGGAATTGAGTGAAGATGATCAAGCGTTCCTCTCGCAAAGTCGTGAGGCCTATAACGCCTCACTGAGAATTGCCCAAGAGAAGGAAGAGGCCGAGAAGCGTGCGAAAGCTGCGGAACGTCGAACGAAGCTTGTCATCGGCGTTGGACTGTTGGCGATGGCTGGTCTGGTGACGACAATTTACTATCGCATTCGCATCCCTGCTGTCGCTGGAATCAAAGATCTCGAGGCCTATTGCCTAGATGCAAATAGAAAACCAGGTTCGGCAGATATCATCAGCTGCGGGGAGCAAAACATCTTCCCAGCCAAGAGTGGAGAACCTGTTCTCGACGATGGTTATCAGCAGTTTCGCGCTAAGGACTATCAGAATGCCCTGGCCCAGTTCAAGAAACCACAATACCTCAATGATCCCCAAGCAGAGATTGCTGCAAACAATGCAAAAGTTCTGATGACAAAAGGACCACAAAGAATCTACACGATTGCCATTTCACTGCCCGGTGATCGGACTCGCGCAGATATTCAGAATAATCTCTTACGGGGCGTGGCAAAGGCTCAGACCACATTCAATGATTCCCAGACTCGCCATTTCAACCCAAGCAATGCCGAGCTCTTCCCAGGCTTTGCCAAGCTCTTCCCAGGCAATACCAGGCGCTTCCAAGACAAGGCCAAGCTTTTTGTGATCATGGCCAACGACAGATACGATCCAGACAAGGCCCGGCAAATTGCGCAAGATCTTGCCGATCAGCCCTTCCTGTTGGGCTTGATCGGGACCTATTCGAGTCAAATCACTTTTGCCCAACTGCTTGCTCTCAAGGGCCAGCAGTTGCCATACATCTCAGCCAGTAGCACGGCGACCAAGAGCGCCTTTGAGGAGTTGGCCAACAAAAACAACGACTCCCTCGGTAACTTAAGCTTGTTTCTGCGCTCGATGAATACAACAGATACGGAAGCTGAAGGATTGGCGCAACTGATCCACAGTCACCAGCCAAAGGCAGGCAAGTTTTTGTTCTTTTTCCAGAAGAATGACTTGTATACCCATTCCTATCTTGCCAGCTTTCGAAAGAGTCTCGCAAAGCATGGTATTAGCACTGCCGAAGAAATTGATCTTAATCAGTTACCAGAAAACCAACCGGAAGAGTTCATTCGCAGAACAATTCAACGCCACCGGAATCAATATGGCGACGCTAAAGGCCGACAAGTCGTGGCAGTTCTGATCAATGCCACCAGAGCCGATAAAATAAGGAAGCTTGTCTTTACGATGATCAATGAGAACAAGAATGGTGATTTTCTTCTTGTCGGTGCAAACACCCTTGTTGGCGATGATTCCCTTACGAACGCAACGATCAGGGCCTATCCCAAGGCGAGAGAAAACTTTCTAGCCAGCATCACCTACTCGCCGAACAAGCCAGGCATGGAGCAACTCAACCGACTTGTTGGTTCCGCTTACGACGCCACAGCCATTCTCCTCACGGCGGCCACCAGGGCGGCCAGCAAAAGTGACCGCGTCACGCGCTCCCTCGTCGCAAACGAGCTGCGGAGCGGCAATCTCGACATTGATCTCCTAGGTCGAAAGTTCTTGATCAGAGACTCTGAACGAAGTCCCAAGATGTCCTACACAGTGAGTCCAAGTTGCAAACAGGATGTTTGTCACTGGCTGGAATGGCAAAAACCGCAACCAAACAAACAAATGTTTTGAAGAAACCATTAAGACCGCTTCATGGCAGCTGCCAGCGGGTCAGTACCCCCGTTTGGGGGCAGCGCGCAGCCCCCGGATCCAAGACACTGGATCCATTCCACCCGGAGGACCACCATGGCGGACTCCACCCATACCGCCAGCGCCACCAGCTGCCTCGGGCGCACGTGCTTGAAATGGAGCGCCGATGGGGAGCTGTCGGCACTGGATTTCGCACTGGTGATGGGCCGCCTCGCCCAGGTGGATCACGCGGTGGCCGTCCTCCCTGAGGCCAACCTGCAGCTCAGAGCCAGTCCATCCAGCAGCTGAAGGCCGGTGGCCCCTTGAAGCCAGGCACCACCACACCATGCCCATTCAGCGAGTAGAACACCTGTTCTGCTGCTGTTCCCCATGGGCATTCTCCAGCTGGCCGACCTTCCAGAAGCCGTTCCCATCCCCTATCGCAGCGCGGAAGCGCCAGATGGTCTGGACCTCAACAGCCTGCTCATCGCCCACCCCCTGAGCACCTTTTTCATGCGGGTGAAGGGCCATCGCCTCAGGGGCTGGGGCGTGCATGACGGCGACCTGCTGCTGATCGATCGGGCCATCCAACCCCTGCCAGGCCATCTGCTGGTGGTGGCCCATGGGGGCAGGTTTCTGCTGCGACCGCTGGAGGTGGACGGCGGCGGCTGGCGCCTGGCCCCATTGGGGCCAGGCGAGGCCTCGTTGCCCCTGGATCCAGAGGATTTGCTGGCTTCAGGTGTGTTTGGGGTGGGGATGGTGGCGGTGCATTCCATGCTCAGAAGAGCTTCTTCTACAACCTACAGGCCAAAAAACCACGCATTGCCAGAGGCCTACTTGGGCCATTGATTGGTGAATTCTGCTTCATCAGCGCGGGGGTAGGAGGATAGTTCTCCCATCTGTCCTATCAGGAGCGATTGGCGTAGCTGTTCAATCTCCTGTTCAATTTTTTGCACCTCAAAACAAACCAAGATGCTCTCAGCTTGCGAACAGACGGTGGCGGGGATAGGCTCAATATAGGGAATAAAGTCGAAACAAACTGGATCGACTAGATCTGCCAATGGAGGCAGATTGATCAGGTGGCTGGCGACAGCAATAGCATGATTGTTATGCAGCTCAAGGACAAGAGAGTCCTTCAAGCATGCGACAGTTTCGGGTTGCACTACCCATGTCGCATCAACACCGACATGTCCATCCAATCTTGCGACTGCCTCTTCTGTGAGATGCAGGATGGTTGGGTTGATCGCAAATGAGGTGTGGCCATCCTTTTGCGGTTGCGCTGCCCGATAGACAGGGGCCACCCATTCAATTTCGCTGATCTGCTTTTGCTTGATGAACAGCTCCCTGATCTGTCTTGGCTTGGCCGTAGTCCAAGTGAGGGGCATCGATGGCTCGCTGACGCGTTGCGAATCCTGCGGTTGTTCCAAGGGCAAGAGGGAGAAGTCAGTCAGAACTTTTTGGATGGCTGCAAGCGAGTGAGCAGAAGACCATTGAATGGCTACGAGTGTCGGGTCAAGAGGACAGCACCCATAAGTGGGATGGTTGACCATCTCTGGTGGTGGGTCCATGACACTGTGTGCTCGTCATCGATGGGTCGCGGAGGCCTTCCCCCCCCCCAGTTGAGGATCGTCCAAGCCAAGAGATTCCACCGTGATCGCAAGCAGGGACCTTCGTGATGGCAAGCAAAGTCCCGGGTGATCATCAACAAGACGACCTGTGATCTGTCTCACACGGTCCGCTAGGTAGTATTTTTTTTCCAAAACCTCCACCCTCTTTTTCGATCACGCTGCGGCCTGATGGCGGCGCCGTCCCAGGGGCTCAATCCATTCCTGACGGATCTGGAGGTGATGCAACCGGCGCGCATAAAGCCGGCAGCCAAGCTGTATGACGCCCTGATCCAACAGGCGACCGAGTCTTTGGACCGCAGCCAGTTCGGCGCGGCTGAAGTGGGCCTGTCGGCTCAGAAGCCAGTCGATTTCACGCTGCTCGATCACCCCTGAACTGATCGATTCCAGAAAGAGCTCCCCGAGGCCCATGACTCTTGTAACGGAATATCACATCTTGTCGTGTCTGCTGCCCGGCTGTGGGTGTTCTGGCCTCGATCGGGGAATCGTTCTGCCGTCTCTGGCTGCTCGGCGCTGCGCAACCACCATCCCTCAGGTAGGGAAGGAGGCTCAGCGCCGGTTCAGCTCCTGGAGCAGATTGTTGATCTTCTCAACCGCCTCCAGGTACTTGGGGTTGGTGGCGGCCAGTGTGCGAAGGATCGATCGGGCTTCCTCAAAGTGGCTGCGTGCCACCTCTGGGTGTTTCAAGAACCACTGGACCACTCCCATCCTGAGCAGAGCCATGGCCAGATCATCCAGCGCAGCTGGGTTCGACTTGGCGAGCTGGCGAATGAGGTTGAGAGCTTCCTGGGTGGGAGCGAGGGCCTGCTCGAAATGGTCAAGCTCGATTTGAATCACGCTGAGGTTGCTGAGAACCATGGCCAAACTTTCGAGATAAGCGGGGTTGCTTTCGGCGAGCTTGCGAACCACCTTGGCCGCTTCTTCGCTGGGGGCCAAGGCATCTTGATAGCGGTTCAGACTGGCCAAATCGCCCCCGACGTTGATGACGGCCCAGGCCAGATCAGCTGTGGCTGAGGGGTTCGTCTTCACCAGCTCGCGGTAGATCGTCAGGGCTTCTTGCGAATGCTGCAGGGCTTCCTCTCTACGCCCGAGACCACGCAAGGCAATCGCCTTATCTTCGATGGCCTTTGCGAGATGGGGCAATTGAGCGGAGTTGCTCTTCACCAGCTCGCGGTGGATGTTGACCGCCTCATCTGTGGATGTGAGGGACTCCTTCAACCGGCCCATGAGGCCATAGGTGTTTCCCAAGTTGACCAAGCAATCGCCCAGAAGAGCAAGATGATTCGGTTCGTTGCTCTTTGCACGACTCATCTTGACGACTTCCAACAGGGCGGGCAGGGCTTGAGCGGGCCGACCCTAGGTCGTTATTATAAGCGCCCAGGTTGTTGAGGGCACTGCTTAGATCCACCAGATAGGCTGGATTGGTCTTCGCCAGCTCGCGATAGTGCGTAACAGCTTTTTCAGTGCTTGCCAGAGCCTCTTCATGGCGGTCAAGTTCACGCAACGCCATGCCCTGGTTGATCAGAGCATCTGCCAGATTCGCTTTCACTAGCGGATTGGTTTTTGCCAGGTTGCTGAAGATGTGCACCGATTCTGTCGTGGCAGCCAAGGCCTCCTGTTGGCGGCCCATGTCACCCAACAAGGTGCCAAGGGTGAACAAGGCAAGCCCTAAATCTGGCAAGTAGGCCGGATCATTCTTTGCATGAATTCGGCGAAAGGCGACGGCCTCTTTTGAGAGCGACAACGCCTCCTCTCTGCGGCCTACAGCGCTGAGAAAAGCACTCAAGTTGTTCAAAACCCGGGCGCGGAATGGATGGGCAGGATCCAAGCGTGCGTTGGCCCACTCCATCACCTTCAACTGCAGCTGCAAGGCTTCAGCAGCATCACCATTTTGGTAAGCGCTGATCGCTTCATCCACCCAGCTGAGCACCTCGTCCGGGATTTTGATCTCTTCTGGCTTGGCTGTGGCCTGCAGGGAGGAGCTGGAAGGGGTGGGTCGAGACGGCAAGGGCTGCAGCGCCTGAGCGGGCACACCGATCAGCAACGCCAGGGTGGTGCTAATCAGCCAAGGGGATCTGGATCTGAGGTGATGGGCGGCCATGGACGTGAATCCTTTCTCCATCGTGGCCGTTCCTTTGCGGTTTTGGTTGTGATGCGCCCAGCCTCTCAACCGCTGCATAGGCTGCTCGGGTTCGTCGCTGGCTGAGGTTCATGCCTCCCCACGCTTCATCGCCAGACCCTGCTGTGCTTTCGCCTTGGCGCTTGCGGGCATGGTTGGAGGCGGTGGCTCCCGATGAGCCCCACAAATTGGCCAAGCGGCTGGCCTGGGATGGCCTCGATCCAGCGGCCCTGGAGCAGCGATGGCTGGAGCAGGAGCAGGCCACGACATCGGTCGGCGAGCCCTGGGCCGCGGAGGAGGGAGACGGCGAAGCTGATCACTGGTGGCCGGCCCTGCAGGTTTGCCGAGAGGTGTTGCAAGCCAGCTCCACTCTGCCGCTGTTGCCCTATGACAGCAATGGGAAGCGACCCTTCGTCGATCTTTGGTGGCCTTTGCGCCTGCATTGGCTCCTCTGGTTGAGACAAGAGCTGGCGGATCTCCCCGTCGAGTGGATCGCCTTGCAGCCGGTGAGCGAGCAGCTGGCCGATGCTCTGCTCGATCGATTGTGTGTGTTGGGAGAGCAAGTCCTCTGGCGCGGCTTCAGTGCGGGGCGCACGGCTGGAATGGTGTTGCGAGCTCACCTCGGCTCGCAGGGGGATGGTCGCGGTGAACCCCTCCGAGAGCATTACGCAGCCTTCATCGTCTCCCATCGCCGTGATGGGCTGGCCCAGCTTCTGGGGGAGTATCCGGTGCTCGGGCGGTTGCTCGGCAGCGTGGTGCACTTCTGGCAACGAAATTCCGTTGCGTTGATGCGTCGCGTGGCGTCGGATCGGTCGTTGCTCCTGACGCGCTTCCGCTTGGGCCAGAACCATCAACTGGTTGCGGTGAAACAGGGCCTGAGCGATCTCCACAGGGGCGGACGCTCCGTCTCGCTGTTGACGTTTGCCCCGCCTGATGCCTCAGGTGAGGTGGTGGTGGTCTACAAACCCAAGAATGTGGCGGTTGATGCGGCCTTTCAAGCTGCGCTCGCGGAGCTCAACTCCTTCAGCGACCTGTCTCCACTCCGCACGCTGCAGGTGTTTGCTGCAAACGGATACGGCTACATGGAATATGTGCCCCACCAACTCTGTCGCGATGCGAGTGAACTCGAGCGCTTCTACAGCCATGCGGGCAGGCTCACCGCCGTTCTCTATTGGCTTGGTTGCAGCGATTGCCATTTCGAAAATCTGATCGCCTGCGGCGACCAGCTGCTGCTGGTGGACACCGAAACCCTGCTCGAACCCGAGCTCCCCAATCACATCAGCGACTCCTCCCAGCCGAGCGAAACCGCTGTTCCCTCAGGCCTCAACAAGCGTCTCCAGGCCTCCGTGCTGCGCTCGGGGCTGCTGCCCCACTGGATCCAGAGTGGCCCTGGCCAAGCATCGATCAACATCAGTGCGTTGGGCGTTGGCGCCTCTCCGCGGGCTCGTGGCACCGCCACTGGCTGGTTGGGGCTGAACAGCGACGGCATGATGCCCGGCCGCGTGTCGGCGGTCGATGAGCTGCCCACCAGCCTGCCGGTGAAGGTGGAGCGTTCCCATCCGTTTCTCGACCATCTGGAACGCTTCTGTGCAGGTTTTGAGCGCCAATGTCTGGTGCTTCTCGCCCACAGGCACCACTGGCTGTCGCCCGATGGAGCCCTGAACCGGTTCCGGGGTCTTCCCAGGCGGATCTTGGTTCGTTCGACCCGCATTTATTTTCTGTTGCAACAGCAGTTGTTGGCACCGGAGGCGCTGCGCTCGTGCTTTGCCCAAACCATGGTGCTCGAGCGTCTGGCCCGCAGCTTTCTCCTGGCGGACACCCATCCGCTCCACTGGCCCATCCTCGCCGCAGAGATGGAACAAATGCGCCGCCTCGACATCCCCTTTTTCAGCCATGCGATCGATGGGGATGCCCTGTTTCTGAGCGATGCCCCCATCCCGCAAGCGGCCAACGACTCCCGCCCGAATCCAGCGCTCCTGCCCGGCTTCATCGGCAAGAGTGGCCTGGTGGCGGCCAGGGAACGCCTGCAGGCGCTCGATCACCAGGAGATCGCCTTCCAGCTCCAGTTGATCCGTGGCGCCTCGGCAACCCTGCAGCTCCAGGCCAACCCATCCCCACCCGCCACGTCTGCTGCGCCACGCTCCGCTCAGGCGAGCAGCCAGCCGGCCTCCACCCAGGAGGGTGATGCCCTGGCCGCCGCAAGGCGGATTGCTCAACACCTGTTGGATCTGGCCATTGTTGATCCCGATGGGGGCATCGACTGGTTGGGAATGGACCTGGGCAGCGATGGTGTGCATTTTCGCTTCGGTGCCGTCGGCCCTGCGTTGTATGGCGGCTCGATCGGCGTCGCCTGCTTGCTGCACAGGCTGGAGGCCCTTGGCGCCTCTGCGAAGGGAAGCGACAGGGCCATGCAGGGGCGGCGACATCCGGCCGCCGTGATCGCAGCCCTCCTCCAACCCCTGCGAGAGTTGATCGGGACATCCAATGGTGATGGCCGCTTGCGCTGGTGGCGGGATCAACCGCTCGGCCTCAATGGTTGCGGCGGCCTGTTGCTGGCGCTTCAGGTCTTGAACGAACAAGAGATGGTGGAAGCGTTGCTTGCAGCCGCCCCGACCAGCAGTTTGGCAGGCGATCACCGGTTGGATCTGATTGGCGGAGGGGCCGGTTTGATCGGTGCCTTGTTGCGGCAGGGAACCAGCGTTGCGGTGGACCTGGCCTGCCTTGCTGGCGACCGCCTGTTGAGCCAGCAGAACGCGGATGGGGCTTGGAGCGCGTCGACCCATGCGTCACCCTTACTCGGCTTCTCGCATGGCACGGCTGGGTTCGCGGCGGCCCTGGCCAAGCTGCATGGCCATACCGGTCTTCCGCGCTTCCTGAGCGGCGCCGCGGCTGCGTTGGCCTATGAGCGCGATCGCTTTGATGCGACGCACGGCAACTGGCCTGATTACCGCGCAATGCCCACCACACCAGCGGCGATCGGCATGAACAACCTCATGACCACCTGGTGCCATGGGGCGCCAGGAATCGCCCTGGCCCGGGCCTGCCTGTGGGGGACAGCGCTTTGGGATGAGCATTGCCGGGAAGAGATGGAAGTGGCCTTAACAACCACGGCCTCCATCTCAAGCACAGACCGTGATCATTTGTGCTGCGGAAACCTGGGTCTGATGACGGTGCTTGAGCTGCTTTGCGATGGTCCCTGGCAGCTGGATCCAGCGGTGCGCGATCGCTGCCACGCCGCTGCACAAGAGCATCGCCACCAGGCCCTCCGCCGCTGTGGTGCCTGGGAGACAGATGCCATCCGCTTGCGCTGTCTGTCCAACAGCGATGGATCCTTGCAGGTGCCCGGGTTGTTCACCGGCTTGAGTGGCATGGGGTTGGCTCTGCTGCAAGATGAGGCATCGCGCCGGATGATGGCGCTGTTGCTCTCAGCGGGGCTCTGGCCGGGGGTTGATGCGGCTGAGGAGGCACAAACCAGCCACCCGATGGGCCATCAGCAGCTGTTGTAACGGCTGAGACAGAAGAAGACGCAAGTGGCTTATGCAAACACTTGCAAAGCCATGGCGTGAAAGCAGAACGGTCTGCTTACACTTCCCATGAACTTCCCTTCTAAGCATGTCCGAAGAACAGCTGAAGGACTTGATCGCCAAAGTTGTAGACAACGGCGACTTACGGCACCGCCTGCTTTCCGATCCCGAATCCATCCTGGATTTCGAAGCGGTGGCGAGGGAGGCTGGCCTGGAAGGCCCCCTTGGCATGGACCTGCCAACGGAGGAGTTGGGGGCGATGGAATTGGAAGCTGTTGCAGGGGGCAACCAGGGGGAAGCCGGCATAAGCTATTGCGCCGTGATTTATTTTTCTCTCGTCGAAGTCCGTGGGTGTGCCTGGGCTCGCAAAGCCATTTACCCGGAATCCCAAGTCAGGGCAAAGATGATTGATCCGCCCGTGCGCTGAGCAGCGGATCCAACCACCCATTCCATTTGCGAACAACCATGTCCATTTCTCACTCGACCCATCTTTCCTCCGACCAGTACGAGCCACTTTCCATGACCGAGTTGGAATCGGTCTCGGGAGGTCTGAATCTATCGATCCCTGGAAGTCACGATCTAGACTTTCTCCTCTGGGTTCTGAAAAAGAATCAGGCATCTGAGAATATGGTTGCCTTCTACGCCAATCAACACGCCCATTGATTCTCGGCGGCTGCTCCGCTAGTAGATGTCATGGCGGAGCAGCCGTGACCGACTGAGTTGTTCTGTTTGAGTCGCGCCGGACGCTTGTTCCGCAACGCTGGAAGCTCCCTAGCGAGGCCAGAGCAGGAGAACCGCCCCAACCAATAGCCAGGGGGCGCCACCACTCACACTGGCCGGCTCCTCTTCGCCTAACTCAACAACAGCCTCGTGGCTCTTCACCTCGGCGAAGGCGGTGCCAAAGGGTGTACTGACAAAGCTGCTCAGAACCGAGTAGCTGTAGGTGGATTTGGTTGAAACCGCATGGTGGATCCTCTCTCGCTTCTGGCTGGATGGGCAGTTGTTGCCATGGAGCTGCATCCGCCGCGCATCACCATCGTCAATGCCTCCCGCGACGCGATGGGCGATGTGGTTGTTGAAGCGATTGAACAACCAACGGAGAGCAAGGAACAAGCCGGCGAAAATCTCGGCACAATCCCGCCTGGCATGCAAATGCATTCCGCCTTCCAAGGAAAGCAGCGACTGGAAACGGTGCGAGTGCGTTTCCGCACGACAGACATGGAGAACACAGTGAGTTGTGGCCCGATCGAACCCGGCCAGCGGCTCATCCTCACCAACACCGACAAGGGCTCTGATTGCGAGTTCAAATCCACCCCCTCGGCTGAGTCCAACCTATAGGCTGCACTTCCCCTTAAGGTGGCGGGCATAGCGGACGTCGGAGATGGCTTCGCCGGATCTAGCGGTGGCCAGGGAGCGCATCGCTGCGGAGCTCGCAGCGCCAACCGGCCAGCTTGATCTCTCCGGGCTCCAGATCAGCGAACTTCCGCCGGAGCTGGAGGAGCTCACCAGCCTGCGCTTCCTCGACTGCAGCGGCACCCAGGTGAGCAACCTGGAGCCGCTGCGGGGCCTCCCCAGCCTTCAGGAGCTCTACTGCAGCGGCACTCAGGTGAGCGACCTGGAGCCGCTGCGGGGCCTCCCCAGCCTTCAGAAGCTCTACTGCAGCGGCACCCAGGTGAGCAACCTGGAGCCGCTGCGGGGTCTCCCCAGCCTTCAGACGCTCGAATGCAGCGGCACCCAGGTGAGCGACCTGGAGCCGCTGCGGGGCCTCCACAGCCTTCAGACGCTCTACTGCAGCGGCACCCAGGTGAGCAACCTGGAGCCGCTGCGGGGCCTCCCCAGCCTTCAGTCGCTCAACTGCATTTACACCCAGGTGAGCGACCTGGAGCCGCTGCGGGGCCTCCCCAGCCTTCAGAACCTTCACTGCAGCGACACCCAGGTGAGCGACCTGGAGCCACTTGTTGATCTCCAAAATCTTCGAAGTCTTGCATGCCGGAATCTCAAACTTGGGGAATGTCCTCGCAAATTGCTCTTCAGTGAAAATCTTCAATCGTTCTTGCTGAATGGCGCCAGTATCCCAGGGATTCCAGGGGAAGCCTTCTCACTGGGTTCATCCGACATAGATTCCAAGATCTATAACTCCCTCCCCTCCCTCCGCGCCCACGTTCTCGATCTGGAAGAAGAAGCGATCCCGATCAAGAGCGTCAAAATCCTCGTGTTGGGCAATGGCGGTGTGGGCAAAACCCAGCTCTGCCGCCACCTCACTGGCGAACCCTTCGATCCTGCGGTGCCCACCACCCACGGCATCACCGTTCGCACCATCACGGCGGAATCAGGCGCTGACAGCACCTATGTGCTCTGGGATTTCGGTGGCCAGGACATCTACCACAGCACCCACACCTTGTTCATGCGCACCGCGTCGGTGTTTGTGGTGCTCTGGACACCGGAGCAGGAGGCGCTGGTGGCCAGCGACGACGACGATCCCCTGCATCGGCGCCATCCGCTCGCCTACTGGCTCGACTACGTGCGCAGCCTCGGCCGCGCCGACTCGCCCGTGTTGGTGGTGCAAAGCCAGTGCGACACCCCCGCCCAGGCGGTGGCCATGCCCCCTGTGGATCCGGGCCTGTTGCAGAGCTTCGGGTGCCTGCGCCCCTTGAGCTTCAGCGCCCGCACAAAACGTGGCGCCTCCAGCCTCCAGGAGGCCCTGGCCGATGCCAATGCCTACCTGCGCGATCGCGATGGCATCAGCAGCATCGGCAAGGGGCGCCATCTGGTGTGGCAGCAATTGGAGGCTTGGCGCCAAGCCGATCAACGGCTGCCTCCTCGAGAGCGCCAACATCGCAGCCTCAGCCAAAAGGAGTTCACCAGCCTCTGTGAACAGACCGGTGGCGTCAGTTCACCTGAGGCCCTGCTGCGCTTTCTCCACAACAAGGGCGTTGTCTTCCACAGCCCGGATCTCTTCCACGACCGTATCATCCTCGATCAATCCTGGGCGCTCGATGCGGTGTATGCGGTGTTTGATCGCGACTCAACCTATTCTCTAATCAGCGCCAACGACGGCCGTCTCACGCCCTCCCTGCTCGCCGCCACCGTGTGGCGAGGCTATGAGCCCGAGGCCCGGGAGCTGTTCCTGAGCCTGATGCGCACCTGCGGCATCCTCTTCCCCCACTGCGAAGCGGATCCCGCCCTGGGCCTGGAGGCGGCCTACCTGGCACCCGATCTGCTGCCGCCCCGTTCCTCCCCTCAGGTGGAGAGGCAGCTGCAAGGCCGCTGGCAAGGCAGCGATCCCTCCCTCTGCCTCACCTACAGCTATGGCTTCCTGCACAACGGCCTGGCGCGCGCCCTGCTCTGCGATCTGGGCAACGAAGCCGGCGATGGCGGCGTCTACTGGCGCTATGGCGCCTGGGTGTACGACGCCCGCCACGGTTGCGCGCTGTTGGAACAGGAGCGAACGGGCGATCGCGGCGGTCGCCTCACGGTCCGTTTCCAGGGGGAGCGCTGCGGCGAGTTGGCCGATTGGTTCACGGCACGCCTGGACCAGCGCAATCGCCAGTTCGGCTCCGCCGCTCTCCAACCCACCGCCTCCGGCCCCCTGGCCAGCTTCTGGCTGGCCAGGCAGAAGCACCATCACCTGGATGGGAGCACTGGCAGTGACAGCTCAGCGGCGCCTTCCCCCAAGCTGGTGCCAGCGCCTGTGGAAGCCTTTGACAAACCTGGCCGGGAAGTGTTCATCTCCTATGCCCATGGCGATGGCACACCCGCCGGCCGGGAACGCCAACGCGTTGTGGATGGGCTTGTGGAGGCTCTGCGCCAACACCGCGAGGTGATCACGGTGCGCATCGATCGCGATGAGATGCGGCCCGGGGATTTGATCAGCGACTTCATGGATCGGCTGGCGGCTGCTGATCGGGTGGTTGTGGTGATCAGTGCCAAATATCTGCAATCGGAGTATTGCATGTATGAGCTGTTCAAGATTTATCAAAACTGCCGTCAACAACCAGAAGACTTTCAGAAGCGCATCATCCCAATCATCCTACCTGATGCAGGCCACTGCGGTGGACTGGTTGCAAGGGTAAAGCTTGCTACTGAATGGAACCAGAAACTTAACGTACTCAAACCTCTTTTTACTGAGGATCCAGCTGTCTTTGGAGTCAGCGGCTATCAAGAATATCTTTGGATCGATCATTTTGTTCGCAACACCTCCGACATGCTCAAATATATCTACGACGAACTCCAGCCCCGCGACTACAATCGTCAAATCGAGGAAGGCTTTGCTGAATTGTGCCAGCAGATCCTGGCGGATTAAAGATAGAGCCATGCGCTGCATTGGCGGTCTTCCGAACCGTCGGTGGGGGAACGGCGTTAGCGCAGGGCGTGATAGCGCAGGTGGTTGTCTTCGTAGTTGCTCTGCAGCAGGGTGAGGCGCTGGATCAGGCGCTGGTGGCGGGCCATGGCGCGGCTGTTGACGGGGTCAAACAAATCACCACGCACGCTGGTGATGAACTCAATGAAATCCTGCGGACAACAGCTGGGCGAAGACTTCCAGGAATGAAATTCGCCGTGCAGATCAGGATGGAGCACCAGGATGTTGGCTGTGGCGTCCGCCAAAGTCTTCACCTCCCATCTGCATCAGGAAGGCTTGGCATTTCTTAAGTTGCGTTGCCGTCGTGCAAGCGAAGTGGGCCAACACCGCCTTTTTGGCTGCGGTTGCCGTTAGTGGCTTGACCTTTGGAGAGGACGGCACCTTGAACGGGCCTCCATTGATCACCTGGGCAAACGACAGCAAATCACCTTCAAGCAGCTCATCCTTGGAGAGCAAGGTGGCGATGAGGTTTTGAACCTCAGGCAGGAACAACTTGCGAGGCCGAGTTGCCATATGTTCAACGCTGCGTATCGGTGTCAGCCATGAATCAGCCCAGTCGTCACGCGTCGTTCTGACGGATGAATGTATGACAGCGTGCAGCGATCTAGCCAATGAGACTTGATCTGTAATGTATGCAATCTATGCATCATTCTCTCAACAGGCCTCACCCGATCAAAAATTCATGGTTGATCTCTAGGCTGGTGTTGGCTACATCCATCAATAGCTGTTTGCTGTGACTGCTCTTGGGGGGAAACTTGGAGGATGGCGCTGCAAAGGCTACGGTTGTAGGGAGTGATACCAACATCAATTGGGTTAGGTGGGGTGCTGGAGGGCTTGAAGTTTGGCTTGGATTTCGGGTTCGGAGAGGCCCATGGCTTGGAGGAGGGTGATGTAGTTGCTCAAGCCAGCTTCCAGGTTTGGGTGTTGGTAGCCCTGGTTGGAACAAGCGATCAGGATCTCGAGGCTTCGCCGCATCAGTGGCTCCGCCTCCTCCAGGCGGTTGGTGGCCTGCAGCAGAGAAGCCAGGTTGTTGAGATCCCTCGCCACATCAGGATGGTTGGGGCCGTAGCTGGCCTCATCGATCGCCAGGGCGCGCCGATAAAGCGGCTCAGCCCCCGCCAGGCGGTTGGTGGCCTGCAGCAGCAGCGCCAGGTTGTTGAGGGCCGTGGCCACATTCGGATGGTCGAGGCCGTAGCTGACCTCAAAGATCTCCACTACCCGGCGAATCAGCGGCTCCGCCTCCGCCATGCGGTTGGTGTCCTTCAGCAGCTGCGCCAGGTTGTTGAGAGCCTTGGCCACATTCGGATGGTTGGGGCCGTAGCTGGCCTCATCGATCGCCAGGGCGCGCCGATAAAGCGGCTCAGCCCCCGCCAGGCGGTTGGTGGCCTTCAGCAGCAGCGCCAGGTTGTTGAGATCCCTGGCAACGGTGGGATGATCAGGGCCGTAGCGGGCCTCATCGATGGCTAGGGCCCGATGCACCAGCGGCTCCGCCTCCGCCAGGCGGTTGGTGGCCTTCAGCAGCAGGGCCAGGTTGTTCAGACGAATGGCGATTGTTGGATGATCAGGGCCGTAGCTGGCCTCATCGATCGCCAGGGCACGGCGCATCAGCGGCTCCGCCTCCGCCAGGCGGTTGGTGGCCTGCAGCAGCTGCGCCAGGTTGTTGAGATCCCTGGCCACATTGGGATGATCAGGGCCGTAGCTGGCCTCATCGATCGCCAAGGCACGGCGCATCAGCGGCTCCGCCTCCGCCAGGCGGTTGGTGGCCTGCAGCAGCTGCGCCAGGTTGTTGAGATCAATGGCCACGTTGGGATGGCTGGGGCCGTAGTGGGCCTCATCGATCGCCAGGACACGTCGCATCAGCGGCTCCGCCTCCCCAAAAGAAGCCTTGATGTACTGCAGCTGCCCCAACAAACTCCACAACCGTGCCGTCGGCTCTGAGATTCCAGAAGCATCCGCAAAGCCAGCCACCGCCTTGGCATGGGGCGCCAAAGGATCCAACACCGGCCAGCTGCGCACATCTTGGGGATCACCCACGAAGGCCCCATTGAGCCAGCCCAGGGCAGATTTCAGCTCATTGGGTTCAGGATGCCTCCTCTGCTGCTGCCATAAACGCGCGGCCTCCTGCACCAGCCGGTGCAGCGACAAAGTGGGGGCCTCGCTGGAGCGGTTCAGCAGGGAGAAACGCTCCAACATTTCCAAGGCAGATGTCCAGTCAGACGCTTCTTTCTTCCCAAGAATTGATCGACCTAATGCAGAAAATTGGCCAATCAGGCCCTTGGGTGGCAGCTCCACCTCCAGCAGGGTTTCCGGGATGGGTTCAGAGGAGAACCAGGCCAGCCGCCGCAGCAGGGTGCGGGCGGGCGGATCCACCTGCTGGTAGCTGGTGAGCCAGGTGGTGGCGAGGCTTTGGTCGTACTGCATCAGCCGGGGATCCAGCCAACGGAGCACCGCCTCCCGGTTGCTCTGCCACTGGCTGCGGTAATCGCCCAGGCTGAGGCGGCGCTGGCTGATGTAGGCCCCGGCCTGCTCCAGCGCCAGGGCCAGGCCGCCGAGATCATCTATGGCGATCTCCAGGGCTGTGGATATGTCATCCTCTGCCTTGCGGCGGCGGTCAGCCGTGCGCTCCAGGAGAAAGTCCCGCGCGTCTTCTGGCTCCAACACATCCACCTCCAACCCCTTCACAGCGGCGCTCCAGTTGCGCAGACGCGTGGTGAGCACCACCTGGCCGCCGCTCAGCTGGGGCAACAGAGACTCGATCTCGGCAGCCGCCTCGCTGGAGTCGACGTTGTCCACGATCAGCAACCAGCTGGGGTTGGCTTGCAGCCAATGGAGCACCGCCTGGCGCTGAACGGCTTCTTCTGTGGCGCTCTGCGCGGAGAGATCCAGGGCGTTGCCGCCGCACAGCCCCGCCAGGTTTCGATGGAGTGCTTCCACACTGCCGGCGCGAATCAGGAGCACCGCGTTGCAGCGGCCCACCTGCCTCCAGGCGGGCTCGATCGCCAGGCGCGTTTTGCCCACTCCACCCTGGCCGATCAGAGCCACCGGGCGGCTGGCGCCCTCCAGCTGCTCGATCAGGGCGGCACGACCTTTGAACAGAGGGCCGATGCTTGAGTAAGGCAGGGTGAGGGGCCGGCGGGTGAGACCCGCTCGCACCAACAGGACAAGCACAAAGGAACGGAGCACCTCGGCCGCCAGATGATCTTGGCTGGTGAAGGCCGTGCCGGAGTAGCGGGCCACCTCCTTGAGGCGGCTCAGGTGGTCCTGTTGCAGCACCTGTTGGCTTGTCTCACACAGATACTTCTGATCCCGTGGTGCCCCCTCCTGGGGGGTGGCAATAAACAGAGGCTTACCGTGCAACAGCGCCAGCCAGGCTTCCCACTGCGTGTAGCTCAGCGAGAGGCCACCGGGCTGGAGAAACTCCCCCAGCGGAAAGCGGCTGGCCAGCTCGGGATGCTTCTGCGCGATGGCGGCCACCGATGGCGCCATGGCCATCGCCCCGGTCATGTCGCCCACCAGGTGGATTACACCATCACAACCCTGGATATAGGTATCGAGCATCTCCAGGGTTTCATCGCCCGTCACGATGAAGTCTTCCTGCACCTTCACCTCCACATCCGGGCGAGTGAGCCGATGGCGCAGGCGCTCCCGGTAGCTGAGGAATTCAGCGGAAACCGTGGAAAGGAACAGCTGGACGCGGGCCATTCCTCGGGAGTTGCCTGGGGGGAATCTAGCGGGGGTTGATGGGGTGCTCTTACGACGACGGCGCAGATGGGGCCCGTTTGCCACACACCAGGGCATGCAACTCCACCCGCCCATTCCTGCGGTAGGTCCAACACGCAAGACCTCTATCCAATGAGCAAAGGTGGAATGGGACACGATTGATCTGGTTCCCGCACCCCTACAACGGCTTCAGCAGCCCAATGGCAAACGCAAACGCTGAACCCACTGGCCCATAAAAGAAGACACTCGTCATGGCAGCTTCTAGTGCCCTGTCGTGACGCGGGGAGAACTGCAGGACCAGGCCGTAGCTGACCACTGCGCAAAGCAGGTAGCCCACCACTGCAAAAGCAATGCCGCGGAACAAGCGCCCCATATCGAGCAAGTGTATGAAGCTGTCGGTGGTGCGGAGTCAACTCATCCAGTGCTTAGCCTATCCGTCCAAGTAAGCGGCGCCCACCCAGCAGCATGCAAACAGGAAATGCATTTATACAGACTTACAGCAGTCGCTTGTTCCGATCAGCACAGGCGTGATCGGAACAAGCGATCGTTCCGATCAAGCAGCTGTTGACATTTTGCCATCCCGCAGACGCTTTCTTAGCTTTCGGCTATAGCCAAAAGCTGCAAAAGCACCTAGAGCAGGCAAGGGGCCAGGCGTTCTGTAAACATTCAAATTGTAAATATAGCTTAATTCGGCAAAGTCGTCCCTCCAGCGAAGTGAACGATATGGAGTAGCCCCTGCAGTAAAGGTGACTACTTGACCTGGAAAGCTAACAGAACCAATATTGTTGGAACTAAGAACATTCCCTAGGGAGTCGAGAGCAAATGCGGAAATACTCCCGCCTGGGTCATCAACAAGATTAAAAACAATCTTCTCTACATCAAAGTTGAAGTTTAATTGGCAGTAGCCAGTGCCGATTCCGATTGAGTTATCGTCACAGTAGCCAACTTTTTGACCACCTCTCACTTGAATAGACATTACCGCTCCACCAGCTGAAGCATTTGAAGCGGTTCCCGCAAACCCACTCGGAAAATTCATGACGAGAGGGGCGGTCGGAAGGGAGGAGCCGGTGGCAGGTGTTGCGAAATTGATCAGGAAGTTTTCGAGGGAAGCGTGGGCCGGTGCAGAGGACAAGCTGGTGGCTGCGAGAGCTGAAAGGCAAGCCAGCCAGGGTTTGACTAATGAAGTAGGCATGGTGTTGGATGATACAAGTAAATCACGAGTGGATCTCTCGTGTCGCTATAACTAGCAGCTCATACCGGAGAAGTGTTTGTTATTGGTTTTGCAACCAAGACAAATGCAAAATCTGCATCTTCTTGATTTTGCCTTCCAGTGGATGCATCACTCAGAGAGTATCAGCAATCGAAAAGCCCCTGCTGATGGATCAGCAGGGGCTAAGATCATCCGATTAGCACCACTCTAACCGTGTACTTTAGAAGCCTTGATGCGGTTTCTAAGCTTTCTGGAATAGCTAAAGGCAATGGCCGCACCCGCCACGGGAAGCGGGCCAGGCACATCTTTAGTATTAAAGGTGAAACTTAGAATATCTTGGTTGGTGTATCCAGCACCCGTGCCAGCCGTAAATCCTACATAAGCATTTCCACCGGAAAGGTAGGAAAGCAAATCGATATTGGCTGCAAGATCACTGCTTGCTGGGCGTGTATTGGTTGTTGAAAGACGGACCTCCAGATCGTTGGTTAAACCGTTATAGTCAATCCAAGCATAGAAGATGCCACCACTTTTAAAGTCGCTGGGGAAGTTACTGCGCACAACGGAGTTGATGTCCCCGTTGAGGTCAAGACCGATGTGATTATTATTGTTACCATCTACGCTGCCATTGTCAAAGGTATCAAATTCAATTGCCACGCTGTTCGGGATCCCGCCAATGCCCAGCCCCCCTCCACCGCTTCCAAGTGCTGTAGTGCCATTGGATTGCAGGGCAAAGACAAGTCCATCGGCTCCACCTCCAAGCCCGCCAGGACTTGTGATCTGAAATTGAAAGTATGCATCAAATGATGTATCCGCAGAGAAGGTGAACGGATTCAATACGAACCCACTTCCAGCCTGCGAAAACGTGGCAGGAGTGACCCGCAACGCAGTTCCTGATTGTGCCGCAGCCCCATTGAGCTGCCACGCAGAAACATTCGAGAAATCAGTGAAAGAAATCGATGCGGCGTTTGTTGGTTTGAACTGTGAGTCAAAGCCGATGATGCCGAGGCCGAGGGCAAGAGCGATGGATGCTCGGAAAGAGACAGTCATTCGGTTCAGGTGGACAATGGTTGAGCGGGCTGAGATCATTTGGTGTTGATAAACACAACTTAAATTCTATTGAATCAGTCTTTCATTGCAGCAGTTGATGCATGTTCCGGACCTTTTTGCATGAACCTGTGCATAGTCGGAGAACTTGAACCAAGCCTGTCATCCAAGCTGGGGAGCAGCAATGGCCCCATCCACCAGCGTTGGCCATGCTGTATGCCGAATGTCTTCAGCTGATGACCCTGCCCCCTGACCTCAGCCCCGATGACTGGCGTCGCATCTGTGCTGCCCTGCGCTACCTCGGCCGGGATCTGCACCATCGCTCCTTCTCCGTCAGCCCCGAGCGCCGCGAGCTCCTCTGGGAGGAGATGGATCGCTGCCTGGCCCTCGCCGATGGCATAGCCCAGGCCATCACAGCCCCGGACACTCCCTGATGGGGCTGGAGGGGGAAGGCGCACGGAACCTCTGCTCGATCGCACCATCCGCGATTGGCCTTCAGATCGTCGGATGCGGCAAATCCGGGCCCACAGCCATGGCCAGTTCCTGCGCCGCTGTGGGGAGCGAGAGAGCCTTCCCCATCTCTGCGCACCATCAGCGGACCTCAAGTCCCATCGGGGACTCAAGCCCGCCGATGCCACCGATGAGCGCTAGGGGTGGCGCAGCTACCGCGAGCGCAGCGGCGGCTCCGGCGGCCCGGCAGGGACCCATGCAGGTTTAATCACTTGATCTGCACAATTCTCAGCCGCTGCCGCAACCGACGGCTCCAGCCGAAAGCGCCAATAACGCCAAAGGCTGTCAGCGGACCGGGAACCTCCGATACCGACACGTTATCAATGGCTGGACCCGTGTAAACAGTTCCCATGGTGTTAATAAAGCTAATTGTGGTTGTTGAGGATGACGCAGAGAATTGGAGTGTGTATGGGTGCCACTTCATAGTGAGAAACGTATTTGCTTCAATCGCTGTATCGAATGAAAAATTCCTAGGAATACCTGCAACCTCAAGCAACATTGTTTTTAACGATGACTCACCGAAAGAGTCAGGATTGCCGGACATATCGAAACTTACGTTATAGATAGATCCAGGAACTGTAGGAAAGGTTTGGCGAATACCTCCTGCGCCAGGGTCACCCCCAAGGTCAATACTTGCAATACCGCTTGACGCCTGCCAACCATTTACAACATAGTCTAAGGGCCCATTAATAACTTCCCAGCCGGTGATGTCAGTGCTCCCGAAGGAACATTGAACCGTTGCGGTGAACCAGGGAATTCAAAACTTCCATTAACTATCAAGTTCGCATGTGCATTTTGCACGCACATCAGCGCAGGCATCCCAACGAGCAAGACTTGTGCGAACTTGAACTTCAAAAATGCCATAAATCCTGAATGACCTAGTGATCACTGTAAACATCTTCAATCGTCCTATGAAGATTCTACCGTGAGACATGCGCGAATCACTGTTTAATGCATGCTTACAGTCTCAGAATTTGATTAATTTCAACTGGCTTGAAGTGGATGCAGCCGCAAGAACACAACACCAGCCCCACATCTGTGGGGTTCCTGCCCCCTCACTGGGTGATGCGGCAGGACGAGCGGGTGAGGAAGCGAACAGCAGGCGGGCGGTAGGGAGGGAATGGCTGGCATAGAAGGCTGCTTTGATGGCAGCCTTCTCGGGGTGGGGTCCCTTTGACAACGGAACACTCGGCGGAAGGGGAAGGGGCTGGGGGTCGGCCAACCTGATTGGCCATTTCTTGTCGAGGAAGACCAATCCTGAGCAAATCGCCCAGATTCATCACAGCCAATGATTTGACTTCTAGAACGACAGATTACTCTCTGATTGGAGAAAATGATTCCTCAGAAACTGGAAAGAACATTAAGGGCTAAGGGACAAACCAGCAGTGCTTGACAGCATGGGTTGATGACGTAGTAGCCATGAGCCATGTTGAAGCGTCCCTGGTATAAGCTCCCCATTCCGCTCGGGTTGCTGAAGCTCTCCGCGATTCGCGCACGACTCCGCAGCCACAACCTTCACGACACTTCCCAGCTCCCTGATGCCACGCGCTTGCCGAAGCCTGTGGCCGATCCCGCCAAAGTAAATCTGCAGGCCCGCACCGCCGACGGCAGCTACAACGACCTCCAACACCCTGAGATGGGAATGGCCGGCAGCCGCTTTGGCCGCAACGTGCCGCTTGAGGCCGCCGTCACCGATGAAGCCAACCTGCTCAAGCCAAGCCCCAGGCTGGTGAGCCAGGTGCTGTTGACCAGGAAGGAGTTCATTCCGGCCACGATCCTCAATCTCAACGCTGCTTCCTGGATTCAGTTCCAGACCCATGATTGGTTTTCGCACGGCACCAATCAGCCAGACCGTCAAATCAAAGTGCCCGTTGCTGATGGAGATCCTTGGGAACACCAGCGTCCGATGGGTGTTGATCTAACCCTCGACGATCCCACTCGGCCCTCTGACAGCGACGATCAGCCCAGAACCTTCATCAACAAGGAAACCCATTGGTGGGATGCCTCTCAGATCTATGGCAGCACTCCTGAGATGGTGGAGAAATTGCGCTCACATCAGGATGGCAAGATGCGGATCGAAGACAATGGCTTTCTCCCCCTTGATCCCCAACTAGGCATTGATTTGGTGGCCTTCCCAGGCACCTGGTGGGTGGGTTTGAGCATGCTCCACACCCTGTTTGTGCGGGAGCACAACTCCATCTGCCTCCATCTCAAAGCGGCCTATCCAAACTGGGGCGATGAGGATCTGTTCAACCACGCGCGACTGATCAACGCAGCATTGATCGCCAAGATCCACACCGTGGAATGGACCCCGGCGATCCTTCCCAATCCGATCACGGAACAGGCGATGTGTGTGAACTGGTGGGGACTGCTTGGTCGTGATTTCCGTCGTGCGTTCGGTCGGATCGGCTCTGGTGAGATTCTCAGTGGCATCGTGGGGTCTCCCACAGATCACCACTCCGCACCCTATTCAATCACCGAAGAGTTCACGTCTGTCTACCGGATGCATCCCCTCATCCCCGACGGGTTTGAGTTGTATTCCTGCGCCAACGATGCCCACCTGGGCAGCCGTGGCTTCCTGGATGGCTTCGATAAGAAAACACGATCGTTGACAGAAGAGATCGGCTTTGCCAACTTGTTCTATTCCTTTGGTTTGGCCCATCCAGGGGCTGTCACGCTGCACAACTATCCCGATGTGTTGCGCAATTTACGCAAGCCAAATGGAGAGGTGTTTGATCTGGCTACTGTCGATATTCTGCGCGATCGTGAACGCGGCGTACCCCGCTATAATAAGTTCCGCGAATTGATTGGCCGAAACCGGGTCAATTCGTTTGAAGAGATCAGCAGCGACCCAGCCCGTATACGACTATTGCGGGAGGTGTACGACAACGACGTGAATCAGGTGGATCTGATGATTGGCCTCTATTCAGAGGATCTTCCTCCAGGTTTTGGCTTTAGCGAAACCGCGTTTTGGATTTTTATCCTGATGGCATCGCGGCGGCTGAAGAGTGATCGTTTCTTCACGAATGATTATCGCGCCAAGGTCTACACCCAGGAGGGTCTTGACTGGATCGAAAGGAATTCCATGGTGTCCGTACTGAAGCGACATCATCCTGAGCTAACACCAGCTCTGCGGGGGATCGACAACGCGTTCAAACCATGGCGAAGGGTTCGCTAAGCGGCGCCCGGCTTGGCAAACGCGTGCGTTGAAGGTCCAGAACACACTGCCAGCAGGGCGATGCGCATCGCCCTGCTCTATGGCGACATGGAGTGGCTGGCGGGTGGGCTCGGCCAACTGCGCTATTCCGCGAGTGACTACGGCTGCAGGCAGGGGTTGCAGCGCAACACGGTCCACGCCGATCTCAGGCGCCTAGCCGCCATCGGTGCCATCCGGCTGTACTGCGACCAGGCCAACAGCGCCAGCATCGATCTACTTGGCCTCATCGCCTCGGTGCAAGAAGCAGCCACCCTTGCCGCCCAAGGCTGCAACCCCTGCCCACCAGAGCAACAAGCCTTGCTGCCCGGAGCACCCCATGGAGTGGGAACCAGTTTTGCAACCCCCAAGCCCGGCCCAAGCGATGGCCACCCCAGCGAGCAACAAGGCCATGGGAAGAGGCCCGCTCGACCCAGGAGACGGGCAACGCCGTTGGCTGGAGCAGCTCACCCAGAAATGGGAAGCCGATGGCACCCACCTGCTCAGGCCAATGGCCGGCCGGAAGGGAAACGACGGCTCTTTCCAGCAGATCAGCCGAGCGGGCAGTGGCTTCACCCATCGCCTCCTCGCAGGAAGGCAGGTGATAGAGGATCGGGAGTTGGGGGCTGGAAACTTGCGGCGTCAGTGCTGGGATGTCGGGTGGATGATTCAGGGGCTAAGAAAAGCTTCTAGGCCCACAGGAAGGCCCGGGAAAGATAACTTTAAAAAAACTTTATAGTTTACATGCTTATTCTTTACATGATCTTGAATTGCTGATCCAGCTATCATTAATCAGGATACTAGATAGCATGACTTTACACTTATTGGAGAGGTTCTTTGTTTAAGTTATTGCGCATCGGCCTGACAAGCTCCGTGACGGCTTCGATTGTCCTTCTTGCCACGGCCGACCGCGCTGATGCGGGAATGTACGAGTTCACACTGCCAATTCTGAAGACAGGTTGTTTAATCTCTCCAACTCACCCAGACTGCTATGCCGACCAAAATGTGATTCGAGCTTCAGGTTTTAGTCACCATGATGGCACAGATGCCCCAAGTCTCACTCCAGTTGATTCCGTGCCACCACTGCTGCGAAAACCTTCGGAAAACCCCCTTGGCAATACTCTTTGGCAACGATTGAAAACGATTCTGGCAAACACCCCCGCGCCATTACACGTGATTAATCAGTCGAAATCAAAGACATCCATAGGTATAATATCTGGGCAAGAGATCTTTGTTGATGAAGACTATAATCAGTGGACACAGTTCTCTGGTGACTGGTTTGTCCTGATGTCCAATCAGTTCAATCAGAATAATCCCAGGAAGAAATCATTGTGGTGCGGGGAGCTCATCACTTGTGATGGATCCAGGAATTATGCAAGTGCTGCCAACAAAGGATCAAGCCCTCTCTTTTTTGCACCCGTACTTGCTGAACTCGCGCCGCAACCCCTCAAAAACAAAATCAACCTGGGCGACTGGCTGCGCACCAGGCCTACGGAATACGACGTGACCAAACCAGAAACAGTGCATGCACGAGCAAACTTTTTTGTTGGTGGTCGTGGCATTGGCAGCTTTTCAGCCGCTCCAGATCAGGCGGCCTGGAATCATGTGGCCTACGTTTGGGTAGATCCGGATCAGCTGTTCAGACCTTCACAAAACCCAAACATCACCACCGCTCAAATTGCAACGGTGGCGGATCATTTAGATCCGGTTCAATCTCCACCCACTATCGAATGGTGTATCAAAGGTTTGACTAGTTCCACCCTTTCTCCATCCCCATGTCCAATGGCTGAGCAAGCACTTGGCCAAGGAACTCTTTTCAATGACTTTGATGACTACTATTTAAGTTATTTTGAGTCCGGGTCGAATCCGTCACGCACTGATTATTTCCCATTTCCATTTACTGGCCTTGGAGTCACATACGATCCCTATTATCAAGCCCTTTTAGAAAGCGCTAGCACCGAAGTCGATCTCGCGTTTGTTCTGCCTAAGCTCATAGGTACCAGTGAATTCATTTATGCACTTCCCACCAGAGATAAAGCGAACACCACTCCGATGTACGTGGATCGAGTATTCCCAATCATGAGTTTGGTTCCTGTACCAGGTCCGCTGCCAATCCTCGGCGCGTTCACCAGCTTCGCCTTCTCACGCCGGCTACGCCAACGCATCCGCCAGGCGTCTGCGAGCCGCTGATCAGGCTGCAAGGTCCACCATTCGATGGCGAAGACAACCCGGATGCCCCTGGCGCTCGACCGATGAGCTGTGCCACGGGGGCCCCGGAGGACCAGCCCTGCAAGGATGCTCAGCCCCTGGCCAACGGTGTCACGAGGCCTATTACGCCAACGGGATGCTCACCTGGCTGGTGAACACCATCCGAAAGGGCCTGCGCGCCTGAAGGTGACCGTTGTGGAGGAGGGCAGCAACCCGGCGGGCCGGCGTCACCCAAGGTGGCTCTGGCCCAGAAGAAAGGGCGCCTGATCCTTCCATGTCACATTGGAGACCCTGGTCAGGAGTTATCCCGAGATGCGCCATCACCTGTTGAGCCCATGAAGCGGTGAATGGGCTACTGCTTGGAATCGTTGTAGGGCTGGTTCCTGCACTCCTCGCCGCCAAGCTACCCGGGAGGCGGAAGCGGTTGAATCTGGAGCGAAAGCTCTGCGTCGGCCTGCAATGCGTGGGTGTGCTGGCCATGGTGGGAGGTTCGATCTGGTATCTCTGGCTGCTCCCCCAACTGTTCATTAGTGCGGGCTGCGGCATTACCAGCGGTCTGCTTAGGGTGTTGACGCTGTTCACAGTCTCATTGCCCTGTCAGACCTCGATCCCAACGTGGATCGACATCGCCGAGGGTCTGATGGCCTTTGGGACGGCTTTGTTGGTGTATGGAACAACCCGGAGGGTGGTGCTCGCTCGTCGCGCAGCCGAGAGATCTGGAGGGATCCAGTAGCCAACAGCTGGGCAAAAAAACTCCAACCCAGTCAAAAACAAAGGGGGCCGCAGCTCCCTCCAGGCCCTACCCCAAAGTGCAGCGGTGCGAGCGAGAGGGATCAGAGCTGTTGGTCCAACTCCCTGAGGGGGTTCTGCGGCAGAAGGCGGAGCAGCGGCTGCAGGAGGCTCTGGAGGTGGTGCCGCAAGGGAAGGGGCCACGCAATGCAGCAGTCGTGGCTCCGCTGGGGGGGAGCGCGAACGGCTTGCCGGGGCATCAAGAAGCAGTGCTTCTGGCGGAGAGACGCGTCTTACGGCTTTTTCTCTGCTGCCCCTCCCTCAGGGAGGTGCTTTCTGTGTTGGTGCTCACTGATCCGCTGCACCGGGAGGCGATGGGGTGGCTGTGGTGTTTGAGCAAGAGGCTCGGGGGGAATGCCTCTGGGGGAGAGGGAGATGGGCGACGGGCTTCTGTGTTGCCTGCGCTGCCTCAGATGGATGCTCCGTTGGCTCACCTGCTCAGGCCCTTGGTGGGGTGCGTGGAGGCGGTGCGGAGACGGTTGGCGGCCCATCCTGAGGGGGAGCTGATGTGCATCTTGGATGTGTTGGAGCCGGTGGGGTGATTATGGGAACGCTTGCCATCACCTGGCCGCAAGCTGTGCTCGACGAATAAGGCAGGGTTGCGGTAGCGGCTCAGGTGCATGGGATTGTTAGCCTGGGATGAAAAACTATTCATAGCATAGGCATAGCCTGTTGCGCTCCCTATATTTCACAGATTAGCGAACACTACTTATCAGCCCCTCTCACAAAGGGTGAGGGATTTAGGGTGAGGGTAAACTCCGGGTTTCAAGCTAGACGAGGTTTATGTCTGGTTTTGTCTATACCAAATTAAATGCGATTACCCTGATATCGTTGAAGAATAATAAAAAGGGCTCCAATTTTCTTGGAGCCCTTCAGTTTTTATTGTTGCAACTTCATGAGATTACCAAGATCACCAATGAACTACCTATCAGGTGAAGAGAAAGTCAGAGGCAGTGAGGTTGGTGACACCAACGACAGTCACAGTGTTTCCGCTACCGAAATCAATGAGGGAATCGCTATCAGGAATACCAGTCCCTACTCCGGGCGCCAACGTCACAACGAGATCCCCGAAACCATTAATGCCTGTTATGCCCTTGATCTCAATCTTGTCATGACCGAATTCAAAGTCCCTGATCTGATCAACGCCATTGTTAGCCTCAAAGACGAAGACGTCAGCACCACCCAAGCCAGAATAAATCAAGGCATCACCCCACATGAGGTCATCTGCATAGGCGCCGCTGATCAGCCTATCGTTGCCTAAGGTCACTTCGGCACCGGCTGTTTGCGTATCGCCCCACATGGCGTTTGAGGCGTAATCCCCACCAATCAGGGTGTCGTTGCCCGCTATGGCGCTCCCTTGCATGTCATAAGCGTCTCCGTAGATGAGGTTATTTACGTTTCCTACGTCGCTTAAAGAACTCCCGCTCATTCCACGAATGAAGTCCCCCCCGCCCATCGCGCTGTCCGTCAACAGGATGGCGTCCCCATACCACTGAGTAATTCCCCACTCCCCGTTAGAGTTAATGATACCACCTTCTAGAAGATCATCTCCCCCTCTCGTAGCGCCATACATCTCAACAGCATCGCCGTATACGTTGAAGGATCCTGAGAGATTCGCGATCTTAAATTGATCGTTTCCACCTATCGCATTGCCATCCATCAGGTATGCATCGCCGGAAATGTCCGCGGTCCCTCCGGAAGTCCACAAGATGCGATCGTTTCCGCCTTTGGCGGATTCCGTCAGAAGACCTGCGTCTCCAAAGATATAATGATCCCCTTCGGAGGCATCAGCAGCCGATCTGATTTCGTCATTGCCGCCCATGGCATTTCCGCCGATGGTGTCATAGGCATCACCAACAATTTCGTTGTAACTACCGCTACCGCCAGTGATTTGATCGTTTCCACCCTGCTCATAATCTCCCATGCTTCCGGAAGTATCGCCGACGAGGGTTTGGTAATCACCTTCTCCTACGATCACATCGTCAGTATAGATGTTGCCACGGACTGCTTCCGCATCAGCCCATTTGATGCTTCCGCCTGCTGTTGAAGTGCTGGTAGCACGAATGCCAAGAATGGCATCGTCAATATTTCCAGATAGCCAAGTGACTACCGCAGTACTTGAGACAAATGTCCTGCTTTGTCCTTCGGTTAGATAAAATCCATCATTTGATATGCCTGTAGAGGATGTTTTTTGATACAAATCCCAAGTTATTTTTTCACTGTCAGGAGAGCCATCTTCCCAGACTTGGGTAGTGCCATTCATGTTGAGGCTGCTATCGGATTTGCTGAGATTCGTATTCCCTTCCGTGAGACGGTCGCCGTCAGAGAACCAAAGCGCATTTAGATCCATATGACCTTCAAGCACATTTACAGTGAAGGTCTTTGCTTGATCGTCATAGACAACAGTAAAGCTGAGACCCACTTCGCTAGAACCATATTCCCACGAGTAGACAGTCATAGTGACTTAATGAGATATTAGCAATTTAACCATATCACGCCCCCTCCCCCACAGGGGGGCAGGCGATCTTCAAGCAATGTGGTTCTGTAACTTGCAAGGAAGCTGTCACTCTGTAACGCCGAAATGTCTACTCATCAGCATTGGCAGCCCAGCGAGACTCCCATAAACAAGTCCCCATTTGGGGTCTTTTCGCTCTGAGGGGCGCCGCTGCGGGTTCCAGAATAAGAGCAAATCGATTGCCCTGCAGTGGTCTGAGCAGTTTTGGGCGATAGAAATTCGCATATCGGTTTGTTTCAGCCGAAAAGCCCCTAAACGCTGTAATTGCGGCATAATTCGGAAATGGCTTCTTTGTGATTCTCGAGAAAAGCGATCATATTG
This sequence comes from Cyanobacteriota bacterium, assembly GCA_041181185.1. Classification (GTDB taxonomy): domain Bacteria; phylum Cyanobacteriota; class Cyanobacteriia; order PCC-6307; family Cyanobiaceae; genus Cyanobium. The sequence continues at coordinate 76 of JBEGQC010000019.1, read as the reverse complement.
CACCTCTTCAGTCATCCTGACTGACGCAACTGGTTTCAGTGTTTCTGAGCTTACAGAGATTTGCGTTTGGGGCCAA
>JBEGQC010000018.1:0-51841 GCA_041181185.1 Cyanobacteriota bacterium | reverse complement strand
GGCTGGAGCCCCAATGCCCGAGCAGCCGATTTTTGATGTGCTCCGGGCGCAGCGGTTCTTTGAGCAGGGGGTTGTCCTGGAGATAGATCATCCCCACCGCCAGGTAGTTGGCGGCGCGCCACCAGGCATCGATTAGATTCAGCTCACGCTCCCGATCTTCGCTGGTTTGGTGCGTGCCTGGCAGGGCGTGCCTCTCTGGAGCAAGGGTCATGGGTCTGCGTGGCAGGGCAGATCACTTCAGTTTTAGCCGCCCAGGGCCATCAAGGATCAAGGGAAGATTAAGGGGACTTTATCCTAAGGCACTCTTGAAGTAGACAAGGTTTTAATGATAAGAAATTCCAAATCGATTCGCATGGCCGCCGCTTCGGAGCCACACATCGCACGAATTGCAAGAGAATTGCAAGAGAAAAGATTCACCCAATGCTCCAGGGCATCCATAACCACACCTTAACGGTCAGCGGACGAGCCGCTTTTACGGTTGTTGCAAATTCCATTGACATCAGCCCGCCATGCCAACAGCCCATTGCCAAGGCGTGAAGAGGATGCTTGTCAGCGCCACGGCCATCGGCCTGGCTTCCTCCCTGGCAGGCTGCGGCGGCACAAGCACCCTCAGCGGCGCCGGTGCATCCTTCCCCGCCCCCATCTACCAGAGCTGGTTTCAAGAGCTCGCCAGCAAGGGCGTGCGGGTGAACTACCAATCCGTGGGATCTGGCGCTGGCGTGCGGCAATTCCTCTCACGCACGGTGGATTTCGGCGCCAGCGACGTGCCGATGAAGCCAGAAGAGATCGCCAAACTGCCCCAGGGCGTGGTGCAGATTCCGATGACGGCTGGCGCCATCGCCGTGGCCTACAACAACCCCGGCTGTGACCTCAAACTCAGCCAGGCTCAACTGGTGGGCCTGTTCCAGGGCAAGATCAGCAACTACAGCCAGCTCGGCTGCGCCGCCAAGCCCATCAAGGTGGTGGTGCGCGCCGATGGATCAGGCACCACGGCCAACTTCACCGCCCACCTGGCCGCCATTGACCCCACCTGGAAGCAGCAGATTGGAGCCGCCAAGAGCGTCAAGTGGCCGGTGGGAACCGCAGCGAAAGGGAATGAGGGGGTGGCCGCCCAGCTCAAGCAGGTGGATGGGGGTTTGGGGTACGTGGAAGCGGCCTTTGTGAAGGCACCCCTCCAGGCTGCCGCCCTCACGAATGCCTCCGGCACAACCGTGAAACCCACCACCGAAAGTGAACAGGAAGCACTGGCGTCGATTGATCTGGGGCCCGAACTGACGGGCAGCAATCCCAATCCCCGAGTGGGCTATCCAATCGTCACCTTCAGCTGGATCCTGCTCTACAAAACCAGCAATGGACCCAGGCATGACACCCTCAACAAGGTGTTTAGCTATACCCTCTCCGATCCGGCCCAGGCGATGGCGGGCGACTTGGGATTCATCCGCCTCCCTGCAACGGTGTTGGAGAAAGGCAGAGCAGCTTTAGCCACCGTCCAGCCCTGAACCGTCAGGCCCGCCGACGCCCCTTCACCTTTTCACTTTTTCGGCCTCCCATGCCACTCGAACCCAACATCGCTCTGGAGACCATCCGCTCCCTGGCCAATGGCCGTCAGCTGGAAACCCGCCAAGCCGGAGAGGTGATTTTCGCCGAGGGCGATCCTGGCGACTGCCTCTACGCCATCATCGATGGCTCGGTGAGGATCGAATGGGGAAAGGGAATCTATGAAACGCTGGCGCCCGGCGATTGTTTTGGGTTTGATGTGATGGTGGATCCCCAAAAGCGCCGATACTGCAGTGCCTCAGCTGCAACCCCCGTGCAATTGTTGCCCATGAATCGCGAGCATTTTTTACTCGCAATTCAGGAATTCCCGATGTTTGCTCTGGAGAGCCTTCAGGTGTTGGACGAGCGCTTAAGGCGGGTGAAGGCAACTTGATTGCTGCGAGGAGTGAGCGCCTGTGATCAGGGGCTCATAGGGCCGTCCAGATGTCTTTTCTCGTAGGACCCTGCCCATTCCAGGGGGTCTCCGCCACTGGGAAGAAGTCGACAAAACGCGGGCAAAGCCACAATCCACTCCACAGCCCGAGAGAGCCGTTGCACCGAACGACTGCCAGGGAGCCGCAGTTTGAATTGCTGCTCCAGCCGGAGAAAATACCAAGCCGCGGCTTCCAAATCCGCCCAGCCCCAGCGCAAGCAGGTGGGATCCAGCTGGCTGTCGAGCAGATGATCCCAAGCATTATGGGCTTTATCGGCGGCGGTCACCAACAGGGAAGCGACGGGCTTATGGGAAAGGCTCTCTATGTAAAGACGTTTCCAGTGAAACCAATCAGATGGATTTCGGGTTTGGTTCTTGCCAGGGTCTGTGCAGTCTTGAACCAGATTCGCCACGGTGGAACCAAACTGCTCGCCGATCCCGGCGTAGCTCTGGCCCGCATCCTCAATCGCGTCATGGAGGAGGCCCGCTATGGCCTGATCTTCGTCACCGCCGTCATCCCACACCAGGGAACTCACAGCAATGACATGGGAGAGGTAGGGAACCGTTTTCCCTTCCCGCCGCTGGTGGCAGTGCAGCTCAGCCGGCCCATTGCAGGGCTTGGCAATAGCGGGGGGTGATGATCGCCGAGGCCATACCAATGGGCGCTGTCTGTGGTCGGGTGCGCTGACGAGCAGAGGTGAGGTTAGTCGGGCCTGCTAGTGCAGATCGGCTCACCATGCCAGTGCGGGCCATGCAGGCTGCATCGAACACCAAGACGCCGCATGGCCGCTTCGAGTTCCCGGGCCTGGGCTTGAGGGAGCGGGGGTGTCAGCAGCGGCTTGTGTCTGCAGTCGAGATAGATCGCCACATCACCTGGGGGCCGATTCAAATGGCGTGCCAGCAGCATCTGGGCCTCGAACCCATCCGCACCAACCCCCATCCCCCGCAGCTCCAAGCGCCAAGCAGGGGATCGCATGTGGCCCGCTTCCACCGCCCGCAACCCAGGGAGCGCCGCAAGCGCCAGGAGCGCATCGCCAGGCTGCATCACCCGGTCCAGCCCCGGCAGCATCAGCGCTCTGCTCTGCCCTACCGGAGTGAGCGACACCAGAACCACACCATATCCCTCCGCGATCTGCCCAAGGCTTCGTCCCACCAGGGTGTCCCCCGCCTCCACCCGGTAGTCCGTGAGCAGCAGATTGGTGTCGGCCACCCGCAGCACCTCCCGCACGCGCTCGCCGAATGCCGTGGCGACCACAGCCTCCGCCGCCAACTCCAGCGGATTGATCATCTCCATCCCTGGAAAAAGCCGGCCCAGCTCTGCACCACGGCTGAGCGAATGGCTTTGCACCGCCAACCTCGCTTGGGGCCATTTGTCCTGGAGGCTGAGGGCCGTCTCCAGATTGGCCATCAGGTCATCTCCCAAAACGGCGACGCCTTGACAACGGCCATGGCGGAGCACCCGCAGGGCCCGATCCAGGCTGCCGAAGGCCAGATCAGCCGATTCCTGGCCATCGGGCTGCACCCGCCTGACACGGAAGCGACTTTGCAACAGAAGCTTGTCCAGTCTTCGCGCCAGAAGGTGGCCTCCGACCAGAAGCACATAGTTGGTCCCCCGATCCAGGGGCCCAGGCTCCCTGCGCCCGAGGCGCCTGGCGAGGAGCCAATCGAGGACTACCGCAACCAGCCAGGCCGTCAACAGGGTGCCGCCAAGGGCAAAGGCCAGGCTCAGGGCCGCCAGGCCTAGATGATCGGCCTCCAGGGGACCGCCGCCGGTCATGGCGCTGAGGGCATCGATGTATTCCCCCTTCAGCAGAGCAATGGTGAGCAGCGCCCCCCGCAGTGGCGAGCCAAATCCGAAGCGGTTGCTCCCCAACACAAGCACCAAAGCGAACAGCGCCCCTGCCAGAAGCCACCCCCAACTCCAGCGCAGAGTGCCGGGGCGAACTGACTCCTGGAGGCCCTCCAATGCGAGCCACCAGCGGACGCGCATGTCTTGAAACCAGTTTCCTTTGGCAGGGCGCCGGCTGTCGAGGCTGCTGACCGCTTCCAACCAGAACAGGTGGTCTCCCGCCTTCGGTTTGGAGCCCAGATCCCACCAGTGGCTGGCGGGAGGGCCAAGCGAGCACTGGTGCGCCGGACACCACTGCAGCAAGCGCTGATGACGGCCTTGAAGAGTGAAGAGATCCTGGGCGCTATCCGATGGGAGGACGGTCCGCACCACCCGAAAAAATTCCCCGTCGAGGGCAAACGCCGCCTCGCTGCCATCGGGCCGCATGGCATTGGCGAAGACACCGGCTGTGAGCAGCTCGGGGTCCACCAGGGCCAAGCCAGGCAAGCGCTCCCTGAGATGGCGCTCCAAGCCAAGACTGCCGTTTGAGCGCACCACCAAACGGGCGGCAGGATTGAGGAGGCGCACCTGTAGGGCGGCTTCCAGGTTTACGCCGCTATCGGAACTGAGCAGCAACACGGCTCGGGCATCCCGCACACCAGCACGAATCAGCGCATCAGAATGGCGCATGTCCCCCACCACAAGGGTGTCCGCCAAGGCGGACAGACCATCACCGTCGTTCCGAAGTGGAGGTGCAAGATCAAGGCAGCGCAGAGGGGCCTCAAAGTGCAGGAGGGTGCGCAGGCACGCCTGCCCCAACCGACCAAGACCGCAAATCACAATCAGGTTGGATGGTGGTTCCATCGGCGGGTGGCCACGGCGCAACGGGCCCAAGTTGGGATGGGCCTTCTCGATCAGGGTAGGAAGGCTTACCTGTCGCCTGGGACCCCTGCTGTTGCGGGAGAACGATCCGATCGCACAGCGAAGAGTGAACTGGCTCACAACGTCTCATTTCTGCCGGAGCAACACTTGTTGTGTCTACGCTCCCACTGGTCCAAGTCCCATCACAAAACAACTTTGCTAACGCGGCGTGTCCTACAGACCAACCGTTGCCGCAACCCAGAAGAGCCTGGCTCTGCCACACGCAGGAGCGACACTGTCAGGGTCCGGCATGACAGGGGTTGCTCTGGTGAGCCGGCGTTACATAGAAGTGGGGTTCAACGCAGACAGCTGCCTCGTGCTTGTGATGGGCGACACAACCGATCCACTGGGGATGGCTACAGCTGAAACAGCTCTCGCCGCCTGGATGGTTCTCACCCCACCCCCAAGGCCGTCACCAGCTCGAGATGGAGCTGGTTTCCTGGTCACGCCGGAGATGGAGTTCCGCAAGGAAACGATCTACTTCATCGTGATTGATCGTTTCTTCAACAGCTGCAGTGGCAACGATGGGGCAGGGCGAGAGGGGCTGTTTGATCCCACCCGTCAGCACTGGGGCCGCTACTGGGGAGGAGATCTGAAGGGGGTGATCGAAAAAGCGGACTATCTGCAGGCCCTCGGGGTCACAGCTCTGTGGCTCTCCCCCCTGTTTGAGCAGGTGGACGACCTTCACTACGGACAGGCGCCGATGCATGGCTACTGGACGCGCGATTTCAAACGGCTCAATCCGCACTTCATCGCCCCTGACGACAGCCCATCGCTGGGGGCGTCGCGCACCCTCCGCCAACTGGTGGACTGCTTTCACGGGCGTGGGATCAAGCTGATCCTCGATATCGTCTGCAATCACAGCTCACCAGAGATCAACGGCAGCAAGGGAGTCATCTATGACGATGGCGTGCTCCTGGCTGATTTCAACAATGATTCCAAAGGCTTTTATCACCACTATGGGCCGATCACGAATTGGGAAGACGAGTTTCAGCAAGTCCATCACGAGATGATGGGGCTGGCCACCTTTAACGAGGCTAATATTGAATTTAGGGCATACATCAAATCGGCAATTATTAACTGGCTGGATGTGGGTTTTGATGCCCTGCGTGTGGATACGGTGAAGCACATGCCGCTTTGGTTCTGGCAGGAGTTTGTGAGTGATCTGCGCCGGGCCCACCCCGAAACCTTCATTTTCGGGGAGTATGGCTTCGGTAGCCCCCATGACCAACGCACAATCACCTATGCCAACCACAGCGGCATGTCGCTGTTGGATTTTGGCCTCGCCTTTGCGATCCGGGGGGCGTTTTCCGGATCCCCTCCGGGCGGTTTTGGACTGGTGCAGGCCATTCTGGAATTGGATCACGTCTACAAGCGCTCTACGGAGTTGGTGACGTTTATTGACAATCATGACATGCCGCGATTCTTGTCGATTTGTCAGTGCGTGGAGAAGCTGGAATTGGCCACAATCCTTCTGCTCACCCTCCGAGGAATCCCCTGCATCTTCTACGGCACAGAGCAGTATTTGGTAGAGCAAACCAACGGCGGCCAGGATCCCTACAACCGGCCGATGATGGAGACTTGGGATCAAGAGAAGTCGTTGAGTCGGGCGATTCAGGTCTTGACCCAACTTCGCCAAAGCAATCGGGCCCTGGCCTATGGATCTCACCAACAAAAGTATGTGAGCGACATGCTCTATGCGTTTACGCGTCGCTATCGCGACTCGCGCGTGTTCACTCTGCTCAACCAGGGGGATGCCACCACCCTCAGCATCGAGCAGTGTGATTTGCCTGATGGGGAGCACCGCTGCCTGCTCAGTGGCGAGCCTGTGCGGGTGGAGGGTGGCGCCATCCGCCATCTGCCCCTGCGGGCCAGGTCGGCCAGGGTGCTGAGCGTGATCGGGCCTGCCGTGGAGGCCCCTGTGGTGGCGAAATTTCAGCTCAATGGCTTTTTCACCCAACCGGGCCAGGTCGTGGTGGTTAGTGGAGATGTGCCAGAGCTTGGCAATTGGGATTTACGTCACGCACCCCGGCTGGAATTCGTGAATGCCGACACCTGGTTCAACGAGATCCCCTTCGAGGCCTCTGCGGCCCAGCCGATCTGTTTTCGCTTCGTGGTGATCTGGGAGATGGCGGGCGATCCCCATGATGGAGCCTGCCACGAAAACCTCTTGCCACGGCGGTTTCTCCTGCCTCCAGCCGGGCGAGTGAAGCTGGAGCACAACTGGCAATCCTTATGACATGACTCTCCTCACCCTCCAACCCACCGATGTGGTGCTGGTGCGCCACGGCGACACCAGCTGGAGCCTCTCAGGCCAGCACACAGGCCTCACCGACATTCCCCTCACCGCCAAGGGGGAGAGCCAGGCCAGGGTGCTGGCCCCGCTGCTGGCCACCCAGAGCTTTTCTCGAGTGCTGGTGAGCCCGCTGCAACGGGCGCGGCGCACCTGCGAGCTGGCGGGGCTGGGGGATCAGGCGGATGTGGATGCCGACTTGGTGGAGTGGAACTACGGCGCCTATGAGGGCCTCACCACCGAGGAGATCCACCGGAACGCCCCCGGGTGGCAGGTGTTTGCAGACGGCTGTCCAGAGGGCGAGAGTCCGCGGCAGGTGGGTGAGCGGGTGGATCGGGTGTTGGCCCGGCTGCGAGCTGAAGATCCTCGGGGGCCTGCCATCCTTTTCGCCCATGGCCATCTGCTGCGGGTGCTGACCGCGCGCTGGCTGGAGATGCCGCCAAGGGAAGGTGGTCGGTTCCTGCTCGACACCGCCACCCTCAATGTGCTCAGCGACTACCGAGGAACGGCAGCGCTCCGGTGTTGGAACGCTCAGGTTGTGCCTTGACGGACAACACCTCCACATCGGTGCGGGCCAGGGCATCTGCGCTGTGGTGGCCCAGGTGCCACACCACTTCTTGTAGACAGAACACCTCGCCAGTGTGGTAGCAGGCCTTTTCCCCATTGCGCTTCACCAACCTCACAGGCGGGTGGAACCAGCTCACGCGCTCTCGGGGCTCAACAAGGCGAGGGACGCCTCGATCTCCCGCAGCCGCTCCACTGGCAACGACAACGCACAACCGACATCGGCCAGCAGATTGACTTCCTCCTGAGTGGCGATCCGATCGGCGTGGACCAAACGGGCGGCAAAGGCATAGGCCCTCTCCTGTTCAGCGGGGCTCAACAAGGCCGCCGCCTCCTCCACCAGGGCCTGCCGCTGGTCCCGCAAGGCGAGCAGCAGTCTCGACACCATGGTGCCAAATTCGACTGGATCCATCGCGCTGTAGGGGCTCCGGCCACGAAGCTGCTGCTTCAATAATTCCCCCTCCTCCGGCTGGAGCCGGTGGTCCGCACAGACGGCGGCCAAGGGAATGACGGCAAAGGCTTCAGCTGGCGTCATGGTGGACAGGCAGAGAGTCCAGCATGGGCCTGGCGCGTTAGGACGAGATTAAGGGTGTGACTGATCAGCATGAGGTGGTTGACCAAGGCCTGGACCGACATCGTGTCGGGTCAAGGACAACAGCCAGAACGTTGCGGACAAGACCTGTGAGATCAGAGGCTTACAAACTGGAAAGACCCTTCATTGCCATCGATCAATCAGCAAATCCTCATCCATGGGTTTAAACGACAGGCCGACGTGTTCCTGCAAACAACAAGCTGCCACGACCTGGACAACCTGAAAGTGAACTGCTGAACATGCTCACCATTGGCCTGTCGATGTTGCTACCAATCGCCACCCACGTGATCCACCCTTCCCATGGTTTGCCTCCCCTCAAGCCTTGACACGGCCACTGAAAAGCGGGTGGTGGTGCGACCCCACCGCCAGGCTACTGGCTGCGCGGCGACCGGTGCCCCCATCCGCTCCCTGATCCTCGTCGCCGCTGGAGGACGCCATCTGGATTGGTCGCCAGTGCGCATTGCGGCCATCTTGAGGGCCCATGTGGCAGGGAGGTGGCTGCATTGTCTGTTCCATGGGGGCGCCCGCCGAGCAGATCACGCCATTGCCGCGGCGGCGGAGCACCTCGGTTGGCCAACGGAAACCTTCCCCGCTGATTGGAGCCGCTTGGGCCTTGCCGCTGACTCCATTCGCCATCGCGAAATGATCCGCCGCGCCGCAAAGCTCGCCGCAGCCTATTCTTCCTCTTGCCCTACCGCCGTGGTCGTCATCGCCTTCCCGGGCAGCAAGGGCCCATCGTCTCTCTTGGCCCAAGCCCGACACCTCCAAACCCAGATCGGCCTGGCGATTGAAATCAGCAACCTCACCGGCGATGGCCTGCCACAGGCTCCCGTTTCCATCCTTCGGGCTAGTGCCCATGCTGGCCATGAGCCGGTGGGTTTCCCATCACTGCGCAGCCTAAAGTGAGCTTGGACTGATCCATCAAGGGGAATGGAGGTTGGGATGCACGAACGAATCACAGTCCCCGCCACTGAATCCGCTAATCACCCGTCCTCTGGCGCACCTGACACGGCGATGGACCGCGCGATCGACGAGCCGCAGCTATCCAGCGGGGCCTTTGCTCTGGAGCTGATTCAAAGCCAAATTCGGCGGCTGGGGAAACTGCAGGGGGAGGTGCTCGCCGATCGCGACCCGGAGCCGCTGCATCAGCTGCGGGTGAGCCTGCGGCGGCTGCGCACGGCCCTGGCCCAGTTCGCTCCAGCCCTGGAGCTTCCAGAGAGCGTGAATGAACGCCGCATTGCCGTCGTGGCACGACGCACGAGCCTGTGTCGCGACCTGGATGTACTGGGGCTGCGGCTTCAAGAGCAGTTGTTACCAAGGCTTCCCGAGAAGGAACAACGCAGCCTGGAAGCGGCCATCAAGCGCCTGGGCCAGGATCGCTCCCAGGCCTTCGCCACCCTGGTGGAAGCGCTTCACAGCCCCCGCTACCTCAAGCTCCTAGAGCGCCTGAGCAAATGGCAGAAAAAGCCTCGCTTCTCGCCCCTGGGGCAACAACCCCTACTGCCCTGGCTCTACGACTGGCATTCGCCGTTCACCGCCGGCCTGTTTCTCCACCCCGGCTGGGCCGTGGAGGATCCTGCCGCCGAGGCGCTCCACTCGCTTCGCAAACACATCAAGCGAGCGCGCTACTCCCTTGAACCCATCGAGCGCTGGTGCGGGCCAGCCGTGCTGGGCTGGATCGAGGACCTCCGACTAGCCCAGGACCATCTGGGCGAGCTGCATGATCTGCAGATCCTCAACAGCAGCTTCGTGGACAGCGCACACCTTCGCAAAGCCCCGAAACTGCCAGCGCTTCAAGGAGAGCTCCATCACCAGCAGGAGCTGCACTGGTTGCGCTGGCGCGAGCAGGCCCAGAGGCTTTACCAGGACGCCAACCGCCAAACCATCCAACGTGAGCTGATGGAGCTGGGCAGAGGCGCGCTGCCCTCAGGCTGAACCGGCCACCAGCGGCGCCCAATCCACGCGGCGAATGGCCACCACCCCAGGCCGAGGGATCTGGCCCGGTGAGCCCGAGGGCCAGTTGGATCCCAGCGGCACTGGCGGAGCAGCTCAAAGCGGCCGCCATCGCGGTCGGTGAAGGTGTAGGCCTGGATTTCTTCCTGGCCTGGATGATGGGTGGCGTTGTCCTCGCCTGTGTGCTGGATCGCGAGGAACAGGGTGGAGGCGGTCGGACCAAAATAGGGTCAGGTGAGATCGCACTCCATCGGACCTGTGGCGAAGAGCAGCGGCTCGCCGCCCGCCAATCCGGCCGTGGGAAACAGCAATTGTTGCCAAACACATCGGCACTGCAATTCACGGCGGCGCGATCGGTCACCATCCAGATATTGCCGGAGCGATCCACCGCCAGGTTGTCGGGATTGGCGAAGCCCATGCCCCCCTGCCAGGGCGTGCCGCCAGTGGCCACCATCCGCCAGCGAAACACTCCACCCGGATGCTCAGGCCGGGCGGCCCCATCCTCCAGGCGCATCAGCCTGCCGAAGGGCCAGGTGCTCTCGCCAACCGGCCCATGGAAAACGGCAGGATCCGCCTGCCCCTCACCATCTGATCCGCCGGCGGTGAAGGTGATCAGCAGATCCCCCGTGCGCGGATCCAACTCCATGTCCTCCGGCCGAGCCGTCGGCGTCGCTCCGGCCGCGTTGGCTGCCAAATGGGCATCAATGAGGATCGCCCCCAGCTGTTCGTCGCCACCGCCGGGGTAGAGATCGGCCAGGGTGCGGAAGCGCTGGCGGTAGGCCTGCAGATCGGCATCGCTCCGCAGGAGCTCCGCGCCGGCTTGGCTCCGGTCGCTTTGGGGCAGGAGCACCACCGCCGGCCCGCAGATCAAAACGAGCGAAATGGGAGGGGAGCAGGGGATCGGTGGGCATCGCTGGTCCCAGGGGGATCCAACGACCCTGGCCATCGGGCTGAAATTGGGCCACTTCCAGTCGGCCCTGCTCGAGCAGCTTGGAGTTAGTTGGTTCGAGCGAATCGCGCACAATCGCCGCGCTGATGAAGCGATAGAGATGGCCCCCATGGCGATCGCAGCCGAAATACACCACCAAGGGCTCGCCGACCCGGGCGCGCACCACCAAGGCCTCACGGCGGGGTTTCCCTGATCTCGATCGGAGCGCGGTGTCCCGCCGCACGAAAGGCCCCGATCGCCTCGCCCATGATTGGAAAGACTGTGCTGGAGCAACCGATCCGGATGGGAGTGCCCCTCAGCGCTGAAGCTCGCCCAGGCGGTTAAAAGATAGAAATGGTCCGACGCCAAAGCGATCAAGCGATTGACATCGGCAAGGCAGGGGCACTGTGCTGGACAGTTCCGTTGACGGATGTACAACCCCATGGTTCTCCAGCCACATGCTGCTGTCATCGCGGGCGCCCGGCTCACCAGGCCTTGCCATTAGCCAGCTCAAATGAAATACATCACCTGCGATTGGGCCAGGCTGTTGCGTTGATCCAGAAGGTCTTGCAGGGTGGTTTCCTGCAGCAGCCGTTTGCGGGCCTGCGCCAGCTTCTCTTCCAAGCTGGCCAACACCTGGAATTCCGCTGACTGTCGGGAGGGCTCCGATGGCGCTGGATCACCTTCCAGGCAAGAGACGATCTCCGCCAGCTTCACCTGGGCCGGGGGCCGGGCCAGCTGGTAGCCGCCCTTGGGACCCCTTTGGCTGCGCAGGATCTGCGCCCGCCGCAGGCTGGTGAGCATCTGCTCAAGATAGCGGTCCGGGATCGACTGGCGCTGGGCGATCTCCCCCACCTGCAGGACGCCGCCCTGGCCATGGATCGCTGCCAGCTCGATCAACGACACCAGGGCGTATTGGGTCTTGGCGCTGAAGGTCACAGCAATCCCCACCTCACTGGTAGGGATTGTGACAGTTGGCGCCCCCCGCTGGCGGGCCTCGACCATCCGAATTGACAACTTACCCACCGTAGAACCGTATGATCTACGGATTCCTTGGCTTCCCCCTGGTGTTCCTGCAACGGTTTCGCTCCCCCGCCTCTGCCTCTTTGGCTCTGCTGCTCCTGCTTGGCCTGGCTGGCTGTGGCTCAGGCGGTGGCGCGAAAAAGGACGGGGGCACGGATTTGCTCCTGGTGAGCTACGCGGTGACCAAAAATGCCTACGACAAAATTCTTCCGGGCTTCATCGCCGATTGGAAGGCCCGCACCGGCCAAACCCTCACGATTCGCACCAGCTACGGGGGCTCGGCCAGCCAAACCCGAGCCATCATCGACGGGCTCGAAGCCGACGTGGCCAACCTGGCCCTGGCGGGCGACATCGACAAGCTGCAAAAGAGCGGCCTCATTGATGCGGGCTGGGAGAAAGAGCTGCCGTACAACAGCAACGTGACCAACTCGGTGGTGGCCCTGATCACCCGGCCTGGCAATCCGAAGGGCATCCGCACCTGGAGCGATTTGGCCCGCCCCGATGTGCAGGTGATCACCGCCAATCCGAAAACCTCCGGCGGGGCCCGCTGGAATTTCCTGGCCCTCTGGGGCTCGGTGAGCCCGGGGTCCGGCAACGAGGCCCAGGCCCGCGAATTTGTGACGAAGGTGTATCGCAACGTTGAGAATCTGCCCAGGGATGCCCGCGAAGCCAGCGATGCTTTTCTCAAGCGCAACCAAGGAGATGTGTTGCTGAATTACGAAAACGAAGCCATCCTTGCCAAGCGCAAAGGAGAGCTCACCTCCCCCTTCCTGGTGCCGGATCCCAACATCCGCATCGAAGCGCCGGTGGCCGTGGTGGATCGCAATGTCGATCGCCATGGCACGCGCAAGGCGGCCGAAGCCCTGGCGGTCTACCTGCAAAGTGAGCAAGCCCAAGCCATCTTCGCCGAGGAAGGATTCAGGCCGGTGCTGCCCCAGGTGTGGAAGAAGGTGCAGGGTGAGTTCACCCCGGTGAAAACACTGGTGAGCGTGGCGGCGTTCGGCGGGTGGCCCCAGGTGGATCGCACCTTTTTTGCCACGGGCAGCGGGCTCTGGGATCAACTCTTTCGCCAGAGCCGCTGAACGCTCCAGAGAGCACTGGCGCACCTGGCCTCGGTGAGGCGGGCGCCCTCCGGGTTATGGGCTGGGCGACGGGGGAGCGGGCACCGGCCGACGCTCATCCCCCGCCGCATTGCCGCAGAGGTCGAGCACGATCTGCTGGCCGACCGAGCGGGGGGCTGGGATGCTCCAGGCTTCCCAAGCTTCCTTCACCCGCCAGTTGTGCCGCAGGGTGGAGCAATCCACGGCGATGGCGGTGGCCTGCGCTCGCGCTTCACCCACATCCTTGGCCGCCGCCTGCACCAGGGTGTAGCGCACCCCATCGGGCAGCCGTTTCCAGCCACCCCAATCCACCACCGTGTCCCCGTAGTAGCGCCAACGGCCACGGCTGGGCGACTCCGTTCGCTCTGGGGACAAGGGGGTGTCTGCGGCCAGGGGCGGACGGGGAGCGGCGCTGGTGGTGGCTGGAGCGGTTTCGGGGGCAGGAGTGGGGGCAGGAGTGGGGGTTTTCACTGCGGGGGCTGGAGCTTTGGCTGCAGGAGCGGCACCTTTGGCCACAGGGGCTGACCCTTTGGCGGCGGGGGTGGAATGGCCAGCGGCGGAGGGGAGACGCAGGGTGCTGCCCACCTTGAGATTGTTGGGTTGGACGCCGGGATTGGCTTTTTGCAGGGCCGCCACGGTGGTCTGGTGGGCCTTGGCGATGGATTCGAGCGTGTCGCCACTCTTCACCGCCACCACCCCCTTGCGGGGCGGGACGGGCAGACGCAGGGTTTGGCCCACCTGCAGCAAATCGGCATCTTTGAGGCTGTTCACTCGCTTGAGTTCAGCCACCGATACCCCGTAGCGCTGCGCAATCCCCTCCAGGGTGTCGCCGCTTTTCACCGTGACCGTGCGTGGTGGAGCCGGGCTGACTTGGCCAAGGGTGGAACCGGGAGCAACCAGGCTGGTGGCCACCATCGCAGCGAATACAGCGATGCAGGCGGGCTGAAGGACCGCCCGGGGCAACGGCTGGGACACTCGCCGAAAGAGAAGAGACAGAGAAAACGCCTTCAACACACCCATCTCCGCACGCGTTGCGCAACCCTAACCCGCAAGGATTTCAGAGGGGAGCTTCGATGCAACGCTGATACAAGTCTCAATTCATCACCACAGCCGGCCAGCAATTGCTCCCGCAAATCAATCATCAAGAAAGCACATCAACAGCAACAAACCAGCCGCAAACCGGCTTGTGGCAAGCCAGATTAGGGACTGTTTCACTCTAAACCTGTTCGCGGCGGTGTTGAGGCAAAAGCCTGACTAACTTGACCGTCCATGGCAACGCAACCAGACCCATTCCCCCAACGAAAACCATGGGGAGGCAAGAGGATTAGGAGCCTGAGGAGAGGCAGCCAGCGACCAACGACAACCTGTCGACTCCCGCACCAAAGCCCATGTTCCAGCCGTGACGAAGAGCCGCTCTGCCCATCCCCGCCAGGCGCCGCCAAAAGACATCGATCGGGAGGCGCTGCTGCTGGCCGCCCGCGAGAATCCAGACGCCCTCCTGCAGCGTCTCAACAGCAGCCCTGATGGGCTGAGCGGGCTGCAATCGCGGCTGCGGCTGGAGCACGTCGGTGCCAATGCCATCGCCCACGAACAACCCGTGGCCTGGCCCAAGCAACTGCTGCGCACCTTTGCCAACCCCCTGGTGCTCTTGCTGGCCGCCCTGGCTGGCCTCTCCAGCCTGACAGGCGACACCAAAGCGGCATTGATCATCGCGACGATGATTGTGTTCAGCGTGGCGCTGCGCTTCTCCCAGGAGGTGCGCTCCATCCAAGCCGCCACAGCCCTGCGCCGGTTGGTGCACACCACGGCCACGGTGAAACGCCACGATGCCCACCGCGACATCACTCCGGCCCTGGCAGCGGATCTGGGCCTGGAGCTGGGGGCCGAGGCACCCGGCGTCCAGGAGGTGCCGCTGGAGCAGATCGTGCCCGGCGATGTGGTGCTGCTGAGCGCTGGCGACATGATCCCAGCGGACGGGCGCATTCTGGAAGCGAAAGATCTGTTTGTGTCCCAGGGGGCCCTCAGCGGCGAATCCCTGCCCGTGGAGAAGCACGCCAGCCTCCCTGCCAGCCAGCGGGCGCTCGACGATCCCCTGGAGCAAGCGACGCTCTGCTTTCTAGGCACCACCGTGGTGAGCGGCTCAGCCACCGCTGTTGTCTTGGCCACAGGGGATCGCACCGTATTGGGCACCATCGCCAACAGCGTGACCGGGGTGCAGAAAACCACCAGCTTCGAGCGGGGCATCAACCAGGTGAGCCTGCTCCTGTTGCGCTGCATGGCGGTGATGGCACCAACGGTGTTTGTCATCAACGGGGTGAGCAAGGGCAACTGGGGGGAAGCCTTCTTCTTTGCCCTGTCTGTGGCCGTGGGGCTGACACCGGAAATGCTGCCGATGATTGTCACCGCAAATCTCTCGCGGGGGGCCATTGCCATGGCCCGCCAAAAAGTGATCGTGAAAAACATCGACGCCATTCAAAACTTTGGCGCCATGGATGTGCTCTGCACAGACAAGACCGGCACTCTCACCCAAGATCGAATCGTGTTGATGAAACACCTGGATTGGCAGGGGAGGGAGAATGAAGAGGTGTTGCAGATGGCGTTTCTAAACAGCTACTACCAAACCGGCTTGAAGAGCTTGCTGGATGTGGCTGTGCTGGAGCATGTCGAAATCAAATCCGCTCTGCAATTGGAGGAGAGTTTCAAAAAGATCGATGAGATTCCCTTTGACTTCCAAAGGCGGCGTCTCTCGGTGGTGGTGGAGGAGGCCAGCCACCACCACGAGCTGATCTGCAAGGGCGCGGTGGAGGAAACGCTGGCGATCTGCACCCGCCTGCGGGATGGCCACGCCGTGCGGCCGTTGCTGGACGCCACCCGAGAGGCGGTGTTGCGCCTCAATGCCGATCTCAACAACGATGGCCTGCGGGTGATCGCCGTGGCTTACAAGGAGGTCCCTCTGCAAGCGGGTCCCTATGGACTGGCCGATGAAGCGGATCTGATCTTGGTGGGTCTGATCGCCTTCCTCGATCCCCCGAAGGATTCCGCCGCTGAAGCCCTGCGTTTGCTCCGGGATGGCCAGGTGGCGGTGAAGGTGCTCACCGGCGACAACCCGGTGATCGCCAAGAAGACCTGCCGCGATGTGGGGCTGGCGGTGCAGGGGGTGCTCCTGGGCAGCGAGGTGGAGAGGATGGACGATGACAGCCTGGCCCAGCAGGTGGAGATCACCACCATCTTTGCCAAGCTCTCGCCGTTGGACAAAGCGCGCATCATTCGACTCCTGCGTCGCCAGGGGCATGTGGTGGGCTTCCTGGGAGATGGCATCAACGACGCTGCCGCCCTAAGGGAAGCGGATATCGGTCTTTCGGTGGACACCGCCGTCGACATTGCCAAGGAATCGGCAGACATCGTGCTCCTGGAGAAAAGTTTGCTGGTGCTTCACGCGGGTGTGCGCGAAGGTCGGCGTACCTTTGGCAACATCAGCAAATACATCAAGATGGGCACAAGTTCGGCCTTCGGAAATATGTTCAGCATGCTCGGCGCAAGCATCCTTTTGCCGTTTCTGCCGATGCTACCCCTGCAGATTCTGCTGAACAATCTCCTCTACGACTTCTCACAAACAGGCATTCCTTTTGACCGAGTTGACCCTGAATATCTCTGCCGACCGCGCCAATGGAAACTTCCCCAACTGCGTCGCTTCATGTTGATTCTCGGGCCGGTCAGCTCGGTTTTCGATTACATCACGTTTGCCGTACTCTGGTTTGTATTTGGAGCCAATTCGCTAGACCATCAAAGCCTGTTTCAGAGCGGCTGGTTTTTGGAAAGCCTGCTCACACAGACGCTGATTGTTTACATCATCCGCACGGCTCGCATCCCCTTCCTGCAGAGCAACCCCGAGCCACTGATGGCTTTGATCACCCTGGTGGTGATGGCCATTGGCATCGCCATCCCCTTCACGCCCATCGGCGCGGGGCTCGGCCTGGTGCCCCTGCCGGCCGCTTACTTCGGCTGGCTGTTCCTGATCCTGCTGGCCTATGCCTGTCTCACCCAGCTGGTCAAAAGTTGGTTTGTGCGCCGCTTTGGCGACGATTGACGCCGTCCCGCCTCAAGCAGGGTCGAGCCGATCCAGAGCCAGGCGCGCCGCGCCGAGACGGCCAGCGCCATTGCCCAGGGCACAGCGCTCGATCACCAGCCCCTCCCGGCTGGGCAGCAGCACCCGCGCTTCAATCTCCCGCCAGGCCGCCGGCAGAAAGTGGGGAAACGCCCCACTCAGCCCGCCGCCGATCAACACCCGCTCCGGCGTGAGCACATAGATCAACGAACTCAGCCCGATCCCCAACCAGCGGCCATAGCGCTCCCATACGGCAAGGGCTGGGCCATCCCCCGCCTCAGCCCGCCGGCACAGCTCCACCGGATCAAGGGGACTCAACCGTGCCAAGGCAGCGATGCTGCAGTGTTGTTCCAGGGAGCCCCGATTGCCGCTGCGGCACGGCGGCCCCTCGGGATCGAGCGCGATCAAGCCCAATTCGCCGGCCGCACCGGCGGGGCCGGTGTAGAGCGCGCCATCCAGCCAGATGCCACCCCCCACCCCGGTGCCCAGGGTGAGCAAGATCGCATGGCGGCAGCCGCGGGCGGCCCCCAGCCAAGCCTCCCCCACCATGGCGCAGTTGGCATCGTTCGCCAGGGTGACCGGCCGCTCCAGCTCGGGCTCCAGCCAATCCGCCAGGGGCACCTCCTGCCAGCCCTCCAAATTGATGGCGAGGCGCGCCACCCGCCCGGCCGCATCCGTGGGGCCTGGCAAACCGATGCCCACCCGGTCGGCCAGCCGCTGCGGATCGAGCTGTTCAACCGCCGCAGCGATGGCCACCGCCACCGCGCCAGGCACGGAGGGCTGGGGAGTCGGCACATCCAACTCCTCCAGCAGCGTGCCGTGGACATCAAAGCGCCCCAATTTGATGGCCGTTCCCCCCAGGTCGACCCCGATCAGCTGGGAACCGGGAGCCCGCACCGGGAGGGCTGTAGCGGCAGCGGTCATCCAGGCCCCAGGTGGTGCAGGCACAAGGCGTCATGCTCCCATGCCGGGGGACGCCCTCAGAAGCGGATCAACAGCCGCAGCTGGGTGCCCCAGGCGCCGAGCGTATCGACAAAGGTCTCCAGATTGAGGGCCTCGGAGGCCTTGTAGTTGAGCGTGACCTGGGGTGCCACATCGGAGCGGTTTGGCGCGGCCAGCGCCGAGAGATTGAGCCGGTCGGTGATGTCCACCCCCACCTCCGCCCCCAACACCAGCTGGGGCGGCACCCGGCGGGATTGGCGCACGGAGGCATTGGCGATCTCGGGGTTGATATAGGTGGGGTAGAGCGCCAGGCTCACCCGTTGGCCCAGGGCATCGCTCAATCCACTCAGCAGAGGAGAGAGCAGGGACTGGCCCACCACGGTGGCCAGGGCGGTGCCGGCCCCTCCCTGGCTCAGACCCGCCAGGGTGTTGCCGCCGATCAGGGCCACGAGTCGCTCCTGGGGGAGAGGCGGATTGCTCGAAAGGCGGATGGAGTCGGCGATGCGATCCGCCGGCCCGCTGACGCTCATCGTCACCAGGATCAAATTGAGCTGGCGCAGGGAGGAAAAACCACTCTCGGGAACACCGGCGGCCAAGCCTGTGGTCAGGCTGCCCCCGGTTTGGGATTCGCCAAAACCGCTGGGCGCCACCAGGCCGAGGTTGTCGGCAATCCGGGTGCGCAGGGCGATGTCCAGATAGGGCATCAGCCCCAAGGATGGGGTGAACACCGCCACGTTGGGCGCATCCGGATCGAGGCTGAAACTGGTGGTGAAGAGATTCAGGCGGCCGGAGAGGAGCCGCACCACCCCACTGGCCCGCAGGCTGGGATCGAGGCGGCCGCTGATCCGCACCGCACCGCCGGTGTCGAAGCTCGCCACATTCGGCACCACCACCCGCAGATCCGGGCCAAAGCGCAGCTGCAGGGCCTGAAAGCTGAGCCAGGGGAGCCGGGGTATGGCCTCCTCCATCCCCACGGCGCCCACCGATTCGATCTGCGGGCCCAGGAGCACCAGGGGCTCCTGGAAATCCCATTTCTGTTCCAGCAACTGGGCCAGGGAGCGCGGCTGGGCCGGGCTGTTCGACACCGGTTCTGTGGCAGAGAGCTGGCCGGGCTGGGCATTGATCTTGCCGCGGCTGATGGTGAGCTCCCCTCCGAGCACCGGTGCACCCAGGCTGCCGCCAAGCGTGAGCCGTCCATCGCTGCGGGCCGAGATGCGGCTCATGGCAAAGGGCACCTCCTTGAGCTGCAGAGCCAGGGTGGGCTCGGCACTGAGCTGCCGCCACAGGCCGATGCGACCCTCCGCCTGGATCACCCCCCGCCGCCCAGCCCGCGCCCGCAGGTCCTGCACCAACACCTGCTCGAAATCAAACAGCACCGTCGCCTCCACATCAGAGAGGGTCTGGCCAACGAGCTGGTATTCCCCTCCGCGCAATCGGATGAAGCCGTTGGCGATGGGATTGCTCAAGCTGCCCCGCACGAGCAACTGCAGATCGGTGCTGCCGCGCTTCCAGGCGATCGACTCCCCCGCCAGCTGGGTCAACACCCGCAGCCCATCCCCCCGGGTGGCGAGACGGAGTTCCAGACCCCCACTGCGGGGATTGAGGGGGATGGTGCCCACCAGGGTGACCGCATTGGCCGCACCTCCACCCCTGGCCGCCAGATTCACCTTCACCGCGCCCTGCTCCAGGGTCACCTCCCCCCGCTCCAGCGTCAGCGGTGCCGGGCCGATGGCCCCATCAACCAGGGCAAGGGCCACCTCCAGCCTGGGCTTGGACCCCAACCGGTAGCGGCCGCTCACGGCCAGCTGGCCCCGCAAGGTCTCGGGAACAGGGGTGAGCAGCGCCAACAGGCCAAGGGGCAAGCCTCCCAGCTGGAAGCTGCCGCTCCCCCCCCGCAGCGGTCCTTCCAGCCGCACCGCGAAGGGTGTGCTGGTGAGCGACTGATCCCGATCGGGAAGACCCACCCAGAGGTGGCCGTTCCCCTGGAGATTCACCTGGGCGCGCTGCCAATCCGGCCCTTGCACCGTGAGGTCGGCATCCACACTGGTTTGCAAGGAGGCCAGAAGCGAGGCGAGCCCCACCGGACGGTTCAGGGCCTGGTTGCGTTGCTGGGTGATCTCCTTGGCGCGATCCAGGGCCAGCAACTGGGCATCGAGGCTGTCGCCGAGGGTGTCCCACACCAGACGGCCCAAATCCTCCGCCATCCCCCATCGGCGGGCTTGGCCGGCGCGGCTCTGGCCGGATACCGCAAGCAGGTCGCGGAAGATCTGGGCATCCAGTTGACGAGCCTGGAAGCGGGCACGAAACGGGCCCTGCCAGCGGCCCTCCAGGCTCACATCGATGCTGCCAGCTCCCAGGGGCTCGGCGATGCCGCGCAGCCGGTAAGCCCGGTTGGCGTAGGAGACCTGGGCCTGCACCCGTCGACCCACCAATCCAACAAAGCGAGGCTGACTCAGCACCACATCGCCTTGGAAAGCCAGGGGTTGGAAGCCCAGGCTCCCCTTCCCGTCCAGCACGCCCTGGAGGGACTCCAGCCGTTGTTGTCCCAGGGCCAACACTATGCCTTGCAGGGGCATGCGGCTCGCCTGCCAGCGGTAGCTGCGGGGCTCACCCTGCAGGGTGAGCCGCCCCCCTTGCCGCTCCAAAGCGATTTGCCGCGGCTGCCAGCGGCGATCCAGCCACACCTGCAAGCGGCTTGGCGGGGCGGGCGCGAGGGCTGCCATCCTCACGCTGCCGCCTCCCACGCTGCCGCCCAACGGATTGGTGGGATCCAACTCCACCTGCAACCGTCCACTCCAGGATTCCTCCAGCCGCAGGGGGCCCGCCCTGGGCCGCTGCAGCCGCAGATCCAGATCGGGTCGCAGCCGCCGCAATGGCCCGCGCACCCACCCCTTGGCTTCGATCAGGCCATCGAGGGAGGTGCCAAGCAGGGGATTGAGGCGAGCCAGCGGGTAGGGGGAGAGGGCAATCTGGGCCTCCAGATCCCCCGCCACCAACCCTTGACCAGGCCGCACCGCCAAAGGGAGGGTGGCCCTGGCATGCAGCTGTTCCGCCTGAAGGCGCCGCATGGCCAGAAGGCCGTTGCTCCATTCGATCTCTGCCCGCCATGGCCCCAACAAGCTATGGCGCTCTTGGCCCGTGGCCACCGCCAGCCGGGGGGCGGACCAGCTACCGCCCACGTCGAGGCTGCCCCGCAGGGGCCCTTCCTTGAGCCACGGGGGCAACGAGGCGCTGCGCGGAAAATCTGAAAGGGCAAGATCCCAATCGCCAGCCAGCTCCAGGCGGGTTCCCAGCCGCCCCCTGGCCGCCAGCCGGGTGCGGCCCCGCTGGGCCGTGAGCTGCACCCGCTGCAGGCCGCCAGCACCGATGCCCCCCTCCAACCTCCCTTGCAGGGGCAAGGCGCCAATGCCGAGGGCTGCGGGCGGTCGGGCCGTGGTGAGCAGCCGCAGCTGGCGGCCCTCCAAATCCCCGCTGACGCGCCCGCGCCAGCTGCCCACACGCCAGTCACTGCTGGCCAGAGAGATCTGCCTGCCCTTGCAGCGCAGCGGGGCCCTGGCCAGCTCGAGCCTCGGTGCCGCGGGCTTCAGCTGCCAGGCCAACCCCTCCCCCACCAGGGCCCCCTGGCAACTGGCCTGGCCCTTCTCCAGGCTCAACGCCACCTGGCCGCTGCCCACGCCACGCACCTGACCGGCCAGCGGCAGGAGCTGGATCAACGGTGCCACCTCCCAGCGAGTGGCCAAGAGATCCGTGCGCCAGCTCTGGGTCTTCCAGTTGCCACCGCCGAGGAGTCGGGCCACCCCGGCCTGGCCGGGGCTTTGGGCCTTGGCACGCCAATCGACGGCCTGCTCATGGATCACCACCGCCGCCTGGCCCACCAGATCCAGCTCCAGGGGCTTGCGGTTGGCGCCAAGGTTCCAAAGACGCACCCGGGCGGGCTGCAGCAGGCGGAAGGTGAGGTGGAGGCGGGGCGGCTGACGTCCAGGCGCCACCCGGCCAAACGCCCAGATCTGGCCGTCGGCATTGCGGCGCAGATCGGCTTGGGCCCCCTGCAAATCGAAGGTGAGGCGAAGCGAACGGTCGCGCCAGCTGGCGATGGGGTCGAGACGGACCACCAGGCCCTGCACCCCGGCGGTGGAACCATCCTGGGGTCCAGCCAGAAAGCGACTCGGTCCGAGCCGCACCCCCTCAGGGCCAAAGCCGCGATAGGGCCCCAGCTGCAGGGGACGGCCCATGACCTTCCCCACCTGACCTTCCAGCCAAGGCCGCCAGTGGTCGTAGAGGCGGCCCAGAAGCAGATCAGAGCGCTGCCAGGCCACCAGAAGAGCCGCCACCAGGGCCACCAGCCCCAAAAGGATCAACCACCCCACACCTCGCACCAGCGTGCGCAGGAGCAGGGGAGGGAGCTGGGCCAAGCGTTTGACCAAGCCATGGCGCGGGGCCCTTTGGGGCTCAGGCAGCTGATTCATCTGCCTGGGTGACCCCCCCGTCGGGCGGGCGCAATATAAGGAGCCTGTACGTCCTGACCAGTCCCATGGCCGCGGATCCGATTCTCTTGGTGGCCTCCAAATGGCTGGCGTTGGCCGCGGGGGGGCTGTTGCTGCTCACCGTGGCGGCTTTTGTGGCGCGCTGGGGAATCCGGTTTCGGTTGGTGGGGGTGACCAGCTTCACGGCTCTGCTGGCGATCTCCTGCGCGGCCTTTGCGGTGAGCTACAGCCCCCGGGTCACCGTGCCGGGCGCCATCACCGTGCCGGTGGTGTTTGACAACGGATCCGATCTGGTTGTGGCTGCGGCACCACCAGATCTGCCACCCGAAGCGGAGGGTCCGACGGCTGAGCAGGTGGCTCGCAACCTGCGGCCCACCGGGCGAGCCCCGGCCGATGGCTTGGTGCGCGTCCGGCTGCGGCGACTGGAGCCGGCAGAGGCTGGGGTCTCAAAGCCCGTGGTGTTGGCGGAGGCCACGCTGGATTTGAAGAGCGGCGAGATCCACGTGGAGCGCCGACCCTCTTGAGATCGGGCGAGAGCGCGGAGCTGGCGGGGCTGCCGGGGCATTTCCGCCAGGAGCAGGCGGCCCTGCGCGATGCCGGCGTCACCACCTGGGAGCAATTGAGCGCCCTGTCAGGGGAAAGGCTGCGGGCCATAGCCCGCCCCGGTGGGGCGAGCGAATCTCGCCTGCTGCGGCTGCGGGCGCAAGCCAGGCTGATGGCGCAGGCCAACCTGACCTCCCAGGAGGCCTCGCTCCTGCTCCATGCGGGCCTCTCTGAAGCCCGTGCCCTGGCGGAGGCCGATCCCCAGCGTCTGCAGGTGCAGGTGAACCGGCTGCGCAGGCGACTGCTCGGAGCAGCCGCGCCACCTCTGACGCTGGCCACCGTGCGGGGGTGGATCCGTGCAGCGGGCACCAGTCGCTCAGCGAACTGACCCTTCCCTGGCGAGGGGGAAGACCAGCCGTGAATGAAATAGAGATCTCCCTTGGATGGGGATCCCCTCCCGAATGATCCACCCCCGCCACCTCTCTGTTCAGCATCTCCTGCTCGCCGGTGGCCTCGCCTTCAGTTTGGTTTGGGCCTCTCCGCTGCGAGCCGCTTCGGCCTTGCTGGAATCTGTCAAACAAAACCCGGCTCTGGCCAAGAGCCTTTGCGCCCAGTTCAAACAGCTCAACGCGTCCGGACAGTCGGCCACTTCGCCCGAGTCGATCGCCATGGTGGCGAGCAGCCAGGGGCTGAGCCAGGTGGATGCGGAAGTGCTTGCCACCTATGTGATCGGGCTGCACTGCCCCGATGTGCGCTGAGTGATGGGCCTCCAGCAGGCCTGGATGCCCTGCTCCGATGGCGTCCGCCTGGCCAGCCGCATCTGGACTCCAGCGGGTCAGGGTCCCTGGCCCGTGCTGTTGATGCGCCAGCCCTATGGCTCTGCGCTGGCGTCCACCATCACCTACGCCCACCCGCACTGGTATGCCGAACGGGGATTTGTGGTGGTGGTGCAGGACGTGCGCGGCAGGGGCCAGTCGGAGGGAACCTTCGGGGGATTCGCCCAGGAGGCTGCCGATGGGGCGGAGGCGGTGCGCTGGGCCCGATGCTTGCCTGAGAGCAATGGCCGACTTGGCACCTATGGCTTCTCCTATCAGGGCTTGAGCCAGTTGCTCAACGCTGGCCGGCAGGAGACCGGGTCAGCCAAGGCGGAGCCTGGTTCATCCGCTCTCGCCCCGGAGGGGCCCGACCCGCTGCCCGATTGCCTGGCGCCAGCCATGTGTGGCCTGGACGAACGGCTGGACTGGGCCAGCGAAGGGGGGGCCCATTGGTGGGCCCTGGGCCTGGGGTGGGCGCTGCAGCTCGCGGCCCAGGGGGCCCAACGGCGTGGCGATGGCCGGGGGTGGGAGGAGCTGCGACGCAGCCTGGAGACGGGCGCCTACCTGCGCGACGGCCTCAGCCTCCTGGAGCGCCATGACCCCGAGGGGATGGGTCTGGCTTGGCTGCGGGCCGACCCTCTAGCGCCCGAAGGCTGGTGTGTGCATCAGCCCCCCATGGCGCTGTTGCGCAGGCCCATGCTGCTCATCGGCGGCTGGCACGATCCCCACCTGCGCGGCCTGTTGCGCCTCTGGCAGTGCGTCACCGCGGCCGGCGGACACCCCACGCTCCATGTCGGTGCCTGGAGCCACCTGCAGTGGCGGGGGGGGATCGACCGGGAGCAACTGGCCTTTTTCCGCCGGCATCTCGGCGGGGGGCAGGCCCTCGACGAGGGCCTGCAGGGGAGGGTGCCGGGCGAAGCCTCCCCCCGTTCCACCGCGCCGGGGCAGATCTGGCTGCAGGATGCCATCACCGAGGCGTGGTTTGCCCCCAACCCAGCTGCGCCAGCCAGGCGGCTGTATTGGCGTTTGGGCAGCGACGGGGGAGCGGCCATCCGCTGCGATGAGGGCCGGCTGCTGGAGGCCGGCGAGGACGCGCCCCATCGCCCTGTGGTGTTGGTGCACGATCCCTGGCGACCGGTGCCCGGGCGGGGGGGGCACCTGGGGGGAGGCGAGGCCTGCCTGCCCGATCGCAGCGATCTGGATGGGCGCACAGAGGTGGCCTGTTTCAGCACGGCTCCCCTGACCCAAACCCTTCAACTCCTGGGTCGACCCACCCTGCGGCTCCGCGTGCAGGCGGATCAGCCGGGTTTCGATCTCTGTGCAGCCCTGGCCGTGGTGAGCGCCGACGGCTCAGCCAGCCGCCAACTCTGCACCGGCCTGATTCGGACGCTGGGCGAAGCCGCCAGCGAGGCGCTGGAGCGCAGGCTGGAGCTGCAGCCCATCGCCGCCACCCTGCAGGTGGGGGAGCGGTTGCGCCTGTCTCTCGCCCCGGCGGCCTGGCCCCAGGTGGCGGTCAACGCGGGCGATGGCCAGCAGCCTCGCAGCGGGCCCTCTGCCAGCCATCGACCGATCACGCTCACCCTTCTGTTGGCAGGCGCCGAGCTGGTGATCCACCCCCTGTTTCCTGCGGATCAGGATGGCGGGAAAGCCGCCATTGCCGCAAACTGACGGCGCTTCCGTTGGCTTTTGTATGCCCCCTGTGTCCCCGCGCTTTGGAGTGATCGCCCTGGCCGCAGCGGCCCTGGCCGTCACTCCCTGGCCTGCGCCATCCCGGGCCCAGGGGGTGGCGCCGAGCAGCGCAGGCCCCAAGGTGGTCGTGCCGTTGCCCACCAGCGCTGCCGCCGTGGAACAGCGGGCTCGCATCGCCGCTGAGCGCGTGTTGAAGGCCCTGCGGGAGGGGGATGCCCAAGCCCGCTACGACCAGTTCGCCCCCGAGCTGAAGCGCATGACCAGCCCCTATCTGGTGGCGATGAACATGCGCAAGCAACCCAAGGTGCTGAGCTGGGTGATCACCTCGGTGATCCCCGGGATCGACTCCAGCACGGTTGAGGCCAAACTGCAGACCAGCCGCGGAGAGCGCACGCTGCTGATGGTGATCGATGAGAAGGGTCTGCTGGCGGGATATCACATCAACATGGCGGACCTGCCGGCCGAGAAGGTGGTCGCTGATTTCATGGGAGCGCTGATCGACGGCCGCTTTGTGGCAGCCTCCAGCTTTCTCTCCACGGAGCTGCAGGAGGAAATTCCCCCAGCCACCCTGCAACGCAAGTGGCAACAGCTGCAAAGGAACACGGGCAATTTCATCAAGGTGCGCCGGATCGCCCGCTCCGAGAGCACGGCGGAGCTGAAGTTGGTGTTGGTGAACATCCAATTCACGCGCACCACAGACAATTTGTTCGTAATTCTTGACAACACCAACCAAATCGTGGGTGTCGATTTCCCAACGGATCCGCCGCTGGCCACCCCTTCGGGCCAGCTCTAGGAAGGCGGGTTGGCAGGCGCGCCGTAAGCTCCCGACGCGCCCCTTCGCCACCCTCACCCCATGACCCGCCTCGACTGGATGGTCGACGATGCCAACCGGCTAGCGGAATGCCGCCACGACCACCCCCTGGCCGTGCTGGGTCCCCAGCCCCTGGAAGGGGTGGGTTGGGTGGTGCGCGCTTGGATGCCAGAGGCGGAGCGAGTCGAGCTGCTGTTCGAGGGGAGCGAACCCCTTCCCATGACCACTCCCAACCATCCCTGGGTGTTTGAGGCGGAACTGGGCCACAACCCCGGCGTGACGTACCGCTACCGGGTGCGGCGAGCTGGCATCGAACACATCCAGCACGATCCCTGGGCGTTTCGCCAGGAGTGGATGGGCGAACTCGACAGGCACCTCTTCGCGGAAGGGAACCATCACCACATTTGGCGGTTCATGGGAGCCCATGTGGGCGAGAGAGACGGCGTGGCCGGGGTGCAGTTCTGCCTGTGGGCCCCCCATGCGCGCAGCGTGGCGGTGCTGGGCGACTTCAACGGCTGGGATGGCCGCCATCACCCGATGCAATTGCGCCTGGGTGGGATCTGGGAACTGTTCATCCCTGGCCTTCCGGTCGGCACCACCTACAAATACGAAGTGCGTGCCCAAAACGGCCACTGCTACCAAAAGTCAGATCCCTACGGCTTCCGCCATGAAGTGCGACCCAACCATGGCTCGATCGTGGCCGAGCTGGGTCGATATCACTGGAATGATGGCCATTGGATCGACCAGCGAGACCATCGCAACCCGCTCGACCAGCCGATCGCGGTGTACGAGATGCACCTTGGCAGCTGGATGCATGGCGCTGCCGATCAGCCCTTCATCGAGGCGGATGGCACCCCCAGG
Organism: Cyanobacteriota bacterium; assembly: GCA_041181185.1. Classification (GTDB taxonomy): domain Bacteria; phylum Cyanobacteriota; class Cyanobacteriia; order PCC-6307; family Cyanobiaceae; genus Cyanobium. Next base: position 24,420 of record JBEGQC010000018.1, on the reverse strand, counting down.
CCTCCCGTGCCCGCGGCGGATCTCAAGCCGGGGGCGCGCCTGCTCACCTATGCCGAACTGGCCGATCGCCTGATTCCCTACGTCAAGGAGCGGGGATTCACCCACATCGAAATGCTGCCGATTTCGGAGCATCCTTTCGATGGCTCCTGGGGCTATCAAGTAACCGGCTGGTATGCCCCCACCAGCCGCCATGGCACGCCGGATGAATTCCGTGCGTTTGTCGACCGCTGCCACGCCGAAGGGATCGGCGTGATCCTCGACTGGGTGCCCGGCCACTTCCCCAAAGATGCCCATGGCTTGGCCTTTTTTGATGGCACCCACCTCTATGAGCATGGCGATCCCCGCATTGGAGAGCACAAGGAGTGGGGAACGCTGATCTTCAATTACAGCCGCAATGAAGTGCGCAACTTCCTGGTGGCCAATCTCGTGTATTGGTTTGAAGAGTTCCATATTGATGGCATTCGAGTTGATGCGGTGGCATCCATGCTCTATCGCGATTACCTCCGCCCCGAAGGGGAGTGGATCGCCAATGAGCACGGGGGCCGAGAAAACACCGAGGCTGTGAGATTCCTGCAACAAGCCAACCATGTGCTCTTCCAACATTTCCCCGGAGCGCTCTCCATTGCTGAAGAATCCACCACCTGGCCGCTGGTGACCCAACCGACAGACATCGGCGGGTTGGGATTCAACCTGAAATGGAATATGGGCTGGATGCACGACATGCTCGATTATTTCGAGATGGATCCATGGTTCCGGCAATTCCACCAAAACAATGTCACCTTTTCGATTTGGTATGCCTTTACCGAAAACTTTATGCTTGCTCTAAGCCACGATGAAGTGGTGCATGGCAAGAGCAATCTGCTCCACAAAATGCCTGGAGATGATTGGCAAAAGTTTGCCAATGTTCGTGCGCTCCTGGCTTACATGTGGACCCATCCAGGCAAGAAAACAATCTTCATGGGGATGGAGTTTGGCCAGAGGGCGGAATGGAATGTTTGGGGAGACTTGCAGTGGGAGCTCCTTCAATATGAACCCCATCAGGGCTTGCAACGGATGATCGACGACCTGAATGTCTTTTACAAAAGCGAGCCTGCCCTTTGGAGGGATGATTTCAATCAATACGGGTTCCAGTGGATTGATTGCAACGACAACACAAATTCAGTGATTAGCTTCATGCGTCGCGAGAGCATCACGGGCCATTGGCTTGTGGTGGTCGCCAACTTCACCCCGCAGACCCACTCCCATTACAGGGTGGGCGTCCCACTACAAGGCTTCTACGCAGAGGTGTTCAACAGCGATAGCGGCCGTTATGGGGGCAGCAACATCGGCAATCTTGGTGGCAAATTCACCGATGATTGGGCTCTCCACAGCTATGAGCAATCCCTCGATCTCTGCCTGCCACCGCTAAGTGTGTTGGTGTTGCGTCGCGATGAGGTGAAGAGTCTTGAGCGGGAGGCCAACGCCAATTTGAGCCATTGAGAGGAGGTGGCCAGTGCGCCCACTGAAGCGGGACGGCTTCTTTCGACACCTCCTCTGGGTTTGCCTGGCCGTGATGGCCAGCTCGGCGCTCCCCCCTGCACTGACTCGCCTCACCTGGCTGGGCTATCCCTTCATTTGCGGGCTCCTGATGGCGGGCCTCAGGCACCGGCCTGATTGGGGCACGCGATGGGGGAAGCGCACCTACCTCGCCATCGGGGCAGCGTCGATCGTGGCCCAGATCCTCTGGGTCTTCAACCCCCGCAGCCTGCTGGTCACCGGCCTGCCATTGCTGGCACTTTTTTTGGTGTTCATCAGCTGGAGCCTGGTGCGCTTGCTGCGCCGGCTGGCCAGAGAGATGCCCTCCCAGGGTGACCTTTTGGCGGGTGGCCTGGCCGGCTACCTGCTGCTCGGGATCCATGGGGGCCTCTTGCTCACCGTGATCGACAGCCTCGTGCCGGGCTCCTTTCGCGACACCGCCACAGGGGCACTGGTGCAGTTGCCTCCTCTGGGCTCGGCGTTGGCCGCCACATCCGCCTGGGATCTGAATGTGCACCGCATCATGTATTTCGCCTTTGTCAGCCTCACCACCGTGGGATACGGGGACATCGCCCCTACAGAACCATTGGCCCGGCTCGCCAGTGTGGCCCTGAGCGTCCTGGGACCCTTTTACATCGCCGTGGTGATCGCTGTGGTGGTGAGCCGCTATCTCCAATCGCCTCAGCGTCCCCAACCCTGAAGCCAGTCCACGGCCAAGCGGCTCAGCCGCCAAAGATTGGCTCCATGCGGGGTAGAACCAGGCGAGTAGCGCTTCAGCTGGCAGGAGACATCGAGCCCTCGCCGGACGGAGACATCAACAGCCCTTCCTGATCAAAACGGCGCCAGAGGGCGAGCTTCACCTCCGAAACAACCGTGTTGGCCCGCAGGGGATCGATGATCGAAAAGGAGAGCTTGTAGGTGTGGGAAGTGGGACTGAAACCCAGCAACACCGCTTCCGGCGGAGGGTGCTGGAGAACCTTCGGGTGGCTGGCAGCCAACTCGACGAGCAGAGCGATCATCTGATCGGGAGTCCAGCTGCTGGGGGCTGAGACCTCCAGGTTGCAGCGGCGCATCCGGTCGCTGCGGGTGTAGGTGGTGGTGGTGGACGTGAAAAAACTCTGGTTGGGGACCACCAGCTCGGCGTTGTCGCTGGCCCGCAGCAAAGTGGCCGCTCTGAGATCCAAACTGCGCACCTCGCAGGCGTCGCCGTCGTGAATCAGCACCTCCCCTGGCCTCACGGAGCCCTCCATCAGCAACCAGAGGCCGCTGATGAAGTTGGAAAACACCTCCTTCACGCCAAATCCCAGACCCACCGAAAGACCGCCAGCCACCGCCAACAGCCCCGCCCGATCGATGCCCAGGCGCGTCAGAGCCCACATCACCCCCAAACCAATCACCCCGTAGCGCAGCAGGGTGACCAGCGCGGTTTGGCTCCCCTCACTGATCGCCAAAGCCCTCTTGGCCAGCCAACCCACAACCTGGGCTGGATAGACCGATCCAGCCACCACGAAATAGAGCACGACCAGCACCATCGAAAGGGTGCCGAGCTGGATCTCGCTGCCAAACCAGGTGCCCAGGGAGATGGATGCCAGATCTCGCAACGAGGCGACAGCATCCAGGACGACGACCACCACCGCCAGTGAAAAGGCTGGTCGCAAGATCCGACTCACCAGGCCATGGAAGGCAGCAGGCGAGAGCCATGGCTGGAGGAGAAACCGCTCGATCAAACGCAGGAGCCAGAAGGCGGCCAGAATCTGGGCGCTGAGCATCAACAACCCGAAACGCCGGCCGAGTAGCGCCGCCAGGACCATCGCCAGCGCCGTGCCACCCAGGAGCAGGAGGATCCTTGGCGCTCGCCGCAGCCACGGCTGACGGCGACGAAACACCGCCAACAGCGCGAACACCAGAGCGGCACAGAGCAACTGCTCCAGCACAAAGGGGCGGCCCAAAAAACCAAGCCAGCCCAAGCCCTGCAGCAACAACAGGTTCATGTGCCTCCTCGGCCGAGCCGGATCATCTGTCTCGCCCCCTCCTGGGGCGTCAGCACCCCCACCATGACCTGCTGAATCACCGCCTCCAAGCGATGGGAAAGCTCACTGAGGTGGATCAAGGTAAACGGCTTTGTGAGGAGAGGTGAACCCGCCTGAAATTGTTGATGGGCCTCCGCAAGAGCCGCCAACACTCCGGAGCTGGCCACCGGCGTCTGCACCGTGAGGTTGACTGGCAACACCTCTTGAGTGTCCAGCACGAAGCGGCGTTGCAAGAAGGGCTCCAGGCTCAGCTGCACGAGGCTGGAGGCACTTTGCCGCTGGCTGGCACTGGAATCCAGGCCAAAAGCCCACACCTGGAGGGAGTTGAAGGGGCTGGGTCCCCCCCCAGGGCCGGTGGGCAGCGCGCTCACCCCGAGCTTGTCCCCCATGGCGGTTTGCAAGGTGTTGAGAGTCAAACTGAAACAGGGGATCCAATCCAGACGGCCAGCAATCAAGCCCTTGGTGAGTTCCTCCGGGCCACTGGCCAGATCCACCCTGCTCTGCTGGGCGATCTGACGCAACCAGGCCAGCCAGCCGACAATGGCAGCCTCATCCTTGGCTCGCTGGGCTTCTGTGGTCGGGGGGACCCCGGTCAAGATGGAGACCATGGCGAGATCCGCCCCACGCGTGCCGGCCGTCCACCAGATTCCGTAGGGATCAATGGAGAGGCCGACTGTTTGGCCTGAGGCGGCGAGGGCCATCAGCTCCTCGGTGGTGCGTGGTGGGGTAGGGACTTTTTGGCGGTTGTAACAAGCCAAACTCACCAATTCATTCAAGGGGAGCCCCGACAGGCCAGAGCTGAACCGCACACGTTTCAAAAAGCGAGGGGACACAGACGCGATGGTTCGCCGCATCGAGGGGGTGTTGGGAACGGGTGCAATCAGGCCTTCGGAGAGGAGGGTGTTGACCATGGGCGCCCGCGCCAGGATCAGATCGGGCCCAAGACCGCGGGCCGTGCGGCGCTTCAGCTCGTCCCGCACCGCCTCTTCGTTGACGGTGTACGTGCTCACCTGCACATTTGGATGCAAACGATGGAACTCGTCCATCAGAGGCTTCCAAAACAGGGCCTCCGTGTCATCGCGTCTGAGCCAATCCAATCGCCTTTGGGTCACCACCATCACGTAAACGGTCTCCCCATTGATCAGCGGCAGCGGCACACAGCCCTGCAGCCCAGCCAAGAGGGGAAACAGCAGCAGGGGGAGGGCCCTGCGCAATCGCTTGCACCCCTCAACAGAAAAACTGACAAAGCGAAAGAGCTGGATAGACTTGTTGGGTGGAAGAATCTGCATTCTGACAATGCCCGGCTTGCTTCGGCCCTTTCTCTTTGCAAAAGCACTCTACCTGGACCGGAGACAACGGAAAAGGATTGAACAACTTGAAGAGGAAACCCTAGGAAAAGTCCAACAGCTTTTGGATGAGAGTGTTCCGATCAATCTTGAGCTTGGCCATTCCCACCTTGAAAACCCTGACTGGCTGACGCTCGACACGAATTTGGAGTGTGATTTTTTCTGGGACCTGCGCAATGGCCTCCCCTTCCCATCAGGCTCCGTAGACGTCCTCTTCTCGCGCAACACATTGCAGCGCCTATCGAGCCAACAACTTGATTATTTACTCAATGATTGTGAAAGAGTCCTGAAACCTGGTGGTGCTTTTTTCTTTTCCGTTCCCGATGCCGAGCCTGTACTCAGAGCCTACACAGAGAGCAGACGCTACTTTGAAGGTCGCAGCGAAGCCATCTGGAAGCCAGGATGGTTCGATACGGGCAGCCGCATGGATCAGGTGACCTACATGGCCTATTGCAATGGTCATGTTCAATTCATGTTTGATCGCGAAAACGTGGTGCATGTTTGCGAAAAAGCTGGGTTGACCCCCACGGAATTGCGTTCACCTGATCCCAAGGTTGATGGCCCGCTCAGGGAGCATGATGCCCTCTACGTGATCGCCCGCAAGCCGGCTTGACGGCGGCTCGAAGCGTGAAGAAACACGTCGCGGTTTCGGCCATGCTTCAGGAAGAAAAGAAGCGTCGGGGCGCGCTCGGCTAGGTTTCGAGCGCTCCTCTGCCTGCCACCCCGCTTCCATGGCCGACATGCTCCCCCTCCTGCTACGTGCTGCCCGAGGGGAACCCGTGGAGCGGCCTCCGGTGTGGATGATGCGTCAGGCAGGGCGCTACATGAAGGTGTATCGGGACCTGCGGGATCGCCACCCGGGCTTTCGTGAACGCTCAGAACATCCGGATCTCTCCTACGAGATCTCGATGCAGCCCTTTCACGCCTTCCATCCCGATGGCGTGATCCTCTTTTCCGACATCCTCACCCCCCTGCCCGGGATGGGGATCGAATTCGACATCGTGGAGAGCAAAGGGCCCCTGATTGAGCCGGCGATCCGCAGCCAAGCCCAGGTGAATGCCCTAAAGCCCCTGATCCCAGAGGAATCCGTCCCATTTGTGGGAGAGGTGCTCGGTCGGCTTCGCCAAGCTGTGGGCCAGCAGGCCACCGTTCTGGGCTTCGTGGGCGCACCCTGGACCCTGGCGGCCTATGCGGTGGAGGGCAAAAGCAGCAAAACCTATGCAGTGATCAAGGCGATGGCCTTTCAAGAGCCGGCCTTGCTCCATCAGCTGCTGGCTCACCTGGCGGATTCCATCGCCACCTACGTGCGCTATCAAATTGATTGCGGCGCCCAGGTGGTGCAGCTTTTCGACTCCTGGGCGGGGCAACTGAGCCCGATTGATTACGACGTGTTTGCGGCGCCCTACCAAAAGCGGGTGATCGAGCAAGTGAAAGCCACCCATCCAGACACGCCACTGATTCTCTACATCTCCGGCAGCGCTGGTGTGCTCGAGCGCATGGCACGCACAGGAATCGACATCATCTCGCTCGACTGGACCGTGGACATGGCCGATGGCTGTGCCCGCCTGCCCGCCGAGCTGGGGGTGCAGGGCAACGTGGATCCAGGCTTGCTCTTTGGCACGCCGCAAGCCATTCGGGAACGGATACTAGACACGGTGCGCAAAGCGCGAGGGCGTCGCCACATCCTCAATCTGGGCCACGGCATCCTGCCTGGCACCCCAGAGGACAACGCCAGGGTGTTCTTTGAGACGGGTAAGGCCATCCCCGAGCTCCTTGGAGCTGCGGTGTGACGGCGGCCAGCTCATCCGGTTGTGCTGCGCCACGGGTTCTGATCACAGGGGCAAGCGGCTGCGTGGGCCAATACATCGCCGAGACCCTCTACCGGCACAGTGAGGCCCATCTGTTATTGCTGCTGCGGGATCCAGCCAAACTCATGGCGGTGCCCCGCAGCGACCCACGCATCACGCTGCTGGTGGGCGATCTGCGCGATCTGGAGCCCCATGCCCAGGCCATCGCCAGCGCCCAACGGGTGATTCACACCGCGACGGCCTGGGGGGATCCCAAGCGGGCTCAAGATGTGAATGTGGTGGCGGTGAAGACGTTGCTGAGCATGCTCGATCCCGAGCGGCTGGAGCAGGTGATTTATTTCTCCACCGCCAGCATTTTGGATCGCCACCTGCAGCTCTTGCCTGAGGCACGGGCCTATGGCACGGAATACATCCAAACCAAGGCCCAGTGCCTGCAGGATCTGGAGCTGCACCCGCTGGCAGAGCGGATAGTGGCTGTCTTCCCCACGCTGGTGTTCGGAGGGCGGCTGGGCAGTGGTGATCCCCACCCCACGAGCTACCTCACGGCTGGGGTGGGCGAAGCACTGCGATGGCTGTGGTTGGCTCGCTGGCTGCGGGCGGATGCCAGTTTCCATTTCATTCATGCGGCCGATATCGCCACGGTGTGCGCCCACCTGGCCACCACGCCCCACCAGCCCAACCCCGAAGTTGGGCAGGGTCCCGTGCGGCGCCTGGTGTTGGGCCAGGCACCCCTGACGGTGAACAACGCTGTGGCAACCCTCTGTCGCTGGCGGGGCGTGTGGCACCCACCGCTCGGGCTGGATTTGCAAGGCTGGTTGATCGAGGGGTTGATCCGCCTGCTACGGCTGGAGGTGAACGCCTGGGACCGCTTCTCCATCCGCCAGCGCCATTTTGTGCACCAGCCGGTAAGCCCCCCTGAGCGGTTTGGGCTGAGCAGCTTGGCGCCCACCCTGGAGAGGGTGCTCGAAACCGCCGCTGTTCCGCACCGTGGTCCGCTCCCCCACGGTTGAGGGGATCCGGGCTGGCGGTGTCCGACGAGGAGCAGCGATCAAGAAGGGCGAAACATGTTGCACCGCTCAAATGTTGCAGATCTGTCAGGAATGGCAACAAAAGCCCATCACATCCCTAGCGTGTTGCGGTTGCGTGTGCGTTCAGCACCTCCCATGCGTCGTCTTCTCTCTCTGTTCGCTCTGTGTCTGGCCCTCGTGCTTGGTGCCGCCCCGAGCTTTGCGGCTGATGCCGCCCATGGCGCCCAGATTTTCTCCGCCAACTGCGCGGCCTGCCACATGGGCGGCGGCAACGTGGTGAATGCCGAGCGCACCCTCAAGGCCGATGCGCTCAAGGCCTATCTGGCCAACTACTCCAGTGGCCCTGAGGCTGCTGTGGCCTACCAGGTCACCAACGGTAAAAATGCCATGCCCGCTTTCGGTGGCAAGCTCAGCGAGATTGACATCGCTGATGTGGCGGCCTACGTGATCGATCAATCCGCCAAGGGTTGGGCTTGATCATCGGCTTGGCAGGCCAATTCGCCTGCATTGAGCCGAATCTGCTTTGCAATCCCCCGACAAACGCTGTTTGTCGGGGGATTTTTTTGGCAGGTTGCGGCGCGGCAGAGCCTCGATGCAGGAGTGCCTGCGCTCAACTGGCCAGTGACCGGCGCTGGGCCAACACCGCCAAATAGAGCGCTTCGGGCACCTCCCGGATGTCGTATTCCGAAGGCAACACCCCATGCACGTGGCGGTGAACCGCCATCCAGCAATTCCGTTCTGGATCGGCCCCGGTTGGATCAAACTCTCGGGAGGCTTCGGCCAGGGCGTGCACCAGATCGGGGTTGGAGGGATCGGTCGAAGGAGGGGCCATGGGCAGGGGGAGCGGAATCGTTGCTGTGATGACTCCCATCTTGGCGGTGTGGCCAAGCTGGGCGTCCGGACTGAAGCCCCCTCACGGCAAATCGCGACCACCAATCCGTCACAAAACCAACCGCCCTGCGGACGCTGGACGGTTCTCTCGCCAATCTGGTGAGGAGCGCCCACCAGTGGTGGGGAGGCCCGAACCCATCGTTTCGGACCTCCTCCCGGGGTGCTGCTTGCAAGACGCCATACGGTCAGACCACACGCCATTTCACGCCACCATGCATCCCACCGCCGAACTGTTCACGGAGAAGGCCTGGGCCGCTGTTGTTGCTGCGCAGCAATTGGCCCAGCAGAAACGGCAACAGCAAATGGAGAGCGAGCACCTCTTCGCCGCCCTCCTGGCCCAGGAAGGTCTCGCCAACCGCATTCTGGAGAAAGCGGGCGTGGACGTGGGCACCCTGAGCCAAAAGATCGACGCTTTCATCGCCAGCCAGCCCAGCCTGAGCACCGCTCCAGACAACACCTATCTGGGCAAGGCACTCAACAGCGTGCTCGATCAGGCCGATTCCCTCAAGAAAAGCTTTGATGACAGCTACATTGCCATCGAGCATCTGTTGTTGGCTCTGGCCATTGACGACCGCTGCGGCAAGCAGCTGCTCAGCCAGTGCGGTTGCAACGCCGAGAAACTCAAACAAGCCGTGGTGGCCGTGCGCGGCAGCCAGAAAGTGACCGATCAAAACCCAGAGGGCACCTACGAATCTCTGGAGAAATACGGTCGCGATCTCACCGCCGCTGCCCGCGAAGGCAAATTGGATCCCGTGATCGGCCGGGATGAGGAGATCCGCCGCACGATTCAGATCCTGAGCCGGCGCACCAAGAACAACCCCGTGCTGATTGGCGAGCCAGGGGTGGGCAAAACAGCCATTGTGGAGGGATTGGCCCAGCGCATTGTCAATGGCGATGTGCCCTCCGCCCTGCAAAACCGACAGCTGATCGCCCTCGACATGGGCAGCCTGATCGCTGGCGCCAAGTATCGCGGTGAATTCGAGGAACGGCTCAAGGCCGTGCTCAAGGAGGTGACGGCCTCAGAAGGGCAGATCGTGCTCTTCATCGATGAGATCCACACCGTGGTGGGAGCGGGAGCCGCCGGGGGAGCCATGGATGCCAGCAACCTGCTCAAGCCCATGCTCGCCCGAGGGGAGCTGCGTTGCATTGGCGCCACCACCCTGGACGAACACCGCCAGCACATCGAAAAGGATCCCGCCCTGGAGCGCCGTTTTCAGCAGGTGTTTGTGGACCAGCCAACGGTGGAGGACACCATTTCGATCCTGCGCGGCCTCAAGGAGCGCTATGAAGTGCATCACGGTGTGCGCATCGCTGATAACGCGATCGTGGCCTCGGCCGTGCTGTCGAGCCGCTACATCGCCGATCGCTTCCTGCCCGATAAGGCCATCGATTTGATGGATGAGGCAGCCGCCCGCCTGAAGATGGAGATCACCTCCAAACCCGAGGAGATCGACGAACTCGATCGACGCATCCTGCAGCTGGAAATGGAGAAGCTCTCCCTCGGGCGCGAATCGGATGCGAGCAGCCGAGATCGGCTGGAGCGTCTGGAAAAAGAGCTGGCCGAGCTGGGTGAGCAGCAGAGCGCCCTCAATGCCCAGTGGCAGCAGGAAAAGGGCGCCATCGATGAGCTGGGCGCCATCAAAGAAGAGATCGAACAGGTGCAACTGCAAATCGAGCAAGCCAAGCGCAGTTACGACCTCAACAAGGCTGCTGAGCTGGAGTACGGCACCCTGGGCGAGCTCAACCGCAAGCTGGCCGCCAAGGAAGCCGATCTCACCAGCGGCCACAGTGGCAAAACCCTGCTGCGGGAGGAGGTCACCGAAGATGACATCGCCGAGGTGATCGCGAAATGGACGGGGATACCGGTGAGCAAGCTGGTGCAGAGCGAGATGGAGAAACTGCTCCACCTCGAAGATGAGCTGCACACCCGCGTGATCGGCCAACAACAGGCCGTCACGGCCGTGGCTGATGCGATCCAGCGCTCGCGTGCGGGCCTGAGCGATCCCAACCGACCCATCGCCAGCTTCCTGTTCCTGGGCCCCACAGGCGTGGGCAAAACGGAGCTGAGCAAGGCCCTGGCAGCTCAGCTCTTCGATGCCGAAGAAGCGATGGTGCGCATCGACATGAGCGAATACATGGAGAAGCACGCCGTGAGCCGCCTGATCGGAGCCCCTCCGGGCTACGTGGGCTACGAGGAAGGGGGCCAACTCACCGAAGCCGTGCGACGCCGGCCCTACGCGGTGATCCTCTTCGACGAAGTGGAGAAGGCCCACCCCGATGTGTTCAATGTGATGCTGCAGATCCTCGATGACGGGCGCGTCACCGATGGTCAGGGGCGCACGGTGGATTTCACCAACACGGTGCTGATCCTCACCAGCAACATCGGTAGCGCCTCCATCCTCGATCTGGCTGGGGATCCAGCCCGCCATGCCGAAATGGAGAAGCGGGTGAACGAGGCCCTGCGCGCCCACTTCCGCCCCGAATTTCTCAACCGCCTCGATGAAACGATCATCTTCCACAGCCTCAAGGCGGAGGAATTGCGCCAGATCGTGGATCTGCAGGTGAAGCGGCTGGCGAAGCGGCTGGAGGAGCGAAAGCTGGGCCTGCAGCTGGATGGCGAAGCCCTCGACTGGCTGGCCGGTGTGGGCTACGACCCGGTGTACGGGGCTCGACCCCTGAAGCGGGCCATCCAACGGGAACTGGAAACCCCGATTGCCAAGGCGATCCTGGGCGGCACATTCCAGGCCGGTTCCACCATCGCGGTGGATGTGGAGAACGAGCGGCTTCGCTTCCAGCAGGCCAGCGCCGCCAACCTCACTGGCCCACTGCCAACGCTGGTGTGAAGAGGGAGGGAGCGGGGGGGCCCAGGCCCCCCTTGGTTCGGGAGTGGCAACCGCACCTGCTGGGGGTGATCATCGCCTTGGCCACTTTGTCCGTTGCAGGGAGTGCTCCAGCGAAGGCAGTGGATGACACGCTCCAGGAATCGCAACGGCAGCTGCGTCAATTCCCCTTCACGCCGAATTGCAACGGCAACACTCAGGAGATGGTTGCGTGCCTTTGGCAACGTCGCAATCAAGCTGACCAGGCCTTGCAGACCCTGCTTGGAGAGGCGGAGCGACTGGAGCGCTGGCGCTCCGGGCGACGACAAGCGTGCGAGGTGGTGGCAGAGAAAGCCAAGGGTGGCTCGGTCTATCCCATCGTGTGGCTCAGTTGTGAGAATGCGCTGAACAAAGAGCTGCTGCGACAACTTCGCCGCCCCCTGCTGCAAAGCTCAGACCTGTGAGCCCATGCGGAGCCCATCCGATGGGCAAGCCGGCCGACGGCTGGTTGACGCGAAGTGAAGGGAAGGCCAAAGTTAAAAATAGAATGGCAGTTTTTTTGAATGCTTCATATTTATCAAGACACGATTATTTATGTCTTATGCCCTGCCCATATTGTGACTGGCGGCATCGAAGCCGTCCATCAACTTGTCGATAGCTTGAGAAGAATCGGCCATCAAGCCAAAATTGTCACCATGCCAATTGTGGCCAATCCTGTGTTGCTGCAATACAGAAATTACGATGTGGAGTTTGCCACGAGTATCGAAGACAAAAAACACAATATTCTAATCGCTACCGAGGTGAATCCCCGAGCCCTGGATGCGCACACTTCGATTCAAAAAGCTCTGTGGTGGCTCAGTGTTGACAACCATGAAAAACTGATGGATCGGTTTGATTTTTTTGATGTCAGAAATCAAGCCGTCACCCATTTGGCCCAAAGCGCCTACGCTAAAGCCTTTTTAAAGGAAAAGAATGTTGCCCGGGTGCATCCACTCTCAGATTATTTGCATGCCGAATACCTGCGGCCGATCAGGAGAAAAAAAAGGGATGTGGTTTTGTACACACCCGTCAAGGGCGCTGAGCAATACGTGAACCGACTCATGGATGCCGATCCCTCGATTCAATGGCTTCCCCTCAAGGGCATGATCAGAAAAATGCATGCCACATGCCTCCGACTTGGCAAAGTGTATGTCGACTTTGGCAGCCACCCTGGCAAGGATCGTCAGCCACGAGAAGCTGTCGTGAATGGATGCTGTGTGGTGGTGGGACTGCGGGGCTCCGCCTGCTTTGAGGACGACATGCCAGTCCCGGCAAACTATAAGTTTTCCGTGGAGAGATTGGATGTAGATGGCATTCTCTCCACCATCAGGAGTTGCCTATCAGATTACGAAACTAGAATCGAAGATTTTGAACCCTACAGGAACATGATTCTCCACGAGCAAACAAGATTTGCTCATGAGGTCGCCGCTATTTTTGGTATCAAGAGATGGAGCAAGAAATCTCACAAGCTCATCACTTTTGGCAACACGATCAGTTTTATTCGCCAAAACAAATCCCTAACAGTAGCGAGGGGCTTGGCTAACGAGATGCTCCCCCTCGCCATCACAAATACAGCTCGGAGCGCCTACAGAAATCTTTATGCTAAACTAAAAAGGGCTAGCTCCCAATAAATGGCTCTCAAAGAATTCACAAGACAGCACATACCTCCCCTTTTCGAGGTTCTCAAGGCAACATGGTCACTGCAAGAGCGCTTGGATGTGCAAAAAGCGCTGAAGTCTTTGCACATGCTGGAAGTCGCAGGACCCGATACACTGAAAAATCCACAGATTCTCGAAGAATTCATTCAAACAGCCGGCCTACACAAATCTGGAGGCGTTGGTGAAGAATACGAGTGGCCGAAGCAGCTTGATCCATTTACGGACAAGGGACTGAAGATCTGGCAATACCCAATTCAATTCAGCAAGTATCTCGTATTTTTATCCCAATTCCCTATCCGTTCATATCTTGAAAATGGCGTGGCTTACGGCGGCACTTTTGTCTTCACTACCGAATATCTAAGCAAATTTAATCCCAGCGTCAATGCCACTTGCATCGACGTGCGAGTACCCAGCTTATTGCTACAACTATTTGCCAAGCAGACCAGCTTTCAATACATCACAGCAAAAAGTTGCGAGCTCTTCCAACATGTCAATCCTGAGACCTCTTTCGACTTGGTTCTTGTCGATGGCGACCATTCTCGAAATGGCGCCATGGATGATTTCCTTCTTGTCAAAGACAAAGCCAAGATCATCGCCTTCCATGACATTGTTAACTTCAAAACGCCCGGAGCCATAGAAGCATGGGAGGAGTTGAAGACAAATTATTCCGATGAGTTTGACACCTTTGAATTCACCGATCAATACCCAGAACTGCTGCACAAACATCCTGGCCGAAAACTCCTCGGCATCGGCGTTGCCGTGAAGAAAACCATGCGTCAATAAACTCTCCCCGCCAGAGGCTCAAACCACAAGCGCATCAATCTGGCGGGCCAGAGCCAGATCCAGATTGGACAAACCGCCAGTGTCATGGGTGGTGAGGTCAATAGTCACCCGATTCCACACATTGCTCCACTCCGGATGATGGCCAAGTGCTTCGGCCGCAAGAGCCACCCGGGCCATGAAACCGAAGGCTTCAGAAAAGTCCGCGAAGCTGAACTGCCTGTGCAGCTTGCCCGCGACAAGCTGCCAGGCCGGCAAGCTGGAGGCAAGGGCTTCGATCTCGGCAGGCGTGAGGGCGATAGCGGCCATGGGCTGCGCTCAAGGGGGTGATTGCGCTGGAGCGTAGCCAGAGCGGCCTCTCAGCCAAGCACCTACAGGAAGGGCCTTAGCCAAAGCGGTAGTGCTTGCGCACAGGGGCCTGCACCTCCCACAGACAGGACAGTCCCTTGGCAAACACCACCAAATCACCGGCCCCAAAGCGCACTGGTTCGCCGCCGTCAGGGGTGACGGTCACCTGCCCCTCGAGCAGCAGACAGGTTTCTTGGGCGTCGTAGGTCCAAGGGAATCTGCTCACCCCACAGCTCCAGATCGGCCAATCGCGTACTCCCAGCTCGGCGATGGTGGCCTCCGGGCAAGCGGGAGTGACGGTGATGGCAGACATGGGATGGGCTCACTCTTTCCCGCCCATTCTCTGGCTTGCCGTGGGGGACTCCACGAGGGCATCCAACCGAAACTCAGCCTGGCCGCCTGCGGCGGCGGGGATGGCTTCCAGGCTGAGGCGATAGCGACCGCCGCCGAAGTTGAGATCGCGGAAATCCCCGGGCCGCCACAGGCTCGCCGGCGCGCCCGCAAGGCTGACGCGAGCGCCACCGGCCTCCACCCCCTCCAACACCAGCAGCAGCTTTCCTTCCAACAATTGTCTCGGGCTGCCAGCCGTGAGGGTGAAGCGCTCCTCCAGGCGGCGGCTGCGGCGCAAAGAGGCCAAAGCCTCCAAGGTGCGCTTGTGCTCCCGCTCCAGGATGGCTTGACGTTGCTTCAGCTCCTGGAGAGCCAGGCGGTCGGCGGCGGGGCCAGCCAGACGCTGCAGATCACTCAACAGACGGGGCACATCCACCTGACGGGTGCTCCGATAGAACCCCAGCTCGGCCTCCAGGGTGCGCAGCCGAGCTTGCCAGCTGAGCTGGGCCACCAGCCAGGTGCCCGCCACCAGGGCCGTGCCGGAGGCGGCCAGCGCCACGGCCAGCCAAGCCGATGGGCGCCGACTGATCGCACCCACGTTGGCGAGGAAGCTACTCCAGAAGGGGCGTTCCTGCACAGCCGATCGCAGATGATGGAAAACGCTAAGACTGGGGCAGCCAAGGGCGGTTTGAGTGCATCCAGTGATCCGCTGATCTCAACAACCCTCTGCCAGTTTGGCGCTCCCGTTTGAGCAGTTTTCTCCCAACTCGCATCGTCATCCATCAGACCTTGGCCTGTGATTCGCCGAGGAGGTGGAGGCAGACCTTCCTTCGCTGGGGCCTGGCCCGGTGCTCCCACAGGTAGATGGCCTGCCAAGTGCCGAGCAGCAGCCGGCCCCGCTGAAAGCTCAGGCTCAAGCTCGTGCAGGTGAGGGCAGTGCGGATGTGGGCTGGCATGTCATCCGCGCCTTCGTCATCGTGCACGTAGGGCCGCAGGGAACCCTGGCCACTGATCGGTCGCACCCCCTCCGGCGGCACCAAGGCCTGCAAATAGGCCGCCAGATCAAGCAGCACCCTGGGATCGGCATTTTCATTGATGGTGAGGGA
This sequence comes from Cyanobacteriota bacterium, assembly GCA_041181185.1. Lineage (GTDB taxonomy): Bacteria > Cyanobacteriota > Cyanobacteriia > PCC-6307 > Cyanobiaceae > Cyanobium. Next base: position 8,722 of record JBEGQC010000018.1, on the reverse strand, counting down.
GCAGCTCGTGTGTTGGACATGCAGCGTGGCCAAACCGAAGGTGAGGCCGCTGCCAGCGATCTCGTTGTTGAGGGCGGCGGTGATGTTGGTGAATCCTTCCCCGCTGGTGCGCACCTCCAGGTGGCGCAAGTCTTGCTGAAGCATCGATCAACGCCCGGCCGTGCTCAACGGTAGGGGGCGTTGAACGCTCCGCAACACCCCGCTCAGGCAAGGCGGGGGAGATGCTGCTTCAAAAAGCTCACCACATGATCAATCGCCTGATCAGACACCCGCTGCACATCGAGCGACCTGTTGGTGCGGTAGCGGTCGGTGAGGGTGGCGTGGCTGCAGATGTCGGCCAAAAAATCGGGCGGACGAATCGCCGTGGGAACGGTCTCCAGCAGGCTGGTGATCCGCTCGGCAGGGCAGATCACATCACGGCCGTAGCGCAGGGTGAGCACAGGGGTCGTCGCGTTGGCGGCAGCCTGGAGATCGTCGGCCGTCAAGCCGAGATCTTGCCTGCCGCGTTTGGTGATGGCAAAAGGCAGGCTGGGCTGGGCGGCCACAGCGGCAGCCACCGAGCCGAGCGAGGTGGTGGCCAACACGATCCCACCCGTCATGCACATGCCAATGATTCCAAGCGGCTGGCCATGGCTTTGCTGATGAAGATCCGCCACAAGATCCCGCACCCAATTGGCCACCGCACTGGTGTGCCCCTTCCGGAAGAGCTCAAATTCCCGCCGCATGCAAAACAGAGCGCTGACGGGATGGACGAACTGCCCGACCTCGCCGAAAAACACCGGCGCATGGATCGTGAAGGATTGGCTGAGGCGCAGGGCCAACTCGATGAAAGCCGGGCTGAATCCATCCAGTTCATGCATCAAGATCACAGAGGGCCCCTCACCTCCAGACCAAACCGGATGGCTTCCGGATGGGAACGCCTTTTCAGTGGATCGAAAGGCAGAAGCAAACTCTGTGGTCATGAGATCGGCTCGGGCCAGAATCCATCCTGACCTGAGCAGCCCTGTGCAGCAGGGTTGCGGCGGGAGGCTGTCACGAACGGGTGCCGCCCGCACGACGGCGGCGGAGAGCACCTAACCTTCCCCCATGGCTGATCTCACCATCCTCTACGACGGCGGGTGCCCCCTCTGCAGGCGGGAGGTGACCTTTTTGCAGAGTCGCGATCAGCAACGCCATGCTGATCAGCCAAGCCTCGCCTTTGTCGACGTTGACAACCCGGACTACGACCCCGGGGCCCATCAGGGCGTCACCTATCGCGAGGCGATGGGCCGCATCCATGGAATCGAAGCCGACGGCACCGTGCTCCGCGATCTTTCCGTGTTCCGCAGGGCCTATGAGCTGATCGGCTTGGGATGGCTCTACGCCCCCACCCGCTGGCCGGTTGTGGGTGCCCTGGCCGAGGCGGCCTACACCCTTTGGGCGCGATTCCGCTTGCAGCTCACCGGGCGACCCGGCCTCGATCGGCTCTGCGCCGCCCGGGCCGATGGAGCCCGCCAGATGGCCTGCTGCCAGCTGCGGCAAGAGGTCTGACGCCCAACAGACCCCATGTCCCCTGCAAAGACTGATTCATCCACCAGCAACGAAGTCGACCTGATCGTGGTGGGCAGTGGCCTGGGTGGATTGTGCGCCGGAGCGGTGGCGGCCTCCTACGGCCTGGAGGTGTTGGTGCTGGAGGCCCACAGCCAACCCGGGGGTGCGGCTCACGGCTTCCGCCAGGGGGGCTTCCACTTCGAATCCGGTCCCTCCCTGTGGAGCGGCCTGTCGGCTTGGCCCAGCCCCAACCCTCTGGCCCAGGTGTTGCGACTGATCGGCGAATCGGTCCCTGTGGCCACCTACAACGAATGGGGGCTGCTGCTGCCGGAGGGTCACTTGCGGGTGGGGGTGGGGCTGGATCCTTTCCTGGCCGTGGTGCGCGACCTGCGCGGCGCCGCGGTGGCCAGGGAATGGCAGGCCTTCATGGACAGCCTCGAGCCCCTGTGCCAAGCCGCACGGGCCCTGCCCCTGCTGGCGCTGAGGCCAGGGTTGGGCACCGCCGCCGTGCTTGGCACTCGCGGCTTTGGGGTCCTGGGCCAGGCGGGCCGGCTGGCCCAGCTCGGCGGTGCCTTCGCCCCACTGGTGCGCAACCACCTGCAGGACCCCTTTCTTTTGCACTGGGTGGAGCTGCTCTGCTTCCTGATCTCCGGCCTGCCGATGGCCCACACCAGCGCAGCGGCGATGGCCACCCTGTTCGGAGAGTGGTTCACCCCTGAAGCCCACCTCGACTACCCGGTTGGCGGCAGCCCAGCGGTGGTGGCCGCTCTGGTGCGGGGCTTGGAGCGCCATGGGGGCCACTTGCGCACGGGCGCCCCCGTGGCCGAGATCCTGGTGGGCGAGCGACGGGCCCGGGGGGTGCGCCTCGCCACTGGTGAGCACCTCCACGCCCGACGGGGGGTGATCAGCAATGCCAGTCCCTGGGACACCCTCGCCTTGCTGGGCGAAGGCGCCGCACCGCCGCGCTGGCGGGAGCGGCAGCAGGCCACCCCAGCCTGCGCCAGCTTCCTGCACTGCCACCTCGGCCTGCGGGGCGACGACCTGAGCCATCTGCCGATCCACCATGTTTGGGTTGGCGACTGGCAACGGGGCATTGGTGCCGAGCGCAACATGGCGGTGCTCTCCATGCCCTCGTTGCTGGATCCAAGCCTGGCCCCGGCTGGCCAGCAGGTGGTGCACGGCTACACACCAGCCAACGAACCCTGGGAACTATGGCAACACCTTGAGAGGGGCACGCCCGCGTACCAGGCCCTCAAAGCCGAGCGCTGCGCGGTGTTTGGCCAACTGCTCAACCCGCTCATCCCCGACTGGCGCGAGCGTCTGGTGATCGAGCGTTATGGCACCCCGCTCACGCACCGTCACTACTTGCGGGTGCATCAGGGGAGCTATGGACCAGCCTGGCCCGCGGATCGGGGTCCCTTTCCGGGGGGGCAGACGCCGATTGAAGGGCTCGTGCTCTGCGGTGCGGGCGTATTTCCTGGCATCGGCGTGCCTCCGGTGGCGGTCAGCGGAGCGATGGCGGCCCATGGCTTCGTGAGCGCAAGGCAGCAGCGTGAACGCCTCGCAAGCGTGGGGCTGCTTGAGTAAGGGGGTTTTCCTGCAGCGCTTCGCCCATGACCACCATCCAGTGCACCTACAACGGTGAGCTGCGCTGCCTCGCCAGTCATGAGCCCTCGGAGAGTGTTCTGGAAACCGATGCCCCGCGCGACAACCAGGGCCAAGGCGAGCGGTTCTCTCCCACGGATCTGGTGGCCACGGCTCTCGCCACCTGCATCCTCACCGTGATGGGGATCGTGGCCAAGCGCCATGGCTGGAACCTGGAGGGCAGCACCGCCCGGGTGGAGAAAACGATGACCAGCTCCGGTGTGCGCAAGATCGCGCAGTTGGAGGTGTGGATCGAACTGCCGGCACACCTCGATGGGGCGGCCCGGACGATGCTGCAACAAGCTGGGGAGGGGTGTCCTGTGAAGTGCAGCCTGGAGGGGGCGGTGCCGATGGTGTTGCACTGGTCAACAGGGCAGCTCTAGGGGTGGAATCAGTTGTGCCAGGTGGCCAGGGCTGTGATGATCTCCTGTAGCCAGGTGGTGTCGACCTGGCGGCTGCTGCGGGCTTGCTCAATCAGCCGAAGGTTGCGGGCTGTGGTTTTCGGCTCCCAAGGCTCGCGCACCGTGGCCATGGCGTAGGCCAAATCCTCCTCGGCAGCGCCCTGATCCTCGCCCAGCACATCCAGTTCGAGCATCGTGGCGTGATCCCAGTAATCGGGCTGATCCCCCAGCCGTCGTTCGACGGCGAAACGGACGATCGGTAGCAGCTTGCTTTTCTCCTTCAAGGAAGCAGGATCCCCTTTGATCTCAAGCAGGGTGAGGGCATTGATGCCGGGGTAGGCATCGCGCTGATCCGCCCGAAAACCGCGCAGATAAGCCTCGAGGCTTTTGAGTAGAAATCCCTTGGCTTCGAGCTTGCGGCCGGCCTCAAGGGCCTCAGTCCATTGATCTTTGTAGATGCGGCCGATCAAACCGCAGGTCTCCGAGCTGGGGCCTTGCTGATCCTCCACCTCCTCCAGGATGCGGAGGGCTTCCATCCGATCAGCAGGATTGTGCTCCTGGGTGGCACGCCTGTTGTAAGCGAATCCCAGCTGTTCGCGGACGAGAATTTGGTGCTTCAACACCTCAGGCATTTGCCCATAGAGGGCAATCATGCCATTCCAATCCTCCAGGGCACGGAAGGAAAGAAAGAGGTCGATCGTGGTGCCGACATCGATGGCATCAAGCTCACCGATTTCCTCTTTCAACAACAGAAGATCTCGCTTTGCTTCCGGCAGCAGATCCGGTCGTTTGGCCTTTGTTCGGATTGCCGTCAAACGACGTTTGAGATCTTCATTGAGCTGCACCTGCTCGCGAAATACATCTGTTTTCATATGGGCAAGATCGGGAGATTTCCATTCACCTAACAGCTGAAACAGGGGGCTATCCACAGGAGCCTGAGTGATGGCCAGCTCTCGCAATTCATGCAGCCGTCGGCCCACTGCCTCACGCAAGGCTTTGGCTTCCGCTTCGCCGAAGGCATTGGCTGCGCCAAGGTCGTAGGGAAGGGAGCGCAAAAAGGTGACATCAAAGGGAATCTTTTGATGCTTGGCAAAGATCGTCAACGTGGTGGATGGACGGGCCGTGTGTCGCACCCCTAGCTCGTAGAAGACGTTGGCATTGGCCGTGGTCAGGTCTGCCAGAACGTAGTCACACAACAACAGGCGCTCAAACATGGGCTTGTGAATCACCCCGCCAGTCGTCTCGTGATCCGCTCGGATGGGCACCATGCCCGCATCTTCCACGGCGAGCTTGATCGCCGTCTCGTAGAGACGATCAAAGTCGATATCCGGCAGGCCACCTGGATCAGGCTTTACCCCGAAGGGCATGACAATGAAGCAGAGAGGTTTCACAGGCATGGGGTGAACTCTAGCCAAGCCTCTGCCATGCCGGACCATCAAGGCTGTGGATCAATGTGCAATTTGAGCAACAAACCTGCCAGCTCTGCCAAACCTTTGATCGGCAACACATCGATGCTGAGTGGGGAATGGCGAAGATCAGCCTGAAGAAACATGGCCGGACGCTGCAGGGACGGTTGCCCACTCTCGATCGCCTGCTGCGCCACAGCGCGAAGATCGTCCGTAGATGGGAGCGCCGCCGAGGGGGAGGCCTGATCCAACAAGATCAGCAGTCGACTCAGATCATCGACAGTCTTTCCCTGAAAATCGTAGGAAGCGGGGGAGAAACACCTGGCAAAGTGTTCATTGAAGGCGACAATGCGAAGCGATGCGTCGAGGAGAGCAATGGGGTGGGCATCGCTCTGCATCAACGTGTGGAAAGCACCGCCGAGAAAATGCTTTTGACTCAGAGTCGCTTGCTGGTCGGTGACATCGGTCAGAGTGCCAAAGACAGAGCCATCATCACTCGTCTCACCGACAACAACCGCCACTTCACGAACGGATCGCACCTCCCCATCTCGGCGCTGGATTCGATAAGTGATTTCCCAGCCTGATTGAGCGAGTCCCGCTTGACGGGATGCCATCACGGATTCACGCTCGCTGGTGAGAATGGCCCGATCGAGACATTCGGGCTGTGCACAGATTTCAGCAGACGTCCAGCCAGTTAAGGCTTCAATCCGAGCACTGATGAAAAGGATTTTCTTCAAGGTATGGTCTCGCTTCCAGACGGCTTGATCAAGGGCTTCAGCCAGACATGAAAATTCGTGCAGGGACGTCTCGGCAGCGCGACGCAACGCATCCAATTCAGAAACATCTGTCAAAGTAATAATGGCGCCAAGGGTTTCGCCCTCGCCATTTTGATAGGGCATCAACTGCAGCAGGTAGGAGAGATCTTCACTTGTGGCCTGCAGAGTAGAGCGCTCACCCCCATCCAGCACGGCGAGAAGTGAGTCTCGCAGCCCCGGAATGGGCACCGTGGTGGGAATGCCCATCAGGGACTGACCAATATCCCCTGCCACCAACCCAAACACCCGCACAGCCAGCGGTGAAAAGCGGGCGATGCGCAATTGTTGGTCAACGATCACCATGCCTTGATTGAGCGAGCGCTGAATATTTTCAAGGTCCGTATTGAGATGCTCAAATTCATCGCTACGAACTCTGAGTTGCTGATTGAGCAAAGCCAATTCATCATTGGTGGCCTGCAACTCCTCATTGGAAGCCTCCAATTCCTCATTTGATGATTGCAATTCCTCGGAGGAAGCTTGAAGCTCTTCTGAAGAAGCTTCGAGTTCTTCATTAGCTTGCTCTAGATGAATCAGAGACCGGCGCAATGAATCCTGACTGGTGAGGAGTTCATGTTCCAGGCGTTCAATTTCAAGCGCAAAAACCGTGTTTCGATCTGAATTCTCCAACGGCTCTTTGAGAGCCTCTCCTTCAGATTCTTCGTGGAAGGAGAGCACGGTAAGCGCGGCATCTCCCACCTGAATGGGAGCGGCCTCCATCCGGAGTGGAGAGGGGAAATTGGGCAAGCTCAAGCGATTGCTTCTCACCGGACCCCGACCGGCCCTGGCCAAAAGAAAAAGGGCTCTAGCCTCAGATTGCAATTCCTCACGCAAGAAGTTGACAGCCGCACCAGTGATGCGGCCCTCAGGCAGCTTGCAGAAGGAGGACACATCTCCAATCACCTCAACCAGGGTGTGGTTTTCATCCAGAACAAGGCAGGGCTTCGCAAAGACACGGATCAGGGCATCCAGGAGCTGGATGTGCTGCGTTGGCGCAGACTCTCTTTCAGAAGACGGCGCAAAGGAAGGGCGTTCCTGGTTGTTTTTCCGTTGACCGAGAAGCGACGCCAGACGAACTCTTGAACGCACTTGCTGGGTCCGCCCATACAGACGATGCACGGGTTCGAGAACACGGAACCCGGAGAGTTGAGCCAGAGATTCAGAGCTACCAAGAAAGAGAAGGCTGCCAGGGTGCAACGAGAAACTGAACAGATCAATCACTCGCTCTTGCAAGGCTGGCGTGAAGTAAATGAGGAGATTGCGACAAGAAATCAGATGAATATCCGGAAATGGTGGATCTTCACCCACATTATGCCTGGCAAAGATAATGCAGCTTCGGAGATCCTTAACAATTTCGAATTCACTTTCCTTCTCGAGAATAAACCGCTTTCTAAGGTCGTCGGGGATAGATTTTGCCGCCGAGATTGGATAGCTCGCTTTTCTGGCGATGGTGAGACTCTGCTCATCAAGATCGGTGGCAAAGATCTTTACCACTTGCGCCAATTGCTGGGGGTGCCCCATCGCCTCACTCACGAGCATGCCAATCGAGTAGGCCTCTTCACCGGTGGCACAACCAGGCACCCAAATCCTCAGAGTTTCAGCTGGTCCTAGCTGGCCAATCAGGAGTTTCAGCTGGATAGCCAGGGCCTTAAATCCCTCTGGATTGCGAAAGAATGATGTCACTGTAACGAGAAGATTCTGCGTGAGTGTTCTCGCTTCACTGACATCAGAGTGAAGCCATTTTAAATAAGATTCCATGCTCTGCACGTTGTTCACCGCCATGCGACGTTGAATTTGCCGAAGCAACGTCGATTCCTTGTATTGGGAAAAGTCAATGCCAGTGGCTTGCTTCAACCGGGCCGCGGCGCTGGCGAGCAGCAGTGGTTGGGCGTCTGGGGTGCCTTGATTCCAGCTCCCTCCGCTGGCAAACCATTCCGTGAGACGGGCGCCAATCGTTTGGGGATCAGCGACCAGATCAGGACTCCCCAGGGCGATGGCCGCGCGCGGCATCCCATCAAACAGAGCACTTGCCGGCGATTGCACCAGGGTGAGCCCGCCACCGGCACCAACAGCCCGCAGGCCGCAGGCCCCATCGGATCCTGTACCGGAGAGCACAACAGCAACGGCCCGTTCTCCGCAGTCGCTCGCCAGGGACTCGAACAGGAGATCAATGGAGGGGCTGGGGCCAAAACGGGGGGCGGGTGCCGCGAGCTTGAGGCAACCCAATTCAATGGTGGCATCGCAATTGGGCGGCACAACCAGGACGTCCCCGGGTTGGAGCGGGTGGCCATCGCTGGCTGGCTTCACCCTGAGCTGGGTAGCTCTCCCCAAGAGTGGGACGAGCTGAGTCGAATGGTCGGGAGCAAGGTGCTGGGCCACCACCACAGCCACGTCCGTCCCGGGCCTGAACTGGCCCAGGAGATCTTGCAACGCTTTCAATCCACCAGCAGACGCTCCAATGGCCAGCACGTGCTCAAGCTTGGATGTCATGCCGCACTTTTCTTGAAGCGTAGGGCGCGCTCGGAATTTGCCCTATTCAACAATTCATGCAGATTTATCAACAAAGCGCAAGATCGTGACGAGCGGCGATAACTGGCCCAGGGACTTGCCTTATCTCTTGGCAAGGCCGGACTAGGTTGGAGCAACGACAAGTTCAAAACAGCCCTACCCATACACGTCTTCATGTCTGTCTGCAGGAATAGGAGAACGTGATTCTTCTTCCGAATAGCCCCCCCGAAGGTTCCCCCAGTTTAGTGAATCCATTTCAGCGACAAATGCGGTCGCCAGACAAGCAGCCATTAAGAGTTCGCTGAAAAACCCGCCTACCCCTGCGAAACTGGGGCAACCGCCCCAGGCTTGATGAGAGGCCAACAGGAGCGTCTGGGCTCGCTGTTCTCCTACGTCTCGATCGAGGACCGGATCCCTGCCA
>JBEGQC010000017.1:0-52434 GCA_041181185.1 Cyanobacteriota bacterium | reverse complement strand
TGTTTTTTGGCCGTGCTCTGCTCGTAATCACCAAAACCCAGCTGCTTGCCGGCCATCAATCCAGCCCTGACCTGCGGTTAGAGACTTATTCTCCCGTGAACTGGCTTGATTTTCCAGAGTCTCCTTAATCCTTGCTTTAGAAGTTTCTCTAGCAGTTGCCCAATACATTTAGGTTTAAGCAATGGATCCCTGGCTTTTTCTAACAGATTAAGCTTTAACTGCTCATCCCAGCACTTATCAAGGCGGTCAATCACAAATAGGTAGCCATGTTCCTGGTTCTCTTTATTAATCAGTGCTATTAGAGTCTTTTTAAACTCTTCAGGAGCATTTAGATAAGCGTACCTAACTAATTCCAAATAGGATTCGCTATGTTGATAACTACTGGGAACATCGACAATGGCAGCTGACCATCTTAGCCATGTTTCAGGTACTAGATTGTTTAAGGAATCTGGACTTTCATTTAGAAGCAGCAAAAAAGCTCTACAACCTGCTATAGCAGGTCGATAGTAATTGTTTGTCGCTATGCAGTCATAACCCACATCATCTTGTTTCTGAACATACTCCTTTGCGCCATCAATAATTCTTCTTTGAGTAGCTTCTTCTGCCTCTTGCCACCCGGGCAGCTTAGTCAAATCTAATTCAAACTCGTTGTCATAGAAGTGGCTCTCAGGCTCCAGAGTCATTTGTCTATTAAGCAACCACCAAGCAGCCAAATCTCCAGCTTCTAACCTTTCTAAGAGTTGGAGAACTCGTTCTCTGGGTGGTGGATCTAGCGAAGGAGGATTTTGCCTATGCGCTTGCCTTTCTTCCATTCTGAGGTGATCAGCCCTCAGTTTGTCGGCTTGAGATGAATTCAGCTCGATAGGCGCAAAGCAAGGTGAAAAAGTTTCTTGCAAAACATTATTAGCCTGACTAGCTGCAATAATTGCATCTATTTGCATTACATTCTGACAATTGAAACTCCACTGAATTAGTTGTGCCCAAATTTTCTGAACCTCTTCACCCTTAGAAATTTGGAGTTTTTCAAGCATCCAAAAAATATCTTCGGAAACCAAAATATCTTCCGTCAAGTAGCTTAATAGAAAGCATGGGTTCCCTGCCCCTAAGTTAGCCAAAACAGCTTGCTCAATTAGAGTATGCCGTTTTTGGCTGTCGTGCAAAAGCGACGAAGCAAATTGCTCTTGTAGCTGTCTATTATGGGTAATAATCGTCTGATGCTCTTTCCACTGAACTAGAGCTACTTGAATGAAACTTTCTGCAACTCCAGGCAAATCAAAGTTTTCCCATGCTTTGAAGAGAAGGGCATCGCCAAGTTCCTCAAATGGGTGTCCAGAGCATCGCAGACCTTGCCCCTTAAGCCAATCTAGAGCAGTCACCAAGTGTTCTGATCGAAGTTGCGGAACTAACTCATGGTTGATGAACCATTGATATCCACCAAAAAAGTTTCTCTTCTTTGGCCGAGTCAGAGTGTGAAATAATTCCTCTACTGCCAAATGATCTGGCCAAACAGCTTTCAAAGCATATCCTTTAAGACGATCGTCCTCATCCTCTGGCAATTGTTCAGTCGCAAGCAGCTTTAGCTTCAATCTCGTAGTTGCATTACCAACTGAACAAATTGCTTTGGCTGCGCTCACCCTCAAATAGATTGATTGTGTTGAATCAAGAGCGATTTCTGCTAACTCATCTTGAAGCTCCGAGACTTCACAAACTGCAGCAATATCGATCGCTAGATCTCGTGCATCGGCTTGTTTACTAGAATCAGAAATATAAGGGTATAATTGCCTAGCCAATCCAGGATGTTTAAGCTTCCCGTAGTTGCGATAGTTATTTTTATCTCGATCAAACAGTTTTCCTTCCTCGTATTGGGTTAATAGGTTCTCTACAATTGATGCTCTAACCCATGCATCAGTGGGCACATCAGTTTGCAAAAGAACATCTGGATTAGTTTTGATAATTTCCTGAAGAACTTCTAGACTCATACTAGCCAGCCATGCAGCCGTTTCATGAAGTTGAGGAATCAGCTTATGGTCTGGATCTTCGGATGAAAAGATTAACTCCTTTGTTTGAGCTAAAGATGTTTCGTGCTGTGTCAAATACCAGGCAGCTAGAAATTCAGCATAGGTCTGATGTGCCCATCCCATTCGATGTAATCCACGGGATGAGAACAAACCAGTGTCTAAAACCTCGCTAATAGCTTTATCGGTAATTTCAAATGGACTTCCGTTTACCTCTTCATAGCCACCATAGAGATTACTTAGAAATGCGTCCTCATTAGGCATATCGCCTCTACTGCCTAGCCATATTGCAGATCGGTTCGCAAAAATTATAATTGCAGCGATACGAGCCGCAACTATGAGACGCTTTTCGGGAATCAGATGACTTACTGGCCTTAGCGGATGGCGCTCTTTATCTTTCGGTTCAGTACATAGTTCTTGGCATCCCTCAAGGTAAAGTTCATGTAGCTTCTGAGTAGATGGAAACTGACCATTATGTTTACGATAGGTATTCAGTAAAAAGACTAAAGTAATTGGTTTAATCGCCAGCGGGACAATATCCTTCCGGTCGATTTCCTTTAGAAAATCATCAGAAGAAAAACCCTCGGTTCTTGCAGCCTCGATAACATCTATACGGCGCAGCGGGGCTAGTTCATAAATTGCAAAGTTAGCTTCTTTCCAAAGATCTTTTAGCTCCTCCTCTAAAATTGCTGGGAATACAAACGTTCGACATGCTAAACAGAGATGAAGGCGATCAATATGATTCTGATATGTCGATTTCTTAAGCTCATCAACTAAGCATGCTGCAAGAGACGGAATGCTCAAAAGCCCTTCATCGAAGCTATCAAGGAACAAATGGAGATGATAACTATTCTCTAACCAATCGGTAAAGGTTTTATCTTTAAACAAATCCTCTTTTAGATTGGTACAGGAGCGGAGATTCAGTTCTAAAACCTGACTGGAATCATCAATTTTCTTTTTTACAAGAGCTTTGAGGCTGTCTAGTTCCTGAGACTTACCGATACCTGGTTCACCCAATAAAACCAGACACGTAACGTCAGCAATCGCATCTATACTCACCAGATCTGGATTATATGCTTTGCCCCGTTCTCCATCTGGATCATATAAATAGCCACCATCAGACAGATTGATATTACCTGATCGAGGGCACCAAAACCTTTTCCAATTATAGGTCTGTTTCGACATACTCAACAGAGATGAGGGAAAAACTTCTTCTCAAGGATATCCTCCTACAAAGGGTTTGATGTCCTCACCCGTTGTCTAAAGCAGCAGTTCACCAAGTTGCCTAGAAGTGCTGCATCTGGGTAGATTGACTTCAAAAATGCTCCGACTAACAACCTGAGCAGACTAACGCTCGCCATCACCTGGATGCAAGGAGGCATTGGGGCATGCAAGGGTCACATGGTGGCGGCTCAGGTGCATGGCGAGCGTTAGGTGGTCTTGGATGGCGGCAAGAGCATTTTTGCCAATCTATCTACGAGCTGGGAAAGAACTTCCTTGTATACTCCGAATAGCGTAGATGGAATGCTATTGCAAACCCTAAGTCAACCGCAACTACATGGGTATAGATCATTGAGGCCGCGTCCAAACGGCGCGTGCAACTCTCCCCGTAGCGATCGCCTCCAGCGAGCCGAATTCACGGCGCACCCGCGGCACCAGGGCGGGCGGCACTCTCCACTGAACGGCCAATTTCGCGTTGCGGGGCAGGCGTTGGCTGAGCGGAAGGATCTCGAACAATATCGATGCTCGTCGACTGTTAATTTTCCAGCGATCTCAGTGGGGCTTATAGTTCAATAACTCCCTAAGTGCAGGGGCCCCAGTGATGATTCGCGGCGGTTGCTGCTGATGAAAATCATCCAGCGTGCACCAAGCAAGATAGGTCACCAATTGACCGCAACTGTCGATCTCCCATCTCTCAAGATGATGCAATAAGCGATAGCCAGGGCCTTGCTCCAAAAGAAGAGGGCGATCCCGAACAATCTTGACGACTTCCCTTCGTTGACATGCGGGCGTGAGTTTCTGGTCCGTTGCAAAAATCATTTTTCGTGCCCCATTCTCCAGTAATTGCGGGGGCTCAAACATCTCATTGGTCCAAGCGAATCGTTGATCTGCAGAGATCAACAACTCTTCAGGGCGAGGTTCAGCGGCCCGAGCCCACACGGGAACGAAGAGCACCGCAGCAAGAGAAACAACTGCGGCAACTCGATGCAGAGATTGTCTAGGCATCCACCCCAAACCCCCCACCCCCAGGCGTCGCGATCCGCAGCAGATCCCCTTTCCCCATCGCCACCTGGGCGCAGCCCGGCAGCGGTTCCCAGGCGCCCCCCGCCCGCTGGATGGCGTTCTCCCCCACGCGGCCAGGCTGCCCTCCCGCCAGAGCGAAGGGCGCCTCCCGCCGGGATCCTGACAACACAGACACGGTCATCGGTTCCAGAAAGCGCAACCACCGCTCCACCCCATCCCCGCCTCGCCACCGCCCCGCTCCGCCGCTGCCCTGGCGAATCGCGAAGCGCTCCAGCCGCACCGGGAACCGTTCCTCCAGGATCTCCACATCCGTGAGGCGGGAATTGGTCATGTGGGTCTGCACGGCGCTGGCTCCCGCAAAGCCCCTTCCATCCCGATCCAGGCCCGCACCAGCTCCCCCACAGATGGTTTCGTAATACTGCCGCTCGCCATCGCCAAAGCTCAAGTTGTTCATCGTGCCCTGGGCCGCTGCCATCAGCCCAAGGGCGCCATAGAGGGCATTCACCACCGCCTGGGATGTTTCCACATTGCCCGCCACCACCGCCGCCGGTGGATCCGGCCACAACAACGACCCTCGCGGCACGACCAGATCAATCGGATCAAAACAGCCGGCGTTCAGCGGCAGGGGCTGCTCCACCAAGGTGCGAAACACATACATCACGGCGGCCTTGGTGATCGCCAAAGGTGCATTGAGATTGCTCTCCTGTTGGGGCGAACTGCCGCTGAAATCCACCCGCACCCGGCTGGCCTGACGATCCACACGGATCGCCACCACAATCCGGCCGCCGCCATCGAGCACCACGGTGTGCTGGCCGTCGCGCAAGCGCTGGATCACCTTCCGCACCGCTGCCGCCGCCTGCCGCTGTCCATGGGCCATGTAGGCGATCACCTCCCCCTGCCCCCCTTCCTCCATCAGCCGCTCCAGCTCCTGAACCCCCAGCTGATTGGCCGCCACCTGGGCCCGCAGATCCGCCAGGAATCGCCGCGGATTGCGCACCGGATAGGGCCCTGCCGCACAACGGGCCAGCCACGCCTCCTCCTCCCACACCCCGCCCCGCAGCAGGTGCACGTTGTCGAGCAACAGGCCCTCCTCCTCAATGCGACGGCTGGAGGCCGGCATGGAGCCCGGCGTGATCCCCCCCACATCGGCGTGGTGACCGCGACAAGCCACAAATGCCACCGGTTCTGCTCCACCGCGCCCCTCACCACCGAAGGCGGCAAACACCGGCGTGATCACCGTCACATCTGGCAGGTGGGTGCCGCCATGGAACGGATCGTTGGACGCCATCACATCCCCCGGGCCCAACGGGGGCCGCTCACCCCTTGCAATGGCCGCCAGCAGGGAGCTGACGCTCTCCCCCATCGAGCCCAGATGCACCGGGATGTGGGGGGCATTGGCCACCAGCCGCCCGGCCCGATCGAAGAGGGCACAGGAGAAATCCAGCCGCTCGCGAATGTTCACAGAGCGGCTGCTCTGCTGCAGCCGCACCCCCATCTGCTCCGCGATGGCGGAGAAGCGGTGGTTGTAGAGCTCCAGACGCACCGGATCGGCAGGCTCGGAAGCCAGAGCATCGGGATCCAGGGGAACACCCTCCTGAAGCGGCTGGGCGGGGCGATCGGCGGGCGCCCCCTGCCCCTCCATGCTCTCCAGCAGCAGCTCCCCGCCAGGCAACACCCGGGCCTGCCAGTGCGGCTCCAACACCAGGGTGCCCGTCTCCTCCAACACCACGGCTGGCCCCGCCAGGCATTGACCAGGGCGCAGCTGGTTCCGCCGCAACAGAGGCACCGACTCCCACAGCGGCCGCACCGTCTGGCCGGCGGGCGTTTCGGGATCCGGCAGACACATGGCAAGGCGGGCCTCCGGCGCGGGGGGATGGCCCCCTTCGACTCCGGGGGGCCCCTGGGCGGAGTCCTCCAAATCCACTGCCGACGTTTGCAAGCTGATCACGACACGCTCCAGCACCAAGGCCTCCTCCGCGGGGCGATGGCCGAAGCGGCACCGATGGATCTCCTCAAAGCGCTGGCGCAACCCCGCGATCCAGCCTTGCTCCTCCCCCTCGAGATCCCGCTCCAGCAGGTCGCTCCCCTCCACCTCCAGCGCCTGCTCACTGGCGGCGGTGCGCAGGTGGAGCCGAATGGACACCGCTGGCGCCTGACCAACGGCTAGATCACCCGCCGCCGCCAGGGTCCGAGTGCCCTCCATCACCATCTCCGCCACGGCGCTTCGCAGCCCGGATCCAAGGCCCAGCTCCAAGGGCACCCTCAAACTGCGCTCCCGATGCAGTTGCTGGGGGGCCAGGCCGATGCCATAGGCCGACAGCACTCCAGCGAGGGGATGGAGCAACACCCGGCCCACCCCCAGCCGGCTGGCCAGGGCACAGGCATGCTGCCCCCCGGCCCCTCCGTAACACACCAACAAGGCTTGGCGAATGTCGTGGCCCCGTTGAACCGACATGCGGCGGATCGCCTCCGCCATGCGCTCCACCGCCACCTGGAGGGCGCCGAGGGCCACCTGCTCAGGGCTGAGCCCCAGGGCCTCCGCCAGCTCCGCAAAGCGTTGCTCCACCGCCACCCGATCCGCTGGTTGATCGCCCGCGGCGCCAAACACCGCTGGCAGCGCCTGCCAGGGCAAGCGGCCCAGCAGGAGGTTGGCATCGGTGATGGTGGCCGGGCCTCCCCGCCGGTAACAGGCGGGCCCGGGGTCAGCCCCGGCCGATGAGGGTCCCACCACCAGCCGCCCCTCCACCGCCTGGAGCACCGATCCCCCCCCCGCCGCCACGGTGTGGATCGGGAGCAACTCCGCCAGCAGGGGCAGGCCCGCCACCTCCGTGCCGGTGAGCCGCTCCCAGGCCAGATCGCCCCGAGAGGGATCGAAGTGAAACACATCCGTGGAGGTGCCCCCCATGTCAAATCCCACGAGGGGCAAGTGGGCCAAACCCGCCGCTCGGGCCGCGGCCACCGCCCCCACCATGCCGCCCGCGGGGCCGGAGAGGATCGTGTCCTTGGCGCGCAGCAGGCCGGGGCTGTGCAGCGCGCCGCTGGAGGTGATCACCCGCAGCCGGGTGGCGGGGCCCAACTCCCCCGCCACGCCGGAGAGATAGGTGCGCAACACCGGCGCCAACGCCCCTTCCACCACGGTGGTGGCAGCCCGCGGCAGCAGCCTGGGCTGGCGGCTGATCTGGTGCGAGAGGAGCGCGGAGCCAAAGCCCCGCTTCGCCAGCCAGGTCCCCAGGGCCAGCTCATGGGTGGGGTTGCACCAGCTGTGGAGCAGGGCCACCACCAGCTGGCGCGGCCCATCCGCCAAGGACTGGCGCAGGCGCTCCTCCAGCGCCCCATCCAACAGCAGGGGACTCACCTGGCCACCATCGGCCCCCAGCCGTCCCTCCACCTCCACCACGCGCACATCGAGGGGCTGGGGGCGCTCAATGCGGAGGGCAAAGAGATCGGGCCGGTGTTGGTCGCCAATGCGCAGCAGATCGGCCAGGCCGCTGGTGAGCAGCAACAGCACGGGCTCGCTGGCGTGCTCCAACAGGGCGTTGGTGGCCACGGTGGTGCCGAGCCGCACCTCCTCCACCAGCCCCGATGGAAAACCCTCTCCCGACACTCCCAGCATCTCCCGCATCGCCCGCACGGCCGGATCGCCGGGCCGCTCTGGCTGAAGGGAGAGCACCTTGCGCACCTGGAGGGGGCCTGCCGGCGGGCAGGCCACCACATCGGTGAATGTGCCGCCGCGATCAATCCAAAACCGCCAACCCCGGGGCGGCGGGGCCTGGGGCGGAGCCTCGGGTTGGGGCATGGCGCCAGGCGTCAGCGGTAGTTTTCAAACTGCAGCGGCAGCTCCACGTCCTGGGCCTTGAGCAGCTGGATCGCCTGTTGCAAGTCGTCCTTGCTCTTGCCCGTCACCCGCAGGCTCTCTCCCTGGATGGCGACAGTCACTTTTTTGAGGTTGTCGCGCACGGTTTTGCTGAGGCTTTTGGCCAGCTCCTGGCTGAGGCCCCGCCGCAGCTTCACCACCTGCTGCACCCTGTTGCCACCCACGGGCTCCGCTGGCTGGAAGTCGAAGATCTTGAGGGAAAGATTTCGCTTGGTGGCCTTCTGACGCAGGATGTCCTCCACCGCCTGCAGGGTCATGTCGCTGGCGGTGGTGATGGTGATGGTGGTCTCCTCCAGCGCGATCTCGGTCTTGGAGTCCTTGAGGTCGTAGCGGGTGGACACATCGCGGCGCACCTGATCGATCGCATTCACCAACTCCTGACGATCGAAATCACTCACGACGTCAAAAGAGAAGGAGTCGGCCATGGCCCAAGGCTGCGCTGCGATCAGGCCAACCCTACGCCGCAAGACCAACCAAGCGAAGCGATCTGCTTCCCCTCCCGCCGCTCGCCCCACGCCCTTGGAGCCCCTAGAACTGACCCACGTGCACCCTCTCACCATGGGCCTCCCCTTCCTCCCCATTGCCGCCCTTCCCGCCCTGCTGGGCGTGGCCGCTAGCGGGGGAATGGCAGGGCTGGCGACAGGTGCGCCCTTTGCCTGGTCGCTGGTGCTCTCAGGCGCTGTGGTGATCGCCAGCCTGATCCCCCTGGGGGCCGCGCGCTCCCAGGCGGATTTCACACCCGCCGACCTGGCCGCTCCGCGAGCCATGTTTGAGCGGTTGCCCGCCTGGGGCAAGCGGGCCAACTGGGCGCATCAGAACAGCTTTGAGGCCTTCACCCTCCACGCCCCCGCCTGCCTGCTGGCCCTGGTGGCCGCGGCCCATGGCTGGCTGCCCACCACCCTGGCGATCGGCGCCGCCTGGCTCCACCCCCTGCTTCGGCTGGCCTACATCGGCGCCTATGTGGCCAACATCCCCCCCTTGCGCAGCCTTTGCTGGGCGGGCGCCATCCTCAGCACCGCCCTGCTCTACAGCGGTGGATTGCAGGCCGTCCTCGCGGGCTGATGGGGAGGCCAAGTTTGGCGTGGGACGCGTTTGGCGACGCGTTTGGCGACGCGTTCAACTTGTGCACGGCCGAAGCTTGATCTGACGGAACAGAATAGCCGCGAGCGGCAAAACCGATAGAGTTTTGGATCGAACAACAAAGTAGTGAATGAATCCCCCTTCATCCAAGAAGATTCGTTTGATCGGCTTGAGGTGGGGGTGGGATCATTGCATCATTATCCTTCTATTCATGGTTTGGGGATGCAGCGTTGCGCTTGTGAATCCAAGCGGCGATTACCCCTTGATGGATGATTGGGTTTATGGCCTCGTCGTTCGCAACATTCTAGAAACAGGACAGTTTCGATTCATCAGCCCAGCCAGCACCAATCTCTTCACGCAGGCCTACTGGGGGGCCCTGTTTTGTCTTCCATCAGGCTTCTCATTTGTTGCACTCAGATTGTCAACCATTGTCCTTGCCGCCTTGGGAATTGCCAGCCTCTACTCCATTATCAGAGAGATCGGCTGCTCAAAAATCCTGGCAACCTTGGCAGCCTTGCTGTTAATTTTCAATCCTTTTTACCTTAGCCTGGCAAACTCATTCATGACGGATGTACCCTTTACAGCTGTGTTGATGATCTGCCTCTATACCTATACAGTTGCCCTCAAGCATGACAGCAATATTCATTTGGCGGCGGCCTTTCTGCTTGGCCTGGTTGCGCTGGGAATTCGCCAATATGCGTTGATCTTCATCGCTGGTCTTTGCATCGGCCTCCTTCTCAAAAAGGGGTTGGACTGGCGCTCACTTTCCCTCAGCGCTGGCGCCATGATCAGCGCTGCAGGCCTCCAACTCCTCTATCAACATTGGCTGCAAGCTTCAGGCCAAACCGCAGGGAGCGATCCTGTCACCGCGTCCTATTTTAAGGGATTTAATTCCCTCTTGAATGCCCAACATCTGGATAAAATTGTTTCAATATTCATCTACATTGGAGCCTTCACACTTCCCATCCTGTTCACCTACGCCGCAAGATTGCTTGCGCAGCGAACACCGAGACTTCGCCATGCTCTTCTGGCACTAGCCGCCTGCATCGGACTGGCCGGAGCGTCCATCTTGCCTCACTACCAGCTGCCAAGATTTGGGAATATCCTCATCCATTCTGGCGCGGGTCCACTCACACTTAGAGACAGCTATCTATTGGAACTCAACTATCCAGCGATGAACCCCTGGATTTTTGGGCTATGGAACATGTTGACCAACCTTGGTTATCTGGGATTCATTATTCTCTCTATATTGCTAGTCCAAGCTGTCGTCATGACTGGCAAGCACTTCAGACTGCACTTGCCTTCCCCACCCCAGGCGCCAGGGACTCTTTCAAGCCAAACAGAGAACCTCCCATCCACAAACGCTCCATATTGGCTCGTGGCAGCAATGAGCTTTAGCATGATTATCTACATCATTGTTCTTTCGATTGGCCATATTTTTGATCGCTACCTTTTGCCTCTTTATCCTGCGGCCATGATCTTGGCGTGTGCATTACTGAGGTGTGCACCCCTGATTTTTTCCCAGACATCTCTACCCACTTTGATCACAGGACGGGCGGCAGCGGGATGCCTGCTCATCGGCCTGATTGGATTTTACGCTTATTTCAGCATCGCCTCGACCCATGATTATCAAGCGTGGACTCGCGCCAGGTGGAAGGCCCTTCAGGATCTGGTCGTCACAAAAAACATCTCGCCAAGGCTTATTGATGGCGGCTACGAATTCAACGGCTGGTACCTTGCCGATCGAAACTACCGCACAAAACCTGACAAGAGCTATTGGTGGGTAGATAGAGATGATTACATGATTGCCTCCGGTCCGCTCAAGGGATACAAGGAGATTGCCAGATATCCCTTTCAACGTTGGTTGCCAAACGAAGCAAAACCTATCTTGACGCTTAAAAAAGACCCAATTCCAACCAGGCAGCCCACGAAGCAATAAACCCGATCGATGCTTCCATGGTCAGGCGCCCACGCTTCAACAACGGCATCAAGGCTTCACCCGCTTTTCTCCTGCAGCCCTTTGAGCGCCGCCAGCAGGCTGGCCGGGCTCTGGGGATCCACCATGAGCACGCTGCCGCCTTGGGAGCGAGCCATCTCCTGACCCATGGCCATCCAATCCTTGGCCAGGAGCAGCCGCAGGCCCTCCGCCGCCGCGGGATGGGCCTCAATGGCGGCGGCCAGCTCGGCGGCGGCCTCCGCCCGCGCTTTGGCGAGTAGCCGTTGCTGCTGGGCCTGGGCTTCGGCCTCCAGCAACAGCGCTTCCTGCTTCGCTTTGGCATCGAGCACCAGGGCCTCGGCACGGCCCCGGGCCGCATTGACCTGGGATTCCTTCTCTCCTTCCGACCGCAAAATGGCGGCCCGTTTTTCCCGTTCAGCCGTCATCTGCTGCTCCATGGCTTGCTGCACACCCGGTGTGGGGTGGATGTCGCGCAGCTCCACCCGCGTCACCTTCACACCCCAAGGATCGGTGGCCTCATCCAGCTCTCGCAACAGCACCTCATTGACCTCGGCGCGCGTTGTGAATGTTTGGTCCAGGTCTAGCTTGCCCATCTCGGCGCGGATCTGGGTCAGCACAAGATTCACCATCGCCGCCTGCAGGTTGTCCACGGCGTAGTAGGCACGGGCATGTTCCAACAACTGCCAATACACCACCGCATCCACTTCGATGGAGACGTTGTCGCGGGTGATGCATTGCTGAGGGGGAATGTCGAGCACACGCTCTTTGAGCGATTCATGGCTCACCACCTTCTCCACTCCTGGCAACACAAACGAGAGGCCCGGAGTGAGCTGCCGGTTGTATTTGCCGAGCCGCTCCACCAACATCGAGCGGCTGCTGCTCGTCACCTTCACGCTGCTCACGCCAAGGGCGCCAAGCAGCACCAACACCAATGGGATCAGGGGTTCCATGACTCTTGGCAGCGAGGCCCCAGGCTAGGGAAGAAGATGCTTTGGGCCCGATCTCAGCCATGCCACCTCCCCCTCTGCTCTGGCTCCTGGTTGCTACGGCCCTGTGGCTGCTTGTGTTGCTCGGCATCGATAGTGATGGTTTGCTTCTGGTCGGCGGATCCGCAGGCCTGCTGCTCAGCCTGCTCTTAACCGCCCTTCCCCTGCCGGCCTGGGCTCAGGTGGTGACGTTTTTCAGCGCGGTGGCGATCGGCTACGGGCTGATCCGGCGCTGGTCTGCCCAACCGGCCGACCCACAGAGTCTGTTGCCTGCCCCGCAGGCGGATCAGGCGAAGGTGATTGGTGCTTTTGCCGCGGATGGCCGCGGCAGGGTGCAATGGCAGGGGCAGAGCTGGGCCGCCCAAAACATCGAGCCCCAGAGGGCACTTCACCCTGGCGAACGGGTGACCGTCATGGGGCGGGAGGGCAATTGCCTGCAGGTGATCGCGAGAACCAACAGCGACGCGTGATCAATCAAAAAACAGAAGGCTCACCACTTTCCCCATGTCTTCGGCCGTGCGACAGCTGGAGAGCAGGGTTTCACTGTCGTGGAAGGCGTAGCAGATCAGTTGATCGCAGCGGCTGATGATGTCTTGGTTGCAGAGGCTGCTGGCCATCGGCAGGGGTAGCTCATCGTGCTCTGGTTTCTCCACCAGATGCAACACCTGCTCAAGTTGTTCGCGCGACTCCGTTGGCTGACGATCCAGGCTCTGGGGCAGCAACACCGTGAGCCGACCGGGATCCACGGCCAACACGCTGCGGATCACCGCTGAATTCACGCCCTGGGCGCCAGAGGTGATGAGATTATGCCCCTCCTGGGCCAGGGAGCGTGCCACCAGTTCCACCAAATGGATCGACACCACAGGCACGTGTCGACTGCCGAGAATGGCGATCCGACGCTTGCCTGTGTCCTGGAGCATGGCCAACTCCTGGGCCAGGGTGTCAATCCTGTCAAGAGCCGGAAGATCGAGAGACCGGGTCACCCGTCGTACGCCCGCATTTCGCTTCTGGAAACTAGCAGCGCTAAAGGGCTCAGGTCAGTTTCAACCGCTCAAACAGCCTCTCGAAGTGACAATTCTCTTCGACCAGCCGCATGGCGTAGGTGGCTTTCACCGCTTCGTGAAGGCGGACTTGACCGATGGCGCCCTCCACGACCTCAACGGTGGTGAGGGTGTCATGGTCGACTTTGAGAACCGGCACCTCCAATTCTTCCGCCCGATTGAGCAGCTGTGGCAAGGGCTCCCCCACCCCTGTGAGGATCAGACACTGGGTGGAGGCCTCAAGGGCAGCGAGCTGGATGTCCGTTCGATCGGCGCCTGTCACCACAGCCATGTTGCGGCGACGCCGGAAGAATTCCATGGCGGAATTCACATTCATCGCACCAATGGAGAGGGTTTCCACCAACAGATCGAGCCGTTCGCGGGAGCAGAGAACCCGCGCCCCAAGCCGCCGGCTCAGCTCTTCAACGGTGACACTCCTCAACAGCGGGCTTCTTGGCAACACGCCAAGAACCGGCAAGCCAATGCCCTCCAACGCCGGAACGAGATCCTGCCGCAGCGACGCCAATGCCTCAGGGGGCACCCCGTTGATCACCACCCCTGCCAGAAGGGGACCCAACTGGCTCTGGACCTCCAACAAAGGTTCCACATCCCTGCTGTCATGCCAGGGGTGCACCAACACCACCACAGCCTGCAGCGCCCGGGCCAGCGGCACCAGACCCAAGCCAAACATCCACCCTTCGCTCAGTCGTCCCGCACCCTCCAGGATCACCAGGCCCGCCTCGGCATCGTTGAGTCGGGCCTGGAGCGCTTCCATCCCCTCGATGGGTCCCACCACCCCGCTCAAGAGCCGCTGATGGGCTGAGGCTGGCTCCAGAACGGCCAAGGAGGGGATGAGCTGGGCTTCCTCCAGGCCAAGGGTGGCGCCAATGAAACGGACATCGGCATCCAGCAAGGGATCACCAGGCTGGTGGATCTCCTGGGGCTGCAGGCAGGTGGCCAGCGGCTTGCCAAAGGAAAAGCTGTGGCCTTTGCGGCGGAGCTGTTGGGCCAGACCGAGCACCACAGCCGACTTGCCGCTGAAGGGTTCACAGGAGCCAATCAGCAGCGGGCTGGGCATGGAGAGGCCTCAACGGAGCCAGGCTGTGGCAGATTCTTGCAGCCCGGCGGATGCCAACCAGGGTGTGTCCCCTCGGTGAAACCCCATGGAGCCCGTCTCCCTCGCCCCCGACACCGCCGGCAAGCCCCGCCCCACCGTTGCCATCACTGGAGCCAGCGGAGCCCTGGGCCAGGCTCTGCTCCGGTGCTGGCATGGCCGCGGAGCCCATCTGATCGCCCTCACCCACAGGCCAGAAGGCGGGCAGGCGCGTCCCTTGCAGGTTCTGGATCCCCAAGGGCAGAGCATTCCCCTGAGGCAGGTGAGCTGGCAGGGGGGCATGGAGAAGGAGCTGGTGCCCTTGCTGGCGGAGGTGGACCTGCTTGTGCTCAACCATGGCCTCAATCAACCGATGGGACGCAGCCCAGAAGCGGTGAGCCTGGCGCTGGACGTCAACGCGCTCAGCCACTGGCGCCTACTGGAACTCTTTGCCGAGGAGGTGGCCAAGCGTGAGGCGCCTGGGGAGGTGTGGGTCAACACCTCCGAAGCGGAGATCCAACCCGCCCTGAGCCCCCTCTATGAGATCAGCAAGCGTCTTTGGGGCCAACTCTTGAGCCTGCGGGCCCTCGATCTGGCCTCAAACACCAGCGGTTCCCAAGCTGGCCCAGCCCTTCGGCTGCGGCGACTCGTTTTGGGACCTTTCCGCTCCGAACTCAATCCCTACGGAGTGCTCTCCGCGGATTGGGTGGCCAGAGAAATCCTGCGCCAGGCTGACTGGAACTGCAATCTGATCATCGTCAGCATCAACCCCCTCACCTATGTGCTGATGCCTCTAGCGACCATGAGCCGTTGGGCCTATTTCCGCTGGCTCACCCGGGGAGCATCCAAGCCGCTCTAGAAGTCTCGGTCGGTGAGGATTTCACATCCATCGCTGCTCACCACAATCGTGTGCTCCCACTGGGCAGAAAGGCTGCCGTCGACCGTCACCACGGTCCAGCGATCCTTGAGGGTGCGGCAAGCCTTGCTGCCCGCATTCAAGATCGGCTCCACCGCCAACGTCATCCCGGGGCGCAGAACCATGTTCGGCAGGTCGCGGGTGCGGTAGTTGAACACAGAAGGCTCTTCGTGAAGGTTTCTGCCCACCCCGTGGCCGGTGAAATCCTCCACCACCGCATAGCCATGGGCTTCGACGTGATCCTGCACCGCCCCCGCCAGCTCCAACAGGCTGCTCCCCGCACGAATGGTGGCCAATCCACGCATCAGAGCTTCCTGGGCCACGCGGCTGAGACGCAGAGCCTCCTCCTGCACCGAAGACCCCACCCCAATCGTGATGCAGCTGTCGCCGTGATAGCCCTCAAAGCAGGCCCCCGTATCCACCTTGAGGAGATCGCCCTCCTTGATGACCCGCTTGCCACTCGGGATCCCATGGACCACTTCATGGTTGATGCTCGCGCAGATGCTGGCGGGGAAGCCGTGATAGCCCTTGAAGCTGGGCACGGCACCCATTTCCCGGATGCGCTTTTCGGCAAAACGATCCAGATCACCTGTGGTCATCCCCGGAGCCACCATGTCGGTGATCTCCCGCAACACGGTGGCCACGATGCGGCTGGCCGTGCGCATGGTGGCGATCTCCCGCGCCGACTTCACCTCCACGCCACGGCGGTTGTTCGGAATGCGAGGGCCGCTTTTGGTGAGGAGCCCAGAGGCCCCTTTCCCCTGGCCTTGATCACCGCTGGAAGACGCAAGCAAATCAGCAAAGAGATTCATGGCAGCGGCTGGAGACCCCGGAAGGACAAAACACAATGTCCACGCTATCGGTGAACTGTTGATCTCTGCGCTCCAGCCCATGGCTGAAGGTTCCCCATCCCCCCCTTCCCAGTCGCTGATGCTGAGATGCAGACAGGCCCATGCCACGGTGGCCCCCTTTGTGCTGGCCCCCCTTCTGCTCACAGCCTCCACCGGGGTGGCCTACAGAGTGGTGCGGGATTGGCTGGGATGGGGACGAGACCAAAGCCATCCCCTGATGACCCTGCACGAAGGGGAATGGCTGAAACCGTGGCTGGGTAAGCACGGTGAAACGCTCTATGTGCTTCTTAACGGTCTGGGCCTGCTTTGGATGGTGGGGAGCGGTGCGCTGATGCTCTGGCAGCGGCTCCAACGACGCACGGGGTTGAAGGGACGTGGGGGCCCTTGACCAAGTAAGGTCGTCGTTTGGCGCAACTTTTAGGACGCTGGAATGGCTGCGGAACCTCCCGAGAGCTCGACATTACCCCCGTCAGATGGGCCGGCGGCCGATCTGATCGATGCCCCTGCCACCAGTGGCGCGCAGGGCACTTCTGCGGAGGCCAAAAGCTCTGATGCCCTCCCTGAGGCCACCTCAACAACTGCCACCCAGGAGGCTCCCCCTACGGAGACCGCAGCCACAACCCGTCAAGTGGTCACCGGCAAACTCAGCGCTCAAGCGCTGATCGCGGCCTTTGAGGCTGAGCAGCTGAAGAGCGATCTGCCCGAGATCTTTGTCGGCGACACGGTCCGTGTCGGTGTGCGGATTCGGGAAGGCAACAAAGAGCGAATTCAGCCCTACGAAGGTGTTGTGATCGCCAAGCGCCACGGGGGTCTCAACGAAACCATCACTGTGCGCAGAATTTTTCAGGGCATCGGTGTGGAAAGGGTTTTCTTGCTGCACAGCCCCCAAGTTGCTTCCGTGAAGGTGGAGCGGCGCGGTAAGGTGCGTAGAGCGAAGCTTTTCTATCTGCGCGACCGGGTGGGTAAAGCCACACGGGTCAAGCAGCGCTTCGATCGCTGAGGGAGTTCATCCCTCAAAACAAGGTTGTTTCCCATTGGGATTTCAACCCTTGGTGCATCGCCTTGCGCCGTTAGTTCAGTTGGTAGAACGCAGGTCTCCAAAACCTGATGTCGGGGGTTCGAGTCCTCCACGGCGCGTCCGATGCACCCCCCTTGTAGTTTCCTCGTTCCGAGCATGGAGTTGGATCTTCAACCCGGTGATGTGGTCAAAGTTCTGGAGTCCGCGGCTTTGGGTTGGGTTCGCGCCAGGGTCATCAGGGTCAAATCTGGTGGCCGTGTTGTCGTTCAGAGCGACCAAGGCCGAGAATTCACGGCCCGCGGCAATCAGGTGCGACTGATTGAACCTGCAGGTTTCCGACCCTGATGCCTTCTTGGCCAGGGGGATAACGCTCTTCCTGGTCAAAGCAATCATTTGACGGAGGGAACCGTGGCAGTCGATACTGCAATGGTCGGCGACTTCGCCGAAGGACAAACCTGAAGATTCTTCTTCCGGCGAGCCCCTTTCTGGGACTGTAGTTCAATCGGTTAGAGCACCGCCCTGTCACGGCGGAAGTTGCGGGTTCGAGCCCCGTCAGTCCCGTTCATTTCATGTCTTTTTCATTCGGACGTCCCTGAGAGCTGATGGCAGCGGTCCCTTCTTCTGTACGCGTCCGCCTCGCACCCAGCCCCACAGGAACCCTGCACATCGGCACGGCTCGCACGGCTGTTTTCAATTGGCTGTTCGCCAGGCGGCATGGAGGCTCCTTCCTCTTGCGCATCGAGGACACCGACCGAGACCGCTCGAAGCCTGAGTACACCGCCAACATCCTGGAGGGCCTCCAATGGCTCGGTCTTCGTTGGGATGAAGAACCGGTGATCCAAAGCGCCAGGGTCGAGCTCCACCGGGCCTCAATCGCCCAACTGCTCGCCAGTGGCCAGGCTTACCGCTGCTACACCAGCGAGGAGGAGCTGACTGCCCTTCGAGAGGGGCAGATGGAGCGAAAGGAAGCTCCCCGCTACGACAACCGGCATCGACACCTCACTGCTGCCCAGGAGCAGGCCTTCATTGCAGAGGGGCGTCAAGCCGTGGTGCGTTTCCGCATCGACGATGAACGCTCGATCGCTTGGCAGGACATGGTGCGTGGCGACATGCGTTGGTCCGGTGCCGATCTGGGCGGAGACATGGTGATCGCCCGTCGCGCTCCTGCTGGAGAAATTGGGGATCCCCTCTACAACTTGGTGGTGGTGGTGGATGATGCGGCCATGGCCATCAGCCATGTGATTCGCGGCGAAGACCACATTGCCAACACGGCCAAGCAGATTCTTCTTTACGAAGCCTTGGGGCTCCCCCTCCCGCAGTTCGCCCACACCCCCTTGATCCTCAATCAGGAGGGGCGCAAGCTCTCCAAACGGGATGGCGTCACCTCCATCAGTGATTTTCAATCACTGGGGTATACGCCCGAAGCCCTCACGAATTACATGACCCTGCTGGGCTGGTCTCCCCCAGAGGGGATGGGCGAGCGCTTCACCCTGGAGGAAGCTGCCACCGTCTTTGGTTTCGAGCGTGTGAACCGTGCGGGCGCGCGCTTCGACTGGGAGAAGCTCAATTGGCTCAACGCCCAGGTGCTGCATGGGTTGCCCCCTCGGCAACTGCTCGAGAGGCTCCAGCCGCTTTGGGCCGCCAAGGGTTGGCTCGATGATTCGCAATCCTCCGCAGCTCTCCAGAGCCAGTGGCTGGAAGATCTCTGCAACCTTCTTGGCCCCTCGCTCACCTTGCTGGCCGACGGGGTCTCTCAAGCCGCCCCATTCTTCGAGCGACCCGAACCAGACCCTCAAGCGACGGAGGTTCTGCAACAACCCCAATCCAAGGCCTGTCTCGCCGCTCTGCAAGCCCAACTTCCCCCTGCCAACTCAGCCCTGGACACCCAGGAGGCCCAACGGTTGCTCGAGGCTTCCGCCGCAGCGGCTGGGGCCAAAAAAGGACTCATGATGAAAAGTCTGCGGGCAGCCTTGCTGGGGGCCCTGCAGGGCCCAGATCTGCTCAGCTCCTGGCAGCTGCTCCATCCTCTCGGAGAAGACCGAGAACGCATTGCAGCCGCGGTCACTGCCTCTTAGGAGACTTTCGCAATCGATGGGCAGCTAGGTCTGGCGTCTCTCAGTCATCAAGCGTGCCGAACAGCGGCTCCACCCGCAGGCCGATCACGCTTCCAGCCCGAACCAATAAATACTCACCTTCCAATTCGCCAATCGGCACATTGATGAAGGTTTCGGCTGTTGCTCCCCCATGCAGGGCACTGGTGTACCACTGCTGAAAAGCTTCGAGCGTGGGGAAATGCACGACTTCTTCGTGGCCGCCGCTCAAGATCAGGTGGATGGCGTAGCGGCGTGGAACGCGGGACATGGAGGGGGGGACACGACAAAGGGCAGGGGCGGTTGACTAGCCCGGCAATAGAGGGGATGGCGGGGATAGCCCTCGCGGGTGACCCCCACGCACACCACTTCTCCTCCCCAGCATCGCAGCACATCCAACATCACCCGATGGCGCCCATGGAGCCCTCCCTGGTGACCCCAGCCCACCCAAACGCGCGGTGGCGGGCCGGGGGCGTGTTGGGGCTGGGCCTGGAGCCAGCCCAGCGCCGTGGCCAACCAGGCATCGGTGTGCTCCCCCACTGGCTGCGGGCAACGACGCAATTGGGCCGGATCGCTTCCCACTGTTGAAAACAGGTTGAGCACAAGCAAACGCCCGTGGCCCCATCGAGCCGCCAATCCCCGCAGCCGACGCAAGGTGGGGTCGTCACGGCTGCCGTCGGCTGTTGAGGGATTCAGGCCGAGAAAGATGATGGCGCTGCGATCCGGGCACCAAGGGCGCAGGAGCCACCAGCGGTAACGCCCACAGGGACTGAAGTGAGCCGCCCCGCCAAGGTGAGCCTGCCAGGCCTCTGGCACTGGGAAGGGCTCTGGCAGGCTGAGGCGATTCGGGGTGGATGAACGGTTGGCCATGGCAGATCCCAAACCTCTCCTGCTGCTGGTTGATGGACATTCCCTGGCCTTTCGAAGCTTCTATGCCTTTGCCAAGGGGGGAGATGGCGGGCTGTCCACCAAGGATGGCGTACCCACCAGCGTGACGTTCGGCTTTTTGAAAAGCCTGCTCGACACCTGCACCGATTGGGAACCGGATGGCGTGGCCGTGGCCTTCGACACCGAGGAACCCACTTTCCGGCACGAGAGCGATGCAACCTATAAAGCCAACCGCGACGTTGCTCCCGAACACTTTTTTTCGGACCTCCTCAATCTTCAGCAGATCCTGCAGGACCAGCTCGATTTGCCCTTGGTGATGGCACCGGGCTACGAGGCGGACGATGTGTTGGGCACCCTGGCCGATCGTGCGGCCAGTGAGGGCTGGAGGGTGCGCATCCTCTCCGGAGACCGGGATCTGTTTCAACTGGTGGATGACGGACGCGACATCGCCGTGCTCTATCTGGGAGGTGGACCGAACAACAAAGGCTCGGGCCCCAAGGAGATTCGCCGGGAGGGCGTGGTGGAGAAGCTGGGGGTTCCCCCGGAAGACGTGGTGGATCTCAAGGCGCTCACAGGTGACAGCTCTGACAACATTCCGGGCGTGCGCGGCGTGGGCCCCAAAACCGCCATCACCCTCCTGAAGGCCCACGGCGACTTGGATGGCATCTACAACGCCCTCGAGGCGCAGAAGGGATCACTCCGCACCAAGCTCCTGGAAGGGCGAGAGAGCGCTTACCGCTCCAGGCACCTGGCAGCGATCCATCGCGACGTTCCCTTGGCCTCACCCCCGAGACTCTCGCTGGGGCAGGTGAACCAGGAGGGCCTGGAGGAACGGTTGCGGACCTTGGAATTGTTCAGCTTGCTGCGCCAGGCCGAGCGATTTGCCTCCACCTTTTCCAGCGCTGGGGCTGCCCAATACAAGAGCCAACCTCCGGCAACGAGCACCGCTGCGGCGCCAGCTGAATGCAAGGCAACCATCCAGCTCTCGGAACATCCCGAACAGCCCGCCAAGCCCGCCCTGGAGCCCACCATCATCCAGAGCCAAGCAGGCCTCCAGCAGCTTCTCAACAAGCTGATGGCTTGCCAGGCGCACGGCAGTCCTGTGGCACTGGATACGGAAACCACCTCCCTCAATCCCTTTCGCGCCGAGTTGGTGGGCCTTGGCTTCTGCTGGGGGCCCGGCGAGACCGACCTCAGCTACATCCCTTTGGGCCACCGAGACGGGAGCAGCCCCGCTCTCCTGGCTGAAGCGGCATCTCCCCAGGCTGCCTGCCAGTTGCCCCTGGAAACGGTGCTCCAAGCGCTGGGCCCCTGGCTGGCGAGCGAGTTGCATCCCAAATCCCTCCAAAACGCCAAATACGACCGGCTGATCCTGCTGCGCCATGGTCTGCCGCTCGCTGGCGTGGTGATGGACACCCTGCTGGCGGACTACCTGCGCGACCCCGCTGGCAAACACAATCTGGAGGCCATGGCCGAGCGGGAATTCGGCTTCACACCCGAGAGCTACAGCGCCGTGGTGGGGCGCAGGAGCAGTTTTGCGGAGGTGCCGATCGAGGCCGCAGCCCACTACTGCGGCATGGATGTGCATCTCACCTGGAGATTGGCCGGCAGGCTGACGGAGGCCTTGGCCGCCATGGGGCCGGCCCTGCTAGCCCTGCTCAACGAGGTGGAACTTCCCCTGGAGCCTGTGCTCGCGGCCATGGAGGCAACAGGCATCCGCATTGATCAGGCCTATCTCAAGGAGCTGAGCCAGGAACTGGGAGCCCAGCTGGATCAGCTGGAGGCCGAAGCCCAGGCTGTGGCTGGCCAAGCCTTCAATTTGGGCTCCCCGAAGCAGCTTGAGGTGCTGCTGTTCGACACCCTCAAGCTCGATCGGAAAAAATCGCGCAAAACCAAAACGGGCTGGAGCACAGACGCCGCCGTGCTGGAACGGTTGGAAGACGACCATCCGATCGTCCCCCTGGTGCTCAACCATCGCACCCTCAGCAAACTGCGCAGCACCTATGTGGATGCCCTGCCTGCCCTGGTGGAGCCAGAAACGGGCAGGGTGCACACTGATTTCAATCAAGCGGTGACGGCCACCGGACGCCTCTCCAGCAGCAATCCCAATCTGCAAAACATCCCGATACGCACGGATTTCAGTCGCCGCATTCGCAAAGCCTTCCTGCCCGAGGAGGGCTGGCAGATGATCAGCGCTGATTATTCCCAGATCGAACTTCGTATCCTTACCCATCTCTCAGGGGAGGAAGTGCTGATCGACGCCTACAACAAAGGCGATGATGTGCACGCCCTCACAGCAAGGTTGTTGCTCGAAAAAGACACTGTCTCAGCGGAGGAAAGACGTCTGGGAAAAACGATCAATTTTGGTGTCATCTACGGGATGGGTGTGCAACGGTTTGCCCGCGAAACCGGAGTGCCCCAGAGCCATGCCAAGGAATTCCTGCAACGCTTCAGGCAGCGTTATCCCAAGGTGTTTGCCTTTCTTGAGTTGCAAGAGCGCCTGGCTCTCAGCCGAGGTTATGTGGAAACCATTCTTGGTCGGCGGCGCACCTTCCACTTCGATCCCGGAGGACTGGGGCGGCACCTGGGCAAGGACCCCCTGGAGATTCCCTTGGAGGGTGCCCGTCGGGGAGGGCTGGAGGCCCAGCAACTGCGCGCCGCCGCCAATGCCCCGATCCAAGGATCCAGCGCCGACATCATCAAACTGGCCATGGTTCAGCTTCACCGCGAGTTGAGCCAACGCAACCTGCCTGCCCGGATGCTGCTGCAGGTGCACGATGAACTGGTGCTCGAAGCTGCTCCTGAGGCCCTGGACGAGGTGGTGGATCTCACTCGGCAGACCATGGAGGGAGTGATCCAACTGCGGGTGCCCCTGGTGGTGGAAACAGGAGTGGGTGCGAATTGGATGGAAACGAAGTAGGCCAGAGCCTCTCCTGGAGGCCAAGGAGGCAGGAGGCTGGACTTTTGTGAGACACTTCAGCCGTTGTCGGAAACCAGGTGAAGACGGGGCAAACTGATCGGAAGGGCATCATTCTTGCCGGTGGCAGCGGCACCCGGCTTGCGCCACTCACCTGTGCGGTGAGCAAACAATTGATGCCGGTTTACGACAAACCGATGATTTATTACCCGCTCACCACCTTGATGTTGGCGGGTATCAGGGAGGTGCTGATCATCACCACTCCCGCCGATCAAGCCTCGTTTGTCAGGCTGTTGGGCGACGGCTCCCTCTGGGGGATCAGCATTCACTACGCCGTGCAAGAAAGTCCTGATGGATTGGCGCAAGCCTTCCTGATCGGAGCCGATTTCCTCGCCGGATCTCCCGCCGCCCTGGTGCTGGGGGACAACCTGTTTCACGGTCATGACCTCATTCCCCAGCTGCAAAGCAGCCAAACCGTGCAGGAGGGCGCCACCGTTTTTGCTTATCCGGTGAGGGATCCTGAGCGCTACGGGGTTGTCGAATTTGATGGCAGCGGCCGGGCGATCAGCATTGAGGAGAAGCCAACGCATCCACGCTCCCGATATGCCATCACAGGCTTGTATTTCTACGACGGTTCGGTGGTGGAGCGGGCTCGACAGGTGCTCCCTTCGCCGCGGGGTGAATTGGAAATCACCGATCTCAACAAGCAATATCTGGAGGCAGGGTTGCTGCGGGTGGAGCTGATGGGACGGGGGATGGCCTGGCTGGATACGGGCACCCCTGATTCTCTGCATGAAGCCTCCAGTTACATCCGCACCCTGGAGCACCGGCAGGGCCTCAAGGTGGGTTGCCCGGAAGAAGTGGCGTGGCGCATGGGTTGGATTGACGATGCTCAGCTGAGCCAGCTTGCGGAGCCCCAAAAGAAAAGTGGTTACGGCACCTACCTCCTCCAGTTGCTCGACAGTCCCCATGCAGATTGAGCGCTTCCCCGTCGCTGGTCCCCTCCTGCTCACGCCGCAGGTGTTCGGCGATGCCCGTGGCTACTTTTTAGAAACCTGGAATCAGAGACGCTTTGCCGATGCCCTCGAGCTGGGCGCGGCCGACATCCCCAGCTTCGTGCAAGACAACCAATCCCGTTCCTCCCGGTTGGTGTTGAGGGGGTTGCACTACCAGCTCCCTCCCCACGCGCAAGGAAAACTGGTGCGTTGCGTGGTGGGAGAGATCTTCGATGTCGCCGTCGACATTCGGGCCAGTTCCCCCACCTTTGGCCAGTGGGTCGGGGCCCATCTGAGCGGAGAGAATCACCGCCAACTTTGGGTGCCAGCCGGCTTTGCCCATGGCTTTCTTGTGCTTAGTGACAGCGCCGAGGTGCTCTACAAAACCACGGATTTCTGGAACCGCGACGCCGAGCGCTCCATCCGTTGGGATGACCCTGCCTTGGCCATCGACTGGCCGTTTCCCCCTGGCACCCCTTCCCCCAGCGTTTCGGAAAAAGATCTCCAGGCACCCACCCTGGAGGAGGCTTCCAGTAAGGGGGAGGTGTTTCCATGACAGCTCCTGTCAAGGTGCTGATCACTGGATGCGGCGGACAACTGGGACGTGCGCTGCTGGCCTCCAGTCCACCTGAGGTGGAGGTGATCGCCATGGCGAGGCAGACCCTTGATCTGGGCGATCCAGAAGCCTGCCGTGAAGCGGTGTTTGAGCATCGACCCGATTGGGTGCTCAACGCCGGGGCTTACACCGCCGTGGATCGGGCCGAGAGTGAGCCGGATCTCGCCATGCGAGTGAACGCAGGAGCCCCCGAAGCATTCGCCCAGGCCCTGGCGAAAACAGAGGGCCATCTTCTGCAGATCAGCACCGATTTCGTCTTCAACGGCTGCCAAGGGTCCCCCTACAGGCCCGATCAGGCGAGGGATCCCCTCGGGGTCTATGGAGCCACCAAGGCGGAGGGTGAGCGGCGCGTCTGCGAGCAACTCCCCGCTGGGCGCTCTTGCCTGCTGCGCACCAGCTGGGTGTATGG
The DNA here is from genome assembly GCA_041181185.1 of Cyanobacteriota bacterium. Classification (GTDB taxonomy): domain Bacteria; phylum Cyanobacteriota; class Cyanobacteriia; order PCC-6307; family Cyanobiaceae; genus Cyanobium. Next base: position 27,445 of record JBEGQC010000017.1, on the reverse strand, counting down.
CCCCGTGGGCCAAAACTTTTGTTTGACGATGCTCAGGCTCCACCGCCAAAAAGCTGCGGCTGCCGAACCGCTGGGGGTGATCGCCGATCAGGTGGGCTGCCCGACCGCCACGCACACCCTCGCCCAAGCCTGCTGGCGGGTGATGGAGCGGAAGATCTCCGGGATGCATCATTGGAGTGATGCCGGTGCCGCCAGCTGGTATGACTTCGCTGTGGCGATCGGCGAGCTCGCCGTGGCCCAGGGCTTGCTACCACAAGCCGCCGAAGTGCGCCCGATCGGCACAGAGGACTATCCCACTCCCGCGCGACGCCCCTCCTACTCCCTGCTCGACTGCCGCGCCACGCGCCAACAACTGGCGTTGCCCGCTCAGCACTGGCGGGCGGCCCTGGCTGAGGTGTTGGCCCGCATCCCACCCTCCCTTTGAAAGGGCACCCATTCCACTCCCCCCCTGCAGTTGATCCCCCAAAGCCATGGTTGACCTCCCTTCCCTCCTCGCCGGTCGCCGGCGCATTTTGGTGACCGGCGGCGCCGGCTTCATCGGTGGTGCTGTGGTGCGGCGGCTGCTCAGGGAGAGTGATGTCACCGTCTTCAATCTCGACAAACTGGGCTACGCCAGTGATCTCAGCAGCATCGAGATGGTGCTCAACGAGGCCGGCGAACCCTCCAGTGGACCCGAGAGTCGCCACCAATTCCTCAAGGTGGATCTGGCCGATGGGGAGGCCACCATGGCGGCGGTTGAACAGGCCAACCCAGATCTGGTGATGCACCTGGCCGCTGAAAGCCATGTGGATCGCTCGATTGAAGGGCCAGATGCCTTCATCGCCAGCAATGTGCAAGGCACCTTTTCCCTCCTGGAGGCCGTACGGGCCCATTGGCAGCGCCTCAAGGGCGAGCGGCAGGAGCACTTCCGACTTCATCACATCAGCACCGATGAGGTGTTTGGTTCCCTGGGCCCGGAAGGAAGGTTCTCTGAGTCCACCCCCTACGACCCCCGCAGCCCTTACTCCGCCAGCAAGGCCGCCAGCGACCATCTGGTGAATGCTTGGCATCACACCTACGGGTTGCCGGTGGTGCTCACCAATTGCAGCAACAACTTCGGCCCCTGGCAGTTTCCCGAAAAGCTCATACCGGTGGTGATCCTCAAGGCGTTGGCTGGCGAGCCCATCCCTGTCTACGGCGATGGTCTCAATGTGCGCGATTGGCTGTATGTGGAAGACCATGTGGATGCCCTGCTCCTGGCCGCCAGCCGCGGCCAATGCGGCAGCAGCTACTGCGTGGGGGGCCACGGCGAGCGCACCAACCGCCAGGTGGTGGAGGCAATCTGCAACCTCATGGATGCCCTTCATCCAACGGGAGCCCCCCACGGTCGGCTGATCACCTCAGTCACCGATCGGCCCGGTCACGACCGGCGCTACGCCATCGACCCCAGCCGGATCGAAGGGGAATTGGGCTGGAGGCCTCGCCACAGTTTTGAATCGGGCTTGGCGGAGACGGTGGCCTGGTATCTGGGGCAGCAAAGCTGGTGTGAGGCTGTGCGCGAACGGGCCTCCTACAACGGAGAGCGCATTGGATTGGCAGGCCGGGTCTGAGGACCCTCTTGCGCCTACGGTGCCCCCTGAATCCAGCGCCGGCAAATGGGCCGGTTGTGCCCTTGCCGCTGCGGCTCACGAACACCCTCACCCGCCATCTGGAGCTCTTTGAGCCGATCGAGCCCGGTCGGGTCTCGATCTACTGCTGTGGCATCACGGTCTATGACCTCTGCCATCTCGGCCATGCTCGCAGCTACATCGTTTGGGATGTGCTGCGCCGCTACTTGATGTGGTGTGGCTATGCCGTCACCTACGTGCAAAACGTCACCGACATCGATGACAAAATCCTGCAGCGGGCCGCCCAGGAAGGCCGCTCCATGGAAGAGGTGAGCGAGAGCAATTTGCAATTGGCCATGGAGGATCTGGGCCGGCTCAATATCCTGTCTCCTGATCGCATGCCCAGGGCCACCCGCTGCCTGGATGGGATCCGGGAACTGATCGGGGAGCTGCAGGCCAAGGGGGTGGCCTACAGCGCCGATGGCGATGTGTATTTCTCCGTCATGGGCTACCCCAACTACGGCAAGTTGAGCGGCCGCGATCTCAATCAACAGGCAGAGGGGGCCAGCGGCCGCCTTAGCGCCGCAGAAGAGGCTCGCAAACGCCACCCCTTTGATTTCGCCCTTTGGAAAGGCGCCAAACCTGACGAGACCTGCTACCCCTCTGCATGGGGGCCGGGCCGGCCGGGTTGGCACATTGAATGCTCAGCGATGGTGCGCCAGGAACTCGGCGAAACGATCGATCTGCACCTGGGTGGGGCTGACCTGATCTTTCCCCACCACGAAAATGAAATCGCCCAATCGGAAGCTGTCACCGGCAAACCGCTGGCTCGTTACTGGCTGCACAACGGCATGGTGAACGTGGGCGGAGAAAAAATGTCGAAATCCCTCGGCAACTTCACCACCATCCGCTCCCTGCTCGCCAGCGGGGTCAGCCCGATGACGCTTCGCTTCTTCGTGCTGCAAGCCCACTACCGCAAACCTCTGGATTTCATCGCCACAGCGCTGGAGGCCGCTGCCACCGGATGGAAGGGACTGAACGCCGCCCTGTCCCTGGGCGTGCGCCACAGGGACCCCCTGGGCTGGGGTGCAGCCAAACCCATCCCGCCAGAGGGCTTGGCTGAGGAGCTGGCCGCCAGCCGCAGCCGGTTCATCGCCGCCATGGACGATGACCTGAACACCTCGGCGGCGCTTGGGGAACTCTTTGACTTGGCCCGCCCCCTGCGGGCCCTGGCCAACCAGCTGCACATCAACGAGGCCCCGAGCCCGGCCCAGCTTCAGCTGGAACCGCGCTGGCAGTTGCTGGTGGAGCTCGCTGGGGTGTTGGGTCTGGCGGCGGAGCCGGAGAGCACCCTGCCCACCGAGGCGGGACTGAGCCAAGAGGCCATCGAAGCCCTGGTGGAGCAACGCAAGCAGGCCAAAGCAGCACGCAACTTTGGCGAAGCCGATCGCATCCGCTCTGAGCTGCGTGATCAGGGGGTGGAACTGGTGGACAAACCCGGGGGAGTGACCGTCTGGATTCGGGAGTGAGCCTGGAAGTCAGCCCTTTGCAGCTGGTGGCTTTTGGCATGGCCAGCCTGGCTGTGATGGGCAACGACGCTCTGCAAACCCTGGGGCCCTTTCTGGCCAGTCAACCTCGGGGCAGCCAGCGGCTCTGGCCGGGGCTGTTCTTGGCGGGCCTGCTCTGTGGGGTGCTGCTGCTGAGCTGGATGGCTGGCGCAGGCGATCCAGCCTGGGGAAGGCTGGAGCACTTTCCCCTGCCCAACCCCTGGCGCTGGAAAGATCTGCTGCCCTTGCTCGCTCTCCTGGCGCTGACCCGCTTCGGCCTGCCGGTGAGCACCTCGTTTCTGGTGCTCACGGCTGTGGCGCCAATGCATCTCGGCGGGATGCTGAGGAAATCTCTGGCTGGCTATGGGCTGGCGTTTCTGGGGGCTGCGCTGGTGTACGGCACTCTGGCGCCTTGGTTGGAGGGAGCGCGCCCGCAGGGAGAGGAGCGCCCCTCCTCCTCGCTGCCTTGGCCAGCGCTGCAATGGCTCGCCACCGCGGCGCTCTGGAGCCAGTGGCTGGTGCAGGATCTGGCAAATATCTACGTCTACCTGCCACGCCGCCTGAGCCTTGCCGAGCTGATGGTGAGCCTGATCGTGCTCTGCGGGGCGGTGGCCCTGATCGTGATCCTTGGGGGTGGGCCCATCCAGGGACGGCTGCGCAGCAAGTGGCAGAGCGCCGATCCCCGATCCACCACCGTGATCAGCCTGCTCTACGGCCTGCTCCTGCTGGCCTTCCTCGGTGGCGATCGCCTGCCGATGAGCACCTCGTGGCTCTTTCTCGGCCTGCTGGCGGGGCGCGAAGTGGGATTGGGCCTGCGGGGGTTGGGGCGCCCGACCCCGGCGATCCTGCAAGACCTCACTCTGGATCTGCTGAGGGCGGGGGGGGGACTGGCGACGAGCTTGGTGGTGGCCCTGCTGGTGGCTGCCGATCGCGCATGAGCGCTTCGATTTTTCGAATCCGCGTCAGGGTGCTCTGCCACACCTCCAGGCGGAAGCGTTGGTTGTCATCCCCGCTCTGGCTCTCCTGAAGGGCCTGGGCCACCAGCGCCTCAGGGTCCTCCCCCCGTTCAAAGGCGTCCCAGAGCTCTCGCTCCAGGCGGGCGCGTGCAATGAAATTCCAGCGTTGCATCCAGGCCATGGGAGGTCGTTCGTTGGGCCCAGTCAACTGCGCCACCCCTCACACCGGCGAAGCGTGCCGGCTGGAGGCAGTGGGAGACTGGGGGCCATCCGTGCCGAAGAGGGTTCATGAAGGCCATCAGCGTGCTCGGCTCCACGGGTTCCATCGGCACCCAAACCCTGGAGATTGTCGAGGCCTTCCCCGATCGCTTCCGGGTGGTGGCCCTCACCGCCAATCGGAATCTGGATCTGCTGATCGAGCAGATCCTGCGGCACCGCCCGGCGGCAGTCGCTCTGGCCAATCCAGAGGACGTGTGCACCCTGAAGCAGCGCCTTGCCGGGTTGGAGCCAGCGCTGCGCCCCTCTCCCCTGCCCGAGATTCTTGGCGGTCAGGAGGGCCTCTGCGCAGCGGCGGCCTGGGCCAGCGCCGATCTGGTGGTGGCCGGGATTGTGGGTTGTGCGGGCTTGTTGCCCACCCTGGCGGCCATTCGGGCCGGCAAGGATGTGGCCCTGGCCAACAAGGAGACGCTCATCGCCGCCGGGCCCGTGGTGCTCCCAGAACTGCGCGCCAGTGGGGCGCGCCTGCTGCCGGCCGATTCGGAGCATTCCGCGATTTTCCAGTGCCTGCAAGGAATCCCCTGGCCGGAGCAGGCGCGTCTGTCCACAGGCCAGCCGCCGCCCGGGCTGAAGCGGATTCTGCTCACGGCCTCGGGAGGTGCCTTCCGCGACTGGGATCCGGCCGACTTCACCAAGGTGACGGTGGCCGATGCCACAAGCCATCCCAACTGGGTGATGGGGCGCAAGATCACCGTGGATTCCGCCACCTTGATGAACAAGGGCCTGGAGGTGATTGAAGCCCACTACCTCTTCGGAATGGCCTACGACGCCATTGAGATCGTGATCCATCCCCAGAGCATCATCCACTCCCTGGTGGAGCTGGCAGACACGTCTGTTTTGGCTCAGCTGGGCTGGCCCGATATGAAGCTGCCGATCCTTTGCTGCCTGAGCTGGCCAGAGCGCATGGAGACGCCCTGGCGCCGGTTGGATCTAGCCGCCATTGGCACCCTCACGTTCCAGCAGCCCGATCCTGTGCGCTACCCCTGCATGGGGCTGGCCTACGCCGCAGGCCGGGCGGGGGGCACGATGCCTGCGGTGATGAACGCTGCCAATGAACAGGCGGTGGCGCTGTTTCTGGAAGAGCAGATCCCCTTTTTGGCGATCCCCTGGCTGATCGAAACGGTGTGCGAGCAACACCAGAGGGATCTGCAGGCCCAACCCAGCCTGGAGGATGTGCTGGCGGTGGATGCCTGGGCCCGTCAGGCGGCTCTGGAAGCTGCGGCCCGTCGTCACGGCCAACCGCTGCTGATGGGCTGATCCCCGGAGCCAGCCACACTCACCATGACCACCATTGCCCACCATCTGCTGCTGTGTGCCACTCCCCAGAAGGCCTTGTGCTGTGATCCAGCCCTGGGTGCGGCCACCTGGGAGCGGCTGAAGGGGTTGGTGCGCAGCTTGGGCCTGGAGGATCCTGCCCGACCACAAGGGGTGGTGCTGCGCACGAAGGCCGATTGCCTGAGGGTGTGCCAGGAGGGGCCGATCCTGCTGATCTGGCCGGAGGGCATCCTCTACGGGGGCGTCACCCCTGAACGGGTGGAGCGCATCGTGAGGGAACACATTTTGGCCGGCCAACCGATCGACGCTTGGATCATCGGGCGGCACTCCCTGCGAGGCTGGTCACCAGCGGTCCCCTGAAGACAGCGGAGCTGCCATAGGTTTGTGTGCCTTGATCGCTCTGCCTTGATACCAGTCCCTCCGAGCCACACTCCCGGCAGGAAGCCGCTTCGCCTTCAACGGTGGGGGGTTCTGATGTGGTGCGGCCTGGTCAGCCTTCCCTTCCTCCTTCAGCTCCCTGCCCCAGCGCTGGCGGCCCAAACCAGCTCTGTGGAGAAAGGGTTTGAGGAACGGGTGCTGGAGGTGATCCGCAACCACCCGGCGGCCATTCTGGAGGCCCTCGATCGCTACGAGCAGCAACGGCAAGACGAGGCACGCGAGAAGCAGGCTGCACTGCTCCGATCCCTTTTTCCTGTGCCTGCCCAAATCATTGGCGAATCTCCCAGGCGTGGAGGCAGCGAAGCAGACACCCTGCTGGTGGAGTTTTCAGACTTTCAATGCCCCTATTGCGCCGAGGCCCATCGCAGGTTGAAAGCGCTTCTGGCGCAGCAGGGGAACCGCATCCAGGTTGTCTACAAACACTTCCCGCTGAGCCAGATGCATCCGCAAGCGCTGCCCGCCGCCAGAGCTGCCTGGGCCGCTGGTCGCCAGGGCAAATTTTGGCAATACCACGATGCGCTGTTTCAAAACCAATCAAGACTTGGAGAAGACCTGTACAGCGAAATCGCCAAAACCCTGGGCCTGAATCTGCAACTGTTTGCCCGGGATCGCAGCGGTGATGCTTCCCTGCGTGCCATCAACCAAGATCTTGCGTTGGCCGAACGCCTCAACCTTCAAGGCACCCCCACCTTTTTGCTGCAACGTGGATCAACTCTGGAGGTGATCGGCCTCCAGGATCTATTGACGGCAGGACAGGGGCAAGCCAAGACGCGCTGACCCCCTGCAGAGCGTCCTACCCGCGCAGGCTGTCAAGAGCGGGCCGCAGTGGGCTCCCCCCCCTGCCCCCTGGTGCCGGCGCCCCATAGGGTGATGAGCAATCCTTCGCAAGCTCCATGGCTCGCGCTTTCCTTCTTCCTCCTCTGGTGCAAGAGCGTGCTCCCCTTGAGCCGCTGGCCACCATTTCGATCTTGAACGACCTTCGCCCTGTGCTCCAAAAGTTGCAGGAAGCCATCGAGACCCTCTCCGCCAGCGAGGCCAAAGGGCTGGATTCCCTGCTGCAGCGCACGGGCAGCGCCATCGTGTTTCGCGGCCATCCAAGCGCGGCCCATCACCTCAACCGTCGGCTTCAACAGGTCGGCCTCACCACCTCGCTGAATCTTCAGCAGCAAGGTTGAGCCGGCAGCCTGTCGTCGATCATGGGCGCACCGTCACCGGTGTGCCCAGCGGGGTGCGCGAAAACAACCAGCGGGCCGTGGCCGAGCTGGTGCGTATGCAGCCATGGCTGCGCGGCACCCCGAACCGCTCCTGGGCACTCTCCTGCCACGGGGCCGGGTGCACGCACACTTGATCTGGAGCCAACCCCCCACCCGCCAAACACATCACATTCCTCACGAGCGGCACGCGGTAACCCCGGCCCACCATGGAGGTTTCTTCGTACTTGCGATCCACAAGGAACGACCCCGTCGGCGTGGGTGTCTCTGCACGGCCTGTGGAGACCAGAGCGGCATAGATCAGATCCCCGGCTGGGTCGAAAGCCAATAGCCGCTGTTCAGAGAGATCCACGACCAAGGCAGCCACCACCTCCAACACCACAGGGGTCTTCCCAGCGTTCAAACATTTTGCCTAGGGCATGCGATCAAGCCATGCAAGATCAATGCTGGCAGCGGTAGGCGATGGGCAAACCTGATGAACAGGTCAGCTTCAGTGAGCCACCTCTGAGCGAGCGATGCTCTGCTCAAGGGGAGCTGGAGACTGATTGAGCCAAAGGGTTGTGAGGGTGGTGAGCATCAGGGTAGTCGCCACCAGCGTGATCACCAGGGAGGCGGGAAGGTCTTGCAACGGTGATGTGAGCAAGGAGAGCACATCCACTCCGGTCGCAGATTTCTGCATGGAGCACCTGTTGATCAGCTCCTCAACAATGCTCTCCCGCATCGCTCGCAAGAGTGATTGCCATCACAGTCTTGACATCTTGGGACAGGCCTAGTTGCTCACAGCTTGAGAGGCCGCTGGCGCAAGGCGGCGTGAAAAGCCACTCCATTGGCTCAAGCGCTCCAGGGTTTGCACTCCCTCAAGTCTTTCCTTTCCCATCACCCAGGTGGGATAAGCCCCGATGCTGGCCTGTTGGCAGAGCTGACGCTGTTCGTCCGTCTTGTCGCATTCCACATAGGGCAGCTGGTTGCCCGCTTGCTGGCCGAAGAGATTTTTTTGCTTGAAGCAGGCCGGGCACCACCACGCTCCGTAAAACACCACCCCCACCCGCCGCAGGTGCTCCACCAGGGCCAGCTGATCGGCCGTGGAGGGCTCCATGGCCTCGCCAAAGCTGGCCGTGGTGCTGGGGGGGGCTGAGGAGACAGGGGCGGCAAGGGTGGGAACCACGCCGACGCCGAATCCCCAAACCAGCGATCCCAGAAGAGCAAGGCCCAATGACGAGGTGCGGCGAACAACCATGGAGACAGGAATGGGCAAGGCATCAAAAATCAGCCTAAGTGCAGCGACCCGACGTACGGCCTTCCCCCCATGCGATGGCTTCTGCTCCCCGATGCGGGCTGAGAGAATGGCCGAAGGAGCCTGAAACCATGACTGCCAACGGCTATCGCGATTACTTCAAGGTGCTGGGGGTAGAGCGGGGTGCGGACGCTGAAACGATCAAACGGGCCTTTCGCAAGCTGGCCCGCCAACATCATCCGGATGTGAACCCCGGCGACAAAGGCGCCGAAGCCCGCTTCAAGGAGATCAGCGAGGCCTATGAGGTGCTCTCCGATCCCGACAAGCGGCGGCGCTACGAACAGTTCGGCCAGTACTGGAGCCAGATGGGTGGCGGCAGTGGCGGTGGTGGATTTGACGTGGATTTCGGCCGCTATGGCAATTTTGACGACTTCATCAATGATCTCCTGGGCCGCTTTGGCGGAGCAAGCGGCGGGGGGTTCCCCGGTGGTGGGGGATTTCCAGGGGGCTTCGGCACCGGCTTCCCTGGTGCCGGGCGTTCCACCCCCGTGAACCTGGACGCAGAGGCCACCCTCAGCCTCTCCTACGGCGATGCCTTCCGCGGCTGCGAGCGCACCCTGGCGGTGAACGATGAGCGTGTGCAGGTGCGGATTCCAGCGGGAATCAAGCCCGGTGGCCGGCTCAGGCTCAAGGGCAAGGGCAACCTTCAACCCGGCACTGGCCGCCGCGGGGATCTTTACCTGCAAATCGAGCTGCAGCCCCATCCGGTTTGGCGGCTCGATGGCGAGCAGCTCCGGGCCGAATTGCCCCTCAGCCTGGATGAATTGGCCCTGGGGGGCCAGTTGGAGGTGGCCACCCCCGATGGAACGGCCACGGTGCAGGTGCCTCCTGGCATGAGCCTGGGGCGCAGCCTCCGCCTCAAGGGCAAAGGCTGGCCCACGGCGGCGGGGGGGCGGGGCGATCTGCTGCTCACCCCCGTGCTGCGGCTACCAGACACCCTGAGCGCTCGTGAGAAGGAATTGCTAGAGGAATTGCGCCGCAGCCGCAGCAGTGATCCTCGCCAGGGCTGGCTGGCCTCAGCAAGGCTGTAGGCCGGCGCCCGGCCCAGGCTCAGGAAGCGGCAGTCCGTAGGATCCGCCCAAACCTCGCCCCTGCATGGAGCTCACTTACCGCCCCCGCCGGCTGCGGCGCACACCGGCCCTGAGGGCCCTTGTGCGCGAGCACCATCTCTCCCCCACCGATTTCATCTACCCCCTCTTTGTGCATGAAGGCGCGGGCAATGAACCCATCGGGGCCATGCCCGGTGCTTTCCGCTGGAGCCTGGATGGGCTTGTGGAGGAGGTGGGTCGGGCCTGGGACCTGGGTATCCGCTGCGTGGTGCTCTTCCCCAAGGTGGCCGATGGCCTCAAAACGGAAGACGGCGCCGAGTGCTTCAACGAGCACGGCCTGATCCCTCGCGCCATCCGCCGCCTGAAGGAAACCCACCCCGGCATGGCAATCATGACCGATGTGGCCCTCGATCCTTACTCCTGCGACGGCCACGACGGCATCGTTTCGGCCGAGGGGGTGGTGCTCAATGACGAAACCGTCGAGATTCTTTGCCGCCAAGCGGTGGCCCAGGCCAGGGCGGGCGCCGATCTGATTGGCCCCAGCGACATGATGGATGGCCGGGTGAGCGCGATCCGTGAATCCCTAGATGTGGAGGGATTTACTGATGTAGGCATCATCAGCTACACCGCCAAATACGCCTCCGCTTACTACGGCCCCTTTCGCGAAGCCCTCGATTCCGCCCCCCGGCCCTCGAGCGGCAAGCCCATCCCCAAAGACAAGAGTACCTATCAAATGGATCCGGCCAACGGCCGCGAAGCCCTGATTGAAGCGGAGCTCGATGAGGGCGAGGGGGCCGACATCTTGATGGTGAAGCCAGGGCTGGCCTATCTGGATGTGATCTATCGCCTGCGCCAGGAAAGCGACCAGCCGATCGCCGCATACAACGTGAGCGGCGAATACGCCATGGTGAAGGCGGCCGCCGAGCGGGGCTGGATCGATGAGCGGGCCGTGGTGCTGGAAACCCTGCTCTGCTTCAAGCGGGCTGGGGCGGATTTGATCCTCACGTATCACGCCACAGAAGCGGCGGCCTGGTTGCGGCAAGGGTGAGGGGGCCGCGCCCAGCCGGCAGTCCAGCCAGTCTGTTCCACCTACGCTGGTGGCATTCGATTTTGATCGTCCATGCTTGCCCCGTCCAGCCCGCGGGAGCTGAACGATGCAGCGGGCCTTCCCGATGCCCTCACGCTGCCCCTCGCCCTCACCGGCACCCTGCGCCTCACCCCTGAGGAGTTTGCCGAGGTGTGCGCCGCCAATCCGGATGCGGTGCTCGAGCTGGCCCCCGACGGCGCCCTCATTCCCATGACCCCAACCGGCAGTGAGACAAGCGGGCGCAACGGAGCCCTTCTTGTCGCTCTTGGCCAGGCCGTGCAGGCCAGCGGACTGCCCCTCAAGCTGTTTGACAGTTCGGGTGGCTTCCGCCTGCCAGACAACTCCGTGTTTAGCCCCGACGCCTCCCTGGTGACGCAGGAGCGCTGGCAGGCCCTCAGCACCGAGGAGCGCCGCGGGTTTGCCCCCCTTTGTCCCGACCTGGTGGTGGAGCTGGCCAGTCCGAGTGATGAGGGTCCCCGAGGCTTGACGGCCCTGCGCCGAAAGATGGCCGCTTACCAGCGCAACGGCGCTCGCTTGGGCTGGCTGCTGATTCCCCAGGAGCGGGCCGTGGAGGTCTGGGGTCCTTGGCAGGCGGGTGCTGAGATTCCGTCGCGGCTCGCGCCGGCTTCGCTCCTCTCCGCTGAACCGTGGTTCCCGGGGCTGTCGATCGATCTGGAGGCGATCTGGGCGGCCTGACGCCCAAGCCTGGACAGTCGCGACCGACTGCCAAAGCGACGACCAGGCGATCAGGCCCCTTGAATCCGACGCTCCAGCTCCTCCCGCAGCTGGCGGATCTGGGCGAGGAGGCGCTCGCGGGAAGCGGGCAGCGGCGTGTCTTCGGGCGTGTAGCGGGCCTTGACGGCAAACTCCCCCAGTTGAAGCAGCTCTTCGGGTAGAGACAAACCGGCCAGCAGCTGGAGGCGGCCCAGATCGTGGCTGAGGGGTGGCTGCCCATCGGCCAGCACGATGTAGCCCTTGAGCAGGTTTTCCACGCACTGCTGGGCGAGAAAGCCCCAGTTTTCCTGGGCGAACCCCGGATCGAGACTGGCGGCGAGGGAGCTTTCGTGGCGCAGGGCTAGCCGCAGGATGGCGCGGGCATCCTCCTCAGGGGGCATGGAGGGTCCTCCCCTCGCGGTGGATGTGGCCGAGCACATGCCAGCGGGATCCCGCCCAGTGGGCTGCTGTGGCGGCATCGGTGATCAACAGATCTAGGTCGACGGGCAGGAGGGGCAGCAGCAGGCCCCGGGCACGGGCGCGCAGGGCCCGTTCCCGCTCCAAAGGTAGCGGGCCAGCGACGAGCAGCAGCAGGTCGAGATCGGAGCCGGGGCGGGCCTCGCCGCGGGCGCGGGAGCCAAACAGCACCAGGGCGGGCTGCTCCGGGTCGTGGGCCAACTCAGCGAGCGCGGCCCCGATCCGGGGCTCGTCCAGCCCGGGACCAAGCTCCAGCCGGCTGGAGGGGCGCCCGGCGGGCGATGCCTCCAAGCCTGCGGGGAGAACGGAGCTCATGGGAAAAGCGTAGGCGGGGTGCCCGTTTCGGGCCAGGGTCCCCCGTGGCCGGACTCCGGCTGACGACAGGACAAAGCCCTGGCGGCTCCCTCCAGCCGGTGCCACACCAGATCGGGATCCAGGTCAGCGGCATCAGATCCGAGCCTTTGTGGCAGGCCAACCCGAGCAACGAGCCAAAGAGCCAAACCGCCACTCCGAGCGAGAGCATGCGCTGCTCCTTCGCCACGGCTTCGGCCACCAACAGAAGCTGCTGACGTCGCCGTTCAAGCGCTTCGGCTTCGCGGGTCCAGAGCTGACGCCAGCGCTGTTGTTGGGGGTCCGTCAAGGTCATCGTTTCAACCTCGCGGCGCTCTTGGATCCACTCCTGCAGAGTCAGGGGCGCGGCCGCCAGCCCCTTGCGGGAGAATGGCAACAGCAATCTCCTCCGCCATGGCGCCGGCCGCCGTTCATCGCCTCGGCCATGTGGCCCTGCGGGTGCAGGACATGGAGCGGGCCAAGGCCTTCTACACCACCCTCGGCCTGCGCCTCACCTGGCAGGCCGACGACTGGTGTTACCTGCAGTGGCCCCAAACCGGTGAGGGCATCGCCCTGCTCAGTCCCGCCTACAAAGCGGCCGGCCCCCACTTCGCCTTCCACTTCCAACACCGCGCCCAGGTGGATCAGGTGCGCGACCAATTGGTGGAGCAAGGCCACAGCTGCGGCCCCGTGCACGACCACCGGGATGGCACCGCCTCCTTCTACATGCAAGACCCGGAAGGCAACTGGCTGGAGCTGCTCTACGAGCCGGCTGAGGGGCTCCCCTCCAACGTGGGCGCCGCCCCCATTCCCCTCACCTATCCCAGCGGCCCGGCGTGAGGGACGGCATTCAAGCGGAGGCGCTGGAGCTGCTCGAATGGCCCCGCCTGTGCGGCCAGGTGGCCAGCTTCGCGGCCACGGCCGCCGGCAAACGCCACTGCCAAGCCCTGCCCCTGGGAGGCTCCGCCGCCGAAAGCCAGGAGCTGCTGGCCGAAACCAGCGAACTCCTCGCCCTGGATGGACTGCTGGAGGGGGGGCTGACTTTCCAAGGGGTGGCCGACCTCGGCCACACCGTGGCGCTCTGCGCCAAGGGGGGCACCGCGGGGGGCGAGGACCTGCTGGCGGTGGCCACCACCCTCGCTGCGGCGCGGCGGTTGCGGCGCCAGATCGATGAGCCCGTCCTGCGCCCGGTCACCACCGCCCTGGTGGACGATCTGCGCACCTTCCCCGAACTGGAGCAGCGGCTGCAGTTTTGCCTGGAGGAGGGCGGTCGGGTGGCGGATCGGGCCAACCCAGCTCTGCAGGGGCTGCGCCGCCAGCTGGCGGGCGTGCGGGCGGAGCGGCGGGAGCGGCTGCAGGAGCTGCTGCGCCGTTGGGCCCCCTCGCTGCAAGACACGGTGATCGCCGAGCGCAACGGCCGCCCCGTGCTGGCGGTGAAGGCCGCCGCGGCCAGCCAGCTGGCGGGCCTTGTGCACGACAGCTCCGCCTCCGGCAGCACGGTGTTTCTGGAGCCCCAGTCGGTGATCCCCCTCGGCAACCGCATCCGGGAGCTGGAGGGCCAGGAGCGGGAGCTGGAGCTGGCTGTGTTGGCGGAGCTCAGCGCCCTTGTGGGGGAGCAGGCCGAGGCATTGCATCATTTGCAGACAGTGTTGCTGCGCCTGGAGGCGGCCCTGGCCCGGGCGCGCTACGGGGCCTGGCTGGGGGCGGTGCGGCCGGAGCTGGCCACCGATCCGCTGGCCCCCTGGACCCTGGAGAGCCTGCGCCACCCTCTGCTGCTCTGGCAGGAGCGCAGGGACGAAGGGCAGCCGGTGGTGCCGGTGAGCGTGCGGGTGGCCGAGCCCGTGCGGGTGGTGGCGATCACGGGCCCCAACACCGGCGGCAAGACGGTGACGCTCAAGGCGGTGGGGCTGGCGGCCCTGATGGCCAGGGCCGGGCTGTTTCTGCCCTGCAGCGGATCGCCGCGGCTGCCCTGGTGCGCCCGGGTGTTGGCCGACATCGGCGATGAGCAGTCGCTGCAGCAAAACCTCTCCACCTTCAGCGGCCACATCCGCCGCATCGCCCGGATCCTGGAGGCCCTTGCCAGGGAACAGGGAAGCCAGGAAGTTTTTCTCAGCCCCGCGCCTGGCGCCTCCCTGGTGCTGCTCGACGAGGTGGGCGCTGGCACCGACCCCACGGAGGGCACCGCCCTGGCCATCGCCCTGCTGCGCCAGCTCGCCGAGCGGGCTCACCTCACCATCGCCACAACCCACTTCGGCGAGCTCAAGGCCCTCAAATACGCCGATCCCCGCTTCGAAAACGCATCAGTGGCCTTCGACGTCGACACCCTCTCTCCCACCTACCACCTGCAGTGGGGGATCCCCGGCCGCAGCAACGCCCTGGCCATCGCTGCCCGACTGGGCCTGGAGCCCGCCGTGCTCCAAGAGGCCGAGGTCCTGCTCGCCCCCCGGGGCGAGGGGGATGTGAACGCCGTGATCGCCGGCCTGGAGAGCCAGCGCCAGCGCCAGCAGGAGGCGGCGGAGGAGGCCGCGGCCCTGCTTGCCCGCACCGAACTCCTGCACGAGGAACTGCTCGAGCGCTGGCAGCAGCAAAAAGAGCAAAGCGCCGAACTGCAGGAGCAACGGCGCCAGGAGCTGGAGCGCTCGATCCGCGCCGGCCAAGGGGAGGTGCGCCGGCTGATCCGCCGGCTGCGCCAGGCGGGGCGGGCCCAGCCCACCGAGGCGGGAGAAGCGGCCCGGCAGGTGGGCCAACGGCTGCGGAAGCTGGAGGAGGCCCACCGGCCCACCCCGGAGCGGCGGGAACACCAGGGCTGGCTGCCGAAGGTGGGCGAGCGGGTGCGGGTGCTGTCTTTGGGGAAGGCCGGCGAAGTGCTCGCCCTCGCCGACGACGGCCGGGAGCTCACCGTGCGCTGCGGCGTGATGCGCCTCACCCTCGAACTCGCCGCCATCGAGGGCTTGCACGGCGAGAAGCCCACCCCGCCGGAGCCGCGCCAGCCGGTGGTGGCCGTCCGCAGCCGCCGCAACCCCGCCAGCCGCGGCCCCGAGGTGCGCACCGAACGCAACACGGTGGATGTGCGCGGCCTGCGGGTGCACGAAGCGGAGGCGGCGGTGGAGGAGCGGCTGCGGGGCGCCAATGGGCCGCTGTGGGTGATCCACGGCATCGGCACCGGCAAGCTCAAGCGGGGCCTGCGGGCCTGGCTGGAAACGGTGCCCTATGTGGAGCGGGTGAGCGACGCCGAGCAGGGCGATGGGGGCCAGGGATGCAGCGTGGTGTGGGTGAAGTGAGAGGCGGTGAACCCCTCCCGTGCCGGTGAAGCCAGCCCACAAAACAGCACGGTGCACTGGGTGGGCGAGAGAGAGCAAGCGCGTTCAGCCTCAGAGTCAATGGCGCTGGCTCAGGAGAGAGGAGCCCCCCGCCCCCAGAGCCAGCGGCAGTCGCGCTGCAGAGCCTGCGCCATGGCCGAGCCCCCAGCCAGCAGATCGGCGTGTTCCGCTGGGGTGAGCACCAGGGCATCGCAGCTCAGAGGCAGCTCCTCCAGGGGCCAGTGGAGCAGGCGCCCCCGCTGGGGGCCGCTGGCCCGCCCATCGATCAGCAGCAGGTCAAGGTCGCTGCCCACGCCGGCATCGCCGCGGCCGTAGCTGCCAAACACGCCCACCCGCTGCAGACCAAGGTGATCGCCAGCGAGGCGCTCAGCCCAATCGGCCACCTGGCGGAGCACCTGCTCAGGCTCAGGCCAGCGCAGCAGCGATTGCGTCAAGGATCGAACGGGCATGGCGCAGGGCGTCGTCGCTCTGGAGCCGTCCGAAGTGGTCGGTTGGGGCCCCATCCGGCAGGCTATCGGGGTAGCGGGTGGGGATGTAGAGGGCATCGAGGATCCGCAGGCGATCTTCGAGATCGCTCACGGCGGCGGCCAAGGCGGTGGCGACTGGAGACGGCAGATCCCGAAACGACCGGCCCAGGCCATGGCCCCACACTTGCTGGCCGTGGTGCAGGTGCAGGCCCTTGAAGGCCTTCTCCACGGCCTGATGGCAAGCAAAACAGGCCCACTCGTGATGCCCAGCGGCGGCGCTCACCCCCGCCAGCTCCAGATCGGCCCGGGCTTGATGCAGCCAGTCGGCGGAACGATTCATGCGAAACGGTTCATTCCTTGATTGTGGCGCTTGGCCCCCATCTGGCGATGCCGTCCAAGGCGGGGCCCGCCGATCCACTGAGCTCCCCAGCAAGAGACCCTCTGGATCAAGCCCCCCCAAAAACCCATTTCCCCCCCGCGTGGCCATCCTGGTGTACGCCCACCCCAGCCATGAGCCAGGCCCCCTCCCCCCTCTTCCAACACGGCGTCGCCAGTGGCGATCCCCTCGAAGATCGGGTGATCCTCTGGACCCGGCTCACCACCCCGGAGGCCGCCGTGCCCGTGACTTATGAAGTGGCCACGGATCCTGGCTTCAACGCCATCGTGGCCACAGGGGAGGTGGAAGCCAACGCCAGCGCTGATCACACGGTGCATGCCGATCCCACCGGCCTAACGCCAGACACGCGCTACTTCTTTCGCTTCCACGCCCAGGGCCAAACCTCCCCCACCGGCCGCACCCGCACCCTGCCCGGAGCCGGCGTGAGCCATCTGCGCTTTGCCCAGGTGTCGTGCTGCAAGTTCAACGCGGGCTTCTTCAATGCCTACGCCGCCCTGGCCGCCCGCAACGATCTGCAGTTTCTGCTGCACCTGGGCGATTACATCTACGAAGCCTCCAACACCCCGCCCGCCGGCCAAACTCCCGGGCCCGACATCGGCCGGCCGTTTGAGCCGCTGCATGAGTGCAAAACCCTGGCGGATTACCGCTGCCGCTACAACCAATACCACCGCGATCCCGATGTGCAGGCCATGCACGCCGCCCTGCCCCTGATCGCCACGGTGGATGACCACGAATTCGCCGATGGCGCCTGGCGTGGCGGCGCCGATGAACACAGGGAGGAGCGCGATGGCCCCTGGGTGGATCGGGTGAATGCCGCTCTGCAAGCCCGCTCCGAATGGCTGCCGGTGCGGCCGGTGGATCCGGCCGATCCCTGGCGCATCTATCGCAGCCTCCACTTCGGCAAGCTGGCCGATCTGCACCTCAACGCCACCCGCATCTACCGCGATCTGCCGGTGCCCGGGCCCGAGATGGCCAGCCCCGAGCGCACCGCCCTGGGCCTGCGCCAACGCCAGTGGCTTTTCGATGCCCTGGATCACAGCCAGGCCCAGTGGCAGCTGATCGGCAATCCTTCGGTGATGGCCACCACCTGGAAACCCGGCCTGCCGGAAACGGTGCTCACGGCGCTGAAAAAAACCAAGTTGGTGAACAGCCAAGGCGATGGGCCCGACTTCGACCAGTGGGATGGCTACCCGGCGGAGCGGGAGATGATCTACAGCTACTTCCAGAACCATCCCGGCAATTTTGTCGTGCTCAGCGGCGACATCCACGTGAGCATGGCCCTCGAACTCCGCAAGGATCCCTACGACCTGGAGGCCGAGCCGATCGCCGTGGAATTCGTGAACACCAGCATCACGGCCCAAAACTTCGACGACAAGATGAAGTGGCCGCCCCGCACCCAATCGCTGGCCTACGAAGCAGAACTCAAACAGCACCTCAACCACGTGAAATACGTGAATCTCGATGGCCATGGCTACAACATCGTCGATGTCACTCCCGAGCGCGTGCAGGTGGAGTGGTGGCATGTGGACACCGTGCTCACCCCCAGCCGCCAGGAGCATTGCGATGCGGTGATCCATGTCAAACCCGCCAGCTCCAGACTGGTGCTCTCCCCCGCCTGAGCCCCGTCAGCGTCTGGGGCAGCGCAGGTGAGGCCAGGATCAGCCAGGGGGCCTCACCCCAGCCGCGGCAACTGGGGCTCCCGCCGGCCAGGCAGTTCCTCGGGCTCCGGCGGGCGCAGGGGGAGCAGGGCGTCTCCGGCCTGGTCAAACAGCCGCCAACCCGCCTGCTCCACCTCCAGATGCACGGTCTCCCCCACCCGGGCTTCCTGCTCTGCGGCCGTGCGCACATGCACCAGCTGGCTGCCCTCCAGCAGGCGACAGGTGAGCAGCTGTTCATTGCCCAAGGCCTCCACATGGCTCACCTCCGCCGCCAGGTTGCGGTTGGCCGCAGGGGCGAGGCGCAGGTGCTCCGGCCGCAAGCCTCCCGTGAGCCGCTGGCCCTGGCGGCCCACCAGCAGAGCCTCCAAGGCGCTGGGCACCGCAAACCTCTTGCCAGCCACTTGCAACATCCCTCCAGCCGCCACCTCCACAGGCAACAGGTTCATGGGGGGGCTGCCGATGAATTGGGCCACAAAGAGATTGGCTGGCTGGCGATAGAGCTCCAATGGCGTGCCCAATTGCTGCAAACGGCCCTGGTGGAGCACGGCGATGCGATGACCCATGGTCATCGCCTCCACCTGGTCGTGGGTGACGTAGATCGTGGTGGTGCCCAGCTGGCGCTGCAGCTCCACGATCTGGGTGCGGGTGCCCGTGCGCAACTTGGCATCCAGATTGCTGAGGGGTTCATCCATCAGAAACACGTCGGGTTGGCGCGCAATCGCGCGGCCCAGGGCCACCCGCTGCTTCTGCCCACCGGAGAGCTCCTTCGGCAACCGTTCGAGCAGCGGCTCCAGCTCAAGCATCTTGGCCACCTGGGCGATCCGTGCATCAATCCGCGCCTCCCGCGCCGAAGGGATCCGCAACGAAGGGGGCCAGGGGCGGCTGAGGCGGTGGAGGCCGTCTTGCACCTGTTGAGGAAAGGAGCGGCGCTGGCGGCGGCGCAAGCCAAAACCAAGATTGCCGGCCACCGTGAGGTGGGGGTAGAGCGCGTAGCTCTGAAACACCATCGCCAGATTTCTCTGGGAAGGCCGAAGGCCACTCACCGGCTGATCCCCCACATAGATCTCGCCGCGGGTGGGCCCATCCAGCCCCGCCAACAAGCGCAACAGGGTGCTCTTGCCGCAGCCGGAGGGCCCCACCAACACCAAAAACTCTCCGTCAGCAATCGCCAGATCCAGCTGATGCAGCACAGTCACAGGCTCTCCACCCCGCCTGGGCGGGTAGGTCTTGCTCACCTGCTCAAACCGAACCTCAGCCAACCGATCGCTGCGACGGGCGGATCCTAAGGTTGATGCAATGCAGTTCATCGATCAGGCCCGCATCACGGTGCGCGGCGGCCACGGTGGGGACGGGATCACGGCCTTCCGTCGGGAAAAATACGTGCCGGCGGGGGGGCCCTCCGGCGGGGATGGGGGCAAGGGGGGCGATGTGGTGCTGATCGCCGAGAGCAATCTGCAAACCCTGCTTGATTTTCACTACAAACGCCTTTTTGCTGCCGGCGACGGCAGCCGAGGCGGACCCAACCGTTGCACTGGCGCCAGCAGCCCCCCCTTGGTGGTGCGGGTTCCCTGCGGCACCGAGGTGCGCGATGCGCGCACGGGCATCCTGCTCGGTGATCTCACCCGGGCAGGGGATCAACTGGTGGTGGCCTTGGGGGGTCGTGGTGGGCTGGGCAACGCCCATTTCCTGAGCAATCGCAACCGCGCCCCAGAGCGGCACACCGAGGGAAAGGAAGGAGAAACCTGGGATCTGCTTCTAGAACTCAAGCTGCTGGCGGAGGTGGGCATCATCGGCTTGCCCAATGCGGGCAAGAGCACCCTGATTTCCGTGCTCTCGGCGGCGCGGCCCAAAATTGCCGACTATCCCTTCACCACGTTGGTGCCCAATCTGGGGGTGGTGCGCAGGCCCAGCGGCGATGGCACGGTGTTTGCCGATATCCCCGGGCTGATTGAGGGGGCGGCCGCCGGAGCGGGGCTGGGCCACGACTTTCTGCGCCACATCGAGCGCACAAAACTGCTGGTGCACCTGCTCGATGCCAACTCAGACGATGTGGTTGCCGACCTGGCCGTGGTGGAAAGGGAATTGCTGAACTATGGCCATGGCCTGACCCAAAAACCAAGGCTTGTCGTGCTCAACAAGTCTGATCTGTTGCAGGCAGATGGGTTGGCCGAGAGAGTGGCAGCCGTGGAAGCTTGGGGGGAAGGGGCCGGCTGGGTTGCCAAGCGGCCCCTGGTGATTTCTGCCGCAACCTCCAAGGGCCTGGAGCCACTTCTGGAGGCCATCTGGCATCAGCTGGAATCAGCTCAGTCGTCGTAAACGCGGCACTCGGGCGCTTCTGGGTTCAGATCGCAGAACACCTCCAGAGGGGTGGGATCGTGGTTGTCTTCCGGGTGATGGGATTTGTACTCCTCCAAGGACTTGAGCTCCTCTTCCAGGTGACGCACCTTGCCGAGATCGCCTGAGGCCCTGGCCTGCTCAATATCCTCCTTGTCCTTTTCGATGTGCTCGTCGATGCTTTTCATGACAGACGGCCGCTGTTGCCGGCGGGAGTTCACGGCGCCTACCTTACGGGGCCCATCGACCAATCGCCTGCCCCATGTGCGCTCGTGCTGATGAATGGCGAGCCAGCGGCCAAAGGGAAGGCCACAGCCGTGGCGGTCAGGCCGGGCGCTCACTGAGGTGCAGCCAGCGCTCCTCTGCGATTTCAATCCGCTCCACCAGCTCCGCCAGCTCCTCGCTGAGCTGCTCCAGTTCGCTGTAGGTGCTGCTGCCCGAGCCAGCCAGCCGCTCCTCCAGAGAGCGACGCTGCAGCTCCCACAGGGGGAGATCTCTCTCCAGGGACTCCAACTCCCGGCACTCCTTGTAACTGAGCCGCGCCAGAGCAGCCTTCTCGGGGGGAGCTGGGGGGACAGGGGCAGCTGCGCCGGAGTGGGCTGGCTTCGGGACCGCCATCTCCAGCGGGAGCTGCTTTTGTGCCTCCAAATAGGCGCTGTAGTTGCCCTCAAACCGCTGCGCTTCGCCATTGGCCAGCACAAAGAGACGATCCACGGTGCGATCCAAAAACCAGCGGTCGTGGGAGACCACCACCACGCAACCGCGGAAATCCTCCAGAAAATCTTCCAGCACCGACAGGGTGGCCACATCCAGATCGTTGGTGGGTTCGTCGAGCAGGAGCACGTTGGGCGCCTCCATCAGCAGACGGCAGAGGTGCAAGCGGCGCCGTTCCCCGCCGGAGAGCTTGGCCACAGGCTGATGTTGCTGGGCTGGCGGGAAGAGAAACCGCTCCAACAGCTGGGAGGCGCTGAGCTCCTGGCCGTCCACCTGCACCCGGCTGGCGGCCTCCTTCACCACATCAATCACTTTGCGATCCGGGTCCCCCTGGAGCACGGCACTGTGTTGATCGAAGCTGGCCAACCGCACGGTCGCCCCCAACTCCAGCCGCCCGGCGCTGGGTGGGCGGCGCCCCGCCAACACCTCCAGCAGGGTGGATTTGCCCACTCCGTTGGGGCCGATGATGCCCACCCGGTCCTCGGGGCTGAAGTCGTAGCTGAAGTTGGCCAGCAAGGGGCGACCCTCCACAGCCACCGCCACCTGCTCCGCGCAGATCACCCGTTTGCCCAAGCGCTGGGCCGTGGCGGCCATCTCCAGCCGCGCCCGCCCCTTGGTCGGGCCGGCGTCCTGAAGGGCGGCGATGCGCTGCAAGCGCGCCTTTTGCTTGGTGCTGCGCGCCTTGGGACCCTGCCGCAGCCAGGCGAGCTCCCGCCGCATCGTGGAGCGATAGGTGGCCGCCGCGGCCGCCGCCACCACCTCCTCCTGGGCCCGCTGCTCGAGATAGGTGGCGTAGTTGCCCGCATAGTGGCGCGCCACACCCCCCTCCACCGCCACGATCCGGCGGGTCACCCGATCGAGCAGGTAGCGATCGTGGGTGACGAGCACCACCGCACCGGGGTAGCGATCCAGCCAGCTCTGGAGCCACTCCACCCCCTCGGCATCGAGGTGGTTGGTGGGCTCATCGAGCAGCAACACATCCGGTTGGGCCACCAGAGCCGCGGCCAGCGCCACCCGGCGCCGGTTGCCGCCGGACAGCGCCCCCATGGTTTGCCCCAGCGCCTCAGGGTTTGAGCCGATCCCCAAACGGTCGAGCACGGTGTGGCAATCGCGCTCCAGATCCCAGGCCTGCTTGGCCTCCATCTGGCGCTGCACCTCCGCCAGACGGGAGAGGAGCAGCGAAGAGTTGGGTTCGGCGCTGAGGGCAAGGGCAAGCCGCTCATGCTCCCGCAGCAACACCATGCGCTCGCCACCGCCCTGAAACACCTGATCGAGCACGGTGGCCGCTGGATCGAAGGCCGGCTCCTGATCCAACAACACCACTTCAAGCCGGGCCAGGCACTGGCGACGCCCCTGTTGCAGGGGCTCGACCCCCGCCAAGACCCGCAGCAGCGTCGACTTGCCTGCGCCGTTCGGGCCGATCAGGCCGAGCCGATCTCCCGCCGTGAGGGTGAGATCCAGATCGCGAAAGAGGGAGCGCAGGCCAAAGTCCTTGCAGGCCCCCTCGAGGCGAATCCAATTCACAGCGTGGCCCCTGGCACTTGCGGAGGAACCAGCCCACGCCGCAGCTGCTCCAGATGGGTGAACACGCTCTTGTCGCCCACATCGGCCGCCGCCGCCATGGGGAATTTGCGCAGGCAAAGCAGCAACAGGAGTGCGGCCTCAACGGTGAGCAGCCACAGGCAGGCCGACACCGAGAGCAGTCCCGTCAGCCGGCCCAGGAGAGCCAGGGGCAGCAGCAGGGTCACCCCGATGGCTTCGGGGCGGCGGAAGCAGAAAAACTCTTTGAACCCCACCCCGGTGAGGGCCGCGAAGAAGGGCCCCACCGCCAGGATGGCCAGGGGACGCGTCCAAGCCTCGGCCACCATCGCCGCGGGAGTGAGCCAGACGGCCAAGGCCAGCAAGCCCAGGCAGCCAGCCAACCAAAAGAGCTGCAGGGCCCGATGCAGGGGGCGCAGATAAATGTGGATCCAGCGCAGCGCCAACCCCAGCCCCACCGCCATCACCACCAGCCAGGGCCACAG
This sequence comes from Cyanobacteriota bacterium, assembly GCA_041181185.1. Classification (GTDB taxonomy): domain Bacteria; phylum Cyanobacteriota; class Cyanobacteriia; order PCC-6307; family Cyanobiaceae; genus Cyanobium. Next base: position 4,291 of record JBEGQC010000017.1, on the reverse strand, counting down.
GCCTTGGCTGCCCCACTGACGCCATTGCAGCGCCAGAGCCAGCTGGGCCACGGCAACGCTGGTGAGGGCCAGGCGGTAGGCCAGCACCTCCCGCCGATCCTCGGCGGTGATGGTGTAGGGCCCAAAGGCGCCTTCAAACACGGGATCGCCCGGTGGCGCGGGGGGAACGGAAAAGCTGCTGCTCATGGAAGGGTGGGTGGGGCGCTGTTCACCAGTGTGGCCAGATCCGGCCCGGCCGGGATGAGGCCCGAGGGGTGGAGGGGAAAAAGGGCGCCGAAGTAATCCTGGCGCCACTGCGCCGCAGCGCAGGTGGCGGCCACGCCCGCCAGGGCGAAAAAGCGGCTCCGCCAGCGCCAAAGGGCCGCCAGCTGCCAGAGGGGTCGCTGGCTGCAGCCAAACAGGGGGGCGTAGACCATCTCCCAGCGGATCAGGGTGGGGAACAGCACCACATCCGCAAGGCTGGGCAGATCAGCGGTGCAGAGCCAGCGCTGGCCGGCCTGCTCCTGGAGGCGCAGGGCCTGATCCGCCTCTTCAAGGGCGGCGAACAGCGCCGCCTGGTCGGCGTCATAGGCCTGCTGGCTGCGGGCAAAGCCGCAGCGATACACCCCGTCGTTCACGGCGTCTTGAAACCGCTCCCGCCAGCCTGCGATGGCCTCAAGGGCCTCTGGCGGCTCCAGATCGGGGGCGGTGGCCGCCGCGGGCCAGCGGTTGAGCAGCTCGATCACACGGGCGCTCTCATTCACCAGGATCTGGCCGGTGGCGAGGTGCACCAGCAGGGGCACGGTGGCCCGGGCCTGGCGGTTGCCGCCGCTGCGGCGGTAGAGATCCGCCAGGCTGGCGCAACCGAGGAAGGGCTCTGGAAAACGCCAGCGGCCCGCCGCCGGATCGGGCTCCACCATCAGCAGCCGCACGGTTGGCTCCAGTCCCCGCAGGGTCCACACCAGCCAGGCCCGATGGGCCCAGGGGCAGCTGCGCCCCACGATCAACCCGTAGCTCTGCGCTGGAGCGGCATCACTCGGCACGGGCGGGAGGCTGGTGTAGGCCCCTTCCGGCCGCCGGTAGTGGCCGCGGGCATCGGCTGGGCCCAGCCCAGCCATGAGCTGGAGCCACTGCCAGTGCCAAAAGGCCCGAACGCTGCGCACCAAGGCGGGAGGGGGCGTCATCCAGGCACAACGGCTGCTCCAACTCTGCGGCAGGCTGGGCCACAGGAGCGAGGCCCGGCGATGGGGGAGGAGAACCAGGGGAGCGCCTGCCGGGTGTTGGTGGTGGCCGGCACCCATGGCAACGAACGCAATGGCGTGCAGCTTCTGGAACGGTGGCGCCAGGCGCCGAAAACGCTTGGCTCAGCCGGCCTGGAGGTGGTGCTCACCCCTGGCAATCCCGCGGCGATCGCCGCGGGCCGCCGCTACATCGATCGGGATCTCAACCGCAGCTTCGTGCCGGCCCTCCTGGCCGATCCAGCCCACCAGGAGCTGGAGCTGCAGCGGGCCCGGGAACTGCTCGCTGCCTGGGGGCCCCAAGGGGAAAGCCCCTGCGCGGTGGCCTTGGATTTGCACAGCACCACAGCCGCCATGGGCAACTCTCTGGTGGTGTACGGCCGGCGGCCGGCGGATCTGGCCCTGGCGGCGGGTCTGCAGGGACGCCTGGGGTTGCCGGTGTATCTGCATGAGGGAGATCCAACCCAGCGGGGCTATCTGGTGGAGCAGTGGCCCTGCGGGTTGGTCATTGAAGTGGGCCCGGTGCCCCAGGGGGTGGTGAATGCCTCCATCTGCCGCCAAACCCAACTGGCTCTGGAAGCCGCCCTGGCCCTGCTGGCTGAAGCCCGGCAGGGGGCCGTGCGCCTGCCCCGGGAGCTGGTAGTGCACAAACACCTGCGCAGCCTGGATCGGCCCCGCGACGCGGGGGGGCAGGCCTGCGCCATGGTGCATGGCCTCCGCCAGGATCGCGACTGGCAGCCGCTCGGCCCTGGGGATGCCCTGTTTGAGGGTTTTGATGGAGCCACCTTCCGCTGGCAAGCCAAGCCGGGGGAGCCGGCCACGGTGTGGCCTGTGTTCATCAATGAGGCGGCCTATGAGGAGAAGGGGATTGCCATGAGCCTCACCGAGCGGCAGGTGTGGGAGGTTTCCAGCGGCTGGGGCGAGGCGCTGGTGGATCTGTTGGCCTCCCGCGAGGCCCGGCCTGGCCCATCTGCCAACGGGCCCTGACGGGCTGAGTGCCGAAGGGGATGCCAGCGGGACGACCACCCTTAGCAAGCGTGTCGGGCCTCACCCGCAGACAAAGGTGCTCTGCTCCTTGGTGCAGGGCAGGTCGGTTTTGCTGCCGTCGGCCCAGTAGATGCGCAGGCGATCGTCTTCACTGCCCATGCGCAGGGTGAGGGATTTGATCACGCCCGCGGGCGGCTTGCCGGCTTTGTCGGCCCCATCTTCGGCGCGCACGGAGAGCTTGTTGAGGCGCTGCTCCAGCTGCTGAAGCTTCAGATCCACCCGATCGAGCCGCTGGCTCTCGGCGCTTGGGCCTCTCTGGCAGCCTGTCACCGCCAGGCCGGTCATCAGGAAGCCAAGGAGAACAACCAGGCGCCCCGTGGCCCAGCCAAGCTTCTGCCCGCGTCTTCCGGTTGACGAAGGGGAATCGGATGAATGGATGGCAAAACCCATGGCGAAGGCAAAGGAGATTTCACACTCTTAGCGGCAGCACTGCCTCCAGGCCAGACAGCAACAGGACTCATGACCACCAGAGCCTTCGCGACCTAACACGAACGCAGCCGTAACGCACAACTGCTTGCACGGAGCTGCCCTCTGCCACGACAACCACTTCAGCGGGTCCTTAACAAATCTCAATTACCCCCTGACTCCGCCCCACGCCAGGTGGGACAAGGGCTCTGCCGAATGAGAAACAAACGATCTGCTGCAGATCCGCAGCAGATCAAAAGGATGGGCCTGAATTATGGTCGCGAACAGAATATCTAGCTATAAAGATATAGTTGCTCACCTTTATCATGGCAAAGTCCAGCATTAGAGGGCACTCCAAGCCTTTCACCCACGCGATAGCCAGACAACTCCGCAGAGTTGCTTTTGCTTTAACCATTGGAGCAGCGAGTGCGCTGACTTGCTACTCCTCGGCCAACGCTGCAGTGGTCTCTCTCGGCCTCGAGGCTACCTTCCCAAAATCCGATCCTTTCGGCATGGCTTTCGGGGATGGCTTCATTTGGTGGCAGTCCACTGACGGAGTGGTCAAACAAATGACGTTGGCTGGGGTTGATACTGGAGTGACCGCCACCAACCCCCTTGGCTGGAGCGCATTAGCCTGGGACAGCGGTTTACTTGTCTCAGCAGAAGGCAAGGACGTTACTTATTTCAATCCAGTCACATCTGCTGTTGTCAAAACAACAACCATCTCTGCCTCCGCCCCTGGGCCTAGCCTAATTGACGGCTTAGATATTGGGCCTGGCGGAGAAATCTGGTTTTCACCAGATGTTGGAAATGTCTATCGCCTCACCGCCGATGGAACAAATTCCATTCCCAGCAATGTGAATCCATTTCTGGGTGGAGCCGGTGGCTACTCTGGTGTGGAGCGAATTGACATCACTGCCGGGACCTACGTCTTCGTTGTCAATGACGCTACGAATCCACGACAACTCTGCATTCACCAGCTGGATAGCACTGAGATTGGCTGCACACCTTTCGCCAATCAACGCTATGAAGATCTGGCCTATGACGGCCAATATCTTTGGGCAGCAGATTTTTATGGTGACAAGATTGACAAATTCTGTGTACAAATCAATGGCGGAAACTGCTTAGGCGACCCTCCAAAGCCCCCCGACGAAGTTCCTGGCCCCCTTCCGCTCCTCGGCGCTACAGCTGTTCTCGGAAGCATTCGCAGGCTTCACGAGCTCTCTCGCCGCATGTCAAGCGTGAAGGCTTGAGGCCCCTGCCCATAGCCCCATCCGGGCTCCCCACTTCCCTCGGCGCAACGCCGAGGGATTTTTGTTGAATCCCCCACCGCCACGGCACCTTCAGATCAGATCAGAAGCCTTTGGATCAGTGACGCTTGGGCTCCAGGTGACAACCCGCCGCCCCGGAGGACGGCCCACCCCACCGGCAGCCCCTTTCAACCTTTCTTCATGAAGCCCCTTCACAAAACCCGCAACAGTCCGTTACAGTTCAAAGCGACGGAGGCCTGACGGTTTTCCGTCCTTCCATCCGTCCCTCCAGATCCCTTCCGGGTTCTGGCTCTCGACACCTTTTCCGTTCTCATGACAGCCACTCTCCAACAGCGCTCCGGCGCTTCGGCG
>JBEGQC010000016.1:0-80552 GCA_041181185.1 Cyanobacteriota bacterium | reverse complement strand
AGCGCCAGAGGGCAAAATTGTTGCCAGTGAGGTATTTCCTGCTCACCTTCACGGTGCCAGCTGAGCTGAGAAATCTCTTTTGGCTAAAGCAAAAGACTGCTTATGATCTCTTGCTCAAAATCGCCTGACAAACAGTGGCTTCTTTTGCCAGGCGTGATCCCAGGCTCAAGGGAAGAACCGGCGCCCATGCTGTTCTCCACACTCACAATAGGAAACTGGGTTATCACCCCCATGTGCATCTGATCGTGCCTGCAGGTGCGCTCAATGAATCAAGTCATCAATGGCGTCGAAAAAGGGGAACCTACCTCTTTAAAGAGGAGAATCTCGCCAAGGTGTTTCGGGCTAAATGGTTTGAGGCCTTGCGCCGCTTGGGATGGACAGTGAAAACCACACTACCCAGCCAATGGGTGGTGGATTGCAAAGCCGTGGGCACAGGGGAAGCGGCGCTGGTCTACTTGGGGCGTTATCTGTATCGCGGTGTCTTGCCAGAAAAGAACATTCTCTCGGATCACAAAGGTCGGTGACGTTTCGCACCAACCAGAAATGGCTAACAATGCCATCCACCTGAGCCGCCACCTAAAGCCTCTGAAACTTCCCATTGCTTCTTGCGGCCAGGTGATGGCAAGCGTTAGCTGAATCCTAGGGAATGTTGCTGGGCGGATTGGAAGAAATGGAATCGCTCTAGACTTGGAGCTAACTACAGTGGCGTCAGCTGAGAGAAAAGCATGAATTTCACGTTGGAGTGCGAACAAGAAGATGATGGACGTTGGATCGGTGCGGTACCTGAGCTGCCTGGAGTCCTTGCTTATGGAAGTTCCTCTGCTGATGCAATGGCAAAGGCTGAGGTCTTAGCCCTTCGTGTTATCGCTGATCGGCTTGAAAATGGCGAATCGGAGCCAGTCAGCATTCAGTTTTCGCTTCCACTCTTTGCATGAGTAATTGGCCGTCAGCCAAAGCCAAGGTGATCTGTGATGCAGGCGGGAAATCGGCTAACAATGCCATTCACCTGAGCCGCTCCTTCATGATCCTTGTTGGAATAGCCGACGGCAGGACCCAGTGGCTACAATGTGATCACGCATGCTTGAGGGCGCGATGGTTCGGGCGAAACTTATCAAAATCGGGAACTCGCGCGGCATCCGGCTCGCCAAGCCATTGCTTGAGCTTGCGGGGCTTGCTGATGATGTTGAAATCGAGGCAGCTCCTGGGGTATTGACGATCCGACCCTCGACACATCCAAGAGCCGGCTGGGCAGAAGCGGCGGCAGCATCCGACCCAGATGGTCTTCTCGATGACATGTCCACCACTCGCTTTGACGACGAAGAGTGGTCATGGTGACAGAGGAAGCTGTCTCGCGGGGTGATATCTATCTTGTTTCCCTTAATCCAACGCGTGGCTCAGAGATTAGGAAAACAAGGCCATGCGTAGTCATTTCACCGGATGAGTTGAATGCCCATCTCCGCACTTTTATCGTTGCGCCCCTGATACCAGGTGGGCATCGCTACCCTTTTCGCGTACGCTGCCACTTTGATGATAAAGATGGTCACGTGGTTATTGATCAGCTCCGGGCTGTCGATAGAGATCGGTTGATTAAGCGGTTGGGTGTTTTGGCTGATAACACGCTGGTGGAGGTGCTCAGTGTTTTGCAGGCTATGTTCGCTGTTTAGCGGCCTGGCTGACAACCAGATGCGGAAGACGGGGGCTGAGCTCGCGCAGATCTCCCTCGTGGGCATAGCTGATGAACACCTTCGGCTTGGGGGTCGCGCGATGGGGGTCCACTCAGGCCATGGGGTTCAAGATTGATCTGTGGCGTCTCCACCTGAGCACCACTGGGCTTGAGCATAAAGAATCAGGCTCTGCTCTGACAGCCGTTCTGATCTCCACACCCCCAACCCAGACCCTCAGCTCGCCAACCGGCGGCCCGCCGCCTTGCGCAGCCGATTGGCGGCCTGGCGTGCCCGGTTGGGCATGTCGTTGGGGCCCGCGCCGCCGGAGGGAGGCCCGGCCTCAGGACGACCAGCCGGCCCCGACGGGGGGAGGCCAGGGGGCACGCTCCCATCCTTTCCTTGCAAACGCATCAATTCCCGCCGGCCGCCGAGCACGATTTGGCTGAGATCTTTGAGACGGCTTTCCAATTCACCGAGCACCTGCTCGGCATAACGGTTGGCCCCATCCTGGATCGTGCCCGCTTCCTGTCGCGTGCGCGCGACCAGGGCATCGCATTGCTGTTGGGTTTGCTGGCGGAACTGAATCGCTTCCTGGTGGAGCCGCTCGGCTTCGCCCTGGCTCTCCCTCTGCACCCGCAAGCCCTCTTGACGGATCGCCTCCAGCTCCTGAAGGGCCTGCTGACGCACGCGCTCGTGCTGCTCCATCAGCTGGCGGGAGCGATCCACGGCCTCGGCTTCCAGCTGGGTGCGGCGGCCCTGGGCCTCCTGCTCCAACTGCTGACGACGACCGGCGAAGGCCTGCTCCATCTGGGCCATGCGCAGGTGGTGCTCTTGCTCGGCCTGGGCGGCTTGGGCGCGGGCTTGGCCCAACAGCTGTTCGGCTTGCAGCCGGGCCTGCTCCCGCAATTCCGCTCCCTGACGCTCCGCCTCCTGACGCACCGAGGCGCTCTGGATCAGCTGTTCCCTCTCCCGCCGGGCTTGAGCCACGATCTCCTCCGCCTGTTGGCGGGCTTTCTCGATGAATCCCTCCCGTTGGCGCAGCAGATCCTCCGCCTGGGAAATCTGCAAGGGGAGGGAGTCCCGCAGGGCATCCATCGCCTCGATGGCATCCTGCTCATTCACCAGCCGCCCGCCGCTGAAGGGAATACGGCTGCCATCCAGAACGATCTCTTCCAGCTGATCGAGCTGGTCGAGAACCGTGATGCGCGTCTCGGACATGTCAACGGGAAGGGGATAACCGATTAAAGAGCGTCAGGAGATCCTGCGCCACTCCCTGCGGGACCATGTGGGAGACATCACCACCGAAGCGAGCCACCTCCTTCACCACCGAGCTGCTCAAAAAACTGTGATGCACGGCCGTGGCCAGAAACAGCGTTTCCAAATGGGGGGCCAGGCTCTTGTTGGTGTGGGCCAGCTGCAGCTCAAATTCGAAATCGCTCAGGGCCCGCAACCCCCGCAGAATCACCCCTGCTCCACAGGCCTTGGCCACATCGACGGTGAGGCCATCAAAACTTCTCACCTCGATTCCAGCCAGATGGGCCGTGGCGGTGCGGATTTGCTGCAGCCGCTGCTCCAGGGAAAAGGCCGGGGTTTTGCTGGGGTTTTGCAACACCGCCACCACCAGCCCATCAAAGAGCACGGCGCTGCGCTCGATCAAATCCAAATGGCCGAGGGTGAGCGGATCAAAGCTGCCGGGGTACAACGCCCGCATGGACCTTCGTCGGGGGGGCCTCCATGGTGGGCCCTGGCGGATGGGGCCTTTCTAGAGTTGAGCATCATCGTCTCGCGCACCATGACGCAAGCTGCCAGCCTCCCTCCCCTCGACACGGCTGCCAAGAAGACGCTGCTCCGCAAAATTCCTCATGGCGTCTTCATCTGCGGCGTGCGGGAAGGGGAGGAGGTGAACGGCTTCACGGCCAGCTGGGTCACCCAAGGGTCCTTCGAGCCCCCTCTGGTGGTGATGGCCGTGCGGGCCGACTCCACCAGCAACGGCATGATTCAACGCACCGAGCAGTTTTCCCTCAATGTGTTGCCCGCCGATCAGAAGGATCTGGCTGCGGTCTTTTTCAAGCCCCAGAAGGCCGTGGGCGGACGCTTCGATGCCGCACCCTTCCAGCTCGGACCCATGGGGCTCCCGATCCTTGAGGCGGCCCTCGGAGCCGTGGAATGCGAAGTGGTGGGCCAGGTGAACCATGGCGATCACACGGTGTTTGTGGGGGAGGTGAAGAGCGCGGTCTTGCTGCGCGATGGTGACGCCCTGGAACTGGCCGGGACGGGATGGCAATACGGGGGCTGAGCGAGGGCGCAGCCTCCAGTTCCGGAGCGCTGCCCCTGCTGCAACGACCCGATCAGCTGGCCCAACGGCTGCGGGAGATTCCGACGGAGCCGGGCTGCTATTTGATGCGCGATGGTGAAGATCGGATTCTTTACATCGGCAAAGCCAAGGTTTTAAGGAATCGGGTTCGCAGTTATTTCCAGAGCTCGCAGGGCCATGGGCCCCGCATCAGCTTGATGGTGCGTCAGGTCTGCGATATCGAGGTCATCGTCACCGACAGCGATGCGGAGGCGCTGGCCCTCGAATCGAACCTGATCAAGCAAAACCAGCCCCATTTCAATGTTCTGCTCAAGGACGACAAGAAATATCCCTATCTCTGCATCACTTGGAGTGAGTCCTATCCGCGCATTTTCATCACGCGCCGGCGGCGTGGTCGCAGCCCCCTCGATCGCTTCTATGGCCCCTATGTGGATGTGGGCCTGCTCAGGCGCACCCTGGCCCTGGTCAAACGCGTCTTCCCCTTGCGTCAGCGGCCCCAGCCCCTCTATCGCGATCGCACCTGCCTGAACTTCGCCATTGGCCGCTGCCCCGGCGTGTGCCAGGAGCGGATCAGCTCGGAGGATTACCACCGCACCCTGCAGAAGGTGGCGATGGTGTTCCAGGGTCGCAACGACGAATTGCTCGATCTGCTCAGGGCCCAGATGGAGCGCTACGCCGAGCGGTTGGATTTTGAGGCCGCCGCCCGCGTGCGCGATCAGCTGCAAGGGCTGGAGACCCTCACGGCGGATCAAAAAATGAGTGTGGGCGATGTGTCGATCTCCAGGGATGTGGTGGCCTTGGCCGCCGATGATCGGGTGGCCGCGGTGCAGGTGTTTCAAATGCGCGCCGGCAAGCTCGTCGGTCGGCTGGGCTACATGGCCGATGTGCAGGGGGGCGATCCCGCCTGGATCCTCCAGCGGGTGATCGAGGAGCACTACAGCCAGGTGGAGCCGGTGGAAATTCCGCCAGAGTTGTTGCTGCAACACCCCCTGCCCCAACAGACCCTGATTCAGGACTGGCTGGCGGAGCGGCGGGGCCGGAAGGTGCGCCTGCAAGTGCCCCAGCGCCAACAGAAAGCCGAATTGATCGATCTGGTGGTGCGCAATGCCAGCTACGAATTGCAGCGCGCCCAGCGCCATGCCGAACACCACCAACTGGCCCTGGAGGATCTCGCCCAACTGCTCGAGCTCCCCGCGCCACCGCGCCGCATTGAGGGCTTTGACATCAGCCACCTCCAGGGCAGCGATGCCGTTGCCTCCCAAGTGGTGTTTGTCGATGGCCTGCCCGCCAAGCAGCACTATCGCCGCTATCGGATCCAGAGCAGCAGCATCCGCAGCGGCCACTCCGATGATTTCATGGCCATGGCCGAAATCATGCGGCGGCGCTTTCGCCGCTGGGCCCAGGCCAAGGCCTCTGGAGCGGATCTCGCCCAGGTGCGCCGCGAGGCGGGCTCGGTGCTCCATGGCGATGGCCTGAACGATTGGCCCGATCTGGTGATGATCGATGGCGGCAAAGGTCAGCTCTCAGCCGTGATGGAGGCCCTGCGGGAGATGAATCTGCAGGAGGAGCTGGTGGTGTGCTCCCTGGCCAAGGCGCGCGAGGAGGTGTTTCTGCCAGGAGCCAGCCAACCCCTCGATAGCGAAGCCGACCAACTGGGCGTGATGCTGCTGCGCCGCCTGCGGGATGAAGCCCATCGCTTCGCCGTGACCTATCACCGGCAGCAGCGGGGGGAGCGGCAACGCCGCTCCCGGCTGGGGGACATCCCAGGGTTGGGCCCCAGACGGGTGAAGGATTTGCTGGCCCATTTCCATTCCGTGGATGCGATTCAGCTGGCCAGCCCGGAGCAAATTGCCTCCGCCCCCGGAATCGGACCCAGCCTGGCCCGGCAAGTGTGGGAGTATTTCCATCCGCAACACGAGACGGAAGAGCCCTGGGAACCGCCCGTGGAGTTGGCCCGATGAAGCGGTCGATGGAGCTGCCGATGCAGCAGTCGATCAAGCTGCCGATGGGGCGAGCAGTGCGCCGCTGGGCTGGCGTGCCACTAAGGCTCCTCGCCGTTCTGCTGACGGCCCTGCTCAGCGCCGCCGCTCCGGTGGCCGCCGCCCCTGGCCTGTGCGTGGGGCCAGTCTGCGGGGATGACTTCAGCCGGTCCGCCCCTTACCCCTGGCAGCTGCGGATGCGGATGCAGGATCAGTGGGGCCATCGAGAACGGCTGGTGGTGGATTGCCGGGATGGATCGATCAGCCCTCTGGTGGGGCCGGTGGAGCGGGGCTACGCCGCAGCGGTGGGGCGCCGAGCCTGCCGCCAGGCACCCCTCGAACCGGCCGTGCTCACCCCTGGAGCTTGATCCTTCGTCGCCATGGCCAAGCTCTATTGCATCGCCTTCTGGAATCTGGAGAATCTGTTTGCGCCCGAGGGATCTCCTGATCGCCTCCCTTGGCTGGCCGAACGGCTGGCGAACGATTTGAAAGGGTGGACCCCGGAGCTCTTCTCCCGCAAGCTGGATCAGCTCACACGCATCCTGCAACAGATTCACGGGGGGCGAGGTCCAGATCTGCTCGGGGTGTGTGAGGCGGAAAATCGTGCCGTGCTCGAACAGCTTTGCCAGCGGCTGAACGCTGCCCTGCCCCGCCGCCAATACATCCCTGTGCACGCAGACAACACACGCGATGGCAGGGGAATCGACACCGCCTTCCTCGTCGATGGCCGGCGCTTGAGCCACAACCCGGCCACCCTCTTCTCCCACTTCGTGATGCGGCGCACCGGCACGCGAGACATCAGCCAGGCCACGTTTCAAACCAAGGCTGGCCGCGAGCTTGTCGTGCTCTGCAACCACTGGCCGTCCCGCACTGGGGGGGCCTACGAGAGCCGGGGATACCGCTTCACAGCTGGGGAATCATTGGCCTACTTCCATCAGCGCATCCGCGAGGAGCTCGGCATCGACACACCGATCCTGGCCATGGGGGATTTCAACGATGAGCCCTTCGATGAGTCGCTACAGCAATACGCCGAGGCCACCCGCGAGCGGGGCGATGTGGAACGCTCCCGCAGCGCCCCGCGCTTCTACAACCTGGCCTGGCGCTTTGCCCCGGTGCAAACGGCCGATTGCAAGGGCAACAGCCGCCTGGTGTACGGCACGATCAGCTACGAGGGCAATGGAGCGATCTTCGATCAAATCTTGGTGTCGCAGGGATTGTTGCTGGGGCAACGGGGCTTGAAGGTGCGGGAGGAATCGGCACGGATGGAGATCTATGCGGAGATGGTGGATACGAAGCTCGCTGAGGGGCCCATCCGCTTCGGACTGCCGAAAGGCAATCGTCAAGCCAATGTGAATGAAGCGGGCTACAGCGACCACTTCCCGGTTTCCGTGCTGATCGAAGAGGCTTCAACCGCCTGAAGCCTGCTGCGTGTGCAAGGTTTTGTGTTGTTGCCAGGCCCGCAGCAGATCGATGCGGGTGATGTGATAGCCGCGGCTGCGGGCAGCCAACAGCAGTTCGGGTTGGGACTGGCAGATGCGCAGCGCCTCCCTCAGATCGCCATTGCTTTCGGCATCTCCCACCAAGCGTTCGAGCTCAGCCCAGCTCATCGACTCTGCACAGCTGAGCCACCATCGACGAAGCTGGAGGGGAGCGCAAGGTGCGCCGGGAAACGTTTGCGAAAGAGATTAAGAGTGCTGATCAATGCATCTCCGGAGCGGGCCCTTAGAACCGCCGCCGAGGCGTTTCCTGGAAATGGCCTGCTCCAGCGGCGCTTTCGCTGTCGCTGCGGCTCAAAATCCACACGTTGCGCGACTGGCGCCGGGCCTGCAATCCACCCCGCTCCACCACAGCCGAGCCAGGCCGTGCCCCCATCAGATGGGTGACTTCAGCGGTGGTGAGGGGCGCCGCCGTGCGGAGGGCCAAATCCACCAGCTCAAGCCGCTGCCGCAGGGAGGGGGCATCAACGGAGGAGGAGTCCTCCTCTGCGCTCCACATCCAGGGGGCATCCCCTTCGGCGGCCAATTTGCGCATCAATCCCATGCCAATCAGAGCCAGGGCCTGCTCAGGTTTGAGTCCCTGCACACCAGCCGCATCCACGTCTTGCACATCGGCAGCGGTTCCATCGGCACGTCGGGGGGACGGTGTGCGGGCCATGGGCTCGATCGGAAGTTGACGGGAAGATAACGATTCGCTGCCTTTTTGCAAGTCCGTCACAACGGTTGAGCCGACTCCCTCCCCCTGCTGGGCAGGGGAAGCCAGCTCAACTGCGTCGTAGCCAGCCCGGCGCCCCACCAAACCAGCCCTCGATGTCGTCTTCCCCGGGCCGGTAAGTGGAATCGGGATCAACTGGACCGAGATTCATTTGATCGAGCAGATGATCAATGCCATCTCTGCCTGTTGGTTCCGCCGGAGACTGTTGCAGCTGTTGGCGACGCGCTTTCAGCAGCCAGGCCGCCACGCCTTGATCACGGTCGGCAAATTTTTGCAGGTAGATCCGCTCCTGCAGGGTCACGGGTTGATCGGCGCCAATCCTGGCGAGGATCGCCTGCAAGCGAAGGCGCGTGCTTGGGGTGAGCATGGGCTGGGGGGGATGTATTCGAGAAGGTGATTCATTTGATAGCGAGCCCTGATGAAAGGCCGGTGGCAGCGGGCACAAAACCGCTCCACCTGTCAGCAGGTCCGCACCCTTGCCGCCGTAAGATCCAGGCCGTTTCCTGGCCAGCCCTGTCCGTCAGCGGGATCGCCAGCCCTCCCCCATGGTGGGAGCAGACCCTTTGCCTCTCCGATACCGATGACGCCATGACCCTGCCGCAGTGAACGATCCGCCGTCCCGTCAAAACCGTCGCTTCCGGCCTGCTCCTCCCCAGGACGCTGAGGATCGAGCCCTGCGCCGCAGGCGGGAGGCCTTTCAATTGGGGCGGCCCACCATCACCGGCACAGATGTGACCGGTGAGGATTCCGGCGCCAGCTGCGTGATCACCACCGACAGCGAGGGTCGCCGGCTGAGGCAAAACAGCCATGTGCAGTCGATCGAGCTGCGCACCTACGTGTATCTCGATTCCCTCCAGCCCCAACTCGCGGCCTACATGGGCACGGTGAGTCAGGGCTTCCTGCCCATCCCTGGTGATGCCTGCCTCTGGCTGGAGGTGTCGCCGGGCATGGCGGTTCACCGGGTCACCGATATCGCCCTGAAGGCCAGCACCGTGCGCCTAGGGCAGATGGTGGTGGAGCGGGCCTTTGGCTCGATCGCGATGTATCACCGCGACCAGAGCAATGTGTTGCACTCTGGCGAGGTGGTGCTTGAGGCCATCGGCAGCAGTGTCAACCAACGCAGCCGCTGCGAGGTGACCTGGACCGAGATCATCTATTCCATCACCCCAGACCATGCGGTGTTGATCAATCGCCAAAACCGGCGTGGCTCGATGATTCAGGCGGGAATGAGCATGTTCATTCTCGAAACCGAGCCTGCGGGCTATGTCTTGATTGCCGCCAACGAAGCGGAGAAGTCCTCCAACATCACCGTGGTGGATGTGAAAGCGGTGGGGGCCTACGGAAGGCTGACGCTGGCGGGGAAGGAGGGCGATGTGAATGAGGCCGCCGCGGCGGCCATGCGCGCCGTGCAGCACATCAACACCTAGGGCGGCCCCCCCCTGTTTCCCTCACAGAGCCAGCAATTGTTGGAGCTCTGGGGCCATCGATCGGGCCGCTTTGCCTCGGCTGCCCAGCTTGCTCTTCAGATGGGCCGACATGCGGGCATAGGTGCAGCCCGCCTCGCGCACGAAGAACACGGGGTCGTATCCGGCGCCTGCCCCATCGGGCTCGTGCAGGATCTGGCCGTAGCAGAGACCACAGCCCTCCAAGCGGGTGATGCCGTGGGGATCGGCCACGGCCATGGCACTCACAAAACGGGCACCCCGATACAACACATCGCCAAGCTCGTGGAGCAGGCGCTGAATCTTCTCCGGATCACTCGGGGCATAGCGGGCGGAATAGAGACCGGGCCGGCCCTGGAGCGCATCCACCTCCAGGCCGGAATCGTCCGCCAGAGCCCACTCGCCGCAGAGCTTGGCCACGGTTTCCGCCTTCAGTCGGGCATTTTCTGCGTAGGTCTGGCCCGTTTCTTCAATGTCGAGATCTTTGGGCTGGGCGAGCACCTCCACGTCGACCATCGCCAACATGTCGCGAATCTCGGCCACCTTGTGGACGTTGCCACTGGCAATCACCAGGCGACGCAGGGGTACGGTCAACGGGCCCAGTCGGCAAAGACAAGGGCATTATCCCGGCTGAGGTGGTCGAGCCGAGCAGGCTGATTGGGGCTGAAGGCAACCCCACACGCTGGGAGGGTTGGGGGCAGGACGGGTTGAACATTCCACCCCCGGAAAACTCCAGGGTTCCTGCCACCAAAAAAAGATTAGGCAAAAAAACCTTGTTTGGGCTTCAAGCTCAGTGAAGAGTGAGCCGATCCTGACGGCTGCGCTGCAGGGCTCACCTAGGTTTCTGGTCACTGGACCCTCGCAGGAGCTCGCCCATGCAGTCAGGTCTGGTGTTGCAGAACCTTCTGTCAGCACCCGTTCTGTTTTTCTTTCTCGGGATTCTGGCTGTTGTTTTGGGATCGGATCTCGAGATCCCATCCCCCCTGCCCAAATTGTTTTCCCTCTATCTCCTTTTGGCCATTGGCTTCAAAGGTGGGGTGGAGCTGAGTGAGAGCGGTCTGGGCCCGATGGTGCTGTACACCATCGCCGCAGCCATTTTGATGTCCTTGCTGGTGCCGCTCGGCAGCTTTCTGATCCTGCGCGGCCGCTTGGGCGCAGACAATGCGGCGGCCGTTGCCGCCGCCTACGGCTCGATCAGTGCGGTGACCTTCATCACGGCCCAGAGTTTTCTCAATGTATTGAAGGTGCCCTACGACGGCTTCATGGTGGCCGCGCTTGCCCTGATGGAATCGCCGGCGATCGTGGTGGGGGTGGTGATGGCGAAACTGGCATCGGCAAGTTTGGAAAAACAACGCGGCGAACAGACGGAAGCAATTCCATGGCGAGAAGTGTTGCAAGAGGCCTTTCTGAATGGATCGGTTTTTTTGCTGATTGGCAGTCTTTTGATCGGCGCTCTGGTTGCCCATTTCAGTCCATCAGGAGTGGAAAGAATGGAGCCATTTACAGAGAAACTCTTCTACGGAGTTCTCTGCTTCTTTCTCCTCGACATGGGGCTTGTTGCCGCGCAGCGACTCCGTGATCTACGGCAAACCGGGCCATTCCTTGTCGCCTTTGCCATTGCCGCGCCGATCGTGCATGGCTTCGTTGGCCTGCTGATCGCCAAGCTTCTGGGCCTGCCCCAGGGAGACGCCCTGCTGTTCATGGTGCTCTCCGCCAGCGCCTCCTACATCGCCGTGCCCGCAGCGATGCGCATGACGGTGCCACAGGCCAATCCAAGCATCTACATCACCTCTGCCTTGGGGCTCACCTTCCCCTTCAATGTGGTGGTGGGTATTCCCCTCTACATGGCACTGGTGCAGCGCTTCATTCCTGCAACTTAGTTTCTTTTTATCTCTTCAAGACCGATGAAACGCATCGATTTCTTTGTCAGTGAGCGCGAAACCGAGCGGCTTTGCAAGGCGATTCGCCAAGCTGGCGCCCCGGGCTATTCGGTGATGAAACACGTGACCGGCTGGGGACTGGCCGGCGAAATTTCAGAAGCCATGGATTTCAGCGGCCTGGGGGCCAACGCCCATGTGGTGGTGTTTTGCGAAGAGGGATTGCTCGAAACGCTGCGGAGCTTGGTGAATCCCCTGCTGCAACGCTTTGGCGGCGTGGGCTTTGTCTCCAGCGCTGAGGTGTTTTGAGACGGGCCGCCTGCGGCCATGGGCAAGGTTTCCTAAAGATTTGTTTCCTCTGGATAAGCTTCCCTTATTGCAGCGGCTGGAAACGGTGATGGGCTTCCGGCGCCAAATGGGTTGACGGAAGGTCAGGCGCAGGAGCAGGGTTGCTTGCGAACATTCCACCCCCTCCTCCAGGAGCAGGTAATGGCAAACGAAACCATGGGCATCGCCCTCGGCATGATTGAGACCCGGGGCCTGGTGCCTGCCATCGAAGCGGCAGACGCCATGACCAAAGCCGCCGAAGTGCGCCTCATCGGTCGTGAATTCGTCGGTGGCGGCTACGTCACCGTCCTGGTGCGCGGTGAAACCGGCGCAGTCAACGCCGCCGTTCGTGCGGGCGCTGACGCTTGCGAGCGGGTGGGCGACGGCCTGGTGGCCGCCCACATCATTGCCCGCCCCCACAGGGAAGTGGAGCCGGCGCTCAACAGCACGTTCGGTCTGGGATCGAAGGACTGAAATCAACGCCCTAGGCGCTGATTTCCAACCTTTTTCCATCGACCCAACCGGAGAACCCCCATGAGCAAAAAGTACGACGCAGGGGTCAAGGAGTACCGCGACACGTATTGGACTCCTGATTACGTCCCCCTCGACACCGATCTTCTGGCCTGCTTCAAGTGCACCGGCCAGGAAGGTGTTCCCAAAGAGGAAGTGGCTGCCGCTGTGGCCGCTGAATCTTCCACCGGCACCTGGTCCACCGTCTGGTCGGAGCTTCTCACCGATCTCGACTTCTACAAGGGCCGCGCCTATCGCATCGAGGATGTGCCTGGCGACCGGGAATCCTTCTACGCCTTCATTGCCTATCCCCTCGATCTGTTCGAGGAAGGCTCGATCACCAACGTGCTCACCTCCCTGGTGGGCAACGTGTTCGGCTTCAAGGCCCTGCGCCACCTGCGCCTGGAAGACATCCGCTTCCCGATGGCCTTCATCAAAACCTGCCAGGGCCCACCAAACGGCATCCAGGTCGAGCGCGATCGGATGAACAAGTACGGCCGTCCCCTGCTGGGTTGCACCATCAAGCCGAAGCTCGGCCTGTCCGGCAAAAACTACGGCCGGGTGGTGTATGAGTGCCTGCGCGGCGGCTTGGATTTCACCAAGGACGACGAAAACATCAACTCCCAGCCCTTCCAGCGCTGGCAGAACCGCTTTGAGTTTGTTGCCGAAGCGGTGCGCTCCGCCCAGGAAGAAACCGGTGAGAAGAAGGGGCACTACCTGAATTGCACCGCCGCCACTCCTGAGGAGATGTACGAGCGGGCCGAGTTCGCCAAGGAACTTGGGCAGCCGATCATCATGCACGACTACATCACCGGTGGCTTCACGGCCAACACCGGCTTGTCGAAGTGGTGCAGAAAGAACGGCATGTTGCTCCACATCCACCGGGCCATGCACGCGGTGATTGACCGCCATCCCAAGCACGGCATTCACTTCCGGGTGCTCGCCAAGTGCCTCCGCCTCTCCGGCGGTGACCAGCTCCACACCGGAACGGTGGTGGGCAAGCTGGAAGGCGACCGGCAGTCGACCCTCGGTTACATCGACCAGCTGCGCGAATCCTTCGTGCCGGAAGATCGCAGCCGCGGCAACTTCTTCGACCAGGATTGGGGCTCGATGGGCGGCGTGTTCGCCGTGGCCTCCGGCGGCATCCACGTCTGGCACATGCCAGCTCTGGTAGCCATCTTCGGCGACGACTCCGTGCTCCAGTTCGGTGGTGGCACCCACGGTCACCCCTGGGGTTCCGCTGCTGGTGCAGCGGCCAACCGCGTGGCTCTGGAAGCCTGCGTCAAGGCCCGCAACGCTGGACGGGAAATCGAGAAGGAAGGCCGCGACATCCTCACGGAAGCCGCCAAGCACAGCCCTGAGCTGGCGATTGCTCTGGACACCTGGAAGGAAATCAAGTTTGAGTTCGACACCGTCGACAAGCTTGACGTGCAGTGAGTTCCCAACCCCTCAGGCGCCCTGGAGTTTCCAGGGTGGCCTTGAGGGGTGCGGGACAGACGTCGCCCATCGGCGCAAGGCCGATTTCTATCCATTCTCGCTTTAACCCCATGCCATTCAAAAGTGCCGTGGGTGACTATCAAACAGTCGCCACCCTGGAAACCTTTGGCTTCCTGCCACCGTTCACCCAGGACGAAATCTACGACCAGATTGCTTACATCATTGCCCAAGGTTGGAGTCCTCTGATTGAGCACGTCCAGCCCAGCCGCGCGATGGCCACCTATTGGTCCTACTGGAAACTTCCGTTTTTCGGTGAGAAGGATCTGGGCGTGATCGTCAATGAGCTGGAGGCCTGCCATCGGGCCTACCCCGACCATCACGTGCGTCTGGTTGGTTACGACGCTTATACCCAAAGTCAGGGAGCCTGCTTCGTGGTCTTCGAAGGCCGCTGAGTCAGCCCCTGCCCCCGACAGGGTGGAATTGAAGGGGCCAGCTGAATGCGTTCGCTGGCTCCTCCACTCTTGTTTCTCGATTCTTTTGCAACCTCTATCCGCTGACCTGATCTGCTGGGCGGTTGCCTTGTCCTTCTCGGTATTTTTTATCTCGGGTGGTTATGGCCAGTACATCCAGTCGTGAAGCTGCTCTCGAGCGTCGCAGAGCCCTCACCAATGGCGGCAAAAAAGCCGAAGGCCGCTTCAGCGCTGCGCCAATACGGGTGCGCACGGCTGCCGATGCCCGCCAAAGCCGAGCCGACCAGGCCCCAGCCGCCGCGCCAGCCACCCCAGCTCCATCCGCGCCCCGTGTTGCTGCTGCAGCTCCGCAGCGCACGGTGCGTTTCAGCGACAGCGCCCCCGCCCCCAGCCGCAAAGGTGCGCGGCCCGTCAGCAATCCAAGCCGCGATCTGGTGCTCGCCCGCCGCGAGGCCCTCTCCCTGCGCGGCAAACGGGCTAGCACCGCCAAAGACCGCACCCGCACCGATTTGGTGCGCAGCCAGCCCCAGCAAGCCAGCCCCGCTCCCCAGGCGAAAGCGCCCTGCAAATGCCAGGAGGCCACCGCATCGGTGAGCAGCTCCCGCCCATCCTCCCGAGAGATGCCCTCGCTCTCCCTGGGCAACGGCGACTCCCGCAGCAAAGCGGCCAGCGCCGGATCCAGCCCAACCCTCGGCGACAGGCGCCCCAGCAGCAAGCGTGCCGCCCAATACAACCCCAGCCGCGCCCTGGTGTTGGCCCGTCGCGAAGCCCTCTCGAAACGCGGCAAATCCGCCAGCACCCCCACCTCCACCACCGCCGCTTCCGTGGCCCGCCAGGTGAACCCCGACCTCACCAGTCGCGAACTGGCTCAGAAAGTGCGGGAGCTCAAGTGCAAGGTGGGCTCGGCGGGCAGCGCGCGCAATGGCGGATCGCGCCCCACGGGTCCGAACCGCAACGGGGCCAAGGAAGCCGCCCAGTTGGCGGCAGCCGCTGATGCCCACTGGAAAGTGGGGCTCACCGAAACCAGTCGCGGTCAAATCGTCACCGGCACCCAGGCGAACCGGTCCCTGACCACCACGGGCAACGAGGCCGGCACCTGCCGGGTGGTGACAGGCACGGAGTATCTGGGGTCGGAAGTGTTCAACACCTTCTGCCAAACCGGTCCCTTGGGCACCCAACCCGCCAAGGTGGCCGTCACCTCCACCAGCCACGGCAACCGAGTCACCGGCAATGAAGTGGGCCGATCCGAAAAGGTCACCGGCGATGAACCCGGCACCTGCAAGCTCGTCACGGGCACGGAATACCTCTCCGCCAATCAGAGCCAGGCCTATTGCGGCGTGAACCCCTCCACCCCCCGCAAGGTGGGTCGCACCACCACGGTGGCTGGCCAACCGGTCTCCGGCGTGTTGGTGGGTCGCTCCGAAAAGGTCACCGGTGATGAGCCGGGCTCGGGCCGTCAACTCACCGGCGACCAATACGTTACAGACCAATCGCAAGTGGGCGGCCGGGCACCCCAGAAGGTGGGTGCCTTCCAAACCTTGCGCGGCACAGGGATCACCGGCACCACCGTGGGGCGCAGCGGCCGGGTCACGGGCGATGAGCCCGGCTCCTGCCGCAACGTCACCGGTGATGAATACATCGGTTCGGAGCAATACGACAGCTTTTGCGGCGTCCGCCCCGCCCCCGAGGCCGCCAAGGTGGGCTTCAGCGTCACCCCCCGCTCGCAAGTGGTGAGCGGCACGCGCACGGGGCGCTCGGAAAAGGTGACCGGCGATGAGCCGGGCACCTGCAAGATCGTGACCGGAACGCCCTACGCCGGGATGGAGGAAGCGGGCAATTGGTGCAGCACCAACCAGGTGCAAACCATCCGCCAGCGCACCCCCGTGCGCATGGGCACCGTGATGAGCGGCATTCAACCGGGCATCGGCGGTGTGATGACCGGAGCCGAGCGGGGAGCTTGCGAAGCGATCAGCGGCACCCCCTACGTCGGTCCGGATCAGTTGGCCGCCGCCTGCGGCACCGACGCCAGCCTGCCCGTGGATTTTCCCCAGCCGCTGACCAGCGCGCCCTGGCAGGAGTTCAGCGTGCAATCCCCCGCCCGCGAAGCCCAGATTCAGCGGGAAACCACCGGCGCCGTCACCGGCAGCACCTATGAGCATGGCGGGCGCATCACCGGCCCTTTCGACATGGCCGCCGGCAAGGTGACCGGAACCGAGCAGTTTCGCTTTGATCGGCGCAGCCGCGACCAGGCCCGCGGCCCCCTCACCCCGGCCTCCCCGATTGCTGCCGCAGCGGAGGCCACTGCCTCCTCCCCCGGAGAGCGCCCCCCCTCCCGCATCACCGGCGAAGGTCTTTCCGGCGGTCTCACGATCACCGGTGACGATTGGAACCGTGGCCGCCATGTCACCGGCACGGAGGGTCCCTCCGCCCGTCGCCGCAACCCCTCGCGTTCAGGCCCCGCTTCGGCCATGCCGAGCTTTCAAGCCAAGCGCAATGAGGCCATTCCTGAGCCTGTGAGCAAGATCACCGGATCGAGCGGCAACACCGCATCCGGCTCCCTCATCACGGTCTCCGGCGGAGCCCGAGGCTGATCCCGATGCCACGACGTCCGGTCACTGGGCCGCGGTTGCAGGCAGCGAGTTCGCCCCGTCGGCGCTGGGAGCTCTCGCCGGAGGCCTTCAGGGCACGGTTGGCCGATGTGCGCTCGGGCAAGGCAAGCAGCGAGCCCCCCGGGGAGTTCGATTCCAGGCGGCCCCTGCGCCGGGGCTCGGGCGCCAGCACGCTCCACCCGCTCACCAATGCCCAGGCCAATGCGGCCCTCCAGGCCTACGACACCCGGGTGAAGGGCGCCTTCGACCGATTGGTTCCCGTGCTCAAGCGGATTTCAGCCCTGCAACACGAAGATCGCTTTGAGGAGCGGGCCCAGGAATTGGCGAGGGCCGAGCTGGGCTTTGAACTGCCCGCAGCGTTGCTGGAGACGGCCTGGGTCACCCAGCTGGACATGCGCACGCTCTTCGCCTGGTGTTTGTTTGAGACCTACGAGCAGACCAGTGCCGCCTTTTTCCAGGACGATCCCCTCGATGGCCGCCCGGGTGGACCGGCCGCCGAGGCCTTCAACACCTTCTTGCTCGAGTGTGGCTTCCATCTGCTCGACATCACCCCCTGCGCCGACGGCCGCTTGGCCCATGCCGTGGCCTCCGCCCTGCGCATCCCCTTCAGCTCCGTGCGGCGACGGCCCCATGCCGGTGCCCTCTTCGACGTGGAGAACACCGTCAACCGTTGGGTGAAAACCGAGCATCGGCGCTATCGCGAAGGGTTGCCGAACCCAGCCCATGCCGACACCCGCTATCTGAAGGCGGTGCTCTACCACTTCAGCTCCCGGGATCCCTCCCACGAGGGCTGCGCCGCCCACGGCAGCCACGATGAGGAGGCGGCGAGCAGCGGCTGGCAGCGGCTGGCGGATTTCCAAACCGCCATCGAAAACAGCTTTTGTTGTGGCGCCTCGGTGGATCTGTTGCTGATGGGCATCGACACCGACACCGACGCGATCCGCGTGCACGTGCCGGGCCGCGATGGCACCACCCGCCTCGACACCTGGCTGGATGCGATGGCGGTCTACGACGCCACCCGCCATCTCTCCGCCGCCGAAGCCGAAGCGCGAATCGTCACCCTGGTGGAGCAAGCGGCGGCTTCCACTCCGGATGGGGGGATGGTGCGCTTCATCAGCCGCCTGATCGCCAACAACCTCTCCCAGATCGACTACGTGCGCCAGTTTCATGGCGGCCACTACCCCGACGCCGGCCACGCCGAGCGCTTCATCGGGGTGGGCATCGGCTTCAAGGAGATCCACCTGCGCAACCTCACCTACTTCGCCTACATGGACACGGTGGAGGAAGGCGCGCCCGATCTTGATGTGGGCGTGAAGATCTTCAAGGGATTGAATGTCTCCCGCGGGCTGCCCATCCCGGTGGTGGTGCGCTTCGATTATCACGGCCAAGTGCCAGGCGGCAAGGAGCGCGCCGTGGTCCACGCCCAGAGGGTGCAGGCCGCGATCGAATCTCGCTACGCCGATCTCCACCAACAGGGCTTGATCCACGTGTTGCTCACGGTTCGGGATCAGGATCGGCATGTCCCCGCCGAAGCGGTGGGGTCCACCATTTCCTTTGCCACGGCAGGAGCCCACTGAGATGATCATCTGCAAAGTGGTGAAACCGCTGGTCTCCACCAATCGGATCCCCGATTTCGAGCACAAGTATCTGCAGGTTGTTCTCGATGGCAGCACGCAAAAGGTGGCCGTCGACGCGGTGGGCTGCGTTCCGGGTGATTGGGTGATCTGCGTGGGCAGCTCCGCCGCCCGGGAAGCCGCCGGCAGCAAGTCCTATCCCAGCGATCTCACCATTGTCGGAATCATCGACCATTGGGATCCGGACGCCGGTAAATCCGCCCCCGCCAAGGACGCCGCCAGCAACGGTGGCCAGACCTCCAGCCCGGGTCAGGCCGGCAAAGGAGCCTCAAGCCAGGGGGGAGCGGCCTGATGGAGATCATGCAGGTGGCTGGCTCCCTGGTTTGCACCCAACGGGTGGAGGGTTTGGCCCACATGGATTTGCGGGTGTTGCGCACCAGCAAAGGCAAGCTCAGCGTCGCCGTTGATCCGGTGGGAGCCAACGTCGGCAATTGGGTGTTCACCGCCAGCGGCAGCGCCGCTCGCTTTGCCTGCGGCAATCCCGAGGTCCACACCGACCTGACGATCGGCGGAATCATCGATTTCTGGGAACCCGACGGCTGAGGCCCCTCCATGGCGGACCGCACGCCGCCCATCTCCCCGCCCATCCCCGCCACTCTTCCTCCGCGCCATGGCTTCCACCTCTCGTTCCAGCCGCCCTGCCCGCAAGGCCACCGGATCTCAGGCCGCCTCTCGCGGCACCCCTGCGCGTCGGTCCGTTCCTGCCAAGGCCAGTGCTCCCCCACCCGCCGTCGCGGAGGACACCCCCCTGCCCCTGCTCCCGGCGGTGAGCGCCGCAGCGGCCCCCGCCCCGACCAACCCTGCGCCAAGCGTGGTAGAGGTAGTCGCCCCGCCCAAGGTCGTGAGCCAAGCCAGCGCTGCCGACAGCTCGGCCACACCCCCCAGCGGCGGGGAGCCCTCCAGCGCGGACGCCCCTCCCCCCTCCGCCGCCTCGACCCCTGCCGCCCCCGCCAAAGGCGGCCTCAGCCGGGGCAGCGGAGCAGGCATCCCCGCGGCGCCCAGCCAACCCTCTGCCCTTGCGTTTCCCAAGGGACCCTCCTCCGGCCATGGCATCGCCCTGGGCCTGATCGAAACCCGGGGCCTGGTGCCGGCGATCGAGGCCGCAGACGCGATGACCAAGGCGGCTGAAGTCACCCTGGTGGCCCGGGAATTCGTGGGCGGCGGTTACGTCACCGTGATGGTGCGCGGCGAAACCGGAGCCGTGAACGCCGCCGTGCGGGCCGGGGCCGATGCCTGCGAGCGGGTGGGCGATGGCCTGGTCGCCGCGCACATCATTGCCCGTCCCCACCAGGAGGTGGAGCCGGCCCTCTCGGCCAGCGGCGCGCGGCGCCTCTGATGGGCACCTCTCCCGTTCACACCAGGGTGCTCGCCGATCTTGGCCGGGCCCTCAGCCTGGAGCTCAGCGCGGTGCAGCAATACCTCACCCAAGCGGTGTTGGCCGAGGAGTGGGGCGACAGCGTCGCCGCCGACCGCTTCCGCCGCGAGACCGTGGAGGAGATGCAGCACGCCGAGAGGATCGTGAAGCGCATGATCCAGCTCGGGGTGGCCCCGGGTGCCTCCCAGCTGCAGCCGGCTCAACACGCCACCACCTTGGTGGGTTTGCTGCGGCTCAACCGGGAGTTGGAGTGGCAACTGGTGACGCACTATGCGGAGGCCATGGCCCTCTGCCAACGCCTTGGCGATGCGGAGAATGAGGCCTTCTTCCACGATCTGTGGCGCGAGGAACGGCAGCATGGTGAGGAGTTGGACTCCTGGCTGATCAGCCTGGAGTCCGCCCCATCCCCTGCCTTGGCCGGGGCGGCCATCTGATCCCTCCACGGCGTTGCAGCCTCGCTTGGCTTGGCGCCCAAACCACCCCCGCAAAGGGGTTCCCATGATGAGTTCCCCTGTGGTTTCCGCCCTACCCCTCCCGATCCAGTTGGCCTGGCTGATTCCCCTCTATGGATTCAGCGGCGTGTTGCTCTCCCTGCCCTGGGCGGCAGGGTGGATCAAACGCAATGGCCCCCGCCCAGCGGCCTATCTCAACTTGCTGATCACCTTGGTGGCGGTGCTGCACGGCAGCTTCATCATCCAGGAGGTGTTGCAGTTAGGCCCCCAACAGTTGGATTGGAGCTGGTTTCGGGTGGCCGATCTCGACCTTCACATCGGTTTTGACCTCTCGCTCACCAACCTGGCCGCCCTTGAGCTCGTCACCTTCATGAGCCTGGTGGGCCAGGTGTTTGCCCTGGGCTATCTCGACAAGGAATGGTCGCTGGCGCGCTTCTATGCCCTGGGGGGCTTTTTTGAAGGGGCCATGGCCGGGGTGGTGTTGAGCAGCAATTTGTTCATCTCCTACTTCCTGCTGGAGATGCTCACCCTCTCCACCTATCTGTTGGTGGGTTTTTGGTATGCCCAACCCCTGGTGGTCACCGCCGCTCGCGATGCCTTCCTCACCAAGCGGGTGGGGGATGTGTTGCTGTTGATGGCGGTGGTGGCGCTCGCCGCCTGGGCCCCCTCCCTCTCCTTTGACGCCCTGGATCGCTGGTCGGCCACAGCGCTGGCCAATGGCGAGATCACCCCCTTGGCGGGCACCCTGATCGGTCTGGGCTTGATCGCAGGTCCCATGGGCAAATGCGCCCAGTTCCCGATGCACCTCTGGCTGGATGAGGCGATGGAGGGGCCCAACCCCGCCTCGATCCTGCGCAACTCCGCCGTGGTCAGCTGTGGCGCCCTGGTGTTGGTGAAGGTGATGCCCCTGTTGCGGCTCTCCCCTTTGGCCGTGGACGTGTTGCTGGTGGTGGGCACGATCAGCGCCCTGGCCGGAGCCCTGGTGGCCATCGCCCAGGTGGATCTGAAGCGGGCGCTCTCCTACGGCACCACCTCCTATCTGGGGCTGGTGTTCATCGCGATCGCCCTGCAACAACCCGCCATCGCCCTGTTGCTGTTATTGGCCCATGGTCTGGCCAAAGCGCTGTTGTTCATGAGTGTGGGCAGCGTGATTGCCACCACCAATTGCCAAGACATCACGGAGTTGGGCGGCCTGGCCCAACGGATGCCCGCCACCACCAGCGCCTTTCTGCTCGGCGGTGCCGCCCTGACGGGCGTGGTTCCCTTGGCGGGCTTCTGGTGTCTGTCTCGGCTGGTGGAGGTGTTGCTGCCCCAAACCCCTCTGTTTGCAGCGGTGGTGCTGCTCACCAACACGCTGACCGTGTTCAATCTGGTGCGGGTCTACCGGCAGGTGTTCCTCGATCAGCCCCACCCAAAGACCAAACGCACGCCCGAGGTGATCTGGTTGATGGCCCTGCCAATGGTGAGCCTCGGGGTGATTGTGGCGCTCCTGCCCGCGGTGATGCAGCGGCTGGAGCCCTTCTTGGGTTTGGGAGCCGTCTCGACAACGGCGGGGATCCTGGTGTTGATCAGCGGGGTGCTCGGCCTGGTGGCCGAGGTGTTTGTGCCGGTGGCCAGCTTCTCCTCCCGCTCGGTGATCCTGCCCCTGCGGGCCTTGCAGGATCTGTTGGCCGCGGATTTTTACACCGATCGGCTCTACCGCAACACGATCGTGGCCTTTGTGGCCGGCTTGGCGCGGCTCACCAATGGGTTCGATCGCCAGATTGTCAGCCGCCTGGCCGAAAAAGTGGGTCTGGCCTCGATGGCCACCGCGGAGGGTCTGAAGCTCGGCGTGAGCGGCCAACTGCAGAGCTATGTGCTCACGCTGATGACCGCCATCGTGGTGCTCTTTGCCAGTCTCTTCTGGCTGCAGAGGGGAGGCTGAGCCGATGTTGAGCCTGTTGCTGCTGATTCCGTTTTTGGGCTCCCTGCTGCTGGTGCTCTGGCCTGGCCAGCCCGCCGCAGGCCTGATGCGCAAGGTGGCCCTGGTGGTGCTCTGCCTGCAGGTGGCCTGGAGCGTGGTGGTGCTCCTGTCGGTCGATCCTCAGCAGGGGGGGCTGCAACTGCAGGAGACGCTTCCCTGGATCCAAGATCTGGGCCTCACCTACAGCCTGGCCATCGATGGTCTCTCCCTGCCCTTGGTGGTGATCAATGGTGCCTTGAGCTTGGTGGCGGTGATCTGCACCCGCGACATCAGCCAGCGACCGCGCCTCTATTTCGCCCTGTTGCTGCTGATCAGCGGGGCGGTGAATGGCGCCTTTCTCGCCCAAAACCTGCTGTTGTTTTTGTTGTTCTATGAGCTTGAACTCATCCCCCTCTGGCTGCTGATCTCCGTCTGGGGTGGGGCCGGCAAAGCCTTGGCAGCCACCAAGTTTCTGCTGTTCACCGCCGTTTCCGGCTTCCTGATCCTGGCCACCTTCCTGGCCCTGGCGGTGCTGCGCGGCTCCCTGGATTTCAGTTTCCTGCCGGTGAGCAGCGAGCAATTGGGCCTGGGCAGCCAGCTGGTGTTGTTGGCGATGTTGTTGGTGGGCTTTGGCATCAAGATCCCTCTGGTGCCCTTCCACTCCTGGCTGCCCGACGCCCACACCCAAGCCTCCACGCCCGTTTCCGTGCTGTTGGCCGGGGTGTTGTTGAAATTGGGCACCTACGGGATGTTGCGGTTTGGCCTGGGTCTCTTCCCTGAAGCCTGGCCCGTGATGGCCCCATGGCTGGCGATCTGGGCGGCGGTTTCCGTGCTCTACGGCTCTTTGGCGGCGATTGCCCAGCGCGATATGAAGCGCATGGTGGCCTACAGCTCGGTGGGTCACATGGGCTCGATCCTGCTGGCGGCGGCGGCCGCCACACCGGTGAGTTTGATGGGGGCCGAATTTCAGATGGTGAGCCATGGGCTGATCTCCGCCCTGCTCTTTTTGTTGGTGGGCATCGTCTATCGCAAAACCGGCACCCGCGATTTGGAGGTGTTGCGCGGTCTGCTCAACCCTGAACGCGGCCTGCCCTTCACCGGCACGCTGATGATCCTCGGGGTGATGGCGAGCGCCGGCATGCCAGGGATGTGCGGCTTCATCTCCGAGTTCTTGGTGTTTCGCGGTGCCATCTCCGCCTTCCCCACGGCCACGCTGCTCTGCATGGTGGGTTCCGGGCTGACGGCGGTGTATTTCCTGCTTCTGGTCAACCGGGTGTTCTTTGGCCGTTTGGCGATCACACCCGTGGAGGATCGCACCCTTCACAGCCGGCTGGAGATCCGCCTGGCTCCCGTGGCCCCCCGGGAGACCATCCCCGCCACCGCCTTGGCGTTGGCCGTGGTGGTATTGGGTGTGTTGCCGAGCCTGTTGGGGAGGTTCTCGGAGAGCACCACCACCGCCATGGCGAAGGTCCCGGCGATGCTGCAAGCCCTTGCAGGCCAGGGGGTGGGCTGATGCCAGTCATCCCCGAGCTGCTCACGCGCAGCGGCGGCCAACCGGATGCGGCTGAATTGGCGCGACGCCTTCTGGCGGGCGAGACCTTGCTGGCCGAATCCCCCTGCCACCTGATGCAAGTGGTGGATGTGTTGGAGAGCTATGGCGTGGTGCTCGATGCCTACAGTCGCAACCTGATCTATCAAGCCGAAGAGCAGTTTCTCAATCCATTCCCGATTTTCAAATTTCTGGATGGCGATCTGAGCCCGGCCAAGATCTGGAGGCATTTGATCCACGACCGGATCAACTTTGAGTATGCGGAATATTGCATGCGCGCCATGCTCTGGCATGGCACCGGTGGGCTGGACGCCTATTTGGATGGTGAACACTTTCGCGAGAATTGTGCGGCGATCATCCGCTGCAAAACCGGCAGGGATCCGCTCCTGGCTCTGCTCAACCCCCTGTTCCCGGAGTTTCTCCCCGAACTGATACGCTCCGCTGCCACCACCCACGCCTTGGGGCAGTTCTGGCGGGTGATGAGCGATCTGTTTCTGGCGTTGGCCCAGGCGGAGCAGCAGGGGAGCGTGGCCTCCATTGAAGATGTTGTCGAGTTCATCAAGCAGGGGCTGGTGGCAGCGGCAGCCAACCCGATCAGCTATCAGGTGCGGGTGGGCGACCAAGCGTTTTGGGTGCTGCCACCGGAGGCAAAGCTCACCTTTTTGGTGGATGTCGCCGTGCCCTATGTGGAGGCGGTGTTTTTGCGCGGCACCCCCTTTCTTGGCACGGTGTCGTTCAATGCCCAGGCTCGCCAGATTCCTCCTGATCAGGGTGCCTTTGCCTACGGGGCCCTCTTTGCCGATCCCTTGCCCACGATGGGGGCCGGAATTCCGCCCAGCTTGTTGATGCAGGATATGTTTCGCCACCTGCCTGGGCGGTTGCACAGCTGGTATCAGGAGCAAGGCAGGGGTGAAGGGGACGTGCGGGTGAAGATCTGCATGAGTTTTCAAAAGGCGATGTTTTGTGTCACCAATGCGGCGATCCGTGGCACCTTTCCCCACCCTCTCACCAGTGAGGCATCTGCCGAACGGGCGGCCAACCAGGCCTATGCGGCAGCCTGGGCTGAAAGGTTGAGCCGAGCCCGCACCGACTGCCTGGATGCCTTGGATTCGGAGGCACCGGAGCAGGCGTAATCTAGGACTTATGGAACATCCATGGACTCACCGCCCGCGTCCTGATCGTCTGGAAAGACGGATCGAATTCGCTGATTACGAGAGCACGAGGGTTTTTCTGGAAAAGTTGAACGCACTCTCGGAGCAGGCCGGGCGTTTTCCAGACATCAGTTTTGGTCGCACCTACGTCAATTTGACCGTGCGAGCCGAAGAGGAACCAGGAGAGATCGGGCCGGATGAGCAATCCTTTGCCGCAGCGATTGATGAGCTTCTCTGAGGGCCTGGAGGCAGATGAGCCCCGCGTGGATCTGCAGAGCGCCTACGACGCTGCGGGCATACACCAGCTGTTGAGTGATCTGGATGAAGAGTTGATCGGTCTTCGACCTGTGAAGGCGCGGATCCGTGAAATCGCCGCTCTGCTGGTGGTCAACCGGGCGCGGGAGCAGATGGAATTGCAAACCACGCCCCCCAGCTTGCACATGTCGTTCACCGGGCGGCCAGGCACAGGTAAAACCACAGTGGCGGAGCGGATGTCCAAAATTCTGCACAGCCTTGGCTACGTGAAGAAAGGACATGTGGTGACCGCAACCCGTGATGATCTGGTTGGTCAATACATCGGCCACACAGCTCCCAAAACAAAAGATATGTTGAAAAAAGCGATGGGTGGCGTGCTGTTTATTGATGAAGCCTACTATCTCTATCGGCCGGACAATGAACGAGATTATGGAGCGGAAGCGATTGAAATTCTCCTGCAAGTCATGGAGAACAGTCGCAACGATCTGGTGGTGATTTTCGCTGGCTACAAGGAGCGAATGGATGTGTTTTATCAATCGAATCCAGGCCTCTCCTCACGGGTGGCCAACCATATCGACTTTCCAGACTATACGGACGCTGAATTGCTGGCGATTGCCAAACTGATTCTTGCCAGTGAAAACTATCGATTCAGCGAGGAGGCCACTGAAGCCTTTTCCCTTTACATCAAACGGCGTCGCCAACTCCCCTACTTTGCCAATGCGCGCTCAATTCGTAATGCGATCGACCGCGCACGCATGCGGCAAGCCAACCGCCTGTTCACGGAAATGGGCAGCACCCTCTCCAAAACAGACCTGATGACGATTGAAGCCTCAGATATCCTGGTCAGTCGGGTGTTTGAGGGGGAGGTGGAAGGCTTGGATCGAAGTGAACCGGTTACGAAAGCCTAGGGCGGTTTTGGAGGGCCAATGCGCCATCCAAGAGGCGACAAAAGTGCTCGGCCACACGATGGGCACTAAACGTTTCAATGGCATCGGCGTTTCTGCTGTAAGCCTCCTTGTAGAAGCTGTAATTGCTTTGTAGCTGCAGCAAGGCTTCGCGAATCGCCTCATAATCGCGGCTATCGACATAACAACCAATCTGCAGGTCATCCACAATCTTTTTGAGGGGATTCTGAAGCGGCCCTAACACCAAGATGGGCTTGTGGTGGCCAAGATATTCAAAAAACTTGGATGGAAAATTATCCAAATGCCGGGGCCCGATCACCACAAATTGAATGTCTGCATCTTCAGCAAGCAGGTGCGATTGGGTGTAGGAAACCATTGGGTGCACCTGGATCAGCTCTGCCAAACCTGGATTGGCATTGATGCGTTGTTGGGCGGCGGGATAGACATAGCCGAAAATCGATAGCCGAAAGGGAGCGGTGCCATCCGCTTGGTTGGCAACATCACTGAAGGCCTCCAAGAACGCCTCGATCGGTCGCCATTCAGGCAACATGCCGAGATAGATCAACTGCAGTTGCCCCGGGCCTGGGCCCGCTGGGGCGCCGCCGCTCCGGCCGGCCAGCGCACTGCGCTGGCGCTGGTAGAGCTCGGGCATTTCGGGATAGCTATCGGTGAAGTAATGGGCTTTGGCTGGCGAAACGAGACCAGCGTCCAGATAACGGTCCATGGTCAGGGGAGACATGAAGAGCGCGCCACAGCTCTGATCAAGAATCTCCCGCTGTAATTCAGGGGTTGTGGGATAAAACCCGGCTTCATCCCGGGCTCCATAGGGATCAACCACCATCGCCAAGAACGGTTTCTGCAGTGATCGGGTGATTTGACTCACCAATCTCAACACCTTGAAATCAGGACTCTTGCCAGCAATCAGATCAAAATTCCAGGCGCGCTCTGCTTGGCGCACTGTCTTTTCAAGGCCACGCAGGAGGTAGGCATCACTGTCATGGCCGATGAGGCGCTCAACCAAGCGGGACACCAGTTGCAAACCACCAAAGAAAAGATAGGGAAGCGATTTCTTGGCGTGGCGATTCTTCTCAACAGAAAAGCGATGCGAGCCAGAAACATTTGTGGTGTAATGCAGCCGTTCAGAGGGATAATTCAGCTCTTCTGTCAACACTGAAAACAGCCAAGGCGCTGGGCCAGCGAAATGAAATTCCCAGCCTTGCCCTTCGAGGTAGGGGAGAAGTTTGTTATAAATTAATCCTTGCACTCCGCTGCAACCCGGCGGTTGGATCATCACCAGCAAAACCCGTCTCATCAGCGGGACAACCTGCATGCAGAACGCGGACTATAGGCCATGGATCAACGCCGCTTTCGTGAGTCAATCTGCAACAGATCTCTCACCTGTTGAATGCGCCGGGCCAAGGCGGGATCGTTATTGATCTTCTTTTCTACCTGCTCCACGGCATACATCACCGTCGAGTGATCCTTGCCGCCAAACACTTCACCGATACGCGGCAGCGACAGGGTCGTGCTCTGACGCATCAGAAACATGCCCACTTGCCTGGCTTGACTCACGGCACGCTTGCGGCTCGGGCTTTGCATTTCTTCAATCGCCACTTCAAACACTTCGGCCACCTTGTCCAACACCTGCTGGGGGGTGACTTCCACATTGGTGCCGAGGGGGTCGAGCATGGGCGCCACCGATTCCACGGTCATCGGCAGGCCGGTGATCGAAACAAAAGCCACGGCCCTGGTCAGAGCCCCTTCCAACTCACGGATGTTTGAGGTGAAGCGGCCGGCGATGTATTGGATCAATTCACGCGGCAGGGACATGTGCTCCTGCTCGGCTTTCTTGTGGAGAATCGCCATCCTCGTTTCCAAGTCTGGCGCTTGGATATCGGCAATCAGCCCCATCGAAAAACGGGAGATCAGCCGCTCTTGCAGGCGAGGGATGTGACTGGGCGGTCGGTCGGAGGCGATGACGATCTGCCGACCCGCTTCATGCAGGGCATTAAAGGTGTGAAAGAACTCCTCCTGGGTGTATTCCTTGCCTTCAATAAACTGAATATCATCCACCAGAATCAAATCGGCCGCTCGGTAGCGATTGCGAAACGCCTGCATGCCATCTTTACGAATCGCTTGAATCAGATCGTTGGTGAAGGTTTCTGTTGAGACGTAAAACACCCTGGCATCCGGGTGAATTTCCAAGCGGTAGTGGCCGATGGCCTGCATCAGATGGGTCTTGCCGAGTCCGACCCCGCCACAGAGAAACAGGGGATTGAATTCCCGACCCGGGGCCTCAGCAACAGCCAATGCGGCGGCGTGGGCCATGCGGCTGTTGGAGCCGACCACAAACCGACTGAACACGTAGCGGGGATTGAGGCCGGCGTCCCCGCCCGGATGGTCGCTGCGCCCAGCCTCGCTGCTGCCGCCTCTGGCAACGGCTTTGGCGGCGGACTCCCCCCCATGGAGGGGCCTCCCCGCCTGAATGGGCTGGGCGCCACCATGGTCTGCGGATCCCGCGGCGGCGATGGGCTCCGCCGCCACTTCCACCGACACCGTGACAGGGCGCTTCGCCAGGTCGGACGCCAGCTCCTCGATCTGGCTGAGGTAGTGCTTGCGCAGCCAGGTGCAGGCGAAGCTGTTGGGCGCCTCCAGGTTCAGGCGGTTGTCGCTGAACTCCCGGCAGCGGGCCGGCCGGATCCACGTTTCGAAGGTGGGCTTGCTGAGGGTGGCTTGAAGCGCGTCCTGCACCTGGGGCCAAAGGTCCTCACCGTGCTGCACCGCCCTCCCCCCGCGTCATCGAACAACGGAATATAAGCAGGGCAGGGGGGCTGATCTTGTTCATCGCTGCCCTTTAATGATGAGCCTCCCTCACCGCTGATGGTGACCCGCCTCCCCTCCCTGGTTGTCCCCGCTGCGGCCTTGCTGGCGGCGCTGAGCGGCTGCACAGGCGGGTGGCAGCCCAAAGGCCCCGTCAGCGAAAAGCTGCGGATCAGCGACGCCCCCGCCACACCCGCCCTGCAGCCCACCAGCAACGTGATCGTGTCCGCCGTGGACAAGGTTGGCCCGGCCGTGGTGCGCATCGACACCATCAAGCGCACCCTCAACCCGCTCGGCGGCCTGTTTGGTCAGGGTCCCTCCATCCAACAGCAACAGGGCCAGGGCTCCGGTTTCATCACCCGCTCCGACGGGGTGTTGCTCACCAATGCCCATGTGGTGGACGGCGCCACCGAGGTGGGCGTCACCCTGCCCGATGGCCGGAGCTTTGCGGGCAAGGTCCTGGGGGAAGACCCCCTCACGGATGTGGCCGTGGTGAAGGTGGTGGCCACCGGGTTGCCGGTGGCTCCCCTTGGTGATTCGAGCAAGGTGCGGCCCGGGGAATGGGCGATTGCCATCGGCAACCCCCTCGGTTTGGACAACACCGTCACCGCGGGCATCATCAGCGCCATCCAACGCACCAATGCCGTCGGTGAAGGCCAGCGGGTGCCCTATCTGCAAACGGATGCGGCGGTCAACCCCGGCAACAGCGGCGGGCCCTTGATCAACGACCGCGGCCAGGTGATTGGCATCAACACGGCCATTCGCCAGGCTCCAGGAGCCGGCTTGAGCTTCGCCATCCCGATCAACACCGCCCGCAAGATCGCCGCGCAGATCCTCGAGCGGGGCTATGCCAGCCACCCCTACATCGGTGTGCGCCTGGAGTCTCTGACGCCCCAACTCGCCCGGGAGATCAACAGCAGCACCAACCAATGCCGCCTGCCAGAGATCAACGGGATCGTGGTGGTGGATGTGGTGGCCGGCAGCCCCGCCGCCCAGGGGGGCATCAAACCCTGCGACCTGATCGAGCAGGTGGATGGAAAGGTCGTGAAAAACCCCTCCGATGTGCAGCTGGCGGTGGATCAGGCCAAGATCGGCCAACCCCTGCCGATGCGAATCCGGCGATTGCAAGACACGGTGGAGCTCACCGTTCGCCCCGCCAACCTGCCGCGTCAGCAGTGAGCGATCCGAGGCGGCTCCGCCAAGGCCTCTGGAGGAGCCGCCCGCGCCAACAATTGGTCTTGATGGCGCGCTGGCCGGCCCCGGGCCGCTGCAAACGGCGGCTGGCCGCCACGATCGGCGTCTCCCGTGCGGCGGCGGTGCAGGCCGGGCTGCTGCTGCATGGCCTCGCCGCGGCGCAGCAAGCCGCCAGCGACGGGCAGGCCGAGGGGCAGGCCATCGAGGTGGTGTTGGCCGTGAGCGGCGTGGGCCCGCAGGCCGGCCGCCGCTGGGGCCGAGCCCTGGCGGTGGAGCGGTTGGTGCACCAGGGCGAGGGGAGCCTGGGGCTGCGTCTGCAACGCCAGGTGACACGGGCCAGGCGGGAGGGCATCCAGCGGCTGGTGGTGGTGGGCACCGACCTCCCGCAGCTCTGCAGCAGCGATCTGCTCAGCGCCTTTGCCGCCCTGGGGAGCGCTGAGATGGTGGTGGGGCCCGCCTGCGATGGCGGCTACTGGCTGATCGGCCTCCGCCCCCCCACACCCAGCTCCCGGCTATTCGCCGGAGCCCGCCACCCCATCCCCTGGGGGAGCGAGCGGGTGCTCGCGAGCACCTTGGCAGCGGCAGCGGCGGAGGGGATCCAGCCGGTGCTGTTGGCCGAACGGCGCGATCTCGATCATGCGCTGGATCTGGCGGCCTGGCGATGAGCGCTCCACTGGCTGTCGTGATCCCGGCGCGCAACGAAGCGCCGCGCTTGCCTGCCCTGTTGGCCGATCTGGCCGGGGCGCCCAGGCTGGTGCGGGAGGTATGCGTGGTGGATGGGGGCAGCAGCGATGCCACCCGCACCGTGGCCCGCTTGGCGGGGGCCCGGGTGCTTGCCTGCCCGCCCAGCCGGGGCGGCCAACTGCAAAAGGGGATCGCTGCGACAGCGGCGCCCTGGCTGCTTCTGCTCCATGGCGATGGCCGCCTGCCAGAGGGCTGGGCGCAGACCGTCAACGCGGCGCTGCAACAGGGGCCAACCGCTTGCTGGGCCTTCCATCTCGGCATTGCCGGCCCATCGCTTGGCCTGCGGCTGGTGGAGCAGCTGGTGAGTTGGCGCACCGTGGTGGCCCAGCTGCCCTACGGCGATCAGGGATTGTTGGTGCCCCGTCAGGTGCTCGAGCAGGTGGGAGGGGTTCGGCCGATTCCCCTGATGGAGGATCTGGATCTGGTTTGGCGCCTGCGGGCCGTGCTGCCGATCCGAACCCTGGCCGGTCGCTTCCGGGTGGATGGCAGGCGTTGGCGCCAACTGGGTCTGCTGCGCACCTGTTGGAGCAATGCCCAACTGCGGCGCGCCTGGTTTCGGGGGGAGGATCCGCAGCGGTTGGCCGAGCGCTACGGGGCGTACCAGAAGGCACAGCGCCGCTGTTGAGGTTCCAGCTCCCAGCCCTGATGGCTGTAGAACTCCACCACGCCCGGATCGGCGTAGAGGGTCACCCGCTCCACGCCCCGCTCCTGCAGGCTGTTGATCACGTAGTCCATCAGTTGGCGCCCCAGACCGGCCCCTTGGTAGAGGGGATGCACGGCCACGTCCCACACCGTGGCTTCCACCACGCCATCGCCGGTGCAGCGGGCAAAGCCCACCAGGCGCGGCAAGCGGTCGTCGTGTCGCCACAGGCCCACCCGCAACAGGCTGTGCTGCAGGGCCTTGCGCACCCGACGCAGGGGGCGGCGGTTCCATCCCACGGCGTCGCAGAGGGCCTCCAGCTCGATCAGATCGATCGGTCGCTCCTGGCTGAGCACCGCCTCCAGCCGGGCCCCGGGCAATTCGCAGCAGCGGTAGCCCGCTCCGTAGAGGTTGGTGAACAGCGCCTCCCGGCCCTGGGAATTTGGCGTGGGGGAGTCCACCGGCAAGGTCTCGGCCTCAGCAAGAACAACGCTCTCTGAAGATCTTCGCGGATCGCGGCCAGGCTGCGCGATGTTGAGGCAATCCTTGCCCGGTCGAGCGTGAGCGGCGATCCTGCCATCCCCCTCACCCTGGTCGCCCTGCACGGCTGGCTGTTGTCCGGCAGGCTCTGGGAGCCCCTGGCCAACGAGCTGAAACCCCACTACACGCTTCTCGCCCCCGACCTGCCGGGCTTTGGCTTGACCCCCCGCCCGAGAGGTCTGCAGCCCTCCTTGAGCAGCTACGGCCGCTGGGTGGCCGAGTGGGTGAAACGGGAGGTGGGAAGCCAGCCCGTGGTGCTCGTGGGCCACTCCCTGGGGGGCAGCGTGGCCCTCCACGCGGCTGCGTCGCTTGCTGATCAGCTGCAGGGGCTCGTGCAGATCGCCGCCGGGGGAGGGGTGTATCAACCCCGTCCCTTCCGCCAGCTGCGCCGGGGTGGCTCCCTCCTGCTTGAGCTCAGGCCCCAGGGCCTGGCCCACTGGCCCCTTCTGCGCGCGCTGCGTTCACCGCTGCTGGCGGATCACCGCGCTGCCAGGGGGTTGTTGGCCTGCAGCACCAACCGGGGCGCCGTGAAGCAGTTGCCCCGCCTGGCCCAAGCCCTCACCGTGCCCAGCCTCTGGATTGCCGGGAGCCGAGATCGGGTCATGGAACCCCGCTACGTGCGCCATCTGGCGGGCTATGCGAGCGATCACCAGCTGGAGGTGATGGAGGGCGCCGGCCATCTGCCCATGGTGCAGCGGCCGCTGGAGGTGGCTCAACTGATGGCCGCCTGGCTGGAGGAGACGCTCCAGCCAGATCTTCAAAAAGTGGCCAACCCCTTCTCCTGGAGATCGGCCAGCTGGGCGTAGAGGCCCCCGGCCGCCCGCAGCTGGCGATGGGTGCCGCTCTCCACCAACACCCCCTTGCGCAACACCAAGATGCGATGGGCGGCCTCCACGGTGGCCAAGCGATGGGCGATCACGATGGCGGTGCGCCCCTGCAGCAGGTGCTCCAGGTCGCGCTGGAGGGTGGCTTCGGTGGAGGGATCCAGGAAGGCCGTGGCCTCATCCATCACCAACACCGAGGGGTCGCGGGCGGCCACCCGGGCCACGGCGAGCAGTTGCCGCTCGCCCGAGGAGAGGTTGGAGCCCCTCTCGCGCAAGGAGGTGTGCAAGCCAGCCGGCAAGCGTTGCAACAGGCTTCCCAAACCAAGATCGAGGCAGAGGCGCTCCACTTCGGCGTCGCTCAGCGGACAATCCAGGCGCACGTTGCTGGCCACGCTGCCGCTGAACAGAAATGTGTCTTGCAGCACCACCCCCAGCCGCTGGCGGAGCACGGCCACGGGCAACTCCCGAATGTCGATGCCATCAAGAAGGATGCGGCCGGCTTGCGGTTCATAGAGCCGGCAGAGCAGGCGAATGATCGTGGTCTTGCCGGAACCTGTGGGTCCCACGATCGCCACGTGCTCGCCCGGGCTGATGCGAAAGCTCAGGTCGTGCAGGATCGGATCATCGGGCCGGTAGGCAAAGCTCACCGACTCAAACACCACCTCACCCGGGCTGTAGCGGCGCTCGGCGCTGCGCCGGGCCGCTTCGCTGCGGGAGGCCTCCTGGAGATCGCTGATCTCGATCGGCCGGCTGAGCAGCTCATCGATCCGCTCCACCGCCGTCAACCCCCCTTGGATCTGGGTGAACCGTTCCGCCAGCTGGCGCAGCGGATCAAACAGACGCAGGGAGAACAGGATGAAGGTGGTGAGGGTGCCAAGGCCCATGCCGCCGGCGGTCACCAGGGCGCCCCCCGCAGCGAGCACCAGGGCAATGGCCGCCTGGCTCACCCACTCGATCATGGCGGAGATGGCGCTGTCGTAAAAAATCACGCCATCCACCGCCCGGCGATAGGCCTGATTGGTTTGGCGAAAGCGTCGGCTGTTTTCCCCCTCCCGGCGAAACATCTGCACCACCTCCAACCCCTGCAGGTTTTCCTGGAGATCGGCGTTGAGCTGACCCAGCTCCTCCCGCACCCGATAGTTGGCCCGCCGGTAGCGCCGCTGCAACCAGAGCATGCCCAGGGTGACGGGGATTTGCAGGGCGATCAGCATCAGCCCCAACCGCCACTCGATCATGAGCATCGTGACGCTGATCACCACCAAACTCACCAGATCGCCGAGCAGCCCCACCGCCCCGCTGCCAAACACCTCCGCCAGGGCCTCCACGTCGCTGGTGAGGCGGGTGACGAGCTTGCCGGTGGGGGTGGTGTCGTGAAAGCGCAGGGAGAGGGCCACCACATGGCGGAAGAGGGCCTCCCTGATGCGAGCGGTGAGGCGCTGACCCACCACTTGCACGTTGTAGCTCTGGCTCCCCTGAAGGCAGAGCCGCAGCAGCACCGCCATCAACAACAGGCTGACGAGCACCCGAAGGGACTGGGGCACGGACAGGCCCCGCAGGAAGGGGAGCACGGGTTCGGCGCGGAGCACGGCAATCGCCTGACCCACCAGGAGGGGTTGCAGGGCCCCGGCCAGCGCCAGGGGGATGAGCAGAAGCAGGGCCAGCAGCAGACGGCGACGGTCGGCGGCGAGGTAGGGCAGCAGCCGCTTCAGCCGGCCGGTGTCTAGGGACGCCATCAGGACGGCACCGGGGACGGGGAGGCCATGCGACCCACAACGGCTTGCAGCGCTCCCTGATCCAACCGCAGGGCGAGGGGATGGCCGATCAGCCGGGCCGTGCTCTCGAACAGGGTTTCAATGGCCACCAAGCCATTGTCTTTGAGGGTGCGCCCACTGGCCACCAGATCCACAATCGCTTCGGACATGCCGGTGAGCGGCCCGAGCTCCACCGAGCCGGTGAGATGGATGAGTTCCACGGGCAGATCGATCTGCTCGAAGAAGGCCTCCGCGCAACGGGTGAATTTGCTGGCCACCCGGCAGTGGGCGGGCAGATCGAGGGCCCGCTCGTAGCCGCTGGAGGCCTTGACGGCCACGGCCATGCGGCAGGCGCCAAAGCCCAGATCCACCAGCTGGGCCACCGGCAGTTGGTGCTCCCGCAACACATCGTGCCCCACCACCCCAAGCTGGGCTTGCCCGTAGGCCACATAGACGGGCACATCGGCATTGCGCACGAGCAGGGCGCGGGCCTGGCCGCAGCGGCTGGGCACCATCAACTGGCGGTGATCAGGGTCCAGCAGGGCGGAGAAATCCAGGCCTGCGCTTTGGAAGCAGCGGATCGAATCGGCCAAAAGGGCGCCCTTGGCCAGAGCGATGGTGATCACGGGGGGCTTGCGGCGGTTGCGAGGGCCGGTGCCAAGACCCTACTGAGAGACCTGGCGCTGCAGGACGCGCAGGGGCTTGGCGAGGTAGGGCCAAGGGAAATCGTCGGCAAGGTAGGGGGTTTTTTGCAAGCGGCGCCGCAAATTGGTGTAGCGGGTTTTGAAGGGGTGGCGATAGTTCAGATGCCAGGGCTTGAAGCAGCCATTGAAGTGCACAATCTTGGGCTGGGCGCGCGCCCGCTCCAGCTCTTCCAGCGAGCAGCCCTCCAGATCCGCCGGATCGATCTGGCCATACATTTCCACGGTGGCGTTCCAGCCGAGCGGCAGGGGCTTGTAGTGGCCAGCCAACACGTAATTCAGCAAATCTTGATCGGCATATTGGATGCATTCGGGATGGGCGTCTGCAAACGCAAGGCACTGGTCGCGCACGCCCTGCTGCTTCCATTTTTGCGGATCGATCAGCATCACCCCCGAATTGAAATAGGAGGCTTGCTTGCCGTGGCCGAGGCTGATCGCCTTCTTTTGATTTTGTTGAGCGCTAAACGAAGGCACGGCGCCAATCACACAATCATCCAGCGGCAGGGCGGCCAACTCGTGCAAAGAGGAGCAAATCACCATGTCGGAATCGAGGTAGATCAGCCGATCCACCTTGCCCGCAAACAGATCGGGAATGA
The DNA here is from genome assembly GCA_041181185.1 of Cyanobacteriota bacterium. Taxonomy (GTDB): domain Bacteria; phylum Cyanobacteriota; class Cyanobacteriia; order PCC-6307; family Cyanobiaceae; genus Cyanobium. The sequence goes on along the minus strand of JBEGQC010000016.1, from coordinate 44,639 downwards.
AGAGGCGGTAGTAGGCGGAGAGGCCAAGATGGCCGCATTCCTTGAGCCCTTCTGTGAGGGCCTTATCAAACGGATGGTAGGTGATTGTTGAATCACGATTCTCCACCAGCCGTTGCACCTTGCCCAACCAGCGGTCGTTGATTCCCTCGGAAAAAATATGGAGATCCAGATGGTCGGCCTGCTCCAAAACAGAGGCCACTGCCACCGCTGTGTGAGACCAATAATCCGGTGAAAGGATGAAGAAAACAGACAGCCTGCTCGGGGGACTCATGCGGGTGGCGTGTTGGACGTGGCGACCTGCTTGCTACCGGCTTGACGCCTGTCCACCCGGCACAGGCCACCTGGCTGAGGCCACCCGGCACAGGCTGCATGCGCCCAGAACGGCCTGAAGCCTGGCGATGTTAAGGCCAAAAGGCACTAGTTTTTGCACTCTGTGCGGGCTCCGCAGGGCCATGGAGATCGACGCCGTTCCCGTTTTGAACGACAACTATGTGTTTGTGCTCCAGCAGGGAGGCTCTGCCGTTGTGGTTGATCCAGCCGTGGCTGGCCCCATCCGGGATTGGTTGGAGCGCCGTGAGCTGACCCTCGTGGCCATCCTCGTCACCCACCACCATGCTGACCACATCGGCGGTGTGGCGGGCTTGCTGCAGCGGTGGCCCGAGGCGGCAGTGGTGGCGTCGGCGGCCGATCAGGAGCGCATCCCCCTGCAAACCCATGGCGTGAAGGGGGGGGATTCATTCGTTCTTCTCGGCCGGCCGGTGCGGGTGTTGGAGGTGCCAGGCCACACCCGCGCCCATCTGGCCTACCACCTGCCCGCCCTGGAGCCGGGCCAGCAAGAGGAGCTGTTTTGCGGCGACACCCTGTTTGCCGCAGGCTGCGGACGGCTGTTTGAGGGCACAGCCGAACAGATGCACCACTCCCTGCAGCAGCTCAACGCCCTGCCGGAGCGCACCCGCGTCTGGTGCGCCCACGAATACACCGAAGCCAACCTGCGCTGGGCCGCCGCCCAGGCCCCAGACCAGCCCGCCATTGCCCGTCGCCTGGAGGAGGTGAGGTCGCTGCGGCGCCAGGGGCTGCCCACGATCCCGTCCTCCCTGGCCGTGGAGCGGCAGACCAATCTGTTCGTGCAGGCCCGCGATGCCAAGGACTTCGCCGCCCTGAGAACGAGCAAGGATGGCTGGCATGGCTGATCCTTCCAGCCCGGCCGCAGCGCGCCAGCCCCTGGTGCCCCAGCAGACCTTGCCCGAGCTGCCAGCCCTCCGGCTGGCGGTGGTGGGCCATGTGGAGGTGGTCACCTTTCTGCGGGTGAGCCAGATTCCGGCCCCTGGCACGATCGCCATCGCCAGCGAGGGGATGGATCTGCCCGCCGGTGGTGGGGCCGTGGCGGCCGTGCAGATGGCCAAGCTCACGGGCCAACCCGTCGCCTTCTACACAGCCCTCGGGCGAGATCGGGTTGGCGAGCAGGCGGCCCGCGATCTGGAAGCCCTTGGCCTGGAGCTGCACGTGGCCTGGCGTGACGCCCCAACCCGCCGGGGGGTGAGCTGGGTGGATGGCCAAGGAGAGCGCACGATCACCGTGCTTGGCGAGCGGTTGATGCCCTGCGCAGAGGATGCCCTGCCCTGGTCGCAGCTGCACCAGGCCGATGGGGTGTTTGTCACCGCCACCGATGCCGCTGGGCTCAGGCTGGCCCGCGGCTGCCCCATGCTCGCCGCCACCCCGCGGCTGCGCTGGCCGGTGTTGTTGGAGAGCGGGGTGATCCTCGATGCCCTGGTGGGCAGTGCCCTCGATCCTGCCGAGGCCATCCCCGCCGATCTGCCTGGCCCCCCGCCGGCCCGGCACACGATCGCCACCGAGGCGGCGGCGGGCAGCACGGCCACCCCGGGGGGCAGCTTTCGCGCGCCCACCTTGCCGGGCCCCCTGGTGGATGCCTATGGGGCGGGGGATTCCTTCGCCGCCGGTTTGAGCACCGCCTTGGCGGCCGGCTGGGGGCTGGCGGAGGCGATCAGCCTCGGGAGCTATTGCGGCGCCGCCTGCCTGCAGGGGTTTGGGCCCTATGCCCGCCAGCTGCAGCGGCGGGAGCTGCGTTAAAGCAGCAGCTCGGCGGGAGCGGCCCGCAGGCGCTCGCCGCCAGGAAACAGCCAGCCCCGGCCATGGCCCGCCAAGCGCACCTGCCCCCGTTGTCCGCGGGGGTAGAGCAGATTCAGGGGCAGGCGCAGGCGCAGGCGCTGCTCCCCCGCTTGCACCAGATAGCCCCAGTGTTGGCCGAGAAATTCCCGCCCCAACACCCAACACTCCCCGTCCGGATCGGGGTCAAAGGTGAGATCCTCCGGCAGGATCAACACTTCGCCAGAAGCCCCTGCACCGCTGCGCAGCGGCGCCCGGCTGTCCAGCCGCTGCAACGCTCCCACCGGGGTGAGCACCAGGGGGCCGTCCTGGCGGGCCGCCAGGCTGTTGGCCTGCAGCACAAAGCGCCCCACAAAGGGGGTGGCCGGATGGGCCAGCAGATCTTCCGGCGGCCCGCACTGGTGCAACACGCCGGCCTGCATCACCGCCACCCGGTCACAGATGGCCATCGCCTCCTCAGGGTCGTGGGTGATCAGCAAACCGGAGGTGCCGCAGCGGCTGAGCACCTCAGGCAGCTCGCTGCGCAGCCGCAGCCGCACCTCCACATCGAGGTTGGAGAAGGGCTCATCGAGGAGCACCAGGGAGGGGCCCGGAGCCAGGGCCCGCACCAGGGCCAGCCGTTGGCGCTGGCCACCGGAGAGTTCATGGGGGTAGCGCTGCTCCAAGCCCCCCAAACCCATCAGCTCCAGCAACCAAGCCACCCGTTCGCGGGTGGCAAGCGTCCCCGCCGCCTGGCCCCGACCGCGGGGATGGAGGCCAAAGCAGGCGTTCTGCCAGGCCGAGAGGTGGGGGAAAAGGGCGTAGTCCTGAAACACCATGCCCACGCCGCGCGATTCGGGGGGAAGGCAGCTCTGGGGCGTGCTCACCTCGCGGCCCGCGAGCAGGATGGAGCCGCGGGCCGGGCGCTCAAAACCGGCGATCAAGCGCAGCAGGGTGGTTTTGCCGCAGCCGGAGGGGCCCAACAAGCCCACCAACTCCCCCTCGTCCAGGCTGAGGGAGAGCCCTTGGAGGGTCCAGGCATCGGGCGGCATGGCGGGGTAACGGTGCCACAGGTCCTGCACGGTCAACCGCGGGCCCGGCGGTGCGGATGGGGCTGGCAAACGGCGCCATAAGCTCAATTCATGCATCTTGCAATGGCGTTGGCCAACCTGTGACATCCGATCCCCTTGCCATCCGCACCAGCCGGGCGCCAGAACCGGTGGGTCCCTACAACCAGGCTGTTCAAGCCGGAGGGTGGCTCTATTGCTCCGGCCAGATCGCCCTCGATCCCCAGACCGGAGAGATGGTGGGGGCGGGGGATGTGGTGGCCGAAACCCGCCAGGTGCTCAGCAATCTGCAGGCCGTGCTCGAGGCGGCCGGGGTGGGGCCAGCCCAGGTTGTGCGCACCACGGTGTATCTCGTTGATCTCGCCGATTTCGCCAGGGTGAACGCCCTTTATGGGGAGGTGTTTGGCGCTGGCGTGGCACCGGCGAGGGCCTGCGTGCAGGTGGCGGCCCTGCCCAAGGGCGCCCGGGTGGAGATCGATGCGGTGGCCTGGCTGGGCTAGGGCGCCAGCGGGCGGGCGATCAGCCGGAAGGTGAGGTTGAGCCGCTCCTCCCGCACGGCCAGGCGGGCAGGCAAGGCGTGTTGCCAATGGCTTTGGGTGGGGGCATGCATCACCAGGAGGTCTCCGTCCTGCAGCGCCAGGCCAAAGGGAGCCAGATCCTCCGCCCCTTGGCCGGCCTTGCCCGGGCGGGGCCGAAACCGCAAGGTGCGGCTGGCCCCCAGGCTGAGGGAGGCAATCGGGTGGCCCGCCGCCAGCTCCCGTTCGTCATCCGCGTGCCACCCCATCCGATCGCGGCCATCCCGATAGCGGTTGAGCAGCAGGCTGTTGAAGGGCGCGCCCAGCTGGGCCTCCAGAAGCTGGCGCAGCTGGAGCAGGGGCTCCGTCCAGGGCTCGGGCTGCTCGAGAAGGCCGCTGTAGCGGTAGGTGCAGCCTGGATCGCCCAGCCAGCAGGTGAGCCGGGGCACCGGATGGCGCTTGCCATACACGCTCACCTCCGGCTGGCGCCAAGCCACGGCGTGGTGGAGGTGGTTGTGCAGAAAGCGGGGGGAGAGAGGGGTGCTCTGCAGCCAGCCCGGCCAGAGCTCCAAGCGCAGGCCCGGCCTCTCCCACCGCTGGGGCAGCGTCGTGGGGAGGCCTGCGTTGAACAAGGGCAAGATTTGCATGGGCCGTTATGGTTCCTCTGAAGCGTCGAGGTTCAAGGCGCCATGGAATCTCCCTTCGGCAACTGGTCGCCCGAGGTGGTGGTGCTTTGCCCCAGCTGCTTTGACGAGGCCAGCGAGGCGGTGTTGGCGGTGCAGCATCTCAAAACGGTGGTGCTTCATCTGGAGGGCCTGGATCCGCAGGAAGCCCAACGCATCATCGACTTTGTCTCCGGAGGTGTCTACGCCATCGATGGCCAATCGGAGCGTCTTGGCGACTCTGTTTTTCTGTTTGCACCAAGCATCGTGAGCATCTCCCGCGATCACGGTGACGCCGCCTCACCAAACCGGTGAGCCAAGGCACCTCGCTCAAGGGGGGGAGAAAAATCCCTTGCTGCCCAGCCAAACGCCAAGCACCAACAGGGGGGTCAACGTCACCGCAAGGATCACAAGCCGTTGACGCAGCGCCAGGGGCGGAGGGGCCATGGCCAGGGGGCAGAGCAAGGCCAGTGTGCTCCCTCAGCGGCTCATCACGACGGCTCCTGGAACCCTGGGCCGCAAAAACGGCGCAGGATCCAGGGCCACCATGGAGGCGCCGCGGCGCTGGCGCACCTCGAAGTGCAAATGGGGTGTGCTCGCCCGGCCGCTGTCGCCCACCCTGCCCAGCGGCTGGGCGCGGGTGACCATCTCGCCTGGCTGCACAGCAAGTTCAAAGAGATGGGCATAGAGGGTTTGCCAGCCACCGCCGTGATCCACCACCACGGTGAGGCCGTAGCCGCTCACCTCGTCCACCAGGATCACCCTGCCGCCAGCGGCGGCGAGCACCGGGGTGCCCTCGGTCACGATCAGATCGATGCCCGTATGCATCTTCCAGGCGCCCCTGGATTCGGAGTAGCGCATGCCAAACGGGCTGATCTCGATCGGCGCCTGATTGATCGGATAGCCAATCGACGGAACGCCATCCGCAGCGGAAGCCGCGCCGCTCTGCTCCGCCAAACCGGTCGAACCACGGCGCCCGGGGGCAGCGCGCTCGGCGAAGCTCGGCGGTGTGGGGATGTAGTAAGGCTGAAGCGCAGCGGGCAAGGCGGTGTTGCTGCCCAAATCACTCACCTCCACCTCCCGGCTCTGGCCATGAACCGCCAGCAGCGGGCCCGCCAGCAACCAAGCCGCCCACCCCAAGGTCACCAGCCGCCGCATGGACCCCAGCCCCGCACGCAAGCCGTTGTACCGACGCCCTCGCCAACCGCAAGGCCCGTCCCCCAAGCCCTCTATGATTCCTCATGCCGTCGGGGCGTGGCGCAGCTTGGTAGCGCGGGTGCTTTGGGAGCACTAGGTCGCAGGTTCGAATCCTGTCGCCCCGACTTACTTCTCAAGGATCGGCAAACAGGGGTGGGAGAGATTTGGGGAGAGATTCCCGCTCTCGCCGCCTGCTGCTGGCTCTCCCTGCTCCCAGTGGGAGAGGTTCTCTCCCATTCGTCATCACAGTGGCGGCTCGACTGAAGCCCTATCAGTCCCGGGCCTCCAGGATTGAAGTGCCGATCCGCTAAGGACTCTGCGGTCGTGTCCAACCGACTGATCATCTCTGACAACCGTGAGGACCCGGGCAACCCGTTGGTGCTCGACGGCGAGGCCATCGACGCCGCGGCGCAGGACCCGCTGGCGATCGGAAAGCTGATGGTGGATCAGGTCTGGGCAGAGGGAACCGACCCCACCGGTGGAGGCCTGTACTACGAGCGCAACAGCAACCAGCACCGCCGGCTGCAGGCCTTCGAGACAGGTAGCGAGGACTTCATGACCGGCGGCTGGGTGCGGGTCCTGGCCACCGCGGAGCAGATCCGCAAGGAGCGACCTGGAATGGAGCGTGCTGCCAAGGCGGAGCTGGTGAGGATCCATGGCACCCACCGGGGCGTGCTGCTGGTGGAGTTCCTGGACGTTCCCTGGGGCTGAGCAGGCACCGCAGGGCTCCGGTCGGCAGCGGCCGTCCTTCAGCGTGCCACGGCTGCGCCGTGGCGTGCATCGGCCAGCCGCCGCCGCCCTCCGCTCCGGGGCCGGTGTGGGGGTTGGCGTGCATGGCGGCCGTCCCGCGGCTGCGGTGGCGGAGCCGCCTCCAGTCGGTAGGGGCTGGGGCGAGGCCCCAGGTTTCCTCGCGCGGCTGCGCGGCCGGTTGGGCATCCAGGGCTGAATCTGGCGGGCCTGGTTATTAGCTTCCCGATCAATCCGCGCATGGCTTTGCTTTGCGTAGATCCATTGCCCCGCAGCGGCTCTGCTGGTCCCTCAGTGTGTTTGTACTGGTAGAATGAAGCTTGCGCCAAAGGCCACGAGCCCATCGCCTGCGGCACCTCTCTGAATCAGTAATCCTCGGACAACTTGCCCCGTTCGTTTGCTCTGTAGCCCATGAGCTTGTCCTCTGCTGCAGTGGCCCAGGCCGCTGCATTGCCTTCCCTTGGCCTCCTGCCGCCGCCGGCGTTGGCCCATCGCTCGGTCGTCATCGTCGCGGCCGGTGGTCGTGATCTCGTCTGGCCTCAGGAGCGCATCGCCTCCGCTCTCCTTCAGCGCAGCGGTGGCCGGCCTGTCCATCTGCTGCTGCATGGCGGTGCCCGTGGCGCCGATCGCGCCATCGGCCGCGCTGCTCACCAGCTCGGCTGGCGGGTCCAGGCACTCGCTGCTGATTGGCGCCGCCATGGCCGGGCTGCTGGTCCGATCCGCAATCGCCTTCTGCTGGAGCAGGCCCTGGTGGAGGCCCAGGCCCACACCTCCCCAGCGTTCAGCGCCTCGGTGCTGGTGATCGCCTTCCCCGGTGGGGCAGGCACGGCCTCGCTGGTGCAGCAGGCCAGGCGCTGCTCCTCCCGTTCGCCAGTGCCGGTGGTGGTGATGGAAGTGCCGCCGCCTTTCTCGCCGGAGCCCCTCGCCGCCTGAGCGGCAGTCGCCGCGCCGTTCTTCCCGTTCCCTCCTCACATCCCCATCCCCATGGCCGTTCTCACCGCCCCCGCCGCCCCTCTCGCCCCGGCTCTCCTTCAGGCCGCTGGGCCGTCCTGTTCCCTGCAGCGCTCCAGCTCCATCTGGCATCTGGGCATCGAGGCCCAGGAGCTCACCACCGCCATCGGCCAGCTCGCTGAGAAGTTGGAAGCCGATGACGAAGCCGCCCGCGCCCAGGCCCTCGGCGAGCTCGAGGCTGCCCTGCTGGCGGAAGAGGGCAACAAGGCCGCCCTGGCGGCCAAGGCCGATGCCACCTGCTGGGTGATCGAGCACCTCCGCGGTCAGGCCGCCTACCGGCAGCAGCAGGCCAAGCGGCTCACGGAGCTGTCCCGCTCCGATGCCTCCCGGGCCGATGCCCTGGAGGACTCCCTGGTCCTCGTGCTCACCCGGCTGCAGCCCACGGCCACCCGCTTCTCGTTCCCGAACCACGAGCTCACGTCCCGCAAGTCGCAGGCGGTCGAGATCGAGAACGAGGCCCTGCTCGATCCCGAGTGGCTCTGCGTCAAAACCACCTTCTCGGCCGACAAGACCGCCATCAAGGCGGCTCTCAAGGCAGGCCAGCAGATCACCGGCGCCCAGCTCCTCTCCCGCCGCTCCTGGCGCATCCACTGACGGCCATAGGCCGTAGGGGCCACAGACCCCCCGCATGTGGGGTTCCGGTGGTGCAGCCGGGCCCCTTCTTCTTCCTCCTCACACCATTGCGTCCACCGTCATGACCGTCGCCGCTCCTTCCACCAACGGGACCCGCACCACCAGCCGCCCCTCAGCTCCACGCCCCGCCCAGAGGCCGCCATCGGCTCTGGAGCTGATCCGCTCCGTCGATCGCGCCGTGGAGGCTCCAGCACCAACCTCGGCACCGGAAGCCCCCCAGCCTCCGCCCTCCGGCTTCTCTCCCGAGCAGCTCGCTGCTCTCTCCGCCCCCCTCGATCGGGCCAACGTCCGCCAGCGGGAGCAGGGCCGCGGGAAGGTCGCCTATGTCGAGGGGTGGTTTGCCGTGGCTGAGGCCAACTGGATCTTTGGTTTCGACGGCTGGCAGCGGCAGACCATCGCCGTCCGCTGCGTTGCCCAGGCGGAACGAACAATCGGCCGGGATCAGAAGCCTGGCTGGGGCGTCACCTACACCGCCCGCGTGCGCGTCACCGTCACCGCCGGTGGTTTGACGCCCCTGGTTCGGGAGGGCAGCGGCGCCGGCCACGGCATCGACGTGGACCTGGGCCAGGCCCATGAATCCGCCCTCAAGGAAGCCGAGACCGACGCCATGAAGCGGGCGCTGATGACCTTCGGGAACCCGTTTGGCCTGGCCCTCTACGACAAGGCGCAGCGGCAGGTCAGCAGTGCCGCGGACCAGGGTGATGCCCCCCAGCGGTCTGCAGGGGGGCAGCGGCCTGCTGTGAGTCGGCTGACGGCTGGTGCTCCCGCCACCACTGCTTCCCCGGCTAAGGGTCGCACCCAGGCCACGGCCTCGACGTCTACGCCTTCAGCCCCGGCCGACCTCGGCCAGGTGGCCCTCGATGCCGAGACGATCCAGCACCTCCACAGCACCCTGCGGGCCCTGCCCCGCCCCCTGCTGGAGGGCCTCACCCGGGCCTTCCGCAAGCGCTTCCAGGTGCCCGACGAGGCGGTGACCATCGCCGATCGGATCAACCAGAAGTGCCACCACGACTGGATTGAGGCTTTTCTGGTGCAACACCAGCTTCAGCCCGGCCGAGCTGCCCAGCCCCTCTCCTGAAGGGGGGAAGTTGGCGGCTTCTGCCTACGCTTGGCTCATGGCCTTTCCTCGCATCAGCCACGATCCCGCCGTGATGGGCGGCAAGCCCTGCATCCGCGGGCTGCGCATCACGGTGGGCACGGTCGTGGGGTTGATCGCCAGCGGCAGCAGCCGCGAGCGGATCCTGCAGGCCTACCCGCAACTGGAAGCGGCTGACATCGATGAGGCCCTGGCCTCTCCACACCACCGGCCTGATTGAAGGCTCAGTTCCCGAGGTAACGCTCCACCGTTGCGGTGGTCCAGGTGGCCACGCCGGTGCCAAAGAAATCCTGGTCCTCAGTCCAGATCGCGCACTCCAGCTGTAAAGCCAAGGCCAGAGCAGGCCAGTCGGCTGGGTCCCGGATGCGCTTGAGCGCCTCGTCCTTGGCGCCTTCAATCAAGGGGGTGTCGACCACCTGCACCACCCCCATCAGGCTGAGGAAGGCCTCCTGGCAGATCTGTGGATCGAGGCCTCGACGTGTCGCCAGCTCGCCGATGTATCCAGCAGCTTCTGCCGCATTGGCCTCTGCGACATAGAAGTCAACCTCATGGGCGAAGTCGGCGATCAAGGCGCGCACCCTGACACCCAGACAGGCACGAATGAGGATGTTGGCGTCCAGCACCAACCGTTTGCGTTCTGCCATCAGGCGCGGACCTGTTGCTGCTGGGCTCGCCTCCAGTTCTTGAAGTCAGCCGCCAGCTCCTCTTCTGTCAGTCCCAGCCGCTGCAGCTCGGCTTGCATCAGTCGGCCCGCTTCCAGCAGCCGCTCGTGATCACTGAGATCCGACTCCTGGGGCAGGGGCACATAGAGCCCAACAGTTCGCCCATGTCGCGTGACCTCGATCGGGGTGGCCGTTTCTAGGTGGGAGGCCAGGCGCGCCCGAAGCTCACGGATACCAACACGGACAGCCACAACGGACCCGGAAAGTTGTGTACACATCGTAGACGGGACGAGCGGGCGACTGCTAGTACATGCGTACGCATCTGGAGTGGTTCATGGGCATCCCCTTGCCCCGGCCGGCAGCCCTGGCGGCCAGGCTTGAAACCCCGATCGAGGAGTGGCCCTATCTCGATCAGGGAACCCTCCTCAAGGCCCGCAGCCGCAAGGTCTGCATGACCTGCCACTGGTTCAGGCACCACGCCGGGGAGAACTGCATCCCGGTGCTCACTTGCCAGCTGCATCAGGGGCTGATCGCTCATGGCGAGCACCTCACCAGCCGCTGCCAGGGTTGGACCGACGACATGACCCGGAGCCAAGGCTGGGCGCCGGAGGTGGCCTGAGCGGCGATCAATGAACGTCGTCGATCGGGACGGTCGTCCGCCGCTCTCGCCCCAGGAAGGCTGGCTGAGTGACGGCCGCCAGGTGCTGCACTTCAGGCCACGGCGTTACGACCGCTGGAGTCAGAGCCTGGAGGTGACCTTCGGGGAGGTGATGGCTGGCGGTGCGCCGCCGCTGCTCAAGCGCCGGGAGGAGCTCACCCGCGAGCAGGCGATCAGGCTCTGGGCCCAGAAGCGCCAGCAGGGCTGGCAGCCCTCTGCCCCCCAGTGGCTGCCGCCTTCCTCCCCCGCTGAACGCTGAGCCACTTCAGAAGCGGGAGCCCGGCGTCTTCAGGAAGCCCAGCTCCTCGGCGCTCGACTCCCGTCCCAGAACCGTGTTGCGGTGAGGGAAGCGACCAAAGCGGGCGATTACATCCCGGTGCCGCCGCCCCTGCTCGGGCTCAGCGCCAGGGCCTGGCCCCTTCACCCGAGCCGGGATCCCAGACGAGATGGTCAAGCCCCGACCAGGCAGTGAGCAGAGCCACGGATGCCCGACGGCAGAGCAGTCAGCGACCCGGCAGGTTGGGAGGCGGCGGGATCGGCGGCAGGCAGGGAGTGGAATTTTGCCCCGAGGCGGTGTGTTGGTGCTGGGGATCCAGCCCCTGATCCCCTTCAGGCGGAGTGGAGGTGGTGCGCCAGGACGCGCCGCCGCTGCTGCTTGTGCCTTGTGGTGTCGACGTGCCCCCCCAGGAGGCGAGATGACTGACGAATTTCCTTGACTCGTTCAACGCCTCACTTGTGACAGTGACGAACGCCTTGGCCTGTTTGCCGGCGGTCAAGTTCTCGTCCCAAGGGAACGGATCTTCGGGATCGTGGGGAAGAAGAAGCTTGCGAATAACAAAGTTGGCCACCTTGTTGCGATACACCGTATTGGCCAGCTTGCGCATGCCATTGAGAATCCGTTGCCCACGGCTTGGCGCATTGACATCCGCATCAGGCCGGACTGCATTCTCCACACTATCCTCAGGCAGGTTGTCATTGCCCCGGATGTCGATCTGATCCGGATGGCCTTTGGAATCCGCAGCATTCTGAAGACGGCTGACATTACTGGCGTCACCGTTCACTTCGCTATCGACTGCCTCACTGCCGCTGGCCGACTCCGAAGCTAGGCCATCCAAAGACTCAGCGACTCCTGATGCAATACCACCAATCATTAAGGTGATAATAGCGAGGACACCCGTAGCGCCCCAGTCGCCAGCTGTGTTGCCTAAACTATATCCCCATTGGTATGAACTGCGCTGTCCTAAATGGTCCGATTTCACCGGGCTCTTGCCAGTGAAGATGCTGGAGGGACTCATGGTGACGAATTCCTGCAGCACCATCGTTCCGAGGACACCTGTTTCGACCTGGATCGTGGATTCAACGGCGGCATCAAAACCCATCTTCAAGGCGCCAACCCAATGGTGATGCGCCATGTCCTCGTAGAAGCTCTTGGCATAGTTGTAGGGCGCCATGTAGAACGCCTTCGCGCCATGGATCATCCCCGCAAGGAAGCCATCCCAGAAGCCTCCATCGCTGTGGTGATGGGCCTCCAGGGGCTTCGGACCATAGCGTTTGCTCTTGACGCTTTGGTAGTGTCCGCTGGGATCCCAGAAGTTCACAGGATCGTTGCCGGCGTAGGCATAGCCGTTCAGCCCTCCCTTGCCGAAGGGTGAGAGGTCATCCCATTGCAGGAAGCGACCCAGCGCCGGGTCAAAGGCGCGATAGTCACCCAGGATCAACAGGCCTGTGCCCACATCAGCCCCGAGCGCGGTTCCCATCACCGATTCGGGATAGGCACCAGCACTGTCGAGGTCTGCGGGATAACCGCTGCTGGGATCCAGCAGATCTGTGGCCACCCCGTAGGGCAGGTGGCTGGTGGCGTTGAGCAGGAGAAAACCACTGGTGTTGCCGCCATAGCTCAGGGTGTTGATCGCCTGGCGACTGAGATCGTCAATGCTCCAGAAGGCGGGTTGCTCAACGACAGGGCTCACGGCGGTTGGCGCTTGATTCAGGCTACCGACGCAGCAGGCCGTGCCGGCAAAAAATCGCTTTTGCCAGAGCTGGCTGTCCTCCAGGAAGCGCGCAGTGCCGAAGTCATGGACGGCTCCATTCAGCCAGGACGCGTTGCGTTGAACGATGCGACCCAGCCCATCCCGGACAAAGGTTTCCTGCTGTTGGTCGGCGCGTTGAATGCTCTGAATCAGACCATGGAGGTCATAGGTGAAGGTCCGGCCGCTGCCATCACTGACGACATTGCCGGCTTGGTCATAGGTAAAGCTGCCGGATCTGTTGATGGAGTTGCCGTTTTGCAGGATCGTCTCCTGTGTGGCAAGCAGGCGAAACGGGTTGGAATTGGTTCCATCAATGGCGGCTTGGGTGTAGCTGTAACTGCGCAGCAGCGCACTCGCTGAGGCACCACCGACACCCGCGAGACTGACCGCCAAGAGGTTGCCGTAGACGTCATAGCTGTAGAGAGCATTGCTGATGGCCCCAAGGCCGGAGAGTTCGCTGAAGGGAGCGGCGGTGCCGCCATTATTGGCATAGCCGGTCAAATATCCCGTTTCCAGGTCGTAGCTGAAGCACTCGTTGAGAAGATTGCCTTGGAAATCCTGTCGCTGGCGGCTCGCGACACGGTTGGAGGTGTCATAGGTCTGGCTGAAGTGAGCCGAGGCCTCGGGGCCAGTGCTATCGGAGCGGGTGATGGATTTATTGATGGTGCGCAGGTTGGTGTCGTAGGTGTAGTTGATGCACAGCGACAGGGAGCCGACATCTCCACATCCGAAGGTGGCTGGCAGATTGGCCAGGCTGTCGTTGGTGAGCAGTCCTGTGACGGGATGGAAGCTGAAGTTGCGATTCACGCCGTGGAAGGAGCCGGCCATGAGTTGGCGGATCCGCCCGCAGTCATCTCGGTAGATGTTGTAGCCATGCACGCTGCTGTTGCACTGCACCATGGAGCAGCTGTTGCCCTCCTGCTGGGGATAGGGAAGGAAGGGATCCGCGACATGAACGAGATCGCCAAAATTGTCATAGCTCAAGCTCGTCTGCAGCGGACTGCTCGGATTCACCGCGCTCAGGCTGATGGACCGACTCCCCAGCAACCCGCTCGGGGTAAACGACCACTGCCATGTGTTGCCCGGACCATCTTGCGCTTCGATCAGCCGGAGATGGTTGTCGTACTGCCGATTGACGACAGCAGATTCCTCTTCGTCTGCCGAGACGATGGTGGTCTGGATCAGTTTGTAGCTCACCGGATCGTACGTGTAGGTGGTGGTGTTTCCATAGGCATCTGTGCGAGTGCTCAGCTGTCCTGTTGGTGTGTATGTTGCTGTGCTTTGTGATCCGTTCAGGCTGTCGGTATAGGTGAGAATGCGTCCCAGACCGTCGTGGCTCAGACTTCCCAGGGGTGTGCAGATCCCATTTGCTGTGAGCGTGGCGGTCTGCAGGCCATTGAGCAAGTTGTAGGTGGAGGTCTTGGCTTGGCCTTGGGGATAGGTGACCGTGATCGCCCGCTCCGCCGTCTGGTAGCTTCTGCCGTTGTCCGTTGTGGACAGGGTTGGAGTGGCTTCAAGCTCCGATCCATGGTTGACAAAGGTGGAATGTGACCGAGAGATCTGCCGATTCCATTCATCGTATGCATAGGTGTTGAGTTCAAGCCAGTTGCAAGTGTTGCCAGGCAGCGAAGTGTTTTCTGGCCTCTGGGCCATGGCCTGGTAGAGCGCGAGCAAGGGCTGGGCGGCCTGACCACTGCTGACCCAGGAATTTCCGCTGACATCCACCAAGGGAGTGGTCGGCGGGATGTTGATCAGATCCAACCCTACCAGCGCCGCATTGGCGGCCTCGGCATCAATCAATCCATCGGCGAGAAGAAGCTGACTGTTGTTATCCACCTGACTCATCTTGACCGGCCCATAGATCTGACTGATAACCGTGGGAGAAGTTGCGGAGGCTGGCGCATAATCAAATCGGAAGGTGATCCCATTCAACGCATCGAGCAGGCAGCCGGAGGCCAGGCCATCATTCGGCACACTGACGATCAAAAGCTGGGTCCCGGGACTATAGTAATTTGTTAATGTCTTCTCATAGTTGTTGCCATATTGAATGGCGGAAATCAAGTTGTTAGCGTCGTCGTAGCTGTAGGCTGCCGTCTGAACAAGCTGGCAGCCTGTTAGGAGCTGAAAGCTGGCAATATGTCGCTGCCGTGCATCAAAGAGTTGAATGTGTAGATTGCCGTAGGGATCGGTCTTGCGACGACCAAACAGGGCGCCAGCGACCAGGGCGAGATCCTCGGGCACGTCATAGGCGTAGCTTGTGGTTTGTGACCATTGGGTCTCGGCGAGTGTGGTCACGCTGATCAGACGACCGAGGTTGTCGTAGGTCTGGAGCGTGATTTGGCCGAACGCATTGGTGAGCTGCAGGGGATAGCCCATGAAGTGGATGAGGCAGCCACCCCGGTTCATGCTGGTTGCTTCCCCGGCCTCTGTCGTACCGGTGATGCTCGAGCTGATGCTCAAGACGGCTTGCGTCAGGTTGGGGAGGTTGGTGAACGCGGCCGTGGTCTGGTTCTCCAGGGAGGCGATATCTGAGGCGCCCGTGTTATCTTGTTGCCCTCGAAGCGTCAGAATGCCATTGAGCCCGACATTGACTCCATCAGAGTAGTTATTGCCGCCGATGTAGCCGCCCATGGTGTCGGTGCGATAAGTGTAGTTTTGATTGCTGCTTGAATCGAAGTGGCTTTCCACATTGCTGGTCGGCAACGTGGCCTGTGACAGGAAAAAGCCTCCATCCGTCGGCGCAATGTTGAAGGTGTCAAACGTCTGAGTCTCCAGCACAAATGAAGCGCCGTTGTTGCCAATGCTGTAGGTCTTGACACTCTCGACCAAACGTTCGTTATTGGGCGTTGTTTGATTTGCTGGGAGATAGGTGTATTCCGTTACCTGGCCCAAGGGCGAGATTTCCTGGATGGGATTTCCGGCGGCGCTGTACGTGTATTGTTGGAGTCTATTGAGTAAAATGATGTTATCATTGTTGTCAGACCCTCCGCCGATGATGACACCATTGAGTGTGGCAATATTGAGAGCGCTGTTGATTGCGATGGGTGAGCCATAGGAAAAGGGCAGATTGCTGAAGGAGGCGAGGCCCTTTAGCTCTCTGGTTGAGTTTTCATAGATGTAGCTCGTCGTTGTGAGGACACCAGAGGAATTGGAAGTGCTTTCTTTTATGGTGCGTCCAAGCGCATCGTACTGTTTGCTCTGGGTGCGATTTCGCTGAGGCTCTGGATAGGTTGTGTTGATGATCGTGGCATAACCGAGATCAACAGCTTCAATCCGATCAGAGGAGGAGCAGCCGTCGGAATCCTTGTTTGTATAGAAGATGTTGTCCAGCCAATGATTGAGGCCAGAGGCGTAGGTTTTTTTGCCTGACGCCTGAGGCATGACGAAATTGGAGGTGCTGCTGGAAAAGTCAAAGTTGTATTGGGCACTGCTGATCGAAGTTCCCGTATTATCTTTGTTGGTCACACAACTCACGGCGATCTCACCGAGGGAGAACTGGGTGCAGCCTGCGTCATAGGCACGATTTGAATTAAATTGCTGATAAGTTATATCAGTTTGATAGCCGGTGTAGCCATTTTGGATTCTGGACAGTGATGTCTGGTTTTGCCAACCATAGGGAACAGCCTGGTTGACAATATATTGATAGTTTAGGGAGCGATCTGTGGTGAGATCTTGGATGGAGAGGAGTCTATAATCACCGGGACTCAGGTTGAGTTGATGGGTTGGCGCCAGCGCACCGGCCTGATTGCTGATGCTGATCGTGCCTGTGCAGCCATTGCAGTTGAGCGTGGCAATGGTGTTGCCAATCGTGTCTGTGATGGTCAGCGTGTGCTGCTGTGTTCCCGTCCAAGAGGGATCGGTGTAGCTGAAGTTGAGGGTTTGACCATTGGCATAAAAGATGTTGATAATTCGATAGACCAGCAGCTGATCGGCATCGGCATTGTTGGAGCTGTTGTCGGTCGGGTCGTAAATATTGATTCCCTTATAGCCGTACAGCACGGCGGCGGCAAAAAGAAAGTGTGTGCCGTATTTGTCCTGGACAAGAATCTCACCGGGTTGCTGGCCTTGGCTAAAGCTCAACAAGCGACCATCAACACTGTATAGAGGTCCCGAACTCTGAGCGGCAGAGAGGAAGCTGGCTGTGTAATCACGAATGTATTGCGTTTGGTTTGTGCTGGGCATCTCCATCAGGATCTGATAGGAGGTGTCGCCGAGAGAGAGGGTGGCCGCGATCTGATTGCTTCCGTAGAACTTGGAGACCTTGCTGGTGCTGATGAAAAGGTAGGGGAGGTTGAGGTCCCAGATGCCACCGGCATCGTTCAACTGAGACCCATCGCCTTGCGTCGCCTTGGGTTGAGGGGTTGGCAGATAGGCGCTGACTCCGTAGGGATGGGAATGGTCATCGTCATCCGTGAAAGCACCGACATAGGAGCCCGCAGCATTCTGCTGGTATTGGATGGAAAGATTAAAGGGGGTCTGCCCATAATTCACATTGCCATTGAAGAATGTGAAGCTGTAACTTAAGCTGCCTCCTCGAGGATCCACGGAAAAGGACTCGCCGCCGATGGTGATCGTGCTGCTGGACACGGGTCCCGCCGTGTCAGCACCAGAGGCATCACCTGGAATCACGGTGCTCTGTTGGCTCGTCATTGACGTTCCCTTCTTCAACCCGTCCAACACCCTACAATTGGCTTTCTCTATCAGGCGTCGAGCTCACCGGCGATCGCCCGCCGCGTCTGCCCCAGAAAGCGTTGCTGCAGCAGGGCATCAAAGGCCGGGTCCTTGGCAAACCACTGGCGCGGCCGGCTCTGCACGAACCAGAACTCCAGCACCTCTGCCGCTTGTTCCCCCTGGCCTGGCATCAGAGCAGGGCCTGCACGCTGGCCACCTTGTCCTCCAGGGTCTGATCCTTATCGGTGCGGGTGTTGATTTTCACCGTCGTGTAGACGCGGGGGCAGCCCATGGCATGCACCGCCTGGTGGCAGGCCTCGATCGCGGCGAACACCGGCTCCCACTCGCCCTCGATGGCGGTGCCGTTGGGGTGTAGCTGGATCTTGAGACCGGCATCGGTGAGCACCTTCTCGCAGGCGGCGATGTAGGGGGCCAGGTGCACGCCCACGCCGATCGGCACCACGCACAGATCCACGATCACCTTCATGGTCAGCCCCAGCGGAATGCCCCCATCGTGGAAGCAGCTGCCCCGGAGCTGCCATGTTCGTATTCCCATTGCTGGTGATCGTCCATGCCCTGGCCGCCACGGTGTGGACCGGCGGGCATCTGGTGCTGGATCTGGGGGTGCTGCCCAGGGCGCTGCGGGCGCAGAGCGCAGCACAGATCCGCAGTTTTGAGGAGGTCTTCGAGCCGCTGGGCCTCACGGCGCTGGCCATCCAGGTGCTTACCGGGCTGTGGATGGGTTGGATTTACCTGCCGGGCTTCCAAGGGCTTTTCTACCCTGCCAACCCGATCGGGATGCTGGTGGGCGTGAAGCTGCTGCTGCTCGCCGGCACGGCCGCCCTGGCGATCCATGCCCGGTTGCGGCTGATCCCCAACCTCACAGACGCGAACCTCAGCGGCCTGGCCTGGCACCTCCGCGGCATCACGGCCCTGGCGATCGCCTTCGTGGTGGTGGGCGGACTCATTCGCCTGGGTGGCCTGGTCTGACGTCTTCACCCGCCACAACAAAGCCCGGAGCGATAGCCCCGGGCCTTTGTCTGCTCAGCCGTGGTGCCGTCCCATGGGGGGCGGGCGCAGCTGTGCGTGGTTGGTGCGTAGAAACAGCCTGATCGTTGTCAGATCAGGAGGTCTTTGGTTGTGGGGCAGAGCTGCCGGCGCTGGCACCTGGGGCCAGGTGTCGAGTGGGACGTTCCGTTGGGTCCGGGGCACCTCAGGCGGTGCAGTGGACGGCGTGTGTCTCCTCCAGGAAAAACCACGCCAGGAACATCACATCTGGTCAGGAATGTTGGAGCAGGGGCCGGATCGTCTGCGCACTCCTGCTTGCTGGTCAGGGGGGGGCTTCCATCAATGGAGCCTCCGAATCCCGTTGCCGCCATGATGGAGCCGCCCAGCAGGGAGCTTCATGGGCTCAAGGAGAGGCCCCCTTGCGGGCCCAGGCACGGCCCCAGGGCTTGCATGCGGGTGTACCTCCATCGCTTGCGATGTTAAGAGCCAAGGGTGTGTCCTGGTCTACTTTCTCGACCCGGCCCACCCACCAGCCCACGCCGACACCCTGGGGCTGCCCATTGGCGTGATCTCCGCCACCTGCTCTTGGGCCTTGCGGGGGGGATGGGAGGGAGCGGTGGGCCAGGGCTGAGAGGCAGCGGGTTTGCTCCTTGGCAGTGATCGACAGCGTCTGCCCTGCATGCAACGACGGAGTGCCATTGGCAGATCTGGAGCTCCCCGCGGACACGCGGCAGGGCATGAACTCCTCGCCGGGACATCAGGACACGGGAGTGACCCAGATCGGCGAGCTCCAGGCCCGCTCCTGGATGGTGGCTGGCACGTTCTTGAGGAGCGGTAGCCCGGCCCGCACGGCGTCGTAGGTGCTCCAGCGGGGGGTGGGGATCTCCAGCACCCGCACGTAGTAGAGGGTGGGGCGGGAGGGATCGAAGTCCGGATCCTTCCACAGGCCCACCAGGACGGGGGCGCCGATGGAGTTTGTATACGTTGCGGTCTTGAGGTTCACCGTGTTGCCCACCGCCGGCAGCTTGCCGTTGGGTCCGGGCCGCCGGTTGCCGGCCCACACCACGTCGATGATCTTCTCGTGGGGTTGGCCTGCTGCATCCACCCAGCCCTTGATGATCTGGATGCGATCGAGGTTGGCGCCATCGGGATCCTTGCGGGCCCACACCAGCAGCTGGGGGGCCTGGCCGGCTTTTGGCAGGGGCAGGTCTCCCCCCATGGGCACGGCACCGAGGGCCAGAGCCCGCTTCACCATGTCGGGCCGGGCCGGCAGATCCGCCGGCAGGTTGGTGCTGGCAAACACCCGTACCCGTAGGCGGGTGCCGCTGGTGGCGAAGGTTTCCTTCCGCTTCATCGCATCCCAGATCGCTTCCCGTGTATTGCTCGTGGCCCAGGCCCCCGTAAGGGCCCCGGGGGTCATGTCGCGGCCAGCAATCCAGCCCTCGATGTCCTGGGTGCGGCGATCCTGCACCGTGGCGTCGGCGGCGCCGTGGCTGCCAGCCATGAAGTTATCTTCTTCTGTGTTGCCCGCCGTGCCGTTGTGGCTGTCAGTGCCTCCGGCGAAGCCCAGTTTGAATGGGTTCACCCCCAGGCTCTGCTGCCAACCCAGCCCCCGGATCAAGGCGGCCCGCACAAAGTCGCCGCGGCGGAACGTGCGGCCGGAGAAGTTCTGGATGGAATCGGCGTTTTCGAAGCCCGCGAATTCATCGTTGCCCCAGAAGGTGCGATGCACTTCTGAATTGCCCTTCACCTGCATCATTTCGACCAGTGGCTCAAAATGGGCCCTCCGGCGGGCATAGGCCGCCGTGATGGGGGCGCCGGAGGCATCCACCTCAGCAAACATCATCCCCTTGCTGCCGTTGGAGTTGTGGGGGATGGCCAGCACCTGCATGCCCTGGCGCTCCAATCCCTCCATCCACGCCCAGAGGCCATCCTCCCGATTGATATCGATAGCGCTCATGACCGTGGGGGGCACCTGGAGGGTGCGGAAGAGCACGTTCCGGTGCAGGTTGCCGCCGCGGGGGGCGGCGGTCCACTCGTAGCCCGCCAGAGTGGAGAACACCCCGGGCTGGTAGTGGCGAGCGGCGGCTTCCAGGTTGCGCTTCCAAGCGGCAGCGGTGGAGTGGGCACCCTGCCAGAAAGGCAGGTGGGTGGGCTGGCCGCTGCGGTTGCCCTTCTGGAAATCCAGGAACCACTTCTCTCGCTCCGCCATGGTGGTGAGGCTGCGCAGCTCCTTCACCAGGTGCAGGTTGTGCCCCGGGCTGTCGGGTTGCAGCACCGTTTCCATGTCACCGATGAACTCGGCGTGGTCGGTGACGGCGGCCCAGTCGAGGGGGCGCTTCAGCCGGAAGCGTTGGCCACTCACCTTCACCTCCTCGCCCCGGGCGAAGCGATAGGCGCCATCAGGATCGAGCTTGGCTCCCCCGAGAAAGGCATCAAAGGAATAGGAGGTGTGGATGTGGGTTTCGCCGAAGAAGGCCTCCTTTTCCGGGTAATGGGGCACGGCGGATCCGCTCTGCTGAGAGGCGGAATCCACCGGCCGCAGGGGAGCCACCAGGGACAGTCCGCCCGAACCAGCGATCAACAGAGCAGCCAGCCGTCGAGGTAGGACGCGACCCATGGCATTCAGAGCACTGTCTCTGGTTTAGCTGCGGCCACCTCCGGCCAGCAAGCGCAGGATCCTGTGGGGAGACCAGCCAGGATCAAGAGCAGGGTGTGGCCTCCTAGGAGCGCACCAGGGCCAGGGTGCGCTCCATCACCCAGTAGGCCCCCAGGCTCCCCACCACGTAGCCAGGTAGGCGACGGAGCCAGAGGGGCGCGGGCCATCGCCGCCACCGCCAGAACCCTATCCCCAGCCAGACGGCGGCCACAAACACCAGCTGACCCAGCTCCACCCCCACGTTGAAGAGGGCCAGAGCCTGGAGCCTTTCTCCCTTCGGCAGACCCAGCTCCTGAAGCGCGGTGGCAAGACCCGCCCCGTGGAGCAGGCCGAAGGCGAAGGCCACCAGCCAGGGTTGCCGGATGGTGAGGCTGGTCTGGCCGCGCCAGGTGCGCACGATTTCGGGGGCCAGAAACAGGATCGAGAGGGCAATCGCCGCCTCCAGGGGCGGAGTGGGCACCCGCCACACCCCGAGGGTGGTGGCCGCCAGGGTGAGGCTGTGGGCAAGGGTGAACGCCGTGATGGTCTTGATCAACACCCTCCAGCGCTGGCCCACGATCAGCAGCAGGCCCAGCACGAACAGCAGGTGGTCGGGCCCCAGCAGGATGTGCTCCACCCCGAGCCAGAGATAGACGGGCAGGGCTGGCGGAGCACCCGAGGTGGCGGGGGCGCCGAGGGTGAGGCGGGGCTGGGCTGCCCGCAGCACCTGGGTGGTGGTGGCGCCCCCCGCCGGATGCCAGCGCACCAGCACCTCGCTGGCCGTGCCCCGCAGGCCTTCCACCGCCAGGGGCTGACCCGCCAGGCTGGAAGAGCACCGCAGAGTGGAGCGCACCACCACTGAGCGTTCGCCAAGCACGGGGCGCGGCTCGTCCTGGGGACGGCAATGGGCGGGAAACACGGGGGTGAGGGGCGGAGGCTGGCCCTGGATCAGGGGCACCTGCCAGAGCACCTCCACCCGGCCGGGTACCGGCTCCCGGAGCTCCAGCAGGGCTGGCAGCAGCTCATGGGCCCGCAGAGCGGAAAGGGGACCCAGCAGGGCCAGGCCCACCAGGAGGCCCAGCCCCCCACCCCACCAACGCCGCACGCCCCTCATGGCAGGGGGGGCCTTTCAATGCGGTAGCGACCAAGCCAGTCGCGGTAGGCCCGCTCCCTTTCTTTCCGTCGCTCCTCCACGCGCCAGTCGCGCTCCACCGCCTGCCGCACCTCCGCCAGGGGCAACACGGCCCCGGGGGCGACGGCCTCCACCCGCACCAGATGGGCGCCGTAACCGGAGGGAATGGGCCCAACCCAGGCTCCGGGCTTGACCTTGGCCAGGGCGGCGGCGAAGTCAGCACCGAACAGCCGACGCACCTCCTGAGCGGGCAGAGCCTCAAAACGCCCCTCCAGCAGCAGGAGCGGATCGCCGAGGGCGGCTGGATCCGCCGGGGGAGTGGGACCATTCAAGGCCGTTAGAAGAGCGGGGCTGCGCAGCTCAGGGGATCCTTTCGGGCTGGCGGGATCCAGAGCGATCTGCTGAAAGGTGGTGGCGGCCCCCCGGCTGTAGCGCTCAGGATGGGCCTGGAGCCAGACCTGCAGCTGGGCATCCGTGGGCTGGCGTTGATCGGCCCGCTCCTCTACCAGGAAATCCACCTTCTGGCGCAGCCGGCGGCGGATGATCGGGTCGTCTTGATCCAACCCCTGGGACCTGGCCTGGCGCACGGCCACCTCCTCCCGGATCCAGTCGTCCACCAGAGCGTCCAATTCCTTGCGGGTGGGGGGCCGCTGCCAGGTGCGGCCGTGCAGGGCGGAGAGGGTGGCCACCTGTTCGCGGCTTACCCGGATCACTCCCTCCGACTGACGGCTGGCCACGGCGCCATGAAGCGCGAAGAGGCCAGCTCCGATCAGCAGGAACTGGGCCAGGGGTTCCTCACGAAGCCAGCGCATGGCGTTACCAGGTCTGCTGGAACTGGAGCCGCACCAGCCAGCCGTTGGGGCTGTTGTCGTTGCCCGCCACAACACCACCGGCGGTCAGGCCCAGCCGGGCACGGGTCCAGGGGCTGCCGCCGATGGTGGCCCCCAGGGCGGTCCAGAGCTGCTGGTTGTCGTTGCTCTGGCCATCGGCGTTGGTTCCGCCCCCCACCTTGGAATAGGAATCGAGCGACACCCATAGCCGCTCCAACATATCGTGGGTGAGATGCATCTCCAGGGCGCCGAGGGGATCCTGAGTGGTTTGCGTCGGGGTGGGCAGCAGGCGAGTGAGCGCCTTACCTGCCGGCAGGCCCCGCACCGTGAAATCAAACTCCGGCGAGGCAGGGTCGTTGTTGGGGGTGAAGAGATCGAGGGTGGGAAGCACCTCGAAGGTTGTGGTTTTCCCCGGGGCCCACGACTCGCTGATGCGGGCGGTGATGGGCAGGCCGGCGCGGAAAGTCCAGCGGTTGGTGCCGATGTTCACCACCCGGTCGGAGTCATAAGCCCCGGTGGGGGCAAACACCCCCGCCATCGCGAAGATCACGACATCAGGATTCTGACGGCCCATGAAGGCGGCGAAGTCCTTGGGCGGCAAAGCGGGCGCATTGAGCAGGCCGAAGGTGAGGTGGCCGTAGGCATCAGCCAGACCCTGGCGACGGGGATTCCGGTCGATCCCCGTCCGGCTCTCTGCCACCGCCACATCCGCCGAGGCGTAGGGCAAGGCCACCGTGGCCTGCATCAGTTGACTGCCTGCCCCAAAGAAGCGTGAATAGCTCGGCGCCACCACGACGGTGTCCACATCGAGATCGGGGTAGACGACGCTCGTGTCCACCACCGTGTTCGAGCTGGTGTAGATGGTGTTGAGAGTGAACACATTGGTGCCCACCGGCGCCGGCCAGAACTGGCGAGGGCCGTACATCTGGGCGGAAGCCGAAGGGGCGTGGAGAACGCTGCAGGCAGAGAGGGCCGTCAGAATGAGCGTTTGAGGCAGCTGATAGGGTCGGGTGGACAAAGGCATGGTGAAGACGGAGCGCTTTTCTGGGATCCGGGTGTCCCAAAAGTAAGGGGGAAGGTGGGATGGCGAGGGGCCGTCGGACCATCAGGCCGGTTCGATCCAGATTGGAGAGGTCCAAGCCCTCTCCTGCTGCTTGAGGGGCACCTCGGGGGGGAGCTTCAGGCCGAAGCGCACGGCGTCATAGGCCGTCCATCGAGGGGTGGGGATCTCGATCACCCTCGCGTAATAAAAGGCCCGCTGGCCGGGGTTGAACTCCGGATCCCGCCACACGGCCCTGAGTTCGGAAGCTCCGATGGTGTTGGTCCAGGTGGCGGTGCCAACATCCACCGTGTCGCCCACGGGGCCGAGACGGCCCGCCCCATCCAGTCGTCGATCCCCCGCCCACACCACATTGAATACCTTCTCCTGGGTGCGGCCCTGGCCGTCCACCCAGCCTTTCACAATCTGAATGCGATCCAGGTTGGCGCCGATGGGATCCTTCAGGGCCGCCACCAGAAAGCTGGGAGCCTGGCCAGCGCGGCCAGTGGCCTTGAGATCTCCTCCCATGGGCACTCCCTTGCGGTAGCCGATGTCCGCCAGTTGGCGGCTGCGCTCATCTCCTGGGGCAAACTGCCACCCCCCGAAGAAGCGCACGGTCATGCGCGTGCCTGAAGTGCCATAGGTTTCGCGGCGCTTCATCGCATCCCAGATGGCCTCCCGGGTGTTGGCGGTAGCCCACACAGCCGCATAGCCGGCGGCCTCATAGTGCCAGGTGAAGCGGGTCTTGCCGAAGCCTTGCTTCGAGATGTGCTTCCAGCGCTCCGGGCGGGGCTCCTGGTTGACGTGCTTGCCGAAGAAATTGTCTTCCTCAAAGGAAACGATTGAGTTGTGGATGTCGCTCCCCCCCACGAAACCGAACTTGAAGGGATTCACCCCGAGCTTCTGCTGCTGCTTGAGCCCCTGCAGCAGTCCACCCCGCAGATACATGAAGGGGCGCATCTCGGGCGTTTCCGGACTGCCCTGCAGGGTGAGATTGCCGTACTCCCAGCCGGCGATGCCCAGGTCGCCGGCGAATTCGTCGTTGGGGGAGAGGGTGGGATGGGTTTCGCTGTTGCCCTTGGTCTGGATGATCTCCTGCAGGGGTTCCCAGCGGGCACGGCGGCGAGCGTAGTCGGCAGTGAGGGGGGCGCCGCTGAAATCCACCAGCTCGAACATGCGGCCGTTCGAGAGATTGCCGTTGTGGGGGATGGCCAGGAGCCGGCCGCCGGTGCGCTGCTCATAGCGCTCCATCCACGCCCAGAGCTTTTCCGGGTCTTCGCTGTGCCAGGAGGTGAAGGGAAACACCTGGTCGGCCCGGGCTTTGCCATCGCGGAAGATCACGTTGCGGTGGAGGTTGTTGCCACCGGGAACGGAGGTCCACTCGTAGCCGATCAGGGCAGTGAAGCGGCCGGGCTCGTTGTATTTCTCCGCCAGGGCGGTGTAGCGGTTCCACACTGTGCGCATCACCGGACCCACCACCTTCGGATCCTTCAAAAGGGGAGGCAGGGAGTTGTTGGCCTGGGCCACTATGACCTCATTGGCCGCTTTGGCCGACTCCGC
Source organism: Cyanobacteriota bacterium (assembly GCA_041181185.1). GTDB lineage: Bacteria > Cyanobacteriota > Cyanobacteriia > PCC-6307 > Cyanobiaceae > Cyanobium. The sequence continues at coordinate 19,380 of JBEGQC010000016.1, read as the reverse complement.
CATGCCTCCCCGCATCATGCGGGCCCAGCGATCCAGCAGGGGCTCCCCCTGGAAGGCGGGGTTGCCGGCGTACACCTCCTCCATCAGCCCCAGGCCCTCACCGTGGTCGGAGATCACCAGGAAGTCGAGGGGGCGAGAGAGGCGGACGGGAACACCGGTGCTGGAAACCACCTCCTCCCCCCGGGCCAACCGGTAGGCCTGCTCCGGCCCCAGCCGGTCCCCGGCCAGAAACGCGTCGCCCGAATTGGAGGTGTGGAGGTGGGTATCGCCGAAATACACCCGTGTGGTCAGGTGGCGGCCCGCATGGGGGGAATAGGCTCGGGTGGCGGGGTCGGGGGCAAATACCGTGGGCGGATCCACGCCATCATCAGCATCCACCAGGCCCCGATGAGGCCCGCCGGGCTGGGCCAAAGCCGCAGGTAGCAGGAGCAGGGAGGCCAGGGCGATAAGGGAATGCCTTTCCAGCGGGCTTGACATGGAGCCGATCCGACTGCTGAGAGCGTAATCACGCCTGTGGGGGCGGACATCGCCTCCATCAATGGCACTCCAGATGGCCTGGAGGCCTCCTGCACGGCGGTGATGCAGCGCTCGGCCCGGCGCCACTTTTTCTCTTCGAGAAGGCTTCGCCTACGCAGAAGCCTGCGGCTAGGCATCGTCCTGGCCCTGGGCCCGCAGCACGTAGCCCTCCATCGCTTCTGGCGTCTCGATCAGAGCCAGCAGGCCAGTGGTGCGTGCACCGAGGGAACCATCGGCGAGCAGGCGGCTCACCAGGCCGTGCTCCCACAGCTGTTCCCCGGTGGAGCTTGGAGCGAACAGCTCCTGGCGCAGTACGCCCAGCAGCGACTGCTTGAGGGCATCGAGCTGGCCCGGCCGCAGCCGGCGGCTGTTGGGCAGGCCCGCCGCAGGACCGGCCGGGATCGCGGTGGGGATCTCAGCGGCGCGATCGGGGGTGTGCTCCACGCTCCAGCTCAGGCCGGTGCCCGGCAACCCCACGGTGGTGCGGGACCCACCGCTGCGATTCACCGGGATGTTGAACGAGGCCCCGCGGCCACCGACGGAGATCGAGCTCAGTCCGCCGCCGGAGAAGTTGAACCTCAGCGGGCCCAGGCGGGCGGAGCGGCGGAGACGGAAGCCCATGGCAATCAGCGGGTTGGCTCGCAGGGATGGCCCGAGCAGGGTTCAGGTTGCCGGGTGGATGCAGCAGTCCGCAAATCCATGCGCTCAGTGCATAGAACCGCCGGTGCTGCAGCCTCTTCGAGGAGTAGAGGGGCGCCTAAGAAGCATTGCAATGACTGGGTTTCTGGTGGTACGGGAACAGGTACCGCCACAAGCCACCGCCAGCCCCAAAGAGGCGTACTTTGAAGTTGAGGGGAGGCCCGGGAGCCAACCCGACCCTCACCCTGCACCAGAGTCCGGCCAGGGAGCACCCGAGCCGGTGCGCACAGCGGAGGTGCGCCAACGATGCGACACACACAAGGTGAACTCGGTGACGCGGCGCGAGCGTCATCCCGCAGCAGCAGAGAGCGATACGCCAGTTCTGTTTCCCGCGTGTTGAAACCTCGGGCTGCATAACCCGAGCCGGGATCACAGCCGAGAAGGTCAAGCCTTGAGCATCTCTTCCCAGAGACGTGATCCCGATTCCTTTCCTGCCAGGCCCCAGACAGGTCATGCGTGAAGCCACAGACACCCGATCGGATCGGCCCCAGATGCCAAGGCGAACATCCGCAACCGGCGCTAAGGCGCCCCCCACGGGGCGCCTTCCTGTTGGCGAGACAATCACCGGGCAGCCGCTGCTGGAGGCGCTCTGCCCATGAAGGTGATACCGCTGCGGCTGCAGCCGGGCGCCGACCTGCGTCGGGTGCTGGAGGCCTGGATGGGCGAACAACAGGAGCAGGCCGGCTGCGTGCTCAGCGCCGCCGGCAGCCTGTCGGTGGCCCAGCTGCGCTTCGCCGGAGCGGCCGAGGCCACGGTGATCCACGGCGAGCTGGAGATCCTCAGCCTCTCCGGCACCCTCTCGCCCGATGGCGCCCACCTGCACATCGCCGTCGCAGACAGCAGCGGCGCCGTGATCGGCGGGCACCTCTGCGCCGGCTCGCTGGTGCGCACCACCGCCGAGCTGGTGATCGGCCTGCTGGCGGAATGGCGCTTCAGCCGGGAGCTGGATCCAGCCACCGGCTACCCCGAGCTGCAGATCAGTCCTCAGTCTCTGGACTGAGGGGCGGCAGCCGCCGTTCCACCTGCAGAAACACCAGCCAGGCCACACCGGCACTGATGCCGCCGGTCCAGTCGTTGCGCAGCAGCTCCACGATCGACACCGTGCTGGCGCCGATGCGCAGGCCGCGCAGCAGGAAGCGGCCCAGCTTCTCCAGCGACTCCCGGTTCACCGTCATCAGCTGGGACCAGCGCAGAGGAGTTTCAGGTTGGCGGAGCAGCCGGCGGCAGCAACCGCTCAATCGCGTCGGGGGCCACGCCCACCTGCTGAGCGATCAGCAGCACCAGTTGCTCCAAGCGAACGAGGCGCTGCTCCAGGGCCTGGAGCTCAGCGGTGCCGGCCTTGCCACCCGTAGCTCCCGTGCCCTTCCCACCTGAAGGGGTTTTGGTCTTGGGAGGGGGCAGCAGGGACAGAGGCGGCGGGCCGTTGGGATCCGCCAGCAGCAGGCCCACCATCAGATCTTTCCTGGGGCGATTGGGCACCTTGATGCCCCGCTGCGCGCAGAGCTCCTTCAGGGCGTCGTTCTTCAGGGCCAGGAGATCGGCCTCCGTGGCGGGGGCGCCGCCCTCGGGCTGGATCAGGGCGCGGGGTTCCTCGACGGCGGTGGCGCCATCGCCCAGCTCTTCCGCCAGGCCGCGATAGAGCCGGGCATCGGCCTGGGCCAGCTCACGCAGGGCGGAGCGCATGGTGTCGGCGATCTCACCCATGGTCATCGGCTCCTTTGGCTTGATCCTGGGGCTGCGGCTGGGGCAGGGGCTGCTGTGGTGGCTGCAGGTGAGCGTCTGTGGGCTCGGCCAGCTGCTGGGGCTGATTCCCGTTTCTGCTGATGTCGATGGGCCCCGGCACACCGTCCCCGGGCGGTGGGGTTGCCGCGACTGCGGGTCCGTGGCCGTTGCCGCCTGGTGGCAGTGGTGGCGTGCCCAGCAGATCTTTTGATTTATCGATCAGCTGCTGCTGCTTCTGTTTGAGATCGCCGAGGCGGTCCTTGGTGCGGCCCCAGCGATTGATGAAATGAATCACGGCCCGCATCAGATCGCCGAGATAGCCGCCGCCTTGAAAGGTATGGCGGCCTTTCTTGTACCTGCTGAAGCCATTCACCAGATCATCGCCGGCATCTTCGATGTCACCGGCGATGGCGGTCACGATCTCAAGCAGCTCGTAGAGTTCCTTGCGCTGGGGCAGGTCACGGCCGCCTCGATCGCACCCTGCGCAGCACCAACTAGCGGCTGGCGGCCAGCGGCCTGCAGCTGCGCAATGACGAGGACGACTGGCAGCTCACAGAAGCCGGCCGCGACTGGGGCGTTGCCCTGCCGCTCTGCAGCCGGGGCGAGCGCCGGCTTCAGATCCTCTGGGATCCGGCGGTGGTGTCGTTGCTCGAGGGGGAGGGTTGAATGCAGCCGATCACCACCACCTCTGGGCCAGGGCGAGCAAGGGTCTGGCTCAGTACGACGGAGACCTGCGAATGGCTCGGCATCAGCCGTGAAACGCTCCGCCGGTTGAGGCTGCGGGGCGTCTTCCAACCTGGCAAACACTTCCGCCGCTGGGGCTGCACCCAGAGCAAGGGCCCCCTGCAGTGGCACCTCGAGAACGTCGAGGCGGCGATCACGGGATGGAGCAAGAGAAATCTGCGGGGCTGAGCCCTGCCCAGCCCGCTGTTGCACTCAGGCTTCGCTCAGACGTGGAGCTTCGGGTAGCTGCTGGAGCGCTGAGCCCGCGCAGAAGCAACCAGGCCACTTGTTTTCCAACTGGATTGCAGTTACGCGGTTTCCGAGTAACCTGCCTTTATCCGGATTCCAAGTGACCCCGTGCCCTCTAGGGAGCCTGCCACTGAAGACGCAGCATCCCAGGGGAGGACGGCTGAGGGCATGGCGGGCCAGGAGCAGATCATCCGAGTGCCAGCTCAGCTGGCCCAGCTGCTGATCGGACTCCGCCGCCAGCAAGGTCTCAGTCAGGCGGCGCTGGCCCAGAAGGCCGGCGGTATCAGCCAGGCACGCCTTTCCGCCCTGGAGCTCAATCCAGGGCGGTTCACCCTGGAGCGGTTGCTGCTGATCCTCGCCGCCCTCGATCTGGAGCTGGTGGTGCGGCCCCGCAGGCGCCGCCCGGAACCGGGGGACTGGTGATGGGCAGGCCCAGCCAAACGCGACAGCTGGCTGTCTGGATGAACGGCGAACGGGTGGGCGACTGGCGCGTGCCGGGACGGGGCCCGCAGGAGTTCGTCTACGACCCAGGCTGGCTGAGCTCGCCCCAGTTCCGGCCCCTGTCGCTCTCGCTGCCGGTTGGGCTCGGTGCGCCTGCCCTGCGAGGAGAGGTGGTGGAGCAATGGTTCGCCAACCTTCTCCCCGACAACGACGCCATCCTGAGGCGGCTGCAGCGGCGCTTCTCCCTGAGAGGGACCAGTGCCTTTGATCTGCTGGAGGCGGTGGGGCGCGACTGCGCCGGAGCCGTGCAGCTGCTGCCGCCAGAGGAAGAACCCACCGGCCTGGATCGCATCGAGGCCACCCCCCTCAGCGATGAAGCGATCGGCACCCTGCTGAAGGGTGTGGTGGCTGAACCACTGCCGGGCAGCGCGGCCCTCGGTGGAGGGGAACTGCGCCTCTCGATCGCCGGAGCCCAGGAGAAAACAGCCCTGCTCTGGCATCAGGACCAGTGGTGCCGTCCGCGGGGCAGCACGCCCACCACCCATCTGTTCAAGCTGCCGATGGGCCGGGTGGGCAGCGGCCAGATCGATTTCTCCAGTTCGGTGGAGAACGAGTGGCTCTGCGGCCGGATCCTGACGGCCTACGGCCTGCCGATGACCGCCAGCCGTCTGGCCAACTTCGCGGGGCAGCGCTGCCTGATCGTGGAGCGCTTCGATCGGCGGCTGCACGCAAGCGGCAGCCACTGGCTGCGCCTACCGGTGGAGGATTTGTGCCAGGCCACCGGCACACCACCGGAGCAGAAATACGAAAACCAGGGCGGCCCGGGCATGGTGGCCATCGCCGCGCTGCTGGCCCAGTCCGCCCAGGCAGCAGAGGATCTGCGCTGCTTCTTTCAGGCCCAGGTGCTGTTCTGGATGCTGCGGGCGATCGACGGCCACGCCAAGAACTTCAGCCTCTTCCTGCTGCCCGGCGGCAGCTACCGGCTCACCCCGCTCTACGACGTGCTCTCGGCCTGGCCAGTGATTGGCAAGGCCGCCGGCCAATGGCCGGAACAGGAGCTGCGCCTGGCGATGGCCTGGCACGGCAGCAAGAGCCGCACCAGCAAGCCCATGCAGGTGCAACTCCGCCATCTGATCAGCACCGCCAGTCGCATGGGCCTGGCCGCTGAAGCCGAGGCCCTGGTGGCCAACCTGCTGGCCCGGACCCCCGAGGTGATTGCCACGGCATGGCAGGAGCTGCCCAGCGGCTTCCCGGAGCCCTTGGCCGATGCGATCCTGGCTGGGCTGCGGAGTTCCGCCGAGCGTCTGGAGAAGCAACTCAGCTGAAGCTCAGCTGCCCGAGAGGGAACGGCGCAACAGACCTCAGCCAGCGCGGAGGTCCTGCTCCATCCGCTGCGACGCCCGCTCGAAGGCGGCATCCACTTCGTCGTCGCCGATCCAGCGGCTGTAGGCGGCGAGGTGCGTCTCGAGGCTGTGCCCCATGGCCGCCGCCACGAATTTGGTGGGCAGCATCGGACAGAGAGTATGGGCCCGATGCGCATAGGCATGGCGGCAGGAATAGAGCACCAGCTTCTCGCCCTGTTCTTCGTAGCGACGCCGCAGCTCTCGCCAGAGTTCACGGCGGCGCATGTATAAACCCATCGAATCGGCACCCAGGCCCGGCTTCATCGGGGGAAGTCGATCAGAGCGGAAGGTGGCCTCCAGATTCCAGGACGCAGCCCAGGGATCGCAGGGCAACAATCGCAGCGGCCGTGGCTCGGTCTTACCCCGACTGGAGACCTTGGAGTAGTTGCACCAGAGACGCCCGTTGCGGACTTCAAGGTGCTGCAGTTCCTCAGGGCGCAATCCATAAGCGGAAAGCAGCTGGAACGCGTAGCGCCACTTGGGATCAGGAATCGCCTCCACCAACGACTGAATCTCATCCACCGTCAGTGGCGTTGTCACAGCGGCCGTCTCTCGCCGTCGTCCCACATAGGGAGTCAGATCAAGAGGAGGCGCCCAGGTTGCAGGGAGACGCCCCGTATCAACGCCCCAGCGCAGGAGTGCAGCGGTCTGCTGCACTTGAAGCTGCCGCCCTCGGCAGCCAGGCTGGCTCGCCCAGGGAGCGGTAATGGCCTCCAGGAGTTGCACCGGTGTCTGGCAACGATCGACCGCCGCCAGGATCAATCGCATCCGGCGGACATACGTGTTGGTCCAGGTCGTTGGCTTGATTTCGCCACTGCCGAGCTTGCGCTCGCGGAAGGCCTCCACCAATGCCGGCCAGTTGATCGTTCCCGCCTCCGTGCCCGCGGATTCCACGCCGCTGTCCCGATCGTCCTTGCCGACAAGGCCCGCGATGACAGGCTCAATCGGCTTGCCAGCAACGAGGCTGCGATAAACGGCAGGGCAGCATCCCTGATCGCATCGACGTTCTCAGCCGACCAGTCGATCGGCAGCGGCACCTGACGGCGGCGGCCATGCCCCAGCGCCTCAGAGATATTGACGCGCGCCTTGCCCCGCTTCTCATTGACCGTGATCCCAGAGCGGCATCCCTCCTGGGAGAGGCTGTGGGAGAGACCTGCCCTCAGAAGCGTTACCCAGTCATTCGGGCGGGGCATGGGAGAGATTCTGGGAGAGATTCCGCCCCACAGGTTGGCACGCTGCGGCATCGGGAGCCAACCAGTGGCACCCTTCAACCCAGTGTCAGACTGGCTTCTTAGGCGAGAGCCCCGACGGCGTCAGGCATTTCGGAAACGTCCAAAAGCGAGCTTTGGGAGCACTAGGTCGCAGGTTCGAATCCTGTCGCCCCGATCCAGTACCAGCAAGGGCTCTCGGGTTTTCCGAGGGCCCTCTTTTTTGGCCATTTTTGGGTGATGTGCGCAAGATGTGCGCAAAACCCAAGGGGCCAGTAGGGGTGGTTGCCTCGGTTGCGCACATGGCGCACAGCTCTAAGCAGGCCTGCTCTGTCAGGACAGGTCAGCCGCACTGGGTAGCCTGTAACGCATCCGTCGGCTTGTCTGCCTGGGTGCAACGCCCCCCCCTTCCAGGGAAACCCACCACCAAAAACGATGGAGCATCACCACCGAAAAGCATGGGCGACGGCCCGCGACGCCCGTGAGGAGCTGGGCATCAGTGAGCGCACCCTGGCCCGCTGGCGCGCCAGTGGCCTCCTCAAACCAGGCAAGCACTGGCGGCGGAAGTTTCCCACCCCCAATTCCCCGGTGCTCTATCACCTGCCCTCCTGTGAGGAAACCATGGGGGAGGCCACAGCCCGGTCGGCGGATCTGCTGGAAAGGGCTGTCGTCCCGTCCCGGCCCCATCGGCCGGCCATGGGCACCAAGGGGCGTAGGTGAGGCCAGAGAGCATATGCACGCTTGACTCAGAACTTCCGCAGCTCCCTGCGCACCTTGAGGGGATCCCCCGAATGGTTCTGATTCACCAGCAGGACGGCCAAGGTGGCCAACACCAGGGCGAGCACCGCCAAAGCTGGCGAGGCTGAGGGCGTCTTGCGCCGGATCGGTTGAGGTGGGCGATGGCGCTGTCCCATTCCAGGTGCCGGCGGCTCTGGAACCCTACCCAGAGCAAGCCGGTTGCTCCGGGCGAGGCCAAAGGCCTCAGCGATCATTTGGAGTACCCCCCTCCCTGCTGGCCATGGGCCTGAGCAGGTGGGTGCCATCGGCTTCCCATTGCTGGGTCAGCTGCTCCAGCCAACGCCGTTGCCCCTCTCCCCGATCGGGCGGGCCGTTTCCCATGGCCTTGCTGCTCGCTGGGGTTGCCATTGCTTGGGCCGGGCCTGGGTGTTGCAAGACTGGTCCCAACTCCATGGGCTGCGATGCCCCCGGATGGGGACGATTTAGCTCAGGCCCCGTGGCTGGTGCCCCAGGTGCCTGGCGCGCACATAGAGGGAGCGCTGTCCAGCCCGCTTGAGCTTTTGATTCGCCCGGTAGATCTCCGCCTCCGTGGCGCGGGTGGTGTAGAGGGCGGAGCCTGTATCCCGGTGCAGGAGCACATAGTCGCTGGCGTCCGTAGGCATGGGCTGGGGCATGGATCGGTGGGCCATCGATGCGCTGGGGGAAGACAAGCCAGGGCTGAACTCGGGAGCCAGAGGGGTGCAACACATTGCAGGCTTCCTCTTCCGGCCCTGGGGTGGGGAGCCTGAGGGTTCCGGGGGGTCTGATCAGCTGGTCTGCGAGGGCTGCAGACGGGGATGAGGGCTCAAGTTGCCGATGAGGCGAGAAGAGTAGAGAATTGGTAAGCGTTGGATCCATAGCGGGCATGGCGGCTCAGGGCAGTGCCCAGGGAGGGGATTCAGCTCATCGGTTTTACATTTCCAGCCCGTTTCTGGGCCTCAAGAAAGAGCGAGAGGAAGCCAAGAAGCTGATCACCCGCCGCAACCATGCCTATGGAGACAGCTATGGCGGCTCGCCTGATCCCTTGGTGACGACCTGCCAGCGGGATGTGCGGGCCAGTGATCACTACGTGTTGATCCTTGGGGAGCGATACGGAACACGGCGGCCTGAGCACGGGAACAAATCGGTGACGGAGCTGGAGTTTGAGGCGGCAGTGGAGGCCGGGCTCACCTTGCATGCTTACTTCCTGGGCTACTGCTTGGATACTCGTAATGGCATTGAGCGCGATCCCGAAGCATTGGCGGCGCTGAAGGCCTTTCAGCGGAGGGTGAGCGACCACTGCGTGCCGGTGGACTGCGTGGATCAGGAAGACGGCCGCAGCGGCCCACAGGTATTCACTGAATCCATCACCGCACTGGCGGCCAATCCGCCGCCGAAACCGGGCGAGCGAGCCCTTGGTACCGCGTCAGCCCGCCATAGCTACACCCCCCAGGAGTTCCAAACCTGGGTGGAGCGTCACCAGGCGAGGCTGGCCAAAGCCTTTCTGGGGTTGCCATCGGTGCAAGCGAGGCAAGTGCATGTGCCCCTCGATGTGTGCCTCACCTTGGCGGGCGCAGCGGCAACAGAAGGGCCGCGCTTGCTGGTCCCTGGGGATCTTGAGCCTCTTCTGGAGAAAGCCGGCAACCATGTGCTCCTGCTGAGCGGCGACGGCGGGGCGGGGAAGACGAGCCTGGGGTTCGCCATCGCCCGCTGGTGGCTGGAGGGGGAGCCCGGTGGGGTGGTGCGGCTGCCGGTGTTGCTGGAGACGGCCCTGGCCCCGGGGGAGACGGTGGCGGAACGGGTGCGGAGCTGGCTGCGGGGTCAGTTGGCCTGGATGGCCGGCGCCGCGGAGGCCGACTTGGCACCAGAGCTGGTGGAGGCCCTTCTGGCGGCCAAGCGGTTGATTCCGATCATCGACCACCTCTCGGAGCTGGCTCCAGCGGCCCGCGAGCAGCTCCTGGCTGCCCTGCCGCCGGGGCTGGTGGTGGTGACGAGCCGCAGCGACGACGATGGCTTCCGGGAGCGGCCCTTGAGCCGGATCGTGCCGCAGCGGATCGCGGTGGAGCGGCTGCAGGCCTTTTTCTTGGATTACCTCCGCCGCAAGGGCCAAGGCGAAGCCCTCAGCGATGACGATCTGATGCCCGCCCAGGCTCAGCTCAAGCGGATCGTGGGCGACAAGCCGATCACGGTGCTCCTGGCGCAGATGTTCATTGACGATGTGATCGCAAACCGGGAGGAAGGGTTGCTGGCGGGCTCGGTGCCGGAGTTGATGCTCAGCTATGTGCGGCGGTTGGATACCCCGGCTGATCCGGCTCTGCGGAGGCGAGCGGGCCTGGAGATCAGCGAAAAGGTTGTGCAGCGTGCGCTGCGGGTGGTGGCCCTGGCCAGCCACCGCCAGGGGCCAGTGGGCCAACCCCTGTTTCAACCTTTGGAGTTCAGCGAAGCTGTGGCTCGCGCTGCCTTGATGGCGGGGGAGCCCACCGGGCTGGGACTGGGACGGGAGGAGACGGAAGCGCTGTTGGTGTACCTGATCGAGCTGCGGCTGTTGCTGCAACCCGGTGCAGCGGTGGGCCGCTTGCGCTTTCCGCTGGACCCCTTGGCGGATCACCTGGCGGCGGCGGAGCAGTTCGAGCGGCTGGAGGAACAGGCGCTGGTGGAGGGAGCAGGGGTGTGGGAGGAGTTTGTGGCCTCCCTGGAGCCACGGCCCCATGCGGAGCGCGAACGGATGCGGGGGTTTTTGTTGGCCCTGCGGGATGGGGCGATGGAAGCCCAGAGCAAGCGCCAACGTGTGTTGGCGATGCCAGAAGACGTGCCCGACCGTCTGGCGAAGCTGGGCTTTTTGGATCCCGAGGGCGAGCGCTACAGGCTGGCGCTGCAGCGGGCCCGCAAGTGGATGTGGGAGCTGGGGGTGCCGGTGGCCAGCGAACGGCGGGACGCGATCGGGAAGCTGGCGGCGATGGCGGCGGCGCAGGAAGACTCTGAGCGGCGTGCTGCCAGGGATGTGGCGAGCCAGCGTCTGGCCAGGATTTTGTCGGAGGTTGTGCCCGAGCTTCAGGTGGAGCGACGGGAGGAGCAACAGGAGGCGGCGGTGGTGTTGGGGCTGATCGGCTCAGAGACCGGGGTGGACGCGCTGGAAAGGCTGGCGCGGGAAGGGGAACAGCCGCCGGAGCTACGCCGCGCGGCGCTGGAGGCCCTGGGGTTGGCGGCCAAGCGCCTGGGCGGCAAGCCATCCCCTCTGAGGGAACGGATCGTGGGCTTGCTGGAGGAGCAGCTCCGCGCCGATGCCTTGGATCTGCTGGTGGAGGGAGCGGAGGGCTGGGCGGAGCACGACCGGCGGCTGCCGGTGTTGCAGGGGGCGTCCAGGGGCTTGCAACTGGCGGCCTCAGCAGATCTTCCCCTGCTCGGGAGCGGCCCAAGGCGAGAAGTGCCGATGCTCACCCTGACGGCACTGAAAGGAGGCGAGGGCCTGCGGATCCGCACAGAGGTGGTGACGCGTGCGGTGTGGCGGCTGCCGTTGCCGGAGTGCGCGGAGGTTGAGCCGCAACAGCTGGAGCTGGTGGTGGTGCCCGCGGGCACTTATCAGCTGGGTTCACCGCCAACGGAATGGGGACGGCAGGAGGTGATCGATTGGCTTGCGTCCAACCGTGACGGCTGCGGGGATGTGGATGTGGAGGCCGAGCGCCAGGTCACCCTGAAGCCATTCGCTCTGGTGCGCCATCCGATCAGCCAGGGGCAGTGGCGGGCGGTGGTGGAGGGCGTGGCTCGGATGGAGCGGGATCTGGAGCCCACCCCGGGAAAAGCCACACCGGAAAGCCTGTGGGACACCTACGCCCAACCCGGAGAGCTGGCGGTGGACAGCGTGAGCTGGCTCGACTGCCAGGAGTGGTTGCGGCGACTCAACAGTTGGCTGACGGAGCGTTGGTCGGAGCTGGGCGGCCAAGGCCCGGCGGCCCAACTGGCCCTGCCCAGCGAGAGCCAATGGGAAGCGGCCTGCCGAGCGCGGGGACCAGAGGCCGCCAGCCAGCCCTTCCATTTCGGGGACACTCTGGATGGACGCTGGGCGCGGTATGACTCCAGCGTTGCCTTTGCGGCGGGCCGCCAGACCAATCAAGCCAAGGTGAAGCAGCCTGGGACGAATGGCGCCAGTGGTTTGGTGAATCGCTTTGGCTTGGCGGAGATGCACGGGCAGGTCTGGGAATGGTGTGAAGACTCCTGGCATCCCGATCCCACCGGCCAGGGCTGGCCAACGGATGGCCTCCCCTGGAGAGAAGAGGCCATGGACCTGGTGGAAAGGGCCAGTGGTCAGCGCGCATGGAAGCTGCTGCGCGGCGGGTCCTGGATCAACGATCCTCACGACGCCCGCGCGGCCGTGCGGGACGGCGGCCGCCCGGACAGCCTCTTCACCGAGGTGGGCGTCCGTCCCGGCTGTTTCTCTCCCCCAGGACGATTTCTTTACACTTAATCCCTTTATCCCTCAACACTTGGCTGTTTTTTAACCCTGGCTGTTGGCTTGCGGCTGTCTGGCTATTTCCCTGTGGCGCCGTAGGCGCCAGAAATGATTTTTGTTTCCATCGCCCTGCTGGCCTGGCCCATGTGCTTGATTGAGCGATGAGGGCGGGTCGTTCAGCTGCTGCGCGGCGGGTCCTGGATCAACGATCCTCACAACGCCCGCGCGGCCATGCGGAACAGCAACCACCCGGACAACCTCAACACCAATGTGGGCGTCCGTCCCGGCTGTTTCTCTCCCCCAGCACCCTTCACCGTCAGAGCCGTTGGAAGGGATTCCAACGGGAGTGCAAGAAGGGTCCAGACCCGCTCCGGTGATCGGCGTCAACCGCAGGCAAGGCATACGCCGAACCCGCGGCCGCACGATCCGTACAGCACCGGCCCACTGCCCCATGGCCCAAGACCTGGGATCTCTGGTGGGTTTTACCTCTTGTTTTCCTCCCCATTCGTTGTGAAGTGGAGGGCTTTGCTACATCCCTGAATTGGTGGATCACAAGGAGTGTCCCTACGTCATGGCAGATGGCTCGCTGAGCACCCAACACTCTCTGGCCGCCGAAGCGTACCCATCAGCCAGAAGCAGCCGCTCCAACACCAACTGGCGATCCTCAGGGCTCAGCTCACCATCGCGCTGCCAGCTCAGGCAGCTCTGGCCCAGGCAGTTGGCGGGGGCGTGGACACGGGTGTCGGCCATGACACCTCCTTCGGGCTGGGTTCAGTGTCCTGCGGGGGGACTTTGGGGAGAGGGGTTAAGAATCCATTGCATTACTCTGCGCCCAATCCGGAATAGACATGGGCATCCTTGCCGAAGACTAAAAGGGGTCATCCCCCTGCTCTGCTGAGGCCTTGAACAACATTGCAATGAATATTTCTTATCTGTAACTCCCAATGGTTATAGTAGTTGGCCCTGATCACAGAATGGAGGCCTCAGACTATGTTGCGTTCCGAAGCTGGACAGATCATGCACTCCAGGGCACCCACAGCCTCTTCCCCACTTGGGAAAGCAGAGAGAACTAACACTGCTTTAGCCTGGCTCACTGTGCAACACCTATTTAATCCTTCATAGAACTACTATGGCCTGCACCAAGGCGTTTTGCAACGAATGCAGTGGAGAGACTAACCATGAAGTACTTCACTCAGAGAAAAGCAGATGGGAGGATGATGCTCAGGTTGTTTATGGCTTAAATGAATTTGACATGCTAAAATGCTCTGGGTGTAATAGCATCAAGCTTCGGCATACATCATTTTTCTCAGAAGCCGAAGAGGAAACAGTTAACTATTTCCCACCAGCAATTTTTCGGCGGACTCCTGAGTGGTTTAATCAGCTTAGCCTAGAGCTACCAAAGGATAGTGAGTCTATTGAAATGCTTCTCAAAGAAATCTATGTCGCATTGCAAAATAATCTGCCAAGCCTTGCGGCCATGGGTGTGAGATCTCTTCTTGAAAAAGTCATGGTATCAAAAGTGGGGGACAGGGGGTCATTTGTCAAGAATCTTGAGACGTTTGAGGCGGATGGATATATATCAAGAATCCAGTGTGAGAGGCTTAAGACAATCCTAGAAGCTGGTCACGCTGTGACTCATCGCATGTTCGTACCTACCAAAAGAGATCTCATTACTCTTGTTGACCTAGCTGAGCATATACTTGAGACGGTTTACCTTCATGAGGGTAAGATCGATGATCTTAAGAAGCGAATACCGCTCCGGCCTGCACGGTTGTAATGACACCGTTTTTTCTGCATGCCTACTCCTCAACCTGTTGAGATGAAGCGTTAGGCGTCCAAAGACAGCCGACCTCTACATTTACATCCCCCGAATACTTATGGTATTTCAAAGCGAGATACGCAACAGCACGATCAATGGTTTGCTTGAAAAAGCAATGGGTCGGAACTACGGCCAGTACCTAGCAAAGGTGGTGCTGAAACAAGTCCGTGGCTTCCAAAACGAACCGGTGTCGTTCGACTTCCCGGTTACTGCCTTGATTGGGCCGAATGGAGGCGGGAAAACAACGATTCTAGGTGCTGCCGGCTGCGCCTATAAGCACGTTTCACCAAAGAGGTTCTTTGCGAAGAGCGGAAAGTACGACGAGACAATGCAGGACTGGTCTATTGAATATGAGATCATCGACCGCGAACTTAGCAAGAAAGACTCTATCCGGAGGACTGCAAGCTTTCGTAACCAGCGATGGAACCGGGAAGCACCTGAACGAAAAGTGCTGATTTTCGGAGTTGGTCGTACTGTGCCAGCAAATGAGAGGCCAGAGTTAGGACGTTGTGCGTCTAACTCATTTGCAGTTCCTGATGCAAATATTATGAAGCTCACCGAGCCGGTTCGTCAAGCTGTGTCGCGGATTCTCGGGAAAGATGTTCAGGGTTTTACCAGCCTGCGAGTCGATCCTAAGGGGCGTGTAACTCTTCTTGCTGGCCTAACAAAAGACGGCAAGAGCTATTCAGAGTTCCACTTTGGTGCAGGGGAGTCTAGCATTATTCGAATGGTCTCCGAGATAGAAGTTGTGGACGAACAAGCTCTTATCCTGATTGAGGAAATTGAGAATGGTCTCCATCCTGTTGCTACCGTTCGAATGGTTGAGTATCTGGTGGACGCTGCGGAAAGGAAGAAGCTACAAGCTATCTTCACAACCCACTCGAACGATGCTCTAAAACCGCTTCCATCCAAAGCAATCTGGGTGGCGACACAAGATCGGATATTTCAGGGGAAGCTTGATATTCACTCTTTGCGTGCAATCACTGGGCAAGTGGACGCAAGTTTGGTGATTTTTGTTGAGGATCCTTTCGCCAAATTGTGGGTGGAGGCAATTCTTCGCCAAGCTGGCGAAATTGCCATCGATCACATTCAAGTCCACGGCATGGAAGGTGATGGGACAGCTGTCTCTATGAATCGTTACCACCGACTCGATCCATCTTCTGGTGTGCCATCCGTTTGCCTTATCGATGGTGACTCCAAGCAGAGCGAGTCGACTAAAGATGATGTATTTAGACTTCCTGGTCAATCTCCAGAGTCGTATGTATTTGATGAAGTGTTGAGGTGTTGGGACTCATTCGGAGGAAAATTGTCAGTAGCTCTCTTGCAGCGTTACGAGCAGAGTGAGCAAGTGTTGCGAGTTTGCCAAGGTGTTCGAACCACAAATATCGACCCTCACCTTCTGTTCAATCAGATTGGAGAACGCCTTGGTCTTATTACAAAGGAGACTGTAGCAACTGCCTTCGCCAATATCTGGGCGCAGGCATATCCCGAAGCAGTTAGTTCACTACTTGGTCAGTTCAAATCAAAGCTGCCTCTTGAGAATGGATAACTCCAAACAATTTCCCCACCGGCTCCAACACATCCAACACGGCCATCATCTCCCCCTCAGGCTTAAGAAAGAGCGCCTCCCGAGAGTGTGAATC
The DNA here is from genome assembly GCA_041181185.1 of Cyanobacteriota bacterium. GTDB lineage: Bacteria > Cyanobacteriota > Cyanobacteriia > PCC-6307 > Cyanobiaceae > Cyanobium. The sequence goes on along the minus strand of JBEGQC010000016.1, from coordinate 3,754 downwards.
CATGGTGCAAAGGCTCTCCAAAAGAGCAGCGAGTCTGGGCTCCAGTTGAGGCCCCATGGCCATCACCGCCCTGGGCAGCGGATCCTCCTGCGCACTGCGGATGGGCCCACTGAGCCTCCGATGAGCCTCCACCAGGCAGGCCTGGGCCCGGCGGTAATGCTCGTTGTGGATCACAAGCACCGCCAGCGGATCACGGCAGACAGGGCTGCAGAGGAAGAGCCGCAGGGCCCGCTGCTCCGCTCGCTCGATGGCTGTGGCCCGATCAAGGGCCTCTGCTGAGCCGGGCTCTGAGGACAAGACGGGCCAAGGCTGCGCTCCCTTGGCCAGAAGCCCACTCTCCCCCTGGCGGTGTTTGCCTTTCGTGGACACCACCTTGGGCACCACCCCCAACCCCTCCTGGAGCCTCTGCTCCGCCCGCTGCCGGAGGGCGCCTGGGGGAAGCATGGCCAGAAGCTCTTTAGCCTGGCGCTCACAGCGCTGCACCGCCGAGAGGTCATCGGGATTCGCCACAAGGGGAGCCAGGAGCTGATCGAGCTCCCAAGTGAGCCAATGGGTAGCTCCATCCAAAAGCTTCTGGAGGGCCCCTGGCCCTTCTTTGCGAATCAACCCATCGGGATCACTCCCTGCCGGGAGAGTCACCACAGCCAGATCCAGCCCCCCCGCAATCAGGTGGGGATGCAGCTCTGCAATCAACCGCCCGGTGGCCTTGCGCCCCGCGGGATCCCCGTCGTAGGCCACCAGCAAACGCCTGGCCCCTGCCCTGATGAGCGCCTGCAGCTGCTCAGCCGAGAGGCTGGTGCCCATCGGCGACTGCGTTGGGGAAGCCGGCTTGGTGCAGCTGGATCACATCCAGCGGCCCCTCCACAAGGAGCACGTCCCCCGAGCGGCGGATGGCGTCGGCAGCGCGGTGCAGCCCAAAGAGCAGCTGCTTTTTGCAGAAGAGGGCATCGCCAGCGCTGTTGCGGTATTTGGGTTCCTCGCTGGCAAGGGTCCTCCCAGAGAAGCCGCAGCAACGGCCCTGGGAATCGCAGATGGGAAGCATGAGCCGGCGGGCATTGAGCCCCAGCCCCCAGGCGATCGCGGTGTCGAGGGTGATCCCCCGCTCCTGCAGATAGGCCCAAGCGGGCCCTTGCACGGCGATGTCGGCCAGGAGGGCTTGGTGAAAGGCCTCCTGCTGTTTCTCGCGCCACAACAAGAGCCGTTGCCGTTCCTTGCGCAGGGCCTCCGCTTGGGCCGCCGCCTGGGGGTCTTCCTCTGGCAGCGGAATCCCATAGCGCCCCGCTAGCTCCTGCACGGCCTCAGCAAAGGTCAGGCCCTGCCTGTCTTGGAGCCAGCCGATGGCATCAGCCCCCCGATCACACACATAGCAATGCACACGGTTGCGCTGGGGGTTGATGGTCAGCGAGGGGGAGTGATCGTCATGCCAGGGACAGCGGGTGAGGAACTCCTTCCCGGAGCGGCGCAGGGAGGAGCGTGGGAAGAACTCAAGGATGGAGGCCTTCTCGCGCACGGCCTCCACCACGTGCTTGGGCAGGTGATTGGGGCGGAGATGCGGGAGGTGGTTGCTCTTTGGGTGGTGAGGAGTTGCAGGACGGTTCATCGCACGCTCACTCCGGGGTAAAGGTTGGGGCCTGAGAAGGCCATGCGGGCCTCATCAGCCTCAATGAAGCAATGGGGCCGATCGACGCGCAGCAAGGAACGGGAGAGATCGGCATCGCTGAGCTGGCCGTGGCGGAATTTGCCGTGGTGCAGTTCCAAGGCGCCCTTGGCGGGCGGGGCGCCATCGGGGGGCTTGGGCCGCTCCAGGAGCCACACTGCGGAGGCGTAACGCTCCAGCTCCGAGGTGCCCGCCAGGTGGGAGACGTCTGGCCCTGTGGTGGATCCGTAGGCGCCCCGGTTGAGCTGGGCCACCACCAGGATGTCCAGCTCACAGCGGCCCGCCAGAGCCTTGAGGGCCATGGCACGGGCGGCCAATTCAGCAGTGGTGTTGCTGCCAAAGCCGCCAGAGGTGCCCATCGCATGGAAGTGATCCAACACGAGCACCGAGAGGGAGGGGTGGGCAGATTTGCTGTCTTCCACCAGGGCGCAGATCTCCTCGATGGTGGCGCCAAAGCGCGATTGGTAGAGCACTGGCGCCATGGGGCGGCCATCGGGGGCGGTGCAGGTGGCAAAGGCCTGGCTGTAGGTCTCCAAAAGCTCCCGGTCGGCGCCGGCGATCACCTTGCCCCGCCCCTCCAGGTCGTTGGAGGTGAACAGGGATGTGTCCACTTTGATTGCCCGCCTGCAGTAGTGGGCCAAAAGTCGTGCGCCGATGGCGCGGCGGGTGAGCTCGCAGGAGAGGAAGAGCACCGGCGCTCCGTTGAACGCCAAGCCCATGGCGGCGGCAATGGCCACGGTGGTTTTGCCGATACCAGAGCGGGCGGCGAGCACCCAGAGGCTGTCCCCTGCGCCTGGGATCACCCCGCCGCGCATGTCCAGATCGAGGGATGGGATGCCCGTGGAGATGGGCTTGGGCCGCTCCTCGGCGGGGGCGGTGGCCAGTGAGAAGGCTTCTTTGGCCGCATCGGCTGGGGTGAGCACGGTGTGGCCTGAGCGGTGGCGGCCGGCGGTGATCGCCATGGCCTGGTTGACCACCTGGCGGCAGGAATCCAGCTCGGCCTCAATCGCCACATCCCGCTGCTCGCGCTCGATCAGGCGTTTGAGGGCGGGGTAGAAGATCTGCCGGGCCTTGGCCGATTGGAAGAGATCGCAGGCGATGGGGAAATCCAAAGCAGAAGCTGCCTTCCCCCAGGCCACCAGCTCCGCCATGGCCACCTCGATGTCCTGCAGGCTGCCCTGGTAGCGGCCAGCGAGGGCCCGCTCCCTGAGGCCATGGCGCAGGGCCTCGGCGTTGATCGTGCGGATGTCGCGCTGGCCGCGAAACACCGCATCGATCTCCTCAGCGATCAAGGCCAACTCTGGGCTGCTCCAGAAAGTGTCTGGAACAGGTTCATTGAAGCGCAGGCCGATCCGGCGGCGGAAGAGCCCCCAGCGCTCGCTTTGATCCTCTGGGCCTTTGAGAACGGCCGCCAGGAGATCTTTTTCATGCATCAACCAATCCGGCTGGCCGACACGAATTTGGTCGTGTCGCAAGGGGATGGGCACGGGGCCAAGGGGCCCCTCGAAGTGATCCACCCGGCGGATGGCGGCATCAATCCAGCCGGTGTCGCTTAGGAGTTTGCAGAAAAACCAAGCCGCGAGGTGATTTTTCCCCCTGTGTGCCCCAGCTGGTCAGGCGGGGGCAATTGATGGAATGACTCAGGCTCGCTGTGCGTCCCTGACTTTCGGGATTGGCCGCTTGCCTGACGATGGTTCTGATCGCGGGCTCCCATCTCTGGAGAACGGCCTGTTCATGCCACCGCCTCCACAGGCCTGAGCAGGTTGCCCAGACGGATCAGGTTGTAGGCGATCACATGCAGCCCGAACACGGCACTGACATTCGTCAGTCCGCGCAGCTTGAACTGGCGCAGGCCTCCGAACTGCTTGATCCAGCCAAAAACTTTCTCGATCCCACGGCGGGCATGGATCGACTTGGCGTAGCCCTCATGCCGGGTGGTGCGGCCATCGATGGCGGAGCCACCGGAGCGGCCTGCGTTCTGGGCGACATGCGGCGTCACACCGATCCGCCGCATCTCAGCCACGAATCCACGGGTGTCGTAGTTCTTGTCGGCACCGATGGTTTTCTGGTGACAACCGGGCAGATCGGCGGCCATCT
>JBEGQC010000015.1:0-83881 GCA_041181185.1 Cyanobacteriota bacterium | reverse complement strand
TGTTTTTACGCTTGTTATGGGTGCCTAGAATCACTCCACAGCAAATCAACGCTCGCTCCAACCGACACCCCCTGAGGCTAACCGCCCGACGCTCGAAGAGCGGAGGAGCGGTTGAGCTAAATATTAGACAAAGGTAAACTTACAAAATGAACAAGAAAAGGCGTACAGGATCAAGTGGCAAGCATACTGGCTTTTCCCAGCATGCAAAGGTTGGCACCAAGCTCACGCCACCCCTGGCAAAACTTCCGGTTACGCTCGTTGACTACGAGCGTGATCTCCTTCCGGAACTGCTGTGGATCGCATCCTTAGTTGATGGCCTTGGAGTTGAACAATCTCATCTGCCATATTACGAACTTGCCGATGAGATTGATAAGCTATGGAATAGTGATAACGTTTTTTTGGGATTTATCTCTGATTTTGGCGCAATTGCTGAAGATCAGCGAATGATATTCAAGGATAAACACAAAGATCTAATTAGCCGCTCCTTTCAAGGGCCCATCGGTAGAATCTTAGCCTTATTCCCAGAGTCACCCGCGTATTGGCTTGTTGATCAAGAGGCAATATCGATGGGAGGTTTCCTCGATCCTGAAGAAGAGATACCTCGCCTACGAAACCTGGTTACTCGACTAATACCTGGAAAGGACGACTTTGCTGGACACGTGCGCGCACTTTCTCTCGGACGTATCTTAAAACATGGCAAACTTCACGTGCCTAGAGGTTTCAGTCTAATTGATGTCATGCCACGATATCCGGGTGGCTGCACTGATGAGGAAAAGAAGTCGGTACAGTCCTTTGCAAGAATGACGATCAATATGACTTACAATCACAATCCTGAAAATAGCGAACGCACATGGCCAAAGTATTTTTGGCGCCACAACTTTGATCTTGTGGTTTGCAGTCCAGCCCGACTGCCGATTCGTGGGTCAAAGCCACTGACCGAGAATGATGCGCCATCGTTTACGCAAGCTCTTGAGCAAAACGCAAGCCTGACACGAGAATATCTCGCCAAACTGACTTCAGGGACTTACATAGACTTGTACAGTCCCGAGAGGCACGAGATTCTTCTCGGTCTTTTCTCTCGTTGTGCACGGCTTTTTATTCTAACGTCCGAGGATGTAAATCTTTGGGCGCGTGATACTGGTGGCATTTTCTTGCGTTGCCTTGCTGACTCGGCTATAACCTTTTGCTACCTGGCCAAGGCTGGATCGGCCGAGGACTTTGATCGCTTTAAGTCATTCGGTGAAGGACAGGAAAAGCTTTTAATGTTACATCTACAGGACAGTTACCCAAATGAAGTCTCACTGGAGGGCCGTTCGGCACCTGGTATCAGCGACGAACTGGGATCATTCAATGCAGAGTTAATCCATATTGAGCTTGGTAGTTGGTCCAAGCAGGATACGCGCAAACTTGCTCAGAAGGCAGGATTAGAGCATCTTTACCGTCTTATATACACTCCAGCAAGCAGTGATCTTCACGGCACTTGGATGAGCCTGAAACACTCTTCCCTCACATACTGTGCAGAGCCTCTCCACCGATTTCACCGATTACCAGCGTTCGCAGAGCCTCCAGTTTATGTCAATGCAATGCTGGCAGCCCAATCGTTATTCGAGACATGTACTCGTGTAGGCATTGAACACCTCGACTTTCCGTCTTTTCATCCTGGTTTTAGCGATGTGATTCGAGATATCGCCGGCAAAGGTCAATCAACAAATGTCAAGGACTGAAGGGCTGTCCATTGTCTAACATCACCATTCACCAGAGCCGCCACCTACAATCCACTTCCATCGATCGGTGGTGTCAGCGGCCTGGTGATGGCAGCGTTGGGCTCACCACTCTTGCTCCGCACTCAGCAGGGAACTCTGATTGATGGCGGGACCCACTGCTTCCGAGTACGATTCCGAGCAAGATGGACCTGCTCGACCTGCTCAAGCGCCCTGAGGGCAAGACGCTGGAGTTCAAGCGTGACCTCTCCGTGCCCGATGGGGCGCTGAGAACGATCGTGGCCTTCGCCAACACGGCCGGGGGCATCCTCCTGATCGGCGTGGAGGATCGCAGCCGCAATGTACGCGGAGTGGCCGACCCGCTGGATGAGGAGGAGCGACTCGCCAACCTCATCAGCGACCGAATCAGCCCACGTCTCGTGCCGGAGCTCGAGATCCTGCCCTGGCGGCAGACGCAGGTGCTGGCCCTGCAGGTGTACCCCAGCCCGAGTCGCCCCCATCACCTGATCCGCGAGGGGCCTGTCGCAGGGGTGTATGTGCGGGTGGGCTCCACCAACCGCCGCGCCGATGCCGAGCTGATCGAGGAGCTGCGCCGATACTCCTTGGGCGAGGGCTTCGACGAGCAACCCTTGCCGGGGCTCAGCTCGGAAGCCATCGACTTCCGAGCGGCTTCCGAGTCATTTGCACCCTTGCGCACACTCCGCCGCCACGATCTGGAGACCCTGCGGCTCGTAGGCGTCCACCAGGGGAAGACGGTGCCGACCGTGGGCGGCATGATCCTCTTCGGCCATGACCGCGAGCGGCACTTTCCCGATGCCTGGATCCAGGCCGGGCGCTTCGCCGGCAGCGACAAGAGCCGCATCCTGGATCGGATCGAGATCCACTCCTTCCCTGTGAAGGCCGTGGAGGAAGCGATCGCCTTCGTGCAGAAGCATTCCTGGCATGGGGCCACCATCGGCGCGGTGCGCCGCACAGACCACTGGACCCTGCCGCCCGAGGCCGTGCGCGAGGCCCTGATCAATGCGGTGGTCCACACCGACTATTCCCAGCGGGGCGCACCGATCCGCCTGTCGATCTTCGATGACCGGCTGGAGATCGAAAATCCCGGCCTGCTGCCTTTCGGCCTCACTGTGGAGGATCTGCCCCATGGCGTGTCCAGGCTGCGCAACCGCGTGATCGGCCGCATCTTCCAGGCGCTGGGGCTGATCGAGCAATGGGGCAGCGGCATCCAGCGGATGACTGCCGTCTGCCGGGACGCCGGGCTGCCGCCGCCGATCTTCGAGGAGATCGCCATGCGCTTTCGGGTCACCATTGCCACCGTCCCGGTGGGGCCTTCGGTGGTGGATGCCACCGAGCAGGCGATCCTCGCCAGCCTGAAGGAAGGCCAGGGGTTGGCCACCCGTGAGATCGCAGCCATCATTGGCCTGTCGGCCCGGGCCACCCGCACGCGACTGGCCCGTCTGATCGATCGCGGGCTGGTGCGCGAGATCGGCACCAGCGCCAAGGATCCGCAGCGAAAATACTTCCTGGCCGAGGGTGGCCCCCCATGAACCTCACGCCCGAGCAGAAGGCACGCCTCGACATCGACGCGGCTCTGGTGGCCGCGGGCTGGATCCTGCAGAACCGCGACGCGATCAACCTCGCCGCCGGGCCTGGAGTGGCCGTGCGCGAGGCCAAGATGGCCAGTGGCCATGGCTTCGCGGACTACCTGCTGTTCGTGAACGGCAAGGCGGTGGGGGCGATCGAGGCCAAGCCGGCGGGCCACACCCTCAGCGGCGTGGAGCTCCAGTCCGGCAAGTACGCCGCGGGCCTGCCGGCAGGGCTGAATCCCCCCGTCACACCGCTGCCGTTCGTGTACATGAGCACGGGCGTGGAGACCCGCTTCATCAACGGCCTCGACCCCGACCCCCGCACCAGGGCGATCTCCGCCAACCTGCCCCACATCCATCGGCCCGAAACGCTCGCCGAATGGATCGGTGCGGAAACGCTCGATGCCTGGGTGAAGCGCCTGCACGCGGAAGACAGCGGCCTGTACACCGCCGCCGACGGCACGAAGCCGTCGTCGCTGCGGGGGCGGATCACCACCATGCCGCCCGTTGAGCCCGGCACCCTCTATGCCAACCAGATCGAGGCCGTCACCAGCCTGGAGCACTCGCTCAAGCGCAACCGTCCCCGGGCGCTGATCCAGATGGCCACGGGCTCCGGCAAGACGATCGCCGCCATCACCGCCATCTACCGCCTGATCAAGTACGCCGGCGCGCGCCGGGTGCTCTTCCTGGTGGACCGCAGCAACCTCGCCAAGCAGGCCGAGAAGGAGTTCCAGGGGTTCTGGGCGCCGGAGGTGAACCGCAAGTTCACCGAGCTCTACAACGTGCAGCGCCTGAGCTCGAACACGATCATGGACTCGAGCAAGGTGGTGATCGCCACGATCCAGCGGGTGTATTCGATGCTCAAGGGCGAACCTGAGCTCGATCCCACGCTGGAGGAAGGCTCCCAGTTCGAGACCAGCGCCGACGCCATCCTGGAGCCCCTGCCGGTGGTCTACAACCCGGCCTTGCCGCTGGAGTTCTTCGATGTGGTGGTGATCGATGAGGTGCATCGCTCGATCTACACCCTGTGGCGGCAGGTGGTGGAGTACTTCGATGCCTTCCTGATCGGCCTCACCGCCACACCTTCGAAGCAGACCTTCGGCTTCTTCAACAAGAACCTGGTGATGGAGTACGACCACGAGCAGGCCGTGGCCGATGGCGTGAATGTGGACTTCGAGATCTACAAGATTCGCACCCGCATCACTGAACAAGGCTCCACGGTGGAGGCTGGTCCCGACACCATGCTGGGCTTCCGCAACCGCCGAACGCGGGCGCTGCGCTGGCAATCCGCCGAGGAGGATCTCTCCTACGACCCCAACGAGCTTGACCGCCGCGTGGTGGCGAAAGATCAGATCCGCACGATCATCCGCACCTTCCGTGACCGGTTGCCGCTGGACATCTTCCCAGGGCGTAAGGAGGTGCCGAAAACCCTGATCTTCGCCAAGGACGACAGCCACGCCGAAGACATCGTGGAGATCATCCGCGACGAATTCGGCCGCGGCAATTCCTTCTGCCAGAAGATCACTTACCGCGTTACGGACGCCAAGCCTGAGGACCTGATCCAGGCCTTCCGCAACCAGTACGAGCCGCGCATCGCCGTGACGGTGGACATGGTGGCCACGGGCACGGATATCAAGCCGGTGGAGATCGTGATGTTCCTGCGGGCGGTGAAGAGCCGGCTGCTGTTCGAGCAGATGAAGGGCCGCGGCGTGCGCATCATCGACCCCAACGACCTGCGGGCCGTGAGCGGCGAAGACGCCGTCGCCAAAACCCACTTCGTGATCGTGGATTGTGTGGGCATCACGGAAACCAAGCTCACCGACAGCCAGCCGCTGGAGCGCAAGCGCGCGGTGAGCCTCCAGGCGCTGCTGGAGCACGTGGCCATGGGCGGCACCGATCAGGCGATGCTTTCCTCCCTGGCCAGCCGCCTGGCCAGGCTCGATCGCCAGTGCGGCCCTGAAGAGCAGGCGCGGGTGGTGGAGGCCTCCGGCGGGCCCCGCCTTGGAGATCTCTGCGGGGCGATCGTGGGTGGTCTCGACCCCGACCGCCAGATCGCCGAAGCCCGGCGGCTGTTCGAGGTGCCTGAGGGCACCGATCCCACGGAGCAGCAGGTGGGGCAGGCTGCGGAGGCTTTGCTGAAGCGGGCGGTGGAGCCGCTGGCCACGAAGCCGGAGCTGCGCACCCTGCTGGTGGAGCTCAAACGGGAGCTGGAACAGGTGATCGATGAGGTGTCGGTGGATGAGCTGCTGGAGGCCGGTGCCAGCGTGGAGGCACGCGAGAAGGCCCGTGCGCTCGTGACCGACTTCGAGCAGTTCATCGCGGCCAACCGAGACGAGATCGATGCCCTGCAGTTCTTCTACGCCCAGCCCTACGGCAGGCGCCTGTCGTTCAACGACATCAAGACCCTGGCTGAGGCGATCAAGGCACCGCCTCGCTCCTGGACACCCGAGCGGCTCTGGCGCGCCTACGAGCTGCTGGAGCGCGACAAGGTGCGGGGTGCTTCCGGCCAGCGGCTGCTCACGGATATGGTGTCGCTGATCCGCTTCGCCACGCACAAGGATGTGGAGCTGGTGCCGTATGGAGAGCAGGTGCGCGAACGTTTTGAACATTGGCTGGCCCAGCAGGACAATCGGGGGCGGCCCTTCAGCGAAGAGCAACGCCGCTGGCTGGCGATGATGCGCGACCACATCGCCACCAGCCTGGAAATCCAGCTTGATGACCTCGACTACGCACCCTTTGCCGAAGCCGGAGGTCTGGGCAAAGCGGTTCAAGTGTTTGGATCTGGTCTGCGAGAGGTGATCGGTGAGCTGAATGAGGTATTGGCGGCGTGATCTATAGAAAAATGCTGCCTGAAAGGTGGTGTGAAGCTTCTATTCCGGAAGTTGCGGAGATCAACCCAGCACGTCCTTCCGCAGCGCCAGCAGATTGTGAGCTGGTGACTTTCTTGCCAATGGCTTCAGTCGAGCCTATGAGCGGTCGCATAGATACTAGTATTTCTCGACCATGGGGTGAGATCAAGAAGGGTTACACACGTTTTCAGGAAGGTGATGTTCTCTCCGCAAAGATTACCCCCTGCATGGAAAACGGCAAAGCGGCTGTCGCTCACGGATTGTCTGCAGGTGTTGGAGCAGGCTCCACTGAGTTTCACGTACTGCGAGCAGGGTCTGCACTTAACAACTATTTTCTTTTGTATTATATCTTGCAAGAAGAGTTTCGGAGGTCAGCGAAGGCAGAGATGACCGGAACTGCCGGACAACTTCGCGTGCCGGGGAGGTTCTTTGAGTGCCAAAAGATACCCGTACCTCCACTTCCAGAGCAGCACCGCATCGTCGAAACCATCGAGAGCTACCTCACCCGCCTCGACGACGCCATGGCAACCTTGGAGCGGGTGCAACGCAACCTGAAGCGTTATCGCACCTCGGTGCTCAAGGCCGCCGTTGAAGGACGGCTGGTGCCCACCGAGGCCGAACTGGCCCGCGCGGAGAGCCGGGAGTATGAGCCCGCCTCGGTGCTCCTGGAGCGCATCCTTGCCGAACGCCGTCGCCGCTGGGAGGAGGCCGAGCTGGCGAAGATGAAGGCCAAAGGGAAGACGCCAAAGAATGACAAGTGGAAGGCGAGGTATGTGGAGCCGGCCGCCCCTGATGCGAGTGAGTTGCCGGAGTTGCCGGAGGGGTGGTGTTGGGCTGGTCCCGAGCAAATCGCTGCTCACGAGAAATATGCACTTGGAATTGGACCATTTGGCAGCAATCTGAAGGTCACTGACTACCGTGAAGAAGGGGTTCCCCTTGTCTTCGTGCGTAATATTCGAGCCGATTCATTTTTTGAGGATGACGCTCACTATGTATCGGTTGAAAAGGCAATTGAGCTTAAGCCTCACATTGCCAGGGCTGGCGACTTGTTGATCACCAAGATGGGCGAGCCTCCTGGGGATGCGGCAATTTACCCATTTGGCCGGCCCGACGGAGTCATCACTGCTGACTGCATCCGCCTGCGAGCCCATCCCACTCTGATGTCCACTCCATATCTCCTTTCCGCTATTCGTTCCCCGATTTTTCAAAGGCAGATTGTGTCTATAACCAAAGGGGTCGCCCAAAAGAAGGTCAGCCTTGAGCGCTTCAAGCTTCTTGCAATCCCTATCGCACCGTTGTCTGAGCAGTATCGAATTGCCCGTGAAATTGATCGACTTCTCTCTGTAAGGGATGCAGCGCTCAATACAGTGCTTCGGCAGGCCCAGCGAGTAATACGTCTTCGCCAATCCATCCTCAAGTGGGCCTTCGAAGGCCGCCTCGTTAACCAGGACCCCAACGATGAACCCGCCGAGGTGCTGTTGGAGCGCATCCGAGCCGAACGCTCAGCCGGCAATGGCAAGAAACAGCCCCGCACCCGCCGTGTGAACACCAGGACCGCAAGCGCATGAGCGACGCCGCCAACCGCATCGTCCAGAAACTCTGGTCCTACTGCCACGTCCTCCGCGACGACGGCCTCTCCTACCATGACTACCTGGAGCAACTCACCTTCCTGCTGTTCCTCAAGATGGCCGATGAGCGCGCCCAGCTCACCGGCGAGGAGCAGCCGATTCCCGAGGGCCACCGTTGGGGCGACCTGGCCGCGCCGCAGATGGAGGGCGTAGAGCTCGACCAGCTTTATCGCCGCACCCTCAACGTCCTGGGCAAGCAGGGCGGCATGCTCGGGCTGATCTTCGAGAAGGCCCAGAGCAAGATCCAGGATCCGGCCCGCCTGCGCCAGCTGGTGGTGGAGCTGATCGGCAAGGAGAACTGGTCGGCGATGTCGGCCGATGTGAAGGGCGACGCCTACGAAGGCTTGCTGGAACGCAACGCCCAGGACACCAAGAGCGGTGCCGGCCAGTACTTCACCCCACGCCCCCTGATCGATGGCATCGTCGCCTGCGTGCGGCCCCAGCCCGGCGAGGTGATCGCCGACCCCGCCTGCGGCACCGGCGGCTTTCTGCTTTCCGCCTACGAGTTCCTGCAGCACAACCACCAGCTCGACCGTGACCAGAAGCGCCACCTGCGCTTCGAAGCGCTGCGCGGCACCGAGCTGGTGCCCAACGTGGCTCGGCTCTGTGGCATGAACCTCTACCTGCACGGCATCGGCCCCGATGGCGATCACCAGCACGACGTGCCGATCCGCACCGACGACGCCCTCCGCGATGAACCGAGCAGCCGTGTCGATGTGGTGATCACCAACCCACCCTTTGGCAAGAAGTCGTCGATCACGATCGTCAACGACGACGGCGACAGCGAGCGCCAGGCGCTCACCTACAACCGCCCCGACTTCTGGACCACCACCTCCAACAAGCAGCTCAACTTCGTGCAGCACATCAAGTCGCTGCTCAAGATCCACGGCCGTGCCGCAGTGGTACTGCCCGACAACGTGCTGTTCGAGGGAGGCGCTGGCGAAACCGTGCGCCGCAACCTGCTCAAGGAGTGCGAGGTGCACACCCTGCTGCGCCTGCCCACCGGCATCTTCTACGCCCAGGGCGTGAAGGCCAACGTCCTCTTCTTCGATCGCCGCTCCGGTGCAGATACCCCTTGGACGAAGACCCTGTGGGTGTACGACCTGCGCACCAACAAGCACTTCACCCTCAAGACCAAGCGCATGGTCCGCGCCGATCTCGATGAGTTCGTGGCCTGCTACCGCCCCGGCGATCGCCACAACCGCGAAGCCACCTGGAGTGAGGCCAACCCCGAGGGCCGCTGGCGCTCCTTCAGCTACGAGGAGATCCTTGCCCGCGACAAGGTGAGCCTCGATCTCTTCTGGCTTCGCGATGAGAGCCTTGAAGACTCGGCCAATCTTCCCGAACCGCACCTGCTGGCCCAGGAGATTGCCGACGACCTACGCTCAGCCCTGGCCCAGATCGAGGATGTGCTAGGCGATCTGGAGCAGCGGGTTGGGGCTGGCGAGCTGGAGGAGGGGTAGGTGGCGATCGGGAGCCCAACAACCAAATGCAGAAGACGGGATAAACGATTCGTTCGCCCAGTCAGGATTACCTCCCGCTTCTGATCTGGAGCGTTCGGTGCTCTAAGCTCAAGACCACAGCTAGAGATTAGCTCTATGCAGCCTGAAGTTATCGAATTCTTAAAGTACGTATTAGACGCGACAGAACTTGATCAACTAAGGCAAGAGCTCTTCGGCAATAAGAGATTCTCCAAAGCACTAGAGGCTTGTTCAGATACTAGTAGTGTCTCAATCCTTTCAGAAGTTGTATTTCAGAGATTGACAGACCTTCAAAAGGCTCAAGAGTGGGATGAATTTAAATCTCGCCCATGTGCAGACTGGAAGCGCGTTAGAGCAGCCATTGAACACGAGAATAATCTTACAAATCATCGGCTCACGTGGTTATTTGCATCACAGTTGATTCTCTTTGGCGGTTTCTTCACCTTAATCCAGAGCATTATTACGAAGGATCCCCAGTTGCTCGATCAGCAACTATTTCAGTCTCTGCTTATAGCATTTCCTCTGGTAGGGATCAGCGTAGGCTTGATTATTCTTGTTGGATTGCATGCCGCCAGCAAGCAAATAGAATTCCTGGAGAATTGGTGGTTTTGCAATCACATAGAAGATGTAGATGCAGTTCGCGGAGGAAGAGGGATGTTGTTTTCTGATCAACCGCCCATAAATGGAATCTTTGATACAAGATTCTACCATATTTTTGGCACCAAGTGGCTGCCTTTGCCGATCATCATCGCCTGGACTTGGATTGCAACTGCGTTTTGGCTGCATAAGATCCTAAGGGTTCAACAACCTGTTGGCCTAAGCATTGTTCTTACGATTTGTCTTGGCATTGTAGGCTTTATTCTATGGACTCAACTTCAGAAGCCTGCTGGTCTGAAGCGATGGAATCAGCTAGCAGATCTGAAAAGAGATGATGGCACAAAGCGCCGAACAAGCCCTTCGAGTGGACAGGCCGCCATCAGAACTTAGCTTCGCCTCCCCAAGCTCCCTGCCTGCCACTCAAGGGCAGCGTTAGATCTACACAAAAGCTCGTGGCAAACGCACTCTTTCCTGAGTGGCCAGCGAATTATTGTAACCAGTTCCAATGCAAGGCTGTAATCAGGGCCCCGCAATCCGAATAACAAGCGGCCAGTACTAGATAAAGTCATTCAATTGCAATGGGCGCTTGAATCGGGATTCCAGAGAATGAGCCAAAGATACGAAATGTGAAGCCATGACTGACGGTATGCACTGATCTCGGGTATATCTGACGTATGGCTTAGCTCCACAGGCGCGCCCTTGTATTTATTGCTACCGAGGCCCTGCGAAAGGAGGTGTTTTTTCCCATGGGTGCATGTCAAGACCTTAGGCAGTGGTTCACATCAAATATCATCGTTCCTGTGACACGCTTCATCACCGAAGCTCGTCAGAAGTGCGAGGAGGTCCGCCAACGCATTGAAGAATCGATCAGTCGGCCGGTGGAACGGTGGATATCACAGCAGGAGCGACGTTGCCGCGCATTGCCTTGGTGGAATCCGCTCCGATGGTTTTGCGAAATCGTCATGATCGTCGTCAAAGTCGTGGAGTGGGTGGTCGAGACCGTCATCAAGTGGGTTGTCACCATCGTTTGCCAAGTCGTCACTTTCATTGTCGGCGTGGTCATCGAACTGATCGTCCGAGTGGTCGCCTGGCTTGTGACCTTCGTCGTCTGCATCTTCACCGATCCACTCGAAGCCCTTAAATCGTTTCGGGACCTGTGGGGGATCGTGCTGGATGTCGTTGAGGACGTTCTGGATTTCGTGGGCCTCCTTCTCGACGATGTCGTCGGCATACTGACCGACGTCGAGCACCTGCTCGACTCCGTCGCCGATTCTCTGGGCTGGATAGGCATCATCCTCGGAATCGTGAAGGGCATCATCGGCCTAGTCAAGGACTTGGTGAACATCGTGAAGGATCTCATAGGCGTAGTGAAAGATATCGTGCTCGGCATACTTGGGCTCAATTTGTGCAGGATCCTCCGCGGAGTTATCGACCTAGGGGTCTCGTTCGGTCGGGTGTTGTTGGACACAGGCTTCGCACCCTTGGCGTTGCTGATTCCGGGGGTTGGCATCGTTATCGCGGGCGTTCTGATCGCAGTCCGGGTAGTGGGTGCAGCATCCGGGGGCATTCGGGACAGTGTCGAGCGCGTCACGCTTCAGGAGATCATCACGAACGCAGTCAACCAGGCCTTCGGTGCGGGAAGCGAGCGTGCGGCGCGGGCCGTCGATGCTGTAGGCATTGGTTCTGCACCCATGGGCCTCTCGTTCACGGCGGACGCCCGTCGCTTGTTTCTCAGCTCGAATAGCGAATCCCCAAACCTCCGGTCCCTCCACCAAGATGGGATCATCGACCTTTATGCACTCGCCAGCTACCTGTCCGATTGCAAGGCGATTTTCAACCAGCCGGAGGGCGAGGTCGTCTATGCCGGAACCGATGTTCGCGTCTCCTATGCGGATCTGGAGACCTTCCTACGCGACGGTCCGGGCTCAGTGCCGGAATTCCATGTGTTTGCTATTACCCGTGCCAAGTTTCGCATTCACCTGGACACCGTAAGGCGAAAGACTAATGCCCTGGGGATCCGCTTGTTCTTTCCGACGATTGACTCCATCCAGGCCACGTCCAGTAGCCACATTCCCTTGAATGTCGGCGAAACAATGCCTCCCGGCGATGGCGTGCAAAAGAATCTATTCGGCGTAATGGGTCGTACGGGGGCCAACGATAACCTCGCTGTCATCCCATCGATCAGTCACTTCCATTACGTGCTTGATTCGAATGGGAGGGAGTTGTTCGGACTGACCTCCTGGTTTCGTCCGTCCATCAAAGATGCAGGGATTAGCGGGGTAACTTACCGCAACCGGTCGCCAGATTGGGTTTTCCGCTTCGTTCTCGCCCACGAAATGGGCCACTACTGGGGTCTGAACCATACCAACCGAGCCGGAGCCAACCGAAGCCTAGACGAGATCATGTACGCCCCTTCCACGGGAGTCGGACTTTCAGCTTCGGCCGTGTTTGAATATCTATTCCTCGGAGGAGAGGCCCGATTCACCACCGGTGACGCCCGCACAGTCTGGGACTGGATCACGACGGATGGGGCTGCATCCTTGCTCCCGTGAGTAATATGAAAGTCCTGAGAACATGGGAAGATGTCGCCGAGCTGCGAAAGCGGAGCGCTCGTGTAGGTATTCGTCGCGTTAAACTTGCCCTCGGCGGTCAGCTTCCGGCCGAATATACTGCTCAAGCCGAGCAGCGAATCAATCGCTCTCTTAATGCATGCGGTTGTGTAACCGCCGCCTTCTTTGTCGTTTTCGGACTTATCATTGCTTTGGTCGGCTTTGCTTTCAAGACGGACTTTCCCGCTATTTCAACCTCGCGCTTTGCAGTATCGCTGTTTTGCTTGCTGCTAACACTCTCTGTTTTTGGAAAGTTTGTCGGCTTGGGGATTTCTGTATGGGAACTGAACCGGGTTATCAATCAGATTGAGTTTGGTCTTTATGGACAAAGACGGTAAGGTGCGTTAATCTCCTAGTCACGAAGCGTGCGGTGTGGAACTAGCCTTGCCTCCCGTGCAATATTCTTGCCTAACAAGCCCCTCGAGTGGACAGGCCGCCAGTAGATCTTTGGTGCGTCACCTAAATCTCTTTGCCTCCCACTCAGGGGCAACGTTAGGCTTGGTTTCTTTCCGGGATGAGGCAATCAAAACCATGAAAGTTGTACCACCATCAATTCAGAAAACTGCCTTTAGCTGTCCCCATTGTGGCGCTTACACATCCCAGACTTGGGCAAGACTATTTGCAGATTTTCTCTCTGGTGAGGCAAATACACCATTTATCCCAGACGATGAGGCATTGGAGCGGATGAGGGGAACTCCCAAGATCCCACCCGAGGCAATCTATAGACTAGAAGAATACTTTCATCAGATGAAACAAGGAGACCCCTTCCTTGAAAGACACGAAAACAGCACATATCTCTCCACCGAGATTCATAATGCTTGGATAAGCACTTGTTTCAATTGCAAGCGAATCGGCATATGGGCGCATGACCGCCTGGTTTTTCCCGCAATGAAAATGGGGCCATTACCCAACGCAGACTTGCCCCCTGAGATTCGCAGTGATGTTGAAGAAGCAAGGGGTATCGTAGAGCTATCGCCTAGAGGGGCAGCCGCCCTTCTGCGCTTGGCAATTCAAAAGCTATGCGCATATCTGGGTGAACGAGGTAAGAATATTGACGATGATATCGCATCGCTTGTTAAGAAGGGTTTGAATCCGTTGGTTCAACAGTCGCTGGATGTAGTGCGGGTAATCGGGAATGAAGCTGTTCATCCTGGGGTTATCGACTTACGGGATGATCGCGCGTCAGCAGAGAGGCTCTTTGATTTGGTCAATATTGTGGCCGAGCAAATGATCACTCATCCTAAGTCTGTTCGGGAAATGTATGAGAAGCTACCCAGTTCAAAAATTGATGCGATCCAGCGCCGAGATGGCAATAGCAATAGCAAGAAAAATGCCTAACATCATCATTCACCCGACCCGCTACTAAACTCGGACCCTGCAGCCGGAGCGTATTCGGGCGGGTGATGATGGGCGTTAGCCGAATCCTAGGGAATGGCGCTGGGCGGATTGGAAGGAATGGATGCGCTCTAGACTTGGCGCTAACTACAGTGGCGTCAGCCGAGAGGAAAGCATGAATTTCACGTTGGAGTGCGAACAAGAAGAAGATGGACGTTGGATCGGTGCGGTGCCTGAGCTGCCAGGAGTCCTTGCTTATGGAAGTTCCTCTGCTGATGCAATGGCAAAGGCTGAGGTCTTAGCCCTTCGTGTTATTGCTGATCGGCTTGAAAATGGCGAATCAGAGTCAGTCAGCATTCAGTTTTCGCTTCCACTCTTTGCATGAGGAATTGGCCGTCAGCCAAAGCCAAGAAAGTTTTGACAGCCTTGCAGTCCTTTAGAGCCCGCATTAAGTTAAGCTGTATTCCTTAACATCACTAGTCAGGAGAAATCAATGGCCACAACATGTATCGACGCTGAACCGCTCGTCTTTGGAGCCTCAGAGCAATCGACCTTTAAGGTTTGCACATTTCTTGTCAATGTACTCAGCAATATGTATTCACAATGGGAAAAGGCAGGTTCGCATGACGCTGCCGACTTTAAGTGGACGCCAGTTAACGCTTGCCCCGTTACCCAGGATTTCAAGGTAAGTGACTTTAGCTTCTCTTCACTGATCTGGAGCACTTTCACTTACAAGAACGCGTTGGGCGTAGAAAAGACAGCCACGGAACCGTTCGGATGCATTGCGAAATCGAATGCCGACAGCGCGTTTTACCTTGTCTTCCGGGGCAGCAAGAGCGTTGCCGACTTCCTTGTCGATGCTGAGACCGATCCGGTAGTTTATACAGCGCCAACCCCCAATCCACCGTCCGGCATTCAGGTCGAAAAAGGGTGGTACGCAGTGTATAACGGACTTGTCAACGACTTGCGTGACCAGCTGCAACAAATTGGAGGCGCGGGCCAAAAACTCATTATCACAGGACACAGTCTTGGATCAACACTTGCCACTCTCGCGGTGCCCGACGCGGTTGCCAATTGTTTACTGGTCTACCAGTACAATTCGGCTAGCCCAATGGTTGGGTTTGAATCATTCCGTACATACTACGACAGCCTAAAGGTGATTGGTAGTGGCCCAGGCTTGCTGAAAGACACGTTTCGGCTCGTCAATACCGCAGACACAGTGCCAAACTTTCCAGCGAAGCCTTCTGGTTATGTACACGTCGGGACTCAAGTCTCTTTCAAAGCCGACTATGGCGCCGAACAGAAGACTCACGACCCGTGCTGCAGCTACGCTTATGCAATCTACAACCCGACGGCGCCCTGCAATCCAACGCACGATGCCTGCGCTTCAACTAACAATTCGTTGTGATTGGGCGCGACCGGCAATGTCGTGAATGCAGCACAAGACCGTCTAACAAATCGCTCAAACTCAGCGTGCTGCGTGATGTTGAGATCAGAGTGGACGGCCCAACGGGATGCCATCGCGAGAAAGTCACCTGCTTGCTGAACCAGTCCCAGGGCAAAGGTGCAGTGGCCGTTGTAGGAGCCGGCGCCAATGTGGCGGCTTTGGTGGCCTTCAGATGGCACAGCAAGCTCGTGCAGGAGGGCTCGATCGCGCGTCATCAAAGTCGGCACCCCTCCTGCGCCGCAAACGGACTGCGCGCCACCAGCGCAGCGATCCCCAACTGCTCGCGCCACTCCGCCAGCGGCCTGTGCCAGCCCTCTTCCCACCGCTGGGCCAACAGCGGCGCGCACACCGCGCCAAGCTTCAAACCAAAGGCCGCCGCCAAACCCACATCCGGTTCATCGTCCGCTGGCCCCGCCAGGCAGCGGTGCAGCAGGTCCGCGCCAAGCAACATGGCGCTGCCGGGCCAGCGCAGTTGCATCACATTGATGGCGCTCAGGGCCGCCTCGCCGGCCGGACTCGGCGGGCAGCCGCTCACCACATGCCACACGTCATGGGTGCGGCGCACCCGCTGTTGCAACCAGGTGTCGTCGCCATCTGTGCCCGGCGCTAACACCGGATCTGGCAGGGGCTGGCCGCCGGCGTTCGCGAACCAGGTGGCGTAGCGATGGCCGAGGCTCTCTGCCGGCAGAGCGAGCAGCTCCGCCTGCGACGGCCAGTCCCCCCAGTAGCGCTCCGCCACCAGGGGGGCGATGGCGGGGTCGGCCCGCAGGGCGGCGCGAGCCGCATCCGCGGCTGGGGTGGTGTAGCTGCGGGTGAGCAGATCAAAACCGTGGGGGAGATCGCTCGGGTTTTCCACCAGCTCTGCCAGATCGGTCGCCAGGTGCAGCAGCTGACGGCGGAGGGAGGCGTGCATCGCGAGGCGGCTGTTGCCGCCACTCTGCAATGGGCCTGACCGTGCGGTTGGCCTCAAGGTAAGGTGCAGGAGAGGGTGGGGTGGAGAGCGGACCTGTGAGGACAGAGTTCGAACGAATTTATCACGCAACTTAATGCATATGTGGATGCATACTTTTGGGAGTCAAACCTAAGTTTTTGCAAACAATTTGACCTAGACCAGGACTACTTCAGACCCACTCAAAACATCAGCAAAAAAGAGATTTTTGATACAATTTACAGCGAGCATCACAACCGAACTCTGAACAAATCACCGATCACTTCACAATCTCCCTAGCCAATCTGATCTCGTTCCCGATATAAACCACTATCCGCCAAGAGCCGATCTGCCTTGACTGGGCCTGATGTTCAAACCGGTTGGCAAGCCGTCAGGGGATCCAGCTACTGGCAGGCCTTGAGATAGGCGGGATCCAGCGGTGGGGTGGCCTCCTGCAGCACCTCCTGCAGGGAACCCAGGGCCACACCCTTGCGGAAACTGGCGCAGCCCGCTTCGCTGCGGCCCTGCAGAACGATCAACTCCCCGAGATAGATGAGGGCGAAGTGATCTTCAGGCTCCAGGGCGATCACCTGCTCATAGTCGGCAATGGCTCCCTGTGCATCCCGGAGGGCCCTTTTGGCATCGCCGCGGCGGCGCAGCGTCATGGCGCTGTGTTCCGGGTTGGTCTTCAGAGACCTGGTGAAGTCGTCAATGGCGCCCTTGTAATCCTTGAGGCCAAACTTGGCATTGCCCATTTCGTGATAAGGCACCACATCAGGATTCAGGCTGACGGCCTTGTTGAAATCGGCAAGAGCGCCTTGGTAATCCTGCAGCCCTTGGGTCTTCATATATCCCTGAATGATGTACCCCCGAGCATTGGCCGGATCCAAACGCAGCCCCTCCCGGCAGTCCGCCACCGCTTGGTCCACCTCCCCCATGCTCACGCGGGCCCAGCAGCGATCCAGCCAGGCATCCACCAGGCCTGAATCGAGGCGGATCGCCGCGCTGCAGTCGGCCACCGCCGCCTGCCAGTTCTGATCCCGGGTGTGCTCGGAGCAGCGCTCCGCATGGCCCGCCGCGTCGAGGGGCGCCGCAAGGGCCTTCGGGAAGAACAAAATCCCGACTCCCAGAGGCAGGGCGCCCAAAAGACGCACGATCCGCAGCCAACCCAGGCAACCAGCCAGGGGGAAAGAGGACGGATGGGGGGCTGGGGTCATCAAGGGTCGTGGCGCTGGCTCCTGCGAGCGCCTGAATCGATTCAGAATTTCTATCAGCATCCCTGTGCAGTCCACACAGATCCATGGAGGCAAGAACCCACGCCGGCCTCCAGCTCCGGCGGAGCATCGTCAGATTCGCCCTCACCCTGCTGACGCCAGTCCTCCTGCTCCCCCCAGCCACCGCAACAGCCCGGCCGCTGAACGTGGAGTTCAAGTTCACTCCCTATCTGCCACCCGCCAAGAACGCCGAGCAGGTCACCACTGTGGAGGGGGTGGCAACGCTGGAGCTGAACGGGGTGCCGCTGGCGGAGGAGACACTGGAGGCCAAGTCCGCCCTGGTGATGGCCCAGAGAGAGAGGCGGGCATCGAGGTGGTTCCCGCCATCTGGATCAACGCCCTGCAGCTGCAGCCGCTGCTCCGGCGCGGTGACAACCTGCTGCGACTGACGTTCACCCCGAAAAACGGGGACAAGCCCTATCGCAGCCAGTTCGTCTGGACGGTGATCGAAGACCAGACCACCACCAGCACCACGGCGACAGGC
This sequence comes from Cyanobacteriota bacterium, assembly GCA_041181185.1. Lineage (GTDB taxonomy): Bacteria > Cyanobacteriota > Cyanobacteriia > PCC-6307 > Cyanobiaceae > Cyanobium. Next base: position 65,939 of record JBEGQC010000015.1, on the reverse strand, counting down.
ACTCAGCTCACCACCAACCATGGGGCCGAGGGGCGGGAGGATCGCCAAGTCAGCGGGCCGGTGACACTGCAGAAGGCCTTTCAGGCGCCCTTCGCCAGAGTGGAACCCTGGCACGGAGCACCGGCGGTCACCGCGCTCACCCCCGCGGATCGGGCCGCCATCCTTGAGCTCATCCGCCAGCGGGCAGCGCTGTTCTCGCCAAACTTCGAGGCCGCCTATCGCTTCCTCGCCAGCCGTCCCAAGGATCAAGGCATCAGCCTCGACATGCCCCAGGTCCGGCGCCTGGGTTGCCTGGAGGCTGGCTATGCCAGCGGGATGCGGGTGGCCGCTCCCGCCGATGCGGATCTGAAGCTGATCACCACAGGCAGCCCGGTGGTAGTGGCCCGTGGGGTGGGGGATTTTCTGATGAGCTTCCCCCATCAGCCAGGCATGGCCAAGCGCTACGAGGCGCTGCCGAATGACCAGGGCTTCTGTCTGGCGATCAGCTTCAACATGCTCTTCCCCAAGCGGATGTTGCTGGTGAAGGGAATGGATGGCCAGTGGCAGATCCTGCCGTGAGCGGGCGACACGGCCGTGATCAATCCTTGCCGGCGCCTGCTTCGGGCGTGATGGGCGCACGCAGCGTCCTTCGCATCTTGCTTGTCGAGCGGCTGAAACGTGCTCACATCGACATCCCGGATCAGCGTGTGGCGATACGGCCACCCGCCATGGACAGGCTTGAACGGCCCGGTCGGCTTCGAGTGGCAACCGCCCAGCCCTAACGCAACCGACAGCGCAGCTGCAGCGAGAGCGGCGATGCGTTGAACGAGGGAACCTTCTCAGGCTAGAAACTGCCCCATCCTGAAAGCGGCTGCGCTGACGCATCGCAAGCCTCTGAGGTCCATATTCAGACCATGATCAACACCTTGCCACCAGCAATGGAAGGAGTTGAGTTCACGGCTTGGCAGCCCCCTCGCGGATCAGCTCAAGAGCTTTGACTGGCCTGCAAGTCATGCAGAGTTGAGTCCTTGGTTCGCTCCCAAACACATTCTTTGCGGCGAGGTCATGACAGCTTTCAACTAAATGAGGCTGCGCTGTTGAAGCACCATCATCCCTTACCATTTCAAGACTACCTTGAAGGCCAAGAACCATGCGCATCTTTGTAGGTGGCTCATTGCGAGATGTACCCCGAGATTCTGATTTATGCCGGCAATTCGTCGCCGCCTTGGGAACTGAAATCGTGAAACAAGGTCATGTCCTCCTGAACGGTTGCCGTAGCTCCCTTGATCAGGAAATAGCCACGGCAGCGATGGAGTGGCTCAAGCGCAATGAGGTGAATCCCAAAGATAGAATTATCAGCTACTGCCTCAAGAGTGACACACCAATTCACACCTTTGGCACAGTCCGCTATTCGGCTCTTTTGGACTGGCAAATGAACCACTGTGAGTTAGACGTTCCAGAGCAAATCGAGCTGGCTGGAGCAACGATTTTTATCGCTGGAAGTGAAGGAACTTTCTGGTCGAAGAATTGGGCATCCTTCGCGAGAAAACTCATCTTGGGCATACCGCGCTTCGGCGGAGCAGGTGAAACCATCTACAATCATGAGTTGAAGCATCTTCGAGAGACATCTCCTTCCGTTGCCGAAGATTACGAAACGCTCAACTCTCTCACCGATAACATGATCGACTTTGCAAAAGAGGTGGTCAGTCTCGTCGAACGAATGGTGACGCCACGCAACGTTTTCACGATCATGTCTTTTAAAAAGGAGTTTCGTGACGTGTTTGCTTCCTGCAAGGAGGTGTGCCGCGAATTCAAGTTCGAAGCCGAACGAACAGATGAATCAACTTCCCTGGAAAGGATTGTCCCTCGTATCGAGACCGGCATTCGGAAAAGCGCCTTTGTTATCGCCGACGTCAGTGAGCCAAGTCCGAATGTATTCTACGAGCTGGGGTATGCAAAAGCTCTCGGAAAACACGTCATCGTTACGGCAAGAAAAGGCACGGAATTGCCTTTTGACCTTGGGGACATTCCTACCATTTTCTGGGAGATACAAGAGGACCTGAAAGAGGGGCTGCGAAGATACCTAGCTGGCTTGGTGAGCCACTACGGCAGATGAAACGGTTTCAAGCGCCACGTGCAAGGTTTCGTTTGAATGGTTTGCGCCAGTGAACCGCTGCAACCCTGGTATGAGTCGGCCCTTCAACCAGCCTCACTGATCGCCTGGATACCTGGGCATCGGCGCTGCAGCCTCCGGCCCCACCACCTCAATCGCGGTGCGTTGCACCACCAACCGGAATCGGCGGGGAGCCAATCGCTGGTTGATGAACCGCTGCACCTCCGCCACCTGGTTGGCGGTGGGCAGATCGGGATCGCTCACCGTGGCCCGGGCCACGATCAGGGGTGGCTCCTGGTTCCACTGGATGCTCACCGCCTCCAGCTTGGAGTCCCTCCCCAGGGTGATGGTTTCGTTGCGCAGGCTCTGCTGCACCAGCTCCTCGATGCGCTGCTCGGAGGCCTGGCGACGGGCATGGGCGAGGAGCTTCAAAAAACTCCCTCCCAATGGCACCACCAACAGGGCCGTGAGCACGAGGCTCGTCAAGCCCAAGCGGCTGCGCAGCAGCCGCCCCCGAAAGGGCCGCTCCAACAGGCTCAGGGCCACCATCGCCCCGCTCAGAATTCCCAACAGGTTGGTGAGAAACAGCAGCAGCGCCCCGCCGGCCTGGCTCCAGAGACCCGCCGAGAGCGAGAGGCCCACCACACACATCGGTGGCACGAGGGCCACGGCAATCGCCAGCCCCGCCAAGGCGGAGATGGCCTCCTTGCGCAACTTGGCAAACATCGCCACCCCACCCGCCGCCAAAGCCACCGCCAGATCGAGCAGGTTGGGCTGGGTGCGGGCGAGCACCTCCTGCCCGAAGGTGGGCATCGCCACCAGCCAGCCCACCCCCATCGACACCGCCACCCCAAGCACCACCCCCTGCAGGAGGGTGCGCAGCGCTCGCAGGAAACTGGGCAGGCTGCCCCGCACCACCTCGAAGGCCATCGCCTCCAAAGGCAGGATCCAGGGCGCCACCACCATCGCCCCGATCACCACCGCGGCGCTGTTGGCCAGCAAGCCCAAAGTGGCAATCAGGGAGGCCGCCAAGGTGAGCACCACAAACACCAGGCTGAAGCGGGCATCCCGTTCAAAGTCCAGCCGCAGGGCTTCCAGGCGCTCCTGGTGGGCCGTCAGTGCGTGGCGATCGTCAGAAGGTCCCAGACCATCCTTGGGGTCGCTCCCTTGCTGAAGGGGGTGATGCATAAGCCGGGGATCCGGCTGGCAGGCTAGGGCGATGAGCACCGATTCCCTCTCCGGCAGGCCAGAACCAGCCACCAGCGATGACGACCTCGCTGAGGCCGTTGCCCGCCGGCGCAATTTCGCCATCATTTCCCACCCTGACGCCGGCAAAACCACCCTCACCGAAAAGCTGCTCCTCTACGGGGGCGCCATTCAGCAGGCGGGGGCCGTGAAAGCCAAGGGGGAGCAGCGCAAGGTGACCTCCGACTGGATGGAGCTGGAGAAACAGCGGGGCATCTCGATCACCTCCACCGTGCTGCAGTTTGACTACAGCGGCCGCACCATCAACCTGCTCGACACCCCCGGCCACCAAGACTTCTCAGAAGACACCTACCGCACCCTCGCCGCGGCCGACAACGCCGTGATGCTCGAAGACGCCGCCAAGGGCCTCGAACCCCAGACCCGCAAATTGTTTGAGGTGTGCCGGATGCGCCGCATCCCGATCTTCACCTTCATCAACAAGATGGACCGGCCGGGCCGCGATCCCCTTGAGCTGCTCGATGAGATCGAAAAGGAGCTGGGGCTGGCCTGTTGGCCGGTGAACTGGCCCATCGGCAGCGGCGATCGCTTCCGGGGCGTGATCGATCGGCGCAGTCGCGAGGTGGTGCTCTTCGAGCGGGCCCAGCGGGGCCGCCAAAGTGCTGAAAGAACGCTGCCGATCGACAGCCCGGAGTTGACCAAGGCGGTGGAAGAGGAGCTCCTGGCCCAGGCCCTGGAAGAACTCGACCTGCTCGATGCCGCCGGGGAGGAGCTGGATCTGGAGATGGTGCACGCCGGCGAGCTCAGCCCGGTGTTTTTTGGCTCCGCCATGACCAACTTCGGCGTGCGGCCCTTTCTGGATGCCTTCCTCGAGCTGGCGCAACCGCCCACCGCCCGCAGCTCCAGCGAGGGGACGGTGAATCCCCTGCGGCCAGACTTCAGCGGTTTTGTCTTCAAACTCCAGGCGAACATGGACCCCCGCCACCGCGACCGGGTGGCCTTTGTGCGGGTGTGTTCCGGCAAATTCGAGAAAGACCTCTCCGTGCGCCATGCCCGCACCGGCAAAACCATCCGGCTCTCCCGCCCGCAAAAGCTCTTTGGCCAAGACCGGGAGGTGGTGGAGGAGGCCTATCCCGGCGATGTGATCGGCCTCAACAACCCCGGCATGTTTGCCATCGGCGACACCCTCTACGTGGGGCCCAAGGTGGAATTCGAGGGCATTCCCTGCTTCACCCCAGAGCTGTTTGCCTGGTTGCGCAATCCCAACCCCTCCGCCTTCAAAAGTTTCCGCAAGGGGGTGAACGAGCTGCGGGAGGAAGGTGCCGTGCAGGTGCTCTACGACACCGATCTCAGCAAGCGCGACCCGATCCTGGCCGCCGTGGGACAGCTGCAGCTGGAGGTGGTGCAGTACCGGCTGGAAAACGAATATGGCGTCGCCACACGCCTGGAGCCGCTCGAATTCACGGTGGCGCGCTGGGTGAATGGGGGCTGGCCAGCCCTGGAGGCGATCGGCCGGGTGTTCAATTGCAAAACCGTTCGGGATGCCTGGGATCGGCCCGTGCTCCTCTTCCGCAACAGCTGGAATCTGCAGCAGCTGCAGGAGGATCACCCCGGCTTGGAGCTCAGTTCCGTGGCGCCCGTGGTGAGCGGCATCGATCCGATCGCCCTGTGAGGGGAAGGGCAACGCGAAACCTGGACAGATCCGCCAGAATGGAATGACGATTTGTAAAGGGCAGAAGCAAACGCCATGTCCAACACGTTCTGGCTCTCACGACCCCGAAGCGATGGAGGTTCTGATTTTGTGAAATTTCTGCCGGGCCATGATGGGGTTGAAATTCGCGAAGGGAGCCATCTCCCCCCCCAGATGCCTCTGCTGAAGCGCCGCTGGCGCCTCGCCCCGGCGGAAGCCGAGGCCTGCCGCCAACAGTTGCTCCAAGAAGCGGGTTTTGAGCGTTCTGAGCCCCTGTTCTGAGAGCCACAGCTTTTAATGGTGAGTGCGTAGCCAGCCCCATGACAGAAGGATCCTCCGACCCCTATTCCCTCTTGGGCATTGCTCCGCAAAGCAGCTTTGAGGAGGTGCAGGCCGCACGTCAGGCCAAATTGGAGGCTGTCGGGGACGATCCCATGGCCCGCTCCCGTGTGGAGGCGGCCTATGACGCCGTGCTCATGGATCGGCTCAAGGAGCGCCAACAGGGCCGGGTGAGCAGCGCGGCTCGCTCCGCCTCCCAAAAAGAAACGGTTCCGCAAACGCCACGGCCACCCTTGGCCCAGCTGCCCAACCTTCCCTCTCTGCCCATGCCCCGTTTGGGAGGGGGAATGGCCAAGCCTGGCAGCGGCCTTTCCTTTTCCCTGGCAGCAGGGCGTGAACGCTGGTTTCCACTGATCGGCCACGGCCTGCTCCTGGTGTCGACCCTGGTCTTCCCAGCCGCCGCTCCCGATGCTCTCCTTGCCTTGGCGGCGCTCCTCACCCTGATCAACCTGCAGCGCCGCAACGGACACTTCCTCAGGTCGGTGGGCTGGACGCTCTTGTTGCTCGCCTTGGGCCTTGGCCTTGCCCAACTCCTCCTGATCAGCCTGCCCTCGCCGCTGCTGCAGGCCCTACCTCTCCAGGCTTATCAAGTGCAGGGCGCGATCGGCATCCTGGCCCTCCTGCTGGGTGCTCTGTTCATCGGCTAACCCGCCGGGTGCCTAGGCCGCTTCGAATTCAGCAATCAGGTTTTGCAGTTCGTCCGCTTCCACCCCATACACCTCATTGCAGAAATGGCAGGTGAGTTCCGCCCGGCCATCCTCCTTCAGGATGCTGCTCAACTCCTCACGGCCGAGCAGCTTCAGGGCACCGACACTGCGCCGGCGACTGCAAGGGCAGTGAAAGCGCACGTTTTGGCTCGACTCTGCCCACTCCAGGGGCTGGGGGTCGAGGTCGGGAAACACATCCTCCAGCAACAGATGGAGCGCATCGGCATGGGCCTCCAGGCGTTCGCTGAATCCGGTGATCTCACGGCAGCGCTCCTCCAGCAAGGCCACTAGGGCCGGATCGGAGGCGGCTTTCGGCAAAACCTGCACGAGCAAGCCACCGGCACAGCGCACGCCACGGCTGTCGATCCTTTCGCCCACAAACACCGCTGAAGGGGTCTGCTCGGAGTGGAGCAAGTAGCAGGCAAGGTCATCCCCGATCCCACCACTCACGAGCTCCACCGTGCTGCTGAAGGGCTCCCCTTCACCCAGATCCCGCACCACATGCAGATAGCCCGTGCCAGTGGCCCGGCGAAAATCAAAGGAGGGCTCACCTTCAGGCGTGCTCACCAGGTCCAATTCCAAGCCTGGGTTGCCCACATAGCCCCGCACCGTGCCATCCCTGCCCGCATCCACCATCAGGCCCCGCAGGGGACCATCGGATTGAATCCGCACATTCACCCGGCCATGGGCCACCTTCATCGAGCTGGCCAGCAGCAAACCGGCGGTCATGGCCCGTCCCAACAGGGCCGTGGTCAGGAAGGACAACCCATGGCGATGGCGGGCATAACGGCTGGCCACTGTGGTGGTCAACGCCACCAGGCGGATGCCGCCGCCGGCCGCCGTCGCCCTGAGCAGCTGATCAGCCATCTCTTCCCCTGTGTCTCAAGCTCATCGTAAGGAGGTCTCCCGAGCCAGGGGATGCAGCAGACCCTCCTCCAGCCGCCAGCCATCCGGGATCAGGCGGCTGAAGGCCTCCGGCTCATGGGTCACCACCAACAGGGCCCTCTCCTGGGAGAGCCCGAGCAGCAGGTCAAGCACTTCATCCCGCACAGCCCAATCCAAGCCAGCCGTGGGCTCATCCAGCAGGAGCACCTTTGGATCGCGGAGCAGTTGCACGGCCAGGGCCAATCGGCGCTGTTGGCCCCCGCTGAGTTCCTCAGGGGCGGGGGTGAGGGACAGGTCGGGCAGGCCCACCCGGGCAAGCACCGCCTGCAGGGCCTCGGTCGAGAGGCGGCGCTGGGCCAACCTGAGCTCCTGCCCCACCGTGAGGCCAAGAAAATGGCGCTCCGGAAATTGAAACACCAAGCCGCACAGCCAACGCCGCTGGCGGGAGGTCATCACCTCCCCGTTCCAGCGGATCGTGCCCCCATCCATGTTGGCCAGGCCGCAGATCACCTCCAGCAGGGTGGTTTTGCCGCTGCCGCTGCGACCAGCCACCAGGGTTGGCTTCCCCGGCGCCAAACGCAGGTTGATGTCCCGCAGCACCGGTTGGGCGGAGGTGGCCGGGTGGTAGCGAACCGACAGAAGCTCGAGCATCTCGCCAGCATGCCCCCCCGCCGGCTTCAACGCCGGGCTGCCTGAGGTGATCGGGATGGCAGCCTGAAGCAACTTCCTGTGGGCCTGCCATGGACGTGCGCTTTCGCGAGGTGGATCCGTTCAACTGTTGGATCTGGATTCGTTTTGCCCATCCGCCCGGCCAGGGGGAGCGCGCCTATGTGGAAACTGCTTTCGACAGCTGGTTTTTCCTTGGCAAACTCGGTGGCTTCAATGCCGAAAACCTGCAGGCCCATGAGGCTGGCGCCGATCTGAGCGATCTGGCCTGGGATGAGGAGATGGCGGAACAGGCCCTTCCCGCCCTGATGCACAACATGGGGGCGATGGAGTATCAGGGGCCCTGGGCGCGCTGTTGGCTGGATCTGGGCACCAGCGATGCGATCGCCCTCGACGTGCTGATCAACACCCTTCGGCAGCTCGATCACGATGTGGTGGAACTCTGTGAGCTGGTGGTTGGCGGGCGCAATGAGGACTGGCCCATCGAGGAGGAGCCCGAGGCCCTGTTTGACGACGGAGATGGGGGCCCGCCGAGCCGCCCCCGGACGTCGCTGCGCTGATGAGGAGGGCAGGCCATGGCTCGGGAGCGACGACGGCTGCTCATTCCTGCCGACCGACTGGCCGATGAGGTTCCCCTCTTGGCGGCAGAGGCGCACTACCTAACTCGGGTGCTGCGACTGGCCCCGGGCCAGGGTTGCGACGTGGTGGATGGGGCGGGGCGCCGCTGGAGTGCCCTCTTGGTTGGGGGAGATCGCTTGCAGCTGGAGCAGCCCCTGGCCCATCCCCTCGAGCAGCAGCCCCGCAGGCCTCCCAGCTTGGCTCTGGCGATGGCGCTGCCCAAGCAGGACGTGGAGCTGATCTGGCGCATGGCCACCGAACTGGGGATCGATCACCTCCAACCCCTCCAGGCGGAGCGCTGCGTGGTGCGCAACCGCTGGCCCCAAGAGCGCTGGCAGGCCATCCTGCGAGAGGCCACCGAGCAGAGCGAGCGGCTCTGGCTCCCCGAACTGGAACTGCCCCAAACAGCCGCGGCCTGGTTCGCCCATCCCTGCCGGGGCCTCAAGCTCCTCGCCACCAGTCGGGGATCCGACTTGCCCCATCTCCTCGAGAGGCTGCCGAGCCGCTTAAGCCACCAGGCCGATCCAGCGTCCCGGCTGGATCAGGTGTGCCTGGCCATCGGGCCAGAAGGGGGCTGGAGCCCCGAGGAGGAGGCCACAGCCTTGCAGCATGGCTGGATGCCAGTGAGCGCAGGGCCCACCATCCTGCGAACGGTCACCGCTGCGGTGACCGCAGCGGCCTGGCTGGCGGGCTGGCGGGCCACACTCAGCTCTTCATCATCCCCCGCGCAATCTCCTTGAAGGTGCCCAGGTTGGCCCCTGCGGTTCGCCGGCGGCGGGGCGTGGCCGCTCCTGGAGCCAGGCAATCGGGAGCAAAGGTGGCCAGCGTGGGCGCCGGCCGACTGGCGGCCTCGGCGGCCAGCTGGGCAGCGATCTCCTCAGCGGTGGTGCGCACAGCGGCGGGGGCGGCCGCTGGTGCCGGGGAGGGGGGGGCCTCCACCGCTGCCGCAGGGGCGGCTGGAGCTGCGGCGGTGCTAGTCGGTGCGGATGGAGCAGCCACCTTGGCCGTTGCCTTCTCCTCTTTGGCGGGCGTTGGCGCCGCGGGAGGAGGGGCGATCGTGACCTTCTGCTCGCTTGGCTTGCCTGCGTTGCTCTCTTGATCCGTGCCCTGCTGGCCCGTCAGATCGAGGAAAAACTTCTGCTTTCGGAAAAACATGGGCGGCGGCAGGAGCGCTGTCCAGGCGATTATCCGCCACTGGCCACCGTTGGGCCCCAACCCTTAGACCTGTGCAACAGAGTCCGCCGGACCATGCTGCCGCTCTCGTTGTCCCTTCCCAGCCAGGAGGGCAGCCACTGGTTGGCAGCCCTGGCCATCAACGCCCTGCTGATCGCCCTGGCGCAGCGGGCACCGCTGCTCACCCGCCAGGGATGGATCCACGCCGGCATTCTTGGCACGGTGCTCTGGGGCAGTCTGGGCTGGCGCGGTTGGCTGGCCGTGGTGGCCTACCTCGCCATGGGGTCGGCGGTCACCAAGCTGGGCTTCCGCACCAAACAGGCCGAGGGCCTGGCCGAAGCCCGCGGCGGACGGCGGGGCCCAGAAAATGTTTGGGGTTCGGCCCTGGTGGCGGCCCTTCTGGCGGCGCTCACCCCCTTGGCCGGTCCCTGGGCCACGCTGCTGCTGTTGGGGTTTGCCGCCAGCCTGGCCGCCAAGCTGGCGGACACCTTCGGCAGTGAAATCGGCAAGCGCTGGGGCCGTCACACGGTGTTGATCACCAGCCTGCGGCCCGTGGCCAGGGGCACCGAGGGAGCGATCAGCCTGGAGGGCACGGCGGCCAGTGGGTTAGGAAGCGGGCTGATGGCCGGTGTGATGGCGGCTCTGGGGGTGATCGAAACCCCCTGGGCCCTGGCCGTGGTGGTGGTCGCAGGGTTGGTGGCCACCTTGCTGGAGAGTCTGATCGGGGCCACCCTTCAGCCGCGGCTCAGCTGGCTCACCAACGAGGTGGTCAACGGGCTGCAAACCCTGCTGGCGGCCCTTCTCGCCATGGGCTTTGCCCTGGTGGTGCCGGGCGTCCTCTGAGCGGACGGCCCTTGCAGGCGGGCTTGGTGCTCTCTTCAGGCACGTTTCAGCCAACCCGGCGCCACCGCTGCTGGTGGGTCCTCGAGCCCGCTGGCACAAGAAGCTCAGGGGAGGGATGGCCTGAACCACCATCCTGGAGCCACACCTCGCCCGACGCTTGCAGTTGTCGGAGGGCTGCACTGCAGCGGCGCTCAGCCATGCGGGGATGGAGCCCATGCTGGCGCCCCACCTCCACCCAGGTGCAACCCATCACCAGACGGGCGATCAGCAGCTGCCGTTGCAGTGCATCCATTTGAGCCAGCTGGCCTTGCAACCAGGCCACTTGTGCACGGCGGCGAGCATCCAGGGGCGGCTGGGCCTCCTCCAGCAGCGAACGGGGATCAGCGAGATGGTCCAACCAGGTGGTGCTCTCGCCATCGGCGTCTGCGTTGCTGCACTGAAGCGCATCCAGGCTGAGGGGATGGCCGACCTGCCGAAGCCCCTCAGCTTCATCGACCTCGCTGGCCATGCAGCCCAGGGCTGCCGCCAACCCCTCCCGAGCGAGGGGGGGCAACCCCGCTACCCGGCGCTCGTCCTGGAGCGCCCTGGCCCGATGGCGCAACTCCCAGAGTTTCCGGGGGGGACGGATCCAGGACTCCCGATCGCGCAATTCATGCTGGATCGCCCCGCGCACGTAGGGCACGGCGAAAGTGCTCAGGCAGCGGGTGCGGCGCCCATCAAAGGCCTCCACGGCACGGATCAGCCCCTGGCAGCCCACCTGGACCAGATCACAAAACGGCAGCTGGCTGATCCCGATGAAGCGGGCCGCCACCCTGTGCACCAAACCAAGATTGGCTGCCACCAGGCGGTTGCGCCAATGCAGCCGGGTGGTCTCATCCTCACTGCTGGCATAGGCCACCAACCAACAATGGTTTTGCTGGTTCAGTGCGCGGCGATCCGTTGGGCTGTGCCGGCGCAGGGGCCGCTGGGGCTGCGGCGCCCGGGGGACGTGGTGGGGGGAGTCGGTGGGGCGATGGGGGATGGCAGAAGGGGCCATGACTCGCGGGATCAGCTGTTCTGATGCTCGTCAACGCGCCAGGGCCTGACCTCCACCAGCCAGGGGATTTCACTCTCCCCCGATCAGGGGAGGTGAGGTCACCTGGCTGGAGGAGCCGAGCCGCTGTGCCAGGCCATGAAGCAGGGCGTGCCTCACCATCCCGCCGGGGTGGGCAGCTCCTGCAGCTGCAGACCAGCCCAGCCCATCAGGGCTGGCCAGCGCCGCACCCGCTCAAAAAGAAAGCCATGGCCGGCGCTGTTGCAGTGCAAACCATCCGCCGCCAGCCACTGCGGCCAATGGGGTTGTTCAAGAAACGCCCCAAGCACCGGCAGGAAAGGCACATCGGCCTCCATGCAGGCCTCCTCGAGGAGCCCCTCGTAGTGGCGCACATCGGCCAGGGAGTACCAAAGCACCTCCGCCCAGGGCATGGCCTCCTCCAACACGGGAGTGAGACCAAGAACGAACACTGGCGCCAGCTTCTGGGCCTCCCGGAGCAGCTGCTCAAGGCCGAAGAGGAAGGCCTCCGGTGCCAGCTGCGGCCGACCGTCGGGCCGGCCGATCCGGGCCGTGTCGTTAAGGCCAACGGCAAGCAAGATGCCTTGGGGGATTTGCCGGCGCAATTCCCCGCGGGCCGCCACTTCAGCGGGGAGCCTGGCAGCCACCCGTTCCAGCCCATCGCCGCGCACGCCGAGGTTGTAGAGCACAGGTCCGCCTGGCAGGCCCATCCAGTGCCGCCGCAACCGCTCACACCAGCCCCCCTCCTCCCCATCCCCCCAGCCGAACACACCGCTGTCGCCCAGGACGGCGAGTTTCTTGGGAACGCCGAGGGGCATGCGGGGGAAGGGAAAAAGCTCTTGGGAGCGGGGACAAGCGCTCAGAGCTGGGCCACGAAGGTGCTCAGGCGCTCCAGCCCATCCTGAATCGCCGCGTTGGAGGCCGCGCAGGAGAGGCGAATGCAGCGATCATCCCCAAAGGCCACCCCGGGCACCACAGCCAACCCCACCTCATCGAGCAAGCGGTTGCAGAGGGTCATCGAATCCATGCCCCAGGCACTCACATCCGGAAAGGCGTAGAAGGCACCCTGGGGTGCCACCAGTTGCACGCCAGGCACCGCGGCCAGGCCGTCGTAGAGGAGCTGGCGGCGTTCGCTGAATCGGGCCGCCATCTCCCGCACGCAGTCGCGGGATCCGTGCAAGGCGGCCAAGGCACCGAACTGGGCAAAGCTGCAAACGTTGCTTGTGGATTGGCTTTGCAGAGCGCTGGCGGCGGCCACCACATGGGAGGGGCCATACAACCAGCCCACCCGCCAGCCGGTCATCGCCCAACCCTTGGCGAAGCCATTGGCGATGAAGATTCGATCCGCCAGGTCGGGCGCCAACGCCGCCAAGCTGTGGTGGGTGTGGCCCGGGGCAAGCAGGGCCTCGTAGATCTCATCACACACCACCGCCACCTGCGGGTGACGGCGCAACACCGCTGCGATGGCCTCCAGATCGGCGCGGGGCAGCACCATGCCTGTGGGATTGGAGGGGGAGTTGAGCACCAGCAACCGCGTGGCTGGCGTGAGGGTCTCCTCCAGCTCCTCAGCGCTGAAGCGAAAGCCCCGGCTGGCCTCCGTGGCCAACCACTGCACGGTGGCGCCGGCCAGCTCGGCCATGGGTGGATAGCTGAGCCAGCAGGGGGTTGGGATCACCACGCCGTCCCCTGGATTCAGCAACACCTGGAAGAGGTTGAAGAGCGCCTGCTTGCCCCCGTTGGTCACCAACACCTGATCCGCCGTGGCGGAAACGCCGTTCTCTTCAAGGAGCTTGGTGGCAATGGCCGAGCGAAGGGCAGGCTCTCCCGAGACGGGGCCGTAGCGGGTGTGGCCAGCCTCCAAGGCAGCCGCCGCGGCCGCTCGAATGAAAGGAGGGGTGTCGAAATCCGGTTCACCGGCGGAGAGGCTGCAGATGTTGCGCCCATCCGCTCGCAACTGCTTGGCTTTGGCGGCGATGGCAAGCGTGAGGGAAGGCTGCAGGGAGGCGGCCCTGACGGACAGCTTCAGCGGGGCCGACATCAGGGCAGGCACAGCAAAAAGGGATGCGTCATCCTGCCCTAGGCCGGCGGCACGAGGCCCTTCGGCATTTGTTCAGGAAAGTTCATAAGTCCAGCCGATGGCGCGCCGCTATTCAACCCACTCTTTTTTGCCGCCCTTGAAGCCACACGCCGCGACGTTCTCGCCTCAAGCCACCGAATCCCCCACCATGCCCCAACCGGAGACCAATCCCGTCCTCACCCCAGCTCTGGCCGCCTTGGCACAGGGCTGTGCAACCTGCCGCCGCTGTCCCCTGGCCGCTGGCCGCCAACAGGTGGTGGTGAGCCGCGGCAATCCCGGCGCCGTCCTGATGGTGATCGGCGAGGGCCCGGGCGCCCAGGAGGATGCCAAAGGCCAACCCTTTGTGGGCCGGGCCGGCCAGCTTTTGGATCAGATGCTCGCCAGTGTGGGGATCGACAGCAACCAGGACGCCTACATCTGCAATGTGGTGAAGTGCCGCCCGCCGGACAACCGCAAACCGTCTCCTGAAGAGATGGCCGCCTGCCGCCCCTGGCTGCACGAACAGATTGCCCTGGTGAATCCCCCGCTGATTCTGCTAGCGGGCGCCACGGCGATGGAGGGGGTGCTGGGGGTGAAGGGGGGGATCACCCGTTTGCGTGGCCAGTGGCAGCGGGGGAGTGGCGAGGCCCTGGAAGGGCGCTGGCTGCTGCCGATCTTTCACCCCTCCTACCTATTGCGCCATGCCTCCCGCGAACAGGGAAGCCCGAAGTGGCTGACCTGGCAGGACCTCAAGGCCTTGAAAGGCAAGCTCGAGAGCCTGCGGCACTCCTCGAACGCTTGAGACCCCCATGGGCCCTGGAGCAGGACGCTGTGGGCGAACGGAGCGACCTTTGCTAAGCAGGTGGAGGTGCTGCCTGCCTCCCATGTCGCTCGCGTCCCTTGAGGCTTTCTTGGAGCAGGCGCACACCGATCAGCGGCTGCAGGAGTTGCTGTGCACGGCGCCCGACGCCGCGTCCGTGGCGGCCATCGCACAGGCGGCGGGTTATCCCGTGAGCGAGCTGGATCTGTGGCAAGCGAGCGGCGCCACTCCTGAGGACCTCCTGCCCCACCCCGAGGCTCCCCGGGCCGTGGAAGAGCCTCCCCTGGCCTCCCCCGAGGGGCGCAGGCAGGGAGGGGCTGGGGTCCTTCCTGATCCCTGGCTTGAGGAGGAGCCCCTCATCGGCTTCCTGCACCAGGCCCAGGGGGATGAGGAGCTGCAGCAGTCCTTGGCTAACGCCAAGGACGCAGCGGCCGTGGCCGCCATCGCCCGTGCCGCTGGCTACCCCATCAGCGAGCTCGACCTCTGGCGCGCCAGTGAAGTGAGCCCGGAGGAACTGATCGATCCCTTGGGCGCCCCCGAAGAGGCCATGGCCCAAGAGGCGGTGCGGCAGGAGGCGCTGGGGCTTGGGGGCGCGATCCAAGATTCCGCGGCAGAGACTGGGGCATGGCCCCTGCCCGTGGAGGACGCACTGCTGGGATTCCTCCATCAGGCCCAAGGGGATGAGGGTCTCCAGGAGGCTTTGGCCAATGCCCCCGACGCGGCGGCCGTGGCCGCCATCGCCCAGGCCGCCGGCTATCCCATCAGCGAGCTGGATCTCTGGCGCGCCAGCGGCTCCCACGCCGAGGAAGTGCTTCCCCCCGAGCCCGATCTCTGGCCCCTGGAGGCCCCCCTGGCCCGCTTTCTGCTGGAAGCTGAACACGACCCCTCCCTGCAAGAGGCCCTGACCCAGGCCGAGGATGCGGCGGCGGTGGCCGCCATTGCCCAAGCGGCTGGCTATCCCATCACTGCGGCGGATCTGTGGGAAGCGAGTGATGCCCTTCCCGAAGAGCTGCTGATCACCGAGATGATCGTGTTTGCGGTGGAAGACGACCTGCCGAATTGAGAAATTGATCCTCAGGTCCTGTCATGGATCACCAGGCTCATTCGCAGGTCCCCCGATCCTGCAGCAGAGTCACTCGTCAGTTGTGGCGCCGCTGTGACAGGCTTTGGCCACGTCCCCGCGCTTGCGATGACCGCTGCCCCGACCCATCCTGCCTCCGCCGATCCGGGTCGCCCGATAGGCACGGCCGTCCAGACGGGCACCCCGAACGGCGATCCAGCTGCCGAGAGCATCTCAGCCTCCGACCCCCGCTTCGATACCGTCATCCATCGGCGCCCCACCCGCAGCGTCCGCGTCGGCGACGTCTGGATTGGCAGCGCCCACCCGGTGGTGGTGCAGTCGATGATCAACGAAGACACCCTCGATGTGGAGGGGGCCACCGCCGGCATCCGCCGCCTCCATGAGGCGGGCTGCGAAATTGTACGGCTCACGGTGCCGTCCCTGGCCCACGCCAAGGCTGTCAAAGAGATCCGCCAGCGTCTGGAAGACACCTACCGCCCCGTGCCCCTGGTGGCCGACGTGCACCACAACGGCATGAAAATCGCCCTGGAGGTGGCTCAGCATGTGGACAAGGTGCGCATCAATCCAGGCCTGTTTGTCTTTGACAAGCCCGACCCCCAAAGGGCTGACTTCAGCCCGGAGGAATTCGCCGCCATCGGCGCACGCATCCAGTCCACCTTCGAGCCCCTGGTCAGCCTCCTCAAGGAGCAGGACAAGGCCCTGCGCATCGGGGTCAACCATGGCTCATTGGCTGAACGCATGCTCTTCACCTACGGGGACACGCCGCTGGGGATGGTGGAGAGTGCCCTGGAATTCATCCGCATTTGCGACCGGCTCGATTTCCACAACATCGTGGTGTCGATGAAGGCCTCGCGCGCCCCGGTGATGATGGCTGCCTACCGGCTGATGGCCGCCCGCATGGACGCGGAGGGGTACCCCTACCCACTGCACCTGGGTGTCACCGAGGCTGGTGATGGTGACTACGGGCGGATCAAGAGCACAGCTGGAATCGCCCCGTTGCTGGCCGAGGGAATCGGAGACACGATCCGGGTCTCCCTCACCGAGGCGCCAGAGAAGGAAATCCCTGTCTGCTACTCCATTCTCCAGGCCCTAGGGCTGCGCAAAACCATGGTGGAGTACGTGGCCTGTCCAAGCTGCGGTCGCACCCTGTTCAATCTGGAGGAGGTGCTGCAACAGGTGCGCAGCGCCACCGCTCACCTCACCGGTCTGGACATTGCCGTGATGGGATGCATCGTCAATGGTCCGGGGGAAATGGCCGATGCGGACTACGGCTACGTCGGCAAAACACCAGGCATCATCGCCCTGTATCGCGGACGTGAAGAAATCCGTCGGGTGCCCCAATCCGAAGGAGTGGAGGCCCTTCTGGCCTTGATCAGGGAGGACGGCCGCTGGGTTGACCCCTGAAATCTGTTCGCGAGGCACGGTTCGGCGCTACGTTAAAGCGACGATCTGTTTCATTTGAGGAAAAGCCGGATGCTGAGCAGTCGCACCACTTTTGTGGTGCTCGTTGGACTCGGTGCCTGTGCCACCACGGCCGTCCTGGCAAGGGAGATGGTGATGGCCCCCACTCCCTCGATCACCATCGCCGACAGCCCGAAGGAGGTGATGGATCAGGCCTGGCAAATCGTCTTCCGTGATTACCTGGACACCACAGGCAAGTACGACCCCGAACGCTGGCGCACCATGCGGAGTGACCTGCTCGCCCGCAGCTATGGCAGCCCGAAGGATGCCTACGAGGCCATTCGCGGGATGCTGGGCACCCTGGACGACCCTTACACGCGCTTTCTGGATCCGCGTGAGTTCAAGGAGATGCAGATCGACACCTCCGGTGAACTCTCTGGAGTTGGCATCCAGCTGAGCCTTGACAAACAGACCAAGGAGCTGGTGGTGGTCTCCCCGATCGAAGGGTCACCCGCTTCAAGGGCGGGGGTCCAACCCAAGGACGTGATTGTCACGATTGATGGCAAGAACACGAAGGGGATGAGCACCGAAGAAGCTGTCAAGCTGATTCGAGGCAAAGCTGGCACAACCGTCAAACTCACCCTTCGGCGCAAGGGCCAGCTCCTTGATGTCCCCTTGATGCGGGAGCTCATCGAGCTGCATGCCGTGGAGCATCAAATAAACACCACCCCTGATGGCAAGAAAGTTGGCTATATCAAGCTCAAACAATTTAATGCCAATGCCGCCAAAGATATGCGGGCGGCATTGAAGGATCTTGAGGCCAAAGATGTGCAGGGTTACGTTCTCGATCTGCGCAGCAATCCAGGCGGTCTTCTCGTGGCAAGCATTGATATTGCTCGCCAATTTTTGAATGAAGGCATCATCGTCTCTACCAAGACACGCGATGGCATTCAGGATATCAAGAAGGCCACCGGTCGCGCTCTCACCACCAAACCTTTGGTGGTGCTCGTGAACGAGGGGTCCGCGAGCGCCAGCGAAATTCTCTCGGGAGCACTGCAAGACAACAAACGGGCCATTCTGGTGGGCCAAAAAACGTTTGGCAAAGGGCTGGTTCAGTCCGTCCGCGGCCTGTCCGACGGCTCAGGCATGACCGTGACGATTGCTAAATACCTCACACCAAGCAATCGCGACATTCACAAACATGGCATCGATCCCGATGTCAGCGTCAAACTGACAGAAACAGATTTAAAAACATTAAAACTAGAAGATCTTGGAACCCGTCGCGATAGCCAATATCGCGCTGCTGAAAACAAGCTCGTGGATGCCTTGAAGAAAAACTCGGTGCAAAATCAAACTTTTATCCCTGGCACAACAAATCTGCCTGCGGCGCTCTCTAGCCATTGAGTGCTGATGCCTTCGGAAAAAAGCGGTAGCCAGCCATCCCGATACCAAGCCTTCTGGCGACACAAGCCGTGGTGGTGCCAACCCTGGTCGATTCTCACCACCGGAGCTGCAGGCATGGGAGCAGCCTATCTGGCCTATCGCCATCTTCATGCCCCGCTGTGGCTCGTGGGTCCATTCCTGATGGGCATCCTGATTTGGTGGTACCTCTTCCTTGTGCTTGTGCCAAATCAGCATGCATCTTCAGAAGTATGATGTAAACTCTGCCCATTCTTACTGAAAAAATGGGCGAAGTCGAGCAACCTATATCCCGCTGGCGGAATATTCTTGAATATTCTATTTTACTTACCGCTCTCATCATCTCTGCCCTGATCATCCTCAAAGGCGATGGCTTCGTTCCAAAGCCGCCGATGGATCAGCACTTCGTAGAAACTGTCAATCTCCAATTACGTCAAGAGTCTGGTCATTTTGTTTTTCAATATCCAAACTTAATGCACGCGGGAGGAATCACCTCTAGCCTTACCGCAGGTCTCTTTAAACTCATTATCCCAACCACTTCAGCGACGCTGAATTGGAGCTTCAAAATATTTGCGATGGCGGGGCATTTGATCACCAGCTTCTATTTGCTTCGCACCGTGATCCCCAATTGGTTTTCATTACGGCTCCTCGGCTTCCTGATCATCGCCACCTCTGGATTTCAACTGCTAGAGCCATCCAGCGAAGTGGTTTCCGCCAGCTTTTTGAATCTCTTTTTCATTGCCGCTCTCAGACCTTGGCCCAAAGTAGTGCCAGCCTTCTTCCTAGCCTGCTTTGGCCTCTGCAAAGTCGAATTAGCGTTGAGTGCGATCGCCCTTTCTCTCCTGTGGTGGGCATGGGAATGGCGACGTGGCACGCCGAAATCCTTTCAAAGCACTGTGTTCGCCTGGCTCTTCATGGCCATGTTTCTTGCCCCAGCCTTTGTTCTAACGGGTAGCAACCCATTCACCGCAGACAGAGGCAGCACAGCCTTCTTCAGCACCTACAAAGACACGATGCGCATGCATCAATTTCAACTTGTTCCGCCGACAGAAGCCGAGGCGGACGTAGCCATGCGGAAAACAGTGTTTCGAGACTCGCCAACATTCAAAGATGTGATCATCAAACACCCAAACCTATATGCTGATTATCTAGGAGTGTCTGCAGCACGAAGCATCCCGAATATACTTAAAGTGTTCAAATTCATGCTCATCCCATTCATTATTGCCCTTTCACGCCTCAAGTACATCAAGGAAAATCCTTTTATTCTTCAAAGCGCCATCTTAGTTGCCGCCTGCATTCTCATCCCCTCTTGGCTATTTATTTTCGTGCGAATGCGCTACATCGCAAAAATTTTTCCCCTGGTCACCGCAGCAACCATCTCTTCCAGCATTGAACTGTCTGAACAACGCAAAAGCCATCTTGCAACTCTATGGGTTTCCGGGTTAGCCACTCTCGCTTGGCAGCTCTTCTCCCTCACCCCATATCAAGATTAATTTATTGCCATCACGGGAGAGTTTTGATGCCACTCCTTAAGCGACTGACCCGTTTCGGCGCAGTTGGAATCCTTGCAACAGCCATTCACGCGCTTGTCCTCCTTCTACTGGTTCAGCTAGCACTCGTTCCAACAGGACTTGCAAATTTGGTGGCGTTTGTCGTGGCTTTTATCTTCTCCGCCGCTGCCCAACAGGCCATCACATTCAAAGATCGGCTCGCCGGTCAAACGCTTAAAAAAAGAAGCCTGGCCATCCTGTTCCTCACCAACTGCGCTGTGGCCTATGGATTGGGATCACAAGTGCATGGCCCTTATGTGGTGGCCTTGGCACTTGTGCCTTCGCTGGTGAATTTCACTTTATTGCATTTCTTTTCAGGGCACCCAGATTTTAAACGTTAGGTTGCCAAGTCCCTGCGATCAGCGATATGGCAGACAGGATGGTTGCGGCCCCATCCTGCGATGCCATGCAACTCACCGCCCATGGGGTCACGCTGGAAGCCACCCTCGATTGGCCAGAGCAGCCACGGGGAATTGTGCTTTTCGCCCACGGCAGTGGCAGCAGTCGTTTGAGCCCGCGCAACCGTCTGGTGGCCGAGGGCTTGCATGGCGTGGGTTTGGCCAGCCTCTTGCTGGATCTGCTCACCCCTGAAGAGGGGGCCGCAGACCAGCACAGTCAGCGCTTGCGTTTCGACATTCCCTTCCTGAGCGAACGTTTGACTGGCGCTGTCGACTGGCTGATCAACGAAGGCTTGGCCCATCCAAGCGACCCTTCCGCCGCATCCATCGGCCTTTTCGGGGCGAGCACGGGTGCGGCGGCGGCCCTCCTCACCGCTGCGGATCGTCCCCAAGCCATTGGAGCCGTTGTCAGTCGGGGCGGCCGACCAGATCTGGCGGCCATGGCTCTCGCACGGGTGCGTTGCCCCACGCTGCTCATCGTTGGGGGGTCGGATCACCAGGTGCTTGCCCTCAACACGGAGGCTGCTGCCGCCCTCCAGGCACCCCACCGCCTGGCCGTGGTGCCTGGTGCAAGCCATCTCTTTGAAGAACCCGGTGCCATGCAGCGTGTGACCACTCTGGCCAGCGACTGGTTTTGCCAACACCTGAGCCCTCCCCGTCCCCTCTGCCCCGCTTAGCTCCCCATGGCCTTTCACCCTCCCCTGTGGCGCACCCGGGACGATGCCGGGGCAGAACTGGCCAAACGCTTCCAATCCTGGCTGAAACCGAGGGAGGCGACGCTGCTGCTAGCGCTGCCACGGGGAGGTGTGCCGGTGGCCGCAGCGATGGCCCGCAGGCTGCACTGGCCAATGGCCACCTGGTCTGTGAGAAAAGTGGCGGATCCCTCCTGGCCGGAGCTGGCCATTGGGGCGGTGGCCGCCGGTGGTGTGGTGGTCTGGCGGGACGGGGGACAGCAAGCCGCCAACGATCGCGAGTTTCTCGCAAGGCGCCAAGGGTGGCTCCAGCTGGAAGAGCGAGAACTGGCCCGGCGGCAGGCCCGCTTCGGGGATCCACCTGCCAAGGACCTCGAGAATCTCCATCTGGTGGTGGTGGATGACGGCATCGCCACGGGCATGACGGTTCGGGCAGCCCTCCTCGCCTTGCAGCGCTGCCAACCCGCCTCCCTCACCCTGGCAGTGCCCGTGGTGGATCGAGATGTCGTGGCGGACCTCGAGCCCTTGGTGGACCGTCTGGTAGCCCTAGCCGTGGTGGAGGATCTGCGTGCCGTGGGCCTTTGGTACGAAGAGTTCGCTCAACTCAGCGATGCTCAGGTGTTGGACCTGCTGCAGCAACAGCGCCGCCCCTCGCCTTGATCAACCTTTCGTCGAAGCTTAGTGGCTCTCAATCATCGAGCTGAAAAACCGTGGTGCTGTTCAACTCCCTGTAGGAGGATTCTGCCATGGAATCCACTTCAAACTCAGTCCAGTTTGAGAGATTTTCTGGCAGCTCTGCCAGCAAAGGCCACTCAATTCGCTGCCGTCGCCAGGTAAGGCCCACGCAGGTGAGTGCCACGTCGTCAGCCATCAACGACCAGAGCACGTGCACATCACCGTGGCTGTAAGCCATGGGACTGGTTTGGGGAGGTCGGTCTGGTAGGTGACCAGGAAGAGTTTGGATGGTTCTGCGGTTTTCCCAAGCCAAGTAGCGACCGTTTTCCGTGGGATAAAACCAACAGGTTTCATTGGCCGCATCCTGCAGGGGATAACAATCCAGACACTGCACAGAATCAACGTGCAACTGCAGACCGGGTTGCTTGCCTCCTGATTCGCCCTCAGGACACTCCGGCGGTCTGCCGGTGACGTGGTAGACGCCAAGCCAGAGGCTGCGAGGCTCAATCAGGGGCACCAGCGCATCACAGAGCAGCTGAGCAGGGCTCTCTTTGGGAAGAGGTTGATCACCGGAAGCCTTGAGTGCGCCAGCGTCCGCAAGGCCCGCCAGGTCCGTGGGGATGGATGGAGAGACGCGAAACAGGCGCAACTGGGTGCCACTGCGCAAGCCCTGACGCTGGGCCTCCACCAGGGCGTGCCAATCACACTCTCCCTTTGGCAAGGCCCCTTCCCGAGACAACACAAAGCTGAGCGCATGGAGCATGGGTTGGAGAATCAAGGCTTGGCGGGGGTGGGCCGGAGAACGGTGCTCAACCAGGACTCTGTTCGCACCACATCCCTGCTATAGCGAGGATCCACCCGGGCAAGAACGCTATAGATCTCGATGGCCTCCTGAGCAGCGGCTCGAGCCTCCTCTGGCCGCTTCAGCTGCTGGAGGACAACACCCAAGCTTTCTAAAGCATGGGCAAGGTCGTCGCGATAACCGCCGACCTCCACAGCCATGCTGCCGGCGGAGGATGGGCGATCGAGCGAACGCAACAGGGAGATGGATTCCTCCAACGGGGGCCTGGCCCGGGAAGGATCTCCAACCTTGGCGAAGGCTTGGCCAAGGCGGCTGAGAGCCTTCCCCCAGTCGCCTGTGAACTGAGGTTGGCGGCGTGCCATCTGCCGCAGCAGGGCCTCTGCCTCCATAGCAGGCCGGAGGGCTTGGGAATAGTGCTGGAGCAGGTCAGCCACCTGACTGAGGTTCACGAGCGTTCCTGCCAACCCATACTGGAGAGCAAGGTTCTGGGGAACCAGCTCGGCAAGGCTGCGAGCGAGGCCAACAGCGACCTGGAGATCTTGCTGCGCCTCCTTGAGCCTGTTGAGAGCCACAAGCAGACTGGCCCTCAAATTCAACACATCCACCCGTTCCCCTTGCGAGAGGGGGTCCATGGCGGCCATGCTCTGGTGGATGCGCACCAAATCGTTCGCCAACGGCAACGCCTCTTGCAAGCGGTTGGTCTCGAAGTAGAGCAGCACCAAATTGCGGAGAGGTCGCTCCATCACCAAAGGGACCTCAGCAGCCTGGCCAGCGCTCTCCAACCGGTAGAGGGAAAGTGATTCCTCCGTCAATGGGATGGCCTCCGTCTTCCTGCCCAGGCGAATCAAAACCACGCCCAAGTTATGCAGGGACGCCGCCAATTGAAGCCGTTGGGAGGGATCCTGAGCCGCAAGCTCTCGATGAAGCTGCACGGACTGTTGTTGCGCCCGCAGGGCCTCCTCGTAGCGGCCGGCGTTGTAGTGAGCTCCTGCCTGTTGCTCGGCCTCTTTGGCCGCCTCCAGCAGGGCCGGATCGGAAGCCTCTGCAGCCAGGCTTTCGACTGGGCCGATGGAGTGCGACGCCTGACGGACCATCGCCAACGTGGCGGAGGGCGGCAGGATCAGCACAGCACAAAGGCTGAGCAGAGAAGAAACAACAAACCTGGCTGGCCGCATGGGGGGCCTGAGAGGAGTCCTGTGTGCCATAGCCAAGAACTGAGATGGCTCCAAGCAAAATGACCTGGTGCCTTTCCCTCTCTAGCCTGGCTTGGCTGGGCTGGCGAGGAGCCGCCATCTCCAGCAAGATTTGGTGATGTTGGGCGGGCTGACAGCCAGGTGACTCGCGCTGGTTACCAGGGAGTCAAAAGAGAGCAACCAGCCGGAGAGCAGGTCGGTTTACTTTGTAGTCATTGCCACCAAACAATGTAAACCAAGATTGCACTTTTCGTGGAAGCGTTTCCGCCAATCCAGCAAGCAAGACCTGTCGTTTAGCGTCAACACGTTGCTGGCAATGACGTCAACCCATGGCTCCTCCCCCAAGCCAGGCTTTTATGGCAGCCTGCCCTCAGCAGCAAATGGATGCCATTGATCTCTTACTTGAAGACCTTGGCTCAGTCGATCCAATGCTTCAACATCGCGCTTCATTCCAGAGCTGCTGGCAAGAGTTAACGCAACTGAGAGCAGAGCTTGTCAATCTGCTCATCTCCCGTCGGCGCCTGGTTCGAGAGGCCACAGCGAAGTTGCGCTTGGGAGAGGGCAGCTAAGCGATCGCTGCCAGGCGCTGACGCACCAGCATCACCCTTTCGTCAATCAACTGGCGGGCCTCGTTGAGGCTACTGGCCTGGCCCATCGGCACCCCACTGGCGTGCCGAACGGCAAAGGGCCCTAATCGATGGGGTCTCGCCATGTCCCAACACACAATGCATCCCCGATGACGCCACTCCCCTCGCAAGGAGGCCTTGGATTTGGAAGCATCGCTGGCCATGGCCTCGTGGGGCAGATCGGGATCCTTTCACTCAAGCCACAGCGCCCAGGGTGGCCAGATCTCTTCACACGTTGCAGTGATCCTTGCGGTGCCTGAGTAGACAGAGATCAGCCACCCTCCCTCCATGCCCTACAAGCATCTGTTGGTGCCCAGTGATGGCACCCAGCGCTCTGCCCATGCATTGGCCCAGGCCATCGAGCTGGCCAAAGCCCTGGGCGCCCAGCTCACCCTGCTCCATGTGCAGGCGCCTCTGCCCGTCCCCCTCATTGGCATGGGAGACATGTTGGATCCTGCCACCGTGGAGAGTCTCAGCCAAACGGCGGCAAAGGAAGCGGATCGGATCCTGGCGGAGGCCCGAACCGTCGCGGCAACAGCTGGCATCCCCATTCAAACCGAAGTTGTGAAGCAAGATCTCCCCTATCGCGCCATCGTCGAAGCTGCCAAACGCCATGACTGCGATCTCATCGTGATGGCGTCCCATGGCCGCAAAGGACTCTCAGGCCTGCTCCTCGGCAGTGAAACGCAGCGGGTGTTGCTGAATGCCCCCATCCCTGTGCTGGTGGTGCGCTGACAGGACGGTCTTCCCCATCGAAGCGGCTGCGACAACTGCGTCAGAATTGATGGGTTTCTGCGGCTCGTTTTCCGCCATGACCCGTGAGCGTGATCCTTATCAGATTCCCCGGGCTGGCCTAGAAGCCGCACCCCTGGCTGGCTTGGCTGGTCTCAGGGTCACCAACCCTCAGCCCGGACTGCCCACACGGCAGCTGGTGAGCGAGGCCACGGTGGCAGGCGTCATCGTTTACGCCACCTACCAAGCCCTGCTCAGCGGTTTGCGGAGCGAAGGGCTCGTGCGCAGGGGTGTGTTGACACGAACCGCACAGGTGAGGTTGATCCTCAGCACCGTCTGGGAAGCCATGAAAGAAGGGACGGCCGTTGGGCTGGTTCTGAGTTTGGTGTTGCTGGTGTGCCCTTGGCTTTCGCTCCCCCTGACTGTGTTGGGTGCGGTGGGGATTGGGAAGGCCTCCATCGATCTCTTTCACGCCTTTTGGGATGGCCTGAGTGATGGCCAAAAAAGACAGCTTCACGCCGCGGCCTATGACGCAGGCGTCAACCTCAATCGCTTTCTGGGGGGACCACCCGCTGGCCCCCTCGATCTGCCGGACTAAGCCCCTCCCACCCCGCCTGATCGAGACCAAAGAACGTCCGACTCCATCCGATCCAACTGCCAAGCCCGGCGCAGATCATTGAGTTGAATGCCATAGCCAAGCCGCCGGGAGGCCATCAGCAGTTCCCGGCGACTGCGGCAGTGGCGCAGGCCTCTCCGGATCACCCCATCGGTTTCGGCATCTTCGACGAGTCGTTCCAACTCGCTCCAGCTCATGGATCTCTCTGGGGCCGCTATAGCTTGACAAGGTCCATCCGAAGGGAAAGCCCCCAGGCGCTTTCGTGAGGAAATGCCCACCAGGGGACCCCCAGCAGACGCACCACCGCCCCTGGCCTGGCCAACCCTGGTGGCAAGCTGCTTGAGGGGTCGTTGCCCCAGTCGGTGCCCCACCAGCAGCAGCGCCCTCATGTTTTTTCAGATCTCTCACAAGCTCCATTACTCCTACACACCGGCGGTGTTCCTGGAGCCCATGACACTTCGGCTGTCCCCTCGGCAGGATGCCTTTCAGCGGCTCTTGCATCACCAAATCAGCATCCTTCCCGCACCAGCGGGGTTGAGCCATGGGATGGAACCTGACGGAACCAATGTGGCGGTGGGCTGGTTTGATTCCACCCACGACGAGCTGACCATTCAAATGGAAGCCCTCGTGCAAACCCTTCGAGACAATCCATTTGACTGGATTGTCACGGATCCGAGGGTGCAAACGCTGCCAGCCCGCTATTCAGAGGCGGAAGCCCACTCCTTGGCTTCCTGCTTGAGCATCCATGAAGTGGATCCCACTATTCAAGCTTGGGCACGGGAGCGCAGTGAAGAAGTGGAGGGCCACACGGCCGCGTTTTTGATGCACTTGGCGGATCAAATCCACCATGGCTTCGAGCATGTGGGCCGGCCCGATGGCGCTCCTTTCTCCCCGAGCGAAACCCTCCGACTTCGCAGAGGAGCATGCAGAGATACGGCCATGTTGTTTGTGGAGGCTTGCCGGAGCGTCGGCTTAGCCTCCCGGTTTGTGAGTGGCTACTCCATGCATCACCCTCCCGAGGTGAGTGAGCACGAGCTCCACGCCTGGGCAGAGGTGTATCTCCCCGGAGCTGGCTGGCGTGGATACGATCCCAGCCTTGGCCTGGCCGTTGCCGATGGCCATGTGGTGCTGGCCGCCACCCCGGACCATCGGCTCGCCGCGCCCGTCACGGGTCATTACCGCGGCACCGGCGCCAGCTCAGACATGCGCTACGAGCTCACCGTGAGGGCGGCGGAAACCCTGGAGAAGCTGGCGGAGAGCCTGCCGACCGATCTTGCTGCGCCTTTCGAGACTTAAACCCAACGACCACCCCTCTGGCCATGGGATCGCCGTCGCTGCTTTCAACCCTCTTGCTGCTGCTCGCTGGGGTGCTGATTGCACGGCTGAGCGCGGGCCATTTGGCCCGATGGGCTGTCCCCGCGATTGTTCTTGAGCTGCTGGTGGGAGTGGTTCTGGGCAATACCCTTCTGCCCTTTGCCGCCGTGGCCCCACTCAGCGGCCTCACGGAACTGGGGGTGCTCACCTTGTTTTTCCAGGTGGGCTTGGAAGTGCAAGGCGATCTGCTCGCCTCCCGAAGGGGCGCCATCCTGCGCACGGTGGCCTTGAGTGCCCTGATTCCCCTCCTGGCCTACTGGCCGGTGCAACGGGGCTTCAACCTCTCGCCCGGCGCAACTCTCCTCACCCTGGCGGCGCTGAGCGCCACAGGCACAGGCGTCACCCTGAGGCTGCTGGCCCAGAGAGGAGCGCTCGCCAGCCCTTCCGGGCGTCTGCTGGTGGGCATCTCGGTGTTGGACGACCTGCCAGCGATCGCCCTGCTCACGCTGGCCACCCTGGTGGGAGGCAGCGCCGTGGCAAAGGGAGGACTGGCTTGGCTTGGCTTCCCTTTCGGGCTTGCGGCAGCGGCTCTGAGCTGGTGGGGCGCAGGGGTGTGGGTGCGCCACCGCTCTGAACGTCCCAACAGCCCCTTGGCACTGCTGATCTTGCTGATCAGCTGTGCCTGGGTGGGAGAAATGAGCGGCCTGAGCTCCTTGCTGGGAGCCCTTTGGGCTGGGGTCTTGCTGGCTCGGCTCAGAAGCACGGATGAGGGCGCCAAGAGCCGGGCCGCAGATGCCGCCATGCGCCGCACATTTGAACTGCTCACCGAGGTGTTCCTTCCCCTGTATTTCATCAGTGTGGGCATGCGACTGCCATTGGCGGCCCTTCTGGAACCGAGAGCCTGGGCCCTGGCAGGAGCGCTGATCGTGCTGGCTCTGTTGAGCAAGGGAGCCTGCGGCCTGGGGATTTGGCGCCAAGATGTGGCAGCCGGGGTCGACCGTGCCGTGGTGGTGTACGGGCTCATTCCACGGGGACTGCCCGGCCTTGTTTTTGCCACCACCGCACGCCAAGCCGGTGTGATCAACGCCGTGGAATTTTCTTCCGTGGTGTTGATGGTCACCTTCACCACCGTGGTGGGCTTGCTGCTGCTCGACAGCCGCCTCAAGACCCTCTCCCTCCGCTTGGTCGGGCAAGACGCCAAAGCCGCGTACGGAGAACCGCAAACCGAGGCTGACAAGATTCCGTAACATATTGCAAACTCCCTGGGCCGACATGGCGCGTTCTCTGACCCGACAGTTCTCCACAGAACTGCATGCAAGGGCCATCGATTCCTGCACAGACATTGAAGAGCTGCGCCGTGTGGCCAAAACCCTGCTCTCCGCTTGGCAACTGCAGGCGGAACTCAGCGAACAGTATGGCGCTGAACTTCTCGGGATCCATCGTCCCCAAAAACCCTGAGCAACAGGAGACCAGGCCGAACAGAGAAGCTGCCGCGATGGCAAGACGTTGCAGTTAGCAATTGCGGAGGCGCTGGGCAATCTCTGGATTGAATTCGATGCTGCCTGGACCGGTGAACAGCTCAGGACGGCGTGAACGCAACGCTTGAGCTTCCCGATCCAGCCGTTCTTGGGCAATGAGCAAGCGGTCTTGGTGGTTCGCTATCCAGCTGGCGCGATGGCTCTGCTCCCGCCGCTGCCAGGCCTCCTGGGCCTGGAGGTGACGTTGCCAATCGGCTTCCCGATCTTCCTGGCGGAAGCGTGATTCTCTGGCCTCGTCCCAGGGATCCGGTGCAGGCAGGGGAACGTAGGTTTCCTCCTTCACCCGCGCCAATTGGAGCTCCGCCTTTCGCAAGGACGCCATTTGGGCGACCAAGCTTGGTCGCTCCTTCAGGCAACGCTCTTGCGAGCGTTGCTGAGCCAGCTGTCTCTGAACGTTGGCCAGGCGTTGCTGTTCAGACTGGGGATTCACAGGTGCTTGGACTCCCTGCTGACCTTGGTTGGGAGCGACAAGGGGCGGTTTGTGGCCACAGGCCCCCAGCCAGGGAAGCCACACACACAACAGGAGCCAACGCGACCAACGGCGCTTCATAGAACGGGGGTTTGAGATGCCATTCTCGTGGGGGCGAGGATCGGATTGGCGATGACGCTCAGCCTCTTGGACGTGGATCTGCTCGCCTTCGAACGCGGCAGCGAATCCACACGTCGGGCAGTCGTGGAGGGGGTGCAACAGAGCCTTCGCTGCGGTTTTGTCAGGAGCCACCACGACTTGCCCAGCGATCTCTTGGATGAGGCATACACCCTATTGGCTGAGTTTTTCCACCTTCCGCTGGAAGCCAAACAACGCTTTCACGATCCCGAGGCCCATGGCCAAACCGGATACACCGGAGTGCTTGTGGAAACAGCCACACAAGAGGAGCATGCCGATTGGAAGGAAATGCTGAATTGGTCAGCCCCTGTCGCACCAGACCACCCTCTGAGGCTCCAATACCCTTTGCTTTACCCCGAAGGAGTGTTGCCGGAGGAGGTGGTGCCAGGCATCTCAGCCGTTTTGACGCGTTTTCACAGCGCCATGGCCGATTTCCAGCGACGCTTTCTGCGGGTGATCGCCCTTGGCCTGGGAGCTGCAGAAACGTTCTTTGAAGAGATGGTGCAAGCGAGTCCAACCCTGACCAGGGCGTTGCGCTACCCGCCCATGGCTGAGGCGCCTGGGGGAGGGCATGTGTGGGCAGCTCCCCACGCTGACATCAACTTGATCACCCTGCTTCCAAGGGCCACCGGTCCAGGGCTTGAGGTGTGCATCGATGGGCGGTGGCAGCCTGTGGAGCTACCGGAGGATCGGGTGATCATCAACACCGGCCTGATGTTGGAACGGCTCAGCAATGGCAGGTTGCCCAGCGGTTGGCACCGGGTGGTTGCTCCTGCAGCCCCTCCGAAGGAACGCTTCAGCGTGGTGCAATTTTGCCACCCCAGGCCAAGCACGATCCTTGCTCCCTTGGCCTGCTGCTGCCAAGAGCCCACCCCACAACGGTTTGCGGCGGTCTCCGCCGCCGATGCCTTGCAGGATGTTCTGTACCGCATCAAGCTCCTGAAGCAAAACAAGGCCGTGAAAACTTGACGGCCAACGCGTCAGCAGCTTGACTCTCAAGAGTGAGTATCCAGGACGGACGTGTCTCCCCAAGCATTTCAAAAGCGGTGTTTTCAGTATTTCTTAGCCAAGCAGCAGACCAAACAACGTCGCAGAGAACCTCTGTTTAAGAACAGTAAGAGGTGGTTTCTCCTGGCAGCTTTCGTGCTCACAACCTCCTTGACTGCGCCACAGAGCACTAAGGCAGCGCCCCTGAGCATGGACCTTAACAGAGCTCTGCAAATCGGCTGGTATTCGCTAAGAGTTCAAAACCCATTCGGAACAAACTACACAGGCTTAACCAGCATAAAGTCATACAATCCTGCGAGCAAGGAATTTGTTTTTGCCAATCAACAGGGCCAGGATGTAATTATCAAGTCGGACGATATTAGCTTTATTTATTTCCGCCAGTTACCTGATCGTTCTGATGTGAATGTGAATGCAGGGGACATCCGCAACATTCAAATCACTCCCTACAGGGAATTTCTTTATGACGTACCGCCAGGCCAACTCAACATTCAAGCTGGCACTTTGTTACTGAACACGCGCTGGCGAATGGCCGAACAAAAACCTTTTGGCGTCTCGACTGCCATTTCACCGAGTGAAGGCGGAACGGTTGAGCAAATAGAAATACCAAGAAGAATCCAGCTGAATTATCTCGGCAATCACGTTCTCGTCGAAAGTGAATTGGTCAACATGGTGACCCGTAGAGTGCCTGCGGCGGGAGGCGGCACGATTCCAAGACCGCTGCCCACCAACTTCCCCATCCCCGCCCCACCAATGAGCCCGTAGGGAAGTTCGGGTTAGAAAAACTCGTCGAAATTATCAAAATCTACGGCTTTGAAGTTGCCGGCTTGCACCTGCTCCATCAAGCGAACCAGCTGCACCCACAGGGCTCCCCCTGTGGCCAGCGATAGAAGAAAGGCCAACAGCACAGCGGCGCCTGGGGCAAATCCAAAGATCTGCAAGCTGCCGCCAAGGAAAAAAGTCACCCCCAACAGCAGCCCAATCCAAGGAAGCACCGTCTGCACACGGGCCAGGGGAAGCAGGGGAAGCCGATCCTGCTTCCAATCATCAAGCCGCTCTTGCACCCCTCTGCTGAAGGTCAGGCCACAGACGATGCCAATAGCGAGACCCAATCCCGCGAGCAGGTAGGGGGGTTGGGAAAAGTTGGCAAATTCCAGCAGAATCTCACTTTCATTCAAATCGCCATAGTTGCCGCTCCCTGCGGCATCCAGAACTTCTGGTAAGTCCACAGCGGCACTGACCAGGACGGACACAGGAGGAAACAGCACAAAAGGAAGGGCACACCTGGCGAACCTTAGAACCAACGGCAGCGCCGCGGAAGGGAAAGACACAGAGCCAAGAAGAAAATCAAGCCCTAGCCGCCCGGTGATCCCAGTTCGGCTGGAACGCGCAAAGGGCTCAGCTCTGCGCAAGAGCACGGATGGAGATGATTTGGATCACTGAAAAGCCTGGGAGAAACTGTTTTAATTAGAATAGTGAACTCTGAAAAGGCAATGGAAAATCCAGCCATGGACAATCCGACTCTCGGACATCCAATGGAACAACCGGTCAGCAAAACTCTTACCAGGTCAATGAACAAGGCGATGAATTTCCCGACCGTTTTCCGCAAACCCGTCAGGGTGACCATCACCTTGCCCCACAACACCTATCTCCACCTGAAAAACAGAAGCGATGAGGAAGGCAGATCCCTTTCCAATTTGGCCGCTTACTTAATTGAAACCTCACTCGGATAAGACCGAATCAGGCTGCAAGTGGGTTGAAACGGCTTAAAAAGCCCGTTGCCAACTTGCTCAAGGAAAAATGTTGGCCTACCAAACCAAGTAGGGCCTTTAAATCATCAGTATGGATATGGTTCTCTGCTACCAGGCTAAGCAGAAAACGCTGCCTAAGGCTGCTCCCCTCAGGGCTGAGCAAAAGCCGGAGTCCGTCGCGAGCCACGGGCAGCAGATCCTCCCCACCGGGTAGATCTGCCTCAACAACGCTGAGCAGGTTCGAAAGGCGCTCAAGCCTCAGTCTGCCATTTTCATCAAAGATGACTTCCATTAACTTTTCTCGCATTTCCGCCGTATCCCCAGCGAGCAGTCGTCTGGCAACGTAGGGATAGGCCACCTGAAGAATTCGAAAATCCGGATCAAGGCGGAGGGCCAATCCTTCTTGACTCACAACAGCTCGGATGATGAGCGCAAAACGAGCTGGAACTCTAAAGGGATAATCATACATCAACTCCGAAAAACGATCCGTGATTGACTTGAAATTAAAGGCGCCAACGTTTTTTCCAATAGCATCGCCCAAAACCTTTTCAAGCGCTGGAACAATTGGGTCCAGATCAGCCTCAGGATGAAGAAATCCCAAGGCTTGAAAATCCTTCGCCAATGATTTGAAGTCCTGGTTAATCAAATGCACCACAGCTCCTGTGAGCGTGAGCCTGTCCTTTTCACTTAAGGCATCCATCATGCCAAAATCGACATAGGCCATATGACCCATCCCATTGGTGATTCCGGGCAGAGCAAACAGGTTGCCGGGATGGGGATCAGCGTGAAAATAGCCAAATTCAAGCAATTGTCTTAAACCAGAAATCACCCCCGTGCGGATCAAAGCCGTGGGATCGAGATGATGGAGCTCAACCTCTTTCCGATTCGCCATCTTGACTCCATTGATCCAGGTGGTTGTGAGCACACGACGACTCGAGAACTTTCGCTCCACCTCGGGGATCGTCACCTCAGGGCGATCAGCAAACAATTCAGCGAAGTAATCCGCATTATCAGCTTCTTTACGGTAATCAATTTCATCAAACAAGCTCCGGCCAAACTCGTCAATAATTGTCCCCAAGCCAAACCCCAAATTAAGCGGAAGAAAGGGGGCAGCCAAAACACCCAGTGCACGAATAATCGCCAGATCTCTACGCAGAATCAATGGCAGATTCGGGCGTTGCACCTTGACAGCAACCCAGCGTCCATCCTTCAACCTTGCTCGATACACCTGACCCAGACTGGCTGCAGCGACCGGATAGCCGGGGAACTCCTCAAAAAGCTCGCCGATGTCTGCTCCCAATTCAGTGGCAATGGTCTGCTTGGCGAGGGCGCAGGGGAAGGGGGGAAGATCATCTTGCAATCGTGTGAGCTCTTCCAACCAATCACGGCGCACCAAATCAGGCCGGGTGGAGAGTGCCTGGCCCACCTTGATGAAGCAAGGCCCCAAGGAGGTGAGGCTGTTGAGAATGCGGCGAGCCAGGCGCTTCTGAACCTTGGCATCGGAGCTGTTGCCCTGGGCCACGATGTCGATGGCCAGGCTGCCGAGGGTGAAGACCACCACCAACAAACGGCTCAGGAGGATCCAGGGCCTCAGGAGGAGCCAGCGCAGATGGCGATCCGGCTCGTAGCGAAGATCGGCATCCTGATCCGCTGCGAAGGCAGATCGCTTCGGGCCGGGCAACAGAGCAGAGGGAGTCAGAGATCCACCATCGACTCTGCAAACTTTAGAAAGCTCTCCCTCCAGCCATGGGCCCATCCGCCGACGGCGTTCGGCCCAGCGCGCCTCTCCTCCCTCTGCTGGAGGGCCAAGGCCATCTGCCCCTCCACCTGCCCGCCCATGGGGGGGGC
This sequence comes from Cyanobacteriota bacterium, assembly GCA_041181185.1. Taxonomy (GTDB): domain Bacteria; phylum Cyanobacteriota; class Cyanobacteriia; order PCC-6307; family Cyanobiaceae; genus Cyanobium. Next base: position 32,548 of record JBEGQC010000015.1, on the reverse strand, counting down.
CGCGCCCTGCCAGGCAGCTTGAGGAGGGTGCTGCGGCGCGCCCCAGGCTCCTGGGATGTGCCGGAGCTCCCCAGCTGGGGCGGTCCTTTGCAGACGGACGGAGCCGTTGCAGAAGCGCAGCGTCGCTGTGCGGCTTTGATGGGGGCAGAGGCCTGCTGGTTTGGCGTGAACGGCGCCTCGGGACTCCTGCAGGCCGCCCTTCTGGCCATGGCAGCGCCAGGGTCGCGAGTGCTGCTGCCCCGCAATCTGCACCGCAGCCTGTTGCATGCCTGCGTGCTTGGGGGGCTGGAGCCGCTGTTGTATTCCCTGCCCTTTGAAGCCACCACCGGCCTGTGGAGACCGCCCTCTCTGGCCCACATGCAGAACGTGATTCGCACCGCCCTGAGCGAAGGGCCGGTGGCGGCGCTGGTGCTGCTCGACCCCACCTATCATGGTCTGCGGGCCGACCTGCCCCCCTTGGTGGCCCTCTCCCAGGATCTGGGGGTTCCCGTTCTGGTGGATCAAGCCCATGGCTGCGGAGAAGCCGTGGCCGCTGGAGCCGACCTGGTGGTGCTCTCCCCGCAGAAAGTGGCCGGAGGATTGGCCCAAGGCGCCGCCCTCTTAAGCCAGGGGGAGCGAGTGGATAAGGCGGCCCTGGCAAGAAGCCTGCTCTGGTTGCAAACCTCCAGCCCCAGCGCCCTATTGCTCCTCTCCACAGCAGCCGCCCTGGAAGAGATGCTCTCCCCGGTGGGTCAGAGGTTGAGGCGTCGGGCAGAACGGCGGGCCCTTCGGTTGGCTCGGCTTCTTGAGCAGGAGGGTCTGCCCCTGCTGCCAAACCAGGACCCCCTGCGCCTTTTGCTCCACTGCGGAGCCTTTGGCGTGAACGGGCTGAGTGCCGATGACTGGCTGCAAGAGCAGGGCGTGATCGCCGAACTCCCCGAACCCGCCGTCCTGTTGTTCTGTTTGGGGTTGGCCCCACCCCGGACCCTTGAAAGCCACCTGCCTCGCACCCTGATCCGTTTGCGCCAGGCCCTCGGAGGAGCACCTCTGCCGCCGCTCGCCCCACCGCCGCTGCCTCTGGTGGGCCGCCTGGCGGTGCCCATCGGTGTGGCTTGGCGTGCGGGCGGCTCCTGGCTGCCGCTGCGCGCAGCTGTGGGGAGGATTGCGGCTGAACCCTTGGTGCCCTATCCCCCGGGGATTCCCCTCCTGGTGCCAGGGGAGAGGATCGATGCGGAGAGGGCCAGGTGGCTGGAGGAGCAACACCTCCTTTGGGCCGGCCAGATCACTGATACGGTGAAAGTCATGGCCGAAGCCCCAGGGCCCTTAGGTGACCGTTGCCCGTGAACCAGCCAAGTGCCTTTCACTGGGATTTCGTCACCCCAGGCCTGCCTGATGGAGCCTTTGAGGATGCGCCAGGCTTCAGCCCCACCCCGATGGAGCTGCGAGTCATCCTGTTGGCGCACCTTCGCCCAAGCCCGGATTCACTGGTCTGGGATGTGGGTGGAGGCACAGGTGCCCTGGCCCTGGAAATTGCCAGGCTGATGCCTGCAGGGATGGTGCACACCTTGGAGAGGGATCCAGACGCCATTGACCTGCTTGAGCGAAATCGCCTGCGCTTCGGCATCAACAATCTCCACATCCATTCCGGCATGGCTCCGGATGATCTGAATCTCCTGCCTTCCCATCCCGATCGGGTGCTGCTGGAGGTGGCTCGCGCCCTGGGCGACACCTTGATGGCTGTCTGGGAGGCGCTGCCACCGGGTGGTCGCCTCGTTATCAGCACGGTCAGTTTGGAGGGGCTGGTGGATGCAACAGGCAGACTTGAGCGCTTACAGGCCAGAGATGTGCAGGTGATTCAGGCCACGGTGCATCGCATGCAACAGCGGGGAGCCCAGGCCAAGTTGGCAGCGGCGGAACCCCTGTTTGTGATTGCGGCGGAACGATGAGCTGGTGTTGGTGAGCCGCATGCCCCCAGCCTGGATCCCCAAACCTCGCTCCAGCACGTCCCTGGCGCGACTGGCCAGCGGCTGGGCCGCTGGAGGTCTGGGAGCTGTTTTCATTCTCCTGGGGGGCTGGTGGTTCACCGTGGCGGTGGGGGTGATCGTGCACTTGGGGCTGTTGGAGTTTTTCCGCATGGCGCGCTTCAAGGGAATTCGTCCTGCTGTGCGCACCACCTTGGTGGCCGTTCAGCTCCTCTTGGCCTCCACGATGGCTGCAGCTTCAGGCAGCTGGCCCGGGGGGGAGGGGGTGGGCGATGTGGCAGCGGCGGTGTTGCCAGCCTCCGGAGCCGTGATCTGCGGTTGGTTGCTGCTGCAGCCTGTGACGGGCACCATCGCTGACATCGCCGCCTCCATCTTGGGGCTGTTTTATCTGGGGTTTCTGCCCAGCCATTGGATCAAGCTGCGGGCCATCACCGATCCAGCCCTGGCGCCACGACTGCCAGCCACGATCACAGGCCTGGGTTGGCCGTGGACCTCCGGCTTGGCACTCACCCTGTTGGCCGTTGCGCTGATCGTGGCCACAGACATCGGCTCCTACGGAATCGGGCGCCGCTGGGGACGACGCCCGCTTTCGCCGATCTCTCCTGGCAAGACCATCGAAGGGGCGCTTGGAGGGATTAGTTGTGCTGCCCTGGTGGGCGGCACGGGGGGCCTGCTGCTCGGATGGCGGTGGGGCTGGCTGCTAGGGGGGCTATTGGGTGTTGTGGTGGCCGTCTTTGCCGTGGTGGGAGACCTCACCGAGTCGATGATGAAACGGGATGCGGGCCTCAAGGATTCGGGGGATGCGATCCCGGGGCACGGCGGAATTCTCGATCGCATCGACAGCTATCTCTTTGTGCCGGCAGTGGTGTACTCCCTTGTCACCCTTGTGCTTCCGCTGTCCGAGCGGCTCTAGGGCTGCACCAGAGCTTCTCCGGCCAGTTCCAGGAGCCCATCACGCACCTCAGCCCGCTCCAGCTGAATCGCTTCATCCATGGCCAAAGGGAGGGGAGGGCGACCATCCAAAGGGCGCAGCTGAAGGCCTGAAGAGGTGAGAACCATTTGGGTTTCCACATGCAGCCGGTTGCCCTCAGGGCTGGAGTGGGCCTGCAGGATCAGGCGCCCATCGAGCAGCTTCACGCTCTCAAGGGGTGTCACCCCCATCAGCTCTTGACAGAGATGATCCCCCAGCGCTTGCCACTGTGGCGTCGCCAGGGTGCGACTCAATCCCTCCCCGCTCAACAAAACAGCCCCCCTCACCCGAAAGGGGTGGTCCAGACGCAACGGCTGTCCCCGCAGCACCGCCCCCATCCTCAGTTGAATGGGGTCACTGCAGAGGTCAACCCTCTCCAGGCTCAGATTCTGAAACACCACCTTGCGGGCATGAAGGTGCACCCCCTGAAGATGGCCGCGCAGCAGCTGGCCCATGGAGCCCTGCAAGGTGATCTCCAGCTCCTCCACCTCCTGGCATTGCTGTCGCAGCCAAAGTTCCAGGCCCTTCGCCACAGCCCGGAGCAGCGGCCCGGCAGTTTGTTCCTCCTCCGGATCAAGGGTGGGGAGAGGGGGCGGTGGGGAGGCCATGGTGGAAATCATCCTCCGCCCTCTTATCACCCCTGCACACTGTTGACGAGCCCTTCACGCTGCGGCCCTAGTTCATGCGGGCCCGCCGGGCTGCCAGGAAAGCCTCCATCGCCGTCAGGGTCGCGAGGCCAAGCAAGCCGGGGAGCGGATGGCCTATCGCCAGCGCAACGCCATCAGGAGAGGCATGCAGGCTGTCCCCCAACAGCCACAAACTGGCCAGGAGTGCAGTGAGCCAGTAGGCGCGCCAGCGGCGTTGATAGATGTAGCCGGCACCCAGGCCGGGCAACAGATTGAGGCAAGCGGCCAGCCAAGGGGCCGAGGCGGCCAGGATCTCCTTGCGCACGCCTGCATGACCCAGCGGGCTCATGGGAGCGACGGGGAGGGAGCGGCGGCCAGTAGGGCCCATTGCAGACGCTCAAGACGGCGCGCATTGACCCCAAGATCGGAATCGCCAAGGCGACTCTGGGAGCGGGCTTGTATCTGGCTGCGGGCCGCATCGGCAAAGAGTTCGAGGTCGTCCACAAAACCAAACAGCCGACTGGTGAGCGTGGCGTGCAGATAGTCGGCATTGGTCTCCACGAGCTCCACTCCATCCAGCGCCAGGACGGCGGGGAGGAGCTTCACCAGGGCGGCCTTGGCATCCGGCACAGGCCACTTGGAGAAGGCGCAGTGGGCAGGGCTCTGGCAGGGCGCCAAACCGTTGGCCTGCACCCCGAGATCCGCGGGAATGGGGCCTGCCAAATGCAGAAGCGACGCCTGCACTGGCAAGGCGGCCAGGAGCAGCAGACAGGGCAGCAGGAGAAGGGAAAGCACTCGCCCGACGAGCACCCCAGCTCTCCACCTTGGCTGCAACGGGGGAGCGGGTCGGGAAGGAAGGTGGTTAAGCGGCTGGGCCATGGGACTGGAGAGGCAAGGGGGAGGGAGAGCGCGCTTGGGAGGATGGCCACACAGCCGCTCGGGACCATTGGTCACGCACCAGGGCGGGCTGATCGAGATGGGGAAGGTGCCCGCAACCGGCCACGGGCAGGATGGAATCACCGAGCAGGGCATGGGCCTCTCGGCGCTGGGGAGCGCCCAAAACCCGATCCTGCTCACCCCACAGCACACGAATCGGTTGGGGCGGCAACGGCTCACCACAGGCGGCAAAACCGCCTGAACTGGCAAAGCGTGCCAACGAGTCGGCCCACCCCGGGCAGCGAAGGTGGAGGGAGGCGATTTCCAACTCGGCTGCTCCCACACTGTTGGCGGGATCAGCAAAAGCGCTGCGACAGAGCCCTCGCCGCACCCAGGGAAGGGAGAGAAAACGCACTCCCAACGCTGCCAGAGGGGAAGGGAGGGGTCGGGGTTGTCCGCCGAGGCCTGCCGGTGCCAAAAGCAGCAGCCGATCAATCTGTTCCGGCCGACGACGCGCCAGCTCCATGGCCACGGCTCCCCCCATGGAGGCACCGATCACGCCAACGCTGGCGGGCAGGCGAGCGAGAAGCGCCTCAAGATGAGCCAACACAGCTTCGGGCCCGTAGGTGCCGCTCTGCGGTCTCGGAGTGAAGCCGAAGCCAAAGAGGTCTGGAATCACCAGGGTGTGATCCACGCAAAGAAGAGGGGCAAGACGCCGGAACTCCAAAAAGGAGCTGTCGAAGCCATGCAACAGCAGCAAGGTCGGCCCCTGTCCCATCACGGCCACAGGCCACTGATGCGGGGGGGAATCCTCCAAGCCGGGAAGATCCCACCACTGCATCTGGGACGCCAAGGCGCGAGCCTGGGGATCTTGCAAAGAGCTTGCGGCCCAGGCGAGAAGGGCTTGGGGGCTGACTGTTGAACTCATCCCACCGGCAGAGTTTGGGTGGTGGTGCTCACCAGAGCCGCCAGAAGATCTTGAACATCGACCGGGAAAGGAAGGCGATGCAGGTCGGAACCCTCGCGGCAGGCGTGATCGCAGACCTGATGCAGATCCTGCAGGCTGGCTTGGGCCAAGCCCAACTCCGCAAGCTCACAGGGCACGCCGAGGCTGCGAAAGAAACCAAGCAGCTGATTTCTGGCATGCCCGGCGAGGCGGCTGCCGCCCAAGACCTCTTCGAGACGCAATTGCACCAGGATGCCAAAACCCACCTTTTCGCCATGCAAGCGGGAATGGGTGGCGGGGAGTTGGGTCAGCCCGTTGTGCACGGCATGGGCCGCCACCGTTCGACACTGGGCCCCGCCCAACCCGCCAATCAGCCCCGCGGTGAGGGCGGAGCCCTCCGCAACCCGCACCCACGCCTCCGATCCAGGGTCTTGGAAGGCGGCAACTCCATCGATGAGGATTTGATCTCGCAGGAGCCTGGCTTGCTGGACGGCCTGTTGCACTAAGCCGTCGCTGCTTTGGGCACTGCTCACGGAGGCTTCGTACCACTTGGCCATGGCATCAGCCATGCCGCTCACCAGGGTTTGCGGCGGAGCCTGCTTCACCAGGCCATGGTCAAACACCAACAAGTCGGGGCAGCGATCCAAAGCAACATCTTCCAGAAAGGCTCCGGCAGGGGTGTAGAGATTGCTGAGGGCACTCCATCCGGCGCAGGTGGCCGCACTGGTGGGAACCGTGATGCAGGGCGTGCCCAAGCGGTGGGCCAACAGCTTGCCTGCATCAAGCACCTTTCCACCACCCATCGCGATGACGCTGTCGCAGGGGCCGTCGGGCTGGGACTGCTCGGCTTGTTGCTGCAGGCGGGCGAGGTCCTGGGGGCAGCAATCGTGGCGGAGTTCAACGAGTTGGGGCGTCAGACCAGCCCCCTGGAGCTTGGCCAGCAGGTCTCGCCTGAGGGGGAGCGTGACCGCACTGCGTCCGAGCAGCAAAGGCCTGGATCCAAGCCTTGCAATCTCTTGCAAGGCTCTCGGCCAAACCTCCGTGCCTCGGATCACCAAGGTGGGGGCAATGCTGTGACCAATCACAGAACAGACCATGGAAGATCTCAGCCCAGAAAGGACGTTTTCAGCCGGCTTGGCTCAAGCGGATACACCTGCCAGCTCGGGAAGGCTGGGGTTGCTCTCCTGCTTGCGGATCACGACCTGCTTGTCCTCATTCACATCCACCACAGCACTGTCTCCTTCGCCGATGCGGCCTGAGAGGAACTCTTCCGCCAAAGAATCTTCCAAAAGTCGCATCACGGCCCGGCGGAGAGGTCGTGCCCCGTAGCTGGGGTTGTAGCCCTCTTCCACAAGGCGCTCCTTGAACGCATCCGTGACAGAAAGGTGAATGCCTTTGTCTCGCATGCGAGCGAAGACCTCAGTGAGCATGATTTCAGCGATTTGCTTCACCTCATCGCGGGTCAGTTGACGGAAGACGATGATTTCATCGAGGCGGTTCAAGAATTCAGGCCTGAAGTATTGCTTGAGTTCTTCATTGACAAGCGAGCGAATACGGTTGTATTGCGTCTCTTCTGCATCTCCGCCGCCGAATTCAAACCCGAGGCCTCCACCACCCTTCTCAATCACCTTTGACCCAATGTTAGAGGTCATGATGATCAAGGTATTTTTGAAATCAACCGTGCGTCCTTTGGAGTCGGTGAGACGACCATCCTCCAAAAGCTGGAGCAGCAGATTGAACACGTCCGGGTGAGCCTTCTCAATTTCGTCAAAGAGCACAACGGTGTAGGGTCTCCGCCGAACCGCTTCCGTTAATTGACCGCCCTCGTTGAAGCCCACGTAGCCCGGCGGCGAGCCAATCAGCTTGCTCACCGTGTGCCTTTCCATGAACTCAGACATATCCAGGCGGATCATGGCCTCTTCACTGCCAAAGAAATAGGCAGCCAATGCTTTTGTGAGCTCGGTTTTACCCACACCGGTTGGGCCAGAAAAGATGAAGCTGGCAATGGGCCGATTGGGGTTTTTCAAGCCAACGCGGGCCCTGCGGATGGCGCGAGAGACAGCCTTGACAGCTTCATCTTGTCCGATCAAGCGCTGATGCAGGGTGTCTTCCATGTTCAGCAGCTTCACGGATTCGCTTTCGGTGAGCTTCTGAACTGGTACTCCCGTCCAGGAGGCAACGATGTGGGCGATATCCTCTTCGGTCACTACAGGCGTGCGTCCATCGGCCTGCCCCTCAAACACAGAACCTTGGATCGTAGAGGGCTCAGCAGTGGCAATGGAGGAGGACGTTTCACCGCTCTCTTCTTCATCTTTGCGGGCTTGCAGGATGGAGCGAATTTGCTCACGCAGTTCAACTTCCCGATCCCGCAATTCACCCGCTTTGCCAAAGTCTTGCGAGCGAACAGCTTCCTCCTTCTGCTTTTGAACCTCCCTCAACTGCTTATCGACTTCCTTAGCGGCCGGAGGCAATTTTGAATTCATCAACCTCACCCGGCTGCCAGCCTCATCGATGAGATCGATCGCCTTGTCAGGGAGGAAGCGATCAGAAATGTAGCGATCGCCGAGGGTTGCCGCAGCCACCAAGGCTTCATCGGCAATCTTCAGGCGGTGATGTTGTTCATAACGCTCGCGGAGACCGCGGAGAATTTCAATCGTGTCGTCAACGGATGGCTCACCAACCATGACCGGCTGGAAGCGACGCTCCAGAGCCGCATCTCGTTCAATGTGTTTGCGGTATTCATCCAGGGTGGTGGCACCAATGCATTGGAGCTCGCCGCGGGCAAGGGCTGGTTTCAAAATATTGGCAGCATCAATGGCCCCTTCAGCAGCGCCAGCCCCGATCAAGGTGTGCACCTCATCGATCACCAGAATCACATTGCCAGCGGTGCGAATCTCCTCCATGATTTTTTTCAGCCGTTCTTCAAACTCACCCCGATATTTGGTGCCAGCCACCAGCAAACCAATGTCGAGGGTGAGAACTCTCTTATCCTCAAGAATATCGGGAACTTCTCCAGAGGTGATGCGCTGAGCCAGACCTTCCGCTATAGCCGTTTTCCCGACACCGGGTTCACCGATCAAGACGGGATTGTTTTTGGTGCGGCGGCCTAAGATTTGAATCACACGGTCGATCTCGTTTTGACGACCGACCACAGGATCGAGCTTGGATTCGGCGGCCAACTGGGTGAGGTTGCTGCCAAATTCGTCGAGAGTGGGGGTTTTGGTCGACCCTTTGCTGCTGCCACCAGCCGCCACCTCAGCCGTCTCGCCGAGCATGCGGATCACCTGGGTGCGCACCTTGGCCAGGTCGACCCCAAGATTTTCGAGAACCCTTGCAGCCACGCCTTCTCCCTCGCGGATCAGGCCCAGGAGGAGATGCTCAGTGCCAATGTAGTTGTGGCCTAGCTGGCGAGCTTCTTCCAAAGAGAGCTCCAGCACCCGCTTGGCCCGAGGTGTGAAGGGGATCTCCACCGCCACAAACCCGGATCCACGGCCAATGATCTTCTCCACTTCCACGCGAGCATCCTTGAGGTTGACCCCCATGGACTTCAGAACCTTGGCGGCCACACCCGTGCCTTCACCAATCAACCCCAGAAGGATCTGCTCAGTGCCAACAAAATTGTGACCAAGGCGTCTGGCTTCCTCTTGAGCCAGCATGATCACCTTGATGGCTTTCTCGGTAAACCGCTCGAACATGGGGCGGTGCCCTCAGCAAGTTCCACCAAGTTATCAGGGATGGGCGGTGGTTTGTGTCTTTTGCGAGAAGCAAGCTGTGACACCAGGCACAAGCGGGGCTCAGCGTTGTTTCCGGCTCTCCCGATGAAGGGGGCATCCCAACAAGTGATCCGGTTTACCGAACAGGGTTGCCGGTGGAGAGGGCGAAGACGTTTGCATTTGTAGTTTGGGGCAAAACGTGCCCATTCACTCACTGAGTTGAGAAAGCAAAGACTCCAGCGAAAAGGATGCGAATCACCATTCAATCCACTCTCCATTTCCACAAGCTCGCGGTCTGGCGTGATAGCAGAAATTAATGTCAGAGTTTTTTTAATTGAATCAAAGCATCCTCCCCGTTGCGGTAGTAAGCGCGACGAACCGCCACCTCTTTGAAACCAAGCGAGGCATAGAGGGCTTTGGCAGGTGCATTTGCGCTGGAAACCTCAAGCGTGGCCCGTTCCGCTCCGGCCTGCGATGCCAACCGGAGCAAAGCTTCCAGCACGCGCCGAGCCAAACCAAGCCGCCGATGGTCTGGATGCACCGCCACCGCCGTGATGTGCAGCTCATCCACCACCAACCAGGCACTGGCCAAAGCCAACAGCACCCCCTCGGCGTCCCGCAACCCAACCACGGGCCTCTGGGGTTCGATCAGTTCCCGTTGCCACTGTTCTTTTGACCACAACCCTCCAAGCGCCTGGCGATCAAGGCTCAGGCAATCGCAGAGATCCTCGGGCCCCAAACGGAGCACATCAGCCTGGGGCGTCGGCCGGTCAGAAGGGTCCAGGGGGAGGGGCGGTGGGGGGAAACGGCCAAATCCTGCCTCCAGGAGAGAGCCTGCTTACCATCTGAGCAACGATTACTTCGCAAGGCGTCATGCCAGCTTTCACCGCTCCCGCTGCCACAGGAGAGGAGCGCCCGAGCTCCGAAGCCGGGGATCCACAGGGCCACTGCTTTGGGGAGGATGTCAACCCTCTGAGCCCAAATTGCAACATTGCTCCCATTTCTGCCCGACTGGATCAACAGCAACGTCTGATGGTGGGGGGATGCCTGTTGAGTGAGCTAGCCCAGACCTACGGCACGCCTCTTTACGTGTTGGACGAAGCCACCGTGCGGGCGGCCTGTCGTGGCTATCGAGAGGCTCTCGCCCAGGCTTATCCAGGGCCTTCGCTCGCTCTTTACGCCTCCAAAGCCAACAGCTCCCTGGCGATCACCGCCCTGGTTGCCTCTGAAGGCCTCGGGCTGGATGCGGTCTCCGCAGGCGAACTCCTCACCGCGCTGCGAGGCGGGATGCCGGCAGAGCGGATCGTGCTGCATGGCAACAACAAATCGCGCCAGGAGATTGCCTTGGCGATCGAGCATGGTGTGACAGTCGTGGTGGACAACTGGCTTGATCTGGAGCACCTGGCTGGCATCGCTTCCGGGCAACCCACCCCGGCCAGGCTGATGGTGCGCTTCACTCCGGGCATTGAATGCCACACCCACGATTACATCCGAACCGGCCACCTCGACAGCAAATTTGGTTTCGATCCTGACCAACTGGAGACCGTGCTGCGTCACCTCAGCAGCTGCCCATGGGCTTGGGTGGATGGGTTGCATGCCCATATCGGCTCGCAGATTTTCGAATTGGAGCCCCACCGTGATCTGGCTGGGGTGATGGCGGACGCCCTGGCGTTGGCGCGCTCCATGGGGCATCCCTGCCGGGATCTCAATGTGGGGGGGGGCCTGGGAATCCGATACATCCAATCGGACGACCCACCCACCATCCAGCGATGGGTCGAGGCCGTGGCCGGGAGTGTGGTGCGAGCGTGCAACAGCCGCGGCTTGGCCCTACCGCGCCTCCTTTGTGAACCGGGCCGTTCATTGATCGGCACGGCAGGGGTGACGCTCTACTCCGTGGGCAGCAGGAAAACCATCCCCGGGGGGCGAACCTATCTGTCAGTGGATGGGGGCATGAGCGACAACCCGAGGCCAATCACCTACAAGTCTCTCTACACGGCCGTTCTGGCCGACCGTCCTCTGACAACCCCATCCACGGCCGTGGACACCGTGACCCTGGCTGGCAAGCACTGCGAATCAGGGGATGTGCTCCTCACGGATCTACAGCTGCCCCCCTGCCGGGCTGGCGAGGTGGTGGTGGTCTTCGCGACGGGTGCTTACAACGCCTCGATGGCCTCCAATTACAACCGCATTCCAAGGCCCGCAACCGTGCTTGTGAATGGGGGACTGGCCGACGTGGTGCAACAGCGCGAAGAGCCGGAAGATCTACTGCGCTACGACCAACTGCCAGCCAGGCTGGCCTAGATATTATGAGAAAGGAGGCAGATTCACCCGAACCATCAGGTTGATTTTGGGACGAGCTGAAAAGCCCATCCCCCTGAACAATTGGGCAGATTCAGCAACCCAAAAGCCTGAGTGATCCCAAGTTACTGTGCAGTTTTGGATTGATCAAAGGGATCTGATCCTTTTCTTACTCGACCTTCTCTTTGCCTCCCTCCTTGGCATCCTGTTGCTCGGGCGACTGAAAGACAGTCGCACCCTTTGGCTCTTGAGGGGCTATCTGTTGCTGGTCTCCCTGGCCTGGTTTGTGCAGCGCTTTGTGCCGCTGCCCCTCACCACCAAGCTTGTGGATGCCCTCGTGTTGGCTTGCAGCCTGGCATTGGCCATCCTTTGGCAGGGGGAGCTGCGGCGCTTGATGGAGCTTCTGGGCACCGGCGATCTGGGGGTGTTGTTCGCCGATCGGCGGCGCGACCAGCTGGTGAGCGGCTCCGTCGCCGTGCTCACGGAAGCCGCCGGCCGACTCTCCCAGGCCCGGCGAGGCGCCCTGATCGTTCTCGATCTGGGCAGTGACCTGCGCCCGGAAGACTTTCTCAACCCGGGCATTCCTCTGGATGCTCGCCTTTCGGTGGAATTGCTCCTCAATGTCTTTGCCGGCGACACCCCTTTGCACGATGGCGCCGTGCTGGTGCAGAAAAACCGGATCCTTTCAGCGGGGGTGATTCTTCCCCTCTCCCGCCAGGGATTGAACCGTTATGGCACCAGACATCTGGCGGCGCTTGGCCTGACCGAGCGGCACGACAGCTGCCTGTGTGTGGTGGTTTCCGAGGAAACGGGAACCCTCTCCTTGGCCCGCCACGGACGTCTTGAGCGGCCCATTACCAGCAGTCGCCTCCATGATTTGCTCACCGAGGCGCTGGCATCTGGGCCAACAGGACGTAGCGTAGGCGCGGTTCAGCCGGAATCTCGCGGATGAGTCGCGCCCTGGCGCCCACCTTCAAACCGGGCACGCCAGCCCTGCCACAAGGCCTCGATCCCCTCAGGCTGCCCCGCCACGTGGCCGTGATCATGGATGGCAATGGCCGATGGGCTCGCCAGAGGGGCTTGCCCCGCATGATGGGTCACCGAGCCGGTGTGGAAGCCCTCAAACGCACCTTGCGGCTCTGCAGCGACTGGGGGGTGGGCGCCCTGACCGCCTATGCCTTTTCCACAGAAAACTGGAGCAGGCCAGGCGAGGAGGTGTCCTTCCTGATGACATTGTTTGAACGGGTGCTCGCCCGCGAGCTGGAGGCCCTGGAAAAGGAGCAGGTGAGAATTCGTTTCTTGGGGGAACTCGAGGAGCTTCCCCAAAAACTGCAGGATCTCATTGCCGATGCCAGCCATCGCACCGCCACCAACACCGGCATTCGGTTCAATGTGTGCACCAACTACGGCAGTCGCCGGGAGTTGGTGGGTGCGGCCCAGAAGCTCGCCGCCCAGGTGGCCGCTGGGCACCTGCAACCCCACCAGATCGATGAAGCCTCGTTTGCAGCCGCACTGCACACCGCTGGAGAAGAGGATCCCGATCTGTTGATCCGCACCAGCGGCGAGCAGCGCCTGAGCAATTTCCTGCTCTGGCAGCTGGCCTATGCGGAATTGCATCTGACCGATGTGCATTGGCCCGATTTCGATGCCCGAGCCCTAGAGAATGCCTTGCGCGACTTCCAAAGTCGTCAGCGCCGTTTCGGAGGGGTCGACCCCCAGCCATGAACACCCGTCACGACTGGTCTCGGCAGGAGATTTTGGAGCTGCTTCAACAGCCTCTCCTCGATCTGCTCTGGCAGGCCCAACAGGTGCATCGCACCAGCAACCCCAGCCATGGCGTGCAGCTGGCCTCCCTCCTTAGCGTGAGAACAGGGGGGTGCGAGGAAGATTGCGCCTATTGCCCCCAATCCATGCATCACAGCGCCGATGTCGCCGGTCGACCGGAGCTGGACGTGGAGGCGGTGCTGAAGCGGGCGCGGGAGGCGAAAGCCTCAGGCGCCCACCGGTTTTGCATGGGCTGGGCCTGGCGCGAGATCCGCGACGGCGCCCCCTTTGACGCCATGCTGGCCATGGTGAAAGGCGTGCGGGAGCTGGGATTGGAAGCCTGCGTCACGGCGGGGATGCTCAATGATCAGCAGGCCAGCCGACTGGCGGAGGCGGGGCTCACCGCCTACAACCACAACCTGGACACCTCTCCTGACCACTACGGCCGGATCGTGTCAACCCGCACTTACCAGGAGCGGCTGGACACCTTGCAGCGGGTGCGCGCAGCGGGGATTCAACTCTGTTGCGGCGGCATCCTGGGCATGGGGGAATCCCTGGAGGACAGGGCTGCCCTGCTCGAAGTGCTCGCCGGCATGAATCCCCACCCGGAGAGTGTGCCGATCAATGGGCTGGTGCCCGTGGAGGGCACCCCCCTGGAAGATCTGCCCCCCGTCGACCCCCTTGATCTGGTGCGGATGGTGGCGACGGCACGCATCCTGATGCCCCACAGCCGGGTTCGCTTGAGTGCCGGCCGAGAACAACTCAGCCGGGAAGCCCAGATCCTTTGCCTGCTGGCCGGGGCAGACTCCTTTTTCTTGGGAGACACCCTCCTCACCACAAGCAACCCGGCCGAAGAAACCGACAGGGCCCTGCTCGCCGCCGCCGGCCTGGCGAGCAACCGCTGAACGGGATGCAGGTTGCATCCTTCTATCGTTTCGCCCGATTCTCCAGGCAGGAATTGGCCCCCCTGCGCTCCCAACTGGTCCAGCTGGGCCAGGCGAACGGAGTGTTGGGAACGGTGTTGCTGGCGGAGGAGGGTGTGAACGGCAGCCTCTGCGGCTCTGAAGCCGGGTTGGCCAAGATCCTGGACCTGCTGAAAGCCGATCCGCGCCTGGCGGATCTGGCGATCCGGCGATCGACAGCGGAAGCTCCACCGTTCTTTCGCCTGAAGGTTCGCCTCAAACGGGAAATCGTCACCCTTGGAGTGGAGGGTGTCGATCCCCTTGAGCGCGTTGGCACCTACGTGCCTCCCCACCGCTGGAATGCCCTGATTCGCGACCCCCAAACCCTGCTGGTGGACACCCGCAACAGCTATGAGGTGGGGCTGGGCAGCTTCGCAGGAGCCATCAACCCTGGCACGAACCATTTCGGTGAGTTTCCCGCTTGGGTGGAAGAGGAGTTGCCACAGCTGATGGCCGAACGGCAGAGCCAGCGTTTGGCCCTGTTTTGCACCGGTGGCATCCGCTGCGAAAAGGCCACCTCCTATCTGATGCAACGGGGCTTTCAGGCGGTGCATCACCTGCAAGGGGGGATCTTGGGCTACCTAGAGGCAACTCCCCAGGGGCAAAGCCTGTGGCAGGGGGAATGCTTTGTGTTTGACCAGCGCACCGCCCTCAACCATCAGCTCCTGCCCGGCAGCCATGGGCTCTGCCACGCCTGCCGCATGCCCCTGTCTGAAGAGGATCGGGCCCTTCCCAGCTATGTCCCCGGCGTCTGTTGCCGCCACTGCCAAGGGCAACGAAGCGACGCCGACCGGGCCCGCTATGCCGAACGGCACCGCCAGCAACAACGCGCCAAGGCTGCCGGGGAGCGCCATCTGGGGCGCGATTTCCCGCCAGCCTTGGAGCCATGACGCCTCAGGCGCTGCTCTACAGCTTCCGCCGTTGCCCCTACGCCATCCGTGCCCGCCTCGCCCTGGCCCAAGCGGAGCTCGCGGTGGAGGTGAGGGAGGTGGCGCTCAAGGCGAAGCCCCCTGAACTCCTGGACGCCTCCGCCAAGGGCACGGTGCCCGTGCTGCGGACCGCTGACGGGATGGTGCTCGAAGAAAGCCTGGCGATCATGGGCTGGGCGCTGGGCCAAACGCCCGCCGGCCGGGAGGCGTGGCAGGGGCTTCAGGACGGTCCTGGCGCTGCCCTGATCGCAGCGTGTGATGGCCCCTTCAAGCAGCATTTGGATGGCTTCCGCTATGGCACGAGCCACACCACCGAGCATCGTCGCGCCGCGATGGCCATCCTCCAAGGCTGGAATGGATGGCTAGAAACCTTCGCGGCTGAACGAACCGAGGCGCCACCGGCCTGGCTGGAACCCCTCGGATGGGCCTTGCTCCCCTTCGTGCGCCAATTTCGGATGCGTGATCCAGAGGGTTTTGCAGGCGAACCGGGCCTGGAGGCCCTCAAGGGCTGGCTTGCCGCCTTCGAAGCGAGTGAGGCATGGGCCCAGGTGATGGCCCCCCCCTGGGCCTGGCGCCAGAGCTGGCGATCCCCCCGGTGGCTCTACCACCTGGCGCTCGAGACCGACTGGCAGGAGACCCGACGGCAGGGCCTCTACGGCCGCTCCACCCGGGGCAAAAGCTTGGCGGAGGTGGGGTTTCTCCATGCCAGCTGGAGCCACCAGGTGGAGGCCACCTGGGAACGCTTTTACAGCGATGGACCGGAGCTGCGGCTGCTGGTGATCGATCCGACACGCCTGGCCAGCGCCGCCATCCCTGTGCGGGAGGAGCCCGCTCCGGGCAGCGGCGAACGCTTCCCCCACATCTACGGACCGCTGCCGATCGAGGCGGTGCTCCTCGCGGAGCGCTACTGCCCCGCGGGCGAGAGCGAGCTTTCATGAGCGCGGCTTCCCCCGCTGCCGTGCCCGACCTGGGGACCATCGAGGCCGAAGCGGCTCGGCGGGGATGGAAACTGCGGCTGGCAGCGCCCCGGCGACTGGGGCTTTGGAGTCTGAGGGCGGTGGTGGCTCGGCCCCTGGGCGATGGCCGAGCGGAATGGCTGGGGGAACTCAAGGGCTGGGCCTTCCCCCAGGGGCAAGGGTTGCGGCTGGACACCCTGCGGGTGCAAGGCGAAGGGAGCGCGGGCGCTGCTCCCCTGCTTCTGGCCGCGGGATGTGCCTGGGCCCTGGAATGCACGCCCTGCCGCCGGGCCCGGTTTCTGGCCATCCACGACAACGACCGTCAACATCGCCGGCTGGTGCGCTACTTCCGCGCGCTGGGCTTCGAGCCGATCCGGGAGCTGGGATCCAGCCCCGCCGACTGGGGCCCGCGGCTGCTCTGGGGAGGGAGTGGTCTGTTGATGGAAGGGGACTGCCGCGAAACCATCCAGCGTTGTGCCCGCCGCTGGCGAGGCGCCTAGGGCGAGCACACCCTGCCCTTCACCACCCACAGAGCCTGGCCAGGCTGGAGCGGCAGCCAGGCTTCATTGGTGGTGAGGGGCTCGGTGCTGACGATGGTGACCACGTCGTCGGGTCCCGCCAGCTCGGAAAAATCCACGCTCACATCGTCATCGGCCAGGCGGGCCTGGCTGAAGGGAGCCTGCCGGGTGAGCAGGTGCAGCCGGGTGGTGGCATAGACAAACAACCAATGGCCATTGCTCAGCAAGCCATTGAAGGTGCCCCGCTGGGCCAAGACGGCGGAGAGCCGCGCCAGCTGGGAATGGAGGCCGATCCCATCCTCCGGGTTCACACCAGCGCGATCGAGCTCCTGCAGCAGCCAGCAAAAGGCGGCCTCGCTGTCGGTGTCACCTTTGGGGTGGTAGCCACCATCCAGCTGCCAGCTGCCCTCCAGATGCCCGTTGTGGGCGAACACCCAATCCTGCCCATGCCAGCGGCGATGGAAGGGGTGGCAGTTTTGCAGGGCCACCTTGCCCTGGGTGGCCTTGCGGATGTGGGCGATGGAGCAATGGGATTTCAACGGGAGGGTGGCCACCTCGGCCGCCACGGGGGAAAAGGCCGCCGGTGCCTCCTCCCGATAGAGGCGCACCCCTTGACCATCGACGTTGAAGCACGCCAACCCCCAACCATCGCCATGGTCTGCCGTGGCACCACCGCGGCGCCTGAGGCCATGGAAGGAGAAGCAGAGGTCGGTGGGGGTGTTGGCGCTGAGGGCCAGAAGCTCACACATGCCATCCATTCTCGCCAGCCCGCACAATGGGTGGATCGCCCCGCCGCCCATGACGCTCCGCACCAAGGTCGCCCTGGGGCTGCTGGTGTTTGTGCCCATCTCGATCGCCGCCGAACGCCTGGAGATGGGGGAGGGGGCGGTGTTCCTCACCTCGGCCCTGGCCATTCTGCCGTTGGCCGTGTGGCTGAGCACCGCCACCGAAGAGCTGGCCCTGGCCCTGGGGCCCTCGATCGGTGCCCTGCTCAACGCCGTTTTCGGCAATGCCACCGAGCTGATCATTGCGCTCACGGCGCTGCGGGCGGGCCTGGTGGAGATCGTGAAGGCGAGCATCACGGGCACCATCGTGGCCAATCTCTTGCTCGCCCTGGGGCTCTCGATGCTGGTGGGGGGCATCGGACGCCAGGAGCAAACCTTCCAGCCGGTGGTGGCCCGAGTGAACGGCACCGCCATGAGCCTGGCCGTGCTGGCGATCTTGATCCCCAGCCTCACCGGGATGGGGGATGGGGGCCATGGGATGGGCACCCAGCGTTTCTCCACTTTTGTGGCCTGTGTGTTGTTGCTGGTGTATGCGCTCACGCTCCTCTTTTCGCTTCGCACCCACAGCGGCCTCTACGACGTCGCCGAGGCCGACCTGACGGAGGATCCCGCTGGCGATGCCCACGAAGCAGGTGGTTCCGCACCCCACAAACCACCCCTCCTGCCCTGGCTGGCCGTCCTCGTGGCCGCCACGGCGGGTGTGGCCTACGAATCGGAGCTGTTTGTGGGTGTGGTGGAGGAGGTGACCGCCAAGGTGGGGCTGAGCGCGCTCTTCACCGGGGTGGTGCTGCTGCCCCTGCTCGGTGGTGTGGCGGAATACCTCACCGCCGTGACCATGGCTCGAAAAAACAAGATGGATCTGGCGGTCTCCGTGGCCCTTGGCTCCACCCTGCTCGTGGCCCTGCTGGTGGTGCCGATTTTGGTGTTGCTGGGCCCATGGTTGGGCCATCCCTTGGATCTGAATTTCCAGATTTATGAGTTGATGGCCATCGCCACCGCCGTTGTGGTGAGCAATCTGGTGAGTCTGGATGGTCGCTCCGATTGGCTGGAGGGGGTGTTGCTCCTGGCGGCCTATGTGATCCTGGCGGCCGGCTTCTATTTCCAGAGCACGCCCCTGGCTTCTGTCACCTGAGATGAGCTCCTCCCTCCCGCCTCCTGAAACCGAAGCCCTGATCCCCCCCCTGCCCCCCGATCCGGAGAACCAGGGGCTGATGCTCTCGGACATGGCAGAGGTGCCTGCGTTCCGGCCCAGCAATGCCTGGAGCCGCATCAACCGCTCCGCCTCGCTGCGCTTGCTTCTGGCCCTGCTCTTCACCCTGGCGGTGAGCTTGGCGGGGTTGCGCCCCCTGATCCTGGCGGCCGGGATCCTGCTGCTCACCCTGGCGCTGCTCCAGCTGCTGCCGCCGTTGTGGCGGCAACTGAGCGGGCGACTGGATGACGCGCCCACGGCCCGAGTGTTGGCGGCGGTGGCACTGGTGCTGGCTGCCCTGGTGATCCCCATGGCCCTGGGCTGGCTGGATCCGTTGTTCACCCTGTTGCGCAGCGGCAATTGGGAAGCCATCGGAGCCCTCGGGGAAGGGGTGGTGGGGGCCTTCGGCCAGATCATGGTGGCCAGCGTGGCGTTGATGATCGCCTGGCGCCAGGTGTTAGTGGATCAGCGGCTCACCACCCAGCAAAACCGCATCACGCAAGCCCAAACGATCGACAGCTTCATCCATGGCATCTCTGAACTCATCAGCGACGAGGAGGGCATGCTTGAAGACTGGCCCCTGGAGCGGATGCTCGCTGAAGGGCGACTCTCAGCGGTGTTTGGCTCGATCGATCGGGATGGCAAGGCCCGAGTGCTGCGCTTCCTCTCCCATGCCAAGTTGCTCACCCCGCTGAAACGCGACTACCGGCTTGGGCGGGCGATTCTCGATGGGGAGGGCAGCTACGCGGAGGATCGGGCCGCGGGCGTGCCCGTGATCCGCCTGCAGCACCTGCTCAAGGGGGTGGATCTGTCGGGCACCGACCTGCGCGGGGTGGATTTCAACGGCGCCGATCTGCGGGGGGCTGATCTGTCGTTTTGCGACCTCACGGGAGCCAACCTGGCGGGCACCAATCTGGCGGGCACCAACCTGGAGCAAACCCGCCTAGAAGACTGCCGCTTTTTCTACGGCCGGCCGCAAACAGCCTCCCCCCGCCTTGGCTCGGCCCCCTTTGATCTGGCCACGGGCGCCGGCACGGGCGCCGTGGTGGAAAACATCAATCTCTCCGGCGCCCGCCTGCTCGACGCCCAAACCCACCACTACCTGGCCTCCTGGAGCGGCGCCCGCTCCAGAGCCACCATCCCGGGAGGCTGCAAGGGCATCCCGAGTCAATTGGGCCGCCCGCTTTAGGGACTGCTGCAGAGGTTCCCTGTCGCCTGGGGGCTGCCTGGAAAGCCACAGACATGGGATCATGGGCGACAAGCGTGCCGCCCGTGCGGACGCTGCCATCCCTGGCAGGCATGCCCAAGGGAGGCTTGAGGAGGGGTGGTCGAGTGGTTGATGGCTCCGGTCTTGAAAACCGGCGACCCGAAAGGGTCCGTGGGTTCGAATCCCACCCCCTCCGTTTTGACAGTATCCAAAGAGATCCAAGACATTCCAAGAACCCTTGCGGGACAGGAGATCTGATCGAATCGCTTGTCCAGGAAGATCCAGGAAAATCCGCCTTCTGCCACGGCCGCTGACGGTATGGCCAGCCGGGATGGGGGTTATACCGTCACCCCCAAGCTGGCTGCCTGACCTCCCCTTTCAAAGAGCGTTCTGACGCTGCAGGCCATGCTCAGCGACAAGGCGATTCAAGCTTTGCGCCCTGATCCAATCCGATCTGGCACCAAGCACCACGACCGTGATGGTCTTTATCTCTGGGTGGCCAGATCGGGCTCCAAGACCTGGCGGAAGGACTACCGCTGGCAGGGATCACGTCAGACCTTCACGATCGGGGCCTATCCCAAGGTGCGTCTGGCGGATGCTCGCAAAGTGGCGATGCAGCTCAATGACTGGCTGCGGGGCGGTATTGACCCTCGAACCCAAACAGATCGCCAGCGACGCGAACAACAGAGGCCGGAGGCCAAATCCTTTCGTGAGGTGGCTGAGGCCTGGTTGTCCCACCACTCCACCTCCTGGAGCCCCCGCTATGTGCGCGACATGCGGGAAAAGCTGGACAACTTTGTGCTTCCGGCCTTAGGTGATGCGGCCATCGGCGCGCTGAGCCGGGGGCAAATCGAAGACCGCCTGCTGGCGCCCATTGTGGCCAGGGGGGCCAATGAGCAGGCGCGGCGCTGCAATGACGTGGTGCGGAGGGTACTCGAGCATGCGATGGACTTGGAGCTTCGTTCCGACAACCCCGCCACCCGAACGCGCAAGCTGATCGCCACCACCCGCGTGACGCACTACCACCGAATTAGCTGTGTTTTCTCACCAGGTCATTCAGCGCAGAGCAGCTGGTTGAGCCGCTGTTGAGGGCTGAGGCCACCAAGGGCCATGTAAGATCTGCGGCCGTTATACAGCCCCATGTAGCGGGGCAACCAGTGATTCCTCTCGGCTGAGGTTTGGTACGGCATCGCATAGGCCCACTCGTTCAGGAGGGTTTTGATGAATCGTTCCGCCTTGCCGTTGGTTTGCGGTGTGTAGGGCTTGGTTCGTATCGGCATGATCGCCATGGTCCTGCAGGCCTTTTTCCAAGCACCAGAGCGATAGGCAGAGCCGTTATCCGAGAGGATCCGACGACAGGTCATGCCCTGCTCGCTGAACCATCCCACCGCACGCACCAGGAAGCCAACCGTCGTGTCCTGCTGCTCGTCGGGCAACACTTCGACATAGGCCAGCCTTGTGGCGTCATCGACGGCTACGTGCACCTTTTCCGTAGCCGGCACCCCGAGAGCAGCCGTGACGGCGGTCTCCAGTGATCCGATGGCCCACCCGCTGAAAGCAGGCCAGCTGTTTGGTGTCGACATGAATCATGTCCCCCGGCTGCTGCCACTGGTATCGCTGGACAGGTTGTTTGGGCTCCAGGTTGCCCAGCCTGCCAAGGCCAAGGGCGTTCATGGCCCTGCCCACGGTCGAGAGGGGCACCTGGAGCAGTCGGGCGATCCGCCTGAGCGTGCATCTCTGATGCCGCAGGACAATGGCTTGTTTCAGTCGCCGTTGATCCAAGGTCCGCTGCTGGCGGTGGCGCACGCTCCGCCGATCGGCCAGTGCGGCTGCTCCACCTGCGCGATAACGGGCCAGCCACTTGTAGGCCGTCCGCAGGCTGATTCCCGCCTGGGCCGCCAAAAAACGGAGCGGAACACGCTCATCCAGGTGGCGACGGATCAGGCGTTCCCGACTGACGACTGTCAGTCGGGACATGGGGTGGCTATGCATGGGGGGTGAGGTTCCTGGTTGGGCGGTGACACCCCGACCCTGGCAACCTCACACCCTCTTGTCAGCTGAACAACGTGGTGGGACTACACACCTAGTGCTCACTAGCCTGCGGCGCATCCTGCTCACCGCCCGCACCCCCCTGGCCACACCCCAAAGCCTGGGGCGCTTCGCCGCCGCCTGGCTGATGGCCGTGCTGCTGTTTTTCACCCTCGCCGCCACCAAGCTTCCCAGCTATTGGCTCGTGGCGACGCCCGCCGCAGCCCTCCTGGTGGCCTTGGCACTCTGTTCTGCCGCCCAGGCCGAGGGCGGAGATGATCGAGGGAGAGTCCCATGGGGGCAGCGTCGCGCCCTCGCCTATTCGGCGGCTCTGCTGCTCGTGATCAGCGGTGGATTTGGCGCCGCCCCCCTTTGGCTCCAGCTGATCCGCGATCCCACCCTTCCAGAGCTGCAGAGCGTTCTTGGGCGCAGCACCGCTCTCCCACTTGGGGGGGCGATCGCCTTGGCTTCCGGCGTTCTGCTGGCTGGATGGGCCTCCCGCCGCCCCACCTTGGGGCTGATTCACAGTCAAAGCGCCCTGCTCCTGATGGTGCCCCTGGTGCTGCTGCCCATTTGGCATATCGGGGATCAGCTGCGGGGGGCCCCCATCCGCGATTTGGCCGCCATCATCCAGGCGCAGCGCTTTGAGGGGGAGAGTTTGGCGATGGTGGGCCTCCGCAAACCCTCGCTGCACTTCTACAGCCGGGCCACTGTGATCTTCGAGGGACGCTCAGCCACCGCCCTGATCAATCTGGCCGATCGTCTGCGCCATGAGGTCAGGCCGGGGCTGCATCCCAGCGATCGACAGAAGCAGCCATCCGTTCTGCTGGTGATCGATCGGGACACGGCCCTCCAGCCCCACTGGCAGGGCTGGATCGGCAAAGCGATAGCCAAGGCTGGACCCTACGAGTTCTGGCGCCTCGATCGGGGCTGGCTGGAGGAGCGGGCCAGGCAGCTGGGGGCTGAAGGGAAACGGGCAAACTGGCGCGAGCTTCGACCGGAGCGTTTTTGAAATCCAGCAGGTGTCCCACCATTTTGCCGTCCAACACCGAAGCGCTGAAGGACCCATGACGATTAAGGAGGGCTTGCAGCCGTTCTCCATTTCTTAGGCACCTTTTAACCCGCCAGAGCCAGTCTGGAGAGACGCCAGCACAGCAGTGATGTCTTACAGCATCAGCCGCCCCCTCCCGACGCCCGCCCAATGCGGCGAACCGAGCCGCAACGGCCTAGAGGCAGACGACATCTTCGCCGGCATCACGGAACACCTCTTCTACACGCTGGGTCGACGAGCCGATCAGGCGAGCCTCCATGATTTCTACCTGGCGTTGAGTCATGCGGTGCGGGATCGTCTCATGACGCGCCATCTGGCCTACAAAGATGCCCTGCGCACCCAACCCTGCAAGGCGGTGGCCTATCTCTCCGCTGAGTTTCTGATCGGCCCCCAGTTGGGAAACAACCTGCTGATGCTCGGGATCCGGGAGCCTGCGGCTGAAGCCCTGCGGCGCTTTGGGGTGGAGCGCATTCAGGCGGTGTTGGATGTGGAGGAAGAGCCCGGCTTGGGCAACGGCGGGCTGGGGCGCCTGGCGGCCTGTTTTCTGGAGTCGCTTGCCACCTTGGAGATCCCAGCCACCGGTTATGGCATCCGCTACGAATTTGGCATCTTCGACCAGCTCATCCGCGATGGGGCCCAGGTGGAGATTACCGACAAGTGGCTCAAGGGGGGCTGGCCCTGGGAGATCGTGCAACCGCAAAAGGCCTGCCAGGTGGGCTTTGGGGGCCACACGCACATGGAGCGCCTCAGCGATGGGCGCCTGCGGGTGCGCTGGCAGCCCGCCGAGGTGGTGGTGGGTATCCCCCACGACGTGCCCGTGCTTGGCTACCACGTGAACACCTGTAATCGCTTGCGCCTCTGGCGAGCAGAAGCCAGTGAGGCTTTTGATTTCCAAGCCTTCAACGCTGGCGATTTCCACGGCGCGGTGGAGCAAAAGGTGGCCAGCGAAACCCTCTCCAAGGTGCTCTATCCCAACGACGGGACCGATGCGGGCAAACGACTGAGACTGAAGCAGCAGACCTTTTTTGTGAGCTGCTCCCTGCAGGACATGCTGCGCAACCTGCACAGGCGCGGCCTGCCAATGACAGCCTTCGCTGACCACTGGGCCGTGCAACTCAACGACACCCACCCGGCCATAGCCGTGGCTGAGTTGATGCGGTTGCTGGTGGATGAGCACCATCTGGAGTGGGACGAGGCCTGGAGCCTCACCCACCGGGCCTTGGCCTACACCAACCACACCCTCTTGCCTGAGGCCCTGGAGTGTTGGGATTTGGCGTTGTTCGCCGAGCTCCTGCCCCGCCATCTGGAGCTGATCTACGAGATCAACAACCGTTTTCTGCAGCAGGTGCGCCTCCGGCATCACGGTGAACTGGAGCTGCTGCGACGCGTGTCGATCATCGGAGAAGACGGCCAGCGCACCGTGCGCATGGCCCATCTGGCCACGGTGGCGGCCCATCACATCAACGGTGTAGCAGCGCTCCACAGCAGCCTGGTGCGCACATCGCTGCTGCCGGATTTCGCCGCCCTCTTCCCCGAACGCTTCACCAATGTCACCAACGGGGTGACGCCCCGTCGCTGGCTGGCCCTGGCCAATCCCCCCCTCAACGCGCTGTTGCTGGATGTGCTCGGCCCTGGCTGGCCGGGCCGAGCCGACGCCCTGCGCCAGCTGGAGCCCCTGGCTGGGGATCCTGCGTTCCTGGAGCGCTGGGCCAGGGCACAGAGGTGCTGCAAGGAGCACCTGGCGAAGATCGTGCAGGAGCGCTCGGGTCTGGTTGTGGAACCAGGGAGCCTGTTTGATGTGCAGGTGAAGCGCATTCATGAATACAAGCGGCAGCACCTCAATGCCCTTCAAGTGGTTGGACACTATCTGCGCATCCGTGCCGGCGAAACCGCCGATCTGGTGCCCCGCACCGTGATCGTTGGGGGCAAGGCGGCGCCGGGCTATGGGATGGCCAAGCTGATCATCCGGTTCATCCATGGCATCGCTTCAGTGATCAACAGCGATCCAGCCTGCCGCGGGCTGCTGCAGGTGGTGTTTCTGGCGGATTACAACGTGAAGCTGGGGGAAAAGGTCTATCCGGCAGCCGATCTCTCCGAGCAGATCTCCACAGCCGGCTTGGAGGCTTCCGGCACGGGCAACATGAAATTCACCATGAACGGCGCGCTCACCATTGGCACCCTGGATGGCGCAAATGTGGAAATCCGCGAGCAGGTGGGCGCCGAGCATTTCTTTCTTTTTGGCCACACCGCCGATCAAATCTGCGCTTTGGCGGCCGACTATCGGCCTTGGGAACGGTTGGAGACCGTCCCCTGGTTGCGGGAGGCGCTGGATTGGATCGAGCAGGGCCACTTCAGCGAAGGCGACAAGGATCTCTTCAAGCCTCTGGTGGAAAACCTTGTGGGGCGTGATCCTTTCTTCGTGTTGGCGGATCTCGCCGATTACGACCGCGCCCAAAAGGAGGTGGGGGCTCTCTGGCAGGATCAGGCGCGTTGGCAGGCAAGCTCGGTGCTCAACAGTGCACGCAGTGGTTTTTTCTCCTCGGATCGGGCCATACGCGACTACGCCGAAACCATTTGGAAGGTGCGGCCCCTCAAGCTGGCCATGACGAGCCCAGACCAGGGAAGAGCCGCCTCACAGTGATTATTGGACTTGTGCGCGAGTCAGTCCCTTTGTGAGGTCACCCCTGGTTGCCTCCATTGTGAGGGTCTTTGGTGAGGGAGGCGGGTCCTTCCCTAACCTGCTTGCGATCCGCCCGAGGTCCTGATCGGCCCCCGGAAAAGCACCAACCCGGGACCGAAAACCGGGTCCACCAAGGCGGGCCAGTCCGGCGCAGGCTCCACCGGCCCAACCCCGAAAACCCACGAGCGGGGCGAACCTCCCCCCAGCCCCGAGCAGCAGCTGGTGGAGAGGCTGCGCCGCATCGAGGCGCTCCATGCTCGGCCTGGCAGCGAAGGGGAACGGCAGGCGGCCGAACGGGCCCGCGAACGCATCCAGGCCAGGCTGAAGCAGCTGGAGGCCGAGGAGCCGCCGATCGAGATCCGCTTCACGCTCTCGGATCAGTGGTCGCGCCACCTGTTCGTGGCCCTGCTGCGCCGCTACGGCCTCCGCCCCTACCGCTACCGCGGCCAGCGCCGCACCACCGTGATGGCGCGCCTGAACCGCGGCTTCGTGAACGACACCCTCTGGCCCGAATTCCTCGACCTGCAGAGCACCCTGGCCGCCTACTTTGACGCGCTCACCGACCGCGTGATCGAGCAGGCCCTGGAGGTGAAGGCCGGCGAAGCCGACGAACAGAACGAGGCCGCCCCCCAGCTGCCGCCGAAGGACCACCAGGGGTCGTTGCTTTAGTTGGTGGTTGCTTCGGTTGGTGATTTCTTTCGTTCAGTTGCCTGCATCACCGTGATTCACTGCAACATGGCAAATGCTCCGAGCTCACGTCTGCGGAAGTCCTTCTGGCGTGGATAGCTCCTCGGCAAGCTGCTTCGGCTTGTCAGCAAACGACTCGACAAGCTCAGCATTGACAGACTCCAAGTCGAAGCGCCTTGCATAGAAATTGCCAATCCAACCAGCAGCTCCTGGTGCTCGGGGTGAGCTGGATTGGCCAGAATCTCCAGGGCCTGTTCATAGCCAGGCACGCCACCACAATCTTCCGGTGGGCAGGCCCGTCTGCCAGCGACACACCGCGGTAAACGCGCCAACTTCAAAGGCTGGACATGGATATCTTCGAGGGTGAGGCGATGAATCCAGCCGTCGCCGAAATCGTATTCGTAGCGAATCCAATCTTTGCGATTCAGCAGCAGGTGATCGATCGGCACATTCAGATCATTGATGAACTCGCCTGCCGCCTGCTGCATCAGGTCGATATCAAGCAGATCAGAATCGCCATAGAAACGCAGACCTTCCGATCGGTTACCCACCATGAAGTGATAGAGATGGGCGTCGCGCCAGCCCATCGCAAGCTGAATCACTACATGAAGATCGGGAAGATTGAGATTGGCAGGGATCAGCACCCTTCGCCAAATGGGCGGCCTGATGTCTTCCAGCAGGATTTTGAGCTGAAACACCTCCCGCTGACCGCGGGGCAACTCCGCCTGCACCTGGGTCCGGCCTGAGCGTCGGGCAGCCTGCTCGTGATGTTGGGCTTGCGCACGCCAGGAGCGGATTTCGGCTTCGCTGGGGGGATGGAAAGCCATGGGGTTTGGGGTTGGATGGGCTCTAAGCGTTGAGGCCTCAATGATGCCGGGGAGGCCTTAGCCCCAGGAGCAGCGGGCTTGGTAATAAGGTTAGATTCTGGAATCGGGCTTGGGAATGGGGGCGGGAATTAGCTCGGGTTGTTCAAGCTTGATCATGCGTTTTCCAGCGCAGATAAGATTCCAGGAAGCAATTGCGGCTGACATCCCTAATTGGCCATTCAGGAGGAGAGAATTCGGCCAGATCCTCGGATTCACTGCAAAGTTGGCTGGTGTTATTCTTGATAAACTGTTGAAAATCCTTCAGCTTATGCTCGGTCTCGTGATCGTGATTGCACTCGGCGATGTGGGCATAAATGCAGACGCATAGCCAGACTATATCCTGGGTGAGGTAGTTGGGCAAATCCTGCTTTGCCTGCAGCACATCGTTTGATTGAGAAATACTCGCATTCGCAGGATCCACAATGACGCCCCTATCTCTCTCAGCCTCCTTCTCACTCTTGAGCTCTTGGCGCAAAAGCCAGGGTATGCCTTTCAGATTACTGGCCCAGGTACTTTTTCTATAGGAATTAAGCGTTCCGCCCTGGGCTTCATACTTGGCCTCGGGAATGTTTAAGCTCGTCAGATAAGCTCCTACTCCCTTCTTGGTGCGATATCTGGCATATGCGATCTTAGCAAGGATCTTGTCATCGACATTGGGATAATCTCTCTTGACCTGACTTCGCATCAGCGCCTCGGGAATCAAATTCTCAATCTCTTTACATGGAAGCGCAATAAAGCGCTCTCCAAGCTGCTTAGCATACCGCATCCAGCGATAACCCTTGCGATAACCCTTGGTGGTGATGTCACCATCCGCGATAACGATGGCTCTGGCACAGAGATTCGGCACACTGGTAATCTTATCCAGGCCAACCCCAGCTTGGCAATTGTCGCGATCTCCGTCATTAAAAGAATAATGCGTCAGGTTGGCTCCACTGTACTCAACAAAGGCATAGAACCGATCCTCTTTGTACTGTTCCAGGCGCTGCGCAAGGCTTTTCCCCCAGTCGTTGCCTCGGGTGTTGAGATAATGAACAAACCCCACCATATACGCCCTGAGATAGGCGCAGTCGCTCACCCCTTCCACCCAGATTGTTGCATTGGCAAGGTAGATGGCCGATGGACGCACCCCAAGTTCCAGTAAAGTTTGGCGATCTCTCAAATTTGAAGGGCGAATCCGGAAACTCGGCTTAGGCTTGGATTGTTGCGGATTGGAACCGCTATTTGCCTGGGATGGATCAGTAGGAGTTGGCGTTAGGTCGGCGATTTCAGAAAAGCTGAAGATGCTCACCTCCTCGTTGTCTTCCAGCAGATCAAGCAAGTGATTGGAATGAGTGGTGATAAAAAGTTGGTGTCTCATCTTGCGGTGGTAAGTCGTGAGTACCTCCAAAAAAGTGCGCTGCAGAGAGGGATGCATGCAAAGATCGGGTTCCTCCAAAAAGAACAGGCTGCCTGGCTCCGTTTCAGTGACGATCGGATAGGTGCAGATGATCAGGCTCTGCATGCCATCGCCGAGATCATAAATGGGACGCCCCTCTTTGTTTCCAATCTTGATGTAAACCACATCGTTTTTGCCCTCTTCGACCGGAGTGAGAGTTACGTCCTGGCCAGCAAAGAAGTAGCTTGACAAGAACTGTTCATATCTTCTGACAGAATCTCTAATTTCTTGTGTTTTAGCTAAAAGGCGGCTGCGAAGGTCATCGTAAAGTTGAAGGCCGGTGAAGACCTTCTGCTCACCAAAGCCAACTCTCATCATCAAATCCCCGTGGCTGGCAAAATAATCCCGCTTTGTGCGCGACTTGTACAAATCCCTATCCTTTAGCTGTACCTGTCCAGCCAACTCCTCTGGCAACGGTGGACGCATACCTCTCAGCATGGGCACATAGCATCTCTTCGCCTGGTATAACCCAGGAACTCCATCCTTAATGCCATAGCTCGAAATCTCATTCTTCAGCAATTCAAGCCTTGAGGAACGAGTCTTTCCAGAGGAGTATCTTGCCCCATCCATCGTCTGATTCAATTCTTTTAGACGAGAATTAAAATCACCCCTATCTTCATCAGAAATCCAGGGATCCCTGGAAAAGCTGCCGCTTGGGGGAGTATTGTTAATAGTACTGCGCCACTCTGGAATCTTCTCGCCAAGACGCACTTCATGGCCCTTGATGTCCCTGGACATCAGCTTAATCGTTAAAGGTTCTTGAGTCTTGAACAACTCCCGCATCAACCGCGACTTCCCCGAATTATTTGCCCCCACAAAAATGGTGATCGGCGCCAACCCATCCAGCTCTAATAGGCCCGCGTTCGTTGCATCCTGCTCCTCCTGCTGGCTGCCAGATCGCTCCATCTCATACTGCCCAGCCACCTCCCCCTCCAGACAGAGGCCACTGAACCAGGGCACATGCACGTCCTGCCCATTGCTCTCAGCCACGACCCATCGCCATCACGCGCCCCAGTCTGCCGCCAGCTGATCGCCTGGCAACTCAGGCAGCAACTCCTGCAGCAGCACGAGGAAGTGGAGCATCTGCGGGTGCTGGTGCTTCTGGCCTACCGGCGCCTGGCCCTTTGCTCCTGAGCGCATCAGCCGCCGCGCTCTCCCCCAGATACCGCCGCCCTTCGGCACTGGCGGGCGATCAGGCCCTCCTCATCGGCGGGCACCACCACCAGCTCAAAGGGCGCTAGCCAGGTGAGCGCCGCCGCCAGCTCCTGACGCAAAGCCTCATCGTGCTCGCCAATACCACCGGTGAGGGCGATCCCATCGACGCCCCCCAAGCTGGAGACCATGGCCCCGATGGCCTGCAGGAGACCATGGCGAAACACCCCGATCGCCAGGGCGGCTCCGGCATGGCCAGCGGCCGCCGCCGCCCGCAGCTCTTGCATGCTGGCGCTCAGCCCATCGGAGAGGGCAAGCAGGCCGCTGGCGTGGTGGAGGTTCCAATCCAGCCGCTCCGGCTCCACCCCCTGCCGCAACAGATGGAGCAGCAGCCCTGGATCCACCGACCCGCTGCGGCTGGCCATCACCAACCCCTCCAGGGGTGTGAAGCCCATGGTGGTGGCGATGCTGTGGCCATCGGCAATGGCGCACAGGGAGCAGCCGGCGCCTAGATGGCAACTGATCAGCCGTGGCACGCGCACCACCTCGCTCACGTGCTGGTGGTTGAGCCCGTGAAAGCCGTAGCGCCTCAGGCCCTGCTCACGCCAGGGGGCCGGGATGGCGTAGGTGAAGGCCTCTGGCGGCAGGGTGTGGTGGAAGGCGGTGTCAAAGCAGGCCCATTGGGGAAGATCTGGCTGCCAGCGGCTGAGGGCGCCGATCATTGCCAGGGCAGGGCCGTTGTGAAGAGGCGCCAAGGGGGTGAGCTCGGCCAGCTGGGCGCGCACCTCCGCCGTGAGTCGGGTGGGGCCGGTGAAGGCTGTGCCGCCATGCACCACGCGATGACCCACCAGGGCCACCGCCTGGGTCCAGGGGGCGATGGCAGGGAGCAGCCAATCGCGGAGCGCCGCTTCTGCCGGGCTGGGAGCGGCAGGTGAAGCCTCTGCGGCAGTGGCGTTGGGGCGCCAACTGATCTGCCCCTTCCACAGGGGCCCCCCGTCGGGGGGGAGCAGTTGCGCCTTGAGGCTTGAGCTGCCGGCGTTCAGCACCAACACCAACGCCTCTTCACTGGGGCCGGGGCCACCAGAGCTCATGCCAGATGGGCTGCAGGGGTGCTCCAGCGCCAATGGGCGATCTCCGGTGCATCCATGCCGTGCTCATGGGCATGAGCCTTGTTGGCCAAGATCGCCTCCTTCATGCGCTCCTTCAGGTGCGCCGCCCGGGAGCCCAGATGCTCCACCCGATCGATCACGTCAATCACCAGGTTGAAGCGATCAATCTGGTTGTTCATTGCCAGCTCTAAAGGGGTGTTGATGTTGCCCTTCTCCTTGTAGCCACGCACGTGGAAGTTCACATGGTTGGTGCGGCGATACACCAGGCGATGGATCAACCAGGGGTAGCCATGGAAGTTGAAAATGACAGGCCGGTCTTTCGTAAAGAGGCTATCGAAATCCCGATCACTCAAACCATGGGGATGTTCGCCTGGATCGGTGAGGGCAAAGAGCTTCACCACATTGAGCACGCGCACCTTCAAGGTGGGAATCTCCTTGCGCAGGATCTCCACCGCCGCCAGGGTCTCTTTGGTGGGGATGTCGCCCGCGCAGGCCATCACCACATCCGGCTCATCCATTTCGATGCCGTTGTCGTCGTTGCTGGCCCAGCCCCAGAGGCCAATGCCCTTTTCCACATGACGGCGGGCCTGCTCCAAGGTGAGGTATTGGAGGTGGCTCTGCTTGTCGGAGACAATGATGTTGCTCACGTTGGTCTCCAACAGGGCCTCCTCCGCCACCGCCAGCAGACAATTGGCATCGGGCGGCAGATACACCCGCACCACCTCGCCACTTTTGTTGCCCGCCAGATCGATGAAACCGGGATCTTGATGGGTGAAGCCGTTGTGGTCCTGCCGCCATACGGTGGAGCTGATCAGGCAAGTCCAAGGGCCGATGGGGGCGCGCCAAGGGGCATGGTGAATGCAGGATTCCAGCCATTTGGCGTGCTGGTTGAACATCGAGGCGATCACATGGGCGAAGGCCTCATAGGTGTGGAAGAAGCCATAGCGCCCCGTGAGTAGATAGCCCTCCATCATCCCCACCAGGGTGTGTTCGCTCAGCATTTCCACGACACGCCCGTCACGGCTCAGCTCGCTGCCATTGTAATCCTCTGGCAGAAACTCCTCCATCCACAATTTTTTGCTGTGTTCGTAAATCGCGTGCAGGCGATTGGAATGGGTTTCATCCGGGCCAAACACGCGCATGGAATGGGGATTGCGGGCGATCGCATCGCGCAACAGCTCCCCCAATGGATAGGTGTTCTCCGCCTCCTTGGCGCCGGGACTCTCAACTGGCACCTCATAGATCTCCAGAGGCGGCAGGTGGAGGGGCCGCCGCAGCATCCCGCCGTTGGTGTGGGGGTTTGAGCCCATGCGCCGTGGGCCGGTGGGTGAGAGCTGGCGCAGCTCGGCCACCAGGCTGCCATTGGCATCAAAGAGTTCCCAGGGCCGATAGCTCTTGAGCCACTCTTCGAGCATGCGCAGCTGCTCCGGATCTTTCTTCGGAGCCGGCAGGGGCACCTGGTGGGCGCGCCAGAAATTTTCCACCTTCTTCTCGCCCACGGCCTTGGGACCGGTCCAGCCTTTGGGGGAGCGCAGCACGATCATCGGCCAGATGGGGCGTTCGGCGATCCCGCTGGATCGGGCCTCCCTGCGGATGGCCTGTATTCGCTCGATCGCCTCGTCCATCGCGGCGGCCATCGCCCGATGCATGGCCATCGGATCGCTGCCCTCCACAAAGATCGGCTCCCAGCCATTGCCGCGCAGCAGGTGCACGAGCTCGTCGTGGGGGATGCGGGCCAACAGGGTGGGGTTGGCGATCTTGTAGCCGTTGAGGTGCAACACCGGCAACACGGCCCCATCCACGATCGGATTGAGGAATTTGTTGATGTGCCAGGAGGTGG
>JBEGQC010000014.1:0-88394 GCA_041181185.1 Cyanobacteriota bacterium | reverse complement strand
CGCCGAAGCGCCGGAGCGCTGTTGGAGAGTGGCTGTCATGAGAACGGAAAAGGTGTCGAGAGCCAGAACCCGGAAGGGATCTGGAGGGACGGATGGAAGGACGG
This sequence comes from Cyanobacteriota bacterium, assembly GCA_041181185.1. Lineage (GTDB taxonomy): Bacteria > Cyanobacteriota > Cyanobacteriia > PCC-6307 > Cyanobiaceae > Cyanobium. Next base: position 88,290 of record JBEGQC010000014.1, on the reverse strand, counting down.
AAAACCGTCAGGCCTCCGTCGCTCAGAAGTGTAACGGACTGTTGCGGCTTTTGTGAAGGGGCTTCATGAAGAAAGGTTGAAAGGGGCTGCCGGTGGGGTGGGCCGTCCTCCGGGGCGGCGGGTTGTCACCTGGAGCCCGAGCGTCACCTTGGTGCCCACCCACGGCTGCTTCAACGCCTGCGGTTACTGCGGCTTTCGCGTGCCACCCGCGGCTGGCAACCCCCTCGCCGATGCCCTCAGCGAAGAACAGGCGGAACGCCTGCTCTTCGCTTCCCCCCTGGCAAGGGAAGTGTTGCTGCTGAGTGGCGAGGTGGCGCCCTCTTCTCCCCACCGCCGGCGTTGGTTCGCGCGGTTGCTGGCCCTGAGCCAGCTTGCCCTGCGCCATGGACGCCTGCCCCACACCAATGCGGGCCCCCTATCACTGCGGGAGATGGCGGCTCTCGGCCGGCTCAACCCCTCCATGGGGCTCATGCTGGAAGGCTTGGGGCCGGCCTACGACGCCCTGCACGCTCAGGCCCCAAGCAAAGCCCTTTCTGTGCGCTTGGGCCAATTGGAGCAGGCAGGACGTTTGGGCATTCCCTTTACAACTGGCCTGTTGCTCGGGGTGGGGGAGAGCCAGGCGGATCGGCGTGCTGCCCTGGAGCTGCTGGCTGCGATCCAGCTCCGCTGGGGCCATCTGCAGGAGGTGATCCTCCAGCCCTGGCGTCCTGCAGGCCAGCCCCCAGTCCCCCTGGGTCCTCACCAGTGCGTGGAGGTGTTGGAGACGATCGCCGCAGCGCGTGCCATCCTCCCCGTCGAGGTTCACCTGCAACTGCCACCCAACCTTTGGCCTTTGTCTCGATTGGTGGAGGCGATCGAGGCCGGCATCGATGATCTGGGGGGGATTGATGGGGTGGATGTGATCAATCCCGCCTACGGCCAACCCAGCCCCGCACAATTGGCAGATCATTTGGCTCGAGAGGGCATTGAGCTCACCCAGAGGCTCTGTGTCCATGCGGAATGGACGCGATGGCTACCGCCAAACCTCAGGCACGTAGCGAAAGAGTGCCATGGGGGACTAAACCTGCACGACCTCCAGTCGCATAAGCCGCGCTTATCTTAGCAGTCGGAAAAGATCACAGAATTTCCATTGCTTCGCCATCAATGTTCTTTGCGAGGGACTTGTTGGCTATTTTCGAGACAGTGGAACTTTTCACCCCAATGACAACTTTTAATGTTAGCAATTCCACACAGCTGCGAAATGCAATTCAGCAAGCTGTGTCTGGCGACAACATAATTTTGACTGCTGCATCAGGGCCGTACAACGGGATTGGTACCCTATCTAAGCTCACATCCACAACTCTGCCTACAGTTTCTGGTAGTGGTTTTACCATCACCTTAAATGGTAATACTATCAATGATGCCCGCATCTATCAAGACAATGTAGATGGGTATAGTGGTTTTCCAAGCACGGTCACGGGTGGCACCCTCAATTACACCGGCGCAGCTGCTAATACCGGTGCAATTCTGAGATCAACAAATGGCACGTACAATATTAATGGAGTCAGCTTCACCGGCGCTCACAGTGGTTGGAGTGGGAATGGAAGCACCTACATCTCTTTAACTGTTTCGAATCCTCTCACGGCAACAACTTCCACTAATAATTCCACACTTACTTTTAGTGGAAATATGGTCTCCATCACAGGTCAAGGGCAGGGTGCTGGAGGAAGCTTGTTCACAGGCACCACCGGAGGCTCAGCTTTTATTCAAAGTTTTAACAACCAAGGCGGTGTAACTCTCTCTGGGAACACTTTCGACGAGGCAGGATATCTTAGCTCGTTTAACTTTTTTAATTCCCCAACGGTCACTTCCTTGGGGACGTATTCGGTGACTGGCAACACATTCACGCGTTCGGCCAATCAAACCGTGCGAACCAGGGGTAACCGGCTTGAGAACGTTAATGTGAGCTTGAGCGGAAACATCTTCAATAACGGGGCATTTCTTGATCTCCTAGGTAATATTGGCGGCGTCACATTTGGTGCTAATAATATCTTCAATACAATCGCTAACGGTTTTGGCATTCGTCTTACCAACCCTGTTTCAGGCACGGCATTGACGGGTACTCTGCCATTTATTACGGGCAACATTACTTTCAGCGGTGCTGGTTTGCCTTTAAAACTATTGAATGCTGCCAATAATAGCTCGCAAATCCTGGCCAATTCCACGGGTACTACTGGAGCAACCGCCACCATCACCGTCAATGGCTTGGTGTTCGACCGGTTGATTGCCGGCGGCCAAGGCAATGACAACCTTGGCGTCTCCACTGGAGCTTACCGGGACTGGATCAATGGGGACGATGGCAACGACACCATCAACGGTTTTTCCAACAACGATTATCTGTTGGGCGGTAACGGAGCCGACAGCATCAGTGGAGGTGTTGGTGGCAGCGACACTCTCGTTGGCGGCATCGGTAACGACACCCTGATCGGTGGTGGTGCGGCCGACATCTTCAGGTACGAAAGCCAAGCCGAGGGCACAGACATCATTACCGATTTCACCATTGCGCAATCCGACAAGCTCCAATTTGTTGGATCTGCCTTTGGTGGATTGGCCGCCGGTGCGCTCAATGCCGCCAATTTTGTCTCGGGAGCCCCTCCGGTGGCCGGAGCAGCCGTGCCCACGTTCCTCTTCAACACCACCACCAGGCTGCTCAGTTTTGATGCCGATGGAACTGGTGGTGGAGCAGCTGTGAACATCGCCACACTCAATACCGGCATTAGCAATACAGACATCGTCATCGTCTGATCCGTGCCGGCCTCGCGCCGCTCTGCAGCCCCCTCCGGCCATGGCCGGAGGGTTTTTTGTTGGCCTTGCGCTGCTGATCTTCATCGCCGCTCCCCTCTCTGGCTGGCGCGGCTGGCCTTGGCCCTTGGGCTTAAAGCCAGCGCCAGAGCCCGAGGTGTTGTTAGCGTCCCAACCCTTGGCGTCTCAGGACCCTTGCCTGACACCGTTCCCCCAGCCTTCGGTCCCAGGCACCGACTTGCTCCAAGTTCCCAGCGCGTGCTGCTGGTGCGCCTGCCCTGCAACCCCATCTTCCCGGTGGGGCCGATTTACCTGGCCGACCATCTGCACAAACAGTTCCCCGCCCTCCAGCAACAGCTCCTCGACCTGGCGGCCGTGCCTGTGCTTGATGTGAAGGCGGTGTTGCGCCAGGCGATCGATCAGTTTCGCCCCACCCTGTTGGTGTTCTCCTGGCGCGACATCCAGATCTACGCCCCGGTGGATGGCCGGGGGGGCAACCCCCTGCAGCACTCTTTCGAGGTGTTTTACGCCCGCCACCCCCTGCGGCGCCTGCGGGGCGCCCTGGGGGGCCTGGGCTTGATGGCGGCCTACTACGGGGAGTTGGTGCGCAACATCCGTCTCGTTCGTCGCGGTTTGCGTTGGGCCCGACGCCATCAGCCCGATGCCCGGGCGGTGCTCGGCGGCGGGGCCGTGAGCGTGTTCTACGAGCAGTTGGGCCGCTGGCTGCCCAGGGGCACGGTGGTGTCGGTGGGGGAGGGGGAGCTGCTCCTGGAGGCCATGGTGCGCGGCGAGCCCCTGCAGGGGCAGCGCTGCTATGTGGTGGGGGATCCCCCGCGACCGGGCCTCATCCATGAAGCGCCGGCGCCCCTGGAGAAAACTGCCTGCAACTACAGCTACATCGAGACGATCTGGCCCCAGATGGGCTGGTATCTGCAAGGGGGGGACTTCTACGTAGGGGTGCAGACCAAGCGGGGCTGCCCCCACAACTGCTGCTACTGCGTCTACACCGTGATTGAGGGCAAGGCGGTGCGCGTCAACCCGGTGGACGAGGTGGTGGCGGAGATGCGGCAGCTCTACGACCGTGGCGTGCGTGGCTTCTGGTTCACCGATGCCCAATTCATCCCTGCTCGCCGCTACATCGACGACGCCAAAGAGCTTTTGCGGGCCATACAGGCCGCCGGCATGACCGACATCCACTGGGCCGCCTACATCCGAGCCGACAACCTGGACGCGGAGCTGGCCGAACTGATGGTGGCCACGGGCATGAGCTATTTCGAGATCGGCATCACCTCCGGCTCGCAGGAGCTCGTGCGCAAGATGCGCATGGGGTACAACCTGCGCACCGTGCTCGACAACTGCCGGCTGCTGGCCGCAGCGGGCTTCCAAGAGCACATCTCGGTGAACTACTCCTTCAACGTCATCGACGAGCGCCCTGAGACCATCCGCCAGACCGTGGCTTACCACCGGGAATTGGAGGCGATCTTCGGGGCCGACAAGGTGGAGCCAGCGATCTTCTTCATCGGCTTGCAGCCCCACACCCACCTCGAACAACACGCCTTCGACACGGGCCGGCTTCAGGAGGGCTACGACCCAATGAGCATGATGCCCTGGACGGCCCGAAAGCTGCTCTGGAATCCCGAGCCGATGGGGCAGGTGTTTGGCCGCATCTGCCTGGAGGCCTTTGCCCAAAACCCAGGGGATTTCGGCCGCACCGTGATGGCTCTGTTGGAGCGCGACTACGGTCGCGCTCCCCTGCACGAGGCCCTCAAAGCGCCCGTCGAGGGCCGCCCCGCCCTGGCCACGGCTTTGCGTTGAAGCGAGCGTTGTCAGACCCCCTGGACAGGAGCGCTGCGGCATGGCGTCATGGGCTCCCGATCAAGAGGGATCCATGCCTCTTTTCCTGCTTCGTGATGGTGCCATCCGTCGCTGTGTGCGCGTGCCGGACGGCCTGGCCTTCACCACTTACATCGATCGCCATCAGCGCCTGATTCATGTGGTGCTCGATGCCGAGTCGGAGCGGCTTCTGCTGCAGGCCCAACCGAAACGCCCCCGCAAGCACGGGCCACGAGGAGGGGACCATGCCGGGGATCAGTCCTTGGCGGCCTGAGGCAGAGCCCAGAATCTGACGTCTCCATCTCCACACACCATGCCTGATCTGTTTTCCCCCCTGCGCGTTGGGGCTCTGGAGGTGCCGAATCGCCTTTGGATGGCCCCCCTCACCCGCTGCCGTGCGGAGGAGGGTCATGTGCCTGGGCCCTTGATGGCGCAGTACTACGCCCAGCGGGCCAGCGCCGGGTTGATCATCGCCGAGGCGACGATGGTGATGGAGGGGAATTCCGCCTTTTGGCATGAGCCTGGCATCCACAACTCCGCACAAATTGAAGGCTGGCGGCTCACCACCGAGGCGGTGCATCGCGCTGGGGGACGCATCGTGCTGCAGCTCTGGCATGGCGGCAGGGCCTGCCATCCCCTGCTCAATGGCGGCCGCCAGCCGGTGGCCCCCAGCCCGATCGCCATCGAGGGCGATGAGGTGCACACCCCTGAGGGCAAACAGCCTTACGTGGTGCCCCGCGCCCTGGCCGACGAGGAACTCCCAACGATTGTGGAGGGCTTCCGGCTCGCCGCACGCCATGCCATGGCCGCGGGATTTGACGGGGTGGAGGTGCACGGCGCCAATGGCTACCTGCTGGATGAATTCCTGCGGGATGGCAGCAACCACCGAGAAGGGCCCTATGGCGGCCCAATCGAGCATCGGGCGCGGCTGCTGCTGGAGGTGTTGGATGCGGTGTCGGCTGAGACGCCGCTGATGGGGCTGAGGCTCTCGCCCTTGAACAGCTACAACAGCATGGTCGACAGCGACCCCGTCGCCCTGATCCGTTGGTTGGCCCAGCGGCTCAACGATCTGCCCCTGGCCTATCTGCACGTGATGCGCGCCGATCTGCTCGGGCTGCAGCACGGGGATGTGCTCACCCCAGCCCGGGAGCAATTCCACGGTGTGCTCGTGGCCAATATGGGCTATGGCGCCGCCGAGGCCCAAGCGGCCATCGAAGCTGGCACGGTGGATGCGGTGGCCTTTGGCACCAGCTTCCTGGCCAATCCTGATCTGCCGGAGCGTTTCCGCCTCGGTGCCCCCCTCCAGGCGCCCGACCCGGCCACCTTCTACAGCCCGGGCCCCGTGGGTTACACCGACTACCCAAGCCTGACGCCAAAGAGCTGAGCCGAGGGATGGATCGTGGGGCCCATTGCTCAACGATCGCCATGGTGCCCAACGGCGTGAAGGTGACGGCAGGTTTGCGGGTGTTGAGCAAGTTTCTTGCCCGCAACCTGGCCTCCGAGTTGATCCGCGATGGCGACCCGGAGATGCGGCTGATCCTCAGCCGGCAGTGAGGGCGGGAGCAAAGTGGGTGAGGAGCTCGTTGGCCACCAGGCCAGGCTCCTCGTGCTGGATCCAGTGGGAAACGCCTGGAAACAGGCGGCACTTTCCCCGGGTGCAAAACGCCAGGCTTTCGGTAGCCATCTCTCGCGAGAGAAAGCGATCCTCCTCTCCCCACAGGATCAAGACGGGCACCGCCACTTTCCCATCGGTGGGCCTTGGAGCGGGAAAGCCGTAGCGAAGGGCAGCCCGATACCAATGGATCATGGCGCGCAGGCTGCCAGGCACGGCCCAAGCCTTCCTGTAGGCCTCGAGATCGGCTGGGTGGAAGGTGCCTGGCCGGCTGGAAGCCACCAGGCTTTGCACAAGCGGTTGGTAGTCGTGGCGCGCCAACTGCCACTGCGGCAGCGCTGGGATCTGGAAGGCAAGCACATACCAGCTCTTGCGCAGCTGCCGGAGGGAGGTGCGGAGCTTGCGCGAGAACACCCACGGGTGGGGGACATTGAGAATCGCCGCCCGCTGGATGCGCTGGGGGTGAAACAGGAGCAACCACCAAAGCACTGCGGCTCCAAAGTCGTGGCCGGCGATGCAGGCTTGCTCGACGCCGAGATGGTCGAGGAGGGCGAGCACATCACCTCCCAGACGGTCGACACCGTAGGCACGGCATTCGGGTGGCTTGGCGCTGAGGTTGTAGCCGCGTTGGTCGGGCACGATCACCCGGTAGCCGGCTTCGGCCAGAGGAGTGATTTGCTGCTGCCAGCCCCTCCAAAACTCAGGAAAGCCGTGCAAGAGGATCACAACGGGCCCATTGGAGGGGCCAGCGTCAATGGCGTGGAGGCGAAGGCCTGCGCTGGTGAAGAAGAATCTGTTCAGGGGGATGGCGTGCATCACTGCGGCAGAGCCAAGACTTGGCCGATCGGTGTTGGCCCTCTGTGATGAGGTGGGTGGATTTGTGAGGATGGGGGCCGTTGGGTTTTCTCAGCCAAACCCGCCCAACCGCAGGCCAGCTCCCACCACCACAAAGGCAATCGCCAGCGCTGTGATGGCGCGAATATGCCAAGCCAGGGGAACCAAATTGTCATCACTGACGTGGGGAATCAAGCGCAGGCGGGCATGGAGCGCCAGGCCGGCGGTGGCAGCCAGCAACAGCAGCTTCACGCCGGCCAACATCCCCATCGGATTCGCTGGGTTGAACAGTCCCCGAAACCCTGGCAGATAGATCCACGCCATCCATAGGCCGCTCACCACCTGAAGCGCCAGGGCAGTCAAGCCCAGCGGTTCGAACGTCTCCTCAAAGGTGCGGATGGCTGCGGCATCGCGATCTCGCAGCGCCTTGGGCAGCACGCCCAGATCCAGCACCAGATGGCCGCCGGTCCACACCGTGGCGGCAAGAGCATGGACAATCACCAGCAGGGAAAAGACAGGCATGGCTGACTTGGTGCGTTGGCCTCACAGCTAATGATGGGGGAAGGGCTCGGCATGGGCCTGGTCCTCAGTAGCATCCCCAACAAAACGACAGCGCCCACCAGGCCAGCATTCCCGCATCAGTGGTGGGGCCAACGCGTTCAAGCCGTTTCATTTGCTCCCACGTTTGACGTCAGTGCTCAGTCGCAGGTTGAAGAGAGCCTCGAAAGTCTGTAGGGAGGGGTTTGCCTTGTTGGCGAGCCTTCTCACGGGCAATCATGTGGTTCATCTCAGCGGGAAAAAACGCAACAGGTTTGCCGGCCTGGCGAGCCGCCAGCCACTCATCCCGGGCCACATCTCCTCCACCGATCGCCACGACGGAGGCGCTGTTGGCCACGATCGCCAGCGAGGTGGGTGAGAGCTGATTTGAACCAGGAAGTTTCCCACCCCAAGATGAATCTTTCACAACAAACACCACATCCACGCAGCGAGAAAGGGCCACCCTCTCCTTCTGGAGAAGAGACGAAACAATGCCCATGGTGGTGAAGCCCTTTTGCTTTGCAATGGCGTATACAGCGCCAATGCCCTGTGCTGTGCCGCCACTGTTGATGAATGTCTTTTGAGGGTTGTGCTGTTCAAGAATCTTGGCGACCTGTTGGTGCAGCACTGCAGGCGATTGGTATTCGGATCCGGAATAGCCCATGAAGGTGAGCACCTCCATTTGTTTCCCTCTCACAAACTCCGCGATGCTGCTTGCCGTGGCCCTGCGCACTTCCCGCGGCCCGTCGCACGCCATCACCGAGCTTGCTCCACAGGCCACCAATCCCATCCCCAAAAGCGCATGGGAGGTGGAGCGAGCGCATCGGACCAACGAACCGCGCAAGGTTTCCAGTCTGGAAGGGGCTCACCCTAGCGATCGCACCCACCCCCACCCCCACCCCTCACACTGAAGAGGTCTCCACCCAGCCGCTGCGGGAGCTTCGATTGCTGGCCGCCTCCGCCGACACCATCGCCGCCATTGCCACCGCCGTTGCTCCGGGCCAGGGCAGCGTCGCGATCGTGCGTCTCTCCGGCCCTCGGGCGGAAGCCATCGGACGCCAGCTTTTCCAGGCCCCGGGCCAGCAGGTGTGGGAGAGCCATCGGGTGCTCTATGGCCACGTGGTGGATCCCACCACAGGGGAGCGGGTGGATGAGGCGCTCCTGCTGCTGATGCGCGCCCCCCGCAGCTTCACTCGGGAAGACGTGGTGGAGCTGCACTGCCACGGCGGCTTGGTGGTGGTGCGCCGGGTGCTGGAGCTGGTGCTCGGCGCTGGCGCTCGGCCCGCTGAGGCTGGGGAGTTCAGCCTGCGGGCCGTGCTCAGCGGGCGCCTTGATCTCACCCGCGCCGAGGCCATCGGCCAACTCGTGGCGGCCCGCAGTCGCAGGGCCGCCCAACTCGCGATGGCTGGTTTGGCCGGTGGCCTGCAGCTCCGCATCAGCAGTCTGCGCTCCACCCTGCTCGATCAACTCAGCGAGCTGGAGGCGCGCCTCGACTTCGAGGACGACCTGCCGCCCCTGGATGCCGACGCCGTGACCGAGGCGCTGCGGCAGGCGCAGGCCGCACTCAGCCAATGGGTGGCCGACTCCCGGCAGGGCGAACTCCTGCGGGAGGGGCTGCGGGTGGCCATCGTGGGCCGGCCCAACGTGGGCAAGAGCAGCCTTCTCAACCTCCTCAGCCAACGGGATCGGGCCATCGTCACCGAGCTGCCGGGAACCACCCGCGACTTGCTGGAGAGCGAGCTGGTGCTGGATGGTGTGCCCCTCACCCTCCTCGACACCGCCGGCATTCGCCCCACGGCTGATCCGGTGGAGCAGCTGGGCATCGCCCGCAGCCAGGCCGCCCTCGCCAGCGCCGATGTGGTGCTCCTGCTGTTTGATCTGAGCGAAGGCTGGACCAAGGCCGACCAGGCCTTGAGGGATCAGGTGCCCGGCGGGGTGCCCCTGCTGGTGGTGGGCAACAAGAGCGATCGCTTGCCCGCAGGCGGCCCCATCGCCCCCGCGGAGGTGAGCCTCTGCGCCCTCAGCGGCGAAGGGCGCCAAGAGCTGGCCGCCGCCCTGCTCGAGCGCTGCGGTGCTGCTGGGCTCCAGGGGCTGGAGGTGGCCCTCAACGGCCGCCAGCGGGAGTTGGCCGCCGCCGCCGCCGCTGCCCTCGGCCGCAGTTTGGAGGCGGCCGCCGGAGGCCTGCCCACCGATTTCTGGACCATCGATCTGCGTGACGCCATCGGACGCCTGGGCGAGATCACCGGGGATGACGTGAGCGAGGCGGTGCTGGAGCGGGTGTTCGCCCGCTTCTGCATTGGCAAATAGCCCTAATCCATCTTGGCGGCAATCGGCATCCGCCAGCCGCTGCCAAAGGCCCGCCCACTCACCTTCAACACCGGAGCCGCCTGCCGCCGCTTGAATTCCGCCCGTTGCACCAGCCGCGTCACGCGCGCCACCAACTCTTTAGCCATCCCCTCCGCCACGAGCTCCTCCGGTGTGGCAAGCCGCTCCACAAGTCCCTTGAGCACCGGATCCAGCACCTCATAGGGAGGGAGGGAGTCGCTGTCGCGTTGGTTGGGGCGCAGCTCGGCACTGGGCGCCTTGTGCAAGATCGCCTCCCCGATCAATGGTCCCGTGGCGGGCAGGTTGAGGAGTTGGCGGCAGGCTGCGGAGGCCGGGCTGTCGATCCAGGCGCAGAGCCGATAAACGGACGTTTTGTAGAGGTCGCCGATCACTGCCAGGCCACCATTCATGTCGCCGTAGAGCGTGCAGTAGCCCACCGCCAGCTCCGATTTGTTCCCCGTGGCCAAGAGCAGCTGCCCCTGCTGGTTGGCCACGGCCATCAGCAGGCTGCCGCGGATCCGCGACTGCAGGTTTTCCGCCGGCAGCCCCTGCGGTGGGCCGCCCAGCAGAGGGCCGAGGGCGCCATCAAATGCGCCCATCAGCGCTCCGATGGGCACCGTGTGGGTGGCCAAGCCCAAACGCTCTGCCAGGGCGGTGGCATCATCGATGGAGCCCGTCGAACTCCAGGGCGAGGGCATCAGGAGCGCCTGCACGTTCTCCGCTCCAAGGGCTCCTGCGGCAATCACCGCCACCAGGGCGGAATCGATGCCGCCACTGAGGCCGAGCAGCGCCTGCCGAAAGCCACACTTGCGTGCGTAATCCTGCACCCCAAGACACAACACCCGCAGCAGCTCCTCGTCGTTGTCGAGTTCCTGGGGTGCCGAGACACCGCCGAGGGCCAGGGGGGCGGTGGCTTCCCAAAGGGCTAGATCGGGCGCTCCGCAGGCCAGTTGGCACACCACACTGCCGGCGGCGTTCACCACAAAGCTGCCGCCATCAAACACCAGCTCGTCGTTGCCTCCCACTTGGTTGACGTAGAGCACGGGCGCGCTCAGTCGCGCCGCCGCCCGGGCCGCCAGCCGGCGTCGCAGGGCCGCCTTGCCCTGGCCGAAGGGGGAAGCCGAGAGGTTGAGCAGCACATCCACCTGGTGGGGCAGAAGCTCGGCGATGGGATCCGCACCGGCCAGCTTGTGGCCCTGAAGGTCTTCCTCCACCCAGAGGTCTTCGCAGATGGTGAGGCCCAGGCGCCAGGGGCGCCCATCCGCCGTGATCTCCAACACCGCAGCCGACTCGCCAGCGCGGAAGTAGCGGCGCTCGTCGAACACGTCGTAGCTCGGTAACAGCCGCTTGCGGCAGACGATGCGCCAGCCATGGCAGTCCACCAGGGCCATGGCGTTGTAAAGGGCAGGGTGGCCCCCTCCGGCAATGGGCTCGGCCACCCCCACCAGCACCGCCAGCCCCTCCGGCAGCTCTGAGGCCAGCCTGTGGAGCACCTCCTCTTGCCGTCGCAGCAGCGCACCCCGCAGCAGCAGATCCCGTGGGGGGTAGCCCCAGAGGGAGAGCTCTGGGGTGAGCAGCAGCCGGGCTCCCTGGCGTGCCGCCTCAAGACAAGCCGCCAAAAGGCGCTCGCCGTTGCCTTCCAAGTCGCCCACCAGGGCATTCAGCTGGGCCAAAGCGAGCCGCATGGATCAGGACGCCGCCGGTGTGGAGGAGAGACCGTAGAGCCCGTGGCGCTTGAGCAGGGGCCAAAGCACTTCGGGCACCTGGGCCGGATCCGGGGGGTGGCCCGCCTCGCCGCGGGCCTGAGAGCTGGCGGTGGCAGGAACGGGCAGCGTCAACACCTCCACCAGGGCGCCCATGTCTCGCAACCGCTCCAGATCCGCCTCCTGCAGCGGCCAGCCCTGCCGCGGCGCCACCGCCAGCTCCAGGCCCTCCAGCAGGCTGGAGGCCTGGCGCCAGCGCGGCATTTGGCTCACCAGATCACTGCCCACCACAAACACCACTGTGGCCTTGGGCCAACGGGCACGGGCTCGCTCCAGGGTTTCGATCGCCCAAGGGCTGCTGAGCTCTTGCACCAACTCCAGGCGGGGATTGCCGATGGCCTCCACCAGGGCAGCGAGCAGGGCGATGCGCACCTCCAAGGGCGCCTGGCGCGGTTTCATCGGATTGTCGCTGGCCCAGGTGGCCACGCCTGGGAAGCGCTTCAGCAGCCCCAACATCAGGGCCTGATGCCCCGTCGTGGGCGGATCGGCACTGGTGCCAAACAGAGCAATGCGCCTCACGGTCGGCGGGGGCCATGCGCCCCGGTGGTGGGCGGCCAGGCGGAGAGCCACCGGCGTGTGAGCGGATCCTCAGCCGCCAGCCGCCGCAGCAGGGCCGCTGGATGGCCCGCCGCCGTGCGGCTCTGCATCAGGGCCGCCGCCGCCAGACGACCGGTGCGGCGGGTGGTGTGCACGGCCAAGGCAGCCTGCGCCATGGCCACTGGAGCCGCGGGGGCGAGGGACAGGCCACCGCTCAGGGGGGCCGCCATCAGCAACACCTGGCGCACCCCTCCCAGCAGAGCCTGAAGCCCCAGCTGGGTTCCCCCCAGCAGAGCGTTGTGGCTGCCGAGGGTAAGCAGCAGCCGGCGGGCACCGCTGCGGGTCATTGGCAGACCGTAGATCTGGCAGAGCTGCATCACCAGGGCGCTGTCACACACCAGCCCGCCGGCCAGATCCAATCCCATCACTGGGTTGAGCGCCACACCGGCGGCCTTGGCGGCGGCGTAGCGCCCGATCAGCGTGCGGGCCTGGCGCCGGCCATGGCGCAGGCGGCAGCGGTAGAGCTCTTCCGAAAAGGCGTCCGCGGCTCGCAGGGCATTGAGAGCCAACAGCCTCTCCCCCTCTTCAGCCAGCAGGGCCACCAGCGAGTCTCGCAAGGGGGCGATGCGGGGCGGTGCAGCGACGCTGCGCACCCGGCCATCGGGCAGCACGTGGGCTTCCCGGGGCGCAGCCGCCACGGCGACGGGCTCCAGATGGCTGGCCGCAGCGGGCAGACGGCGCTTCAAGCTGGTCATCAGATCGCTCAGCTCATTCGCTGGCCAGCAATCGCTCCGGTTGAGCACCACCAACACCGGTTTGCCCTCCACCAACAGCCGCTCCAACAGCTCCGCTTCCACCCGGGTGAGATCGCCCTCCACAACCAGCAGCACCAGATCGGCGCCGAGCGCCACCCGCCGCGCCAAGCGTTCGCGCGCTGGTGCGGCCACCTCATCGATGCCTGGCGTGTCCACCAGATCCACCCCGGCCAACCCGGCGATGGGCACCAGCCATGGCTGCTCCTCCTGGCGGCGGGTGCAACCATGGGCCACATCGGTTGCGAAGTGCTCGCCTCCCAGCAGGGCGTTGAGAAGGCTGCTCTTTCCCACGCCCACCCGCCCCAGCACCACCACCCGGGGGCGACACTCGTGAAGTCGCTGGAGCTGACGCTTCAGACCTGCCCACTCCGGACCCAGAGCCTCTCGCTCGCGCGGGGAGAGCTGCAGGGCGTGGCGCCAGCGCGCAAGCAGCTGCAGGGTGCGCTCCCGCAGTGGCGGTGCCGCCGACGGCACCACAGGCCGGGGCGAGGAGCGCTGGCCAGGCCGTTCAGGGGCCTTCATGGGATCCCTCCCGCAGACCGAGAAACAGCAACAGTGGGCCCGGGGGAGGCCAAAACGGCAAACAGTGAACAGCCATCCGTATTTAATCGGTAGCAGCCCTGCTTGGCCGTTGCGCCTTTCCGCCCATGGCTCCCCCCCCGGTCGCCCCTGCCCGTCCCTCCACTCTTTCCGCCGAAGTGTTTGCCGATCGGCGCGAGCGCTTTCTCCACCGCCTGGGCAGTGCCGCAGCCGTGATCCCGGCTGCTCCCCTGCGCACCCACCATGCTGATGTGGAGCACAGCTTCCGGCAAGACAGCGACTTTTGGTATTTGACGGGCTTCGATGAAGCCGACGCCGTGGCGCTTTTCCTGCCCCACAGGCCAGAGCACCCCTTTGTCCTCTTTGTGGCGGCCAAAGAGCCCGGAGCAGAGGTATGGAATGGCTTCCGCTGGGGCTGCGAAGGGGCCGTGGCCACCTTTGGCGCCTGCCTGGCCCACCCTTTGAGCGAACTGGAGCAGCGGCTCCCCACCTATCTGCAGGGAGCTGAGGGCATCGCCTTCCGGGTGGGCCGCCACCCCCAGGTGGAGCCACTGGTGCTCAAAGCTTGGGCGCAGCAGCTGGATCGGGCACCCCGCAGCGGCACGGCGGCCCTGGGGCTGGTGGCGCCCTGTCCGATCCTGCATGAGCTCCGCCTGCGCAAAAGCGAGGAGGAACTTGTCTTGCTGCGCCAGGCCGCCCGCATCTCCGCCGAAGCCCATGAATTGGCCCGCAGCGTCGTCCGTCCTGGCCTCAGCGAACGCCAGGTGCAGGCGGTGATTGAGCAGCACTTTCTTGAACAAGGGGCACGCGGCCCGGCCTACGGCTCGATCGTGGCCGGCGGTGACAACGCCTGCGTGCTGCACTACACGGCCAATAACTCCGAGCTGCGCGATGGCGATCTGCTCCTGATCGATGCGGGCTGCAGCCTCAGCGATTACTACAACGGCGACATCACCCGCACCTTCCCCATCAACGGCCGCTTCAGCGGTGAACAGCGCGCGCTCTACGACTTGGTGCTCGCCGCCCAGGAGGCGGCGGTGGCGGCCGTGCGGCCAGGAGCCACGGCCGAAGGAGTGCATCACACCGCCGTGCGGGTGCTAGTGGAGGGTCTGGTGGAGCTCGGCCTGCTGCGGGGCCAGGTGGAGAGCCTGATCGAGCAGGGGGCCTACCGTCATCTCTACATGCACCGCACCGGCCACTGGCTGGGGCTGGATGTGCACGATGTGGGGGCTTACCGACTGGGGGAGAAGCCTGTCGACCTGGAAGCCGGCATGGTGCTCACAGTGGAGCCGGGGCTCTACGTGAGCGACAGGCTGCCCGTGCCGGAGGGGCAACCTGCCATCGAGGAACGCTGGAAGGGCATCGGCATCCGCATCGAGGATGACGTGGTGGTGAGCGAGCACGGCCATGAGGTGCTCACTGCAGCGGCCCTGAAGGCCACCGCGGCGATGGAGCGCTGAGACCCACCAGCAAGAATGCCGAGCATTCGCGCCCAGCCCGTGGCCCCACCCGCCCCGCCCGAGCCCTCCCCAGCGCCGCGGGTGGCGGTGGTGATGGGCAGCGATTCCGATCTGCCCACCCTGCAGCCAGCGGTGGAGATGCTGGAGCACTTCGGCGTGACCTGCGAGGTGCGGGTGCTCTCCGCCCACCGCACCCCCCTGGAGATGGTGGCCTTTGCCCAGGGGGCTGCCAGCAAGGGGCTGAAGGTGATCATTGCCGGGGCGGGTGGCGCGGCCCATCTGCCTGGCATGGTGGCCTCCCTCACCCCCCTGCCGGTGATTGGCGTGCCGGTGCAGAGCCGAGCCCTCTCAGGGGTCGATTCCCTCCATTCGATCGTGCAGATGCCCGCTGGCATTCCGGTGGCCACCGTGGCCATCGGGGGTGGCACCAATGCGGGGCTGCTGGCGGTGCAGATCTTGGCCACCGCCGATGCCGCCCTGGCCGAGGCCCTGCTGGCCTACCGCCAACAGCTCCACGACCAGGTGACGGGCAAGGACGGCCGGCTCACCCAGCTCGGCAGCCGCGCCTACCTGGCCGCCATGCAGGCCAGCGGGGATCGCCAGTGGTGACTTCAGCGTTCCGCAGCCGCGCAGCACCCTGGCTGCTCGGCGTCTTTGGGTTGGGCCTGCTGAGCCGCTGGGCCACCCGCACCGAGCTGGTGCAGGCCTGGGATGCGGGCAATTTTGTGTTGGCCCTGCGGGGGTTTGATCTGGAGGGGCATGTGCCCCACATGCCCGGGGTGTTTTGGTGCTTGATCGCCCTGGGCCGGCTCTTCCGCCCCCTCACCGGTGGGGATGGGGTGGCCGCCCTCGAGCTGGTGAATGCCGTTGCCGCTGCCAGCGCCCTGCCCTGTGGCTGGTGGCTGGGCAAGCACTTTGGCGGCCCAAAGGTGGGGGGCTGGTTGGTGGGCTTGCTCTTGAGCGCGCCGCTGCTCTGGTACTACGCCAGCCAACCCCTCAGCTATGGCGTTGAGTTGGGCTGGGTGGTGGCCATCGGCTGCTGCGGCTGGCAGCTGGCAGCTGGCGATCGGCGTTTTGTGCTCCCCCTGGCGGTCCTGATGGCCACCGCTGGCGGCATCCGCCCCAACACCCCGTTGTTTCTGCTGCCCTTGGTGGTGGCGTGTTGCTGGAGGGGCTGGCGCCAGGGGGTGGCCCCCTGGCGCTTCGGGGCTGGTCTCGCCCTGGGCTTGGGCCTGCTGGCGGCCTGGGGTGGGGCGTTCCTCTCGGAGGTGGGGGGCTTCGAGCACTTCTGGTCCCTCTTTCAGGCCTGGAAGGGCGACCACAGCGGCCAATCCAGCCGCGGGGGCCTCTGGGGCAATCTTTGGCTGTTGTTGCGCAGCGTGGGGCTCACCGCCCCTGTGGGCTTGGCCATGGCCCTGTTTTGGCCCCGCAGGCTCTCGCCTGAGGCTGCCAGCACCACCCCCACGGCCTCTGGGCGATGGCACAGCCTTTTCCTGGCGCTCTGGATCGCTCCCCCGGCTCTCTATCTCGTGCTGGTGCACTTCACCCGCATGGGCCATGCCACCACCCTGCTGCCTGGGGTGTTGCTGGCGGTGGCATGGCGTCTGGGCACCACCAGCGCCAGGAGACCTCTGGGTTGGCCTAGGGATCTGGCTGTGGTGATCGCTTTGCAGACCTTGCTTTTTCTGGTGGTGCCTGGCGATCGCTTTGCCGCTTCCATGCGTCTTTTTGATCAGGAATGGGGCCAGGCCATCGCCGCGGCCCAGCGATTCGATCCAGCCACCACACTGGTGGTCACCACCGGTCCTGGCAACCTGCGGGCCTTCCGGCTCCCTTCAGTGCATTTGCCCGCTTACGACCACGACCAAGCGGATTTCAGGCTGGATCAAGCAGGGCCCACCATTGCGGTGAGAGCACCGCTGCAGCGGGTGGTGGTGCTCGATCGGGGCCTTCGGATGGTGCCTCCGTCTGTGGCAGGGGTGCGCAGCGAGATGCTGATTCCAGGTCGCTTGCGGCTGTTGGAGGTGCCGATCCCCCCGGGGGGCCTGGAGGTGGAGCGGGGCGCGATCCGTGCGCTGCCCCCCACGGCTGACGAGAAGCCCAAGCAACCGGCAAGCTGAGAGCATTGCTTCTCGGGTTCCTCCCCGCACGCCCCCATGCTTGAGCGGCTGGTGCTGCCTCCCTGGCTGCGCTTCAGCCTGGCCCTGCCACTGCTGGTGCTCAACCTTTGGGTGCTCCGGCAGTTGCTCGTGCCGCTGGCGCCTTTCCCCGCGCTGTTTCTCACAGCCGCCCTGATCGCTTTCGTGCTCGACATCCCCACCCGCTGGCTGGTGGAGCAAAAGCTGGCGCGGCCCGTGGCTTTGCTGGTGGTGATCGGGCTGGGGTTGGGCGGGGTGGTGCTCGCGGCGCTGTGGCTCGTACCCCGCCTGGTGCAGCAGCTCGATGAGCTGATCAAGGCCCTGCCGGGTTGGCTCTCGGAGGGGGAGATTTTGCTCACCAAGCTGCAGAACTGGGCCTCCTCCCGCGGGCTGCCCAGTGATTTCGGCGATCTCACCAGCCAGCTGCTCACCCGCACCAGCAAGCTCGCCAGCCAGTTCAGCCAACAGGTGCTCAGTTTGTTGGGTGCCACCTTGGGCCTCACGGTGAACACCTTGATCGTGTTGGTGCTCACGGTGTTTTTGCTGCTGGGGGGGGAACGGATCGCCGAGGGACTGGCTCAATGGCTCCCCCCCAACGTGCGGGGCCTGGTGACCGGCACGCTCTACCGAACGTTTCGCGGCTATTTCGCCGGTCAGCTGCTGTTGGCCCTGATCCTCAGCAGCCTGCAGATGGTGGTGTTCACCTTGCTCGGCATTCCCTACGGCGTGCTCTTTGCGGTGGCGATCGGCTTCACCACCCTGATCCCCTATGCCAGCGCAGCCACGATCGTGCTGGTGAGCCTGCTCTTGGCCTTGGAGGATCCCCGCAAGGGGTTGGAGGTGTTGGCCACCGCCATCACGGTTGGCCAGGTGGTGGATCAGATCATCCAGCCGCGGTTGATGGGCAGCATCGTGGGTTTGCAACCCGCCTGGCTGCTGATCTGCCTGCCCATCGGCGCCCGGCTGGGAAGCCTGCTGGGGCTAGGGGAGCTGCTTGGCCTGCTGCTGGCGGTGCCCACCGCCAGTTGTGCCAAAACCTTCCTGGATGCTTGGGCTGTGCGCCTGCGGGCTGGGGAACCGGCCATCACGGTGGGAGAGGGCGGCGGCCCTTCCCTTCAAGCTGCCGATCGGGGCGGGGGCTGAAGATGGTGATCCTCGATCGGCAGCGCTCCGTGATCCGGTCCCCCCATCAACCCAGCGTGAGCTCCAAGGGCAGCGCCTCTTCCCAGCCCCATCAAGAGCCCTGCCCGGCCAACCCCTGACCCCCAAGGTGCGTCCATCCCCATGGTCGGTCTGCTCCAACCCCACCCCTGGCGACTGGGCGAGCCTCCACCCCCCCTGCCGCAGTCCACGGCCCCACCCCTGCTGCTCCTGATCGGCTGCCACAACCCTTGTCCCGAGTCTGAGCTGGAGGCGCTCTTCGCCAGCCTGTCCCCCCTAGAGCGCCAACGCCACAGCTCCTATCGCCGCCCCGCAGACCGGGATCGCTTTCTGATGGCCCGAGCCAGCCTGCGGGAGCTCCTTGGCTCCTGGCTCGCCCTGTCGCCCGCCTCCATACCGATCGCAACCAGCCGCCAGGGCAAGCCCCACTGCCCCAGCCCGGGCGCCCCAGCCTTCAACCTGAGCCACTCGGGCGATCTGATCCTGTTGGGATTCCACGGCTCCCTAGCGGTAGGGGTGGATGTGGAGCAAGCCCGGCCGGATCTCGACTGGTGCCCCATCGCCCGCCGCGTTCTGACGCCTGCCGAGGTGGCCGCCTTGCAGGCTTTGCCATTGGCAGACCAGCCCAGCGCCTTCCTTGCGGCTTGGTGTTTGTTGGAGGCCCGGCTCAAAGCCCAGGGAGCGGGGCTGGCGGGCCTGGAGGAACTGCGCCAGAGCCATCCCAGCTTCGATGTCGCTCCCCCAGGCGCTCTTTGGATGGTGGCCGTTCCCCCCGGTTACGCCGCCGCCGCCGCCCTCTGCAACCCTTTCCCGTTCACGGCCCCTCGGGTGGCGGCAGCAGGGGCCGCTCGTCCCAGTCCTCCGGCGTCAGGGGCACCCCCAGCAGGATCTTCTCCGAGCGTCGTACAACGGTGGGGTGGCTGAGCAGATCAGCCTCCTGCAGCATCGGCGCTCGCTCCGGCGGCAGATCCTGTGGCCGGCGCGGCGGAGGCTGCCAGGCAAAGGCGCTGTCGGGCGCCAGCTGGCGGCAGAGCTGCTCCATCTGCCGCCGCAGGGCCAACCGCACGGGGCCGTGCGAGACCGCCTCAAAAAACTCTTCACGCGGCGCTCGACCCATGCTCGTAGGCTGGATGCCATTGCCCCCGCGCAGCCGCGCGCCGTCGGGATTCCAGCTCGGGCGGCAGATCCCCCTCTCGCCTGTGGACACATCCAGCCAGAGGTGCAGCCCCTCGCCATGGGGGCGGTTCACCACCGCCAAGCCATCGCCAGGCCGCTGCCGCGGCAGGGCATACACCCGCCAGCTGGGCCGCTCGTGGGCCGGCACACAGCCGGCCAAGCCAAGGGCCACCAGGGTCAGGAGCAGTGGCAGCCTCGCGGGCACGGTCAAGAGAGCGGAACTCGCGCCATGATCCGTCCTCACCCTTTCGGCTGCGGTTTGGCATGGCTCTCACTCCTTCCACCATGCTCCCCCTGGGGACACGTCTGCCCTGGACGTTGATGGCTGAGGCCCTCACTCCTGTGGTGGGTGGGCCCCTGCCCGAGGCCTTGGCAGGCAAGCCCGTGCTGGTCCTCTTCCTCTGCCCCCATTGCCCGTTTGTGAAGCACATCGAGCCGGAGCTCACCCGCCTGCAGCAAGACTTTGGCGATCGGGTGGCGTTTCTCGCCATCCGCAGCAATAGCCTCACCACTCACCCCCAGGACGGCTCCGCTGGCATGACGAGCCAGGCCAACAGCAGCGGCTGGCGGTTTCCTTATTTGGCGGATGAGAGCCAGGTTGTGGCGCAGGCCTTCCAGGCGGCCTGCACGCCAGACCTTTACCTCTTCGATGGCGGGCACCACCTCTGTTACCGCGGCCAACTGGATGGCAGCCGCCCCGGCAATGCCCTTCCCTTGGACGGGCGGGATCTGCGCGCCGCGCTGAAAGCTGTGCTGGCCGGGCAAAGTCCTGATCCCGAACAGATGCCCTCCATCGGCTGCAACATCAAGTGGCACCCTGGCAAGGAGCCCACATGGGCTAGGCCCTAGGGCCTAGGGCCAAAGGCCCAGGGGGCCACGGCGCCCCTTGTGAATTCTTTCGCTTGGCTTAAGGTTGCCCGCATGCATGTGCCCCCCTTCAGCCTCGACGAACAACTGAGGCAGCTTGGTGATCGCCTCGACGAGGCTGTCTTGCAGGTGCTGCGCAGCGGGCAGTACATCGGCGGCCAGACGATCGCGGCCTTCGAGGCCGCCTTTGCTGAACTCAGTGGTGTGCCCCACGCCATTGGCTGCAACAGCGGCACCGATGCTCTCATTCTGGCTCTGCGCGGTTTGGGGATCGGGCCAGGGGATGAAGTGATCACCACCTCCTTCAGCTTCTTTGCCACCGCCGAAGCCATCAGTGCTGTCGGCGCCACCCCTGTGTTTGTGGATGTGGAGGAGGGCTCCTATCTGATCGATCCGGAGCGCATCGAGGCGGCGATCACCCCCGCCACCCGCGCTTTGCTGCCGGTCCATCTCTTCGGGCGCCCGGTGGACATGGAGCGAATCTGCGCCATCGCCCGCAGCCATGGCCTTTTGGTGATCGAAGACTGCGCCCAGGCCTCCGGTGCCAGCTGGGCCGGTCGTCCCGTGGGCAGCTGGGGGGACGCGGGCTGCTTCAGCTTTTTCCCAACGAAAAATCTCGGTGCCGCCGGAGATGGGGGCGCGGTGGTGTGCCGCGATCCGGCTCTCGCCCAGCGGGTGCGGGAGCTGGCCGTTCATGGCATGCCTCGGCGCTATCTGCACACCGAGCTTGGCTACAACAGCCGTCTGGATGCCCTGCAGGCCGCTGTGTTGCAGGTCAAACTTCCGCACTTGCCGACTTGGGTGGAGCGCAGGCAGGCCATTGCATCGCGCTATCTCAGCGAATTGACCAACCTCCCCGGCTTGCTGTTGCCAGAAGCGGGCCCCAGGGGCCACAGCTGGAACCAATTCGTTGTGCGTCTCTCCTCCTGCCCGATCGGCCAATCTTTCTGCGGCAGCCGCTGCACCCCCTCTTCCGACAGTGCCACCTATGGCCTGCCAGAGGCCTGCTGCCGTGACTGGATGAAGCAGCAGTTGCAGGAGGCTGGAGTGAGCACAATCATCTACTACCCGATTCCCATCCACCGCCAGCCGGCCTATGCCGAGTTGGGCTATGCCTGCGGCAGCCTCCCTCACACCGAGCGGCTCTGCGCTGAGGTGCTCAGTCTGCCCATCTTCCCTGAGCTCACTTCAGCCCAGCAAGACACTGTCATCGCCACATTGCGCCAACTCCTTCTCGGGAGCCTGGCCAGCCCCTCCAGCACGCCTGTGGCGGTTTGAGCCTCAGCCCCTCGGCAAGGCGCCATAGAGCCCTTTGAACAGAGCTTGTTGGCGCTTGTGCTCCACCAAAGGGGCCGGATACCCCCGCCGTTCCAGCTGGGAAATCTGCCCACTGATCAAATCCGCGGTTCCCACATGGGCCAGCTCGGGCAGCCAGTGGCGGATGTAGGTGGCCTCAGGATCAAATTTGGCGGCTTGGCTGGCGGGGTTAAAGATGCGCAGGGGCTTGGGATCCATCCCGCTGCTGGCACTCCATTGCCAGCCGCCGTTGTTGGCCGCCAGATCCCCATCCACCAGGCGCCCCATGAAGGCCGCCTCCCCCAGTCTCCAGTCGCAGATCAGATCCTTCACCAGAAAAGAGGCCACGATCATGCGGCAGCGGTTGTGCATCCAGCCACTGCCATTGAGCTGCCGCATGGCGGCATCGACAATCGGCACGCCGGTGAGTCCCTCCTGCCAGGCCTCAAGCCAAGTGGGATCGTTCTGCCAAGGGAAGTGGCGCCACTGCGGGCGATAGGGGCCGTCGGCCAACTCCGGAAAATGGAACAGGGCCTGCTGGTAAAACTCCCGCCAGGCCAGTTCCTGCTCCCACACCGCGATCGATTCCAGAGCCTCCGCGCTGCGGGCCAATTGACGGGCCTCTTGGGCGGCGGCCCAGGCCTGGCGTGGACTGAGGGTGCCGAACTTCAGGGCCGCGCTGAGGGCAGAGGTGCCGACCTGCGCGGGCAGGTTTCGCCCCTCGCTGTACCCCAGCAGGGCCCCTGCAGCTTGGCCTGCGCCAGCGAGGCTTGCTCCACCTCCGCTGCAGAAGGCCTCCAGTTGGGTCAGGGCAGCCGCTTCTCCGGGCCGGCAAGGGCAAAGGGCTGCGCCTGCAAAAGGAGGACCCAGTTCCTCCGCCTCAGGCACCTGAGCCCTGCGAGGCAAAGTAGCCCAGATCTTTCGCCTCTCCTCGGGCCAAGCCTCTCCAGCTGGTTCTTCGCAGAAATCCACCAAACCCACCGGCGCCGCCACAGGCTCCAAGCCGCCGATCGCGGCCGATCCCATGCCCGCACGCCGCTCCACCTGGCCGCGCCAGTTGCGCAGAAACGGCCCATAAACCCGATAGGGATCTCCATTGCCCGTGCGCAGGGCCTCGGGCGCCACCAGAAGTTGATCCCAGTCGACCAAGACCCGACAACCCTGGCTCTGCAGGGCGGCCGCCACCCGTCGATCTCTCTGGCGCCCGTAGGGCTCCACATCCCGATTCCAAGCCACCACCTCGGCGCCAATCGCTGTCGCAAGCTGGGGGAGGACGACCGCCGGATCCCCCTCCAGCAGCACCAGCCGGCTCCCCGCTTGTCGCCAACGCTGAGCCAGTTCCTTCAGGCTTTCGGTGAGAAACCACAGCCGTGCTGGTGCCAAATTCGGAGCGGAGAGAAGGCTGGGATCCAGCACGAAGACGCCCGTCAGGGCAGGCGAGGCGACTGCTGCGGCTGCCAGGCCGAGGTTGTCAGCCAGGCGCAGATCGCGCCGGTGCCAGAAGAGCCAGCGGGGAGGGGGAGCCATCAGCCCCACCCCCCTCGTAGTCTGGTCAGAAGCCAGGCGCTGACGCTGCGCCCGTCCAGCGGCTCCTCCAACCTCTCCAGGGCACTCTCCAGCTCTTGGAGGGTGCACACATGCAGCTCGTCTTGATTGCCATCGGCGGCGGCTGCCACGTCAGCCGGGCCACCCTGCGCCCCCCCAGCAGGCTCGACCTCGATCAGGCCGAGCGTCATGTGCTCATCGGAGTAGCCGGGATTGGGCCTCAGCTCCCCCAAGGCCTGCCATCCCCTGCCGCCATGGCCCGTGAGCTGCCGCAGCAAGCGGGCGCCCCCGTCTGCGGATGATTCCCCCGGCAGCAAAACACCGCTTGGAAACTCCAGCACCCACCGACCCACCGCAGGGCGGTAACGCCTCAGCACCAGCCACCGGCCATCCGCCCGCCGGGGCACCACCAACACGCTCGGGGGGTGGCGAAGCCAGCCGAAACTGGCCTCAAGCCCCATCGGCAGACGCAAGCGCTCCCGAACGAAACGGACGTGGCCAGCAGGGAGCTCCGCCTCAATGGCCAGGTGCGTGTGGACTGGGGGGAGGGGAGAGGGCATGGAACGGATTACTTCAAACTTGCAGCAGCTGGCGGGCCCGATACCAGGCCGTCACGCTCTTTCCATCCAGGGCCTCGTCTCCGCTGGCAATAACCGCATCCAGCTGGGCCGGCTCCATCAGCAGCACCTCGAGATCTTCGTCGTCGTCCCCGGCGGGGGGCTGCTCCAGTGCCGTGAGACCCTGGGCGAGAAAGAGGTGGATCACCTCATCGGAATAGCCCGGGCAGGGCAGCATGGCCCCCAAGGCCTGCCAACGGCTGGCGGCATAACCGGTCTCCTCCTGCAATTCCCGCTCCATCGTGCTGAGGGGATCCTCCCCTGGATCGAGGGTGCCAGCGGGAAACTCCAGCAAGCGGCAGGCAACGGCAAAACGATATTGGCGGAGGATCACCACCCGGCCGTCGTCAAGCACCGGCACAGCCAGGGAGGCTCCCGGATGGCGAATCACCCCGAAGGTGGCCTCCAGACCGGTGGGCAATTGGTAGCGGTTCAGCTCGAAACGGATCTTGCGGGCATCCAAGAACGCCAGGGTGTCCAAATGGCGCGAGGGTTCAGGGGGAGGCAGGGGCGCCATGGAGAAGCGAGGGCAGGCATGGAAGGCCAGCATGCCGCAAGCCATCACAGCTGGCTGTGTCGTTGCGCCAACAGCTGGCGGCACACCATCGCGGCTGAGGTGCTCACCCCGGCGGTGCCCTCTCCAGGGTGGAGCGAATCGCCACAGAGCCAAAGGCCCGGCAGGGGGGTGCGGCTGGCCAAGCCAAAGGGGCCGAAGCGGCTCGGGTGCTGTCCCAGCCCGCCCACGTAGCCCCAGGGACGACCTGTCCACAGCTGCCATCCCCGCGGAGTGGCCAATTCCGCGTGGCACCAGTGATCGGCCCCCAGCCCCAGAAGACGCAACAGCCCAGCCTGGATGCCAGCCATGGCTGCTTGCTTGTGGGCTTGGTAGGTGCCCTCCTCCATGGCAAACCAAGGCCGGGCGGGGGTGAAGACGCTGGCGATCACCGTCGCCTCCCCCACAGGCGCCCGACCATCGCCCTCCTGGCTCACTGAAACAAACAGGGGCCCAGGATCGGACCAGTCCAGCTGCAGGTGGCTGGCCGTGTCTGCGGACAGGTGCCGGCGCGCCACGGCGCCGTAAAACACCAGTGCTCCACTGGGCTCGTGCAGCCCCTCCAGCCGACGGCGGTAACCCGGCGGCAGAGTCTCCCCCAGCAGGGTGGGAAGGGTTTGGGGGGGCAGACTCACCACCACATCCCTGGCCTGCAGCGAGAAGGGCATCCCCGCAGGCCCCTCCCCCTCCACCCGCCAGAGCCCGTCGCGTTGGTTTGGTGGCAGCAACCGCTGCACCCTCTGCCGCAGCCGGAGTTCCCCGCCGGCTGCCGCCAGGGCCTGCTCCAGGGCCAGGCTAAGGGCTTGCATGGACCCCTTCAGGTGCCACAGCCCCCGGGGCTCTTGCACCACCGATAGCACGGTGGCTCCATAGAGCGCCGCCGTGCGGTCGGCTGGCTCCTGGGAGTACAGCTGGAGCTGCAGATCCAGGAAACGCTTCAGCCGCCGCCCCCCCTCACCCCGGGCAGCCCCGGTGAGCTGGAGCAAATCGGCCACAGTGCTGGCGGTGAAGACACCCGTGGCGAGCACGCCAGGATTGACGGCTTTTAGCAGTTCTGCCAGGTCCCACAAGGAGCGGGGCGGCAGGATTGGATCCCGATCGGCAAAGGCCCAGGTGGCGCGCTGCAACCTGTCGCACAGTCCCCAGAAACCCTCACTGCCGGGAAACTGCTGCTGCCGTTCCGTTCGCCATCGCCCGGGATCGCGCCAGAGCGCCACCGGTGGCAAACCATCCGCCAAATCCACCACGCAGCCAGGATCCAAGGGGGCCGCCGCGGGTGGAGCCACGCCGAGCTGTGCGAAGAGGCGAGCGTGGATGCCTCCAGCCTCCAACCCCGCCACCTGGGTGGCGCCCACATCAAACACATACGGCCCACGGCGAAACGTGCCCGCACATCCACCGCTTTGGTGATGAGCTTCCAGAAGCACCACCGACAGCCCCTGTTTGGCAAGCAGGGCCGCTGCCGTCAACCCGGCAATGCCGGCACCCACCACCAGCACATCGGTCATGGCCGGAGCATAGAGTTTTTGCCGGGCCCGTCTGCCGCTGATGGTCCGCTCCGCTGACGATGCGCTAGCCGTCTGGCTCCACAACCAGCTGGGGATCGAGCTGGTGGCTCGCTCACCGGTGGGCGGGGGTTGCATTCACCGGGCCTGGTGCTTGCAGATCGAGCGCGAGGGACGCCTGTTTGCGAAAACGAACCGGGTTGATCAGCTTCCCCTGTTGGAGGCGGAGGCCGAAGGCCTGGTGGCCCTCGCCAACGTTGCGCCCCGAACCTTGGTGATTCCCAAGCCTCTGGCGGTGGGCCTTGCTGGCGAGGAGGCCGTGCTGGTGATGCCCTGGCTGGAGCTGGCCCGGGGTAACGGGCGGACAGGGGCATGGGCGGAATGCGGCGCTGATCTCGCCCGGCTCCACCGCAACAGCCTGATTGTCGATGATCCGGGCGGTCATCCCGCCCAGGCTTTCGGCTGGGAGCGGGACAATTTCATTGGCGCCACCCCTCAGTCCAATGGCTGGCGGGCAAACTGGGGCACTTTTTTCGCCGAGTGTCGCCTCCGACCCCAACTGCAGGGGCTGGCGCGCAAGGGCCTTCCCATGGGGAACTTCGATGCTCTTCTCCGGCGTCTGCCTGAGTGGCTTGACGGGCACCGTGCCCAGCCATGCCTGGTGCACGGGGATCTCTGGAGTGGCAATGGAGCCCTGTTGGCAAAAGGGGGTTCCTGTCTCTTTGATCCAGCGGTCTATCGCGGCGATCGGGAGACGGATCTGGCCATGGCTCGTTTGTTTGGCGGCTTTCCGGTGGCCTTTTTTGAGGGCTACGACGAAGAGTGGCCCCTGTCGGAAGGATGGCAGCAAAGGATGGAAGTCTATCAGCTATACCATATTTTAAATCATGCCAATCAATTCGGTGGAGGCTATGTTAATAGAGCCCAATCAATGCTTTTGGCACTGGTGGGCTCAATAAAATGATCGACTTAAGAAGGAGAATTTTTATCCCAGGTATTCTTTCTTGAGATGATCCATTCTGGACATCAATTCAGAGCGCTTCTCGCTCGTCGAGAGATTGTGCCAGGCCCAGTTGCCAACTACCACAAGGCCCAACAATTCAAGCAGCCCGGGGACAATGGGCAACAAATTAATGGTGTCGAGAACACCTTTGATTAGAATTTGGGCAATGATTACGGCCAGGAGAATCCCGGCCGCTTTGCCGAATTTGCCGAGTTGGCTCCAGTCCACTTTGTCGAGCGTTTCGTTCACCTTGCCCACCACCTCGCCGTAGCGTTTCTGGAAATCAAAGTTGGTTTCGCCACCGTTCTCGGTTTCAGCGGCGTTCACCTCAGGAGTTTCGGTTGTGGCGTCACTCATCACCTGAAGGGCTTCCATCTGAAATTACGGTCCTAAACTACAGGGATGCTGCAAGCTGCGCCAGCTGAAATTCGTTTCGGTCGGAAGGTGCTGACCGTTTTGCAGCGTGTGCTGCAGGCGGCGGCTCCCGAGGAGGGCTGTGCTCTGCTCCTGGGCCCGCGTTGGGAGGTCTGCAAGGCCTGGCCCTGCCGCAACGTGTGGAGTCCTGCGGAGGACCGTCACCACCGCTTTGCGATCGATCCACGGGAGCAGCTTTTGGCCCAAAAGTGGGCGCGGCAGCGCGGCTGGCTGGTGCTGGGCAGCCTTCACAGCCATCCGGTGGGGGAGCCTGTGCCCTCAGCCACCGACCGGGCCCTGGCTGTGCCCCCCGCGTTTCTTGCCATCCAGGGGGTCTCTGGATTGGCCTGCTGGTGGTTGCCTGAGGAAGGGGATCCCCAGCCCCTGATGTGGAAAATGGAAACCTAGGTTTTACAAGGGCCGGCCTTCATGCTCCCTCCCGACACCAGCGGCATTGCTTTGAGCCCCGACGAAGTGGCTCGCTTTTCCCGCCATCTCATCCTGCCGGAGGTGGGCATGGAGGGCCAAAAACGTTTGAAGGCTTCCTCCGTGCTCTGCGTGGGCACCGGTGGATTGGGATCCCCCCTGCTGCTCTATCTGGCCGCGGCGGGAGTGGGCCGGCTGGGCATTGTCGACTTCGATGTGGTCGATGCCAGCAACCTCCAACGGCAGGTGATCCATGGCACCAGTTGGGTGGGCAAACCCAAAATCGAATCCGCACGGAATCGCATCTTGGAGATCAATCCCCACTGCGAGGTTGAGCTCTACAACACGGCGCTAAGCAGTGACAACGCCCTGGAGATCCTGGCCTCCTACGACGTGATTTGCGACGGCACTGACAATTTCCCCACCCGTTATCTGGTGAACGATGCCTGTGTGCTGCTGGACAAACCGAATGTGTACGGTTCGATCTTCCGTTTTGAGGGCCAGGCCACAGTTTTTAACTACCAAGGTGGGCCCAACTACCGCGATCTGTTCCCCGAACCGCCGCCTCCAGGCATGGTGCCCTCCTGTGCGGAGGGCGGAGTCGTGGGTGTGTTGCCTGGGATCATCGGCGTGATTCAGGCCACGGAGGCCGTGAAGATCATCACTGGCATTGGCACCACCCTCAGCGGGCGCCTGCTGCTCTTCGACGCACTCAGAATGACATTCCGTGAACTGCGGCTGCGCCCGAGTCCTGAACGACCGGTGATCGACAAGCTGATTGACTATCAGGAGTTCTGTGGGGTGGCCGGTGCTGCCCCTGGCCAAGAGGAGGCTGGTGCCGTGGAAGCCATCACCGTGCAGGAGCTGAAAACGCTGCTGGATCATGAACCGTCCGAGCTGTTGCTGCTGGATGTTCGCAACCCTCCAGAAGCTGAGATCGCCGCCATCCCCGGGGCCGTCTTGATCCCCCTCGATCGCATCGAGAGCGGGGAGGCCATTGAGGAAGTGCGCCGTCTGGCCCAGGGGAAAACCCTCTATGTGCATTGCAAAATGGGCGGCCGTTCGGCCAAGGCCTTGATCGCTCTGCGTCGCCACGGCATCGAGGGCATCAACATCAGTGGCGGCATCCAGGCCTGGAGTCAGGAGGTGGATCCGAGCGTGGCCCTCTACTGATGGCCCTCTCCGCAGGGCGGTGGTTGCGGATTGAACGCCAGTTCGTCCCTCTGATGATCTCCACCCTGCTTCCCATCTTGCTGATGCCCAGCACGGCGAGTGGTGATCCGAGAGACCGCTGGATTCTTTTTGGCTTGCTGGGCTCGATCATCATCCAATCCCTTCGCAGCTTGCCGGCCATCTCACCAGGCCGCTCTTCCCAGCTATGGCTGCTCGCCTATCGGTTCGTCGCTGCTATGGCGATGGTTGGAACCTTCGCTTTTATCCATTTTGGAGAAGCGGCCACGCTTGCCTTCAAGGCCATGCTGCTGCCGGACGCCCTGTTCTTTGTGATGACTTGCGTTCGACTGGCCTTGCTTCTGGCGCGGGTCCCCCGCGTCAACGGGCAGGTCATGGCTGGAGCCACAGCGGGCTACCTGCTGCTTGGGCTAACCGGCGGACTGCTGGCCACCACCACGCAGGCCTTCGCGCCCGGAGCTTTCCTCCTTGGTGGGGAGGTTAGCCACCAGATGGTGCTGGACCGGTTGACGTATTACAGCTTCATCACCCTTGGCGGATTGGGATATGGAGATGTCCTGCCAGGCAATGTCTTCGGCGAACGATTTGCCATTCTATTAAGCATCACGGGCACGCTTTACGTTGCTTTGTTGGTGGGACTGCTTCTCGGGCGATTCATCGCTTCAGAAGAAGTGCGTTTCCTGGAGCTGGAGGAAGAGAAGGGCTCTGGAGGAGGAGAATCGCAATCCCAATAGCCCTATTTATCCTCACACCACTGATTTAATTTAATAGTCAACGCCTCGTTTTAGGTCCACACCCCGTTCAGCATAGTGCTTGTGACAGACCATTTCGGAATGAACGCTGGCCAGATCAAAATAAGCCGGCCGGCTTTTGCAGCGACCGGTGATGATCACCTCTGTCTCTGCAGGCTTACGCAGCAAGGTTTGCACGATGGGCTCCACGGGAAGAAGCTCTAAATCCACCGTGGGATTGAGCTCATCGAGGATCACTGTTTTATAGAGGCCGCTTGCGATCGCAGCCCGGGCAATCTCCCAGGCTCGCTCGGCTTCAACGTAATCAATCGGTTGTTGTTGTCCCCGCCAAACAATGGCATCACGACCACTGCGCAGATGATCAACCAGGTGTGGGTAGCTCTCTCGAAGCGCTGCAATCGCCGCATCTTCTGTGTAGCCGTTTCCTCCCTTCAACCATTGCAAGATCAATACCCTATGGCTCTTGTCTTGGCTGATGCCCCGGCCAATCGCCTGCAGACCCTTGCCAAGGGCACTCGTGCTTTTCCCTTTGCCTTCCCCGGTGTAAATCTCAATTCCCTGCAAACCTGGAGCATCGCTGCTGTGGGCGCGCATCTCAGAGTGCAGATCAGCCAGCTGCACAAGAGAGGAGGGAGCCCCTCTGCCGGTACAGATCACCTCCACCCCCGGGGGTTTGGCGGCCAAGGTATGCACAACATCTGCCTCATCTAAAAGGCCCAGATTCATCACAGGGTTGAGTTCATCAAGTACGACCACTGAGTAAAGATTGCTTGCCAGGGCCCCCTTTGCGATATCCCATCCACGCTGGGCCTCTTGCCGATCAAAGGGAATGGCCTCACTGGCGCTGAAATACTCGCCACGGCCCGTGCGCACCTGATCGATGAGATGGGGAAAACCCTGCTGCAGTGCCTCAATCGCTGCATCTTCGTCATAGGAGCGACCTGGCCCCTTGAGATACCTCAACAACAGCACCCTGGTTCGCTTTTGCTCGCAGATTCCCAGCCCGATGGTGCGCAACACCACCCCGAGGGCAGCCTGGCTCTTGCCCTTTCCCTCTCCGTCATACACATGCAATTGGCCATGGGCCCGCTCATCGCTTCCCGTGGCGGTGCGGATGCCAATCCCGCGACCCGTGCCCCTTTTGTTGGTTTGGGAGGGCGGAGTCATGGGCCAGACTAATCGGCTTGGATGCTACTGGTGTCGACTGCTCCCCAGCTTGGTGGGCCGATTGCCAGGATGACTTGATGGCCGACCAACGCCCCCTAACGCTCCTTGAACCGCTCCCTTCCGAGCTGTTGAAGTCATTCGACGAGGCTCGGCGAGTGATTGAAGCTTGTGATCAGGTGGTGGTGGCCTATTCGGGTGGGGTGGATTCCTCCCTTGTGGCAGCCATTGCCGCCGACTGCTTGGGCGAGAAGGCGCTGGCGATCACGGGCGTGTCAGCCGCTCTCGCGCCTCACCTGCTCCAGGAAGCCCGTTCCCAGGCCCAGTGGCTGGGTCTGCGTCACCGGGAGGTTGCCACTGCAGAACTCGCTGATCCTGCTTACACCAGCAACCCCCCAGACCGCTGCTACGCCTGCAAGAGGGAACTCCATGGCCTGTTGGCACGAATCCGTGCGAACGCTGGGGCTCGTCAAGTCCTCGACGGGGTCAACCTGGATGACCTGCAAGACCATCGGCCAGGCCTCCAGGCCGCCCGGGACCACAACGTGCGTTCTCCCTTGGTGGAGGCCCGTATTGGAAAGGCTGGCGTCCGCCAACTGTCCCGCGCCCTTGGGCTGCCGTGGTGGGATAAGCCTGCCCAGCCTTGTCTAGCCTCCCGCTTTCCCTACGGGGAATCCATCACGGCGGCCCGCCTGCAGCGGGTGGGGGCAGCCGAGGCTTGGTTGAGAGCACAAGGTTTTGCAGACGTGCGCGTGCGAAGCCAAGGAGAAACGGCTCGAATCGAACTCCCTGCCGCCTGCCTGGCCTCGCTTTGCCAGAGGTTGTCGATCGGCACCCTCCGTGAAGACATCGTCAAGGCCTTCAGGGAGTTGGGATTCAATGCGGTGGCGCTGGATTTGGAGGGGCTGGTCAGCGGAAAACTCAACCGGGATCTCCAGGGGCGTTAGCCCTTGGAGATCCCGGTTGAGGGGGAGGACCCCGTGTCTCAGGCGGTCGTTAACCGAGGGTCGCGATCTCCCTGACCAACGCCTAAGGGCGTTTCCCTTCGAAAACTGGTGAGCTTGTGATCGGCCGCTTCCAGCTCGTCAACTAACACCTGACAGGCACGCTCCGGCATGGTGTGATCCCCGCAGGTGAACACATCCACAGCCGCGTAGCCAGATTCGGGCCAGGTGTGAATGGAAATATGCGATTCGGCAAGCAGGGCAAGACCTGTCACCCCCTGCGGATCGAAGCGATGGGTGATCAGATGCAAAAGAGTGGCACCAGCACGTTTGGCTGCGCTTGTGATGGTGTCCCTGAGGAAAGCTTCGTCATCGAGCTTGCCACTGTCGCAGTTGTAAAGCTCGAGAATGCAGTGCTTGCCCACCGTTTCTGTGGTGGGGACGGATGCGGAGAGAGCGGGGTGGGGGGAGGCCGCGCCCCATCCCGGGTTGGGATGCAGGCAAGACAGGCTCTGATTCATCAGGGTTTTGTTGAACACAGTGTCCCAACATAGGGGCAAACCATCCAGGCTGATCGATCGGGTTGCCGTCGGGCTTTTCTGGGATCTCAGCTCGTCTCTTCCAAAACCCCTGCGCGCATGGCGACCACCTGGGCTCTTGTGGACCATCCGTGGCTGAACATCTCCACGTGGGTGGCACTCACCAAGCACTGATGGCCCTCACCCACGGCCTCTAACAGCAGCTGCTGGCGTGTCGGATCCAACTCAGCCAACACATCGTCAAGCAGCAACAAGGGTGGAGCCCCCACAACCGTGGTCACAAGCTCGAGCTCAGCCAACTTGAGAGCCAGCACCAGGGTGCGCTGTTGCCCAGCCGATCCATAGCGGCGGGCAGGCAGCTCTCCGAGACACATCTCCACCTCATCACGATGGGGGCCCACCAGGCACTGTCCCAGCCGCTCCTCTTCGCTGCGCTGCTGACGCAACTGGCTCTCCAGGGCCAGGCGCCAGGTGGCCTCCTCCACGATCTCGTCGGTGAGTCCAGCCTGGCTTTCACCCGGGGAGATGGGAGTTCCACTTCGATAGACCAACTCGAGACGTTCAGCCCCTCCCCCCAGCCGTTGCTGCCACAGGGTCGCCAGTGGGGCGAGCCGTTGCAGGGCCCGTAGACGCCTGCGGTGCAGACGGGTGCCCAGCACAGCCATTTGGCCATCAAACACATCGAGCAGTCCGTCATGGCTCAAGCGTCGCCGCAACAGCTGAGTGCGCTGGCGCAGCAGCCGGCCGTATTGGCTCAGCAGGACGCCGTACAGCGGCTCAAGTTGCATCACCACCCGATCCAGCCACTGCCTGCGCAACGCCGGCTCCCCGCGCACCAGGGCCAGATCCAGTGCACTAAAGCCCACGCAGCGCAAGCTCCCCAGCAGATCCAGCTGGCGAACAAGAGTTTTGTCGTTGCGCAGAGCCTGCCGGCCGCCACGACGTCGGAGCTGAAGCTCCAAGCCATCCCCCTCCTCTGTGGTGGCGCGGATGTGGCAAGCGGGTTGGCCGCGGCGAATGAGATCCTGGTCGCTGCTGCAACGGTGGGAGCGCAGGCTGGTCAGCAGCTCCACACTCTCGAGCAGGTTGGATTTTCCCTCACCATTGGCTCCCACCACAATCAGCCGAGGAGCCTGCAGGGTCAGCTTCAGGCTCTCGATGTTCCGAAACTGCTGAAGTTCAAGGCGCTGCAGCCGCATGGTTCGTGAGGGCGGCCAAGGGGTAAAGTAAGACTTCAGGCTTCTGCCTGAAATTGGTCAAACCTCAGGCGCAAGCCTGAAATGGGCATGTAGCTCAGTTGGATAGAGCATCAGATTCCGGTTCTGAGTGTCGGGGGTTCGAGTCCCTCCATGCTCGTTACCCCCCTGCCGGAACAGGGGGAATCGAGTCTTCTCACAGGCGCCCTTGAAGGGTGGTTGCAAGACGCTCATGCCTTTTGGCCATCATCCTTGTCCTTCAGCCTGAGGCCCATAGCACGAATTCCTCCGGGATCGATGACAAATCCGGCCTGTTTGAGAGCGGCAAGGGCCTCTTTCGGGGCAGAGATGGAGATGCTGCAGCCACTGAGCTCCCGCCTAAGACGCTCCAGGGCCGCCACCACCAGCGCCCTGATCACCTCTTCCCTGGCCGGCTCATCGGGAACGGTGAGGAGGTCCCAGAGATTGGCATTGAGAGCTCTGTCGCTGGTGGCGCGGATAAACCCCACCCAGCAACCTTGAGGATTCTGCACAACAAGATGCCAAGCGCTCTGACGAATCACGTGGTTCCAGAGATCGGCACTTCGGGGCTGCTCTCCACAGCTCTTGAGGAGCTGATTGAGAGCCTCTACCTGCAAACTGGGTTGGACCAGGAGGCCATAGCCTTCTTGCAGGGGGCTGGAAGGTGATGGGGTGCGGAAGGGAAGCAACAAAGAAAGATCTCGAACGTCAGCCGGTGTTGCGCATCCCCGCAGCGATGCCATTGATCGTTAGCAGGGCACCTCTCAAGAGTTCACTGCGGCTGTAAGTGTGACCATTCTCGGCCACGGCTCCTTCACTGGAGGCCTCACTGATGGGCGGTTGACGATTTTGATCTCGCAGCCTTCTCAGCAAGGCCACCTGCAGAAAACCGAGGGGGATGATGGTGCGGTTGCGCAGATCCACTGAAAGCTGCAGAGCGGGGTCGCCATCCAGCAGTCGTCGGTGGTTGCTAATCAGCAGAATCAATCGGTGAGTAAGGGAAAATTCTGCGGCGATCGAATCAAAGATCTTGCCGAAAGCTTCCCGATTTTCTTGACGACCCAGGTTGGTGACGTAGTGCTTGGCAAGATCAAGATCCACTTTGGAGAGAGTCATCTCCACCTTCGAGATCAACATTCGGAAAAATGGCCATCGCTGATAGAGCAGTTGCAGCAGCTCGATCTGCTCTGGATCATGGCTCAATTCTTCCTCTAGAGCTGTGCCAACTCCATACCAACTTGGTAGAAGAAATCGACTCTGGGTCCAGCCAAAGACCCAGGGGATGGCGCGCAGGGCTGAGAGATCCTTGGCCCCACTCTTCCGTCTTGCCGGTCGGCTTGAAATCTGAAGCTTGCTGATCTCCTCAATCGGCGTCACCTGTTGGAAAAAGGCTACGAGATCGGGGTTGTCGTGAACCAGGGCTCTGTAGTGTTCTCGGGAACGAGAGGCCAGGCGACCCATTAGTTCATTCCAGCTGGGGGTGTCATCAATCCGCGTGCTCACTAAACTGCTCTGCAGGACGGCAGTCGAAACTGTCTCAAGATTGTAGAGAGCAAGCTCTGGCAAGGAATATTTTGAGGCGAGTACTTCTCCTTGTTCAGTAATTTTTATCCGTCCGCAAAGCGTGCCGCTCGGTTGGGCGAGAATCGCTTGGTAGGCCGGGCCGCCACCACGCCCCACGGATCCGCCGCGGCCATGAAAAATTCGCAAGCAGACCGAATGTTCAGTGGCTAGCTGCTGCAAAGCGATCTGAGCGCGGTGAATCTCCCAATTGCTGGAGAGGAATCCTGAATCTTTGTTGCTATCTGAATAGCCAAGCATCACCTCCTGCAACGGCGCCTGACTTTCCGATCTCAGTAACTCCCTGTAGAAGGGCTCTTGAAAGAGTCGACCCATCACAGCTGGCGCTCGTTGCAGATCCTCCACGGTTTCGAACAGTGGGATCACCAGCAGCTGGGATCGTTTCTCCACTGGATCCACCAGCCCGGCCTCCTTCGCCAGCAGCAATACCTCAAGCAGATCAGAAACCGTGTGACTCATCGAGATCACATAGGTGCGGCAGATGCGCGAGCCAAACTCCTGTTGGAGTCTTTGCAACATCTGAAACACGGCAAAGGTTTCGGCCGTTGGCCCACTCCAGGTCGCGGCTGCTGGCAGCAGGGGACGTCGTGTTTGTAATTCGGCCAACAGCCACTCCACCCGCTCCGCTTCCTCCATTGCGCCGTAGGGAATGGGGAGCTGTAGGTAGCGGGTGAGTTCGTCGATGGCGTCGCTGTGGCGTGTACTTTCCTGGCGAATATCCATGCTGGCCAGGCAGAAGGCAAAAATATGCACTTGGCTCAGCAGGGCCGTGAGGCTCTCGCAATGAAGCCCGGTGGCCTGCAGGCTATTGCGAATCAGCTCGAGATCGTTGCGGAATTCTTCTTCGGAGGCGTAATGGAGCTCTTGTGAGATTGGCGCTTGAGATAGGCCGCCAGCCATACGGCTTTGAGGACTTGGGGGCTCACTTGGAGGGGATTCCCAACCGGCCTCCGCGAGCTGGTGATTCCGCTTCTCGGACAGATGGAGGCGCTCTAGCACATAGCTTAGTTTTAAACGGTAAGGTTCCAGGCGGTAGCGAGCTGCCCGCTCTTCGTAGACCTCAGGAAAGCGCAACCGATCCATCTCCAACGATTCCAATAGCGCGGGGGTGGGCCGACTCCATTGCGTGGAGATGCTGAGCTGATCGCGCAATTCGGTCACGGCTTTGACGTAACGGTCAAGCATCAATTGGCGCTGATAACAGGCGGCCCGCCATGTGATTTCTGGGGTAACAGATGGGTTGCCATCTCGGTCAGCACCAACCCAAGATCCGAAGGTGCAGAAGGCTTCACGAGGAGGTTCAACATCGGGATAACTCGCTTTCAGCGCGGATCGGATGCGCTGTTGCAGCTGGGGCAAGGCATCAAACAAGACTTGCTGAAAATAGTGGAGGGCAAATTCAACCTCGTCCAGTACAGAAGGCTTGAATTGATGCAACTCGTCCGTGCGCCACCACAAACGGATTTCTTCTTCGAGTTGTTGGCGCAATAGGGCTTGATCATCCACATTCGTGGATTCTTCCAATTTATCGATCAGCGATGCTACCCGTCTCTGCTTATGGCGCACGGTGTGGCGAACAATTTCCGTTGGATGGGCAGTAAAGACCAAGCGAATATCTAGCTCACGCAGAAGATTTTCTAGGCTGCTGGGTGGGACATTGAGGGCGCGCAAACGCTCAAAAAGCTGGCGAAAGGTCTCAGGCTCACTCTGGTTTGCCAGGGGGGGGACGAAGGGGTCCCACTGACCCAAAGCGCCGCCCTGGCGCAAGCTTTCGACGTAGGTGTTCTCCTCAATGTGTTGCTCAATAATATTGATGAGTTGAAAATAGAGAGAAAACGCCCGTGCGGCTGCGATGCCATCGGCCAGATCCATCTCACGAATCACCCTGTCAATGCCCTCAACATTGACGCCTGCGCTGCTGGGTTGACTGTGGCCCCCATCCTCTTGGGGGTCAAACCGGCCACTCAGCTCTTTTAAACGAATCAGTCGCTCCACCTGGCCTGGAGGACATTCACTGTGAAGAACCGAGAGCCACAGATCTTCCACCAGCTCAAGCCGCTCGACCAGCAGGCGTGTCGTGCGTAAGGGCACTTCCGGTGCCTGGCGTTGAATTGAGGCGGGCTGCTCCCGCATAGGTGGTGTGGCGGAGGCTGCAGCCATGATCATCCCAAAGAGTGGGCGTGGTCTGTGGCGAACTGTGCCCAAAGGGAGGCATCTCTGGCTTCCATGGCCATGGCTTCCGTAGCAAGGATGCGATCGATGGGTTCTCCAGCCCGGTAACGCTCCAACCAGCGTATCGATTCGCTCCCCATGGTCAGCACAGCGTTCAATGGCTCAAGGATGGTCTGAAGGGCCAGGGTTTGGGCGATCGGGGCCATGGCGGTCAGCTCCTGGTTCAACCACTCCCTGGCCTTGATCGGCTCGCCAGTGCGCCAGTGACAAAGCGTCGCGTCCAAGCCGCTCTGGGCGGCTGCCCTGTCGTTCTGGTCGGCCAGGCTGGCCAGCTCAGTCGGGCTGAGAGTGCTTGCCATCAGAGGGTCATGGCTTTGGGGCGCTCCCATCAGCTGAAGCAGCCTCAGTTCAGCCCACGCTGTGACGGCAAGCAACAAGCGGGGGTCGCTGATCAGATCGCAGATGCGAATCTCCAGACGGTTGAGAGACTCTGGACGACGATCCCCGTTGGGTCGCACGGAGGTCCACAGATGTCGAACATTCAACATGCTGCCCTTGGCCAGTTGCTCTCGCATCCAGATCACATAATGGCTATGGTCGTGAAAAAGGGGCACCTCTGGGGGTGTCAAAGGAAATTGCAACCACCGTTGTGATTGCGCCCCAGTCGCTTGGCCGTCCAGAAAAGGTGAGCTGGCGCTGAGGGCCAACAACAGAGCCCCTTCACAGCGGAGAAGCCGCAGGCCTGCAAAGAGGGGATCCATGGCCTCCATGCCTAGGTTGATGTGCACGCTCGCGGTGACAACCCTGGTGCCGTAAAGCCGCTCAATGGAGCTGTGGTATTGGTTTTCAGGATCGGAGCGCACGAAACGGCTGCTGTCTCCCAAGCTCAAGGTGCTGCCGGGAAGAAGGGTGAGATCCCGCGGGGCCAGCCAGCTCCTGAGTTGTTGGCGGGGGGCAAGCAGATAGCCCAATTGCCGGTGATAGTCGGCATCTGGGGGTGTGGTGTACTCCAAATTTCGGTTGTCCGGTTCGGTTACGAAACCTTCCAGAGCGGATGCGGCCTCTGCCGCACACCCCTCCACCGTGCCATCCCGCCTCCCGGTGAACATCTCCACCTCAAAGCCTTTGGTGAGCAGGGGGCCGCTCATGGATCCTGAGAATGGGGCCACTGCAGGCAGGCCAGAGCCTTGAGCATGCCACGGGCCTTGTTGAGAGTTTCCTGGTATTCCATTTCAGGCTGAGAATCTGCGACGATCCCAGCACCGGCTTGCACCAACACTCGCCAGGCCCCCTGAGGCTCAGGGAGCACGACCATGGAACGGATGGTGATGGCTGTGTTGAGGGCGCCGTTCAGATCCACAGCCCCATAAACACCAGCGTAGGGACCTCGAGCATCGGGCTCAAGATCGTGGATCAATTGCATGGCACGGATTTTCGGTGCTCCGCTCACCGTCCCTGCAGGGAAACAGGCCATGAGTAGATCCCAAACATCATGGTTGGCTTCCAGTTCCCCTTCCACCTGACTGACAATATGCATGACGTGGGAGTAGCGCTCAATCACCATCAATTCGGTGACCTTCACCGTGCCAGGTCGGCAGACCCGGCCCAGATCGTTGCGGCCCAGATCGACCAACATGACATGTTCAGCCCTCTCTTTCGGATCGGCAAGCAGCTCGGTTTCCAGCTTTCTATCCTCGTCCGCATCGGCACCTCGAGGTCGGGTGCCCGCGATCGGTCGGACAGAAGCGCGGATGCGGCCTTCTGACTGGGGCTCCGCTTTCACCATGACCTCCGGGCTGGAGCCGATGAGGTACCAGTCGTTGAAATTGAAAAACGCCATGTAGGGCGATGGATTCACCATTCGCAGGCTTCGGTAGAGATCAAAGGGATCTCGCGAAACTCTTGTTTCCAGTCGCTGGCTGAGCACCAGCTGAAACACATCTCCTGCCGCAATGTGGTCCCGTCCCCGTTGCACGACCCGCTCAAAGTCCTGCTGTTGCCAGTTGCTACGGCTCTTCAGCCCCTGGCTGGGGTCGGCTGCACTGACCTCGTGCCAGTCCAAAGGAGCGATCCCTGGGGGTAGGGGCTCATGCATCTGGGCTTCGAGCAGGGAAATCCTGGCTGCAGCATGGTTCCAGGCCTGCTCTGGTTCAGCCCCCGCACTGAGATCGGCATAGGCGACAGCGGTGATCTGACGTTTCACCTGGTCGAACACCAGCAGGCTGTCTGCAAGCATCCAGCAGCCATCTGGCGGAGCCCCTGGTGGTGGGTGATGCACAGGCACCGTGGGTTCGATCCAGTGGATCAGCTCATATCCCCAGCAACCAAACAACTGCCCCACCGGGGGTAGGTGGGGCACGGGGGCCGGCCGGATGGGGGCCAAACACTGACGGAGCAACAGGAAGGGGTTGCCGGCCAGTTCATCTAGCCGACCGTCGCGCCAATGGCGCTCTGCGTGTTCGCCACGGCAGGTGAGGGTCCAGAGAGGGTCACTCACCACAAAGCTCCAGCGGCCGAGCTGCTCGCCTCCCTCCACTGACTCCAACAGCACCCCCCGGTTTCCACCAGCACCCACCTTGAGCCAGGTGGTGAGCGGTGTTTCCAGATCTGCGGGCCAGCATTTCCATAGGGGGATGAATGTGCACCCCTCCTGCACCTTGGCGAGATAGGCGGAGCGATCTGCTTTCAGATCAAGGCCTGGCATGGGCATGCAGCATCAGGGGGCTGGCAAAAAAAACGGCGGGATTCGTCCCCGCCGCCTTCATTCACGACATGGGGATCAGATGAAGGTTAAGAGTCGTAGGGAGTTTTGCCTGTGAACTTCAGATTGGAAGGATTTTGATTTTCACCAATCCGCCGCGGGTTGTGGCCAACGATTGGACGGCCCTCATTAACTTTTTCAGGGAAAACACCATCTTTGGGATGAAGGAATTCCACATCCCCTCCAGGATAAATTCGATAGACTTTGTAGTCTTCGATCTTGGGCTTGAATTTGGTGCGGAGCTGGGTGCCGAGGGCCAGGCACTGCTCCTTCCTGGCGAAATACATGATGTTTTCCCCAGCATTCATTTCTGCTGCGCCGCCGGTGGGCAACTCAAAAATCTGAGCTGAGGGGCTCGTCCAGGTGATGGCGTATTTCTCTTCGGTTTCAGCGGCATTCAGCAGACCGCCTGTGCTGCCGATGTATTTCGGAAGTTGACCGTTGAGGGCCGTTGCTGGCATGGCTCTGCTGTCCGTTACAGGCGGAAGCTAGCACCGTGCTTTTGACGGAATGAACACGGCGGCGTCACTCTTCACACCCCGTCAACAAACCGCCCCTATCCCCCTCGCTCCGCCAGGGGGAAGAACACCGTGAGACTCGAGCCCCCCCGTTCTGTGAAGCGTCCCCCAAGGCGATGGAAGAGGAGTTGGGTGGCCTGTCGACTCAGGTTCAGGCTTCCAGTGGTGGGATTCCAGCTGAGCACCGGGCCCACTCGGGCACTCTCCTTGTGGGCCTCCGCTGTGGGGTGAGCTCTGCGGGGGGCGGGATCATCACTGCTCAGCTGCAGTTTCAATCGTTGGCCGGCGGGGTGGAGCCGCAACCACACATGGCTTCCTGCAGGGAGAGTGCGGCAGAAGCGATCCATCAGCCCCCCCAGCATCGTTTCCAACCGCACCGGATCACTGAGCACAGGGGGAAGATCCTCCGCCATGGAAAGTGTGAGCTTCAGGTCGCGACGGCTCAGCTGTCGCTGCCAGAGTCCCTCCAGATGGCGCAGCAACGCACTGAGATCCGTGCGCGCCAACTCACTGGCTGCAAGGGGTTGGCCGCGTCCAGGTTGTCGCTGGAGTTCGGCCGCCAGAAAAATCAGCCCGAAGCGATCGATCTGCTCGGTGCACTCCCCATCGATTTGCTCCAGCCTCTGACGCACGACGGAAGGCAGATCGGTGCGGCGCAGCAGGGAGCGGATCAGCGTGCGGATGGTGGCCAGTGGTGTGCGCACCTCATGGGTGAGCGCCTCAAGGAGAGCCAGCTCTGCGGCCACATCCTCTTTCGAGGCTGCCGAACTTGCCCCGGAGGCTGGTTCCACGGGCTGCAAGGTGACGCTCGGAGCAATGGCAGCGACACGCTCTGCGAGGAGGGGCCAGAAGCGTGTCCCTAAAGCGGGATCATTGTGGAGAGGGCCGAGAGCCTTCAGCCGCTGCCTGAAGCGAACCGCCGCCGCTGGGTCATCCTCGCTCAGGCGCTCGTCCAGCCCCTGCAGCGCCCGAGTGATCACAGAGGCCTCAAAGCGCACAACCAGCCGGCGGGCCAAGGGGGGACCATCCAGCAGCAGTGCCACCTGCAAGCGTGGCGTGATCAACACCAACAGGGGGTCGTTGCCATCTTCCTGACGCAGGGGAAGCCGTTGGAATCCCCCATGGGCTTTCATTTTGGCGGGCTCCTCTCCACCGGCCGGGAGCAGGGGTTGGTTTTGGGGCAGCACTTCCTGAAGTCCTGCCGGGATCCAGATCCAACCGCCAAGGTGCAGAAGCAGCTCTGGTTCGTAGAGCGCCGGCAGGGGCGAGGCCAACCACACCCCCTGGAGAGGGGTGGTGTCTTTGAGGAGCAGATCCTCTTGGAGGGTGGCAAGGGCAGCCCACCATAGGCGGCGCACACAATCTTCATCGCAGCGGCCTTGCGGAACTCCACTGCAGAGTTGGTGCCTGAGGGTGACGAAGTTCACCTCCAGCGCTGGCTGAGGCGGCTTCGACGGCTCACAGAGGCACAGAAGCCGATAGAAAGGAAATTCACGAGCATGGCCGAGCGTCCATAGCTCAGCCATGGCAGGGGGATCCCGGTGACCGGACCGAGGCCAATGGTCATACAGATGTTCACCACCACTTGAAACATCAGCATCGCGCCCACCCCCACCACAACGAGGGATTCCACGTCCGTGCGGGCGTGCATGGCGATGTTCAACAACCGCCAGCAGAGCACCACATACGCTGCCACGATCAAGGTGGTGCCGACAAAGCCCATTTCCTCTCCAAGGGCACTGAAGATGAAATCGGTGTGCTGCTCAGGGATGAAACGCAACTTGGTGAGCTGGCCATGCATTAATCCCGTTCCCCAGAGCCCGCCCGAACCAATTCCCACCTTGCTTTGGAGAAGGTGGTACCCCCCACCGAGGGCATCCTTGGCAGGATCAAGAAAGAGCACGAGCCGTTCCCGTTGGTAATCCTTCAGTCCGTGATTCCAGAGTTGGGGGGTGATGGCAGCGAAGAGGACTTGCACAGCCGTGACCACTGCGAGACCGATCCGCCTCCAAGGCAGGGATCGCCAGGCGAGCAGGGCCATCAAGGGGACCCAGATGGCTAGCCCCCAGGGGGCAACCCCGGAGAGGATGGCCGCGATGAGAGGGGACAACAGAAGCAGCAACCAGCTGGCTGGCAAACCTGCCCAGAAGAGCATCACCAGCAGGATGGCTCCAAAAACCAGGGAGGTGCCCAGATCGGGTTGCACAAACACCAAAGCCCAGGGAATGCTGATCAGGGCCATGGGTCTGATCAGATCCACCGGCCTCTCCACCGGATAGCGGGCCAACAGTCCCGCAAGCAACAAAATGGCAGCCACCTTGGCAAATTCCGAGGGCTGCACATGAAAACCAGCGATGTTGATCCAACGCTGGGCACCCAGGGCGGAGGTGCCCACAAATCGCACCGCCAAGAGGCTCACGTTGGTGAGCATGTAGAGAGGCCATTGCACCAGCTGCAGCCGATCCAGGGGGAGCCGAGCCGTGAAGAGGGCAAGCACAATGCCGACAGCCGCCGTAATCCAGTGTTGATACCAATCGGCGTAATCGGCTTGCCGTTGGGTGCTGGCGATCAGGATTCCCGCCAAGAAACAAAGCATGAGCGGAACCCCCCAAAGGATCCAGTCGATGGAGTCGACTTTGAGCCTCAGCTGGCGGGAGGGGGTCCGGCTGCTGGTGCGGCGATGCTCAGCGAGAGCCACCATGGGGGTTAAACCGTCGCTCCATCGAGCGACAGGCGATGACTAAGCGTCTCGGCCAGAGCCTCGAAAGCCTGGGCCGTCGCCGATGAGCTGTGAGCAAGCACAATCGGACGGCCCTCATCCCCACCTTCCCGCACGAGGAGTTCCATCGGCAGTTGGGCCAGGAGGGGAACACCAGCTTCATCCGCTAGCCGTGCGCCTCCACCGCTGCCGAAGAGGGCGTAACGCCGATCCGGCAAATCGGGGGGGAGAAACCAGCTCATGTTTTCCACAACTCCCAGCACGGGCACGCCCATCTGCACAAACATCGCCAGACCCCGCCGGGCATCCTGAAGAGAGACCTGTTGGGGCGTGGTGACGACGATGCCGCCACCGATAGGCACAGCCTGGGCCAGGCTGAGCTGGGCGTCGCCCGTGCCGGGTGGAAGGTCAACCACAAGCACATCCCGCTCCCCCCACTCCACCTGATAGAGAAATTGCCTGATGATGCCGTTGAGCATCGGCCCACGCCAGATCACTGGCTGGTTGTCTTCGATCAGCAGGCCCATCGACACCATGGCTAGTCCGCAGGTCTCAATCGGTTGCAACACCTGATCGGAGCCGCTGCCGCGCACCTCTGGCACCCTGCCTGCAACGCCAAGCATCGTGGGAGCATTCGGACCATAAATATCGGCATCGAGCAGGCCCACTCGCAGGCCTTTCCGAGCCAAAGCACAGGCTAAATTGACAGCCACGGTGCTTTTGCCAACACCGCCCTTGCCGCTGCTCACGGCAATCACCTGCCGCACACCAGGAATGGCCTGGCGAGTGGGCACACCGGTGCCGGGAGAGGAGCCATGGCCTGCCGCCCCAATGGCT
Organism: Cyanobacteriota bacterium; assembly: GCA_041181185.1. Classification (GTDB taxonomy): domain Bacteria; phylum Cyanobacteriota; class Cyanobacteriia; order PCC-6307; family Cyanobiaceae; genus Cyanobium. Next base: position 44,157 of record JBEGQC010000014.1, on the reverse strand, counting down.
CCTGAAGAGGGGGGGGGAGCCAGCTCGATCTGCACGTCATCAATCCCAGCGACCGCCAGAAGTGCCCCCCGCGCTTCCGCAACGATGCGGTCCCGTTGGCCACCAGCAAAGTTGGGGAGTGCCAACCGGAAGATCGCGCGCGTTCCCTGCACCCGAACACTATTGATCCAGCCAAGCTCGAATAACGACCGATCCGTGCCCGCATCTCTGAGGGGCTTCAGGGCCTCGATCGCCTGATGCTCAATCTCGCTCAGGGATGGATCGAGCCCCGGATCGGTGCTAGCTGAAGACATGGGCGAAACAATCCTTCCCGGCGGTTGGTCGGGATCCTAGAGACCAGCTGGGGTGACAGAGCCTCTCGATGGGTTGTGGATCACCCCAATGGACTGGGAAGGTTGGGGAATCTCCAGTCACCCCCCTCGATGGCCACCTCCTTCCCCAACGAGACGCCCCCGGCTGCGTCTAGGAGTCGGGCCAGGGATCTGCTGATGGGGCTTCAGGATTCGATCTGTGCTGGGCTGGAAGCACTGGATGGAGAGAAACGATTCCTGGAGGAAACCTGGGAGCGTCCGGAAGGCGGGGGCGGTCGCTCGCGGGTGATGAAGGCAGGCCGGGTGTTTGAGCAGGGCGGCGTGAATTTCTCAGAGGTCCAGGGAGAGGAACTTCCCCCCGCGATTTTGAATCAGCGCCCCGAGGCCAAGGGGCACCCCTGGTTTGCGATTGGTACGTCGATGGTGCTGCACCCCCGCAGCCCATGGGTGCCCACCGTGCATCTCAACTACCGCTACTTCGAGGCAGGACCTGTCTGGTGGTTTGGGGGAGGAGCGGATCTCACGCCCTATTACCCCTTCCTGGAGGATGCCAAACACTTTCATGGCACCCTCAAGGCCGCCTGTGGGGCGGTTGATCCGGCCTACCACTCGGTCTTCAAACTCTGGTGTGATGAGTACTTCTACCTCAAGCACCGCGGCGAGACTCGAGGAGTCGGCGGCATTTTCTATGACTATCAAGACACCAGCGGCGTGCTCTACAAGGGGCCAGATCCTGAGGGGCCAGCAGCTGTGACCTCACGGGCCATTGGCCCGATCCAGCAAAACTGGGAGAAGTTGTTTCGTCTCGCCCAATCCTGTGGAGAGGCTTTTCTACCGAGCTACATCCCGATTGTGGAACGTCGGCAATCCCTTCCTTGGGGGGAGAAAGAGCGTCAGTTTCAGCTCTATCGGCGCGGGCGATATGTGGAATTCAATTTGGTCTTCGACAGGGGCACGATCTTCGGATTGCAAACCAATGGCCGAACTGAATCCATCTTGATGTCGTTGCCTCCTTTGGTGCGTTGGGAATATGCCTATGTGCCAGAGACCGGGAGCAGGGAGGCGCTGCTCACAGAAGTGTTCACTCGCCCTCAAAACTGGCTGGAAGACGCGTCACTGGAGAGCCGCTGCGCAGCGTTGCAGGCGGTGAACTGACCTGGGCCGCAGGCCTGCCGTCAGACCTGCGGCCCAGGCCGATCTCCAGGGCCTGGACGACCCGTTGGGCGAGGAGTTGCACGGTTCGCTGGCGAGTTCGGGGATCGCGGAGCGAGGCCTCCAATCTTCCTTCCAGCTTGCCGAGTTCAAGAATGGCTACGCCTCGCTTGGGTGCACCGAGACGATCGCGAAAATTCATCGGATAAGCCCCGAATTCCTGGGCCAGGCTCTCGTCAATGCGGCTGAAGGGCCTGTGGAGTGGGGGAATCAGACCGGAGCCCACTCCAGAAGGACCATAGGCATCAAAGTGAATCTCAAAGGCGTAGCCATCGGAGAGGGCGTGTTGCCGCCCCACACTCCAGTTTGTTCCTGGATGGTCTGGATCAAGGATTGTGCGCACTGGGGGCTTGTAGAAGTCGATCCGCAATCCACGTGCCCGTCCCAGGGTGGCCACAGCATGGGCGAGAACAAGATTCCAGTAGTGCTCGTCGCTGATGCCCTGCATCATCGGGGCGGCGCCGAGCACACCCACGGCCTCTCCGCTGGTGCCGGAGCCGGCAATCCCCTGGGAATCGGCGTGGCCAGCCATCACCAGGATTGGGGTGTTGGGATCAACCGTACGAAGCCCAATCCAATCCTTTTGCATCCGGCTGCGCACACCCGTCAGGGGATCCACAGCCCCTGGACTTCGAGACGCGAGAACATTTTGTCCGGAGGACGCATAGGTTGTTCCTTGGGTGCGGACCTGTTGAGCTCCAGCAGGGGCGGAAGCCAGGAAAGGGCTGGACAACGCCAAGCTGAATGTGGGAGCCAGGGTGGCCAAAACCAACCCTCGACCTTGTCTGGACAGGAAAGAGAGCATGGATCGATGGGTCAGATGGGTGAACTCAGCAGGCGGCCGTCACTGGCCAGCCCAAGGGAGGGCCCCAATTCCTTCTCCATGGCGATGAGTTCGTCTCGATGGGCCCGCAAACGAAGGGTGCTCCCTCCACCGGCAGACTCATTGATGAGCCGGAGTTCGAGGCTCTCTGGGCGAGAGGCCCGCCGCCAGTAAATCCGCCCGGCCAACGGCCCGAGGAGGGCCAGGGCGAGAACCCACCAGCCCACCGCAGGAAAGAGCTGGTGGAGCACAAGGCCGAGGCTGACGGCCCCGAGGCTCGCCAGGCAAGAGAGCAGCACTGCCAGGGCAAGACTCGCCTGCACTTGACCCGAAAAGGAGAGCACTTGCCGCTGTGGATCCTTTGCGGTGGGATGCCATCCCCTCTGCTTCAGCCAGGCCACCAACCCTTCAAGCACTTCCAGGGCGGGACGGGGTGATTGCACATCCACCACCGTTGTGCGGTCTTTGCTGGCGGCGCGCAGGAAAAACACCAGCCCAATCGCAAGCAACAAGGTGAGCAGCAGGGTGGAGCCAAGGGGGGCCATCAAAACGCTGCAAACCGTGATGGATTCTCGCCTGGATTGCGGACTGTTGGGGCCAGCGGAGGACGGCTTGGCAATGGCCCAGCATGGGATCAGTTGACATGGTGGCGATGACCGAGGCTCCTTCCGCTGGCCAACCCACCGTTGGCCCTGCAACCAGCGGTTCTGCAAAAACCTCCCCGCCGCCAGCCCGTTTTGCCGTATTCGACGGCGACCTCGATGAGGAGTGGCTGGCACTCTTCGGGCAGGCGGCAGGCCTGGCTGTGGATACGGAAGCTATGGGGTTGATGCATGGCCGTGACCGGCTCTGCCTCGTGCAGATTTGCGATGCGGAGGATCGGGTGTGCTGCATCCGTCTGGCCCGGGGCCAGCATGAAGCCCCGCGGCTGAAGAACCTCCTCGAAAATCCGGCGGTGGAGAAGGTGTTTCACTTCGCTCGCTTTGATGTTGCCGCCCTGGCTGAAAACCTCGGCATTGCTGTGAATCCGATTTTCTGCACCAAGATCGCCAGTCGCCTGGGACGCACCTACGCGCCACGCCATGGACTCAAGGAAGTGGTGAATGAATTGGTGGGAGTGGAACTTGACAAGCAGGCCCAGAGTTCCGATTGGGGAAGGGTGGAAGAACTCAGCCCGGCCCAGCTGGCGTATGCCGCTGGCGATGTTCGCTGGCTCCTCCCAGCCCGCTCACGGCTGGAGAGCATGCTCCGCCGAGAGGAGCGTTGGGAGTTGGCTCAGCAGTGTTTTGCCTGCGTGCCCGTGTTTGCGGCATTGGATCGGCAGCGTTTTGGCTCGGTGTTTGAACACTGAGCGGCTCGCCAGCGGAGCTAGTCCTCTGTCATGAAGTTTTCCTCGCTGCTGAGGGCAGCGAGCTGGGCATCCAGAAGGGCCTGGGTGTCGATGCCGGAGGCCCTGGCTTCCGCCAGCATCTGTTCGGCCAAAGCGATGCGTGCGGCCGTATCGCTGAGTCCCAGTTGGGCAGCCCGGATATCGACTCGCCGCCGGGCGGAGGCCAGGCTGATCCCCAACCAGCTCGCCAGATGCCCGCAGGCAACGTTGTATTGCCGATCGGGAACTGCAGCCATCACCATGCCGAGAAAGGTATGGGCATCATCCTGCGCGGCTGGCGGGCAAGGCCGAATCGTCGTACAACAGGCGAGCCACGATCAGGTGTGCCAAAGCCTCGCTGCCCCCGGCTGGGCCCATGCGCTGCTTCCCCTTTCTGCCCAGCCTGCTTCTGGCGCTGGCGTCTTCAAGCAGCTCGAGCAATCGCATCTGCATTCGTCCTGGGGTTTTGCAAGGTTCAACGGCGCCTCCCAGCAGCCGGCTCTGCCGCCGGGCGAACCCCACCGTGAATTGCGGCCCAGCCCCGGGGAGGGACAGGGCGGGCAACCCGAGTCCAACCAATTGCTCCGTAGCGGTTCCGGCTGTGGCCAAGCCCACCTCAGCCCAAAGGGCCCAGCTGGCAAAGCGGCCGACCCCAAAGAGGACGCGCAGAGAACCTTTGCTCCAGCAGCCTTCGGCTTCGCTAAGGAGAGGGGGGGACACCGGTTTGAAGTGCGCCTCCGCCATGACTGCGGCCAACTCAGAAGAGCGATTCAGTCCCTGGCTGATGGGCACCAGCACGGAGACGCCTCCTAGAGAGTCGCATTGGCTTGGATGGGGGAGGCCGATCAGAAGCCGCTTGAAGTTGCCCAGGGCCTCTGGAAGACGGCTGCCTGGCAACAGCAGCACTCTGCGGTCATGGCGGAGGGAAGTGGGAAGCTCCTTCGCCTCGAAGCCATCCATCATGGGGTTGCCGGGAGCCAGAGCTCTGACGTGGTGGCTCCGCAATCCCCTGGCCGTGAGCGCATCACGCACCGCCACCAACCGGCAATGGCGATGGGCCATCAGCGCCCACTCCCAGGGATCCCATTCACTGCCTTTGCATCGGTGGTAGCGATCAGCCAAAGGGGATGGAGACCACCCTGCAGGGGAGGGGCTTCTCCAGGTGTAATCACTTTTGGGAGTGCCGATGAAGCCATAGGGGCCGCCGCTCAGCCAGGCCATGGCCAGGGGGAGCAGATCCCCGATCGCCAAGATGGGCTGGCCCGCAGCTCCCCAGCGACGCACCACCTGCAGCTGCTGCAGCGTTGTGCGAGGTAACCCCGCTGCCACGTCCTGGAGCAGTCCTCGAACGCTCTGGTTGCTGAATCCACCACTGGGCAAGGGGAGGCAAGGGCCGAGCCGCTCTAAGTCGAGCTCCTGGGGGGCAGCAGCAAAGGCACCTCCCTCGCCCACAAGCGGGAGCACAGCCATGGGCAGTTTCGGCCGAAGGCGACGCAAGGCCTCGCACACCCGCAGCGCAATCAAATCTTCGCCGTGGCCATTGCTCAGCACCAGCAAACGGTGAGGTGTGCCATGGCTGATACGATCCACCTCAGGGAGTTTCTCCCGTGGCGGCATGGCCAAGTGGTAAGGCAGAGGATTGCAAATCCTTTATCCCCAGTTCGAATCTGGGTGCCGCCTTGAACAGAGACAGATCAGCTCTCACCTGGCTTGACCGGTCTTGGCGAACGTGCGCCAGAACGCTTGGGCTGGGCCATGCAGAGCCGCTTGAAGATCGCCCACCAGGCTCTCCAGGCGTTTGCGCCGGCTCCTTGCCGGTGAGAGATGGTCCGAAATCACGCCTGCATGACAGAGATCCAGCAGCAAAGCGGCCTCTTCGGACGAGAGGCAGATCAAGTGCTCGTTGTTGTGGTGGAAGACCTTCACCAAATCTGCAAGCAGCACCGACTCTTTGTAGGACGAAACTCAGGCCTTTGGATGGGGAAAGCCGTCATTCGGCGCAGGGCATTTGCCTTTTGAAGCTTTGGCTGCCCTTGAGGCGTCTACTCAAGCTGTGGCATGGAGACGCGTTGCAATCTCAACCACCATCAGCCCGAAGAGGGCCATGGCGATCAGCAGAGAGCTGGGGTGGGTCACGACGTCTCGCCTTCAGTTGCGTGGACCCTAAAGCAAATCTTAAGCTTTGCCGGCTCTCTAGGGCACATCGCCATCAAACTGCATACCCTGCAACAATCAACAAATCAGTAGCCGGAGTCGGCTACGCATATTCCCTGGCAGGCGATTCCGTTTTTGGCCGTTCGCCCGCAATGACTGCACAACACAGGATCTTGACTGGCATCTGAGGGAATCTGCTCCCGGGCCTGGACAGGATCTCTCCCAGCCGGTGGGGGTTCGCCGGAAGTGCGGGTGGAGGCTGTGACCACAGACCAGACTGGCAGTGAAGATTGCATCATGGCCCGTTCAGCCTGAGGGCGCCGCATGTTTTCTCTTGCTACGGATCCACCCTCCATTGGTGTAGGCACCTGGGCCTGGGGAAATCAATTCCTCTGGGGGTATGGCCCCGATCAGGACGCTCAACTTGCAGCGGCGTTCCAGCGGGCTGTGGATTTGGGCCTCCATTTCTTTGATACGGCAGATTCCTACGGCACAGGGCGCTTCTCAGGTCGCAGCGAGACCCTGCTTGGCAGCTGGTGTGCTGCTCTGCCACCAGCTCGTCGGCAGCCGCTCAGGTTGGCCACCAAGTTGGCTCCCTTTCCATGGCGTCTTGGCCGCCATGGGTTCGACCGTGCGTTTGCCGCTTCCTGTGCACGGCTGAAAGGCAAGTTGGATCGCGTCCAGCTGCATTGGAGCACCGCCCGCTACGCCCCATGGCAAGAAGGGCCCCTTCTGGATGGATTGGCTGATTTGGTGTTGGCAGGCAAAGTGCCGGAGTTGGGAGTCTCCAACTTTGGCCCGAAGCGGCTGCGTCGGGTGCATGGCCACTTGGCCGAGCGCGGTGTCAACCTGGCCAGTCTTCAGGTTCAGTTCTCTCTCCTCGCCCCAGAGCCTGCCCTCCCTGGAGGCGTTGCTGAGGTGTGCCGTGAACTAGGGGTGACGCTGATTGCTTACAGCCCTTTGGCCCTTGGATGGTTGGCCCCTGCCGAGGGGAAGCCTTCGCCGCAGCCTTCCGGCCCCCGAAGCCTGCTATTTGCTCGACTCGAACGGGGGGCCGAGGCGGTGCGCCAGGGGCTTTTGCGCATTGCAGCGGCTCGGGAGGTGCCTGCAGCAGCCGTTGCCCTGAATTGGTGTCGCGCCCATGGAGCCATGCCGATTCCAGGGCTCAGGCGAATCGAGCAGGTGGATGTGGCGGCAGGCGCCATGGGTTGGCATCTATCCAGTGAGGAGAGAGCTGAGCTGGATGCCCTGGCTCTGGCCAACACGGCCAGGATGCCCGCCAACCCTTTTCAGAGCGCTTGAGGGCTGCAATCAGCTCTCGTTAGAGATGACCACTGGCAGACTCAGCGCCACCTGATCTCCATCTTCCTCGTTTTGGGGGCCTTGAAGTAGACGGAGCATCTCAGGATCGTCGCTGGAGGGCTCGAGCCCAGGTTGCTCGTTAGGGCCACAGGCTGCGAGTGCTTCCTGAAGGAGGGAATCAAAGGTGGAGCCAGGCAGGCGATGACGGGCCAATTCCAAGAATGCTCGCGCCAAGGATTCCCCGGCGGCGGCACGGAGAGCAGGGTTGCTGCGCCGGAGTTCTTGTTCCTGCCCAATCGCGTTGAGAAAGCGCTCGGTCACATCCCGTTTGGTTGTTGCCCGGATGCGAGTGTCTTGATCGGCCTGGTTCAGAAAGCCTTGGGCATCGAGTTCGGCCAGGCGGCGATTCAAGCTTTCCAGGACACTTTCGGCTTCCTTAAAAATTTGAATGAGCTGCCCATCCGAGAGACGTGGCAGATCTGCCACATAAACCTTGCCGTGGTCGCGGAGCGTCAAAAAAGTGGGACGTTGCCCGCCAGCTTGTCCTGTCTGGCGTCCAACTGGATCCCGTGGTCTCGGGCGGGGCTGCTGGGGTCGTTGCGGCGGGGTGGGGCCTGCTGAGCTGCGGCGCCGGGTGATACGGGTGGCGGTATTCAACATGACGGTATGAACTGTGTTGCGTTGGCCAATGCAGCGGTCTTGTGAGACGCGCTTCATCACCATAGGGGGAAAAACATCGCGGTCATGAACGCTGGTGAGTTGTTGGGCTCCCTCTGTTTAAGTTGATGCAGCTGGTGCGAGGGGCAAGCCAACAACGCCCTGGCCTGACGGCTCGCCCGCCTCGATGCGGCCGATCTCCCAAGCCCTGTGCCCACAGCTTTGGCAGACCTCTATCACCGCTGCCGCCTGGTGTGCCCCAACAACCAGACAAAACCCCACACCCAAATTGAAGGTGTGCCAGAGATCAGATTCAGGCACCTGGCCTTGGTCTTGAAGCCAGCGAAACAAGGCTGGGCGCTCCCATGCGTTGGGATCGACCACGGCATGGGTACCCCCCGGCAGGCAGCGAGGCAAGTTTTCGGGCAGGCCTCCCCCGGTGATGTGGGCCATGGCGTGGGGGGCAAGTCCAGCCGCAAAGAGAGCCTTCACAAGATCGGTGTACAGCAAGGTAGGGGTCAGGAGCTCAACAAGCAAGGGGGGCTCGGCTTCTCCCAGGCGGGTCTCCAGCGTGACTTGCCGTTCTTCAACGATGCGCCGCACCAGGCTGAAGCCGTTGCTGTGCACTCCGCTGCTGGCTACGCCCACAACCCGATCCCCGATCTGCACCTCCCGCCCATCGATGAGGCGATCTTCATCCACCACCCCAACGCAAAATCCAGCAAGGTCGTACTGACCAGGCGTATAGAAGCCAGGCATCTCTGCCGTTTCCCCCCCGAGAAGGGCGCAGCCGCTGAGGCGGCAACCCTGGGCGATGCCTTCAACGACGTCGGCGAGGGTCTCTGGTGTGAGCCGGCCTGTCGCGATGTAATCCAGGAAAAAAAGAGGTTCGGCGCCACAGGTAATGACGTCATTCGCGCACATGGCCACCAAGTCAATGCCGATGCCGTGGTGACGCTGCAAGCGCTGGGCGAGTTCCAGCTTTGTGCCCACTCCATCGCTGCCAGCCACCAGGAGGGGCCGACGGAGGCCATGGGGCAGACGGCAGAGTCCAGCGAAGCCTCCCACCCCGCCGAGAACTTCTGGCCTGCGGGTGGAGTCCACGCTGCTGCGAATGCGATCAATGAACGCCCGGCCAGCCATCACATCCACGCCTGCGCTGCGGTAATCCATGGCTTCAGCTCAACTGTCTCGATCTTCCAATGGCATGGGCCCAGCCCGCCCCAACCCTTCCCCGGCCCTGCGAGAGTGGACGCCAGGGGGATCGGCACATGCCGCGATTAGTGGCGCTGATGATTTGAATCAGATTTCCTGATCACTCATGCCAAGTCGCAGGGGTCTTGAACCCCCAAGAAAACTGGACGAAAGCTTAAAGATGAAAAATTCTGATGAGTCTGTAGGGCGCGTTTGAGGCTGTTTCGAGCTTCAAAAAGCCAGTACCTTTGCCTTGTTGTCATTCTTCGAAAGGAATTCGCCAAGGGGTCTGCCCACAACAGCGTGAAAGTTTGATTGCATTCTTTCGCTCTGCGGGGAGACATGTCATTCCTGGTCTTCAGAAATGCCCTCCTTGACAATTCCGATTGCCATGCGTGCACTCCAACTTCTCGGCTCTGCTGCCCTCCTGATCGCCGGTGCTTCCTTTGCTCCGGCCCACTCCGCTGCTGTCTCTTCCCCAAGTTTTGGCACTCTCTCCATCCCCGAGGCAGGTGCCCCTTCCCGCTGGGAAAACAATTTCATCAAGCTGACCCCCCCTGTGCCCTTAGCCCAGGGACAGCAAATTGCCTCAGCGCGAAGCGTTCAGGTCGGCCAAGCCAGTTGGTATGGTCCCGGCTTCTTTGGAAACCGCACAGCCAGTGGTGAGGTTCTCCGCCCAGGCACCTTGACAGCGGCTCACCGCTACCTCCCCTTTGGAACGAAGGTGCGAGTGACCAACCTCTACAACGGTCGCACTGCCGTTGTGCGGATCAATGATCGCGGTCCCTTCAGTGGTGGTCGCATCATCGATTTGGCTCACGGTGCTGCCCAGATCCTGGGTGTTACGGCCAGTGGTGTGGCAGATGTTCGCCTCGAAGTGATCGATTGATCCTTCTAAGTTTCAGCAATTCCTCCTCCCAGCCCACGGGCTGGGAGGATTTTTTGTTGTGGCCCGTTTCCACCGTGCTGTTTCTCAGGACCCGGCGCGATCTCGCCAATTGGCGCAGATCACTGCCCCAACAAGGGCTGCACTTTGTGCCCACCATGGGAGCTCTCCATGCTGGCCACCTCCAACTCATCCGGCGGGCGGCTACACCCCGCTGGTGGGGCACGCCTCAAGTGTTGGTGAGCATCTTCATCAATCCACTCCAATTTTCAGCTGGCGAGGATTTTGATCTCTACCCGCGCAGACTCGAGGCGGACGGGGTTTTGGCCTGCGAAGCAGGTGCCCACGCTGTCTTTGCCCCTTCCCTTGAGGAGGTCTACCCGCATGGGGAGGAGGGGGTAACCCACGTTGTGCCACCAGCCGACCTCCTCCTCTCCCTCTGCGCTCCCCATCGACCCGGCCACTTTGAAGGGGTTGCCACCGTGGTCACCAGGCTGCTGGCGATGGTGCGTCCAGATCGGCTCTTTTTGGGCGAAAAGGACTGGCAGCAGTTGGTTGTGCTGCGACAGGTGGTCTCTGACCTGGGATTGCCGACTTGTGTGGAGGGCATGGCCACGGTGCGCCAATTGGATGGTTTGGCACTCAGCTCCCGAAATGGCTATCTCGGCTCGGAGGAACTCCAGCGGGCGAGCCAGCTCCCAGCGGCTTTGGTCGCAGCGGCCACCAGCGCCAAACGCGGAGACTGCTCCTTAACCCTTCTGCGGGGTCTAGAGGATCGTCTCCGTCTCCACAACTTGTTACCTGAGTATGTGGCGTTGGTGGAAGCGCATACGCTGAGGCCCCTGGAACGGGTGGAGGGCCTGGCCCTGTTGGCTGCTGCCGTGCGTTGCGGTTCCACCCGTCTGATCGACCACCTCTTCCTGATGCCCCGAGCGCCAATTGTTGCCATTGATGGTCCCGCAGGAGCAGGCAAAAGCACGGTGACCCGGGCCTTTGCACAACGCCTCGGACTCACTTATCTCGACACCGGAGCGATGTACAGAGCTTTGAGCTGGTGGGTGTTGCAGCAGGGTGTCAATCCGGCCGACCCTTTGGCGGTGGCTCCCCTGCTTGTGGGGCTGGATCTGGATCTCAGCCCGATCGACGCAGGCCACTTGCGAATCAGGGTCAATGGGCAGGATGTCACCACAGCCATCCGCAGCCCGGAGGTGACGGCTGTGGTGTCCACCGTGGCGGCCCATCCCTGTGTCAGGCAAAGCCTCACCGACCTCCAGCAGCGCCTGGGTGAGCGTGGCGGGCTGGTCGCGGAGGGCCGTGATACGGGCACCGCAGTGTTTCCCGATGCGGAGTGCAAGATTTTCCTCACCGCCAGTGTGGCTGAACGGGCCCGGAGACGGGCCCGTGATCTTCAGCAGCGGGGCTTCGAGGTGCCTGAGCTTGCGGAGCTCGAGCGTCAAATTGCTGAGCGCGACGAAAAAGACTCAACGCGAAGTCTGGCCCCCCTCATGCAGGCACCAGACGCTCTGGAGCTGGTCACCGACGGGATGGAGATTGAAGCGGTGATCGAAGCCATGGTCGATGCGTTCCGATCCAAGGTGCCTGAGGAAGCGTGGCCTGGACTTTCTCCCCCAGGAGGTCCACCTGTCGAGTGATGGATTCAGTCTGCGGCGGTTGTCAGGGTCTCCAGCAACCCCTCGCAAGCATCTTGAAGAACATCGAGAACGTGCTCAAACCCTTCAGGCCCGCCGTAGTAGGGATCCGCCACCTCCTCAAGCTGGAACCTTCGGCAATAGTGAGTCATGGGCTCGATGTTGGCCCTTGCAAGATTGCGACCGGCCATTTTCTGCACCGCGGCCAGATTCTGACGATCCATGGTGAGAATGTGATCAAAGCTCTGGAGATCTTCCGGGCAGATCTGGCGAGCCCGACTTGTCAACACGATGCCTCGGCGAGCTGCTGCCTGCTGCATCCGGTGGTCTGCTGGCTTGCCCACATGCCAGTGGCCTGTTCCCGCCGAATCCACCACAAAGGATTCCTCCAGCTGCTCGCGGGCAATCAGATGCAGGAAGCAGCCTTCCGCCGCAGCCGAACGGCAGATGTTTCCCAGACACACGAACAACACCTTGATTTTGCCGGCGGCATCGGAATCCTGGCTTGGGCGGCTCATGGGGAGGGCAGACGGGACAGCGCCAGCTTGGCGCGCAGACGCACGACCGGCACCTCTTCGCAGGAGTTGTCAGCAAGGCTGCAGAGGCTTGCCACCGCCCGCCGCTGACCCTCCTCAAACTCCTGAAGACGTAGAGCCAGTTTTTCCATGGCTGTGGCCACGGCGTAACGCACAACCCATTCCCCGTCGTGGCGCCCACGCTCTAAGGCTGCCAAAGCGCGTTCCTCGATGGCAGGCCGCTCTGGAAGCGCCAGATCCCCTAATCGCAAAGTCCCTAGGCCAATGGCAGCCGCCCGGCGCACACTCGGGCCAATGTCTTGCGAGAGGGCCTGCTCCAGCAGCTCCAACCCCCGCACGTCGCCAATCCCAGCCAGAGCCCTGACGGCCCACGCCCGCGCCCCATAATTTTGGCCATCAAGGCCCTCCAGTAGGGGAGAGACAGCAGCAGGACCACTTGCGATTAACCCCTCAACAGCCGCAACGGCCGCCCCAGGGTTGTTGAACCCAAGAATGCGGACCAGGCAGGACAGTGCAGCATCCGGAGGAGGACCTTGCATTGGATCTCTGCTTTGGCTCGCTAGGGCGCCGGCGAGCTCCCGGGTGGCCTGAAAAAGAAGGGCCGCCGAATCGGCTTGCTCTACAGCCGCGATCAGCGGGGTGAAAGGGTCAGAGGAGCTCATCCATGGCCTCCAGGAGAGCCTCTGTGGAGGGTTCACCACTGCCCCGTTCCACCAGGCCCCGCAGGGCGATCAGTTTGAGGCTGTTTTCAGCATGGGTGCGGCGAATGGGGTCTAGGGCCTGGCGCCACCCCACAGCCCCCAGATCCATCAAGGCGGCACGGCGCACCTGCAACTGTGGATGCTCCAGCAAGTGGAGAAGATGCTCGCCCCAGGCGGGATCCCCGGTGAGCTGGAGCAAAGCCCGAGCGGCGGCGCTGCGAATCAGGGGCCGATCGTGCCCGATGAAGGGTTGAATGGTGCCGATCACCGCCGCTTCGGAAACGCCAATCTCCCCGAGGGCTTCGATCAGGGCTTCGCAGGGTTCTTGCAGCTTGGGGCTGTTGGGTTGGCAGGCTCCCGCCCCTTGGACACCAGAGGCCAGACGCTCGCAGAGGGGCAGCACGGCCTCCGCAGATCTGAGCTCTCCAAGGGCCCGGGCAGCTGCCTCCCGCAGTCCGTCATCTTCATCGGCCAAGGCTGCCAGAAGCTCAGCCACTGCCCTCCGATCCCCCACTTTGCCAAGCGCCCGGGCCGCATTCCGCGCCACAGCATTGCGCTCGACGCCAGCGCCGACTTCCCTTGGCTGGCGTTGTTGCAGGGCATTTAGCAGCAGGGGCACGGTTTCGGGATGCTGGCTGCGCATCTTGCCGAGCCACCAGGCCGCGTAGTACTGGAGCGAGGGGTCAGAGCTGCGAAGGCGCCTGTGGGCTTCCGCTTCGGTGATGGGCTCACCGGCTGCGGTGAGAGGTGGGTCGTTCTCAAGCACACCTGACATGGTGGGTCACAAGCACTGAGTCAGCTGATGGCTCCCATGATCTTGCCACCGGCCTCGTCCCACGAAAGCATAAAAAAAGCCCCCTGGAGGGGGGCTGGAGTGAGGCATCAACGGCCGGGCGCTCAAACGAGAGCGTTGATGGCGTAGTCGATGTAGTTGTTGGCGATGACGCCGGGATCACCCGAGATGCCGTGGTTGTTCTTGATGTAGGTGAGAGCTTCCACATACCAGGAAGGGGAGAGCTCGAAGGCACGGTTGATTTCATCGAGACCAGCGATGAGGTACTCATCGAGAGGACCTGTGCCACCAGCGACCAGGGAGTAGGTGATGTGACGGAGGTAGTAACCGATGTCACGGGCGCACTTGGCTTTGCCACGTGCATCAGCGGCGAAGTTGGCACCCTGCTGCTGAGTGGTGTAGGGGTACTTGTTGTAGACAGCCTGAGCAGCACCGTTGACCAGATTGTCGGCGTTTGCGGTCAGAGCGCGTGCAGCCTCAAGAGCATTTTTGGCACGCTCGAAACGGCCGAAAGCGGCGTTCAGTTCGGTGTTGCTGAGAAAGCGGCCTTGTGAATCGGCGGCGGCAACGGCCTCGGTGAGGGGAGTCTTCATGGGAGGACGAAAAAGGGTGGAAAAACCGAGAATGGGAAAAAGATCAGGCGACTGCAGCTGCAGCGCGATCGAAATAGGTGCCGATCTCAGACATGAGGGCGGAGCAATCACCCTGTGTGATGCCGTTGCGGTCGTTGGCAATGCCGATGGCGGCGTCCTTCATCTTGCGCACGCCTTCTGCCACGGAAGCGCCAGGCACGCCCAGAGCCAGATAGGTTTCACGAAGGCCATTCAGGCAACGATCTTCCAGAACGGAAGCATCGCCGGTGAAGGTTGCGTAGGTGATGTAGCGGAGGATGATTTCCATGTCGCGTAGGCAGGCAGCCATGCGGCGATGGGTGTAAGCGTTACCACCAGGTGCAATCAGTGCAGGCTGCTGCTCAAAGAGTTCGCGAGCAGCGTTGGTGACGATTTTGGAAGCATTGGAGGTGATGCGGTTCACAGCATCCATGCGCTTGTTGCTCTCAGCAACCAGTGCCGAAAGAGCATCAATCTGGCCGGAATTGAGGAATTCGCCGCGGGCATCAGCCTGGGCTACAACCTTGGTGAAGGCGTCGAACATGTGAAAAGCTCCTGGTCTCGACGTTCTCCGTCGGGAGTGGGTGGATGGGAAAAGGGATGTGCCAAAGCACCTGAATATTTTCCTGGGGATGGCTTCAGAGATCCGTGAACGTCACAAAGGGTCATCTTGCAAGAGGTTTTTGGTATCCCCGTGGCACGTTTTAGGGGTTGGTTATGCAAGAAAAAGCCCGGCAGCTTAACGGCCGGGCTTTGGACGGTGATCGAGAGGGTTGATCGTTGGCTCTTCAGACTTAATTCACGGGGGTGACGCTGGCAACACGCCCACCCTGGCGATGAATCATCTGTTGGGTTTCCAGGAGTTTATTGAAGGGCACAAACCGCACCGTGTTGCTGCGTTTGTGGAGCTGATAGTTGTTCAGCCCTGTCACCTCCACCCGATAAACCCTGGCTTTCTGACCGATCCCTTTGGCCATATGGGTAATGGAGGAATGGGGCACATTGGCAGGCTGAACCCCAGAGGATCCACCGGCATTCGGGCTGACGACAGGAATCGCCCGGTTTTGGTGAAGGGCACTTCCCAAGCGAAAATTCGTGCCTGCGAGTTCCGCTTTGCCTGAAGCGCCAGAGCCACGGGCCAACTGCATCAACCAGGAAAACTGCCGACCTTGCTGCCCAGGTGAGTAATCCCAGCCATTCAGAAACGGAACAACCTCTTCGCCAAAACGCTCCTGATACTCGTTGCTATCGATGTAAGAATCGATTTCCGCATCAAAGCCCTGCTCTTGCAGGATCGTGAAATGATGCAACATCTCGGCTTTGTTCTGGGGAGCACGGCCAAGAAGATGCTTGTAATTCAGCTCAATAAAGTGGTATGGATTATTCTTCTCAAAGAAACGGGAACGGTAGAGGTTGCTCTTGGCAACGACGCGCACAAATTCTCTCACGCTCAAATAACCATTGCGGAAAAGCGACTCTGCGCCACTCAGCCTTTCGTTCTCCATCACATATTGATGCCCTAGCACCTGTTGATAAACAGCCCGAATCAGGCTGGCTTTGTCTTGTTCCGATCCCTGAGACCAGTTTTCTCGGTTGCGATTTCCCGAATAGCGTTCAATGCCCAAATAGGGCGCATTTACCAGAGTCATGGCAAGTGGGCGAAAGGAGTGAGCAGGCACGCAACGCGCGCGCGCTTCGCCGATCTTATGGCGCACTTTTGGAGACTTTCTGAAAATGCATGTGTTTGTTACAGCACCTCTCACGAAAGCATAAAAAAAGCCCCCCTGGAGGGGGGGCTGGAGTGAGGCATCAACGGCCGGGCGCTCAAACGAGAGCGTTGATGGCGTAGTCGATGTAGTTGTTGGCGATGACGCCGGGATCACCCGAGATGCCGTGGTTGTTCTTGATGTAGGTGAGAGCTTCCACATACCAGGAAGGGGAGAGCTCGAAGGCACGGTTGATTTCATCGAGACCAGCGATGAGGTACTCATCGAGAGGACCTGTGCCACCAGCGACCAGGGAGTAGGTGATGTGACGGAGGTAGTAACCGATGTCACGGGCGCACTTGGCTTTGCCACGTGCATCAGCGGCGAAGTTGGCACCCTGCTGCTGAGTGGTGTAGGGGTACTTGTTGTAGACAGCCTGAGCAGCACCGTTGACCAGATTGTCGGCGTTTGCGGTCAGAGCGCGTGCAGCCTCAAGAGCATTTTTGGCACGCTCGAAACGGCCGAAAGCGGCGTTCAGTTCGGTGTTGCTGAGAAAGCGGCCTTGTGAATCGGCGGCGGCAACGGCCTCGGTGAGGGGAGTCTTCATGGGAGGACGAAAAAGGGTGGAAAAACCGAGAATGGGAAAAAGATCAGGCGACTGCAGCTGCAGCGCGATCGAAATAGGTGCCGATCTCAGACATGAGGGCGGAGCAATCACCCTGTGTGATGCCGTTGCGGTCGTTGGCAATGCCGATGGCGGCGTCCTTCATCTTGCGCACGCCTTCTGCCACGGAAGCGCCAGGCACGCCCAGAGCCAGATAGGTTTCACGAAGGCCATTCAGGCAACGATCTTCCAGAACGGAAGCATCGCCGGTGAAGGTTGCGTAGGTGATGTAGCGGAGGATGATTTCCATGTCGCGTAGGCAGGCAGCCATGCGGCGATGGGTGTAAGCGTTACCACCAGGTGCAATCAGTGCAGGCTGCTGCTCAAAGAGTTCGCGAGCAGCGTTGGTGACGATTTTGGAAGCATTGGAGGTGATGCGGTTCACAGCATCCATGCGCTTGTTGCTCTCAGCAACCAGTGCCGAAAGAGCATCAATCTGGCCGGAATTGAGGAATTCGCCGCGGGCATCAGCCTGGGCTACAACCTTGGTGAAGGCGTCGAACATGTGAAAAGCTCCTGGTCTCGACGTTCTCCGTCGGGAGTGGGTGGGTGATAGGGAGTGGGAACGGGTGGCTGATGCCGATGGCAGGGTGAGGAGTGGAACCCTCACATTGCCGTCAGTTCCCGAGAAGCCGTGGCAGCACTGGATTTCCAGAGCTCAACAACGACTGATCTATTTTTGTCGACAGCCCCACCCTGGCGTGACTGCCTTAACAAACGGTCATCGCCGAGTGCTTAGGGTCCGGAGCACGGGCTGACGTCATCCCCCGCCAAGGAAAAGGCCCAAGCGTCAACGACGCTTGGGCTGATGCAGAGCTTTCAGTGAGGCAAAGGTGGTGTGCTGTGCCCCAGCTTTATTTTTTGCCCTTGTCTTTGCGGGCAGGCGCTGGGGCCACCTCGCCAGCTTCCGTGACGCCGGTGACACTCACACCTGTCACCTTACCGCCGAGGCGATGCACCAGGCGCAACGTTTCATTCATGCGGGTGTAGGGCACTTGCATGACGCAGTCCGCACTGCGGACAAAATCATTGCGTGCAAGACCGGTGACATTAATCGTCACTTGTCGGTCATTACTGGAACTGGTGTTGCGAGTACCTGCAGAAACCTTCATGGCAACGAAAGCAAAGAAGAGGTGTACGGGAGTTGTTCAGTTGACTGGGGTGATACTGGCGATGCGCCCTCCCTCTCGGTGGATTTGCTGTTGGTACTCGAGAAGTTTGTTGAAGGGAATAAACCGAACCCGATTGCTGCGCTTGTGGAGCCGGTAATTGTTGAATCCACTGATTTCCACCCGGAAGGTGCGTCCTTCTTCACCGGCGCCCACGCCTTGGCGGGTCACCCCATCGGAAGGCAATCTCCGGAAGGTGCTTCCTTTGGCGTTGGGGCTGACCACAGGAAGCGGCATCTCGGCATGCACCGCAGGATTGAGTCGCGACTGGTTTTTGGCGAGATCACCTTTGATGGAAGCCGCCGATCCACGGGCGAGTTGCAGCATGTAGGAAAACTGCAGGCCCTGCTGACCTGCGGAGTAGTCCCATCCGTGGAGATAGGGAACTGTCTCTTCGCCGAAGCGATTTTGATATTCGACGCTATCGATGTAGGAATCAATTTCTGCGTCGTAACCCTGCTCTTGTAGGATTGTGAAATGGTGAAGCATCTCCGCCTTGTTCTGAGGGGCGCGGCCCAGCAGATGCTTAAAGTTGAGCTCGATAAACCTATAGGGATTGCTATTGGTAAAGAAGCGATCTTTGTAGAGGCTGCTTTTGGCAACCTGACGCACAAATTCGCGAATGCTCAGATATCCCCTTCGGAAAAGCGATTCCGGTCCATCCAACCGTTCGCTTGCCATCACATACTGGCGTCCAAGAACTTGCTGATAGACCGCGCGGATCAAATTGGCCTTGTCGACATCGGAACTGGTCGCCCAGTTGGCTTTGTCGCGATCATTGGCGAAGCGCGTGATGCCCAGATAGGCAGCGTTGGCAAGGGTCATTGGGAAGCGTGCGTGGAGGGCCGGGAAGGAGAAGGGGAAAACGCAGTGGATCCATCAGGCTGCATCTGGGGAGGAGTTTGGTCGGAAACGGAGCTTCGTTTCGCGATTTCCCCCTCCTCTTGATCTTTGAGATCTCGGTGACCTCACGCAGTGATCCCAGAATGTGGGCCTGAAGCCGCAGGCTGCTGCCGGATCCTATGGGCGTCTTGGCACGTCGCAGCGCGACGTTCAGAAACGTTACAAACGCATCCCGGGGGTGGGCTGGCCCCATTCGCCCCTGGCGGCATCGTTTCATCTCGTTACTATTCAGGCAAGCATTCCCAGTGCGCATGCCACACCTTGCCTCTGACCAGGAATGGGCCCTTCGTTTGAGCGGACAGCTAGAAACCCTTTCCGAACTGGCTGAACAACTGACGTACCGGGTGTTGGAGCTCGAAGAGCGTCTTGCTGATCAGGATCAACAGCTGACGTCCCTTCAAGAAGCTTCCAACGGCTTCGACACAAGGGTGGGTCACGCCATGGAGGAGCGCCTTGAGGAAACAGAAGCTCGCTTGGCCAGAATCGAGCGTCTCTTGCAGGGAAGAGCTCAGAGGCCCGCTGAATTACGGACCTTGCGAAGCCTCTCAAGGTCGGTGACGCAAGGAGATGACGCCTCTGCGTCCGTAGATGCCGAATTTGAAGAGAGCGACTTTCTTGATGAAGCCCATGGGGATCTGGTCGAAGACGATCCCCATGGGGACGAGGGCTTCCTGGATCACTCCCTGGCGAGTTAGCGGTAGCCCTTCAAACGTCAGCCTGTTCGACCGGTGCTGAGCATGACGGCTGCCACATAAATCACAAATCCCGTCAATCCAAATCCACCTGCCGTTACTAATCCTTGCCATAGTTTTCGAGCGAAGGGCGAAGGTGCATCCGCCAACCAGGTGGGCCTGGCCATATTGAACCCACCGGAAGGAGACCAAGCCGTGCCACTACCCCCAGGTGCTCGCAGCGCCGACATCTCACGCCAATAGGCGTCATATCGAGGGGCTTGCTGGTTGAAGGGCCTAACGCCTTGATCTTGGCCGGCGAGCACCCGAGAACGTTGATGCGGGACATGATCCATGCCAAAAGCCTGCATGTATTCCGCCGAGTCGAGGAGGTGGTCCACCAGCCCGGGAAGACCCTTCTGGGCAATCAGGATCGAGAGGGCCATGCGCTCCTGGTCGCCATGGACTGGACGACCGAGAACTCGACCAACAATTTGATCCACCATGCGGTAATTGCTATTGCAGCGGTAAAAATCGTTGCGAAACTTTTGAGAGAGGAGCAAGCTGCGAACGAAATCTTTGACGGTAATTTGACCATTTCTGAGTTGTGATTCCAGTGCTCGATCCCGATCAACTTTGAAGGCGTGGAAGAAAATCTGGCGATAGGCCTGGGCAATAATGGCGTCAGCTGCAGCCTTGCTTTGCCCGATATCTATGGGTGAAAGACGAGGACTTTCATCTCCTCCAATCGGGAAGGACTTCACCCTCGCATTTTGAGCGACTGGGGCAAATTTCAGAAGGGGCAGGGGCATGGCCAAGCAGAACGGCACTGCACCTTAGGGGTGATTTTGGATTTGGAATCCCTCCACCATCAAAGAAACAGGCTCCTTTACAATCAAGCGGGTTCGCAGCTATCAGTTCCAGGCGTTTCCAGATCCGTGGCCAGCCATGGATCTGGGATTTCAGCGCTGTGATCTTCGGAGCGTTCGAATTCAAAAGCTCCTGCCAGCGATCCCCAGAGCTGCTCATGGGTTTCTGGATGGTGTCCCCGATCAATGGTGCGCATCCGATCCGGAAACAGCTCAAAGTGACTCACGAGATAGGCAGTCTGGCCTTTCCGTTCGACAAGACAACGACAGCCTGGCTCCACCTCCCCCACAAACCCGTCTCCCTGTTCGCGCACCCAGTAGGTGCAACCAGGCAATGGGGTGAGATCCTCTTGCCGGATGTTGGCGCGCAATGTGGGATCCCCGGTGGCTCCCCAGAACCGCTGCTCTTCTTGCAAAGCCATGTTGTGGATGATCAGCTGCCCTTCGCTCAGCTCGGGACGCAGCACCCTGATTCGGTAAGGACTGGAGGGGGTGATGGCGTAGGCCTGCTCCAGCAGAAGCGAACCTCGCTGCAGTTGAGGAACAGGACGGGTCGTGATCAGGATATGGGCGAAGAGCGGGGGATTCTCAAAGGCTTGGGTTTGGTTGCTGAAACTGCCGCAGAGTTGTTGCAGCAGGCGGGCGTAGGCGGAAGCGGCCATGGCAGAGCTACACACCGTGAAGGCGAAGACGAAACTCTCCCACCTCACGGGCCCTGGCCGCATCCATCTGGGCAAAGGGATGTTGGGCGACTTGCGCGAGGATCAACTCCAACAGCTCAGAGCGGCTCGGGGCTTGGAGATGTCCTTGGCTGTTTTGGAGCCGCCAGGCTTCATCAAAAGCAATGGCAAAACTATCGGCGTTGCAAAACTGCCGATCAGATTCGGCGGCGTTGGAGGTGGGTATGGCCATAACACTTCATAAAAGAAGCGGACGAGAAGGGAAACGCTTCGAGATTGAAGTTTAGTTCTTGCTGGTGCCCAGGGTAGGACAACTCTCACTTCATGACCCTGACTTTTGCGAAGGTCATGGCGGCCGCAAAGCAGCGGCAGGCGATTGTGCTGAACCTCTGTGCGCAGACCTTGCCTTACTCCATGAACTGCGATGGGGCCCGTGTGAGGCAGTTACGCAGGGAATTTATTGAGCAGTCAAGAAGCCAGAATGCACCAGAAGCAGTTGCTCAATGGCAGATTTATATAATGGATAAGTTGACTGAACGGCGGAAAAATTTAAATGAGTAGTATCCCAGTATTTGGCTTTGCCATCACTGCTCGCATAGCAATAGCCGTTTTTTCACCGCAGAGAATATCAAATGGATCTACAATGGCTACTCTTTCGTCTTTTGAGGCCCATTTTGTCAGCTCCTCAAGGTAAATTGTTCGCAGGCCTTGCTGTGTCTTGGCGACAAACTTGTATTCTTTATTGCAATCGGGATTGACTTTGGCCCAGGGGCCTCTTCCGCATATGTCAGAGATGCTGCTATCAATGCTGAGGAATTTAGGGTTTGGGGCGACAACAATAAGGTAATTGCCTTTGTTCAGAACTTCCTCGAAGGCCATCTGAAACGCGGCCACCCGCTGTTTTTGCATGGCAGTGGAGGGGAAATGCAAGATGGGATCTGCGACTGATGCAATGATGAAGATGACGGGACGTTGCAATGCTTCATATACCCACATGGGAACATCATTGACATTTCGACATTTTTCCTTGATTTGTCTCGGATCCTGTGGAACCAGACAGGTTCCATACGAAAAATTATAGACCGACAAATTCTTCTCCTTCGCAAGAGTTTCTGCGATTGGTAAAGAGTTGACGCGCGTGACTGTCTCCCAGTATGGCGACGACAGGGGTTTTCTTGTCCGTATTCTTGCCCACCCATAAGCACTTGTTGATTGAGGAGACAATCGCTTGCTTAGATAGGAGCCTGGCAGGCCCTACTGTGCAATCTTTTGCTGTTCTTTTTGTAAAGGGGCCAACATAGTTTTGGTGGCTTTTTCTCCCCTTTTGAAAGAGGCCATCATCCTCGCGAACAAGGGTTAACTTGTTTGTAACAGATGGAGACGCCAAAGCTGTCTCAATAACTGCGGCTGCAAGCAATGCTGATGCTCCGATGACAAACGTTCTGCTGCTCCACCACGAGATTCCGATGGTCCAACGAGCCAGGGATAAAACCCCCCAGTGCCAGAGGTAGAGGGAATAAGAGATCAATCCAATATATATAACCATCTTAATCGTAAGTAGTTTATAGGCGCAGTCTCCCTTCTTCAGAGAGGCAATCAGCATTGCTGTGAGTGCAACGATTGCGATGATTCCTTCCCTTCCGCCTATGGGACGAAGCATCACTACTGTTATTGCCGCCAGGGCGAGGAGTGGCGGTACCCTTTCAAGCAGTTGCCCAATCCTTGCCTTCCTCTGAACTCCCACAAAAAGAAGACATCCTGCTGCCATCTCCCAAAAGCGAGGAGGCATCAGGAAGTATGAGGGGCTGATTGTCTTCATACAGATAAATGAACCCGATGAGTGAAGCAATTGTTAGTGCCCCAATACAGAGGAGCAGGTTTCTTTTGCCATGTGCGGTCTGCTGCCCGAACCCTGTGAACCAGATCAGGAATGGGAACAACAGGTAGAACTGTTCCTCTACCCCTAGCGACCAGGTGTGTGTAAATGGGTTGAGCTTGGTGGATTGGGCGAAGTAGTCAGTCGATTGTTGAAAAAGGGATAAGTTTGATAAGCCGAAAAGGGAAAATAACCCAGTTCTTAGCGCCTGTACGGGGTCTGGATTCACCAGGCAAATCAGAACACTGGTGACTAGCACGAAAACAAGCAGCGCAGGCACGAGGCGCTTGATCCGGCGCTCATAAAACCCTGTCAGGAAGTCGAGGAAGTTTTTGGAAGGCCGATCTGTCAGCGAGGAAGTGATCACATGGCCAGAGATCACAAAGAAAATATCAACACCCAAATACCCGCTTGGCAGCAGATCCTGGTTGAAGTGGTTGATGATGACTGCAAGCACCGCAAACGCCCTTAGGCCATCAAGTTCTGGTCTGTATTTGTGCTTCGGTGCCTGATAAACCTGGGCATTTATGTTGACGCTTGGAGGAACTGCCATCATCCCTGGCGAAAACTAGCTTGAATTAGTTTACAGTAAGATTTAACTGTAATCCTGAATTGATCTTATTTTGCAGTGCTAATGCTGATTGAGCTTTCTCGCATTGTTTATCGCTGGCGCTTTCTATCACAATCTAAGGGGCGGCCCCGTGTCCCTCCCCTCTCCATCGTTTTCACGCTGCTGGTTGCCCCGATCTTCAGAGTGATGGTGCTGCGACAGCTCAATCGGCCACCATTGCGAGTGGAGGCGCGTCACCAGTGGGCGTGGTGGGGGCCAGGGTGCGCTCTGAGGGGTTGCGGCTCTCAGGAAACACAGGTGGATGGTGAAGAAGCGTCCTGCTGCGTCATGGGATCCCCCTCACCCACAGAAGAAGGCCGCCACACAGACCTCATCTGCACCCTTGAGGTGGCGGCTACAGCAACGACTGCGACCTCAAAAAACACAGTTGAGGGGTCTGTGTTTCATCAAGTAAGTGCCAGGACCCAGATTTGAACTGGGGACACGGCGATTTTCAGTCGCCTGCTCTACCAACTGAGCTATCCCGGCCTGTCGCCTTGGCGACTTCCCAATCTTAAATCACCGCTGCTGACGTTTTGGCGGCAAGGGGTGCGCGCCAAGCAAATCAGCCCGTGCACTCGCCAACCCGCTTGCTTGAGCGCTGTCGCCGCATTCAGGGCCGTTGCCCCTGTGGTGAGGATGTCATCCACCAAGAGCACTGGATGGTGTCTGGCCTCCTTGGGCTTGGCCCTGCGGGGACAAGTGAATGCCCCCCTCTGGTTCTCATGGCGCATGGCCTGATTGAGGTGATGCTGACCGAGCACAGGGCGGGATCGCTGAAGGAGCGCTGTGCTGTCCCAACGCCACTGCTTGCCAGCCAATCGGCAGATCAGTTCAGGCAGGGGATTGGCCTGCTTTTTCCAACTGGGCACGGGTACCAACAAAGGTGAGGCCTGTGGCGGGAAGCTCGGCGGGTCTACACCCTTGAGGAGGGCGGCAATGCTCTCTTGGTGGGGGCGCTGCCGCAGGTTGAGGAGCATGCGCCTGTAGGCCCCCATGTAAAGGCCAGCTGCCCACCAGGGAAGGGGAGCAGAGCCTTCCAATCCTCCGACGGGCAGCAACAGGGCCTGGCTGCAGGGCGTGCACAGGCGGTTCACCAGGCCGTGAGGGGGCAAAGGTTGACGGCAGAGCGGGCAGGGCCTGCTGAAAAACCAATCCAAGGGAGGCTTGGGGCCAAACCGAAAAAAAACGTCAAGCACGGGAAGCGGCTGTGAACCAGGGTGTCTGGTTCAATCCTTCCCAGCGATTGACCGCAGCATGGCCACAAGGGTGCGATGGGCGTCCTCGCTATCCGTCAGCACATGATCAAAGGGCACATTCACACTGGCACCATCGACTTCCAGGGTCATGGCCTCGGGAGCGACGGCCACCATCCGGGCGGATTGGGCACCGCTCAGGCCTGCATAGTGTTGGGCGTAGGCCAACACCGCAGAAGCGTGATCATCGTTCATGTGACGACAGATCCGGTCACTTACGGCGGGACTTAGCGGATCAGCGGTCATGGCAACGGCGGGGACTGGCACCATTCTGAAGGCCTCCCCGGGACATCAGGTTGTCCCCAATCGCTGCCATAGCAAAAACGCCAGGCGGAAGGCGCTCCAGCCCACATACCCCGCCAGAATCACAAACAGGCCCATGGCCAGGAGGGAGCGGATGCGATCAGACATCAGGCAGAACCTGAACGGAAAGCTTCCATCTTGCCTTGGGCCAGCCGGGCCATGCCACGGGCTGCCGAGAGTTTGGGCCGGTTGCGGATCGGTAGGCCGAGCATCCGTTCACGCAACAGACGCCATTGAGCATTGTGTGCCCCACCCCCAAGGGTCGTGATCCGCTGGATGGGGGGCGCTCCAACCTCCCGGAGCCGTTGCCAGCCCTCCTTTTCAATTGCCGTGATTCCCTCCAACAACGCCTGGAGGAACCTGGAATCGCTCACTGGCCTCGGCTCCAAGACGGGCTCAAGTTGGGGATCGTCCACAGGAAACCTCTCCCCTTGGCACAACAGCGGTCTTAGCTTGAGACCGCTGTTGTGCTCGGGATCGATCTGCCGGCTCAATTCCTCCAGCATCGAAGCATCGAAATAACGCCCCAAAATCGCCGCCCCCGTATTTGAGGCTCCTCCAAGCAGCCAGCGACCATTGACGCGGTGACAACTCAAACCCACCCCGTGGATCGGGGCGGGAACGAACTGCTTCAGCACAAGGGTGGAACCCAAAACAGTGATGCCCTCATCAGCTGCCGGATCAGCCGCCAAGACGGAAGCATTGGCATCGGTGGTTCCGGCTACCACCTGGCAGCTCTCCGTCAAGCCAAGCGCTGAAGCCACCGCGGGAGCCACAGGCCCAAGGACTGTGCCACTGGCCACAATGTCAGGCAAACTCTCGGCCCAGCAGGCTCTTGAGAGGTCTCCCAACCAATGTTGGCCTTCCAGATCCCAGCCAAGACGCAAATTGTTTCCCTCCTCTCCCCAACGCCAATCCCCCAACAACCACCCCATAAGCCAGTCCGCCTGGTGACGGATCAGTGGTTTCGTCGTCTGGGCAATCGAGCGGCTTTGCTCAATCAAACGAAGGGCTCGGGCCAAACTGCCACTGGCCTGACTGGCCGGGTGGGAGACCGGTCCCAGGAGGCGCTGCACCTCAGGCAACTGCTCTTCGCAGGCTTGGTGATAGGGAAGAGCTTGGCCCAGGGGCCCTGGCAGGAGGTGACCCTGCTCGTCACATAGCAGAAGGGTTCCCGATGTGCCGGCCAGGGAAATGCATCGCAGTTGCTGTTTCAGCTCCGCGGGGAGTTGGTTGAGCAATTCGATGAAACCCAGTCTCCACGTTTCGGGAAGCTCGAAAGGACCGGGGTAAGGAACGGCTTGCTCGATCAGGGTTTGTCCGTCCCGATCATTGACGGCAAGCCGAACCCCACTGGTTCCGAAATCAACCCCGAGAGCCAGTTCGCGCAAGGTCGGCGGTGGCCTGCTTGAGGGTCTGGGCGATGGCGCTCACATCCTCCCAAGGAAGATTGAGATCACTGCGACCAAAGTGGCCATAGGCTGCGACATCACGATAGAAGCGCCCCCCTCGTTGTTGGGGAAGGGTACGCAGCCCAAACGTCTCGATGATGGCACCTGGACGAAGGTCAAAATGCTCCTGAACAAGGGCTGTCAAATCGCTGTTGCTCAGTTGACTGGTGCCAAAGCTCTCCACCAGGATGCTCACTGGCTTGGCAACGCCAATGGCATAGCTGAGTTGCACCTCTGTTTTGCGAGCCAGGCCAGCAGCAACGATCGCCTTGGCGACATACCGCGCTGCATAAGCTGCGGAGCGATCAACTTTGGTGGGATCCTTGCCTGAAAAAGCCCCGCCACCATGGCGGGCGTAACCCCCGTAAGTATCTACGATGATTTTTCGGCCCGTTAGGCCTGCATCCCCCTGGGGCCCACCAACCACAAATTTGCCTGTGGGATTCACAAGAAAGCGTGTGGATGAACGATCAGGCTTGAGCCTCAGATCTGCGGTGGCGGGCTCCACAACATGGATCCAGAGATCATTTGCAATCCTCTCCCGCAGTGCTTTTTCTTCGCTAATACCATCAATCTCTGCCTCATGCTGCGTAGAGATCAGAAGAGTATCGATGGCCACTGGCAGATCGTCCTCGTAAACCACACTCACTTGGGTTTTTCCATCTGGCAGCAGATAGGGCAAGACGCCCCGATGGCGCACTTCCGCCAGGCCTCTGGCCAGGCGGTGGGCCAAACTGATGGGAAGGGGCATCAGTTCAGGAGTCTCATCGCAGGCATAGCCAAACATGATCCCCTGGTCGCCGGCCCCTACCTTGTCGAGAGGATCACCGGCGTGATCATCCGCCTCATCGACCCCCTGGGCAATATCGGGAGATTGTTGATCAAGCGCGATGAGAACGGCACAGCTTCTAGCATCGAAGCCGCCGGCCCGATAGCCCCTATAGCCAATGCTATCGATAACGTCCCGCACAAGATGATTGAAATCCACCTTGGCTGCGGTTGTCACCTCCCCAGTTATCAGGCAGAGGCCTGTATTCACAACAGTTTCACAGGCTACCCTGCTAGCCGGATCCTGGCTGAGTAGGGCATCAAGAACGGCATCGCTGATTTGATCGCAGATCTTGTCAGGGTGCCCCTCCGTTACGGACTCAGACGTGAAGACGTAACGGCTCATGGACGATGCACTTATGAGGGATTGAATCCTATGTCCCGAGAGGGAGTGGGCAGGTCTCCGTGGACACGCCCGAAGCCGGATCTACACCGCCATCCACGGCCAACTCGCTCCAGTGCTCCATCCAGGGATAGTCCGCCTCGAGTGAGACGGACTGCTGCCAGCCTCCTCGATACCCCAAGACCACGGCCACACCAGCGGCACGGGCCATCTGCAGATCGCTATTGGCGTCTCCAATCAAGGCACAATTGGCTGGAGCCACACCTAGGCCCTCACAGAGGAGTTGGATGGCTCGGGGATCAGGTTTGCGAGGCTGATGTTCGGCACTCCAAATCGCATTGATTTGCTGGTAGAGCCCATGGTGCTCGAGGAAGCTCTGTATTCCAGCTCGGTCGTCGTTGCTGATCACCGCACATCGCACGTTGGAGAGTTGTAAAGCAGCTAAAAACTCTGCTAGTCCATCGGTCAACGGCGAGCAAGCCGAGCCAGGGGGATGATCGAGATCGGCCAAACGAAACGTTTCCTGAGCCAACGCCTGTGCCTCTGGCCAAGAATGCCCCGCGAGCGTGAGGACAACTGCGGTGCTAATTAGATTGTGTTCTCGTGCCGCGACGGCAGTAATTCCGCCCGGATCAAGACTGCCAACCTCCGGGAGGACACCGAAAGCCTGCTGGAGCAATTGCTCCAACCTGTCGGAACCAGACCTCCCATTGGAGAGGTTGAGGCAGTGTTGAATGCGAGTGGTAGCGATAGCGAGCAAGTGAGGTTCACTTCTGCTAAGAGTGCCATCTTTGTCGAATAGCACAGCCTTGATGTTCGCTGGCTTGCCAGCAGACAGAATGGGCTGGCCCCGCAATAGCAAATGGACCATTTACGGCCGCTTCGATGGTGAAGGAACCTCAGTCCAGGTTGGCGCCAATGGGCTCACCATCCTCCGCTTGTTCAAGGAGCATTTGCTTGTAGCGAGCTGCCATTTCCTCTGCTTTATCAAAAACTTTTTGGGGATCTGTAAGCATGTCACCAGGCTCTGGTTCGAGGGCCTTGGTCGATAGAGAAATGCGCCCCCTCTCTGCATCAAGATCAATGATCATGACTTTCATTTGATCATTGACATTCAAAACAGTGTGAGGAGTTTCGATGTGTTCGTGACTAATTTCCGAGATGTGAAGTAGTCCGCTCACTCCACCAATGTCAATAAAAGCACCATAAGGTTTGATTCCCCGAACGGTGCCCAAAACCACTTCCCCAACCTCAAGCCGATTCATCTTGCGCTCAACAAGAGCACGTCTATGGCTGAGAACCAGGCGGTTTCTTTCTTCATCCACTTCCAAAAACTTAAGTGGCAGGAAGTCGGCGACCAGCTCTTCCTTCGCCTTGCGTGTACTGATATGACTGCCGGGGATAAATCCACGAAGGCCTTCCACGCGAACCAGGGCTCCACCTCGGTTGGTGGCAAAAACTTCGCTATAAATTGTGGCGTCTTCCTTCTGAAGTTGCCGAACCCGCTCCCAGGCTCTCTGATACTCAATACGGCGGATCGAAAGGGTGAGCTGACCGTCCTCGTTTTCTTCACTGAGAATGAAAAATTCCCTTACCTCCCCGGCTTCCAGCACATCAGACAAATGCTCCACTCTGTTGATGGATACTTCCTGCAGGGGCATGAAAGCGGCTGTTTTGGCACCAATATCAATCATGGCCCCCTTTGATTCGAGGGCGAATACAGTGCCATTGACCACATCTCCAGGCTTGAAGTTGTAGTCGTACTTGTTCAGCAGGGCAGCAAACTCATCGAGTGTGAAGCCCACAGCTTCCGCTTCCCTCCCTGATCCCCGGCTGCTGGAGCTGTCTGCTGCAGGAATCTCATTTGGAAGGCCCAGGTCAGCCAGGTCGTCCATTTCAAAGGGAGCGTCTGCTTCTGCGCTCTGCAGCTCTTGGGAGGAGGTGACGGTCATAGGGGTCAGGCGGTCTGCCGGAGGCAGTAGGAAGGAGACGCACAGCCCGCCGCCGCGGAGAGTGCGCACAAACAAGAATCCTAGCCTCTGGCCGTCAGGTCGTTCACCATCCTGTTAATTCACCACAGAAAGTCGCTGCTTGGTGTGATTGGTTCGACTCATCTGGCCTAGTCCCTCAAGGGTGGCGACGAAGTCAGACACGCTTCTGAATTGTCGGTAGACGGAGGCAAAGCGCACGTAGGCAACCTCACTCATGGTTTTCAATTGCTCGAGCACCAACTCGCCAATCTCATTGCTAGAGACCTCCCGCTTGGCCCTTTGCTGAAGAAGCAACTCAATGTCGTCCACCAGCCGTTCAAGCACGGCAGGCTCAAGGCCTGTTTTCTCACAGGCCCGAAGCAGGCCATGAAGCAGCTTGGAGCGATTGAACGTTTCTCGACTCCCATTCCGCTTCACCACCGTGATGGGAACTGTTTCGACCCGCTCGTAGGTGGTGAAGCGAAAGTCGCAGTTCAAGCACTCACGGCGTCGGCGCACACTCCTTCCTGAGTCTGCAGCTCGAGACTCAAGAACCCGGCTATCGGTGTGTTGGCAAGAAGGGCATTGCATGCCCAAAGGCACATATGCTTGCAATTCTAATCAGTTTTCGCCCGTTGCAAAGGGTTTCCAACAAAAAAAGCCCCATTTAGGGGCTTAATGAAGTGAATTGGGCTAGTCACTTGCCGATTTTAGGGGGATCCCGGAAGGCGATCGCGAAAAACAGAGTGGAAATGGCAAGAGCCAGAATCAAGATGTAAGCGAAGCTCTCCATAGGGAGGTTGGGGGTGAAGGGCAGGAAACCAGAATTTCAGCTGAGAGGGGTTCCCGCAGGAGGGACATAACCCTGGGGAAGGCGACGGGTGGATCTGTCGCCAAGCTTCTGGAACAAACCGAATTCGACCTGTTCACCAAGATCGGGATCAATACCAGCAAACACATCTCTGAAGAGTGTGCGAGCCCCATGCCAAATGTGGCCAAAGAAGAAGAGCAGGGCAAAGGTGGCATGGCCAAAGGTGAACCAGCCACGAGGAGAGCTTCGGAAGGTGCCATCCGAGTGGTAGGTCTCCCGATCAAATTCAAATGCTTCACCAAGCTGGGCCTTGCGAGCCAAGCGTTTGACGTCAGCAGGGTCAGTGAATGTTTGCCCATTGAGTGCCCCTCCGTAAACAGCGGCAGTAACGCCCTGTTGCTCGAAGGAGTACTTGGCCTCGGCACGACGGAAGGGAATGTCTGCCCGAACAACTCCATCCTTGTCTTGGAGGACCACAGGGAAGTTTTCGAAGAAGTTGGGCAACCTCCTGACCTGTAACTCCCTGCCGTCTTTGTCGGTGAAGGAGATGTGGCCAAGCCATCCTGTGGGGAGGCCATCTCCATTCACCATGGGGCCAACCCGGAAAAGGCCACCTTTGGCAGGGCTGTTGCCGACGTAGTCGTAGAAGGCAAGCTTTTCAGGCACGGAAGCCCAGGCCTCCTCTTGAGAAGCACCTTGGTCTAGAGCTGTCTGAACGCGTCGATTGATTTCATTTTTGAAGTAGTTCTGATCCCACTGATAGCGAGTTGGACCAAAGAGTTCGATCGGTGTGGCAGCAGCTCCGTACCACATGGTTCCAGCTACCACGAAGGCGGCAAAAAAGACGGCCGCGATGGCACTGGCCAGAACCGTTTCGATGTTGCCCATGCGCAGAGCTTTGTAAAGGCGCTCTGGGGGGCGAGTGGTGATGTGGAAAATCCCGGCGATGATCCCCACAATCCCGGCTGCAATGTGGTGAGCCACAATGCCGCCCGGGTTGAAAGGGTTAAAGCCTTCAGGACCCCACGACGGCTGCACTTTCTCTAGGTGACCGGTGAGGCCATAGGGGTCAGAAACCCACATGCCTGGGCCGAAAACGCCTGTGAGGTGGAAAGCTCCAAAGCCAAAGCAGCCAAGACCTGCCAGCAGGAGGTGGATTCCGAAGATCTTGGGGAGATCAAGGGCAGGCTCACCGGTGCGAGGGTCCTGCCAGATCTCGAGATCCCAATACGTCCAATGCCAGATGGCGGCCAAAAAGAGAAGGCCACTGAAAATGATGTGAGCAGCTGCGACGCCTTCAAAGCTCCAGAACCCTGGGTCAACACCGGTTTCTCCGGTGATGCTCCAACCGCTCCAGCTGCCGGTAACTCCAAGGCGGGCCATGAAGGGCATCACAAACATGCCCTGGCGCCACATCGGGTTGAGCACCGGATCAGAAGGGTCAAAAATGGCGAGCTCGTAGAGCGCCATGGAGCCGGCCCAGCCGGCTACTAGCGCAGTGTGCATGAGGTGCACGGCGAGCAAACGGCCCGGGTCGTTGATGACGACCGTGTGCACCCGATACCAGGGCAATCCCATTGGGGTCAGATCTGGGTGTTTGGAGATGGTAAAGGGTGTGGATGGCCGTACGGGGCTTCAGGTTACGGACCGCAACTGGCAAAGTTTCAAAATCTCCAGCAATCGGGCCCGACCATGCCAGTGATTCGTTTTTTGAGAGAGGGTCTCGATGTCGAGTGCTACCCCGGCGAAAACCTGCGGGAAGTGGCCCTGCGGAATGGGATTGAGCTCTATGGCCTGAAGGGCAAGCTTGGGAACTGTGGAGGCTGTGGCCAATGCATCACTTGTTTTGTCGACGTTCAGGGTGCACAGCCTGAGGCCCTTAGCCCCCTCACCGCGGTGGAAACCCAGAAGCTCCGTCGTCGTCCCCAAAGCTGGCGCCTGGCTTGCCAGAGCCTGGTTCAGGGGTCCTTGGTGGTGCTCACCAGGCCCCAGACAGGCCTCGCCAATGCAGAGGCTGCCTGGGAGCAGGCCTACCGGCAACCCCTGCCGCCCGGCCCGCTGGCCTGGCCTGAGGCTGATGAAGAAAGCGCACCCGAGGAGCCTGTTGCTGGGGCTCCGGAGGCTTTGCCAACCGCAACGACCGATGAAGGCCTTGGGGAGGAGGAGGTGGAGCGGTGATACGTTCACCCCATTCCCGATCCAGCCATGGAAACCAATGATCTCGGCTTTGTGGCCAGCTTGCTGTTCGTCCTGGTTCCTGCTGTTTTTTTGATCGTTCTTTACATTCAGACCAACAGCCGTCAGAGCGGTTGAGGGCTGTCGTCTTCAAAGCCCCGCTCGGGGCTTCATTTTTTTGATTCGGGCTCCCTCACCAGAAGCACTGGGGCGGGTGCGTGAACTCTGATGTAATCGCTGACGGAACTTCCCAGCAGACGATCCAGGTCCACCAATCCCTTGGCCACCAGGGGGCGCCTGTCCTGGGAGGCGATCACGAGCAGATCGGCCTTCACCTCTTGAGCGGCTTCGCAGACCCTGCGGCCTACATCGCCGGTTTTGTGCATCGGTTGCAGGACGACTCCCATGTTGCGGGCGCGGTTGACAGCTTTGTTGAGCACGTCGTCTGCTGGAGACCGACCCCCACGTGAGGGGGTGATGTCCTGGCGAGAGACGTGGACGCCGATGAGGGTGCCGCCGGGAATCTCGCGCACAAGCTCGCAGGCCAATTGGATGGCGTCATCTCCAACCCCAGTGCCGTCCACTGTGACCATCACCCGATTGATCGCCCTCACGTAAATGTCATCCCTCACCAGCAGCATGGGCCGAGTGGAAAGCTGAAACACGTACTGGCTGGCACTGTTGCTAAGGATGGATTGCAGACGGTTCAAGCCCCGCGAGCCCATCACAATCAAATCTGCATTCACCTCTTCCGCCACGCTGAGCACCGTTTGCTTGGTGTCACCCTCTCTCACCAGGCTGGTTGCCTCGCTTGGCTGGAGTTCCATCCTGTCCATGGCGGCTTCAATCAACGCCTGCGCCTGTTGCCGATGGGTTGTCACATCATTCATGCCCTGCTCTGAAATCACATGCAGGAGATAAACCTTCGCTAGTCGGCATGGCGGAATGGTGCGCAGCATGCGCACCATCTCCTCCACATTGCCAGTGCCGGAGTCGGCGATGAGCAAAGTGCGAAACACAGACTCTCCTCGGTGCTGAATCAGCCTATGGCTGAATGAATGCCCTTCCTCCTCCGAATGCCACACAGCGTGATGCAGTCCCTCCCCCTGCCTCCGCCGGAGGCCACTTGGCGCCTGGAGAGGCGTGTACTCCCGCAGCACACGGACCACGCTGGTGTGATGTGGCATGGGGCTTACTTGGCTTGGCTGGAAGAAGCACGGGTGGAGGCTCTGGCAACGGCGGGTCTGGCCTACAGCATCCTTTCCGGCCAGGGATTGGAAATGCCTGTGGTGCACTTGGCCATCAATTACCTGGCCCCTCTGGTGCATGGCGATCGGGTGGAGGTGCGCAGCCTGGTTTCGCCTCGGCGCGGCCTCCGATTGCCATGGCATTCCTGGTTCATCGGCCCTGGGGGCACAGTGGCAGCTGAGGCTCAGGTGGAGCTGGTACTTGTGGATTTCTCGGCCGGTCCAGAGCACCGCCGCCCGCTGAGACGACTGCCCAGCGAGCTGGCACAAGCGCTGAAGAACCTGACGGAAGGACCAGGCCCTCAGGGTGGTACAGGTGTACTGTAGGTGAAACGGGTTTTGTCGTTGGCGATCTCCTTCATCCCCGGGTTCTCCCCTGCGCCATGGCCTTGGCGAACGCGGCTCTGGTGGTTGCTGTGGTCCCGCTGTCCAGGAGTCGGTCCGCAGCGGATCTTGGCATTGATCCAAGCCTTTGGCTGCCTAGAGACGGCCTGGAGGGCCTCTGGCCCCACCCTGGCCAAGCTTTGCCATTGGTCAGATCGGTTGCTGGTTGCTGTGGAGAGCTATCGCCTCCAGTGGGGCCCCGATCCTGTCCCACAGGCTGCACACCTTTGGAATGGTGGACGTCGCGTTTTGGTTCCTGGAGATCCTCGCTGGCCCGCGGGGATCGATCGCGCGCCACCGCCCCCTGCTGCGCTGTATTGGAGGGGGCACGGCAGTCTTTGGCCCCATCTGAGTGCCCGCAGGGCAGTGGCCGTGGTGGGCACCCGCAGACCCTCACGCCATGGGCTGAGCGTTGCTCGTCAGATTGGGGGCGTTTTGGCCCAGGGGGGCTGGCCTGTGGTCAGCGGGTTGGCGGCAGGAATTGATGGGGCCGTTCATCAGGGCTGTTTGGAGCGGGAGGGAGCCCCTATAGGTGTTTTGGGGACGCCCCTTGAACGGGTCTACCCGCACCAACACGTTCACCTGCAGGCTGCTGTGGGCGAGCGTGGCCTCCTCCTCAGTGAGCTGCCCCCTGGTGCCTCCGTGAGCAAAGGCTCCTTTGCCCTTCGCAATCGGTTGCAGGTTGCTTTGGCTTGTGCCGTCATCCTCGTGGAGTGCCCACTGGGCAGCGGCGCCCTGCATTCTGCGGAGTTGGCCTGGAAAGAAGGGCTTCCCCTCTGGGTGGTCCCGGCCGATACGGGTCGGGCTTCTGCCGAGGGGAGCAATGCACTTCTGGCCAGAGGAGCCACCCCTCTCACGCGCCCTGAGGAATTGCTCACGTTTTTGGGGGCGGGGCCCTTGGGGCTACCAACGACAACCCCGCAGCAAGCTCCAGAAACGCATGCAGAGGAAACCAGAACACGCAAAGGTCGAATTCTGAGCGCCATCGGGCGGGGAGCCTCTTTAGAGGATCTCTGTAGCGCCATGGAAAGCTCATCTCAGGAGCTGCTCCCCCACCTGCTCGATCTGGAGGCTTCTGGATGTGTCGTGATGGAGCCAGGTCTGTTCTGGCGTCTGAGATAAACCCTCCTCCAGCCAAGGTGCTTAGGGTGTCAACATTTGTACTGAAAACTTGTCCCTCCCTAGCCCTGGTTCCCCCCATTTGCCCCCGCCGGGCTGGGTGGAGATCCTTCCGGCGAGCGAGTTCATGGCCTGGCGTGAGCACCTCATGGGTCAGGGAGGAGAGAGAGGCGGCTTGGACTGGTTATTAGATGTTGCTGCTGGTCTTCCCCGCTCCCGGCTTCAAGCCTTGAAACTCCATCCCCGCAGCAGGGTCAATCTGACCCGCTCTCGCAAGGAGCTAGAGACCCTTTGGGAGGAGCACCTTTCCAAATCTGTCCCCCTCCAATACTTGGTTGGTCGCTGCTACTGGCGCAACTTCGAGCTGGAGGTCGGCCCAGCTGTGCTGATTCCGCGTCCTGAAACCGAGGCGATGATTGATGTGGGATTGGCACTGATGCGCATGGTTGCGGAGGAGAAAGCCCTATCTCAGGTGTGGTCAGAGGACCTCCTCTGGGCGGACCTGGGCACGGGAAGTGGCTGCCTCGCCATGGGTCTTGCGCAGGCTCTCCCCAAGTGTCGAGGATTGGCTGTGGATGTCAGTGCTGGGGCGTTAGCTCAGGCGCGTCTCAATCTGCAGAGGGCTGGTTTCGCCAATCGGGTGGATTTGATCGAGGGAGATTGGTTTGGAGCCCTTCAGCCCTGGTGGGGAAGTCTGCAGCTCGTCCTGGCCAATCCGCCCTACATCCCATCCAACGAAGTGGATCACCTCGATGTGATTGTGCGAGATCATGAACCTCGCTTGGCCCTGGATGGAGGCGACGACGGATTGGCCTGCATCCGCAAACTCGTCCA
This sequence comes from Cyanobacteriota bacterium, assembly GCA_041181185.1. Classification (GTDB taxonomy): domain Bacteria; phylum Cyanobacteriota; class Cyanobacteriia; order PCC-6307; family Cyanobiaceae; genus Cyanobium. The sequence continues at coordinate 8,090 of JBEGQC010000014.1, read as the reverse complement.
GGACGCCCCTAGAGCTCTGGCACCAGGTGGGTGGTTGCTGTTGGAGCATCACCACGATCAGAGTGCGCAGGTGCTGAATCTCCTGGCCGCACATGGGTTGGTTGATGGGCAAAGCCACCTTGATCTTGAAGGGCATCGACGCTTTGCCAGTGCCCGTCGATGCCCCGATCATGAAACGCCGATCCCAGGGGAGCAGCCATGAGCCCGATCCTGTCCATGGAGGCTCTTCTGCTGTGCCTTCAACGGGATGAACCTGTGATCATCCCCACAGACACGGTGCCTGGACTGGCGACTCGCCCCTGTGCCGCCCAGAAGATCTGGACCCTGAAGCAACGTCCACGCCAGAAGCCGCTCATCTTGATGGGAGCGGATCTCGCCCAGCTCGAACAAGCCCTGGCTTCTCCATGGTTGCCGGAGTGGCATCAGGAAGCAGAACGGGTTTGGCCTGGACCCGTGACTCTTGTCTTGCCGATGGTAGGTCCGATTTGCGAGGCCTTGAATCCCGGCGGGGTAAGTCTTGGACTGAGGGTGCCGGCCTGTGCCAGGACCCAAGAGTTGCTTCGCCATGCCGGGCCGATGGCCACAACAAGCGTGAATCGATCGGGGGAGGCACCCGCCCTCACCGCTGAAGAAGCCAGCCTTTTGTTTCCTGAGATTCCCTTGCTTGGCCCACTGCCTTGGCCCCCTAACTCAGGCATCCCCAGTCAAGTGCGTGCCTGGAGCGATGGGGGCTGGAGCGTCTTGCGTGTGCAACCCTCCAACATAGGTTGATGCTCTTTCTTGGTTTCCTGCTTCTGCTGGTGTTGTCTTTGGGCCACTGGCTCTTCACCCCACTCCTCAGTGCCCTCACACCACTGCTCTCCTTGGCCTGGCTCGGCTGGTGTGCACTTGTTCTGCTTCTCTGGCTGTTCTCTGGTTCAGAAGCCGAAGAGCCACCCTTCAAGCCGTAGATCTGAAGCTGGAAGGTCTCGGGGAACGGAGAAACTCCACTCCTTGCAGCCCTGGTCACCTTGAGGAGACGTGCGCTGATGGCTTACCGCTGGGCTGAAGAGCTTGGGCGAAAAGAGGAAATGGTTGTTGGCGAAGGCTCCCAAGACGAGAGGGGCGAGAAGGGCGAGAGGGATTTTGGGGGGCTGGGACGAGGGATTTGCTCATGTGCATGCCGAGGGCAATTCCAGCAGCAGTCAGCCCCAACAGCCACAAGAGTCGCCCCTTCACCACCAAGGAGACGGGTGCTCTGTTCTTTTGGGATGGGGGGGAGGCTGGCGAGAGCAGAACGTTTGGACTCTCTGCAGCCAACGGAAGTGTCTGATGCAGTTGGTGCAAAAGATGGGCACGCTCCTCCCTCAGTTGCTGATTGCGATCCAGAAGGGGTTTGAGGCGTTCATTGAACTTGTGTTCAAAGATCTTGGGCACATCCTTCAAAAGCCCTTGGTAGCTAGAGATCTGGCTCTGGGTAGCCTCGATCTCATCGAGGGTGGTGAGATGCCGCTCTTCCTCGTCGTTGTGGTTGGACATCGAAGAAAGGCTGAAACAAGCCGGCTAACGGATTTGAACCGATGACCTTCGCTTTACAAAAGCGCTGCTCTACCGCTGAGCTAAGCCGGCTGGATAGCACATCCACCTTACCCCTCGCCCAGAGCCCAAAGCACCAGCTGGGTGCGACTGTGGCAACCGGTTTTTTGCAATAGAGCCGAAACGTGCCCTTCCACCGTGCGACGACTGAGCATGAGATGGCTCGCGATGACGCCGTTGCTGCAGCCCCGCAGGATGAGCTTCAACACTCTGCGCTCTGCTGCGGTCACACGAATCGGATGTGGGGTGGTGGTGGAGGGTCTCACACTGGCTTGCTTCGACACACGGGCCATAGGACGGGCCATAGACAGTGAATTGGGGATCAAGTGTTCCCTATGGCGGTCTGGCCGGCGTTACGGAAGAGTCTCAGCCTCGTGTTCGGATGGGCCGCTTGCTTGCGAGGCATGGGGGAGGTCGGTTGCACTCTCCGCAGGGGGAACGTCCTCGGGGACCTCGCCTAGAGGAGTCGGAGAGTCTTCGCCAACATCTTCCGAGGAGACACTGTCTTCACAAACGGCGGGCTTGGCAAGGTTTTTGCTGGAGGAATCAGCCAGGACAATGTCTTTTGGAGCGCCAACAGGCATGGCCTTGGCACGCCGTATGGGCAAATTGGCGACCAGTGCGGTAACTCGGTCTTCCGTGGCCAGGCTGACGTCACCACCTTCGAGATCAATTTCCACGTATTTCTGTACCACTTCCAGAATCTCGCGTCTCATCTGCTCGAGCAGCTCAGGATTGAGATCACTGCGATCATGGGCGAGCACCAACTGAAGCCTTTCTTTGGCTGTGGTGGCACTTGGCTTTTGGAGTCCAAGGAGCCGTTGAATGAAGTCAAGCAACGCCATGGATCAGAACAGCCCTGCCAGGCGAAACTTGGACATTAAACGAGCACGAATTCCTTTCTTTTCTTTTGAGGGGTCGATCAGGGGGACATCTTCACCGCGAAGGCGTCTCGCAATGTTGTGATAAGCCCTCCCAGCAGCTGATGAGGACTCGGTGAGTGTGAGTGGCTCGCCTCGATTTGTGGAAACAATGACTTGCTCATCTTCCACGACCAGTCCAAGCAGAGGTAGGGCCAAGATATCCGTCACAGCATCCACGGCGAGCATCTCCTGGTTGGCAACCATTTTGGGCCGCACCCGGTTCAATACCAGTTGCACAGGCTGAACATTCATTGTGTTCAGCAGCCCAATCACCCGATCCGCATCCCGCACAGCTGAAATCTCAGGGGTTGTGATCACAATGGCCTCCCGGGCTGCCAGGGCGGCATTTTTGAAGCCTTGCTCCACGCCGGCTGGGCAATCAATCAGCACATAATCTGCCTGGGCTGCGACCAAGTTCACAATCTTCTGCATGTCTTCTGGTGTGAGCCACTCCAACATGCGGGGATTCCCCGCGGGGAGTAGGCAGAGGTTGGGCTGTTGTTTGTGTTTCACCAAAGCCTGTTCTAATCTGCAAGTTCCGCTCAGCACTTCTTGGGCTGTATAAATAATTCGATTTTCTAGACCCAAAAGCAAGTCAAGATTTCTGAGACCAAAATCCGCATCAAGAACGGTGGTCCGTTCACCCAGTTTTGCTAGAGCGATACCAAGATTGGCTGTGAGCGTTGTTTTGCCAACTCCACCCTTGCCGGAGCAGATCAGAATGATGCGCGCAGGAGGAGAAATCACGGGGGAAATGAACATTCGTGCAGGTTAGGCCCGGTCGGATCCCCTCTAGGCTTCAGGCTGTCCAGGCTGCTTGGCCGGCACGCCAGCCAGTGTCCAGAAGGGGTCTGCCGGATCAATCTGAATTCTCCCATCCACCAGGTGGGCCTTTTCGGCCAGGCCTGCAGGCGGTGCATCCGCTGGACCGCGCGCCACCTGATCGGCAATCCGGATCTGGATCGGATGCAGATGGAGCGCCACAACAGTGGCTGTGCGGTCTCCAGAGTGGCCGGCGTGGGCGGTGCCCCTCAGTCTTCCCCAAACCATCACGTGCCCAGCCGCACTGACCTGGGCGCCAGGGTTGACATCGCCCAAAACAAGGAGGGAGCCCGAAGCGCGCCGGTGGTCGCCCGAACGCAAGGTGCCCTGGTGGATGGACAAACCATCTTGCGACAGCGCGGAAGATGGCCAAGGGATGCCGTTATCTGAATCCGTGGAGCCAAGGGCCCAGTCCACGGCCAACCCGAGCCCCGCAGCCGCCACCATCGCCCCTTCCTCCCTGCAGCAGACCTTCTTCAGCGAGAGAGAGACGGAATCCAAAAGCACGATCAACCTCTCGAAGTCCCTGACGCGCAGAGGCCAGTGACCGCTGATCAGGGTCACCCCCCCGGTGAGATGTGGTTCGAGCAGAAGGGCATCCTCCACTTCGGCCACCGGGTCTCCTGCCTCCTCCCAATTGGGTAACCGAAGCAGGTGGGGCTCCTCCTGATTGGGAGCCGGGATCAACTGGGCAGGCATCGCCATTGGGGCAGAGCCTCAGACCTTAGGCATCCAGTCTCAGCTGAATCGTGCTGGCCACCTCTTTGGGATACACCAGCCAGGCCCAGGGATCCTGGATCGTCAAGGACTGGACCAGCCTGGAATGGTCTTCGAGTGCTGCCAGCTTTTGGCCGTCCCAGAGTCGCAGGCCACTGCGATAGGGGTCATAGCCACAGGTTTGGCCTTCAAGGAGCGCACAGCATCCCTCTGGGTCCAGCCCGGCCCGGTTGGCTTCTCGTTGGGCATGGGCTAACAGCTGGAGTTTGCGCGGGGTCTCAAGGTGACGCACATCGATTGCTTTGAGCAGTTGGCGATCCAGCAGACGGGTGCAGGGATCGCGGAGTTCAGGTGGTCCATCCAAGCGCCAGCGACTGAGGTGATACATCGTGCAAACATCATCATTTGCCAAGAAGTTGCCTAGCGAGAGAGTCTCCGTTTTCCAGAGCCAAGCAGCCATCGCCTCATCCGCCCAAACCTTTTGGGGCCCGAGTCGACGGGCCACATCAACGACGCGCTTGAGCAACCAATTGCAAACCACATTCAATCGATGATTGTAGACACTCCGATACATCAAATGCCGTACCACGAGATAATGCTCAACCGCCAGCAGGCCCCTGGGGTGGATCGCTAGAGATCCATCAGGCGCCAGCACCAGCCCGGCCACCAGGCGATCCAGATCCAATTGGCCGTAGCTGGTACCGGTGCTGTAGCTGTCGCGCAGCAAATAGTCGAGCCGATCACAATCCAGTTGGCTGCTCACCAATGCTTTGATCACCGGTTGGCCGTGCCCACCCCCTTCGAGCAGCGTCGCCACAGCCTCGGCTGTGCCAGGCGCTTCGGCGTCTAAGCGATCCCGCAGGGCAACGTCCTCTCGGATCAGCCGGGCCGACCAACCCTCATGGCGGATGCCAAACATCTCTTCTCCGCTGTGGCTGAAGGGCGCATGACCGATGTCATGCAGAAGGGCCGCGGCGTAGAGAACCACCCGGTGTTCAGCCAGGTGGGGGTGGGAGCGTTCCAAATGTTGCAAGGCCCGCCGTGCCAGGTAAAGCACACCCAAGGAGTGGGTGAACCGGCTGGATTCCGCCCCATGGAAGGTGAGATGGGCAGGGCCCAGTTGGCGGATGCGCCTCAATCGCTGGAAGGCAGCGGCATCAATGAGATCGATGGCCAGAGCCTCTGCCGGCTTGGCCCGATCCAGCTGGATGGCCCCGTGGAGGGGATCGTGATACGTGCGTTGGCGACCATTCATGCTGGCGCAACTCGAGATTCCAGTTGCTTCACAAGCAGCTGTTGGGCAGCATCCAGCCAGCGGTCGTCCCGGCCGCCTGGATTAAGCGGTTCTGGTTGCGGGAGCTCAATGTCTGGCGTGATGCCAAGGCTTTGAATGTCGCGTCCTGCCGGGGTGAGGTAGTGGGCCACCGTGACGGCCAGCCCACTGCCGTCCCCCAGGGGAATCAGAGTTTGAATCAGCCCTTTGCCAAAGGTCTGAGATCCGGCAAGCCCTGAGCGCTTGTTGTCTTGGAGGGCCCCCGCCAAGATTTCACTGGCACTGGCTGTGCCTCCATTCACCAGTGTCAGCATCGGCCCGCTGAAGAGTTGCTCCGCGGCACTCTGCTGGTTGGCTGTGATACCGCTGCGATCCCTTGTCTCCACGATGGGAACATTCCCCAACAAGCCATTGGCAACCGCCAAGCCAGCGCTGACAAGGCCACCAGAGTTGTTTCGCAGATCAAGGATCAACCCTTCCACGGGACGGTTTTTTGGAGTGTCCCCTTTCGCAAAGGCGAGGAGGGCTTGCTCCACCTGGGCAGGGACAGGGTCACTGAATTGGGTGATGCGCAAGTAGCCCAAGCTATGGCCCGCCACCATCAGGCGATGACTCCTCACGGGTTGGAGGTCAACTTTTCGTCTTGTGAGCTGCACGTCGCGCACCAGTCCTCCTTTTTCTCGCAGCCGAATCTCCACATCCGTCCCGGCAGCCCCGCGCAAGAGGGCCACCGCTCTCTCCAGCCCCAGGTCATGCGTGGCATGTCCATCGACAGCCAACACTTCAGTGCCAGAAACAATGTGAGCCTCGGCTGCTGGGGAATCGTCCAGGGGGGCAATCACAACCACCTGCTGATCTCCATGGCGCAAGCCGAGCTGCAAGCCCACCCCTGAGACCGTGCCCTCGTTGCTTTGCCGGAGCGCGGAGAAATCAGACGGGCGCAGCATGCGCGTGTAGGGATCCCCGATTGGGGTCAGCATGGAGTCGATGGCGTCGTAGGCCTCTCTTGAGGTGAGGATGGGGTGCTCAAGGGTCTCCTGCCTCACTTGCCGCCAGTGGAGCCGTTCGAGCTGGTCGGGATCGACGTAGCTCTGGTTCACCAGTCGCCAAGCCTCCACCACCAGTTGCTGGGCATCATTGAGAGCCCAAGCCTGCTGAGGTACCCCCAGTAAAAGAGCAAGAGCCCAAGCGAGGCAGATAAGCACCCAGGAGCTCCTCGGTCGCTGGGAACTCCATTGTTCCCTCTGCTGGCCTCCACAAGGTGTTGCAAAGGGTTGAGGGCTGGGTCTGAGAAGGGGGGGGACGCTCACGGGGCGGGAGGGACGATCAGTAGACTTTCGCAACCAAATGCCTTCCGCTGCATGGCGAACTCGTCACCTGCTGCGTCCGACTCCAAGAATCCGGTCTACGAGTGGTTCAATGAACGACTTGAGATCCAGGCCATTGCGGATGACATCTCCGCCAAGTATGTCCCTCCGCACGTCAATATTTTTTACTGCCTGGGGGGAATCACTCTCACGTGTTTCCTGATCCAATTCGCAAGTGGCTTTGCGATGACGTTTTATTACAAGCCAACCGTTGCTGAGGCCTATGCCTCGGTGCAGTACCTGATGACAGACGTCAGTTTCGGCTGGTTGATTCGCTCCGTCCACCGTTGGAGCGCCAGCATGATGGTCCTGATGTTGATTCTGCATGTATTCCGCGTCTACCTGACCGGTGGATTCAAACGGCCCCGCGAACTCACTTGGGTCACTGGTGTGGTCATGTCTGTCATCACTGTGTCGTTCGGAGTGACCGGATACTCCTTGCCCTGGGACCAGGTTGGTTATTGGGCTGTCAAAATCGTTTCCGGCGTTCCAGCTGCAGTTCCAGTTGTGGGTGATTTCATGGTCGAGCTTCTCAGAGGAGGAGAGAGTGTCGGCCAAGCGACCTTGACGCGCTTTTACAGCCTTCACACCTTTGTTCTCCCTTGGCTGCTTGCCGTCTTCATGCTCATGCACTTCCTGATGATCAGGAAGCAAGGCATCTCAGGTCCCCTCTAGAAACCCAGAAGCTTTCATTACTCACAGGATTTCCAACCATGCACATCCTCAAGAAGCCTGATCTCACTGATCCAAAGCTCAGAGCAAAGTTGGCCAAAGGAATGGGTCATAATTATTATGGTGAACCTGCTTGGCCTAATGATCTCCTCTATATTTTCCCAGTTTGTATTCTTGGCACCATCTGCTGCGTTGTAGGGCTTGCGGTCCTCGACCCAGCCATGCTCGGCGATAAGGCTGATCCATTCGCAACGCCTCTCGAAATTCTCCCCGAGTGGTATCTCTACCCGGTTTTCCAGATTCTCCGGGTTGTTCCGAACAAGCTTTTGGGGATTGCCTTGCAGACCATGGTGCCCCTGGGTCTCATGCTGATCCCCTTCATCGAAAGTTTCAACAAATTTCAAAATCCTTTCAGGCGTCCTGTGGCCACATCAGTTTTTCTGTTTGGCACTCTCTTCACGATCTACCTCGGCATCGGGGCAGCTCTCCCCATCGACAAGTCTTTGACTCTGGGACTGTTCTGAGCAAGCTTCACGGTCTTCGCTTAGTCCACTTCCTCCACCACCACCACCACCGCAGCCTCCAGGCTGCGGTTTTTTTGTGGTCAAGCCCCGGATCAGCCCCGGGACAGACCTAACAAGGGAGGGATTTGCGGTGTTGGTAGCGGAGAGCGAGGGGACGCTGGCGAGGTTGATGCCGTGGGGTGAGGCGTTAGTGGGAAGTGGTGTGTTAGGTTGATGG
>JBEGQC010000013.1:0-103803 GCA_041181185.1 Cyanobacteriota bacterium | reverse complement strand
CAAAGTTCGACGACATTGATGATGGTACAGCCACCTTTTAGGTGGCTTTTTTTTGTGGCGTTACGATGAGAGGACCTTTGTGCCGACTGGATGTGAATCGGGCGATAGGGCCTATTGCTACTAGGCGGCAAATTCGTGTTGATTGGCTTATTAAATCTGTTTAGGTACGTTGTATGGATCAAGCTTGTCGAAGGATTGAACCGTGGCAAATCCCTCGCAATCTGTCTGGCAGGTGTGGGATCCATTCCGATCGCATAGCAAAACGGCTAGCCCGCTTGTTCTCGCTGCCCTGAGCTCACCGGTCGAGTCGCTGATGAAAAGAATGGACTGGGGATTTGTGCTCAAGTCTGCAGAGATGCCTATGTAGCTCTCTGGTTCTAATTTGGAACCAATCCTGGTATCAAACCAGTGCTGAAATAGGGGTCGCAGATCGCCGACGTTGCTGTGGCCATAGATGAGTTGTTGGGCTTTCACCGAGCCAGAGGAGTACACCGCGAGTCCTAGTCCGGCATCCCGCCAACGGTGCAGGGCAGGGGCTACATCATCGTAGAGGGGGCCCTTTAGAGCCCCACTTTTGTACCCTGCCTCCCAAACCATCCCCTGCAAGTCTTTTAGAGGAGTGAGTTTGCGGTCTTGCTCGATGAGCCATTGCAAATAGGGCAACATCTGCGTTGAAAGACTGGCGCTCAAGGGTGCGGTCTTTAGCAACCTTTGGGCTGTTGGATTGGGGTCTTCCTTCCAGGCCTGAGCCACTTGAGACAGAAGTTCTTGCACAGCGACATCGTTGTTGTGGCTGTCTAAGAAGTCTCCCAGCTCGTCAGCGGCGTAGGGGAAAAGTGTTTCGCTGACAAACTGAACTGGGCAGGTGGTGCCCTCGATATCCAGCAGAACGTGAGTGATGGAAGCATTCATTGGCCGCTGGTTCTGACTAGGGCATTCAGCAGCAGCTGCCTCCATTGCTGCTCGAGCAGGAATTCGAGGATCTCCAGATGGCGGCGAGCCATGGGTAGCCTCGATCCCCAAACGTAGAGGCCATGGCCAGCGATCAGCAGGCCATGGGGGGCGTCCTCCAGATGGGGCTTCGCCGTCGCGCTGAGACGCTTCAGATCTTGGTCGTTCTCCAGCACCGGGAGGCGAATGTGGGTGTTGTGGGTGTGGATGCCTTCTAGTCCCTTGAGCATCTCCAGCTGCTCAAGTTCGAGGTAGCCCACGACTTGCCCAGGGGCCGGCCCGTAGTGGCGAGACAGCAACGTGGCAGCTTGGGAGTGGGTGTGGAGCACTGCCCCGGCTTGCCGTTCTCGCACAATCTCCAAGTGGAGAAGGGTTTCGGCGCTTGCCTGACCGCTTCCTTGGATGACTCGTCCTTCAGCGTCGACGACGATTAGGCTCTCAGGACTGACAGAGCCTTTGTCGATCCCGCTGGGGGCCATCAGCAAGGTCAAGGGAGCGTGGCTCAGGGTGCAACTGAAATTGCCCCCGGTCCCGTCACACCAGCCACGACGATGAATATCCGCCATCGCTTGGCTCAACGCCAAAGCCAACTCGTCCTTTGCGGCCATGGCACCGACCCCACCTCCAGCGCTGGGGGTGACCTGTGCAGCCGCACCGTGGTGAACCTCGGGGGCCGGGGCGGGGTGGGTGCCAAAAAGTGGGGAGGGAGGCACGGAGGTCAGAGCTCTCTATTGAGTCAAGCGCAGAACGGATCCGGCAGAAGACTTTTAGACCATGCCCATGGGAAATACCCATGAACAACGAGCCTGGGCGGCTGTCACTGCTCATTGTCGCCGGCTCCATGGCCTTGGTTCACTGTTGACAGTTGGGACACCAGTGGCTGCTGCGGCCGCTGAGCCTGGCGCGCTGGATAGGGGTGCCGCAGCGCCGGCAAAGTTCGCCACCTCGCCGGTAGACCCAGGCCTGGCCGCCGTAATTGCCATTGAGACCTTGCAGGTCGCGGAAATCGCTGAAGGTGGTTCCGCCTACTCCGATACTCGTGCGCAGTACTTCTACCAGCGCCGCTCGCAGCCTTTCCAGCTCGGGACGTTGAAGGCGGCCGCTGGGAGTTTGGGGGGCGATGCCCGCGGCGAACAGGCTTTCGTCGGCGTAGATGTTGCCCACGCCTGCCACCAAGGCCTGATCCAGCAGCGCTGTCTTGATCGGTCGGGTGGAGCCGCGCAGCCTCTTGAGCAACCAATCGCTGTTGAACTCAGGCGCGAAGGGCTCAGGACCCAGACGGCGCAGGCCATGCATCACATCTTCCACGGCGACGCCGGGCGGAATCCACCACATTTGGCCGAAACTGCGGGTGTCGACGAAGCGAAGTTCGGTTCCGGAGGGGCTAAACAACCGCACCCGGGTGTGCCGGCAGGGGGGAAGTGGTTCCTGGAGCCAAAGGAACTGACCGGTCATCCGCAAATGCACTCCCCAACGGCCTGCATCGCCGCCTTGGGAATCGTGTAGATCAGCGAGCAGATACTTCCCGCGACGATGCCAATTGCCGAGGCGGCAGTCGCGCAAGCCAAGGGCAAATAGCTCGGGGTCCGGGGGGCTCGCCACGGCGCGTGCACGCAAAACCTGCACGCGAGCGATCACCAGACCGTGGGTCTGGCCTTGCAGCCCACGTCTGACGGTTTCGACTTCAGGAAGCTCGGGCACCGAGGCGGGAGGGGGACAACAGCAAGCTTGTCAGACCCCCCTGACCCCAGGGACACACATTGGCAGGCTCAAGCCTTCTCGAGCTCGGTTTCGGCGAAATTGTTGGTGTTGATTCCGCCTTCAGATCCGCTGTAGCCGTTGTAATTCACCTTCTCAAAACGTACAACGACGGGATAGCGGATACCAGAGGTGTCGATGGAGGCAACGGTGCCGACCTCATTGAACCAGTAGGACTCGGGACGCTTGATGCGCACTTTGTCACCGCGGGAGATGGCCATTGCTCGAGAGCGGGTCACAGGAGGATCGAGAAGAACATACCGACCTCTCCTCTCCCAAGCGGCCTGGCGTCACGATTCGTCGTCCGCCGTCGGAGCGCCACCGTGGCAGCATCCGCTACACCCCTTGCCCGCCGCTGGTGTCTGCCCCCGACCCCGCTGAATCCCTGCTGTTCAGGTTGGAGTTGCCCGATCCGGAGCGGGAGGACATCAGCTCCATGGAATTTGAGGCCAGGCTCGAGGAAGCCTGGGCTGTGTGTGATCGGTTTGACCTCCAGACGGAGATCTGGCGGGGCCGCATTTTGCGTACGGTGCGCGACCGGGAAAAGCGAGGCGGGGAGGGGCGGGGGATGGGCTTCCTGCAGTGGCTGAGGGACCATGAGGTCAGCAAGACCCGGGCCTACACCCTGATCCAACTGGCGGATTCCGCCGACAACTTGATGGAAGAAGGTCTCCTGGATGGCGCCAGCGTGAACCAATTCTCCAAACGGGCCTTCCTAGAGACAGCCCAGGCCGGTCCGGAAGTGCAGCAGTTGGTCAGCGAGGCCGCTCAGGCTGGTCAGCAAATCACTCGGCAACAGGTGCGTCGCCTCAGTGATGAGGTGATCGCGGCCACCAGCCCGCTCCTGCCGGAGGAGATTCGCCAGCGCACCGCGGATAATCTTCTCCCCCCACGGGCTGTGGCTCCCCTGGTGCGGGAGCTGGCGAAGCTGCCCGATGCCCAGCAGGAGTCCCTTCGGCGGGAGCTCCAAGAGGAACCGGAGTTGGAGACGGTGCGCGAGGTCACCCATACGGCGCGCTGGCTTCAGAAAGCCGCTGACGCAGGCATGGCGGTCCGAGCCCTGCAGCAAGAGGATCTGAACCTTGAAAAGGCCATCCTCGAGGCCCAGCGTCTCGACGCTCTCGGGGTGTTGGCGGATGCGGTCGGTCAGGCGCAGCAGTTGGAGCGCGCGGTGTTGCAGCTCCACACCAGTTGGCGCCGCCTTGGCCTGCTGCAGGAGCGGCTCTGGCTGGAGAGCGGCAGCAGTACACCCCATTTGCGTCATCTGTTGCAGGCCCTGCAGACCCTCAGCGGCAGCACCCTGAGGGTGTCTCTTGGGGAGTTGGCGGGGGGGAAACGGGTGCGACTGCAATTGGTGGAGGAGAGTCCGGATCAGCTGGAGGCCCCGACCCTGCCCACCAGTGGGGGTGGCTAAGGTTTAATGCACTATCGGTGGTGTGGGCTTGCTGGAGGATCCCCTCCTCGACGCTTTGCAGCGGCATTTCGGCTGGGCCGCCTTCCGAGAAGGCCAAAGGCCTGTGGTGGAGGCCCTGCTGGAAGGTCGCGATTGCTTGGCTGTTCTCCCCACGGGGGCGGGCAAGTCGCTCTGCTACCAGCTTCCAGCCTTGGTGAGAGAAGGCCTGACCGTGGTGGTTTCGCCCCTGGTGGCCCTGATGCAAGACCAGGTGCGCCAGCTGCAACGGCGGCGGATTGCGGCGGCCTGTCTGCATCGAGGGGTGCCCAATGAGGACGTTCGCGCCCTGAGACGGGCGCTGCAGGAGCGCCGACTACGGCTGTTGTATCTGGCGCCGGAACGATTGCAGATGGAGAGCACCCGCCAACTACTGGAGGATTGTTTGCAGAGCGGGTCCCTGGTGGCCCTGGCCGTGGATGAGGCTCACTGCATCAGCGCCTGGGGCCATGACTTCCGGCCGGACTACCGTCGGCTCGGGGCTCTGCGCGGCTTCTTCCCCGGTGTGCCCTTGGTCGCGCTCTCCGCCACGGCGCCACCCCAGGTGAGGGCAGACATCATTCGCCTGTTGAGCTTGCGCCAACCCCTTGTGCAAGTGCGCTCGGCCCGCCGGCTCAACCTCTCCTACGCCATGCGCCGGCGACCGCCTGAGCCCCTGGACGAGGTGCTTGACGCCATTGCCCAGGCTCGAGGCGCCGTGTTGATCTACGCCCGCACCCGGCGCTCGGTGGAGGAGTGGACAAGCCGCTTGCGGGAAGCGGCTGTGGAGGCCATCGCGTACCACGCCGGGATGGAATCCAACAGCCGGCAGCTTGCTCTTGAGCATTTTCAGACTCACCCCCGCCCCGTGCTGGTGGCCACCGTGGCCTTTGGCATGGGAGTGGATCGTGGTGATGTGGGTTTGGTGCTGCATTTGCAGTTGCCAGCGAGCCCGGAGGGCTATCTGCAGGAATCCGGACGTGCGGGGCGGGATGGGCAGCCGGCGAAGTGTGTGGTGTTGTTTGATCCTGCGGATCGGCAGCGTTTGGGGTGGGCGATACGGGCCTCAACCTCTGCTGACGCTTCGCTGTCCTGGTCAGCCCCGGAGGCGGAGCGGATGGCTTTGGCCCAGCGGCAACTCCGGCGCATGGAGGCCATCGCGGAGGGGGAGGGTTGCCGGGAACAGGCCTTGCTCCGTGCCGTCGGTGAGGTGGTGGGAGCTTGCGGACGCTGTGACATCTGCGCGGGACAGCGGTCCGCCAAGGATTGGTCTGATCAAGCTGTTCTTCTTTTGGAAGCCTTGCAGCAACACAAAGGCCAACCCTTGAAAAGCTTGGCGGATCAGCTGGCCAGCCAACATGGCGGCCAATCTGATCAGTGGAGTTGGCTCAGTCGTCGTTTAGTGCAAGAGCATCTCATCAACGAAAGTGATGACGGGGTGCAACGGCTGTGGATCAGGAGTTCGGGCCTGCATTTCCTCCGGTCTCCTTGGCCCTTGCCCTTGCAAGCTGGTTCATCCTGCGCGGCGTGAACAGAAGTCGTTCACGAGTTTTGTTTCCACTTCGGAGGCTGGATCATTCCATGCGCCCCATTGCCCCGAAGCGTTGGTGCTGTTGATTTTCCGGGCGCCACAGTTGATGGATGTGTAGAGGGATTCCCCTTTGGTGTTCACCACGGCAGCGACCATGCTGCCGCCCATGGGTTGCCAACTCGTCCAGTCCACCTGGAGCGGGCCATAGGTCCTCCAGTCGGTCTTCCCAGCCGCGGCTTGCACCGCCGTGGTGGCTGGACGGGGCGCAGCAGCGGTGGTGGTGACGGCAGGCTTGGGTCGGGGCTCGACGCGGGGACGGGATTGGGGGTTGGCTTGAGGGGGTTGACCACCGCCGGCCCCAACGGCAGAGCCGCCTTTGAGCTGGAGGGTGCTGCCCGCGTGAACGTTGTTGGGATCCGTGATGCCATTAAGGGCGATCAGCTGGCTGATGGGTATGCCATGGCCCCTGGCAATGGCAGAGAGGCTTTCCCCCTTGCGCACCACATGCTCACTGGCCCCTGGGGTGTAGCTGTAAGTCAAGGGCTTGGCTGAGGTTTGCGGAGCACCACGTCCCGCTGCTCGGCTTTGGCCACTGAGCTTCAGCACCTGGCCCACTTCCACGTGGTTGGGGTCGCTCAAACTGTTCAGCGCGATGATGGTGCTCACGGGGACGCCGTGCCGATCGGCGATGTCTGAGAGGGTCTCGCCTTGCCCCACGGTCACCGTTTGGCTGGCCATTGGCTTGCCACTAGCGCTCCTGACCCCGGCGGGCAGCTTGAGCTGGGTTCCGGCCTCTAGATGGTCGGGATCTTGGATGTTGTTGAGCTCGATCAGGCGTTGCACGCTCACGCCCAGCCTGTCCGCGATTTCGGAGAGGGTTTCCCCTGGTTGCACTTTGACCGCCCCCGCCAGGGAGGGCAGGGGAAGAGCCAGGGCCAACGCCAGGGCGGCAAACGCGGAGCGCATGGAATGGATCGTCTTCAGGCTCGGCGAAGGTTAAGGACCCTTTTGGCTCTCATCCAGTCCCCCCCCCGGAATTGGCTGGGATTAGCCGATGAGCCGCTTCACAAAGGGCCACTTGCCTGCGTAAGGCGGGTAACGCAGCGCGATGTCAGGCCAGAACCTTTGCTCCAGGATGCTGCGTTGGTGGGAGAACGTGAGGAATCCGGTCTGCCCGTGATAGGCCCCCATGCCGCTCTCGCCCACACCGCCAAGAGGCAACTGAGGCACGGCCACCTGGAGGATCACGTCATTGAACGCCAGGCTGCCGGAGCTGGTGCGGCTTTGAACCCGCTCGCGATCTTGGGCCCGCTTGCCGAAAAGGTACAGAGCGAGCGGTTTGGGGCCGGCCTGCACCCTGGCGATGGCCGCCTCCAGGTTGGGCACCGTGATCATGGGCAGGAGGGGACCGAACAACTCCTCTCGCATCAAAGGATCCGTGTCGGGATCGTCCACTTGCAACAGGGTGGGTTCGATCCGTTGTTGGTCCCTGTTCCGCCGGCCACCCAGGAGCACCTGCCCCCGCTGTTCCGCCTCGGAGAGCAGGCCACTCAGCCGATCGAAGTGCTGCAGGCTCACCAGCCGGGCAAGATCCGGGCTCGCCAGGGGGTCGGGGCCGTAGAGCTTGGTGATCTCTTCGGCCATCGCCGCCTTCAGGGGGGCCACCACCTCTGGCACCACCAGCAGATGGTCGGGGGCCACACAGGTTTGGCCTGCATTGAGACCCTTGCCCCACACCAGCCGGCGCGCGGTGGTGGCGATCGGGGCATCGGCGAGCACAATCGCCGGGCTCTTACCCCCCAATTCCAGGGTGACAGGGGTGAGATGACGGGCCGCCGCCGCCATCACCAAGCGGCCAACCCGCCCCCCTCCCGTGAACAGGATGTGGTCGAAGCGGTGTTCCAAAAGTTGGGCGCCCACTTGGCCATCGCCTTGCACCACCTGGACGATCTGAGGGGGGAAGGCCTCTCTGAGAAGGTTGGCGATATGGGTGGCCGTGTGAGGGGCCAGCTCCGAGGGCTTGAGCACCACGGTGTTGCCGGCGGCCAGGGCACTCACCAGGGGCTGCAGGCAGAGCTGAAAGGGATAGTTCCACGGGCCCAAAATCAGCACGCAACCCAGGGGCTCGGGTTGCAACCGGCCGCGGGCGGGCCAGCGTGAGGGGGGAAGGCCGATGCGCTTGCCAGCCATCCATCGTTTGAGATGGCGGCGGGTGAACTGGAGCTCCTCCCGAACCCCCACCAGCTCAAAGTAGGCCTCCAGTGGGGGCCTGCCAAGGTCCTGGGCGAGGGACTCGAGCAGACCCGATTCCGCCACCTCCAGCACACCCTCCAGCCTGGCGAGTTGCTCCAGGCGCCACTGCAAGGGGCGTGTGCTCCCTTCGGTTACCAGCTGGCGCATGGTGTCCACCGTCGGGGAGAGGAAAGAGTGGGCCTCAGACATGGCGGTGGCGTAACCCCTCCAGGGTCGCAGAGGTCTGATGGACTGGTGTCATTGGCAACTCTCCTGAGCCACGAGAAGCCTCAAGGCGTTGAGGTTGGGATCGTTGGGGCCCTCGTTGGCAAACAAAAGCGCTGTGGCGAGCGCTTGATCTCCCTTGGCGAGCAGATCCTCGATCGCTGGGCGCCAGGCCCCGGGCTGTCCCGTGAGGGATCGGAGTCGACCATCTCCCTCTCGCAAACGTTGGAGAGGCGCCCCTTCGAGTTGGATGGTGGCGAAGTGTTCCGGAGTGGATCCCAAGGGCCTCAGGCGGACGGTGACCGTCTGGCCGGGCTTGAGCGGGGACAGGGGCCATGCCAAGGGGCCTTCCAATGCGCCCTGATTTGGTGGGGACTGCCAGCTCCACAGCACCTTGGCGCCCTCTTCGATGCGGAGCTCCGCCAGGGGTTCTCTGACGAACAGAGTGGGCTGGGAGAGAGGAACCAGGGCCCTCGGGACGGTGTGGGGTGAGGCGCTCCTTTCGAGATGGGGGGCGAGAACACACACCTCAGGAGCGGCGCTGACAGGAGGTGAGCAGGCCTGCAACAAGAGCAGCACAACTGTCAGTTTTGTAGCAATCGCCACAGTTGAAACTTGGGATCGCTTCATAACTTTTCTGTCTCGCTTCCCTTCTAGGGGGCGGGGTGACCGAGTTGCTGGGAGGAGCCTCAGATGGGCCGGCGAACACGTCAACACTGCGCGCCCGAGGCGGTGCCGGATGGCGCGATGGCCCCTGTGCCTCCCCAGGTGCTGCCATCCGAAGTGGTGCGAGTGCCGGTGCGGGCGATTCTCTATCTGCAGGCCATGGCGGAAAACGGCCATGGGGATCGCCCCAAGCCCCTCGGCCCCGCGTTTCCCTGCGGCCACGTTTGCTACCAGCAGTAGATCAATCTCCAGCTGCGCTTCCACGCAGGATTTGCTCGCCAAGGACGACGGGCGGTGGGGGCCGTTGTGGTGGTCTGTTCCAGAGATCCCTTGGTGCTTGGCCAGATCTCATTGAAGGAAGCCCTTGACGAGACTTGAACTCGTGACCTCTCCCTTACCAAGGGAGTGCTCTACCGCTGAGCTACAAGGGCATGTGGAAAGGTGGGCCGGGTTGGATTTGAACCAACGTAGGCAGAGCCAGCGGATTTACAGTCCGCCCCCATTAACCACTCGGGCACCGACCCGAACCACACCACGCCAACTTACCAGCTGCCCGTCCCCTAGCCCCATCCCCTGTGCAGGGTCTCCTCACTACGATTCACAGGCAGGTTTGACGATCGATTCGTGCTGCGCGTTCTCCTGCTCAACGGACCCAATCTCAACCTCCTTGGCCTGCGGGAACCCGGGCTCTACGGCAGCCAGACCTTGGAGGGCATTGAAATGGAGTTGCGCCAGCACGCTGATCGGCTGGGCGTGGGGCTGGACTGCTTCCAAAGCAACCATGAGGGGGGGCTCGTGGATCGCATTCACGCTGCCCGCGGGCAGGTCGACGGCATCTTGATCAACGCTGGCGCCTACACGCACACCTCCATTGCCCTGCGCGATGCGCTTTTGGGGGTGGCGATTCCCTACGTGGAGCTGCATCTCAGCAACATTCACGCCCGCGAGCCGTTTCGCCACCACTCCTACTTGGCCGACAAGGCTGTGGGAGTGATCTGCGGCTTTGGGCCCGCCAGTTACGGCCTGGCCTTGCAAGGGTTGGTGGCCCGCCTGCAACAGGAGCCCACCACGTGACAGCCCAGCTGGAGCCTCCCGCCGCCCGGATCAAGTGGTTGGCCGCCCCGAGCAGTGCCGTCTGGCTGGATGCGGCACTGGCTCGGCCAGATCTGGTGCTGATCGACCATGCCCACTGCGAGCGCAAGGCGGCTGGTGTGGCGCTGCAACTGATGTTCCGCTACCCCTCCGATGGGGAGCTGGGGGCAGTGTTGAGTCCGCTGGCTCGGGAGGAACTGGAGCACTTCGAGCAGGTGCTTCAGCTGTTAACGCGGCGCGGGATTCCCATGCGCCCCCTGCCTGCCCCCGGTTACGGCGCCACCCTCACGGCGGCTGTAAGCCGGGGCGAGCCTGAGCGGATGCTGGATTCCTTTCTGGTGGCGGGGCTGATCGAGGCCCGCAGCCACGAGCGGATGGCCCTGCTCGCCGCCTACAGCCCTGATCCTGAGTTGCGGGATCTTTACGGCCAGCTGCTGGCGAGCGAGGCCAGGCACTTCGGCCTCTATTGGCTGCTCTGCGAGGCGCGCTACGGCCGCCAGACCACGCTGGCGCGGTTGCAAGAGCTGGCGGGGGTCGAACTTGATGCCCTGACAGGAGACTTGGCCTCCCCTGAGGACGTCAGGATGCATTCGGTTGGGGTCGAGAGTCTCTCGTGAGGGCCAACAGCTGGCCTCCCAATCGATGTGCTTGTAGACCACCTTGCCGTCCAGCACCCCAACGATCACCACCAGCGCCATCTCGCTATCTCCACCCGGCGGCCAGTTGGAGGAACCCCCGGCAAGAGGAGGCCGATGGGTTGGCAGTGAGGGACGCTGATTCCCCCCAGTTCTGGGGCGACTCCGTGGGTGATGCTCAGCCCTCGCGATCAATCCATCAGCCGCGGGAAACGCTCCGCGATCGGGTCGCCGGTGAACTGGGCCACCCACCCCTCGGGATTGTCGAAAAATCGAATGGCGGTGAAGTGAGGGGAGCTGCCCATGTCAAACCAGTGTTTGGTGCTGGCAGGCACCTTGAGAAAGTCGTTGCTTGTGCAAAGCACCTGCGCCACCTCGTCACCGAGATGCAGGCAGAACAAACCGCGACCCTCCACAAAGAAACGCACCTCGTCTTCGCTGTGGGTGTGCTCCGCCAGAAACTTCTGGCGGAGGGCCTGACGCTCGGGGTGGTCCGGGGTCATGCGGATGGCATCGACAGTGGGGTAGCGGCCCGAGGCCTGCACCTGGGCGATTTCGGGGGCATAGGCCTCCAGGATGTCCGCCTGAAGGGTCTCCGGGCTGAGACTCACCCTGGCCTGCCAGCGCTCAAAACCAATGCCGCGTTCGGCCAGGGCGGCACGAATCTCGTCGGGGTCGTTGCTGGAGAAGAAGGGCAGAGGAGGGCTCTCCCCTGTGGCTTGGAAGATCTCCAGCAGCGTCATCGGAGCAAACCACACAAGAGAGCGGCACTTTAGAAAGGTGCAGTGGTTTCGAGTGCGTGACACCTGCGACAACGGCGTCTTGGCTGCATTCCCTGGGGCAGGTTGCGCAACCACCGCAGCCCGGCGTGACTCTGGTGGGCGTGGGCCCTGGGGATCCCAACCTGCTCACCGTGGCCGCCCTGCAGGCCATCGCCGCGGCGGATGTGGTGGCCTATCCGGTGGCTCAGCAGGGGGGTGAGGGGATGGCCGCACGCATCGCGGCCCCCTGGCTGGGAGCGCACCAGAGGCGGCTGTCGTTGCTGTTTCCCATGGTGGAGGAGGGGGAGCCGCGTCGTCAGGCCTGGCATCACGCCGCTGATGCCCTGGCCGCCGAGGTGGGTCGTGGTCAGGTGGTGGTGCTCCTCTGTGAAGGAGATGCCTCCCTGTTCGCCAGTGCCTCCTACGTGCTGCTTGCACTGGCGGATCGCCATCCCGCTTGCCCGTTGCGGGTGGTGCCAGGCATCAGTGCCGTGGCCGCGGCTGCAGCGGCCTGCTCCACCCAGGGGCGGCCCTGGCCCCTGGCTCTCCAGCGGGAGGGCCTGCTGATCTGTCCAACCCCCGAGACCTCGCCAGAGTTGGAGGCTCTTTTGTCGCAAGCCGCCTCCACAGCCACGGTGTTGGCCCTGTTGAAGCTGGGCAGGCGCTGGAGCTGGGTGCGGCCCTGCCTGGCAAAGCGCCACCTTCTGGAGACAGCCCTGTTTGCCAGTCGCGTGGGCTGGCCCGATGAGCGCCTGGTGCCTGCGTCGCAGGTGCCGGCTGAGGAGATGCCCTACTTTTCATTGCTGTTGCTTCGTCAGAGTTGGCCTGCGGTGCTGCCTTGAGGCCACGCGGCCCGTTGCTTAACTGCCCAACCGCGACTGGGCTCTGGCCAGCAACGTTCTCGCCTCCTCGGGGGTGGGGGCACGCATGAGCGCCTGGCGCAGCTGGGGCGCTCCTGGAAAGCCGGTGCAGGTCCAGCCCAGGTGCTTGCGCGCAACTAGCAGGCCATGGTCGCCCCGCTCCGCCAAAAGCGCTTCAAGGTGTTCGGCCGCCAGGGTGAGCCGCTCGGCTGGTTCCGGGGTGGGGGGCACCGGACGGTGTTCAAGGGCGGCGGCGATCTGGCCAACCAGCCAGGGAGCCCCCATGGTCCCCCGTCCCACCATCACCCCGTCGGCACCGCTGATCTCCAGGCAATGCAGGGCGTCGTTGGGGCTCCGGATGTCGCCATTGGCGATGAGTGGAATGCGCAGGGCTCGCTTCACGGCGGCGATGGCTTCCCAGTCGGCCGTGCCCTGAAATCCCTGCTCCCGGGAGCGGCCGTGCAAGGTGAGGAGCCGAGCCCCGGCCTCTTGCAGTTGGCGGCACCAGTGGATGGCCGCGGCGGTGCGAGCGCCGCTGGGCACACACCCCGTCCAGGCAAGCCGGGTCTTCACCGTCACCGGAATCGTGACCGCTGAGGCCACCGCATCAACGATGCGGGCGGCCAGATCAGGCTGCTGGATCAGGCCACAGCCCCCACCTTTGCATGCGATCTTGCGCACGGGGCAGCCCATGTTGATATCGATCAGGAAGGCGCCTGCTGCCTCGGCTCGACGGGCCGCTTCAGCCATGGCCGCGGGGCGATGGTCGAACAACTGCACACCGATGGGACCTCTCTCCTCGGCCAGCTCCTCCACTTTGCGGGTGCCATGGCCGAGCTCGAGGCTGGTGGCGTTCACCATTTCCGTGAACAGCAACGCCTTGGGAGCCCAGCGCCGCACCAGGCTTCGGAAGATTCTGTCGCTCACCCCTGCCAGGGGAGATTGGAGCACCCTGCAGCACAACGGGCCTGACACTCCAGGGCCTGAAAGGGGTACAGGGGTCATCCACTCAGAAGCCACTATCGGCACAAGCTGTCTCGATGGGAGGCGCGGGGGTGGTCAGCGGGGCGGCCTGGCACCACCCATTCTGGTAACCCCCCAGTAGCCCAATCATGGCGAATGCCGATCCCTTTCCCCTGAGTCGAGCTCTCCTGGAGGCCGTGCTGGAGGATCGCACCAGCGATCGTTTTGTCTGCGAGCTCGTGTGGAGCCGCTTGGGCTATCAACCTGGACGCGAGGCCCTCGAAGGGGGGGCAGCCCTGTCCTGGCTGGCCGGGCCTGACACCCCGGGCTCCTGGGCCGCTGCCTTTCCCCAGGCTCCAGAGGTGATCGCCCAGCGTCCAGCCAGTGTGGCGCTCACTCGCTCCATCCTGGGCGCATACAAACAGCTTCTGAAACAACAGCTGGGCTTTGCCGGTTACCGCATCGGCGAGCTCTACCCACGGCGCACCCGGCGCGCCACGGCAGTGAACTGGCTCCTGGCCCACCTGGCCGAACGGGGGGAGGCCCTACCAACGACGGGGCCGCTGCCCCCCCTGTTGACGCCACCCCTTGATCCACGTTTTGGCCATCCAGGGGATCCGCCGGTGGGCTGAGGGCACCGGGCTTCTAGCTCTGGATGGTGACCGGGGTGCCAAGCGGTGTGTGCTCAAAGAGCCAGCGGGCATGGGGGCTTGGGATGCGCACGCAGCCATGGCTGCGGGGCACACCGAAGCGCTCACCGGCGTGCTCCTGCCAAGGGGCGCCGTGGAGGCAGATGTTGCCGTCCTCGCTGACGCAGAGCGCCCAGGGAACACCAGGCGACACGAAACCACGGCCCCGCATCGTGATGCTTGGGTGTTTGCTGAGCACCTTGCCAGCGCCCGTTGGCGTGGGACTGGAGGGCTTGCCTGTGCTCACGAGCACGGTTCGCACCAGCTGCTGCTGCCCGTTGTAGGCGTAGAGCTTTTGATCGGAGAGATCAACGACGATGCTGGCGATGAACTCAACCATCGCTTCAGGCCTCCGAAGGGGGAGATGGTCAATCCCTAGGCGCGTCGCCCAAGACCCATGGCGGGATCCCCTGGAAACCTTCAGGTTTTGCCGATGGTCAACCGCAGGGAGGAAAGCCGTCCGCGAATCTGATGCGGCTGCACGGTATGGTCGAGAGAGCACCAATCGGGTGGGATAGATTTCTTGACTCTTCCGGTGGTTGCCATCCTTGGGCGCCCCAACGTGGGTAAGTCGACGTTTGTCAACCGGCTGTGCCGCAGCCGGGAAGCGATTGTGCACGACCAGCCTGGCGTCACCCGAGATCGCACATATCAGGAGGCCTTCTGGGGAAAACACCACTTCAAGGTGGTGGATACGGGCGGCCTGGTCTTTGCCGATGACAGTGAATTTTTACCCGAGATTCGCGAGCAGGCCAAACTTGCCCTGGAAGAGGCCGCAGCTGCTGTGATGGTGGTGGATGGCCAGCAGGGTCTTACCGCTGCCGATGAGAGCATTGCCGAATGGCTCCGCTTCCAGAAAGTGCCAGTGCTGGTGGCGGTGAACAAGTGTGAGTCTCCGCAGCAGGGCCTGGCCATGGCTTCGGAGTTCTGGACCCTGGGCCTCGGTGAGCCCTATGCCATTTCGGCAATTCATGGCGCTGGCACCGGTGAGCTCCTGGATCACCTGGTGACCCTGCTGCCACCCGCCGCGGAAGAGGAGGGGGAAGAACCCATCCAGATGGCCATTGTCGGTCGCCCCAATGTGGGGAAGTCGAGCCTGCTCAATGCAATTTGTGGTGAGCCGCGCGCGATTGTGAGCCCCATCCGCGGCACCACACGAGACACGATTGATACCACCCTTCAGCGCGACGATCGCACCTGGAAGTTGCTGGATACCGCTGGCATCCGACGGCGCAGCAGTGTGGAGTACGGTCCCGAGTTTTTTGGCATCAACCGCAGCTTCAAGGCCATTGACCGCAGTGACATCTGCGTGCTCGTGATTGATGCCCTAGATGGCGTGACGGAGCAGGATCAACGCTTGGCGGGACGGATCGAGGATGCCGGGCGGGCCTGCGTGGTGGTGGTGAACAAATGGGATGCGGTGGAGAAAGACAGTCATACCCTGCATCAGATGGAGAAAGATCTCCGCAATCGCCTCTACTTCCTCGACTGGGCACCGATGCTCTTCACGTCGGCCCTCACCGGCCAGCGCGTGCAGGGAATCTTCCCCCTGGCCGCCGCCGCGGTCGACCAGCACCGCCGCCGGGTGAGCACATCGGTGGTGAATGAAGTGCTGCAAGAAGCCCTGCAGTGGCGTTCCCCGCCAGCCACCCGCGGAGGGCGCCAAGGCCGCCTGTACTACGGCACACAGGTAGCCTCCGGGCCCCCAAGTTTCACACTGTTTGTGAATGATCCCAAGCTCTTTGGTGACACCTATCGCCGCTACGTGGAAAGGCAGATTCGCGAGGGCTTGGGGTTTGAAGGGACTCCGATTCGTCTCTTCTGGAGGGGCAAACAGCAGCGAGACGCTGAGAGGGACCAGGCGCGCCAAGGGGTCGATCGCAGCTGATGGACTGGCTGCGCCAGATCCCGATCGGCCAGTTTGTGGATGCCTCCGGTCCTGAAGCGACCAGCTGGCTCTACCGCCTGGATCCCCGGCTGAAACTCGCCTGGACCTTGGCTTTTTTGGTGACACCTGTGTTGGCAGGTCCCACCTGGCGGCTGTTTCTGGTGGGGCTGCTGCTGCTGGTCACGCTCGTGAGCGGCGTACCGCTGCGGCTCTGGCGGACCTCCGTGCCCGCTTTGCTGGCTTTTGCCGCTCTAGTGGGCCTGCTCACCCTCGTGTTGCCGGCGACTCCGGCCCCCAACGCCGGCCTGCAGCGCCCCCCGGGGGAGATTCTTCTGGTGCCTACGCAGGATGCCGCGCCGGCGGAGCGCAGCGGATTGTCCTGGGAGCTGGGCCGTTGGGGGCCCTTGGCCCTGGGCCCCCTCACCCTGGGCCCCCTTGTGGTGACGCGCCAATCAGCCGAGCTGGGCCTCAACGCTTCCACTCTTCTGTTCACCGTGGTTCACAGTGCCAACCTGTTGCTGCTCACCACAGCCCCCGAGGCGCTGGTGTGGGCGATCAACTGGTGGCTCAGGCCCCTTGCCTGGTTGGGTTGGCCCATGGAGCGCCTGGGATTCACCTTGCTGCTGGCGTTGCGGTTTCTGCCGCTGGTGCAGGAGGAGCTGCAAAATCTGCTGCGCGCTCTGGCCACCCGGGCCGTCACCCTGAAATCCTTGGGCTTAAAAACTGGTCTGGGGCTTGTATTGGCCGTAGGTGAGCGGCTGCTGGCTAACGTTTTGCTGCGATCCGAGCAAGGTGCGGAAGCGCTTATGGCTCGGGGGGGGAGATGGTTACCTCCGGACCGGTTGCATCAGCCGCAGGCCACGACTTGGCTGCCAACGCTGGTGGGTACGGCGGCGTTGGCCCTGTTGCTGCTGCTGCGCTGGTTTGGCGGGGTGGCTTGATTTTGGTGGATTCCCAGGGCGCACCGGTGGCCAGTGGCCTTTAATAGCGAAAGTTCGTTGTGACTCGTGAGCGCCGAGCGGTATCTCAGCCATCCCACGTTCGGGATGCTCTATCGAGTCGCTCCTGCAGGGGAGAACAGGGATCTCTTCGCTACGCTATATGCCCAGCGAATCTTTTTTCTCGTCACCCTGCAGACCAAAGGGGCAACCTTCGAGGTCATTCCCCTCGCTGATGCCCGCCATGTTGCCGAGCAAAATCTGGCCAGAGCTCGGCGAGATGGTCGGGAGGAGCTGGCTCGCTGGCGGCAGCTTTTTGATCAAACGTTCCTATAACCGCTATGGCCATCGCCAGCACGTTGGCCGACCGCTTTGAAGCGGTGCGTAGCAGTTTGCCCCCCACCTGCCAGTTGTTGGCCGTTAGCAAGGGCCAACCGGCAGCCGCCATCCGAGAGGCAGTGGCCTTGGGGCAGCGCAGCTTCGCTGAAAGTCGACTGCAGGAGGCTCTCGCCAAGCAGCTCGACCTTGTGGATCTCGCCCCTCTCGATTGGCATTTCATCGGCCGTCTGCAGGCCAACAAGGTTCGCGGAGTGCTTCGGCACTTCGGCACCATTCATTCCCTTGACAGCCTCCCCCTGGCGGAGCGTTTGCAGCGCATCGCCGTGGAGGAGGGAGTGTCTCCAGTGGTTTTCCTGCAGGTGAAGCTCCTGCCGGACCCGGGGAAGACCGGCTTTGACCCGGCCATGTTGCGAGAGGTCTGGCCCTCCCTGGTGGCAATGGAGCCCCTGCAATTGCAGGGACTGATGACGATTGCCCCCCAGGGGTTGGCCCTGGAGGAGCGCCTCGCCCTGTTTCAGCGCTGTGCGGATTTGGCTCGGGAGCTTGGCTTGAGCGAGCTCTCGATGGGGATGAGCGGTGACTGGCGGGAAGCCCTGAAGGCAGGCAGCACCTGGGTTCGTCTGGGCACTGAGCTGTTCGGGGAGAGGCCTGCAGCGGGCGGCTAAGGTGGCCGGATTCCTGGAAGACCACACCACAGGTGGTTGCATGCGGCCCTATGGGACGCTATCCAGGTGCAAAGCTCCACCCCGAGGCTGACTCGTGTCGTTGTTCTCCCGTCTCCGTGCTGTCGTTTCAGGTGACGACTATCTCGATGGCGATTACGACGATGAGCTGGATTACGACCCCGGCGACTCCCTCGATAGCGCCCCTTCCACCAGCCGCAGCTCCTCGGCATTGGCGCTGAGTCCTGATTTTTCTCCCAGTGGGGACGACCCCTTCGCTGGCACCAATGTGATCGGCATGCCCGGTCTCACCAATGCCGTGGCTGAGGTGTTGTTGATGGAACCCCGCAGCTTTGATGAGATGCCCCGAGCGATCCAGGCTCTGCGGGAGCGCAAGACCGTCATCCTCAACCTGACCATGATGGAACCCGACCAAGCCCAGCGGGCCGTGGACTTTGTTGCCGGGGGGACTTACGCCATCGATGGCCATCAAGAGCGGGTGGGCGAAAGCATCTTCCTCTTTGCCCCCAGCTGTGTGACGGTGACAGCGGCAAGCGCCGATGAGACGACGTCCCCCACCGTGGGCAACCATCGCACTTCCACTCCTGATCCCCAGGAAGCCGCCCCTAGTCCCGCTTGGGGCCGCTCAGATCTGCTCGGTTGACCTTCCATCCCCAAACATTCGGCATCGTGGGTCTGGGGCAGATGGCTCAGGCCCTGCTGCAACCCTGGTTGGAAGATCAACTGGTTTCTCCCGCCTGCGTGCGGGCTGTCGTGGCTACAGAGGCTTCACGGGCCCGCTGGGAGCAGGCCACTCTCGCTGGTCACTCCCTGAAGGTTGGCACCGATCCAGCACCGGCGTTGACCTCCCAGGTGGTGCTGCTCGCGGTGAAACCTCAACAGTTGGAACGGGTGGCACAATCAGCAGCCGCGTTGCACCAAGAGCCTTCAGCCGAGCTTTCTGAGCGACTCCTGATCTCGATCCTGGCCGGAGTGCGGCTGGAGCGGTTGCAGCGTTTGTTCCCGACTCGAACCTGTGTCAGGGCTGTGGTGAACACCCCGGCTCTTGTGCGCTCCGGGTTGAGCGCACTGGCCTGGGCCCAGGATCCATCCCCGACTCAGCGGGAATGGGTGGAGCAACTGTTTCACCGCGTTGGTGAGGTTTGGGCCCTGCCGGAATCACAACTGGATGCGTTCCTTGCCCTCACGGCTTCCGGTCCGGCGTTTGTGGCGCTGATGGCTGAGGCCTTGGCCGATGGTGCCGTCGCCGCAGGGCTGCCCCGCCACCTGGCGCAACATCTGGCCCAGCGCACCCTCACAGGAACTGTGGCCTTGCTTGAGGGGAAGACGCTCCATCCTGGCCAACTCAAGGACATGGTGAGCAGCCCCTCTGGCACCACGATGGCCGGGCTGCGGCAGCTGGAGCGATCAGGGTTGCGATCGGCCCTGTTGGAGGCTGTGCTGGCAGCCGCCGAACGCAGCCGGGAGTTGGCTTAAGCCCCTTCCTTGCTGCCTAACCGTGGTTCCGTGCCCTCTAGTAGCCGCTGCAGGTTGCTGCGGTGGCGCCAGATCACGAGCAGCGTTGTGAGCAAGGCCAGGCCCAGGTAGGCGGGGCGAAATCCACCGTGCTGCGGAAACCAGCCCAGCATCAGGAGGGGTAGGCCGACCGCCGCTACCACGCTCGAGAGGGAGACGATTCGGCTGAGGCTCAGCGCCGTGAGAAAGAGGCCCAAACAGGCCAGCCCGACGGGCCAAGCCAGGCCTAGAAGCATCCCCAGGCCAGTGGCGACGGCTTTTCCCCCCCGCCAGCCCAGCCATATCGGCCAGATGTGTCCCGCCAGGGCCGCCAGGCCCGCTCCAACCACCCATGCATCTAAACCGGTGCCCTCCAAGCCGGTATCGGCGAGCACCGTCTTGGCCAGGAGAACGGCACCCGTGCCCTTGAGCACGTCGAGCAGAAACACCACAAGCGCTGGTCCTTTCCCCACCACCCGCAGCACGTTGGTGGCTCCGGTGGACCCGGAACCCTCCTGGCGAATGTCGATGCCCGCCAGCCAGCGCGCGGCCAGGTAGCCGCTCGGGATGGAGCCGAGCAGGTAGCCCGCAAGCAAGATGGCAACTGGCAGCAGCATGGCGGTTAGGGGGTCAGTAGAGATCATCCTCGGCAGCCATTTCCAAAGGAGTGCCGGCAAACGCCAGCCACAGGGGAAACTGCAGGATGGGGATCGCGATGGCGCGCTCGGCGGCATCGATCACGATGAAGGGAAGCTCGTTCTGCTCTTCCAGCCGGTCGGCCCGCTCCACCAGGGCTTCAGGCCGCTCGAACAGCACGATGCCACTGTTGGGGCCAAAGTCCTCACGGCTGAGCCCCAGGCAATCCTGCAGACCCCGGCGCCACTCGCCGAGCCGTTCCGGTTGGCTCGCCATCACCAGGGTTTGGAATCGATCCCCGTAGAGATCGCCGAGGATGGCGATCGCCGCGGCGGCGACAACCACGTTGCGATGGCGGGTGCCACGGCTGGGTTGGGCCCCACGCCCCCCCTGCTGGAGAAACCACTCCTCCAGCACGGTCGCTCCTTCGGCATCCAGGGTGCGGCGCAGGCGCCAGGGATCGGCTGAAAAATCAGGCTGGCCCTGAAAGCTGGCCAACCAGTCGCGGATGATCGCTTCGTCCTGGCTGAAGAGGCCTGCGGCTGCTGGCGCCGCCTGGGGTGCTGCAGCCTCGACAGCTTGTTGCAGATCCAGAGTGGAGGGTTGCACCAGCAGGGGCTGGCTCACCAGCTGGGCCTGCTCGGCGGAAGCGGCGAGATCCTGCAGTGCTCCCACCAGATACTCCTGGAACCCCCGCACCCGCTTGGCGATGTCCTCAGACTGGCCGGTGAAGCTGCCGCCGATCTCCTTGCTGAGCTGGTCACGGCGCTGCTGCAAGGCCTGGATTTCGCTCTGAAGGGAGTCCCGCTGCTCGCGCAGCTCATGGAGGGCCAGGCCAATGAGCTCTTGCGCCTCCCCTTCCAATCCTCCTGATGTGCCCCCCCCTTGGGTCCCCTCCGGCTCTGGGGCGCCCTGGGGGGCCAGGGAGTCGGACATCGTTTCGAAGTCGTTGCTCATGGCCGAGGGGGGACGGGAAGGGGCACGCGTTGTTCCAGCTGGGCGCGCAGGGTGGTCGCATCAAACAGCACGGGCAACAGGTGAGGACTGCCTTGTTCACGGAAATAGAAAAGCACCGGCAACACCGGTGAAAAGATCCGCCAGGCGAGCCATTCGTTGTAGGGGAAGCGGCGGATTTCCTTGCCGGCGCGTAGCACCAAAAGAGCCTCGCCGCTGAAGCACAGCCGCAGCACGGTGGTCTGCACCAACAGGAAGGATGCGAAGGCCAACATGGCCAGTCCCAACCAGGGGGCTCCCTGCCAGCGGGGAGTCAGGGCCAACACAAGCGCGGCGAGCAAGGTCAACCCCAGGGGGACCCAGAACCTGGGTGCCAGGGTGATGTCTTCGACACCGCTGCTGGCTGCGCCGCTGCCGCCTGTGGCATCGGCAGGGGGAGAAATCGCCATGAGGTGAGTGGATGGCAAGAGTTGGATTCTGGCCCTTGCGCCGTTGATCGAAGGTTCTGCGGAGGTTCAGGCGCCAAAAAGCACCTGGGTGAGCACCACATCCGCCAGCGCCACACACACCAGGATCATGACCACGGCGCCAGTGGTACTGGTGCCCACTTCCTTGGGACCTCCCTTGGTGGTGAGTCCCCAGCCGCAGGCCAGGACGGCGATGATGAGCCCAAACACCACAGCTTTCAACAGCATCGAGGGCACGTCATCGGGTTCCATCCAGGTGCGCACGGACGTCCAGAAGACGCTGGGAGGAATGCTGTACAGCAAAGTGCTGCTCATTTGGCCTGACCACAGGGCCATCCAGAAGAACAAGAGGCATTGCACCGGCGACATGATCACCAGCCCTAAAAGTCTGGGCACCACCAAGTAGTCCACCGGATCGGTGCGCAGCATGGTGATGGCATCGATCTGTTCGGTGACTTTCATCGTGCCGAGTTGGGCGGCAAAAGCGGTGGCCACCTTGCCCGTGAGCAGGGTGGCTGTGAGGAGAGGGGCGATTTCCCTGGAGAGGCCCAGGGACAACAGGCCCCCCACCGCGGCGTTTGCCCCCTGCCGCGAGAGTTCCGCAGCCACCTGGATGTTGAACACCGTGCCAGCCGCCAGACCCGTGATCAACACGATCAGCACACTGCCAGGACCGGCTTCTTGAAGCTCTGCCAACAGATCGCCTGGGTGGATGCGCCCCCGGGCGATGGCACTCACCGCCTGCCCTCCGATCATCAAACTGGTTCCCAACCGCGAGAGCCAGCGCGGGGGAACCCACCTTCTCTGCCGCCGTGCCGACGTCATGGAGTCTCCAGCTTCACGACTGTTCCGGAGCGGGTTGCCCTTTGCCGCCCTTGGGCCAGTGCCTCATCACGACCAGACCCAGCACCACGAGAAGGGCCGGCAGGAGACCCATGCATAACCTGATCGCCACCAGCGCGCTTTGGGGTTGCTGGCTGCCTTGGAGAGGGATGTAGCCACTGAGGGTCATGAGGCTGCCGAAGCCGAAGAGCACCACGCTGATGCAAAGCTTCTGCACAAAGACCATAAAGGCGCTGTAGAGGCCCGCCGGTTTCTCTGGATCGACGTCGATCGCATCGGGAAGCAGCGACCAGGGGATGAGGTAAGCCGTCGAGGCCCCCAGGCCCACCACCAGGATGGCAGCCACCAGCGCCGCCAGGCGGATCTGGTTCGAAAAGGAGGCTAGAGGTGCGATCTGGGCGTCGAGAGGATGGAGGAGCATGGCAGCCAGGCATCCCGTCACCCAAAAGGCTGCTCCCCACGCCAGGGCGCGCAACCTGCCCTGTCGATGGCTCACCAGGGTCCAGAGCTGGAGGCCAGCCAGGGTGCTGAGCTGGAAGGGAAGCAGGATCCAGTTGCTCCAGCTCTCAGGCAGACGCATCACCACCGGCAAAAAGATCAGCGCGGCAGTTTGCATGAGCTGCAGGGCACACCAGAGGAGCAGGTAAAGCCCAAGTACCCGGAGAAAACGCCCGTTGTCTCCTATCCGGCCCAGAAGGCGACGGGTGGAGCCTTTGCTGGGGTTGGGCTGTTGGGCTTGACGGGCGGTGGGGGCGATGCCCCAGCAGCAAGCCAGGGTGCTGCCGCTGATCACCAGGCCAGAGAGCAGCCCCAGGTGCCAGTAGCTCGTTGGATTGGCATGGTCTTTGAGCAGCAACCCTCCGAGCACGATGCCGATCAGCCCTGCGATGATCGAGCCTGTGAAGCGGGCCCGGTTGAGTCGGGTGCGCAGGGTGGTGCTGGTGGTGAGCTCCGCCATCAGGGCGGTGTAAGGAAGATTGACGCAGGTGTAGAGGCTGTTGGCGACGACGGAGATGGCCACGAAGAAGGCAAATCTCAGCCAAAGGCTCCCTGGCGGCAGCCACCACATCATGGCCATGGCCAGCCCTAGGGGGATGGCGCTCCACACCATCCAGGGCAGGCGGGGGCCATCGGGATGGCGGGTGCGATCACTGAGCCACCCCACGATCGGATCGTTGATGGCATCCCAAATCCGGGCCAGCATCAGCACAAGCCCGGCCATCCAGGGGGGAAGCCCTGCGGCGGACGTATAAAAAACGAAGAGATAGAAGCCGATCAGGGAGGCCGCCATGCCAGTGCCTGCATCACCGAGGCCGTAGGACACCATCAAGCGACTCTGCCCATGGGCCAGGCTGGCTTCCGAAGATCGGGGGGTTTCGGGGGGCGTCAAAACCGGCTTGCCTGCAGCAACAGGCCATCATGCTTGAGCTGCCAAGCCCTCCCTATCCGACCCGCTGGTCGGCATGTGTTGAATCTCTGCAAAGCTTTTTTTCACCATCAATCGCCTTGCTTAGGACGGAATTGCGATAAGCAGCTCCTCGGTTCTAGCCCCGAAGACGGGCGCTGAAGCTGGATCCCTTCACACTTGAAGCCATGGCCTCCATCCCCCAACGTCTGAAGAGCTTCAACCAAGGCCGCGACCCGGAACGCCTGGCCATGAAATACAAGGCCATGGCCAAGGATCCCTTCGCCTTTTTCCGGGGAACGTGCCATTTGTTCTACGAGGACTGGCCCCAGGCGTCTGCCTTGGACGCCACCCCCGCCGCCTGGATCTGTGGCGACCTGCATTTGGAAAACTTCGGCAGCTACAAGGGCGACAACCGCCTTGTGTATTTCGATATCAATGACTTTGATGAAGCCGTCAGGGCACCTGCCGGCTGGGATCTGGCCCGAATCCTGACCAGCCTGTGGACAGCGCGGAAAGGATTGAATTTGGACAAGGTTCAGGCGGACTCCTTAAGCCAGATTTTCCTAGAGGCCTATATGGAGGAACTGCGCCTGGGCAAGGTGCGTTGGCTCGAACGCACCCTGGCCCAGGGCATGATTCGCGACTTGCTGAAAGGTTTGAAGGACCTCCCCCGCCAGAGCCTCATCGAGAAACACACAGAGCCAGGTGGCAAGCGGCTGCTGATCGACGGCAAGCACACCCTCGCCGCCGACCAAGAGAGCCAAGCCAAGGTGCGGGCGATCTTGGCGTTGGTGAAGGAAGTGCATGAAAAAGCGGACTTCTTTCATGTGCATGACGTTGCCCGCCGTATTGCCGGGGTTGGCAGCTTGGGTCTGGAGCGCTATTCCATCCTGGTGGATGGCCGGGGAGGAATCAACGGGCACTTCCTGCTGGACTTGAAGGTGCAACCCGGTTCCAGCCTGAAGCCCTATGTACCCCTGCCGCAGCCCCACTGGTCCAACGAAGCGGAGCGGGTGGTGGCGGTCCAGAGCCGGGGTCAGGCGATTGCCCCGGCGTTTGCCGCCGCCGTGGCTTATGCCGGAACGTCCTACGTGCTGCGCGAAATGATGCCCACCAGCGACAGAATCTGCCTTCAACGTTGGGATGGCAAATTATCTCGCCTGGAGATTGTGCTGCACTCCATGGGGCACCTCGTCGTCTGGAGCCACATGCGCAGCGCAAGTTGGAAAGGTGCCGCGATTCTGGATGAATGGATCGACTTCGGCTGCCAAGAACGCTGGCGGGAACCGTTGCTTACGCATGCCAAGCACTGCGCGCAACAGGTGAAGAATGATTGGCAAGACTTCAGCGAGGCGTACGAGGCCGGTGCGTTTTCAGATGAAGACTGAGAATCGGGTCAGTAATCTCCCCTTGAGACGTCCTGATCTTGTCCGCGGCTGTGGGACAATGACTCAGAGGTTAAAGCTGATGATCAGCTGCCTCTGTGCGCGGGCGTAGTTTAGTGGTAAAACCTCAGCCTTCCAAGCTGATGATGCGGGTTCGATTCCCGCCGCCCGCTTCCCGTTACCAATAAGGGTTATCAGCCCAAAGCCCTTGGCGGAAGCCAAGGCTCAGCTCTCCAACTTGCTGGTGGGCCAGTGCACCGCTGGCGATCAGCGCCTGGAGTGTCACCGAGCTGCATTCCGCCCTCGGCCTGAAGGTGCGCACCAAGGCCCTGAGCCAGGCGCAGGCTGAATCTGTGCTTCAGAGCTTTGAGCGCAGCCTGGTGCCGAGCCTGCTGGTCCTGGAACTGGAGCCGCAGGACTTTCGCAATGCCAACGCCCGCCTGCGGGGCTGGAGCACGTCCCTGAGAGCGGCCGATGCCATGACCTGGCCATCGCCAGCGGCCGTGGGGCCAGCCTCTGCAGACTGGATGCTCTGAACGTGGCGGCGGCAAAACAGCTTGGCCTGCAGGCTGAATTCCTGGGGGCAGACGTCAGGACTGCAGGTTCATCCATCAACGCCTGAAGGCACAAGCGATGGATGCAGCATCAGCATCAAACTGCGGCTCTCCAAGGGGGCTCCGGGAGGGGTCCAGCGCTCTGGTGTTTCGGGAAGATCGTCATCCGGTGGCAAGGCCGTATCGATCACGCGCATCCAGCCCGCCTGGGAGGGGGGCAGATCGAAATGCATGGCTTTGTAATAAGCATTGAAGCCGCACCACAACAGCGGCCCCTCGCGGGCGTCATGCAGGCTCCAGGCCAGGCTGTGCGACCAGCTCGCCCAGTCGGGTTTGTGCAGCTCCACCCCATGCCACTCCCTCCAGAGGGCATGGCCACCAGCCTGACGCTTGGGGGGGGCTTCGCTGATGGGCACTTCGGGGTTGAGCAGGAACGCCAGCCGTTGACGAAGAACAATCAGGCGCGACAGGAAACGCCGCAGGGCCAGGTCGCCCGCATCCGGCTGCCAGTGCATCCAGCCCAGGATGTTGTTCTGGCACCAGGTGTTGTTGTTTCCCCCCTGGCTGCGCCTCACTTCGTCGCCCATCAAGATCATCGGCACCCCGGGGGCCACCATCAGGCTGGTGAGGAGATTGCGCATCTGGCGATCCCGCAGGGCTGTGATGGCCCGATCACTGCTGGGGCCTTCCACGCCATGGTTCCAACTGTTGTTGTGGTTGTCGCCATCGCGGTCGTTTTCGCCATTGGCCAGGTTGTGCTTGCGGTTGAAACTCACCAGATCCGCCAAGGTGAAGCCGTCGTGGGCGGTGAGGAAGGTGATGGTGCGCCCCAGCGGGGCAGGCTGACCCCCATAGAGATCGGGGTTCCCTCCCAGGCGCTGACTCACTGGCCAGCAGCATTTTTCATCGCCCTTCCAGAAACGGCGCATGTCATCTCGGAAGCGGCCGTTCCAGGTGGCCACCCGACGGGCAGGAAAGTCGGCCATGCGGTACAGGCCCCCGCAATCCCAGGGTTCGCTCACAAACTTCAAGTCGCTCAGCTCCGGCAGGGCTTCCATGGCCTCAAACAGCGGCGGCTGTTCCAACGGCATCAGCTCCTGCCCCCTGCTGAGGGCAATCCCCAGGTCGAAGCGGAAGCCGTCTATCCCCAGTTCATTGGCCCAACAGCAGAGAGATTCCAGGATCAACCGTCGGGTGAGGGGCTGGTTGGCCGCGATGCTGTTGCCGCAGCCGCTGACATCTAAATAGTCGCCGCGGCTGTTTTGGTGGTAGTACGTGGTGTCGGAGAAGCCTCGCCAGCTCAGGGTGGGCCCCGCCTGGTTGCCCTCGGTGGTGTGGTTGTAGACCACATCCAGCAGCACCTCCAGCCCTGCCCTGTGGCAGGCGGTGACCAAGGTGCGCACCTCGTTGCGTGCCTCCAGCGGGTTGCCACTCACCAAGTAGCCCGGGTGAGGGGCCATCCAGCTCAGGGGGCTGTAGCCCCAATGGTTGTAACGACCCGACGGGGCATCCTCAGGGTCGAACGCCATCACCGGCAGAAGCTCGATCGCGGTGATGCCCATCTCCTGCAGATAGGGCAACGTGTCGATCACCCCCAGCAGGGTGCCCTGTCGCTGCGGAGGCACGGGGCAGCCCACCCCCTGGGTAAAGCCCCCCACATGCAGCTCATAGATCACGCTTTTTTGCCAGCCGTGGCGAGGGCGTGGCGCTTCGTCGAAGTTGAAGCGATCCCGCTCCGTCACCACCCCTTTCAGGCAACAGGCGGTGTTGGGGATGGCCCCGACCGCCGCCCCCCTTTGATAACCCTGCCAGCCGCCGATCGCCCGAGCGCAGGGATCGAGCAGCACCTTGGAGGGATTGAAGCCGTGGTTGCCAGGCTCCAGAGGCCCAAACACCCGGTATCCGTAACAGCAGCCAATGCCAACCCCCTCCACTTCCACATGCCAGTGATCACCGGAGCGGTGGCGGCCATCGAGTGCGATGACAGTGGTGGGCTCCTCCGCTTCGGCGTCGGCGAAGAGCAGCAACTCCACCCGGGTGGCCAGGGGAGCCACCACCGAAAAATTCACCCCCCGCAGGGTTGCCGAAGATCCCAACGGCCAGGGCTGTCCGATCCTGATCACCGTCGAGAGAGATGCGTATGGAGCCAAATTAGGGTCATCACTGTCCCTTGTCGGTGCGGGCCATGGCTGAAACGGCGTTGACCGCATCGTCGGGGCGCTCGGGTCGGCCTCCTCAGCAGGTGGGGCCTGGGTTGTGGCTGTTCCCTCCGAATCCCCAGTCCCATGGGGGCAGCGCTTGGTTGCTGGAGACCAGCGCCGGAGAGGTGTTGATCGATTGCCCTCCCGACACCGAGGCCAGCCTCGATTTTCTCCAGGCTCGGGCCGCCCGTAGCCCCGGCTGGATCGTTTTGCTGGGGCGCGATGGCCATGGACGCTGCCGGCGGGTGCAAGAGCTCCTGGGCTGGCCGGTGCTTGTGCAAGAGCAGGAGGCCTATCTGTTGCCGGGTATGGAGGGGCTGATCTGCTTCGGAGCGGAGCACCAGCTGGTGGAGGGGCTTCGTCTGCTGTGGACCCCGGGGCCCAGCCCGGGAGCGGCGGTGCTTCATGCCTGTGGGGGAGTGGTCGGTGCGGTTGACGGGCTGTTCTGCGGGCGCCTGCTGGTGCCAGTGGCTCCCCAGCGACTGGCGCCCTTGCCCTCCCCCCGAGGCTTCCATGGACCCAGGCAGCGGCGCAGCGTCACCCATCTGTCGCGGTGGCTGCCCTCCGGATCCCCCAGCTGGATTGCCAGCGGTGCGGCACTGGGGGCTTTGGGTGGGGCTGCCTTGGTGGAGGGTGGCGCCGCAGTGCTGGCCGAATGGGGGGGGCGGCTGAGCCGCCAAACGCAAGCGGACCAGGGGGTGTGAGGCGATAGGTTTGTAGGTTGGCAATGTTTCGCGGATTTGATCAAACGCCAAAAACCTTGCTGTTCCTTGGCTTTTGTTGTTGCCGCCCTGCAGGAATCCCCATACCATTGGGCGGCGTTATTTCAGTGGCGGTCGGATGTCCGATTCGCCTCCTCTTCAACTTTCCCCTAGACCGCCAATCGGAGGCTCCCCTTCAACCCCATGAACAAAGCTGATCTCGTCAACCTCGTTGCTGCTCGCACCGAGCTCACCAAGACCGACGTCTCCCTGG
The DNA here is from genome assembly GCA_041181185.1 of Cyanobacteriota bacterium. Classification (GTDB taxonomy): domain Bacteria; phylum Cyanobacteriota; class Cyanobacteriia; order PCC-6307; family Cyanobiaceae; genus Cyanobium. The sequence continues at coordinate 75,246 of JBEGQC010000013.1, read as the reverse complement.
TCGTGGATGCCGCTATTGAAACGATCATCGATTCCGTCGTGGAGGGCAAGAAGGTCTCCATCCTTGGCTTTGGCTCTTTCGAACCCCGGGAGCGCTCCGAGCGTCAGGGTCTCAACCCGAAAACTGGCGAAAAAATTAAGATTCCAGCCAAGCGGGTTCCTGCGTTCACAGCCGGCAAGCTCTTCAAAGATCGAGTGCAGGGCTAAGTTTTCCCACCACGCTTTCTGCATCTGGCGGTCCGCAAGGGCCGCTTTTTTGTCCGGTGACCGTCGCCTCCCTGCCAGACGCCTTACGGGAACGTTTTGTCGAGGGTGTCCGCTTGCGACAGCTTGGCGTTCGCGGACGCTTTGCCCCCTCTCCCAGCGGCGAACTCCATCTCGGCAATCTGCGCACGGCCCTGTTGAGCTGGCTGGAGGTTCGCCGGGCTGGGGGGGTGTGGCTGGTTCGAGTCGATGATTTGGACCGACCCAGGGTGCGCCCTGGAGCCGAGGCTTCCATCCTTGAGGATCTGCAGTGGCTTGGGCTCCATTGGGATGGTCCTGTGATCCGCCAAAGCCAGCGCACAGGCCTCTACGCGTCTGTGCTCTCGGCCCTGCGCCGTTCCGGGCTGCTTTACCCCTGCCACTGCAGCCGGCGGCTTCTGGCGGATATTTCCGCCCCCCATGGAAGCTTGTCGGTGTATCCCGGCCACTGCAGGGGGGCATCCCCCCACTGGGGGGAGCGGCAGGGGCGTTGGCCGAGCTGGCGATTGCGGATGGAGGCGGGATCCATCGGCTGGAGCGAGCGCTGGGGAGGCCCAACCCATTTGGATGGGGCGAGGGAGGTGGGGGATGTGGTGCTCCGTCGAGCCGATGGCGTTGTGGCTTACCACTTGGCCACGGCCGTTGACGAGCTCACCCTTGGCATCAGTGATGTGGTGCGTGGAGCCGACCTCTGGGCTGCCACCGGTGCCCACGTGGCGGTTTGCCAGGCCCTGGGCTTTCCGCCGCCGCGCTACGGCCATGTGCCGCTCCTGTGCGATGCGGAGGGAAAGCGATTGAGCAAAAGGGTGGCGTCTGAGGGTTTGGCGGCGCTGCGGGCTCAGGGGCTGGATGCCCCGGCGGTGATCGGCAAGCTGGCCGCCAGCGTGGGTCTGGTGAGCGTGGGCGAGCGCCTCAGCGCTGAGGAGTTGCTGGCGGAGGTGTCGGCCAGGCCAGCCCGGATGGATCAGGTGGGGGAGTCTTTACAAAGCTTTCGGTTTCCGCCCAGGCGAGACATGGTTCCAGGGGGCCAAAGTGTGTAAATCGACACTGTTTGGCCGCCTGGTCATGTCCTCTTTCCCCGCTCCAGCTCCTGTGACCAGCTCCAAAGCCACCACCGCCTGCCCCCGTTGCGGGGGGAGTGGGGTACTCCGCTTGGCGGATGGGCGCTTTCGCACCTGCCTCGACTGCTTGGGTCAGGGGCTTTTCCCGGTGCCCATGGATGCGGCCCAGGCCCTACCCCAAGGGGTTAGCGCACCCCCGATCGCTTCGATCGCCAGATGAAGAAGGCTGCCGTGCCCACGACCGCGGCGAGGGGAGCAGCGGTCAGCAACAGAAGGAGGACGGCGGTCCAGTCTGTGTACATCCCTGCAGTTGAAACTCCACTTCATCATCCCAGGCAGGGGTCGCTGTGGAGACCACTGGCCTGCAACGAGTCGTTTCACCGCTCCGGAAGGAGGGGCTGCTGGGGTGTAGGCCGGTATGGCGTTGCTCCACCGCGCCTGTGGATGAGACGATCACGACACCAGCAGGGTTCACCATCACTCCTGAATCCGATGGCTCCTATCGCATCTGCGATCTTCAGCGACACTGTTTGAACACCAACTCCCTCTGGGAGGCCCAGCAGTTGGTGCAGTGGGCGGAGGTGCATCACCAAGGATTGCCCCACGATGGCGGCAGAGCACCCACGCGCTGATGCCCCTACAGTTCAAAAGGGAAGTCCCAAGTCCTCCCTTGGTTTCACCACCCTGATTGTCTTGCCCAAGAGTGCATGCCGTTTTGGTCTCCGGGAATCGATTCCGCCAATCCCCTGGCCTGTAGTCACCCCGAGCGCTACGCGATCAAGCGCTTGGGAGCGGACGCCTTTTTAGGCATTGATCAGCGCGATCAAAGTCTCATGGAGGTGAAGTTGATCGAACAGGCCCATCACTTCCGAACCCATGAAGCGGCCCTGCGAGCAGCCGGTGAGCTCCAGCGCATGGGTCGAGGCCCGCTCGATGTGATCAAGGTGGATTTGCCCTGAGCACCTGTTTGTGACGGTCCCGTGCAACTCCCTTGGCTTTCGATAGGTTCGAAACAGCGGCATCCGGTGTATGAAACGCCAGCATCAACGCACTCTCGAGGCCCTCTTCAGCCATCCCCTCGCCCACGGTCTGCGCGCCTCCAAGGTGGAGGCCCTCTTCCATGCCCTGGGAGCTGACGTCACCCCCCTCAACGGACGCCGCCTCAAGATTCGCCTGCCGGGGGGCCAGGAAACCTGGCTCGAAGTGGGAGAGGGGGTGCACCATCCGAATTTGGATGTCGACGCCGTGATGCGGGTGCGCCATCTGCTGGAGGAGGCAGGGGTGACTCCCCAGCATCCAGAGGCCGCGATGGCCAGCCCCCGTGGTGATCAAAGCCGCAGACTGGTAATTCACCTCGATCATCACCGCACGGACTCGTTTTCGCTTGAGGGGGAGGAGGTGGAGCACACCGTGCTCACCCCCCATGGCCTTTGGGGGTCTGGCGAAAACCTCAGCCACCGCCATGATCGCGACATCGCGGGTCAGAAAGCCCCACGCGACCACGACTACCTCAATCGGATCATGCAGGCCATGGAGAGCGCCGATGCGGTGTTGCTGCTGGGCCATGGCACCGGCGCAAGCGACATGCGCCAACTCTTGCTGGCCCATGTGCGGCGTCACCGTCCTGATCTGCTCGAGCGTCTTGTGGGGGTGGAAACCCTGGCGGTAGCTGATCCAAGCGAAGGGCAGCTTCTCGCCGTGGCACGGGAGCATTTCGGCAACCTGCCCCACCGGCGCCCGCTGGTGATCCCTGGGCAAGAGGTGGTGGAGGGCTGATCAGCCTCCCCTCCTGGGATGGTGGTGCTTGGGGGATGTTTAATCGTGCAAGATGCTCAAAAAAGCGAAAAGTATAAAGGTGTTCATGCGGGCCAGCTTGGATATTGCTTCCTTGTTTCGTAGGCTAGAAGACTAAATGGCGGTGATACTTCTCCAATGGTTCACCAGTTACATATGAATGGATGTACTCAGCAGTCGCAATGCCGTTGGCATCGATAGCCAAAGTCAATAGTGTCAAATATTCTCTCCTCTCCAGCGCATATAGAGTGCTATTTGCCTGTCCTCGCAAGCCTGCAGTACCAATGGTTTGTGGATCCAGAATGTGTCGGCGCATCGCTGCGCCCAATTGGATCCGTCAAACATCCCCGCAGCCTTGTGCCCCGCGGTGATTACCACCACTTTGTGGGCCTTTTGCCCATCAACGGAGTGAATCTGTTGGGTTTTGGCTCCTCCCATCTGCAATTCTCCAAGGAGGGGTGCACCGACATCTATTTGTCTGCCTGCTTTGCTGGCTGGCGGCGCGTGAATACCGCACGCGGGGAGATGACGTGTTCTAAGGATGGTTTTTTCTTGCTTCCGGGGGGCGATCGGGATGTCGAGGGGGCATGCAGCAACGCCATCTTCACCCTGAGGCCCCAAGCGGTTGAGGACGCAGCCACTGCGATGGCGGGAGGCCGGCAGGGGGCGGACGGCTATCGGAGGCTTTTGCACACCTTCAATCCTCGGGCTTGGGGCGCTGGCCTGCTCGCGAGGCAGATTCATGGCCTTTTTCACTACATCGATGCCTGCGCTGCGGTGGATCCCCTGCTTCCTGTCAGGCTGGCTCTCGATGACATGCTCCACCGGCAGGTGGCGGTCCTGCTGGATCCCTCCCTTTTGGAGGAAGTCCCATCTGATCGACAGCAACTGCGCACCCGGCTGGGTAAGAGCGCTTTTGACGATCTGATCGACTACATCCGCGCCAATCTCGACCAGCCCCTCAGACTCAGTGATCTGGAGGCCCGCAGCCACTACTCGCGGCGGGCCCTGCAATACGCCTTTCAAGAAAAGCTGCGGTGCTCTCCCAAGCAATGGATTCGCCAACAACGTCTCGATGCGGCGATGGAGCAGCTGCAAGCGGCGGATCAACCTCCTTCCATTCGGGCTGTGGCCCTCGCCTGCGGCTACCGAAACTTGGGTCTGTTCAGTCAAGACTTCAAACAGAAGTTTGGCCTGTCCCCCTCTGAGGTGCATCGTCGCCCTCTCGCGGATTCTTCGCCTGCCGACGGCGCCTAAGCAAAAATACCGATTACGATCCCAACCCCTCGGCGCGTTTCGGGTTCGTGGCCTCCCCCTCACTGGACATCAGCGAGCCCTGGCCCTGGCTTGATCAAAAGCTTTTGCAGACCTCTAACAGCGCCAGGGTCTGCATGACCTGCCAGTGGTTTCGCCATGAAGGTAGCCCCCAGTCAATCCCCCAGCTGTCCTGTGCGCTTCACCGGGGCCTGATTGCCCATGGCGAGCATCTCACCCACCACTGCCAGCGCTGGACGGATGGTTTGGCGGCCCGGGAGGGGTGGTTGCCCGAAGTGGCTTGATGATCCAGATCCGCCAATTTCCCCTGTCAGGCTGGAGCCAACCTGCCTGGAGCCTTGAGCGTGGCTGTGCGCCCCGTGCTGCGACTGGGAGATCCTCGGCTGAGGACTGTCGCCTCCCCTGTGCCGGAGGAGCAATTCGGCAGCGCTCTGCTGTTGTCCCTAATCACCGACCTGCGCGACACCATGGCTGCCCTCGCCGGCGCGGGCCTAGCGGCTCCCCAGATTGGTGTGCCCTGGCGTGTGGTGCTCTACGGCATCACCTCCAACCCCCGCTACCCCGAAGCCCCGCCGATCCCCGAGACCATGCTCGTCAATCCCCAGCTCACAGCGGTGGGCACCACCACACAGCTGGGCTGGGAGGGATGTTTGAGCGTGCCGGGGTTGCGCGGGCGGGTGGCGCGCTGGCAAACGGTGCACATGCGTTGGCGCGACCCCTTCGGGAAGGGGCACGAAGCCATGGTGGAAGGATTCCATGCCCGCGTGGTGCAGCACGAGTGCGACCATCTCGACGGACTGCTCTTCCCGGATCGGCTTGCCGACCCATCGGCCTTTGGCTTTGAGGAGGAGCTACAGGCGGCAGGTTGTCTGTGAGCCCCGGGGCCTTTGGCCTTGGCTGGAGAGGTGCGGAAAGAAATGGCAAAGAAGCCGGTGACTGGATTTGAACCTGCGACCTACTGATTACGAATCAGTTGCTCTACCGCTGAGCTACACCGGCACCACGGGCGAAACTAGCATTCCCCAAGTGCCGGGAACGACGTGGGATCAGATTTGGATCCGCAGCTGAAGGAACGCCTCCTGGCTGAAGCCCGCACTCCGTGGCGGGGACTGCGGCGGGCCCTATGGTTCGCCCTGCTGGCTTCCGCGGCCGTGGGGCTGGCCACAATGGCGATGCGAGGGGCTGCGGGGGAGCCGGTGCCCTCAAGCGATTGGCTCATCCAGGTTTCCGCCCTGATGGTCTGCAGCGGTTTGCTCTGGTTCGACAGGCAGCGTCGGCCCGCTGACGGCTGAGGCTTCGTTGGCCTCGGGCACGGTCATGGCTCCTGAGTCGGGGCCATCAGGAAACGAGGCGCTTTGGGCAGGTCGCGGAGAGCGGGCCTCGAAGCTCAGGGAAGGTGGCAGCAGCAGGGGGATTCCCAGGCTGAGGCGGCTCTCCTTGAGGTCGTCTGCACTCAGCGGTGGGGTGGATCGGAGCACGTTTTCGGAGCGGCTGAGCAGCCAGAGCGATTGCACCACCTGCTGCCATTGCCAGAGCATGAGAGTGAGCAGCAGGGCGGCCAACAGCAGGGCCAAGAGCCGAGGCAGATGGGCGGACGGCCACAAAGGCGCTGCGATGGCCGCGTGGTGATCCAGGCGGATCAGCAGGGGGAGTAGGGCAATGGATCCCAGAGCCGGACCGAGCACCCTTAGGGGCAAGGTGGTTTGCAGGCGGCTCAGGCGCTGCTGAAGATCGCGGCGTCCCCGGGCTGGAATCTGCACCAGCAGCAACGACCACACATCCGCTGGCGCACGCCAGAGCAGGAGGGCGGGCGCCAGGGCCCCCAGGCTCCAGCAGAGCAGCTCCTCCACCAGCGGTGCCGGCCCGGGGTCGCTCCCGGCCAGCACCAACAGGATGAGCAGCGCCTCCAGGGGTAGGACCGCTAGGCCCAGGAGCTGGGTCCAGAGCAGGGGCTCCGAGCGTGGGTTCACCGGGTTCAGGTGCTGAGTGTGCGGCGCTGGGTCACCAGGCGGTAAGCCTCGATCCGATCCCCCTCCTGCCAGGAAGAGAAACGATCACAGCCAATGCCGCACTCGAACCCGGTGGCCACCTCCTTCACATCTTCCTTGTTGCGTCGCAAGGAATCCAGATCGCCTTCAAACACCACCTCCTTGCCGCGATGCACGCGCACCTTGCAGTTGCGCTGCACCTTGCCATTGAGGATGTAGCAACCTGCCACAGCGCTCTTACCAATGGTGAAGACGGCGCGCACCTCCGCTTCGCCGAGGGCTTCCTCCGCCAGCTCGGGTTCCAGCAGACCCTCCATCGCCAGCTGAATGTCCTCCAGCAACTTGTAGATCACGTCGTAATCGCGCACATCCACCCCGGTGGCGTCTGCCGCCCGCTTGGCTCCTGGTGCCATGGAGGTGTTGAAACCCACGATCACGGCCCCGGATGCTGCGGCCAGATCCACATCCGTTTCGGTGATCTCGCCAGGGGCTGAGAGAAGAACGCGCACCTGCACCTCCTCTTGAGGCAGCTGTTCGAGGGCCCCAAGAATGGCCTCCACGCTTCCTTGCACGTCTGCTTTCAAGATGATGTTGAGCTCCTTGAGTTCTCCCTCGCTGGCCTGGCCAGACATCGAGGCCAAGGACACCCGACGGGAGGCCATCTGCTGGGCCAGACGGCTGGCACGGGCTTCGCTGGCGCGATCGCCCACCACGGCCCGGGCGCTCTTCTCATCCGCATACACCTCGAATTCATCGCCGGCGGTGGGCACTTCGCTGAAGCCCAGCGCCTCCACCGGGCAGGAGGGACCGGCAACCTTCACCCGCTTGCCGCTGTCATCCACCATGGCGCGCACCTTGCCAAGCACCGGACCCGCCGCCAACACATCCCCGTTGCGCAGGGTGCCGTTTTGGATCAGTAGCGTCGCCACGGGCCCCTTGGCCTTGTCCAGATGGGCTTCAATCACGGTGCCCCGAGCCATCCGGTCTGGATTGGCTTGCAGATCTTCCACTTCGGTCACCAGGAGGATCATCTCCAGCAGCTGGTCGATGTTCACCCCCTTGATGGCGCTGACAGGCACCATCACGGTGGTGCCTCCCCAGTCTTCCGCCACCAAATCGTGGCCCGAGAGCTCCTGCTTCACCCGATCCGGCGAGGCACCTTCCTTGTCGATCTTGTTGATGGCCACCACGATCGGCACTTCCGCCGCGCGGGCGTGGCTGATGGCTTCCAGGGTTTGGGGGCGCACACCATCATCGGCAGCGACGACGAGCACAGCCACGTCCGTCACCTTGGTGCCCCGGGCGCGCATCGCCGTGAAGGCCTCGTGTCCTGGAGTGTCGAGGAAGGTGATTTTGCGCACATCCCCAGCGTGGGGCACATCCACCTGATATGCGCCGATGTGCTGGGTGATGCCTCCGGCTTCCCCAGCGGCCACCCGGGTTTTGCGGATGGCATCGAGAAGGCTCGTCTTGCCGTGGTCGACGTGCCCCATCACCGTCACCACAGGGGGGCGGCGGATCAGATGGGCCCGATCGCTCTCTTCAATCATTTCCACGGTCTTGGCGGCCGCGGCTTGCACGTCGTCCTCCAGCACGGGAACGCCGAATTCGTCCGACACCGTCTCGATGGTGGGCAGATCAAGCGTTTGGGTGACTGTGGCGATGATGCCCTTGAAGAAGAGGCTCTTGATGATCTCTGAGCTCTCAACACCAAGCTTGTCAGCCAATTCCTGAACCGTGAGATTCCCGTCTGGCACCACGAGCATCTCTGGGCGTTGGGCCTTGGCCTCGCGGGCGGCCCGCAACTCCATCGCCCGGCGGCGCTGCCGCTGGCGGGTGGTTTCTTTCTTGCGCTTGCGCACGGCCACGCTGGGCTTGGGCGGAGCAGCCGCAGCGCGGGGTTTGGCTGGACGGGCCAGGCTGGCCTGCAGCACCATCGCCTCCTGTTCCCCGGCGTAGCCGCCGGTTTCGGCCGTGAGGGCATCGTCGTTCTCGCCGATGATGTGCACCTTCTGGCGCTGCTTCTGGGGCGTGCGGCTGCGCAGGGCTTCCAGCTTGGCGCTGTCGTCCCAGTCAGGGCGACGGGCACGGGTGGGCCCAGCCGGTTGGGGTGGTTTGAAGCCAGGCCGGCGCGGGGGAGAGGGCGGGGTGGCCGTAGGCGTCGCCACATCCTGTTCTCCCCCAGCCTTGGTGGTGTCCCCAGGCCGCTCCGGTCGCCTGGGAGGCGCGGCTGTCGGGCGTCCACTTGGCTTCTGAAGCTGCATCAGCTCCCCTGGCGCCATGGGCTTGCGCATGCCCGTCGGCCTGCCGGGGCGTGTGGGGGCTCCCGCCCGTGGGGTTTCTCCAGGCGTGGATGGGCCGGCGGCGGATCCATCGCGACGAATGGGCTTGCCGAACAGCTCCAGAGGGGTGCTGCCACGGGTTGGACCCGCGCCACTTCGGCCGCCCGGACCAGCAGTGGGCTTTGCTCCCTGACGGACGGGGGGGGGAGCGCCTGGACGCTGGGGGCGCGGGGAGGGCGGAGCGGGACGAGCGCCACTTCCCTGGGGCGGCTGGCCGGCTGGTTGGGGTCGCCCGACCAGTTGGGGGCGGTTGGAGCTGCTGGGAGGGGTGCCTGGTTTGACCGGCCGAGGACTCGTGCTCGGCAGGGGCGGGCGGCCGCTGGGGACGGCAGGGGTTTGTCGCTGGGGCGGTTGGGACGCTCCGCGGTTCACCGGGGCAGCGGTCGGCCTGGCTGGAGGTGGCGTGGGGCGCTCTGGGGCACCCACCAGGGGCCTGGTGGGGCTGGGAGGAGTGGGCCGGTTGCTCGGTGTCGGTGGGGCTGCGGGCGCGCTTGGGGCCGTTGGTGGCGATCCTGCCGCTGGCCGAACAATGGGAGGTGCACCGGCTGGCCTGGCGGGTGGCGCCGACGGGCGAGGAGCCGGGGGCGCTGGCGGGGCAGGGGGCGCAGCTTGGACCCTGGGCAGTTCGTTTTCCGGCTTGGCGGGCTGAACCGGGCGGGCCGGAGGAGGGGTGACGGCGGTTGGCCGGGGCTGGGGCTTGGGAGTGGCAGGCGGGGCCGGTTGGCTTTCAGGACCCTGTCCGCTGGGGGGTGTGGGCTGGACCGCCCGCGCTACGGGGGGGGACACGGGCCGGGCGGGGCCAGGGGCGGGAGTTGATGCCGATGGGGTTGCCGCGGGTGGCGCGGCTGGAGCCTGCGCTGCTGTTGGTGGGGCGCTGGCCGCCTGGGGGGGAGTGGGCTGGCTGGGAGCCTTTTTGACGGAAAGAATCGTTTTGGCCGGCGTTGCCGGGGCAGAACTGCTGGGGGTGGGTTGGCCTTTGATGAGGGCGCGGATGCGAGCAGCCTCCTCATCGCTGATGGAGCTGCTGTGGCTGCGTGCGGCGATCGCGAGCTTCTCGGCGGCGTCAAGCACGTCCTTGTTGTCGAGGCCCAGGTCCCGAGACAACTCATAGATTCTCATCTTGCCGCTGCTGGTCATTCAGGTCTCCGATCGGGCGGGGCAACAGTTGCCTCCGAGCCGCAGCCAAGCTGGGGCCATTGGTCATCTTGCCTCAGTGCGTGCTGTCTTGGCAGCCGTTGCTCCAAGGTGTTCAAGAGCGCGTCATCCACGGCACAGCGCAGGGCCCGCTGCAACCGGCGCCGTCGGCGCGCCTCATCCAGGCAATCGGGTTGGGGACACAGGTAGGCGGAGCGTCCCATCCCCCGGTCCAAGGTGAGCCCGCCACCTCCGGCGAGTCGCACCACCCGCCAAAGCTCCTTTCGGTCTTTGATCTGGCGACAAGCCACACAGCACCGAAGCACAGGGCGTGCCGGGGGGCGCATCACCGCTCCTCCGCAGCGGCGATCAGATCGCCCTGGGGCTCGGCCGGTGCCAACTCCGCTTCGCTGAGGTCTGCGGGCTCGCTGAGATCTGCAGGGGGCTCATCTTCATAGGCGGCCTCGTCATTGTCCTCCGGCAAGGGATACAACTCCCTCAAACGGGCATCCTCCTCGGCCCTGGCAGCTTGCTCTGCTGCCAAACGGGCCTCGGCTTCGGCTTGCTGGGCTTCCTCCCTTTGTCGCTGAGCAATCTGCACAGCCACGGTCTCATCTTCTCTGGATTGGTCGTATTCCTGTGAATTTTTGATGTCAATCTTCCAGCCGGTCAGGCGAGCCGCCAGGCGGACGTTTTGACCCTCCCTGCCGATCGCCAAGCTGAGTTGATCCGGAGGCACCAAGACGTGGGCGTGATGGCCTTCAGGATCCACCAGCCGCACCATTTCCACCCTGGCCGGGCTGAGGGAGTTGGCAATGTATTGACCAGCGTCAGCCGACCAGCGGATCACATCGATTTTTTCGCCGCGCAGTTCATTGACCACTTGTTGAATGCGAGAGCCCCTGGCACCGATGCAGGCGCCGACGGGATCCACTTCCCGCTCCACGCTGTCCACCGCCACCTTGGTGCGCGGACCGACCGATCGGCTGGGGGGATTGGCCTCTCGTGCCACAGCCACTATGCGCACAGATCCCTCTTGGATTTCTGGAACTTCGTTCTCGAAGAGATAAACAACAAGGCCGGCGTTGGCGCGGCTCACAAACAGCTGGGGGCCGCGTCGGGGAATCTCACTGACCTCTTTGAGGAACACCTTGAATGTGGCATTGGCCCTGTAGTTGTCGTTGGGCAGCTGGTCGCGGCGAGGAAGCTCTGCTTCCACCTCCGGCCGTCCCAGGCCACTGCTCACGGCCATGATCACGCTCTGCCTCTCAAAACGAATCACCCGGGCGGTCAGCACCGGGTCCTCAAGATCGGCAAATTCTTCTTGGATCATGCGCCTTTGCTGGTCGCGAAGCTTTTGGGCCAGCACCTGCTTGGTGGCGGCGGCGGCCATGCGCCCGAAATCATCTTTTTCGGGGGTGACATCCAGGACAACCGTATCGCCGATTTGTGCATCTTCGGCAACCTGCAAAACCTCATCGATGGCAATCTGATGATCTTCGCTCTCCACCTCCTCAACAATGATTTTGCTGGCCAACACGCGATAACCCTCTTCCTCTAGGTCAAGGGCCACATCAAAATTGGAGAAGTATTCCTCATCAAAGGGATCCTCGCTGATGCCCAGATATAGGGTGCGACGATAGCGCTCATAGCCTTTCAAGAGAGCTTCGCGCAGAGCGGCCTCCACCACCTGTGGCGGTAATTTCTTCTCTTCGCTGATGTCTTCGATCAGGTTGTTGAGGCCGGGAAGCAAAACAAGGGCCATGGCATGGATGGGGAAGGGGGAAACAAAAGAGGCGGGGAGGGTTCAGGACTCCTGGACAGCGCTGAGACGCACCTCGATCACGGCGTCGCGAGGAAGCCTCACGGTGCGACCACGAACGTTGATCAGGAGACTGTCTTCCGTTCGGCTCAGCAAGAGGCCGCTCCTGCTGGTGTCCCCCGTTGTCCCGGGCCGAAGCTTCACTTCCACGGGAAAGCCGCGAAAGCTGGTGAAATCCCGGTCGGTCTCCAGAAGGTCGCCAAGGCCGGGACTGCTCACCTCAAGCACGTAGGCCGACTCCAAGAGGTCGCCCTGCTCAAGGGCTTCCCCGAGGGGACCGCTCAACGCAGCACAGGCCTCCAGCGTGACATCTTCGCCATCGCTGCGTTCCACCACCACCTGCACCGTCATCGGGATGTGGTGGGCCAAGAGATGAACCTCACGCACCATCAAGCCAAAAGGCTCTGCCACCTGACGGGCCAGGGCGGTGATGGATGGGATCAGCGGGTGGGACAACGGGATCTGCAGCGGGGACGCCGCCGGGCCCTGTTTGGAAACTGCCCTTGACTCCGTTGGACCCAACGGAGCACCCGTGACAGGGGACGTGCCTGGCGGGCACATCAACACCTTAGGGGATGCTCTGCTGGTCGCTAGTGCCGCCGCCTGGCGCGCTGGAGAAATCAAAGCTGGGCGCCTCGGCGTAGTAATCGCTGTTGGTCACCTCGCCACGCAGGCTGGGGTCTTGATTGATGCATTGCGCGCATTGCTCCGGTGTGCGCAGGTATTGGCACACCCGGGCCCAGAGCTTGGCGCGCGTGCCGGGAACTCCCTGGCTGAAGTGCACCAGATCTCCGCCGCCTGCCATGCCCTGAATTTCGACGGTGCAAAGGTTGCAGCGCCGCCGCATACCGGGGGGGATCGAGGACATGGTCGGCGAAACTCTCGCAGAAACTTAAGGGGAGCTGGCCGCGCACGGAAAAGATTGTCGAATCTGATCAACATCTTTCAACTCAGCGATGGCCACCTCCTGACTCAGCCTCGGCCAGGTTCGGCGGTGGCTGCTCGGGACGCAAACCCTGGCGACGGGCTGCTCATGCCGGAGCCGGAGGGGGAAATCCGGCACTGGCGCCGGTCTGCTCCGCGCCTGAAGGCACCTAACTTCGATCCATCGCGAGTGGAGACTTTCCTCCCCTGAAACGCCTTTTTCACCGGCTGGGTTGCCTGCTCCTGCCTCTGCTGCTGGTGCCCATCCTCTGCCTGGGCCCATGGCGGCCCCTGCCTGCCGAGGCAGTGCCGATCGGAGCCGCTGGCGCGACCGCGGCAACCCCTTCCCAGGAAGCAGACGCTCCCCTGGTGTCCCAGACGCCTCAGCGCAGCGGCTGGGCTTCGCTGGTTGCCACGGCCAGTCCCCACAGTTTCGTCTCTGATGCGGTGCGCCGGGCTGGCCCTGCCGTGGTGCGCATCGACACCGAGCGCAACGTGGAGCGGCAGGCCTTCGATCCGGCCCTGCTGGACCCGCTCCTGAGGGATCTGTTTGGCGATCCCTCGGGCAGCATGCGGGAGCGGGGGCAGGGGTCTGGCGTGGTGATCGACGCCGCCCAAGGCCTGGTGCTCACCAATGCCCACGTGGTCGATCAGGTCGACTCCGTGGAGGTGACCCTGGCGGATGGACGCCAGCTCGATGGCACCGTGGTGGGCAGTGATCGAGTCACCGATCTGGCCCTGGTGCGCATCCCCAGCAAAGGCAAGCTCAGCGATGCTCGGCTAGGGGATTCCGAGGCACTGGAGGTTGGCGATTGGGCCATTGCCCTGGGCAGCCCCTACGGCCTGGAACGCACCGTGACCCTGGGGATCGTGAGCAGCCTCCATCGGGACATCAACAGCCTGGGATTTGCTGATAAGCGCCTGGATCTGATCCAAACCGATGCGGCGATCAACCCTGGCAACTCCGGAGGCCCGCTCATCAACGCCAATGGCGAGGTGATCGGCATCAACACCCTGGTGCGATCTGGCCCGGGGGCGGGCCTGGGATTTGCCATCCCGATCAACCTTGCCCGTCGCGTGGCCGACCAGCTCGCTTCCGGTGGCAGTGTGGTGCATCCCTACTTGGGTCTCCAGTTGGTGCCCCTCACCGCCAGGGTTGCCCGGGACAACAACCGAGACCCCGATGCCCTGGTGAAACTTCCCGAGCGGGATGGGGCCCTGGTGCAGAAGGTGCTTCCTGAGAGTCCTGCCGAAGTGGCCGGCCTCAAGCGGGGCGATCTGGTGGTGGAGATCGCCGGTCAGGCTGTTCGCAACCCTTCTGCCCTCCTCCAGCAAGTGGAGAAGTCGCAGGTGGGACAACCCCTTTCCCTGAAGGTGGTGCGTGGACAACGGGAGCTGCAGCTTTCGATCAAGCCCGCCCAACTCCCAGCGCCCACGGCCTGAACCCAGCGCTTTGCTACGTTCGCGCCCCCAGTCCCCCTCGCTTTTGTCATGACGGATCTGCAGACTCAAATGAAGCAGGCCGTGGCCGCCGCTGCCGTCGCCCAAATCCGCGACGGCATGGTGTTGGGCTTGGGATCTGGCTCCACGGCGGCTCTCATGATTCAAGAGCTCGGAGCGAAATTGCAGCGCGGGGAGCTCAGGGATATCACCGGCGTCACCACGTCCTTTCAAGGGGAAGTGCTGGCGGCTGAGCTGGGCATCCCCCTGCAGAGCCTCAATGCCATCCAGCGCATTGATCTGGCCATCGACGGGGCCGATGAGGTGGACCCTGCACTCCAGCTCATCAAGGGGGGTGGGGCCTGCCATGTGCAGGAAAAGCTTGTTGCCCGCCGGGCCGACCGTTTCGTTGTGGTGGTCGATGCCACCAAATTGGTGGACACCCTGAATCTCGCCTTTCTCCTGCCCGTGGAGGTGTTGCCTGGGGCCTGGCGGCAGGTGAAAGGGCAGCTCAAAGAGATGGGTGGGGAGGCGGAACTCCGCATGGCCGTGCGCAAAGCCGGCCCGGTGGTGACGGATCAGGGAAATCTGGTGCTCGACGTGAAGTTTGCCGGCGGCATCAGCGATCCGATCACCCTGGAGAAGGAGATCAATAACCTTCCGGGGGTTTTGGAGAACGGCCTCTTTGTCAATCTCACCGATCAGGTGTTGGTGGGGGAGATCGTTGATGGGGTGGCCTCCGTGCGCGACCTCACCAAGCCGTGATGGCGCCGGGGCAGGGCGGCTAGGTCAACCTCAGCCGCACCGATTCCCCGTGGCTGTGCAACCCTTCGCTTTTGGCGAGTTCGATCACAGCGTCGCCCGTGGCAGCAAGCGCTTCTTGCGTAAAGCCAATCAGGCTGGTGTGGCGCAGGAAGGTCTCCACGCTCAGGGCGCCGGCGAAGCGGGCGGTGCCGCAGGTGGGCAGGGTGTGGTTGGGACCTGCCAGATAATCGCCCACGGCCTCCGGGCTGAAGGGGCCAAGGAAAATGGCCCCAGCGTGACGGATCTGCTCAGCGAGGGGCTCGGGATCCTCCACCAGAAGTTCCAGATGCTCCGGTGCGAAACAGTCGCTCAGCTGGGCGGCCTCGTTCAGATCGCTGCACACCACGATCAGGCCCCAATCGGCCAAAGCCTGGCGCACGATGGCGGCCCTGGGGTGCTCGGCCAGTTGGGCCTCAACCGCCAGGGGCACCGCCGCCGCCAGTTCTGCACTGGTGGTGATCAAGATGGCGGCCGCCAGGGGGTCGTGCTCCGCCTGCGCCATCAGATCCGCCGCCACCAGCTCAGCTCGGGCGGTGTGGTCGGCGATCACGAGCACCTCGCTAGGGCCCGCCAGAGAGTCGATGCCCACCCGTCCGTAGACGGCTTTTTTGGCCAGGGTGACCCACAGGTTGCCTGGCCCGCTGATCACATCCACCCTGGGGATGGTTTCAGTACCCCAGGCCAGGGCCCCAATGGCTTGGGCGCCACCCACCCGATACACCTCCTTCACCCCCGCCAGGTGGGCCGCGGCGAGCACGGTGGGATTGGGTTCACCATGGCGGCCAGGGGGAGTGACCATGACAAGGCGCTCGACCCCGGCCACTTGGGCGGGGATGGCATTCATCAGCACGGTGCTCGGGTAGGCGGCCCGTCCCCCTGGCACGTAGAGCCCGGCCCTCTCCACGGGTCTCCAGCGTCGGCCCAGCCGTTCGCCGTGGGGCCCACGGATGGCCAGATCGGCAGGCCTTTGGTGCTCGTGGAAGTGGAGGATGCGCCCGTGGGCCAGCTGGAGGGCTTGCTGCAGGGGCGGGGCCAGCTGCTCCCAAGCCTCCTGCAGTCTGGCTTCAGGCACCCGCAGCGGATCGGGACGCACTCCATCAAAGGCCTCCGTGAGGCTCAGCAGAGCTCCATCGCCCTCCTGGCGCACCCGTTCGAGAATCTGCTCCACCCTCTCCTCCTCCAAGCGCATCTGGGCGCCTTCGGTGCGTGCAGCGATCTCCTGCAGCCTGGCAGCTGCCTCTGCCGGTTCCCTGAGGCAGGTGAAGAGGGCTGTTCCGGAGGAAGCCTGAGGGGCTGACTGGGAGGCGACCACAGGGAGGGCTCTCGTTACGCCAAGGCTAGTGCTTGCCGATGGAGGGGTGGACGTGTTGAGTTAGGGTGATCGTTTGTTCGGACGTTGCCCGAATCCAGTGGCCAATAACAAGTCCTCCAAGAAACGCATCCTGGTTGCCGAGCGCAACCGTCTGCGCAACCGCTCCTACAAATCGGCCCTTCGCACCCTGATGAAGCGCTGCTTCACGGCGTGCAGCAGCTATGGGCAGGAACCGGGTCAGGCGTCTCGCGACGCCGTTGAGCAGAGCATGAATGCCGCTTTCAGCAAGATCGACAAGGCCGTGAAAGTGGGCGTCCTGCACAAAAACTCTGGTGCCCACAAAAAATCCCGCCTGAGCGCGGCGGCCAAGAAGGTGCTCGAGCCCGCCTCCTCCGGCGCCCCGGTGAGCAGCTGAAGCCATCACAGAGCTTTTGAATCCTTCAGCTGCCACCGCTGTCACATTGGTGGATAGCCACTGCCACCTTGTCTTTCGGCAATTTGACAGTGATCTGCCCGACGTGGTCTCCCGCTGGCGTGAGGCTGGCGTCGTTGCGCTTGTGCATGCCTGCGTGGAGCCTTCGGAAATCCCGGCGATCCGTGAGCTGGCCGATCAGCTTCCGGAGCTGCGTTACGCCGTGGGTGTGCATCCCCTCGATACGGGCAAGTGGCAATCGCACACCGCTGCGGAGCTTCGGGAGGCGGCCAGCAACGATCCACGGGTTGTGGCCGTTGGGGAATTGGGTTTGGATCTCTATCGAGAGAAGAACCTGGATGAGCAGATTGGGGTGTTGCTGCCCCAACTCGATTTGGCTTGGGAGCTCCAACTCCCGGTGATCGTCCATTGCCGTGATGCCGCTGAGCCCATGCTTGAGGTGTTTCGTCTTCGACACGAGCAGGGCACCTGCCCCGCCGGAGTCATGCATTGTTGGGGAGGCACACCCGAGGAGATGGAAGCCTTCCTGGCCCTCGGGTTCCACATCAGTTTCAGTGGCACGGTCACCTTCAGCAAGGCCGAGGCCATCCAGGCCTGTGCGCGGCTCGTGCCCCGAGATCGCTACATGGTGGAAACGGATTGCCCGTTTCTCTCTCCAGCGCCTCGCCGTGGCAAGCGCAATGAACCGGCCAATGTGGTTGTTGTGGCCGCCAAGGTGGCAGAGCTCAGGGGCGAGGCCATGGAAGAGGTGGCCCTTACCAGCACGGCCAACGCTTGCCGACTGTTTGGCTTGGACCTTCACACTGTATGATTTCTAATTGGCCCGGTGGCGGCAGCGCCCCTTCTCCCTCGGTGTTGGCTTCCTTGGTGATCCCTCCCATGGTGATGGCTTCAGTGATGGGCGAGGAGCTGTTGCAGGAAGGCCTGTTGTGGTGGGGTTCCCCTCCCTTGTGGGGGAGTTAGGCCTTGTTCAGCCCATCTTGGGGCGGCCCGCCTCCTGATGGAGCCCACCCCGTCTTTTTTCCGTCCTCCTGTCTGCAGGTTTCCGCATGAGCAGCGCGATCCAGGTCGCCAAGACCGTGACTTACCTCCCCGATCTGGTGGAGGTGCAGCGGGCGAGTTTCAAGTGGTTCCTGGAGAAAGGCCTGATCGAGGAACTCGACAGCTTTTCACCGATTACCGACTACACCGGCAAGCTTGAGCTCCATTTCATTGGTGACGAGTATCGGCTCAAGCGCCCACGCCACGATGTGGAGGAGGCGAAGCGGCGTGATGCCACCTTTGCTTCCCAGATGTATGTCACTTGTCGATTGGTGAACAAGGAGACGGGGGAGATTAAAGAGCAGGAAGTTTTTATTGGCGAATTGCCGTTGATGACGGAGCGGGGAACGTTCATCATCAATGGTGCAGAACGGGTGATTGTGAATCAAATCGTACGATCCCCTGGCGTTTATTTCAAGGATGAACAGGATAAAAATGGACGCAAGACATTCAATGCCAGTTTGATTCCAAACCGAGGCGCCTGGTTGAAGTTTGAAACCGATAAGAATGACCTGCTCCACGTGAGGGTGGACAAAACACGCAAGATCAACGCCCATGTTCTGATGCGCGCCATCGGGCTTTCTGATAACGATGTTCTCGATAAACTCAGACATCCAGAGTATTACCAAAAATCCATTGCTGCCGCCAACGACGAGGGCATCTCCTCGGAGGACCAGGCACTGTTAGAGCTCTACAAAAAGCTCCGCCCGGGTGAACCGCCCTCCGTCAGCGGCGGGCAGCAGCTTCTGCACAGCCGCTTCTTTGATGCAAAGCGCTACGACCTGGGCCGAGTTGGCAGATACAAGATCAATAAGAAGCTGCGCCTCACCATCCCTGATGCGGTGCGCACCCTAACCCCAGAGGATGTGCTCTCCACAATTGACTATCTGATCAATCTCGAACTGGATGTTGGTGGTGCCAGTTTGGATGATATTGATCATTTGGGTAATCGACGGGTGCGATCCGTTGGTGAGTTGCTGCAAAACCAGGTGAGGGTTGGCCTCAACCGCCTGGAGCGCATCATCAAAGAGCGCATGACCGTCGGGGAGACCGATTCCCTCACTCCAGCTCAGTTGGTCAACCCTAAGCCCCTTGTCGCAGCGATCAAGGAGTTTTTTGGCTCCAGCCAGCTGAGTCAGTTCATGGATCAAACCAATCCCCTCGCTGAACTCACCCACAAACGCCGCATCAGCGCACTCGGCCCAGGTGGCCTGACGCGTGAACGGGCCGGTTTTGCTGTGCGGGATATTCACCCCTCTCACTATGGGCGCATCTGCCCGATTGAGACTCCAGAAGGTCCCAATGCGGGCTTGATTGGATCTTTGGCCACCCATGCCCGCGTGAATGAATACGGCTTCATCGAAACCCCCTTTTGGAAGGTTGAAAACGGTGTGGTCATCAAAAGTGGTGAGCCGATTTATCTCTCCGCTGATCTAGAGGATGAGTGCCGGATCGCCCCGGGAGATATTTCTACTGACTCAGAGGGTCTCATCACGTCAGATCTGGTGCCAGTGCGCTACCGGCAAGACTTTGAAAAGGTTCCGCCCCAGCAGGTGGATTATGTTCAGCTCTCTCCTGTTCAAGTTATTTCTGTAGCCACATCTCTCATTCCCTTCCTTGAGCACGATGACGCTAACCGTGCCCTGATGGGATCCAACATGCAGCGACAGGCTGTTCCTTTGCTCAGGCCGGAACGGCCTTTGGTGGGTACCGGTTTGGAAACCCAGGTGGCCAGAGACTCAGGCATGGTTCCCATCACCCGCGTCAATGGAACCGTGACGTTTGTGGATGCAACGGCAATTGTGATCCGTGATGATGAGGGCGGTGAACATACGCACTATCTGCAGAAATATCAGCGATCCAACCAAGACACTTGTCTCAATCAACGTCCCATCGTTAAACAGGGTGATCAGGTGATCGCTGGCCAGGTGTTGGCCAACGGCTCTGCCTGTGAGGGGGGCGAGATTGCCTTGGGGCAAAACGTCATGATCGCCTACATGCCCTGGGAGGGATACAACTATGAAGATGCGATCTTGGTGAGCGAGAGACTCGTCCATGATGATCTCTACACCTCTGTGCATATCGAAAAATACGAAATCGAGGCACGGCAAACAAAGCTGGGGCCAGAGGAGATCACAAGGGAAATTCCGAATGTTGCGGAAGAAAGCCTGAGAAACCTGGATGAGATGGGGATCATTCGTATCGGAGCCTATGTTGAGAGCGGCGATATTCTCGTCGGGAAGGTCACTCCCAAGGGCGAATCTGACCAGCCACCAGAAGAAAAGCTGTTACGGGCTATCTTTGGCGAAAAAGCCCGTGATGTGCGAGATAATTCTCTGAGGGTTCCCAGCACGGAGCGGGGACGGGTGGTCGATGTGCGCATCTACACCCGCGAGCAAGGCGATGAGCTGCCACCCGGTGCCAACATGGTCGTGCGTGTCTACGTCGCTCAACGCCGCAAGATTCAGGTGGGCGACAAAATGGCCGGACGTCATGGCAACAAAGGAATCATCAGCCGCATTCTTCCTCGCGAAGACATGCCCTACCTCCCTGACGGCACGCCGATAGACATTGTGCTCAACCCTCTGGGTGTGCCCAGCCGGATGAATGTCGGTCAGGTGTTTGAGTGCTTGATGGGTTGGGCCTCAGCCCACCTCGGCTGTCGGGTCAAGGTGATTCCCTTTGATGAGATGCACGGAGCTGAGAAATCGAAACAAACCGTCCAGGCCTACCTAGAAGAAGCCGCGAAACAACCGGGTAAGGATTGGGTCTACGACCCGGAGAATCCTGGCAAAATCCAGTTGATTGATGGTCGTTCGGGTGAGCCATTCGACCAGCCTGTCACCGTCGGCTATGCCCACATCCTCAAGCTTGTGCACCTTGTCGACGACAAGATTCACGCCCGTTCTACCGGACCTTATTCATTGGTCACCCAACAGCCCTTGGGTGGAAAAGCGCAACAGGGTGGCCAAAGGCTGGGTGAAATGGAGGTGTGGGCATTGGAGGCCTACGGAGCAGCCTACACGTTGCAAGAGCTGCTCACCGTCAAGTCTGACGACATGCAGGGACGGAACGAAGCTCTGAACGCCATCGTGAAAGGCAAACCCATTCCTCGACCAGGAACTCCCGAATCCTTCAAGGTGTTGATGCGTGAGTTGCAGTCTCTGGGGTTGGATATCGCGGTCTACACCGATGCTGGTGAAGAGGTGGATTTGATGCAAGACATTAATCCGCGTCGCAGCACACCGAGTCGTCCAACGTATGAATCCCTTGGTGTCGCAGACTACGACGAAGACTGATTCTCTGTTTTCCTGTTACCCCGCGCGCTTCTCTTCCCATGACTAACAGCAATTCCCGAAACGAGAATTATTTCGACTACGTCAAGATCACCCTTGCATCCCCTGAGCGGATCATGCAGTGGGGGCAACGTACGTTGCCGAACGGACAGGTCGTCGGTGAGGTCACCAAGCCAGAGACGATCAATTACAGAACGCTCAAGCCAGAAATGGATGGGCTTTTTTGCGAGAAAATCTTTGGTCCATCCAAGGATTGGGAATGCCATTGCGGTAAATACAAACGTGTCCGCCACCGCGGCATCGTGTGCGAGCGTTGCGGGGTGGAGGTCACGGAAAGTCGTGTGCGGCGGCACAGGATGGGCTTCATCAAGCTTGCCGCGCCTGTCTCCCACGTTTGGTATCTGAAAGGAATACCGAGCTATGTGGCTATTCTTCTCGATATGCCCCTCAGGGATGTTGAGCAGATTGTTTATTTCAACTGCTATGTCGTCTTGGATCCAGGCGACCATAAAGACCTGGTTTACAAGCAGCTGTTAACCGAGGATGAGTGGCTGGAGATTGAGGATCAAATCTTTGCAGAAGATTCCGAGATCGAAAATGAACCGATCGTAGGAATCGGTGCTGAGGCCCTCAAGCAATTGCTCTCAGACCTTGAGTTGAGTGAAATCGCCGAGCAACTTCGCGAAGAGATTAGTGCCAGCAAAGGCCAAAAGCGAGCCAAGCTGATCAAGCGCTTGCGCGTGATTGATAACTTCATTGCCACGGATGCCCGCCCTGAGTGGATGGTGCTGGATGTGATCCCCGTCATTCCTCCTGATCTGCGTCCGATGGTGCAGTTGGATGGAGGACGTTTTGCAACCAGTGATCTCAATGATCTATACCGCAGGGTGATCAATCGCAACAATCGCCTGGCGCGGCTCCAGGAGATTCTTGCGCCCGAGATCATTGTGCGCAACGAGAAGCGCATGCTGCAAGAAGCCGTCGATGCCCTCATCGACAATGGACGGCGCGGTCGAACCGTGGTTGGTGCAAATAACCGTGCCCTTAAGTCTCTCAGTGACATCATTGAAGGCAAGCAGGGACGCTTCCGTCAAAATCTTCTGGGCAAGCGCGTTGATTATTCAGGCCGCTCAGTGATTGTGGTTGGACCGAAGCTGAAGATGCACCAATGCGGGTTGCCCAAGGAGATGGCGATTGAGCTCTTCCAGCCCTTTGTGATCCACCGGCTCATTCGCCAAAACATCGTCAACAACATCAAGGCAGCGAAAAAGCTGATTCAAAAGGCTGATGACGAGGTTATGCAGGTGTTGCAGGAAGTCATCGAAGGCCATCCCATTTTGCTCAACCGTGCCCCCACTCTCCACAGGTTAGGGATCCAGGCCTTTGAACCGAAGCTCGTCGATGGACGTGCCATTCAATTGCATCCTCTCGTCTGCCCAGCCTTCAACGCCGACTTTGACGGTGACCAGATGGCCGTTCACGTCCCTCTCGCCATTGAGGCGCAGACGGAGGCACGCATGTTGATGTTGGCCAGTAACAACATTCTCTCGCCCGCCACCGGTGAGCCCATCATCACCCCCTCCCAAGACATGGTGCTTGGCGCTTACTACCTCACGGCCGTCAACCGGGCAAAAACCAAGCCTGAGTTTGGTGATCGCGCTCTGACCTATGCGAGCTTGGAGGACGTGATTGCTGCATTTGAAGAGAAGCATCTCCATCTGCACGATTGGATTTGGGTGCGTTTCCGCGGTGAGGTGGATACAGAAGAGGAGGCGGATTCACCCCTCTCCACGGAAACTCTCTCAGATGGTACGCGCGTCGAACAATGGCGTTATCGCCGTGATCGATTTGATGAAGATGGTGCTCTGATCAGCCGATATCTCTTGACGACGGTTGGCCGCGTTGTGATTAATCAAACAATCATTGACGCCGTAGCTGCAAAATAATCAACCCATCTCTTTGATTCTTTACCTCTTCACCTGACTCCACCAACCGATCATGAGCACGTCCTCCGCAAAGAAGAAAGCAGCCAAAGCCGCCGCACCCGCGAGCCCAAAAGTGGAGCCCGGTTTTGGTCAAGTTGCTCCTCCTTTTCGCAATCGGGTGATTGATAAGAAGGCTCTCCGCAGTCTTGTGGCTTGGGCCTACAAACACCATGGAACGGCAGCGACCTCATCGATGGCCGATGAGCTGAAGAATCTGGGCTTTCATTACGCCACGCAGGCTGCTGTTTCGATCTCAGTCGACGACCTCAGGATTCCTTCAGAGAAAGCCCGCTTGTTGCAGGAGGCGGAGGAGGAGATCACCAACACGGAAGAGCGCTACCGCTTAGGGGAAATCACGGAGGTGGAGCGACACACCAAAGTGATTGACACCTGGACGGAGACGAATGAACGCTTGGTGGAAGAAGTTAAGCGGAACTTTAACGAGAATGATCCGCTCAATTCCGTTTGGATGATGGCCAATTCTGGCGCCAGGGGCAACATGTCACAGGTGCGTCAGTTGGTTGGTATGCGCGGATTGATGGCCAACCCGCAAGGAGAGATCATTGACTTGCCGATTCGCACCAACTTCAGAGAAGGATTAACAGTCACCGAATATGTGATTTCTTCCTATGGCGCCCGCAAGGGTTTGGTGGACACGGCCCTGCGAACGGCGGACTCGGGCTACCTCACCCGGCGACTGGTGGATGTTGCCCAAGATGTGATTGTTCGGGAAGAAGATTGCGGAACAACCCGCGGTCTTGTGATTGAAGCTGATGAAAAGGGCCGTTTCCACAGCAAGCTGATTGGCCGATTGGCAGCTGATCCCATCGTCGATCAAAATCGTCAAGAATTGGCCCCCCGTGACGCGGAGATCGACGCCCCCCTCAGCCAGGCGATCGAACGCGCCGGTATTCGCACGGTGGTGGTGCGATCTCCCCTGACCTGTGAGGCGGCCCGTTCCGTTTGCCGCAAGTGCTATGGCTGGGCCCTGGCACACAACCAGCTCGTTGACCTTGGCGAGGCCGTGGGCATCATCGCTGCCCAGTCGATCGGCGAACCTGGCACCCAGCTCACCATGCGCACGTTCCACACGGGGGGGGTTTCCACGGCGGAAACGGGTGTGGTTCGATCCCTATCCGCCGGTGTGGTGGAATTCGGTCCGAAGGCCCGTGTCCGCCCCCATCGCACACCCCATGGGGTGGAGGCCCATCTGGCCGAGATCGACTTCCAGCTGCATTTGAAGGCGAGCGACAAAGGGAAGAGCCAAAAACTGGATATCACGGCGGGATCGATTCTGTTTGTTAATGATGGTCAAACCGTTTTGGCCGACACCATCCTTGCCCAGATTTCCTCCGGTGCTCAGGTTAAAAAGAGCGTTGAGAAAGCCACCAAGGATGTGATTTGCGACCTTGCGGGTCAGGTGCGATTTGAAGAGGCCATTCAACCGCGAGAAGTTACCGATCGTCAGGGAAATATCACCCATAAGGCACAGCGACTTGGTCGGCTGTGGGTGTTCAGTGGCGATGTTTACAACCTGCCTCCCAATGCCCAGCCCGTGATTCAGGGCGGCAAAGCGGCCCATACGGGTGATGTGTTGGCTGAGAGCCGTCTGGTGAGCGAGTACGGCGGTGCCGTGCGCCTGCGCGAGTCAGCGGGCGACTCGCGCGAAGTCCAAATCGTCACCACAAGTCTGACGCTGAAAGAATGCAAGTTGGTGCATGAATCCACTCATTCCGGTGAGATTTGGCACCTGGAAGACAAGGAGGGTGCCAGATATTTGTTGCGCACTGCCCCTGGCAGCAAGATCGGTGCTGGTGAGGTTATCGCTGAACTGGCGGATGATCGTTTTCGCACCAAGACGGGGGGGATGGTCAAGTTTTCTCCAGGCCTGTCCAT
Organism: Cyanobacteriota bacterium; assembly: GCA_041181185.1. Classification (GTDB taxonomy): domain Bacteria; phylum Cyanobacteriota; class Cyanobacteriia; order PCC-6307; family Cyanobiaceae; genus Cyanobium. The sequence continues at coordinate 50,457 of JBEGQC010000013.1, read as the reverse complement.
TAAGAAAGCTCGCTCTGCCAAGCATGGCTTTGAAGTGAGCAAAGGGGGAACCCTGTTGTGGATCCCCCAGGAAACTCACGAGATCAACAAAGATATTTCTCTGTTGATGATCGAAGATGGCCAGTGGATTGAGGCTGGCACTGAAGTTGTTAAAGACATATTCAGCCAGACCGCTGGCATCGTCACGGTGACGCAGAAGAATGACATTCTCCGTGAAATTATTGTGCGATCGGGTCGCCTGCACCTCGTTGCTGATAGCAAGGTGCTTGGCCGATATCGCGAGGGTTTGATGGTAAATCCTGGCGACGAAATTGCGCCAGATATCACTGCCGACACCATGGTGTTTGTGGAGTCGGTGGATACCACCGAAGGTGGTGCCCTGCTGCTGCGCCCGGTGGAAGAGTATTTCATCCCTGATGAAGCCCATCTGCCTGAATCGCTCACCATCAAGCAGCCTGGTGGACCCTATCTCGGTCTCAAGGCAACCCAGCGACTGACCTTCAAAGACGGGGAGCTTGTCAAATCCGTGGAGGGTGTTGAGCTGCTGCGCACGCAGCTCATCTTGGAGACATTTGACACCACCCCACAAATGACGGTGGATGTGGAGGCCATCGCCGACAAGCGCGCCAAAACGATTGATCGTTTGCAGCTGGTCATTTTGGAAACGCTGCTTGTGCGGCGCGACACGCTTTCCGATGCCAGCCATGGCTCCACCCACACCGAGCTGCAGGTGAATGATGGAGATCTGGTGAAGCGGGGAGATGTGGTGGCCACCACCCAGATTCTCTGCAAGGAAGATGGCGTGGTGCAGCTGCCCGATGCCACCTCAGATGAACCGATTCGCCGCTTGATTGTGGAGCGGGCTGGAGATACGCGCACGATCAGCCTTAATCAGCTTCAACCCATGGTTTCGGTCGGAGACCGCCTGGTCGAGGGAGATCTGCTTGCTGACGGTCTGACGTCTCCGTGCTGCGGTCAGGTTGAGACCTTGGCGGAGGGTGACGTCACCATTCGACTCGGACGCCCCTACATGGTGTCTCCCGATTCGGTGTTGCACGTGCGCGACGGAGAGCTGGTGCAGCGTGGGGATGGGCTCGCACTGTTGGTGTTTGAACGGCAGAAAACAGGGGACATCGTGCAAGGTCTACCCCGTATCGAAGAGCTTTTGGAGGCACGTCGGCCTCGGGATTCAGCCATTCTTTGCCGCAAGGGTGGCACCGTTCAGATTAAACAAGGCGAGGATGATGATTCGATCACTGTTTCGGTGATCGAGTCGGATGATGCCCTGACCGATTATCCAATTCTCCTGGGTCGCACCGTGATGGTCAGCGATGGCCAGCAGGTGAGCGCGGGCGAACTCTTAACGGACGGTCCGATTAATCCCCACGAACTCCTTGAGTGCTTCTTCGAGGATCTGCGTGCCTCCAAGCCCACGATGGAAGCAGCGCAGGTGGCGATCTCCAAGCTGCAATTCCGGATGGTGCAGGAGGTGCAGAACGTCTACAAATCCCAAGGGGTCTCGATCGATGACAAGCACATCGAGGTCATTGTTCGTCAGATGACCAACAAGGTGAGGATTGAGGATGCGGGTGACACCACACTTCTGCCTGGTGAGCTCATTGAGTTGCGTCAGGTGGAGCAGGTCAATTCAGCGATGGCGATCACTGGAGGGGCACCTGCGGAGTTCACGCCGGTGTTGCTCGGCATCACCAAGGCTTCGCTGAACACGGACAGCTTCATCTCGGCCGCCAGCTTCCAGGAGACCACCCGCGTGCTCACGGAGGCGGCCATCGAAGGCAAGAGTGATTGGCTGCGGGGCCTGAAGGAAAACGTGATCATCGGCCGCTTGATTCCAGCAGGCACCGGCTTCAGCGGTTTCGAAGAGGAATTGCGTGCCGAGGCGGGGCCCCATCCCGACATCCTCGAAGAGGAGGCCGCTGGCTACCGCCGCATGCAAAACCTGCGGCCGGATTACACCGTTGATCTGCCAGCCCCTCCGGTCAACATGGCAGTTCTGGATGACCCCTCCGATGAGGATCTGGAGGCCACCCGCAGCCGTCATGGCATTGAGGCTTCCTCCAGCACATTTGCGGCTTTCACCCGGCCGGCTCAGGAGGAGGGATTGGAAGAGGATCTGCTCCCGGATCCCGAAGCCCTAGAAGATCTGCAGGAAGAGGGGTTGCTCAGCGATGACTGACACCACAGAGCTTGGCACTCCCATCCCGAAGCGACGGCTGCCCCGCTGGGGGTTTCACCCCCATAATGAGCTGCTCAATGGCCGCCTTGCCATGTTGGGTTTCATTGCCCTTCTCCTGGTGGAATGGAAGCTCGGCCATGGCATCCTTTCCAGCCGGTGATGCCACCGCTGCTGGGGCGTGGTTTGGCCGATTTGGAAGCGTGGGCTGTTGCTGAGGGGCAGCCCTCCTTTCGAGGACGCCAGATCCATGAATGGATCTACCGAAGGGGTGTGCATGACCTGGCAGCGATCACCGTGCTGCCGCAGGCTTGGCGCACCTCCTTGCAGGAGAGGGAGAAGACGGAGGGGCAGCCGCTGATTGGGCGCCTGGTGGAACAGCACAGGCGTGTGGCCGAGGATGGCACCACCAAACTGGTGCTGAGCACAAGCGATGGCTTGAGCCTGGAATCCGTTGGCATTCCAACGGAGGAACGACTCACCGTTTGCGTGAGCTCGCAAGTGGGCTGCCCCATGGCTTGCCGCTTTTGTGCCACGGGTCTGGACGGGTTGGCTCGCTCGCTGGCCTTGCATGAGATTGTGGACCAGGTGCTCAGTGTGCGGGAGGCGATGGAGCGTCGCCCCACCCACGTGGTGTTCATGGGCATGGGCGAACCTCTCCTGAACACGGAGGCCGTGCTTCAGGCGATTGCTGTGTTCTGCCGGGATTTGGGCATGGCCCAGCGGCAGATCACGGTGAGCACCGTCGGTGTGCCAGGCACCTTGCCGACGCTCGCCCAACGGGCTCACCAGATCCTGGGCAGGGCCCAGTTCACGCTGGCGGTGAGTTTGCATGCTCCAGATCAGCAGCTGCGCGAATCGCTGATTCCTACGGCCCGCGCCTATTGGCTCGACCAACTTCTGCAGGATTGTCGCGACTATGCCCGTCAGACATCCAGGCGGGTGAGTTTTGAATACATTCTCCTGGCCGGTGTCAATGATGCACCGCAGCAGGCCGAAGCCTTGGCCCACCTGTTGCGTGGCTTCCAGAGCCATGTGAACCTGATCCCCTACAACCCTATTGGCGGTGAGGCGTTTGAGCGGCCCTCGGCGGAGCGGGTGGAGCGTTTTCGGCAAACCTTGCTCGACCATCACATCGCCGTGAGTGTGCGGGCCAGTCGCGGCCTCGATCAGGACGCTGCCTGCGGCCAGCTGCGTCGATCTTTAGCGGCGGCCTGAAGGGCAGCGCCAACGGACCATGCCCTGCTCCCCTTGGCTGATGTCCTGAAGCCGCCGCAGATCGCTGGAGAGTAGATAGCGGCGTTCGAAGGTGTAGGGGACGATCCGGATCGAGAGCTTGATCCGGCGGGGATTTTCCACCTGCAACGCCACAACGTCCGCCCGGCCGCTGAACAAGGTGGCGTGGTGCGGTTCCAACACCAAGCGGCCTTCACTGCGGGGGGAGCCACACGCTTCCAAATTGGCGTTCCACTCGCCAAGAAAAGCCTCTGGAATGGCTTGGGGGTCGGGCACAGGCTGGCTTCCTGGAGGGGCTGGCAGGCAGCTCAGCAGGCTGATCCAGGCCATCCCGAGGAGTTGGACGCTTCCCTGGCTTCGAGCCTTTGCCTTTGTGGGCAGGGGCGGTCTCAGTAGGGCCAACGGATGTTCCCGGATCGCAAATCCACATGGGTGAAGCCTCTTCCCGCAGCAACCCCGTAGCCCAAGGCCCGATCTTTCCAAGCCACGGTGTCGAGCCAGTGTTCAAATTGTTGATCCCGGCCATCCAAGGTGTAGATGTCAGCGGCCCGGCCTGTGATGTGTTGGCTGTTGGGCACACCCCCCACCTCCGCATTGATGTCGATCGGGGAATTCGGGCGGTACCAGGAGGTGACCCCAATCGGCGAGCCCCAGGCGTCGCGAACCTTGTCGAGTTCTTGGGCCAGCAAAAGAATGTTTTGTTCCTCTTGGCTGCCTGCCCTCGGGATGCGGCGCCGGTCTTTCTGCGTGACTTCGCCAACGGTGAAGTAGCGGGAGACCCGAGCATTCATGTCCTGCCAGTTGATGGGGGCCGTGGGGTCATAGGGAGGGCGGTCGGCTTCTCGGCTGGGTTGGGCTGGGGGCGTTGACCCAAGCGCTTGTTGGATGAGTTGTTGTTCCCAGGCCTCACAATCGGCGGGGCTGTTGATCTCGCGCTCGGCCTGGCTGATGGCTTGGGCCGGTTCCATCCCTCCCCACACCAGCCCTTCAGCCCGCCGGCGTCTGCCAAGCCCCACCTCCGTGGCATCGCCGGGATTGCGATAGAGCATCAAGGCTCCTGGGACGGCTTGCCAGTTGCGTTCCCTGAGGTGACGATCGATGGTGTTGTGCTCGCCATCTCCAAAGAAGTAGGCGCCATTGTTATAGGCAAAGCTGCACAGGGCAGCTTTTTGTTTATTGGTCATCTCAGACCAATAGGGGATGGTGCGTTGGAGAACGTTCCAGAACTTTTCGCGGCAGTTGTCCTCGTAGAGCTCATCCGCTTCCCGTTGGCTGATCACATCCCCCAAGCGAATCGGAGAGCCATCGCGGTAGAAGGTGCTTCCCCAGCCAATGGTGATCGGCAAGCCAGTGGGGCCTGGATCGGGATAGGCCGTCAGGCAGCAGCTTTCATAGTGGTGGTTGAGGGCCGCCACCTCCGGTGGCAGGTTCGCTGAGGTGGTGGCTGTGGTGGCCATGGGGGTTGGCAGAGGGGGCACCATCGCTTCAGGGGGCGGTGTTGGGGGGGCAGCGGCGCTCAGCCAGGCCTCCGGCGGAATCTCAAAGCGTTGGGGATTGATGTAGCGCTCGCTGCCTGGCGGCAGGGGAGTGGACTCCATGGGCCCGCTGTAGGAGCCTGCCAACCTGATCAAGGCGAGTTGGTCGGTTGGACCGGGGCGGATCCACTCAATGGCCAGCAGGGAGCCGGGTTCCACATAGGAATCGGCAACGGCAGCACGGGGCTCGGGGCTCAAGCCGGCCCGCTCTCGGGCTTGGATGTAGGGCATCAGAGGGTGCCTCCCTCACGGATTTGTTGGAGAGGGGTGGCGACCGCGGCCGAGAGCGCCGTGCCATTGCTGGAGGCGGGCACGGGGGGGGATGGAGGTTGCGCCGCCAGTTTGGCCCTGAGGGCATTGATCTCCTGTTGGAGCGCGCTCAAGCGGGGGTCCTCCACAACGTTGGCCAAGGCTGTGGTGAGCACCTGGTTTTCCCCTTGCAGGGCGGCTGCGGCCGCGGTCAAGGGGCTGGGCGGGATTGCGGTGTAGGCCCGCAGTCGCTGCTCGGCAAATTTCTGCACGGCCTTGGGGGCGAAGGCCGCAATCAGAAAGCCGAACGTGAGGGTGAGACCTGTGTCATCCCTTGGTGGATAGACCGTTTTGGTGGTGCCATCCGCACCGGTGACTTGCATCCCATTGCTGCGCACCATCGTGAGCCCTCCAAAGATGATGGAGGCGATCAAAGCCAACATGCACATCAGGCGCATGGCAGAGCGATTGCCGGGGCTTTCTTCGAGAAAGCCTGTGCCTTGTTTGCTGAAGATCTCTGGATCAATCAGGGAGGGTTGAACCAAATTGTTTCTTGCAAGAATGGGGGGCTGAGCGTATAAGCCTGTGTACATCGCGACCCCTTCGATCATTGGTTGTTTTCATTGTGTCGAGCTTCATCCATCGCTCTGGCCAACGCCATGATCTTTAATGTTCTGCGCCTCCGGGCTTCTGAAAAGGGGGGTTAGCCTCGACCCCGGTTTGCCCGGTTGCTGCACGCTGCCATGGACATCACTTCCCAGTTGATCGAAGCGCTGTTGCAGCGGGGTGTGCGCCGCGTCTATGGCGTGCCTGGCGATTATGTGTTGGGCCTGTTTGACCGGTTGGAGCGCTCGCCGATCGATGTGATCTGCATGGCGGGCGAGGAAGGGGCTGGCTTTGCCGCCGATGCGCACGCCCGCCTGCAGGGACTGGGTGTGGCGGTGGTGACCTATGGCGTGGGGGCCCTCAAGCTGCTCAACCCCGTGGCGGGCGCCTATGCGGAGCGCTCGCCCCTGCTGGTGATCAGTGGCGCTCCGGGCCTGCGGGAATCGGATGAGCACGCCCTGCTGCATCACCGCATCCGGGCCAGCGACACCCAGGAGCGCTTCTTCAAGGAGGTTTGCTCCCAGACGGCCTGCCTGGATTCGGGCCGCACCGCGGTGGACAAGATGCTCAGGGTGTTGGAAGCCATGCGGCGGGAATCGCGGCCTGGCTATCTGGAGCTCCCCCGTGATTCCCTCACCCGGCCCGTGCCCCGTCCGGTGCCCCCCCTCACCCTGCCGGCTGCCGCTCAGGTGGCCGACCTCCATCGCCGCACGGGCCAGGCGATTCTTGAGTGGATGCGCTCGCGCCAGCGTCCGGTGGTGTTGGCGGGGGTGGAGGTGCACCGCTTCGGATTGCAGCAGCAGTTGCAGGAGGTGCTCGAGCGGGAGGGTTGGCCCTTTGCCACCAGCTTGAGCGGCAAATCCCTGCTCAGCGAGCAACATCCCCTTTACCTCGGGGTGTATGAGGGGGCCATGGGCCAAGAGGCGGTGCGGGAGGTGGTGGAGGGCAGCGATGGCTTGCTGATCCTGGGCATGCCCCTGAGTGATTTGGACACGGGGGTGTACACCATGCAGCTGAACGCGGACACCTGCCTGCGGGTGGAGATGGACCGTGGATTGCAGTGGATGCATGGCGATCAAGACACCCTCGATCCAGTGACCCTGTTGCAGGTGTGGAAGGAAGCGGAGCCGCCGGCGCAGCCGACGGCCTATCAGCCACCGGTGAGTCCGGCGCCGGCGGTGCCGTTTGTGCCGGTGGCCGGGCAACGCCTCACGGTGCGGCGCCTGCTCCTGGCGGTGGATGCGGTGTTGGCCGACAACACCGTGGTGCTCGCCGACACCGGTGATGCCACCTTCGCCTCCCTCGCCCTGCATCTGAAGGAGGCCAACGACTACATCAACAGCGGCAACTGGGCCTCGCTGGGCTTTGCGCTGCCTGCGGCAGTGGGCGCCTGGGGCGCCCATCCCGAGCAGCGGCCCCTGGTGCTCGTGGGGGATGGGGCCCTGCTGATGAGCGCCATCGAGCTGGCCACGCTGGCCCGCTACCGCATTCCTGCCCTGGTGGTGGTGATGGACAACGCTGGCTACGGCACCGAGCGGCCGATGCTCGATGGCCCTTTCAACGATGTGGCTCCGGTGGACCATGTGGGCCTGGCCCTGGCCATGGGATTCCGGGCTGCGAGGCGGGTGGCTGCGGAGACGGACCTTTGGGAGGCCCTGCAGCTGTTTGCCAGCGATCTCAGCGGCCCGACGCTGATCAGCGCGGAGTTGGATCCCCTGGACGCCTCCGATGCCCTGCGCAATCTCACCAGCGCCCTGGGCAAGAAGGTGAAGGCCGGAGCCCAGGGCTGAGCCATGCCACTGCTGCGCTATCTGGATCCCGAGGGGGAGGTGCACTGGGCACGGGCGGAGGGATCCGGCCCCTGGGAGAGGTTGCGGGGGGATCGTTTGGCCGCCTGGGAGCCGAGCGGTGAGGAAGCCCGCATCGCCCGACTCCTGGCGCCGGTGCAGCCGGCAGCCATCTTTTGCATCGGGTTGAACTACCGGCGCCATGCGGCGGAGACCGGCGCCGCCTTGCCGGAGTGGCCGGTGCTGTTCATGAAGTCGCCCGGGGCTGTGCAAGACCCGGAGGGCCCGATCACCCTGCCGACGGCGCTGGCCAGCGCTCAGGTGGATTACGAGGGGGAACTGGTGGTGGTGATTGGTCGGCGCTGCCGCAACGTGAGCCGGGCAGAGGCTTTGGAGGCGGTGTTGGGCTTCACCTGCGGCAACGACGTGAGCGCCCGCGACTGGCAGAAGCAGTGGGGCGGGGGGCAGTGGTGCCGCGGCAAAACCTTCGACACCTTCGCCCCGCTGGGGCCGGTGTTGGTGGCGCCGGAGGAGCTGGAGGATCCTTTGCGGTTGGCCCTGCGCACCCGCTTGAACGGGGAGCTGGTGCAGGAGGGCGACACCAGCGACATGATCTTCGACGTGCCCTCCTTGATCGCTTTCTTGAGTGGCAGCACAACCCTGCTCCCCGGCACCGTGATCTTCACCGGCACGCCCGAGGGGGTGGGAATGGCGGCTACGCCGCCGCGCTGGTTGCGGCCAGGGGATGGGGTGAGCGTGGAGATCGAGGGCATCGGCACGCTCACCAATCCGGTGATCGCGGAGAGCACGTGACGACGCTTCTCCTCGTTTGATGCAGAATCGCTCTTGCCTTCACCGGAACGACAGCGCACTGCCGCGAGGGATACAGCAACGCCGAAGCCGTTCTCGCCCACTTGGACAACGTCGGTGAATTGCTCGCCCAGGCGTTGAAGCTTGCCAAGCTCGTTCGGCTCGAAGTTCATGCTCCAGCGGCCGACATCGAGACGCTCAAGGCACCAATGGCAGCGTTGAATCCGCAATTCTTCCTCTTAGAGGAGGGGTTTCGTCGCAGCGGTGATTGAACCCCTGCCGGGAAGCTGGCGATCCGATCAAGGGGCCCGATCCTGTCTTCAGCCGCCTGCAGAGCTTGCCGGTTCCGGTTGTTCAAAAAGATCGTGATTGCCTGCCCGTGGCTGCCGGGCGGGCAACGTGCCTGGCATGATCTCGAAATCAGAGCTGAATTGAACCAGGATGTCTTGTAGCTTCTGAATGATGGAGGCATCTCCCTCTAGTTTGACCTTGCCTGCATTGGCCAACTCAGGGAATGTGCTTAGACCGGACATGATCAGCTCCAGGTCGCTGCGGTTGATTTCAATAGGAAGTCGAGCAGCAGGTCGGTGGACATCGCCCGCACCGTGTCCGGGTTGACTTGTGACACCACTGGGGAAACCATTGCGCAACACGAAAGCTGCCGCCAGAAAGCTATTGCGAACGCTGGGGCTCTCCTTCTGGTAGCCCACCTGCTCGAAGGCATCGGCGAGGAGATCTTTGGCGGTTTGATTGGTTGGTTCGGTGTAGACCAGCTTGTTGAGAATCTCGATCGCACTCAGATACTTGCCCTGCTCGTAAAGCTCTTGGCCCTTGGCAATGATTCGCTCGCCTCCACCGATCATCTCCACGTAAAGCGGTGCAGACTCAGCCGGTGAGAGAGGAATCAAGGTGGCTGGGTTGGCATCCCAGTAGCCGAGATAGCGATTGATCACCGCTCGGCTGTTGTGCTCTTCCGAGCCGTGGTAGCTGCGTGCGGCCCACTGATTCTTGAGACTCTCCGGCTGTTGATAGACGTTGTGAATCTCATTGATGGTGACCCCTTTGTTGGCATGATGCAGCTCCTCGTTGTGCAGGTGCGCATAGGCATCACGCTGGGTCCGCATCACTTCTTGAATGCGATCGTTGCCCCAACGAGGCCAGCTGTGAGAGGAATCGTTCCAAAGATATTCTCTGCCGCCCAGAACGCTTTCCAGTCTGGGAAATAGGTGTTCATCTCTGCCGGTGCTTCGGTGCCGGGCGTGTTTTGAAACACCATCCGCACACCATCGATCGTTAGCTCTTCGATGTCCTTGCCAATGCTGCAGCTGGGTTCAATCAAGCCAACCTTGCCCACAGCGGTGTTTTTTCTGATCGATTGATCGACATGCCCATAGGGACTGCGAGGCAACAGCAAGCCGTATTGATAGAAGGCACGTCGGGTCATGGCGGTGCCGGTGTAGACGTTTTCAGCAATCGCGTGCTTCATGAAGTCGGCAGGGGTGAGCACCCGCACCTTGCCAGCTTTGACCTCCTCCTCTGAGATGACGCCACGCACGCCGCCGAAATGGTCCACATGGCTGTGGGAGTAGACCACGGCCACAACAGGTCGCTCGCCGAGTTGCTGATTGACAAAGTCAATGGCGGCCTGTGCAGTCTCCTTGCAGGTGAGCACATCAAACAGGATCCAACCTGTCTGGCCTTTGATGATGGTCATGTTGGCGAGATCACAACCTCGCACTTGATAGATTTTATCGGGTAGCACTTCATACAGCCCGTAGGCCATATTCAAAACAGCCTGCCTCTGCAGCGAGGGATGAATGCTGTCGAATACGCTATCAAAACCACGAAGCAAAAATGCATAGCTGCCCATATCCCAGGCCACATTGCCGGCTTCGGCCCTGATCTGCTTGTAGTCGGGCGCTGCGATGAAGCCGCGCTGGGCTTCCTCAAAGTCGCGCTGATCCTCGAATGGCAGGCTGCGGCGCAGAGAGGTTTGGAAATCGATCGTGTAGGGCGAGGGACGCTTGCCCTTGGCGTCAAAGTGTTGCGTATGGTCGCTGTCTGGTTGTTGGCGAGGTCGCTACATCAAACATGGCCTGACAACCACTGAGCACCTCCATCAGCGTTTCATCGCTCAAAACAGTCAAGCGCTTACTCCTCATCCCTTGGCACTTGAGGATATTTTCTAGCCTGGGCATTACGCATCATCACGTGCTCTTCACTCAAGCTCAGCTCCCACTGTTTCAATTTGCGTACTTGTTGAAGATGGCCCTCCAGCCATTGATCACTCGATATCAGCTCAACTTTTCCTCACCGCTTGAAGGCAAGAAAATGCTTAAGGCACGTGCCAGCCATCTCTGTGCGTGGTAGTTTGTTGATTGACAACCTCTCAAGACATGTCAGAAATGTGGCAGCCAAGGCGCCTGAATGCAGACCCTGATATTCATTTGGATTTTGCTGCCCTGCTGGCTGGTGTTGGCTTGAATCCGGCGGATACTGGCGGGCAAATCATGTTTACGGGCCAGGATCCGATCCTGCCCAGCAACCACCGACTCGGCGCCATCATGGCCATGGGGATGATGGCGCCGGCCGCTGCCACACAGATTTTTTATCGCATGCGCGGCGGTGAGCCGCAAGATCTTTCCGTCGATCTGCGGCGGGCTGTGGTGCACATCAATCCGTTGGCGATGTTCAAGCCATCTGTGGGGGGCTATGCCTATCAACCGTATTTTATTGATCCGAAACTGAATCCTCTGGGATTCAACATGTTCCCCACCAAAGATGGCCGCTGGTATTTGCCAACGGCGGCCTATCCCCTGGCTGTACCCCCTTGGATGGAATTGCTCAAGGCGGATCTCACTCAGGAATCGATGGCGGCTGCGATTGCCCAGTGGAATGCGCTGGATTTGGAAAATGCTGCTGCCGAGCGCGGAATGGTGGGCTCGATGATTCGCACTCCCCAGGAGTGGTATGAGCATCCCCAGGGGGAGATCCTGGCGCGCACACCGCTGGTTGAGATCATCAAAATCGGCGACAGCGAGCCGGAACTGCCGCGCTTGGTCGACCCCTTGCGACCTCTCTCTGGCATCAAAGTGGCCGCCTTCACCCATGTGATTGCCGGACCCAACACGGCGCGCACCCTGGCCGAGCAGGGCGCGGAGGTTCTCCACATGGCGCGGCCCGAATATGACTACGACGCGCTGTTGCAAGACATCCACCTCGGCTTCCGCTCCACGTGGATGGATCTGAATCAGTCCGCCTACCAGGCCAAGGCGCTTGAGGTGCTCAAAGGTGCTGACGTGTTGGTGGAGAATTTCCGCGGCCGCAAGATCGCCAACCTCGGTCTGTCCGCCGAACAGGTGGCGGCCGTGCGTCCTGGCATCATCTACACCTCGCTGCGCGCTTTTGGCTGGGAGGGCCCTTGGCAGGATCGCGGCGGTTTCGACATGGATGCCAATTGCACCTCGGGTTTTGCGGTGCTGGAGGGATCCGCCCAACACCCTTTGCTGCCGCCCACCGTGATCCTCAACGACTACCTCGCTGGCTACCTGACGGCCATGGGTGTGATCGCAGCGTTGATCCTGCGTGCCCAACAGGGTGGCAGCTACCACGTTCGCTGCTCCTTGACCCGTTTTTCGATGTGGTATTCCCAGCTGGGAGTGTTTGATCCGGCCTATGTGCGCGAGACGATCGAACATCCAGATCACAAGCCCATCCTGGGCGGCGGCATCACCTTCAGCGGCGCCTATGGAAAACAGCTTCACCTTGAGCCGGGAATCACGTTTTCCAAAACGCCGGGGCACTGGCATGTGCCTGGCCATCCGGTTGTGGCCCCGCGCGGGTCAGGCGATCCCGAGTGGCTTGGCTACTGAGTAGAAGAAAAGAGGGGGCGGGCCAGAAGCACTGTGCAGGAGGCGACCTGCGCTCCCTTCTTTTGAATTTAGATGTTAGGTGTCATCCTCCAGGCAAGTGGATTGCATTTTAATAATTGGGAATATGACTTCTGAACGCTTGGAATGGGTCAGATGACCGGCAATATCAAGCATGAGAGCCTCATTGGCAGTGAAGAGCTTTGCGCCACGGATAAAAACTGTCCCGTTTGATGCCTCCGGAGAGGAAGTCGGACTCCTTGAGATACAAGGCATGTAAATCACCACATTTTTATGCTGATGATCTGACAAAGAAGAAAATCACCTCTACCCGCTTCAGCGAAGACAAGAGCGGGCCTGAGCTTAGATTGCGACAAATCGGAATAAGGAATGGAATGATGACTACATCACCTACTGAAGGTGCGCCCATCCTTCGAACCCCCCCTTGAGTGGCAGGGAAGGAGCCTGGGTTGCGCAGCAGAGATCTGCAGACATTCGCTTTAACGGCAGAAGCCCTATCATTCAAGGAGTCACCAATGGAATCGTCTGTCTGCCATGCCGGCGGTAAATATGAGAACCGCTGTCAGTGGTGAGCAACAATGGTGAGTCTTTGATCTCCGCTAGCCGAATCAAGGCAGCGTCAGCAAGGGAAGCAGGGACATTCTCGTACCGCTTAAACAATGAACTAACTGAGCCAATCTGCTCCTGCAACACGAAAGGGAGCTGAACAACACCACGATCAATGAACTGCAACGGCAATGAAGGATCAAAGCCAGACCGCTTGAGCAGAAAACAGGTCTCGGCTACAACAGCCTCACAGCTCAGCAATGGGGGAGGAAACAGTCGAAACTGCTCTACAGCCCATTTGTGGTGAGTATCGTTGCGACTTAGGAGGGCTACCCATGGTCCCGTGTCTAGCAGCACCGCCATGATCAGTTAATGCCAAAGCCTGACAGATACGCAGGATTAGAAGAAAGATCAGCGGGACCATCTTCACAACAACCCACGAGATCAGCCAAAAGATCAGCTGCGGATTGTGGCTGCAGGCCATCACCTCCTTGCTCTGAGGATTGTTGGAATGCGGTCAATGCTCGACGAACCAACTCAGTCTTGCTCAGTCGACGTCGTTGCGCCTGTGCTGTGAGCTGAGCATCAAGGTCATCTGTCAGCTTGAGCGAGATCACCGCCATGGCATGCATCCCCTAAAGCAGCACTATCTTATCCCCTGACAGCTGGTATTACGTCAAGTGCTGGACGGTCTTATTCGGCGCAGCTCAGCAGCTTCTGCCCACGCCATCGAGGCCACGCTCGCTTGCCATCAGGAGATTTGTGCCTTCTCTTCCCGATCCTTGGAACGCTGCCCCTGAGTGGCAGGCAGAAAGATTGGGGTCGCGTAGCAGAGCGAACCTGGTGGCCTGTCCACTCGAGGAGCTGGTTAGATTGCATGAAAGAGCTATACAAGTTAAATTTGCTTCAACTCAGTTGAATCGATGAGTAGGGTGGTGACTTCTGAGAACCAGCGCTTCGAGTCATCCTCTTCCCACGTGTTCTGAAGATTGCAAGAAAGAAAGTGCTCAACGACTTTTAATTTTGATTTTGTATAGTGAATCTTTTTTTGTTCAAAAGAAAGCCCTGCTTTGATTCTGTTATTAATGGATTCATCCAATGGAAGAAGATTCCCAATCTTATGCATCCAGGCTTTGCCAGTAGACTGGTCCCTGACATGCTCTATGGAAAAGCTCCCAGGAATCAGCTCTGTCGTTTTCAGCAGGTGCTGCTCAATCTTCCTGTAAATTGTCTGAATGAGTCGTTTATTCGAATCATTTCCATCTGAAAACGACAGCCCAAGCAATGCGGAGTTTATCTTCTGCTGATTTGGCTTTTTCCTTATGAGAGCATTATTCAGAATCTTGATAGCACTAAGCACTTTCGCCTTATCCCCTCCAGCCACGTAGAGTTGCTTTGCAGCTCTTGTGTATGTTCCCTCGAGCCCAGATGCACGCTCTTGACATAAGCTACTAAACAGAAAGTGAAACACCTCAATATTCTGCACTATGGCAACCATATCTGATTGTCCAATGTTCTTGTTTTCGCGTGCTTCGAGTAAGGCAAGTAGAAAAGGGCGTACTTGAGTGACACGATACTGGTTGATAAGTGCCAAAGATCTTGCTATCACTTTTTCTCTTTGCACTGGCCAGTCAGATTCTGTAGGCTGCCCTATCTTTCGGTATCGACTCGCTGCAGACCTAATCTCAAGCAGAAAGTCACGGGCTTCTGAAATACGTCCTCGTCGTAATTGATCCTTGAAGCTCTTGTAAAGCCTGTCATTGGATGCGAACGCATATCTTGAATTCCAGTAATGACGGAAAAAGGTTTCCAGGTCAGAGTACTTTGCTGTATCGTGCCTTATCTGACTCCAGACATCTTTTGCGTTATCATGTGGATGCTTGTCGCTATAATTCTTGAATATCCAGTTCTTTATGAGGTCAACTGACGTGAGGCTTATTCCGCGAGCATTGAGTGTTTCGAAGATAGTGTAAGCATCATCCTCGTCTTTAGCGGTTACTAAAATGACTTTTAAGTTGTTGAGCACCTGCTCTCTTATTGCTTTGACAGCATCAAGATCTGAGAAGCCTTTCGGCTTGTACGACTCAATTCTCTTTTTTAGTCTAGTATTGGCAGCCTGCAGGAGCCTTTCCTCTGTTGTCTTGGCTTTGCTTAGGTGCTGGGGTTCAATTGACTGAAGCTCATTTTGAAAGAAAGGCTTTGGAGTCTCATTAACTAATTTAAAGTATCTGTTTCCATCGTTGTCGGTGCCTTCAATTACATTAGCGTATAGCGCATTTGCCGCTGCATCATCATTCAGCTCTTTCAGGCGTGAGATGATGCACCTAAGCAGCACGGTTAAGGTGGTTAGTCTCTGTTGGCCATCAACAATCTGATAAGAAGCCTTTGACTCTTCACCTACAAGAACAATGCAGCCAATGAAATATTCAGAGGGAACCAAGCGCTCGTCTTCTATTCTGATTTGTTGAACTATGTCATCCCAGAACTCACCGATCTCCTCATCATCCCATGAGAACTCTCGTTGAAATCGAGGCACAATATACTTTTTATTTGGCGACAGTATCTGATTTACAGATCTTGTCTCTGCGATTAACTCCATTTCGAATCGCCTTGGCTGCACGAAGACTCTTAAGAGTCTAGCTGCGAGACTCGGGGCGTCAATCTAACTTGTCATTGGATGGTTCTGGGAACCGCGCAACCGGAGGCTGTCTTTTCTGCAAACCACTCACCAGTTCGTTGGCTGATCCGACGAGACATAAGGTGGTACAAGAGATTTCGGGGAAGAGTGTCAAAGGCTACGCGTGGTTTGCGGACCCGATAACAACTTGTGCTTCATGCTACAAAATATCTGCCGGACTGCGTACACCTGGCGGGCCTCGGTTGAGTACATGGGTGTAGATCATTGTCGTGCGGATGTCTTGGCCCCGCTCCAGGAGGTGAATGGCAAAGGAATGGCGGAAGCTGTGGCAGCTGGCGGCCTTCTGCACCACGCTTGGATCGAGGTGATGACGACCCTCGGCGCCAGTTGTTGGGTCATGCCACCGGCATAGGGCATCATCACCTCGCCCCAGCCCAAGGCCAGATCGCTTTGGTGGACGTCGCGAGCCCTGCGGAGATGGTGCAGCAAGAACTCGCTTTGGCTTTGGGGCAGCAGCGTGATTCGATCTCCAGCCACTGACGGACCGATCTCACCTCCGCTTCACTGAGCACCACGGGCAGCTCAAGATTCCGCTCCATTAGTTATCGGTAGAGAAACAGTGGTGCTGCCAGCGCCTGGTTTTGGGTGGAGGCGCTGACCTGCTCTTTCACAGCCAGGTGGCTCAAGAAAGCGCCTGAGCCACTGCTCGTGGCTCCTCGCATCCCGCCGTCTGCGCGTGCCCCCGGCTGCTGCAGGCGCCCTAAGGCTCCAGCCGCAGCAGGAAATCCTCCCGCCGGTGGAAATCCGCTTCCAGCCCGCTGTGGGCCAGGGCCCAGTAGCTCAGGGCTTCGCCCTGCTGCTCGATCACGGCGGTCACCCCCAGCTGTAGAGGGCGAGCGCGGCAAGCCATGGCCAGCTCCTGGGGGAGGCGCAGCTCAAGGGCCAGCTCCAGTTCTCCCGCCCCGTGGCTCACCGTGAAGGGCAAGGCCTCGCGATCGGGCACGGGCTGGAGCCCTTGCCGGTAGCCCTCCAGCCGGTAGAGGTTCCAGTGGCCATTGGGGGCCAGGTTCACCTCCCAGTAGGGCTCGGCGCCCTCCGCCGCCAGGAACAGCTCGAAGCAGGTGTGCTCCCAGAGCTCATTGCAGCGCTTGGGCCCCTCGGGCGCTGCTGCTGGCATCACCACCGAGTCGAGATCGCCGCCGAGCTGGTAGTGGATGCGCAGCTGGTCGCCCTGGCGCTCGAGCCGGCCCCCCAGGCTGAGGCCCAATTCGCGCGCCTCCTTGGCGAAGGGATGGAGCGCAAACTCCCGCTCTTCGCTCATCGTGCCTCCTGCAACCTGGCGAGCAACCCCCGAATCTCCTGCTCCTGCGCCTCGATGCTGGCCGTGAGGTGGAACTGCACCAGGGCTCGATCCAGGTTGTGGCCGGGCCGCTGGGTGTGGAAGTAGACGTCTCCGGCCAGATGGTCGCTGAAGAAGCGCACTCCCAGCTCATAGCTCAACAGCCGAATCGCGTCATACAGATAGCGGTGGTCCGCTGGGCACAGAAAACGATGGGCTACCGCGCCGTAGCCCTCCAGCAGGGCGGCGCAGAGCCCCAGATCAAAATGCACCTGATCCAAGGCGGTGGTTTCCTCCCCGAGCGGGTTGCAGCCGGAGCGCAGGCAATCGCCGATGTCGTAGTGCACCAGGCCGGGTTTCACCGTATCGAGATCCACCAGGGCCACCGCCTGGCCGCTGGTGGCATCGAGCAGCACATTGTTCACCTTGGGATCGCCGTGGATCGGTCGCAGCGGCAGCTCACCCCTGGCCTTGGCCTCCTCCAGCACTCCGGCCCAGCCCTCCCGCTGCGCCACAAACCCGTGCGCCCAGGCCTCCCGCTCCCCATCGCGCCCCGCTCGGCCAGGCGCGGCGGCATCGGCTCGGCAGACGGCGTGGTATCGCGCCAAGTAGCCGGGCGTGATGTGGAAGCCCTCCAGCGTGTCGGCCAGCCGCTCGCAGGGCAGATCGTGCACCAGCTCATGAAACTTGCCCAGGCCGTAGCCCACCTCCCGGGCCTGATCTGGTGTGTCCAGGGCATCGAGGGAGGTGGTGGCCGGCACAAAGCTGATGGCCCGCCAAAAGTTCCCCTCCTCCTCCAGCCAGGCCTCTTCCCCCGCGCTGCGGAGCACCTTGGGGAACACCCAACGCGGGCCAGGCCCCCCCTTCTCTTGTCGCAGGCGCCCCTCCACGTGTTCGCTCACGGCGAGCAGGTTGCCCATCACGAGCCGGGGCTGGGGGAACACCACCGTGTTGAGCCGTTGCAGCACGAACGGCTCCAGATCGTCGCCTTCCACCAAATAGGTGGTGTTGATGTTGCCGTGGCCCAGGGGGCTCACCGACCCCACCGCATCGGATCCGGCAAAGGCGGCGGCGATTCGGGCCAGCCGCGGGTTGAGGCCCGAGGCGGGCGAAGCGTTGGCGGCAGGGGCGAGATCAGCCATGCTCAAGCGTCGCGGGTGGGGTCGTAGGCGCCGCGCACCCCCTGGCCGTTCCAGGGGGTGAGGCGGGTCATCAACAGAAAGGCCGGCAGGGAGGAGGCCACGGTGAGCAGGAAGAAGGGGCTCCAGCCCACCCCCTCCGCCACAAAGCCCGCCTGGCCCGAGAGGATCGAGCGGCTCAGGGCATACACCCCCGAGAGCAGGGCGTATTGGGTGGCGGAAAAGCGCGGATTGCACAGGCTCATGAGCAAGGCCACGAAGGCCGCCCCCACCATCCCGCCGCCGAGGTTTTCCAGCCCCACCGCTGCCAGCAACGCCGGCATGCCCCCCCGGAAGCTGGCCAGGGCCCAATAGGAGAGGTTGCCCAGGGCGCCCACCACCGCAAACACCCACAGGGAGCGATTCAGCCCGAGCCGGCCAAAGAGCAGCCCGCCCAAGATCGTGCCCGCAATCGTGGCCACAATCCCCCAACCCGCCAACACCGAGCCCACCACCTCCGGTGAGAAGCCCTGTTTGATCAAAAAGGGCACCGCCATCACGTTCAGCAGGCCATCAGGCCAGCGGTAGAGCAGGATCAGGGCCAGCAGCATGGCGGCCCGGGGGGCACCGGTGCGGGCCAGGAATTCCTTGGCGGGGCCCACCACGGCCTGGCGCAGGCTGGTGACTTGCTGGGCCAAGGGCCGCAGGCGGGGCGCGCTGAACGTGAAGGGCAACACCAGGGCCATCAGCGCCGCCGAGGCGGCAAACGCCTGGGGCCAGCCCTGGCGGCCCGCCAGGATGAAGCCGCCCGCTCCGATGGCGAGCATCGCGGCCCGATAGCCCAGATTGGCCGCCGCCGCGCCCGCGCCCCGCTCCTCCTGGGGGAGCAGGTCGGTGCGGTAGGCATCCACCAGGATGTCTTGGGTGGCGCTCACCACCGCCAACAGCAGCGCCATCGCCCCCACCGCCGCCAGGCTGGCGGGGGAGGCTTGCTTGGGCTGCAGCAGCGCCATCGCGCCAATCACCGCCACCAGCGCCAGTTGCACCAGCAGCAGCCAGCCGCGCCGCCGATCAGGCCAGGCGATGGGCCAGCGATCCAACGCCGGCGCCCACACCATCTTCAGCGTGTAGGGCAGTTCGGCATAGGCCAACAGGCCAATCAACCCGAGCGGCACTCCGCTGGCCGTGAGCCAGCCCTGCAGCAGTTTGGTGCCCACCATGTAGGGGATGCCGCTGGCCACCCCCTCGGCCCCCACCGCCAACAGGCGCCGCCAGGGGGAGGCCGGAGCGTCGCTTGCGGGCATGGAACACCATTCGTGACGGGCCATCCTCCGCTGCGCTGCGGGGGGCGTCAACGGTGGGGGGCGGTTTGCAGCAAGATGGGGGCCCCGACGGAGCTTCCGTGTCGTTCCTGCGCTCGAAATTGCTGCCGGCGGCGATTGTGTTGCTCTTCGCCTTGGCGCTCGTGGCCGTCAGTGCCCGCATCTGGTTGCCGGGCGACATGGCGGCTCCCGCCCCCCTCTCCTGAGGCCTGTTGGCGGCCCCTCTACGATCAGGGGGCGGAGCGAGCCAGATGCCGGAGGATCCCCAGCCCTTTCCTGCCCCTTTCCCGGAGACACAGCACCAGCTGGCCCTCGATCCGGATGTGTTGGCGCGGGAGCTTGCGGCGGAGCTCCTGGGCGACCCCCTCGATGACATCGATCCCCGCGAACCCACCGCCGACGATGTGGCCCTCGAGTGTGACCAGGGGCTGGAGTGGTTGCAGGGGGCGCGAGAGCAGCTGATGCAGGGGCTGCGCATCTTTTGTGAACATCGCGACCCGCGGGCGGTGCCCCTGCTCCTTCCCCTGTTGCAGCAGGGGTGTCCGATTGTGCGGATGAGCGCCGTGTATGCCCTCGGCCGCAATCCCCATCCCCTGGCGGTGGAGCCCCTCCTGCGCCTGCTGGCCAGTGACGACAACGGCTATGTGCGCAAGGCCGTGGCCTGGAGCTTGAGCAACTACCCCGACGCGCCCGTGCTCAATCCCCTGATCCGGGCCCTGCAGGTGGATGTGGCGGCGGTGCGGCTCTGGGCGGCCAGCTCCCTGGCCGATGCCAGCGCCTCCGCCCCCGCCAAGGCCGATCCCGCCGCCGCCCAGCTGCTGCAAACCCTGCGCATCGACAGCGAAGCCGCGGTGCGCAGCAACAGCGCCTGGTCGCTGGGGCGCCTTTATCCCGATCTGGTGGAGCCCCGCCAGCGGGAGGTGGTGGAATCCCTGGTGAACAGCCTGCTCCTGGACGAGGATTCCGCCGTGCGCGATGAGGCCCGGATGGCCCTGGAGCAGCTGGAGCGGCCCGAAGTGCTCGAGCGGCTGCAAACCCTCGTGGATGAAGGCCTGCTCAACTGAGCCGGGCTCAGGCCCGCCCGGCGGCGGAGCCCACCTGCAGAAAATCGCGGCTAACATCCCCGAACACCCTTTGACGGTTGGTCCGGGATGGCCCAGCAAACCATCCGATTCCGCATCCGCGCCGATGGCCGTGTGGAGGAACTCGTGGAGGGCGTAGCAGGTGAGGGTTGTCTGGCCCTCACGGAACGGATTGAAGCCCAGCTGGGGACGGTGCAGCAGCGCCGGAGCACCGCCGAAGCCTTTCAATCCAGCTCCCTCATCGCCCAGCAATCCCTCAGCGACCATCCCGCTCCCTAACCCCCTCCACCTCGCCTTCCCTTTCTTCGACCATGTCGCACTTCAGCACTGTGAAGACCGAACTGCGCGATCGCAGTGCTCTTCTCCAAGCGCTCTCGGATCTGGGCCACACCCCCAGCGAAGCCGCCCAGACGGTGCGGGGGTACCGGGGCCAGACCGTCACTTGCGATGTGGCCATCCCCTGCGAAGCCGGCGGCGACATCGGCTTTCTCCTCAACCCTGAAACCGGCTGCTACGAGCTGGTGACCGACCTCGATCTCTGGCGCCAGCCCGTGCCGGTGGAGCGGTTTCTGGCACAGCTCAGCCAGCGCTACGCCCTGCGCACCATCCTCGCCGCCACGGCGGAGGAAGGGTTCCAGGTGAACGAACAGACCAATCACCTCGATGGCTCGATCGAGCTCGTGGTGACCCGCTGGGAGTGATGGAACCGGGGCCCATGGTGGATCCGGGCCTCGCCTTTGCGGTGCAGGCCGAGCCAGCCCATCTCCGCACGGGGATGGAGCCCCTCCTGGCAGGGGCCTTGCGCCAGCAGGCCGTGTGGGTGGATGAGGCGGTGTGCATCGGCTGCCGCTACTGCGCCCACGTGGCCTCCAACACATTTGTGGTGGAGGCCGATTGGGGTCGCTCGCGGGTGATTCGCCAAGACGGGGACAGCACCGATCGCATCCAGGAAGCCATCGACACCTGCCCCGTGGATTGCATCCACTGGGTGCCCTATGAGCGCCTGCCGGAGTTGCAACGCCAACGCGAGGAGCAGGATCTGCTGCCCTTGGGCCTGCCTTCCCCCGCTCGGCACAAGCGCACGCTCCCCCGGGCCGCGGGCGGCCATCCCCCCTCCAACGGCTGATGCTCCCCACCCGCCGCTTCGGCCGCACCGGCCTGCCCATGCCCGTGCTATCGCTCGGGGGGATGCGCTTTCAGCAGAGCTGGAGTGATCTGGAGGCCGCCGAGATCAGCGCGGCCAGCCAGCGCAACCTCATGGAGCTGTTGCAAGCGGCCGTGGCAGCGGGCTTCCACCACATCGAAACGGCCCGGGGCTACGGCACCTCCGAGCGGCAGTTGGGGGAGCTGCTGCCCCAGGTGCCCGATGCCAACCGCATCGTGCAAACCAAGGTGGCCCCCGATCCCGACCCGGCGCGCTTTGAGGCTGAACTCGCCCTCAGCTTTCAGCGGCTGGCCCTGGAGCGGGTGGATCTGCTCTCCCTGCACGGGCTGAACACCGCTGAGCACCTTGAGCAAACCCTCCGGCCCGGCGGTTGCCTGGAGGTGGTGCGGCGCTGGCAGGCCGAGGGGCGAGTTGGCCATGTGGGCTTCTCCACCCATGCCCCCCTGCCGCTGATCCTGGAGGCGATCGCCAGCGACGCCTTCGCCTACATCAACCTGCACTGGTATTTCATCCGCCAGGAGAACAGCCCGGCCCTGGAGGCGGCCCGCGCCCACGACATGGGGGTGTTTCTGATCAGCCCCACCGACAAGGGCGGCCACCTCCACTCCCCCTCAGAGCGCCTGCTGGAGCTGTGCGCTCCCCACCATCCGATCGTGGTGAACGATCTCTTCTGCCTCAGCCACCCGGCGGTGCACACCATCAGCGTGGGGGCCGCCGGCGCCTGGGATCTGGAGCGCCATCTGCAGGCCGTCGCCCTTCTGGAGCAGGCCCCCACCCTGTTGCCACCGATCCTGGAGCGGCTGGAGCAGGCCCGGCGCGAGGCCCTCGGCGGCCCCTGGCTGGCCAGCTGGCACCAGGGCCTTCCCGCCTGGCAGCAGACCCCCGGCCAGATCAATCTGCCGGTGTTGCTCTGGCTGCACAATCTCTTGGCCGCCTGGGACCTGGAGAGCTTTTGCCAAGCCCGCTACCGCCTGCTCGGCCATGGCGGGCACTGGTTCCCCGGGGAGAACGCCGATGCCCTGGATCACCAGGTGAGCGAGGCGGAGCTGCTCGCCGTGCTCGGCGGCAGTCCCTGGGCCGAGCGCATCCCCGATCTGCTGCGGGAGTTGCAACGCCGCCTGGGCGGCGAGGCTGGACGCCGCCTGCAGGTCAACTGAGCTGGCCGAGGGGATCCTTGGCCGGCAGCCCCACGGCCCTGGGGTAGGCCTTCGGGCAGGGGGCCAGCGGGCGCACCCGCACGGCATGGCGCAGTCCCCGGCCGGCGGGCAGCTCCCGCCGCTCCACGCCCTCCAGCCGTGCGCCGAGGGGCTTCAGGGCCCGCTCCAGATCCCCTTGATCGCTGGCGGTCCACTGGCCGCGATAGAGCACCGCCAGGCCCTCGGGCTTGAGCAGAGGCACCAGATATTCCGCCACCACCGGGGCGCTCGCCACCGCCCGGGCCATCGCCCCATCAAAGCCCCCGCGGCAGCCGGGGGCATGGCCCGTGCGCTCCGCCCGCTCCCGCCGAAGGGTGACCCGCTCCGCCAGCCCCACCGCCTCGGCCATCGCCTGCACCGCCTCCAGCTTGCGACCCACCGAATCCACCAGGGTGAGGTGGGCTTGGGGCAGGGCGATGGCCAGCGCCAGGCCAGGGAAACCGCCGCCGGTGCCCACGTCGATCAGCGCCGGGGAGGGTGGGGAACCGGGGGCCTGCAGCCACGCCAGCCAGGGCCAGAGGCTGTCAAACACCTGGCCAATCCAGTAGTCCTCCCCTTCCACCAGGCGGGAGAGATTGAGGCGGCTGTTCCAGCGCTGCAGTTCCCCTTGCAGCGCGCCAAATTGCGCCAGCTGCTGGGGATCAGGCTGCCAACCCAAGGCTTCCCACAGGTGCGCCATCGACTCGACCATCCGCATCTCCAGCGGGCCACGACAGGTGGTGGGGATCTTCCTAGGATGCCCCATGAAATGGGGGTCCACACGCCGTTCGGGCCATGCCGTCGTCTTCCGCATCCCCCGATCCGCTCCCCCTCGACCCGCCTGTGGCTGGATCGCTTGAGAGTGCGAGCTTTTACGACCTGCTGCAGATGCCGCCGTCGGCCTCCCAGCAACAGCTCCGCCAATCCTTTCGGCGCCTGAGCAAGTGCTACCACCCCGACACCACGACCCTGCCGGCGGCCGTCGCCGCCCGGGCCTTTGAACAGCTGCAGCGGGCCTACGGCGTGCTCAGCGATCCCCAAGCCCGCCAGCTCTATGACGAGCGGCTGCGGCTCAGTCGCACTCCCACGCCGGGCTTGGGCACCGCTGGTCCCCCTGCCGGTGTGGTCGTCCCCAGCCAAATCCCTGTTTCTCTGCGCCGGGCCCTTTCGGGTGGGGAGTGGTTTGCCCTGCTGCTTCTGGCTGTGGCCCTGGTGCTCAGCTTGGTGTTGGGCCTCGGGGTGGCCTGGGCGCGGGGAGCTGAGCTGATGCGCTGGCCCAGTTGGTGGACCGAGCTGCACCCCGTGGCCATGCCCCAGGATGGAAGTGTGCCGTCCTCCCCGCCCGCTTCGCTGATGGCCGATGCCCACCATGTTGCTGCCCCCTGAGGACACCCCCCTCTACAACCATCCCCTGCCGGCCTTGGAAGCGTGGTTGCGGGAGTTGGGCGCTCGGCAGCAGGCTCCCTATTCCTCCAGCTGGGATCTGCACCTGCCCCAGTGGAGCGCCCGCATCGATCTGGATGTGGAGGACTTCAAGGTGAGCTGGCATCAGGAGGGAAGCGAAAACGTGCGCCTCTTCCCCTACGGACTCTCGCGGGCCGATGCGGAGGCGGCGATCCTGGCTGGCCCCTGAGACCGGTTGCAGGCTGGGTTCCCCGCTGGGCTCAAAGGTCTTGCAGGGCGCTCGCCAGGGAGGCGTAGCAGCGTTGCAGCTCGGCGTCGCTGATGCAAAGCGGCGGCAGCAGATACACCACCTGGCCGAGGGGCCGCAGAAACACGCCGCTGGCGAGCACGCGCCGCTGCAGCTGGCGCCCGATGGGGTTCAGATACCCCTCCGCCGCCTGAACTTTGGCGGAGACCAGATCAAAGGCGGCGATGGACCCCAGCAGGCGCGGCTTGTGCACCCGCGAATCTTGAGCGAGCTGTTGCAGCAGGGGCCGGTGGCGGTCTTCGAAGCCTCGGTAGCGCTCGGGCTGCTGCTCCAACAGGTCCAGGCTGGCCAGGGCCGCGGCGCAGCCCAGGGGGTTGGCGGTGAAGCTGTGGCCATGGAAGAGGGTGAGCGCTGGATCGTCGCCCACGAAGCCGGCAAACAACCGTTCGCTGGCCATGGTTGCGCCCATCGGCAAAAAGCCACCGGTGAGCCCCTTGGAGAGGGCCATCAAATCGGGCGCGATGCCGGCCAGGCCACTGGCAAACAGGGTTCCCGTGCGGCCGAAGCCCGTCATCACCTCATCGGCGATGAGCAGGGCGCCGGCCTGCCGCACCCGCCGCTCCACCTCCCGCAAAAACAGGGGCCGCACTAGGCGCATGCCGCTGGCGCCCTGCAGCAGCGGCTCAAAGATCACCGCGGCGGTGGGGGTTTCCAGGAGGGTGTCCAGGCGGGCCAGGGCCTCCGCTTCCCGCTGCTCCACCGTGGGGTCGCCCCACCAGGTGGCCGGCCAGGGGGCGCGGGCCACGGCAAAGAGCAGGGGCTCGAACGGGGCGGAGAACAGGGAGCGTTCGCCCAGCGCCATGGCCCCGAAGGTGTCGCCGTGGTAGGCGCCCTCGAAGGCGATCAGCTGCGACCGGGGCGTGCCCTGGTTGCGCCACCACTGCCAGGCGATTTTGAGGGCCACCTCCACGGCGGTGGAGCCGTTATCGGAAAAGAACAGCCGCTGCAGGCCCGTGTGGGCGCTCAACCGCTCCGCCAGCCGCTCGGCCGGCTGGTGGGTGAAGTTGGCGAAGATCACCTGCTCCAGCTGGCTGGCCTGCCGGGCGATGGCGGCGGCGATCGTCGGTTCGCCGTGGCCGTGCAGCGTCACCCACCAGCTGCTGATCGCATCGATCAACCTGCGGCCATCCTCCAGCTCCAGCAGCGCCCCCCTGCCGCCCACCACCCGCGGGGGGGGATCGGCGCTGGCCACCTGGGTGGTGGGGTGCCAGAGGTTGGGGTGCCAAGCCGGATCCATGAACGATTGCCCTGACGCTTGCCATGATGGGCAAGACTCACCAGCCCTGGGGCCCTAACCATGGCCAGGTCTCGCCCGCTGTCCAACCGTTTTCTGCCTGAGCCGCAGGCGGTCGCCCGCCGCTCAGGCAAGCCCTCGCGCGATCTTTCCCGCAACCCATGGGGGCCCCGGGAAATGTTTGCCGAGGGCCAGTGGCAGTCGATTCGCGTGGCGTTGGAGCGGCAGGGGTGGAGCGCCCAGCAGATCGAACGGGTGCACGATCAACTGCGGCAGGGCTGGCCGCTGACCGTGGCCCGGCAAAACGTGGCGGCACTCACCCGCCAATGCCCCGTGCATGGGCGCCTCGGGGAAGCTTGATCTTCAGCGGCACTCGGGAGGTCGTTCGCCCGGCACCAGAGCCGCAGGGCACTTCACCCACTCGCGCACGGATTCCTCGAAATCGGTGAACAGCGTGAGGATGGCCATGCAAAGGCCCGCCACTGCAGCGCTCACCAGCCAGTCCCGCCTGCGCATCCTCATGGGGTGAGCTTAGTGGGCAGGGCACTGGCCAGCCATTGCTCCTGCAGACCCTTGGCGCTGAGGGGCTCCAGCGGAGGCAGCTGGGCGAGCACCGGCACCCCCCCCAGCGCCTCCAGGGTGCGGGGATTGTCGGGGTGGAGCGGGCCGTTGAGCACCAGGCCGAGCACGGGAATGGCACGTTGGCGCAGGGCCTCCAGGGAGAGCAGGGTGTGGTTGAGGGTGCCCAGGCCGCTACGGGCCACCAGCAGCACGGGCAGGCCCCAAACCCGCAGCTGATCGATCTGCAACAAGCTCCCGTCCGCGTCAAGGCGCAGGGGCACCATCAGCCCGCCGGCGCACTCCACCACCAGCGGCCCCTCCACCTCAGGCAGGGCCAGCCTGCCCGCATCGATCCGCACCCCTTCCAACTCCGCTGCCCAGTGGGGCGAGACGGGGGCCTGGAAGCGGTAGGCCTCCGGCAGGAGGCGCTCGGCGGGCAGCGCCAGCAGCTCCCGCACGCGGGCGCTGTCGCTGCCCGCCGCCAGGCCGCTCTGCACCGGTTTCCAGTAGCGGGCGGCCAGCCCTTGCACCACCAGGGCGCTGACGATGGTTTTGCCCACATCGGTGTCGGTGCCGGCGATCACCAACTGCATGGCGGGTCTCCGTTGGGGTCGTTGGGGTGGGGTTTGCGGGCGAGCAGCAGGAGCACCTCCCAGCTCAGCTGCCCCCCCTCCGGCCAGGCGGCGAGCAGCCGGCGCCAGGCCCCTGGAGCCAGGGGAGTGGCTGTGCGGCTGGCGTCGGCGCCGATGGCCCGCAGGGCCCGCAGGGCCGCCAGGGGGCCGGGGGGGGCGCCGGCGGGGCGCTGGTGGGAGAAGCAGAGGCTGCGGGCCTGGATCGGCGCCAGCCCCGCCCCGGCCGCGGCAGCGAGCAGGGCCGGGGCGGCCGGCAGCTCCAAGGCGCTGCAGGGCACCCGGGCCTGGCGGGCGGCCTGGCGCCATTCCGGGAAGCTGCCCGCGGTGGGCACGGCCAGCAGCAGCCAGCCCCCCGGCGCCAGGCGCTCCCCCCAGTGCAGCAGGGCCGCGGCGGGGGCGTCGAGCCACTGCAGGGCAAAGCTGGAGGTGAGCAGGGCCGCGCCCTCGAGCTGGGGCGGCAGGCCGTCGTTGAGATCCCAGGCCAGGGTGGGGCCGGCGCCATTGCGGGCCAGGGCCTCGCCGCAAAGATCCAGCTGCAGCAGGGGCGCCGGCAGGGGCACCCGCCAGGCGGCCAGGGCCCGCCCCACCAGCCCCGTGCCGGCCCCCAGATCGGCGCAGGGGCCGGCGGGGAGGGCCAGCCCTGGCGCCTCGGCGTGTCGGGGCCAACCCTGATGTTGGGCCAGGCCCGCCAGCCGCCAGGCCACGCCCCGCTGCAGCCTGGCCTGGGGCTCGTAGGAGGCGACGCGGCGGCTGAACGCCTCCTGCACCTGTTGGCTGAAGGGACTGAGGGTCATGGCCGCTCCTGGGCTTGGAGCCAGGTCAGCACGGGCTCCAGAATCGGCGCCCGCAGCAGGGCATGGCCACCATCGGGCACCTCGAGCACCGTGGCGCCAGGCAGGGCCTCCCGCAGCAGGGCCCGCACCGGGGGCGCCACGATCCGATCCGCGCCTGCTTCCACGATCAACACGGGCACGTTGGTGGGGAAGGCCTCGGGCAGGCTCTCGGTTTGCGCGAGCCGCTGCAGGTCGGTGCCCAGCCGCTCCAGGCCCACCGGCGTCAGGGGCCCATCGGCGGGGCCGGGCGCCATGGCCTCGATCGGATCGGGGGCCGCGGCTTCGCTCAGGAAGCGCCGCAGCATGGCGCGGGCTGCCGTGGGATCGGCCAGGGCCGATGCCATCCCCGCCAAGGCCGTGCGGAGGGCGCGACCGGCCCGGCCGGGGGGCACAAAGCGGGCAAAGCTGGCCAGGAGCACCACCGCGTCCGCCCCCGCCAACACATCGGCGCTGAGCAAGTGGGGCCCCATTGAATGGGCGATCACCACCCGCCGTCCGCCGCTGGTCCAGCTGGGCTGGAGCGGGGGGCGGCTGCCGTAGCCCCGCTCGCCGCTCTGAAAGCTCCACCCCCGGGCGCGGATGGGCTCCTGCCAGGGCTGCCACTGGCTGCCGTCGCTCACCCAGCCGTGCATGGCGATCACCTGCAGCGGCGCCGTGGCGGAATCGGGTGGGGAAACCTCGGCGGGGGCCATGGATCGGGTGGCGGCTGGCGGACCCTCAGGTGGAGCGAGGGGGATGGGGGCAGGGCCCAAGAGCGGCAAGCAGGCGAGCCAGGCTGCCGCTCGGCAGATCCTGGCGCAGCACCAGCCGCAGCCGGGCGGTGCCCGGCGGCACGGTGGGGGGGCGGATGGCGGCGGTGAGCAGGCCAGCGGCCTCCAGGCGCGCCTGCAGCGCCAGGGCCAGCCCGTCGTCGCCCACGCGCAGGGGCAGGATCGGCCCCTCCCCCGGGGGGCGGGGCCAGCCGGCGGCCGCCAGGGCCTCGCGCCAGCGGGCAGCGCGGGCCACCAGCGCCCGCCGGGCAGCGGCGGCGACCGGGGCGTCGCGCAGGTGGACCAGGGCCGCCAGGGCGCCAGCCGCCAGGGGCGGAGCGAGGGCGGTGGTGTAGCGGAAGGCGCCGCTGCTCTGCAGCAGCCACTCGCCCAGGGGCTCGTCGGCGGCGAGGAAGGCGCCACCGCTGCCGAAGGCTTTGCCGAAGGTGCCGCTGATCAGGCCGATCTCGGGGATTTCATGGGCGAGCCCCCGGCCGCCCGGGCCGAGCACCCCCAGGGCATGGGCCTCATCCACCAGCAGGGGCGCGTTGTGGCGGGCGCAGAGGGCCGCCAGCTCCGCCAGCGGCGGACTGGTGCCCTCCATGCTGTAGAGGCTCTCGCAGAGCACAAGCAATCGCCGGGTGGGGCTCTCGCGGCGGGCGGCAGCCAGGCGCCGCTCCAGATCGGTCGGATCGTTGTGGGCAAAGCGCTGCAGCTTGGCGCCGCTGGCCCGCACGCCCGCCAACAGGGAGTGGTGGATCAGCCGATCGGCGAGCACCAGGCTGTGGCGATCCGCAAGGGCGCCCACGGCGGCGAGGTTGGCTTGGAAGCCACTGGGGAAGAGCAACACCCGCTCCCGCCCCAGCCAGCGCGCCAGCTCGCGCTCCAGCTCCAGATGGACAGGCCTGGTGCCGGTGACCAGGCGGGAGGCGCCAGCCCCCAGGCCGCTGGCGGCCAGCTCGGCGGCGGCGGCGGCCAGCACGGCGGGGTGGCGGCTGAGGCCCAGGTAGTCGTTGCTGGCGAGATCGAGCAGGGGTGCAGCGGGGGTGGCGCTGTCGGGCGGGTGCGGGAGGAGCTCGGCGGTGGCGCCGCTGGCGCAGGCGTAGGGACGCAGCTGGCGCAGGCGCTCCGGGGGCAGGGCCGCCAGGGAGGCGCGCAGCTCCTGGCGCCAGGAGGGGGGCTCTCCAGGCTCTCCCGGGCAGTGGTGGCTGGAAGCGTCGGGGGCTCGGGCCGCCTCTGGCGCAGCCGGGTCGGGCGGCGCTGGCGCCGGTTGGGCGGCGTTGGTGGGGGCGGAGGGGCTCAGGCTGTTCCGGGGGGAGGGAACGGGGGCAGTTTGGGATGGCGCGAGGCTGGCTGGCTGGTGCGGGCTCCGGCGCACGGGGGATTCAGGGGCATCCAAGAGAAAACCGCGGGCGAGGGGAACCCGGGGATCCAGCAGCACGTCGAGCCTCCCGCTCCAGGTGGCCGCGAAAACGCGCGCCGAGGATCCCCTCGCTGATGTGTTCCACCCCGGTGCCGCAGGGGCTGCGATCCAGCTGGCCTGCTCCGAAGATCACCGCGCTTTTGGTGAGAGCTTGGTGGGGATCGGGGATCGCGTGGATCTTGGTGAGCTCCACCTGCTCGATGTGGGCCCACTCTGGATGGGCGATGGAGAGTTCGGCGTTGACGGCGTCCTTCACCGCCATGCCCGCGGCGATCAAGGCGCGGATGTGCTCCCGGCCCAGTTGCACCCCCAGCTGGCTGGCCGAGACCAGGGCAAAGCAATTGCCGCCAAACACCACATCCATACGCACGTCCCCCACCCCATGGCCGCACATGTTGATGGCGCCGTGGTCGCCATCTGGAGTGGTGGGGGCCGTGAGGACCACGCCAAACATCTCTTTGTGGCTGCGGGGCTCCTGCATCGGCAGGGTGCGCCAGGAGTCGAGCTGGGCTTTGAAGAACGCTTCTTGGCCGCCATGGTGGTGCCCGGGATCTCTGGCAGGCCGCTGAGCACCAGGCGGGCGGGTTCGCCACCGGTGTGGGCGTCGATCACCGAGAGGAGCGGAGTGAGCGGGGGCGTGGCCTTCATGTTGACGATTTCAGCGCCGAGCAGCTGGCCGACCTCGACGGCTGTGAGACAGAAAGCCAATCCGGTGGCACGGATCTGTTGTGCCCTTCCCGCCAGCGCCGCCGCCACCGCACCCCCCTGGATCCTGTGCCCGACACCCCCGATCAGCCCGGCGCAGATCCGCCAGAATCAGCCCAATCCCTGCGGCTTTGGCGCCCCAGCCTCGATCGCTTTGGCTTCCTGGAGGCCATCGGCGGCCTCGTGCTCGGCCTGATCGCCCTGTTCACCTCCTATGACCACATCACCTTCGCCGGCACCACCATCTCTCTGCAGCAGCAGTGGGGAACCCTTTTCATCCTTGCCTCGGTGGCGACAATTTTTGTCGATGCTCAACTGGCGTCGCGATCCCGATTACGAGAGGCGCAAGATGCAGCACGACGTGAGGATGAAACAGCTCAAGAGCGAGACCGAGCAAATCAGGAAAGAGACCGAGCAGATCAGGAAAGAAGCCGAGCAGATCGAGAAAGATACAGAGCAGATCAGGAAAGAGACAGGGCAGCTGAAGCGCGAGAACGCCAGGCTCAGGTCGCTGAACGCCAGAACGAAGGTCTTGCTCTCCTCCATCGATCAGCACTGCTTTCCGGACGCGTCCAACTCGATCCCACTCCCTCCAACCGAGCCCGATTCCAGCTTCTCCTGACGTTGATGGCTGCCTCCTCTTTGGACAACCCCGATGGTTGAGGGTCTTCCCCCCGATGGGCCCCAGCCCGGTGAGCCGCTCGTCAAAGGACAGGCCCCTGCCGCCCCTCGCCATGTGGTGCTCACCGGCGGCAGCTCCGGGATCGGGTTGCAGGCGGCGGCCCAGCTGCTAGCGGCCGGCCATCGCCTCACGGTGCTCTGCCGCGATGGGGCCACCGCCGAGCGTCTGGCCCACCGCCTGGGCGGCTCGCTCACCCCATTGGTGTGCGATCTGGCGGATCTGGCCGGCGTCGAGGCCTGCGCCGCGGGTCTGCTGCAGGCTGGCGAGCCGATCGACACGCTGGCGCTCAACGCTGGCCTGCAATACAGCGGCGCGAAGGCCCCCCGCTGGTCGGCCCAGGGCTTTGAACTCACCCTGGCGGTGAACCACCTGGCGCACCAGGCCCTGTTGCAGCGGCTGTTGCCCCTGCTGCTGCGCGGCACGGCGCCCCGGCTGGTGGTGACGGCTTCGGAGGTGCACGATCCCACCGCCGCTGGCGGCAAGGTGGGGAAGCCGGCGGGGTTGGGGGATCTGGCGGGCCTGCGCCAGGGGCCCGGCGCGGCCATGGTCGATGGGGGCCCCTTCAACGCCGAGAAGGCCTACAAAGACAGCAAGCTCTGCAATGTGCTCATGGCGCGGGAGGTGGAGCGGCGCTTGCGCGAGCGGGGCATGCCCCTGCCGGTGGTCGCCTGGAGCCCGGGGCTGGTGATCCCCCGCAGCGAGGGCGGTTTCTTCCGCGACAGCCAGCGGCTCAACCCGCTCGGCCAGGCGGTGTTCGCCTTTGTGGCTCGGGATCTGCTGCGGCTCACCGAAACGCCCGAGCGGGCGGGCGCCCTGCTGGCCGGCCTGGCCACCGGGGATCCGGCGGCGCTGGAAGGGTTTCAGTATTGGAGCAACCGGGTGTTGGGGCCGGGGCGGCTGCGGTTTGCCGAGGCCGAACCCAGCGCCGAGGCCCGCGACGATGCCCTGGCGGCTGAGCTGTGGCGGCTCACGGCGGAGCGTGTGGGGTTGGCGGAGGTGGGTGGGGTCAGTGGCCCCTTGCAGCTGGAGCCATTGCCACCTTCTTGATGGCTCCCATCAACGCCCCCACGATGCCGGCCGAGCATCGCGCATCCCGCCTCCGAAGCATTGCCAGTCGATGGGCTGAGTGCTCCGCCGTCTGCGGCGCTTACGGCCCGCTCAGCTCGGTTCACATACGAGTTGCCGGGCCCTGGATGCTGCCGCAGCTCCAATGTGTGGGAGAGAAACACGCGCCAGGGGCGGGGTTTGGCTACATGTTGGTGGCGTCGATCCTCGCTCAGCTCGCCGGGGTGTTCCTCGTTCTGGCGAGGCCCCTCTTGGCGAGTCGTCTTTTGGCGGGGCTCTCCGCTTTCCTGGCGCGGCTCCCCGCCGGGGGGATCGGTGGCGCTCACGCTGGTGATGGGGAGCTGGCCCGAGGGCTGGAATGCTGGGGTCCAGGGTAGGGGGGATGGGGCGCGCCATCGACCACCTCGAGCATGCCTTCCTCGGTGATGAGCCGAGCCAGGCGGCGGCAGCGAGCCAGGTTCTGCGGGAGGTGGAGTCGAACGCCGGGCCGTTGCTGTCACGTCGCTGGGACAGCAGGTCGTTCTGGTGGCACTGATCAGCCGGTGGTGTCCCCGTCAGTGGTCCCGCCCTTGCTTCCCATCCGCCCACCGGATCCCGTGACCGCCAACCCCGACCCACCAGACGCCCCTGCTGCGGACTCGGCCGCTCCCTCCCCGCCAAGGCCGTCAACGCCGCCAGAATCACCCCCATCCCCACGCCTCTGGTGCCTCAGCCTCGACCGCTTTGGCCTCACCCAAGCCATCGGCGGCTTCATCCTCGGCCTGATCGCCCTGTTCTCTTCCTATGACCACATCACCCTCGCCGGCACCAGCATCGGTCTCCAGCGGCAATGGGGAGTCCTTTTCATCGCTGCCTCGGTGGCGACAGTGGTTGTCGATTCTGAACTGGCGTCGCGATCCCGACTACGAGCAGAGGCTGAACGCCAAGTTGATCGAGATCGAGCAGATCAGGAACGAAACCGAGCAGCTGAGGCGCGAGAACGCCAGGCTCAGGTCGCTGAACGCCAAAACGAAGACGTTGCTCTCCTCCGTCGATCAGCACTGCTTTCCGGACGCGTCCAACTCGACCCCAACCCCACCAACCGAGCCCGATTCCAGTTCTTCCTGACGCTGCTGGCGCAGTCGTCGCTGGAGGAGCCAGATGCTTGATTCGCAGCCTGTAGGGGTGGACGCTCGGCAGGGCTACGTTGAAGGGATCCCCCCAGAGGTCCCATGGCGCATTCCCTCGCCCAACTGGTGGCTGCAGCCCGCAGGGCTCTTGTGGCCTGCCTGCTCGTGGGACTGCTGAGCCTGGGGGCCATTGCCCCTGCCTGGGCCGCGCCTCAGGCCCCAGAGGGCTCTGCGGCTGGCCCTGGCTCTTCCGCTGGGCCGCCCGTCACCACCGCCAAGGAGAAGGGCGGCACACCCCGCGCTGAAGGCCCCCGCAACCCCTACGACATGAAGGCCCTGCGGCAGTTCGATGCGGGGTCCCACCGGGCTGAAGAACCCGGCTGAACTTCGGCCTGATCGCCCCTGACCTACGGTCCCCCGCTTCAAGGGCCCCCACCGGCTATCCGGTCCAGGGCCAAGATCGCACGTCTGCTCAGCTTGCAGCCTGCCCTCCCCTCGGCCCAGCCTCGCGCCCGTTTACACCGCGCGCCCCTCCGGCGGCAGGGAGCATTCCGGCCCCGGTAAGCAGCGGGGGGCGTCGAAAGCGGCGGGCGCTGGCAGGGGCCTGGCGGGGGCGGCGCAGGGATCGCAGCCGTTGGTGCCGATTTGAAACTGGGTCATCATGTCGTGGTCTTCATGCACGAGGTTGTGGCAGTGGATCATGTATTTGCCCTCGTGCGGTCCGAAGCGGCCGATGATCTCCAGTTTTTGGAAATCGCCTACGTAGAAGGTGTCTTTCATGCCGGCCTCCCAGGCGGGCGGTGGTGAGCCGTCGCGGCTGAAAAGGCGGAAGTGGCCCAGGTGCACGTGCACCGGATGCACCCAGCCACCGCCTGGATTCTCGAACCGCCAGATCTCTGTGGCGCAGGGCTTGAGCTGGGCGTCCACCCGGTTGGGATCCCACACCTTGTTGTTGATCACCCACTGGCTGCCGAGGCGATCAAAGCGGAAGGTGCGCACCGGTGCCCCACTGGCTCTGGCCTCCGCCAGCAGGGTGGCGATGGGGGTGAGCACGCCGAGGCGATCGGGAAGGGGGATGCGCTCGGCGGGGCCCTTCTCCACCTGGAAGCACAGCAAAGATGTGCTGCGCAGGTCGCCATCGAGGTTGCCGGCCTGGATCGGATTGATCAGAAACACCTCCTTGCCCGCCAGGTCTCGGAAATCGACGATCACCTCGTAGCGCTCCGCCACCCCCATGCGCAGGGAACGGCAGGGCACCGCCTGGGGCAGCAGCCCCGAATCACTGGCCACCACAAGCAGGGGCAGGGGCTGGGGACGACCATCCACGATGGCCTGCAGCCCCAGCTGCAGCACCCTGGAGGTGCCCCCGTTCAGGATCCGGAAGCGGTAGGGCCGATCCTTCACCACCAAGCGCGGCCAGGGCACGCCGTTGATGAGCAGCACATCGCCGTAGAGGCCCCGCTGCTGCCGGTCGTTGAACACCAGCGAGCCGTCGCCATCCAAGCGCTTGTCTTGGATCACCATCGGGATGTCGAACTCCCCCTGGGGCAGCAGCTCGGCAGCGGCTGGATCGGCGAAATCCTCCGCGTCGTAGTCGACGATGTAGAGACCTGCCAACCCCATGTAGACGTTGCGGGAGGTTTGGCCGATGGCGTGGTCGTGATACCAGAAGGGGCCGCCCTTGTTGTTGGGGTAGTAGTAGTCCTTGTAATGGTTGAAGGGGATCAGATCTTCGGCGTAGCCGTCGTATTGGGGGAGAGACGCCATGCCGTGCAGGTGGATCGAGGTGGCGATCTGGCCTGCGCTTGGATCCTGCAGCTGGTTGATGAAGCGCACCACCGAGGCGCGGCCCTTGCGCTGGCGGATCAGGGGGCCCGGCAGGCTGCCGTTGTAGGTCCAGGCTTGGGTGGTGCGGCCCGGCAGGATCTCCACTGGGCTGCGGGCGATGGTGAGGGTGTAGCCATCCAGATCGCTGCCCACCCTTTCGGGAGCCAGGGCTTCCAGGCGGCGGAAGGGCTGCTCGAAACGGGGGATCTGGGGGCTGGTGCGGGTGGGCACCGGTGGTCCTGCCGGGGTGGTGTGGGCGTGGGGCCTGCAGCCCGCCCCGCTCGCCTCCGCCGCCCGGGCCGCGCGGGGCAGCAGCAGCCCACCGGCTGAAAGCAAACCCCACTGCAGCGCTTGGCGCCGGCTCCAGCCTGGCGGGTCTGACGCGGATGCTCCAACTGCTGTAGCCGCCACATCTGAAGCCAGCAGCTCGGAAGCCGCAAGCACGGAGGCCGGGACCTCGGGCGCAGGGTTGGCCATGCACATCGCGCTGCCTGCATTCATTTTGGCGATGGCTAGGGAGTGGGCCGCGGGGGAGGGGAAAAACTTTGGCTTCGGCTTCGGCGAGGCGGTGGCCCTTCAGCCCGATGGATTGGCCAGCGCTACTTGCAACCCCGAGGCTTTCAACCAACCGTTCCAGCGAGCAGGCAGGATGGGCCCTTGATCCATCCCCTGCACGCATGGCTGCTCAGGGCACGGCACCCGGCGCTGAGCCAGCCCACAGCTTCTACCTCTCCAGCCCGCGCCTGGGTCTGCAGCAGGAGCGGGCCCTGGCCCAACGCTTGATCAGCGAGCGGCAGCAGGCTTGTCGCCACAGCTACGAAGGCTCCACGGAGCCGCCGGTGGCCACCTGCCAGGCTGATGTGCGCGGCAGCGACCACTATCTGTTGATCTTGGCGGGGCGTTACGGCACGCCGCAGCCGGAGTATGACGGCAAATCCGTGACGGAGCTGGAATTTGAGGCGGCGGTGGCAAGCGAGCGCACGCTGCATGCCTTCTTCCTCAACTACATCAGCGACATGGCCAACGGA
Source organism: Cyanobacteriota bacterium (assembly GCA_041181185.1). Classification (GTDB taxonomy): domain Bacteria; phylum Cyanobacteriota; class Cyanobacteriia; order PCC-6307; family Cyanobiaceae; genus Cyanobium. Next base: position 14,206 of record JBEGQC010000013.1, on the reverse strand, counting down.
CTCGACGATGACGTCGGCCGGGCCCGGTTGGAGGCGTTCAAAAACCGGGTGCAGCGGCACTGCACGGCCAAGGTGTGCATGAACGCGGAGGAGTTCGCCACCGCCATCACGCTCTTGGCTGCCGCTCCGCCGCCCCGGCCCGGAGCCACCACGGCAGACCCCACCCTGCCCATCAACCAAACCCCCCACAACCTCCCCTTCCGCGCCCGCAGTGGCGATGGGCTGATCGGCCGCCAGTTGGCCCTCAGCCAGCTGCAGACCTTGTTGCAGGAGGGTGGCGGAGCGGTGTGGATCACCGGGATGGATGGCGTGGGCAAGACCGCCCTGGCCTTGCATCACCTGCGCCGCAGCCTGGAGCGCTTCCGCTCGGGGATCGTGGTGCTCGACGGCCAGCAGGCCATCGCCGGGCTGGTGGAGCAGCTGGCCCTGTTCGCCCGGGCCCACTTCGCCCTGGAGGTGCCCCAGGCTCTGCCGCTGGCCGGGCAGCTGGGCTGGCTCTACAGCCGCTGGCCAGGCCAGCAGGCGGCGGCCCTGCTGCTCGATGAGCTGCGGGATCCCCAGGATCTGGAAGCCCTCGGCCAGGGCCTGCCGGAGCGGTTTGCGATCCTGGTCACCTCCCGTCGCCAGCTTGGGGAAGCCCGCCAGCGGGTGCCCTTGGCCCCTCTGGGCGAGGAGGAAGCCCTGCAGCTGCTGGAGCAGCGGGCGGAGCGAGGCCCCTTCGCAGGGGAGGAGCGCCGACAAGCCTTGGCCCTGGCCGCTCAGGTGGGTGGGCTGCCCCTGGCCTTGAACCTCTTGGGTCGCCAACTGGCCCGGGACGGCGATTTGGAGCTGGCCGAGCTGGAGCGGCGGCTGCGGCGGCGGGGCGCCCTGGCGCCGGAGCTGCAGGGTCCCAAGGGACCCGCCGTCGACCTGCAGGTGGAGCGGGGTTTGCAGGCCAGTTTCCAGTTGGCGTGGGAGCAGCTCACGGCGGCGGAGCAGGAGCTGGGCCTGCTGCTCGGGGAACTACCGGCGGCGGCTGTGCCCTGGGAGCTGCTCGCCCTCTGCTGCCCGGTGGCCATCCAGCCCGAGGCCTGGGAGGAGGCCCGGCTGGGGCTGCAGCAACAACACCTGTTGGAGCGGCGCCTGCCGCTCCTGCACCAGTTGCATCCACTGCTCCACGATCTCTTCGCCGAGGCGGCCCGCTGCCGGGAGGGCCAGGAGCGGGCGGAGCGGCAGGAGCGGCTGGCGGCAGCCTTGGCGCGTTGGCTGGCGGGGGTGAGCGATGTGCTCCAGGCGAGGAGCCGCGAGCGCAGCCAACGCAGCCTGCCGCTGCTGGAGGCATTGGCCCAGTGGCCGCCGCAGCGCTGGTCCGGCGCGGCCGTCTGCCTGCCGCTGTTGGCCCTGGGCCGGCTGCGCTCTGCGCTGGGCGCTTACGGGCCGGCCGTGGAGGCGCTGGAGGCGGGGCTGAAGCGGGCGCAGGCGATGGCAGAGCCTGAGGCGCAGCCGATGGTGGCGGGTTTTCTGGTGGCGCTGGCGGGCATCGCCCGGGAGCGGGGCCAGCTGCAGGCCGCAGAGCAGCAGTGTCGCCAGGCCCTGACCCTGCTGGAGCTCGGCGGCGCGGGGTTGGAGCTGGAGCGGGCCGAAGCGCTCAATGGCCTGGGGCTCACGCTGCACGAGCTGGGCCAGCCAGAAGCCGAAACGGTGCTGCGGCAGGCGCTTGAGCTGCGCGGGCAGCGGTTGGGGGAGAGCGATCCGCTGGTGCAGCTCAGCCGCAACAACCTGGCCCGCACCCTGGCTGCGTTGGGCCGCCGCCCGGAAGCCGAGGCGCTCTACCGCCAGAGCCTTACGGCACTCGAGGAGGAGCCGTGCGAGGTGAGCATGGCGGTGCACAACAACCTGGCCTCCCTGGCGATGGCGGAGGGCCAGCTGGAGGAGGCGCTGGCGGAGCTGCAGGAGGCCGTGCGCCAGGCAGAGCTGGCGTTGGGCGAGCGCCATCCGCGCCGCGGCGAGCTGCTCAAAAACCTGGGGGTGGTGGCCGAGCAGCTCGGCCATCAGGATGCGGCGGAGCAGCACTACCGCCAAGCCCTTGAGCTGGTGAGCGAGGCCTGGGGGCCGGAGGATCCCCGCAGCCAGGAGTGCCGGCTCACGCTGGAGGCCTTTCTGGCGGAGAAGGGGGGGTAGCGAAGGGCCAGGCAGCGCACCCAGGGGACGGCTTGGAAGAGCGCGTAACGTGAGGTCTCGCTGTTCAGTGCCCCGGCATGCTCCTCCCCCCACAGGCCGATCTAGGGTGGGACAGTTGCGCCGCGGTGGAGCGCCACCCCCAGAAGGTCAGTGGTGCCTGGGTGTTTCGCGGCACCCGCATCCCGGTGGCGGCGTTGTTCGAAAACCTGGAGGACAGCGTCTCGGTGGCGGAGTTCACCGAGCTATTCCCTGGCGTGACTCTCGAGCAGGCACGGGTCGTTCTTGCCCACGCCGCCAGGAGTACGACAGCACAGTGTGTCTCGGTGCGATCAGGTATCCAGCCCCCGCTGTCCAGGGCACAGCCAGAGTGGATGCAGAGAGTGACGTCAGCCGATGATGACCAATGACCCACTACCGCCATGGTTCAGCGGGCTGGGCTTGAGTGGGGGGTGTGCAAGCCAATATGAGCTGGACCAGGGGTCGGATGGGGGCGAGACAACCTCTGCTTTGCCGCCCTCGCCCATGCCGCAGCCGGCAGAACCGAACATGCTGAGATTGGAAGGTTTGGCGCCGATCACGATTTTCGTTGGGGCCAATAATTCAGGCAAGTCTCGATTGATGAGAGAGTTATTCATTCGTGGAGGTTTCGATTGCATCAAGTTGAGTGTAACGAAAGATGGGTCATCTTGTGAAGCCAATCCGATCATTGAGCAAGTTGTTTTATATGCGCTGTCCTATCCAGATGGGTCTTTCCGTAATGGAGAAAACTGGCTGTTTACAGAGTCTGAGAAACCGGGATGCCTAAGTCTAGCCAAGGCAAATGAGATCTTGACCGATTTTGATAGTTATCCCCGTCCAGCTTATCAAAAAAGTGAACGGCATAATCAGATTAAAGCTGAGCTCATAGAGTTGGGCCTGGATGGAGGAATACGAAACACAACAACAATCCAGCGCTGGTATGTTCCCATTCTTCGGGGCATGCGACCTCCTCTTATCCCTGATCAAGGGTCGTCAGCAGTGATGCAGAGAAGTGAAGATCTCTATGAGCTGCGCACGAAACATGATTATTTCAGTCGGCATCCTCAGGCTCCGCAAACATGGGATGTAGAGCAAGTCTGCAGAGTGTTCACGGGGCTAAGTCTCTTTGCTGATTTACGTAGACGTTTGCTTGGGCGAACACAAGACGAGCGAGATAGTGTCAGGGAATACGAAGCATTCTTAGCGGATAACTTCTTTGCTGGTTCCCCGGTAACACTCGTCCCGGTGGAAGAAGATGGCAATGATGTCGTACATATCAAAATTGCCGACAAAGATGACTATCCAATTTATCAGCTGGGTGATGGTCTGCAGTCCCTAATTATTTGCACCTATCCCATAGTGACTGAGCTAAAGCCTGGCAGTCTGTTCTTTTTGGAGGAGCCGGATTTGGGGATGCATCCTTCTTTGCAACGAAGTTTTGTACGTGTTTTGAAGGACTACCACCAAAAAATGGGACACCAGTTTTTCTTGACTACCCATTCCAACCATCTGCTTGATCTCTTGGAAGATGATCAGCTTGTGAGTATCTTTAGTTTTTCTGAAAAAGAAACACCCGACAGATTTCGCATCCGCCGGGCGCTGCCGCGTGATCGTGAGGTCTTGATGCAACTGGGCGTACGACCCTCGGCTACCTATCTTGCTAATGCCACAATCTGGGTTGAGGGCCCAAGCGATTGCGCTTATCTTCGAGCCTACATGGAAGCGTTTATTGATTACTTGAAAACCCATGGATCTGAATTTGGTAAAAGGCTTGCAAACCGATTGCAGGCCTACAAGGAAGATCGCCACTATGCCTTCGTGGAATACAGTGGAGCCAACCTGGTTCACTTCAACTTTGCAGAAACCACTGATTCTTCAAGGAATACCGGTGAATCCGACAAGGGAATTGCTACAACTCACGTTCCAAGCTTGTGTGCTCAATCCATCGTAATTGCTGATGGCGATACTGCTAGCAAAGGAAATCGAGTGCAAAATATGACTTCAATTCTCGGTGAGCGTTTTGTCCTGTTGCCGGGAAAAGAAATTGAAAATCTTATTCCGGAGGTATTGGTGAGGTTGCTGGTAAAGGATGATCTAAGAAGTCAAGAGTTCGATGATGCAACCATGGATAAAATTCTGGGCACGATTAACTATTCATCTTATGCTCGAAAGGTCTTAAACAACAAGCCTCTTGGCCTTGGACGATATCTAGATTCCTTGATAGGAAAGATTCTTGGAAAAGGAAAAGTATTTACTGGCTATGTTGGCGAAGGTAACTCGGGCACTTTAAAGCCGTCTGCAAAGCAGAAGTGGGCCAAGCAAATTCCCCAGCTCATGGAGCAGAAACGCCAGGAGAGGCACAAAAACGAGGAGCAAGAAGAGCTTGCAAATGATGCCCCACCCGAGATTCCATCCTGGTTGAATCAAGACATTGTTTGGCTGATGATGCTGATCTACTCTCATGTTTCCCGGGCAAACCACGACAATGTTGCGCTGCAATATCTCGACAAATGGAAGCAGTGGATCACTGGTCAATGTGATGACGGGGAGGTTTGGCCCATTCCTGATCCAGCGCATGAGCCTGATCGCTCCATGAGATGCCTTCTGACTGATTTCCTGCGGGAATAGGTGTGTGATTCTTTGCGACATCGCTTCGCTCCTCACTCCCCACATCGCGCCTACACCGCCTGAATCACCTCCGGTGTGATGCGGAATCCGCTGGCGTGCAGTGTGGCGAAAACGGCTCGGGCTGAGGGGATCAGGCCTTGCTGGCGGGCCAGGCCGATCATGGTTTCTGCATCGGTGAGGCGGATCGCCGCGATGCCAAGACGCCCGAGGTGGTTGATGAAGCCGGCCACGTCCATTTCCGCCACCCGCGCCAATCAGCACCGCATCGGGGTTGTCGCGGTTCAGCACCACCACGGGGCCCGCTTTTGCCTGGCGCAGGGCTTCGGCTGGATTGTGCTTCAGGCCGCTGCTCGCATCCGCCCCGTGAGCCGCGCCATCCTGGACCTCACGCTTGTCAGCTCCCATGACCCCCGCCAGCTCCGCCCTCACCGCCACCTACCTGGGCGCCAACGGCTGGCTGCTTGATTTCGCCGGCCTGCGGGTGCTGGTGGATCCCTGGTTCACTGGCCCCCTGAGTTTCGGGCCGATGGATTGGCTGCTCAAGGGGGAGCTGGCCACGCCTCAGCCGGTGCCCGATGCCATCGATCTCCTTCTGCTCAGCCAGGGCCTGCCCGATCACTGCCATCCCCCCAGCCTCGCCCTGCTCTCCAAAGGACTCCCCGTGGTGGGCTCCCCCACGGCGGCGCGGAAGGCCCAGCAGCTGGGCTTCAGCCGGGTCACCCCCCTGCGGCCGGGGGAGACTCACACCCACGGACCCCTCACCCTCACTGCTACCGCTGGCGCCGCCGTGCCCCAGATCGAAAACGGCTGGCTGCTCGACCATCCCGCCGGCAGCCTCTACCTCGAACCCCACGGCTTCCTCAGCGCCGATCTCCCCTCCCGCCCGCTCACGGCGGTGATCACCCCGGTGATCGACGTGGGCCTGCCCCTGGCCGGGGCCTTTGTGCGGGGCCGCAGCGCCCTGCCTGATTTGCTGGAGCGGTTCACGCCCGCCGCCGTGCTCGCCAGCACCACTGGCGGCGATGTGCGCTTCAGCGGCCTTCTGGCCTCCTGGCTGCAGGTGGAAGGAAGCTCCGAGGAAGCTGCCGGAATGGTGGCCAGGGCCGGCGGCTGCCGTTTCATTGACCCGGTGCCGGGGCAGCCCTATGGGCTGTCTCCGATCAGCGTGAACCCAGCCCAATAGATGGGCTGGAGCCTCGATGCTTTCAGGCCCCGCATGGCGTCGCGCAGAGCCTGGGCTTTCCCCCCATTGGCGGCACGCAGATTGCCGTAGAAGCGATGCATGAGCTCCGATGTTTCCTGATCCGGGATGCGCCAAAGAGAGACCACGACCGTTCGCGCTCCCGCTCCTAAAAAGGCCCGCGAAAGACCCACCACGCCATCCCCTGTGAGCACGCCCCGTCCGGTGTCGCAAGCGCTGAGCACCACGAGATCAGCCCGAAGATCGAGCTTGCTCACCTCGGCGTAGGTGAGTAGGCCATCGTCCTGTGCACTTTTGGTGAGAACGATGGCACCGTTCTCCAAGTTGTCTCGTTGCTCCACGACCCCATGGGCGGCCAGGTGGATCACTCGCGCCATCGGCATCTCGGCCTTGATGGCGGTTTCCGTCGCCTGTCTGCCCACCAGGAGGGAGACGTTGTTGGGAAAGAAGGCCTCCTGGAGTTGCTGGGCTTCCCGCTGAGACCCACGCAGGGGGAGAAGGCGCAAATCGTCGAGCTGGGAGGGGATGACGGGATTGCCCACAATCAGGACATCAGCTGCCGAAGGTGATCGGGAAGAGGGGCGGGTGTGCTTCCGCTGGTGTAGAGCCGGATCGATCACCTGGATCGAGGGAGTGGTGGCCAGGGTGTGGCGATCAATGAGGAATTGGCCCTTGGAATCCAGCAGGGCTGGGAAAGGAACCAGAAAGAGCCCCTGGTGGGGCACCACAACCACCTTCTGCTTGGGGTCGGAGGGCAGCCATTGGGCGATGGGTTCCACCAGCAGTTGATGGAGACGGCGAAGGGGGATGGCTGCACTTTTCCCCTCAGCGATCTGGGCGCGCGCTGCGTCGATGAGGGTATCAAGATTGATGTTGCGCTCCTGCAGATCCACGGATTGGAAGTGGATGGCGCCCGAGGGCTGCACCACCCAGATGTCAATCTTTCCAGCCACACCTTGGGATCGGCCTTGATGGATGAAGGAATCTTCGGGAATCAGGGAATATTCAACAAAGGTGGTCTGCTGGGAGCGGGCCAGGGAACGAACGTTCTCCAGCGTCAAGGGCTCGGCTGGGCGCTGACTCTGCTCGGCAAGGCGGGCCAGAAAGGCCTGGGCCCTTCCCCGCTCGGAGGCCACCAAAGCTTCCGCTTCCCGCCGATCGGCGACCAAAACCTGTTGGAGCAGGTTGTAACTCGACACCTGGGTGCTGAAGAGGGCAATCCGTTGCTGATCATTCAGGGGGATGCGCAGCCCATCAAGGATGGCCAGCGCTTCGGTCAGGTCTGTTTCGGCGTCGCGAAGGGCTCCTGCTTGCAGCTGGGTGTAGGCCCGATTGTTGAGCGTTCGGGCCTGTTCTTTCGGAGCCTTTGCTCGTTCGAATGTGCGGAGTGCGATCTGATAGCGATCAAGCGCTCTCTGATAGTTGCCTTCCTGGCCCTCCAGCAAGGCCAGTGCGCTGTCGCTCTCCCCCAGGAGCATGGCTTCATCCGCCTTGGTGGCCAGGGCCAGGCCCTGGAGATAGTGGTGCCTGGCCTGGCGCCTGTTGCCTAGCTGGAGTGCCACATGGCCGAGGTTGATCTCAAGAGTGGCTTGCAAAGTTGTATCCTTTATTTGCTTGGCCAAGGTCAGGCCCTGGTGATTCAGGAGGGTGGCTTGGGCATAGTCCCGTTTCTCGTAGTGGAGGGCGGCCAGTCTCGCAATGGCGTGGGCCTCCGCCTGCTTGGATCCCGTTGCTCTGGCTTGGGCCAGGCTGCCTTGATACCAGCGCACACTGTGATCAAAGTCACCCAGCTTGAAAAGGATGTCGCCGATCGCGCGCTCCACTTTGCCCAAGGCTTCCTGGGCCTCCGGATCGCTTGTAAGTTGCAACAAGCGTTTGTGAGCAGCCTCCAGGTGGATCAGAGCCTGGGAATCCTGCTGAAGCCTCATACGGGCTTTCCCCAGCTCGTACAGGGCCACGGCCATGCCCTTGAGATCGGAGAGGCGTTCAGCTATCAGAAGGTGCTCGGACTGGTAGACGATCACCAGAGGATGGTTTTGCCGGTTGGAGGCAAGAATGCCCAGCAAATACAATGCCCCACCCTGCAAGGTGAGATCACCCAGTTGCCGTGCCAGTTGCAGTGAGATCTGGAGATGGCTTTCTGCCTCTTTGGCTTCGTTCAGGCGGATCTCAGCGGTGGCAATGTTCAGGAGAAGCCTGGCCCTTGAGGAGGAATGCGTGGAGTTCTTAGGGTGTGCCAGGGCCTGCAGCCATAGGTTGCGAGCCTTTTGGAGATCTCCCTGCGCCCATGCCAGCTCACCACGCTCGATGATGGCATCAACGTGGCTCGCTGCCTGGCTCGCCTGCACCGTTGTAGGAGCAGGGTTGGCCAATGCCAGGGGGGGCTGTGCCACAAGCGTCAGGGCAACCCACACCCGCAACATCCTGGGGGTTGCCATCTAAGAAATCCTTATTTAAACGCGCTGACATCAAGAATGGGGATCGTCCCCTCATCCAACTCTTTCCTGCATTCTTTTTTTCTTTCATCTGCGCATTCGGTGGTGGATGCGGTTTGATCTAACTGTTTGGTGTTGGAGAGATCTTGTCTGTCCAGAGTGGTTGAAATTTCGGGGGCCGGGTTGCTACCGGCGCCATTGCGCACAACGGTGTTGCTCCCGCCAGGTCTAATCATTCCAGAGCCGCTGTCTCCATTGGGGTTTTCTGTGGATGGTGGTGAAAATCTGCTGATGTTAAGCGTGAAGAGAGTGGCACCACTTGGGTCGGTATTGCTGACTCCTTTGTCACTGATGACGGACTCAAGAAGAGAATTTGTGCTAAAGCCTATCACTGCCCCAAGGGAGCCGCTAATCGAGGAATCGCTGAGAAATAGTGCGCGATTAGTGTCGTTGATTACAACATCACTGGCCTGAAGATTAGGCGTCGAAACGGCGCTGGCTCCAGCGACAAAATAGTCAACACTACTATTTGCTGTTATTGTTATCTTCCCAATACCAGTTTTTGAGAAATTTTGTGCTTCGCTATTGGCGTCGAGCTTGAATGTGTCATCGGCTTCTGATTTGCCTGTAGATGAAATGCTCACATTAGCTTTGCCATTGGAATCTGTAAATGTACTTGTCACTCTAAAGGTGCCTTTCTCGGCGTCTACTGTTACATTTCCTGCGCGGCCTCTGCCATTGCGCAAATTAGCATCATTGGATCCGTTGTCATACTCGTTGCTGGTGTCAATAGATGAAACAAGTATGCTGCCATTCGTAGATTTAAGTTCGATGTTGCCGTATTTGCCGTCTTTATTAACGTTTATCTCGATGCTTGCTTTCGTGTCATCGGAATTGTTGGTTTTAATTCTGCCGAGCTTTATGCTTTCGAGGCTTTTAGCGGTTAGGTTTCCCTGGTTTGTGCTGATAGTTCCGTTTGCAGGTTGCTCAATATGTGACCCTTCAATGCGCGTATCGCCTGCATTTGTTTGAATGTTTCCCAATTTGATGGGACCATTTGGGCTGCTGATGGTTAACCCACTTGATAGTTCGGTGATTTTGATTGTGTTTGATCCATCCATCTGAAAGCCTCCGGCTCCTGCGATGAATTGGATCCCTTTGGTTAGGTCTAATACGCCATTGAAGAGAGAGCCAGAGGCAACTCCCTGGAGATTGTCAATGGTGATCTGCTGGCTTGCTTGAAAGACGAGATAGTTGTTTTTTGATTCCTGCTCAATCTTGCTTTCACTGATCACCATGGTGTCGTCCGGTGGATCGGCAGCCAGGATAGATTTTTTTGCATCCAGGACGGCATCATTAGTCGCGCCGCTTCCCGGCACTATCTGAATGTTGGCGGGATCCAACAGCAAGGTGCCCGTGTTGCCCTGGGGTGCCGATGTTTTCACCTGTCCGTAATAGCGGAGGCTGGATTTTCCGGAGATCTCCACCAATCCCCCATCGCCCGAGGTTTGCCCCCCTTTGGCACTCACCTGCCCCTGGAACAAGGTCTGACCATCAGCCCAAATCACCACATTGCCTCCCTGGCCCGCCTCGATGGCATCTGCACGAATGGTGGAACCCCCATCCACCGTGGTGCGTCGGGCTGTGGGGAGGGGGCCCTGCCCCTTGAAATCCCCGCCGATGTGCGCGGTCCCCCCGCCCTTGGTGCCGCTCACGTCGATGGTGGCGTGATCAAGGCCCACTTCCTGTCCCAGCACCCTGACCAGCCCGCCAACCTCCTGCCCATTCCCCTTGCCAGAGGCATCCAGAGTCCCTGAGGCCACCACCACCCCCGGGCTGCTGGGCACCACCGCCCCAGAGCCCCGCAGCCGAACGGTGCCGTCTGCCTCCACCTCGATCGTGGTGGCATGGCTGATGGAGCCACCCGTGAGGAGGGCCGGGAGGGACGCGGCGGTGAGGGGTTGGAGGCCATCGGCGATGGCTTGCTGGTCGGCGGCGGGCAGGGCCAGGCTGAGCAGCTGTTGGCTGGCGCCCACTTCCACCAGCTTGGCGCCGCCGACGGCCAACAGGTTGACCGTTCCGCCCTGGGCAGTAATGGTGCCGCTGTTGATGACAGTTCCGCCCATCAATGTGATGGTTTCTCCCGCTGGCACCTGCAGGTGGCCGGCATTGATGATCGATCCGGGGTTGTTGTGGAGGAAGGCGAAGGCATTGGGACTGCCGCCCAATGCCTCGTAGGCGTTGGTGCCGGAGGCGCGAAACCAGCTGTCTCCAAGCCGGATGGCCTGGGCGGTGGAGGCATGGAAGGAACCTGGGAGATCCAACCGGGCGTTGGGGCCAAAGCTGATGCCCGAGGGGTTGATCAGGTAGAGATTGGCGTTGGCGCCACTGACTCGGATCAACCCATCAATCATCGATGGGGAGGCACCGCTGATGCGGCCAAGGATGTTTTTGACCTGGGCTGGCGACTGAAACCTGGCGGATTGGGAGCTGTTCAGATCGAAACGATCAAAGCTGTGAAATTGGTTGGCACCGGAGAGCTTGCCATCGGTGATGGTGAATTCATTGCCGTTGACCAGCACGCGTGTGCCGGCTGCATCAGCAGCAGGACTCACCTGTGCGGCTGCGGGCGGAGGGGAGGAAGCAATGGCAAAGAAAAGGGCAAGGGTGCAGCCCTGCAGGAATGGCTTGGACCTGAGGAGGGGCAGACCAGCCATTGAGGAATTGCAATAGAAAAGTAGTATAAAACAGTTTTGTTGAAGGCCATTGCAAGAGCTCAATAATGTAATGAACACAAGATTTTTGGAACTCGTGCTATTTTTGGGCATTTAACGGCTTGATGAACCCAGCTCACTGCAGCGGTTACTTCGTCGTGGCCGTTTTAGGTATCCATGGAATCCCTTTTGCTTCGTTAGCGGCCCAGCCTGAAACAGTGCTGTTGGCGCAACAGCAACAGCCTGGCGACCGTTTCATGCAGCGGGAGCGGGATGTCCAGCCTCTGCAAACCCCCAGTGAGCCTCTCCTTCGTGACACTCCCCAGTCTCCGGGAGGCCCTCAACAAAGCCCTTCGGGCTTGCAAATCAGGGTCAGAAAGATCCGGGTTGTTGGCAGCACTGTGTTTCGAGCCTCGGATTGGCAGACCATCACGGCGCCATTGATCGGCACTTCCGTTGGCGTCGATCAGCTGAAGGCTGTGGCTGATGCCATCACGCAAAAATATGTCGAGTCGGGATATATCACTTCCCAGGCTCTGCTTGGTGAGCAGGAGATCAAGGATGGTGTGGTCGTCATCCAGGTGATTGAGGGAAGGGTGGGCGAGCGGGAGCTGAGGGTGAAAGGAGCTTCCCGGCTGGAGAATTATGTGCGCTCTAGGGTTGCCCTGGGGCTGGCCAGTCCTCTGAGGGTTGATCGCATTGAAGACCAGCTGATTCTTCTACGCGATGATCCCTTGATTGCTTCCATCAAAGCCAGGCTTGTTCCCGGGCAAAGATTGGGAGAAAGTGGTCTTGAGGTGGATGTGATACCGGCTAATCCCCTTACAGCAAATTTGACGGCCGACAACTTCTCTCCTCCCATTCTTGGTAGTGAGCGCTATGGCGGTGATGTTGGCTATGGCAATGTTTTTGGCTTTGGTGACGGCTTTGCTGTTTCCTATAAACACACTTCGACCACCAACAGTCTCTGGGACTTGCGCTACCGGATTCCTCTCAATCCAATGAATGGAGCCTTGGAAGCCAGGGCTTTTCTTAGTCGGAGTCAAACCACCACAAGCCAAACCTTTCAGGTCATTAACGAAGGTGTGGTAACTCCGAAAGCTTTTGATCTGACTCTTCGTTCAGATTACGATTATTACGAGGCGAGTTTCCGCCAGCCGATTGTGCGCACTCCCCGGCAGGAAGTGGCGCTGTCTTCGGGTTTTTCCTATCGCAAGGGCTTTCCTTTGGAGGCGCTTGCCGCCTCAGGTTTGCCGGATGAACTCTCCGGATTCATTTCTGATCAGGGATTAAAGGCTGGTTTGCAAGCCTTTGGTTTCCTCCCGCGCGATCTGAACCAAGACACCACAAGCGTGTTTACGCTTGGGGCAGATTATCTCGCTAGGGACAACCAAGGAGTCTGGTCTTTCCGTTCGCAATTTAACATCGGTACAGGTCTGTTTGATGCAACAATTCGTCCTCAGCCCTTGCCTGATGCACAATTTTTCAGCTGGCTGTTTCAGGGCCAGCGGCTTCAGCGGCTGTGGGGCGATCACCTCTTGATCCTGGCAGCTGATCTGCAGCTCTCCGCTGATCCCCTCTTGGCTTCCCAGCAATTTGTGATCGGCGGCGGGCCCTCCGTGAGGGGCTACCAGCAGAACATTCGCTTTGGGGATAATGGCTACCGTTTCAGCGCTGAACACCGCATTCCGATTCTTAAGGCTCATTCAGGCCGCCCGACCCTGCAGCTAGCCCCGTTTGTGGATCTTGGCCAGGTGTGGAACAATCCGAACAATCCAATTCCCCTGCCATCACAAACCTTTTTGATCGGTTTGGGTGCTGGCCTCATCTGGACGCCTGTCCCCCAGATTGCCGTGCGTTTTGACGCAGCACCTCCCCTGATTCATCTGGATGGACGGGGCGATAACATGCAAGACAATGGCTTATATTTCAGCGTAAATATCAGGCCATAACGTTAGTCGCCATGCAGCATTCCATGGTCTTGAGGGGTGGTGCGCTGACCCAGCTCCTTTGTGCGCTCTGCCCTCAGCCGTTGGCGGTGGCGCAATCTTCACCCCCGGTCGACGCTGTCGCGATCGATGCCATCGCCCGTTCCCTCACCGGCATCTGGCTGGCCCAGCCCTCGCTCCAACCTCGGCAGCCCCCGGCCCTTGAATTCCTCAGACGAGGTTTGAGCGTCAAGGCAGCCTGCCCCCAATCATCGGATCAGGTTTTGCCGGCTGCCTATTGCCCAACCAGCCATCGGCTTCTGATTGATCCCGATCGCATGGACGACACTCGCGATCACTTTCGCCTGGGAGGGTTGGTGTTCTGGATTGCGCGAGGCTATGGACAGGCCCTCGTGATGGCCAACCCTTCCAGTCGGCCCCCATCACGCCTCCAAAATCTGCAGGCCACCTGCCTGGCAGGCACCCTCCTTGGCTTGATGCCTTCCACTCCTCAGCAGCCCCTTCAAACCACCTTGAATCAGGCCCTGAGGGCCACCCTGGCGGATTTTGACCCGGAGCAGACCCCGTCCGAGGGGAAAGCGTCTCAAAGGGCCTATGCCTTTCTCACCGGCACTGGAGCGACACGTCTGTCCTGCTCCAGCGCAGCCCTCTCCCCGCTGGCTGCAGAGGACCCTCAGGTTCCTGATCGGGAGATTCTTTTGCTGTTCAGTGATCAGCTCAGGGGTCCCAGCGTTGGCTTTGATCAGTTTTGTCGCAGGCCACCACAGCCCACCTGCCCCCGTCCCCTTGCCTGGGGTCCTGCCACATCCGGCATCTAAGAGTTCGCTGAAAAACCTGCCCACCCCTGCGAAACTGGGGCAACCGCCCGAGGATTGATGCGAGGCCAACAGGAGCGACCGGGCTCGCTGTTCTCCTACGTCTCGATCGAGGAGCGGATCCCGGCCAGTCATCCACTGCGGCGGATCCGCAAGCTTGCGGATCAGGCCCTCGATCGTCTCAATCCCACCTTCTGCCAGCTCTACGCCTTGGAAGGCAGGCCATCGGTACCGCCGGAGCAGTTGTTGCTCGCCTCACTGCTCCAGGCCTTCTACGGGATCCGTT
>JBEGQC010000012.1:0-140194 GCA_041181185.1 Cyanobacteriota bacterium | reverse complement strand
CCGAGATGGTGGATGGGGAGTGTTTGAAGGGGGATCTGCGAGCGCTGGTGGAGCAGCTGCCGGAGCTGCAGGGGAGGGTGCTGAAGATGCGCTATGGGATGGAGGGTGAAGAGCCGATGAGCCTCACTTCCATTGCCAAGGAACTGGGCATGAGCCGCGACAAGACCCGCAATTTGGAGCGTCGCGCAATGGAAGGCATTCGCAGTCGCTCCCGGGAGCTCCGCCAATATTTGGTGGCCTAGTGGAGCGGGGCAGCTCAGCTGGGCCCATCCACCCTTGACCGCCCCCTGCAACCCGTACTTCCCTCTTTGCAGAAGGATTCCTAGGTTTCAGGCCTTGATTCTTGCGTCTGAAATGCCAAGTCTTGGCTTGATGAATTCATTGGGTGGCTTCATCACCCGATCTGCTGCGGAGCGGGATTTGGAGGTGGCCCAAAGGATGGGCCACTGGCATACAGAGGAAGATCGCCAGTTGTTGCGCGAGCACGAGCGCCAACTAGCCCTGGCCAAGCGCTCAGCCGCCTTGAACCAGGCTGCGAGGGTGGGGACCGGAGGCCTGTTGCTGGCTGCTTGGACGATCCCACCGCTGTGGCCCCTTGCTGTTGTGGCCAGCTTTCGGGTGTTTCCCCGCACCAGCCGCCGTGTGCTGCTGGCCTTGTTGGGGGTGACGGGCGCCACGGTTGTGGGTTCTGGAGTGCTCGTGCATCAGGTGTTGGAATCTGCCACAGCCCCCCCTGCGGTACTGCCCGCGGGCCTGCCTGTTGATTCGTCCCCTCAACGCTGAGGTTCACCAGCAGAGGTTCGGTCTCTAGCCCCTCTCTCTCCACCCCTCGGCCTGCTCTGCTTCTGAACGCAGCCGCTGGAGCCGATCCAGCAGGGATTCATTGCTCATCCGGTTGGTGAGCCGTTCAGCCAGCAAGGGAAAGGCAAGAGGGGAGGGACGGGGAGTGGCGACGAGCAGTTGACGGCAACGTTGCAGTCGAAGCAGGGTGGCTTCCAGACGATGGCGCTCGAGCTGCTCGTTGAGCACCTCTCGCAGGGCCTGCAGCAACAGCAGATTGCCGGGGTCGTGTCGCTGGAAGACGTCAAACAGCAGCGCTGCACTGATCTGCAGCTGACTCCCGCTCTTCCCCGCTCCGGGGTATCCGTTATTCACCAGGCCACTGACCTGCGCAATGCTGCGGAAGCGGCGCCGGCACAATTCCGACAGATTGATAGCCTGCTCCAGATCTTTATCGAGGTCTGCAGCGTTGAGGAGTGATGCCGCGTCGCTTTGCACCAGCTCAGCAAAGGGGTAACCCCGGGGGGCTAACAATTCAAAGCCGTAGTCGTTCACCGAGACGGTGAGGGTGCCTGGATGAAGGCGTGCCAAGCGCCAAGCCCAAAGGAAGCCCAAGCCCTCATGCACAAATCGCCCCTCAAAGGGATAGGCGTAGAGGTGGCTGCCCTCACGGGTCCGACACACTTCCACGAGGAACTCCTCGCATGTTGGGATCCGGGAGAGCTCAGCTTGACGGTGCAGCAAAGGGGCAAGGGCTTGCAGCTCCTCCGTATCGAGCAGTGGGCTGGAGGGGCCCTCCGCCAGGGCCTTGCTGCAGCGATCCACCTCCAGGCGGAGGTGGTGGCTCAAAAGATCCGAGAGGGCCATTTGTCCCCCTGCCCACGCCGGCACAGCACTGGATTTCTTCGTGGTGTTTCGCACCACGGCCGTCATCTCTTTGAGGCGAAGAAATTCCAACTGACGGCCTGCAAAGAAAAACACATCGCCCGGCTTGAGACGTCCAATGAAGGCTTCCTCCACCTGGCCAATCACCGCTCCGCGGGCGAAACGCACCGTGACACTTCGATCGGCGGTGATGGTGCCGATGTTGAGCCGATGCAAGCGGGCGATGGTGGGGTTGCTCACGCGGTAGCGAAAATCCTCCTCGTCCGCTGGCGATCGCGTGCTGGCCTGGCCAGGTTGCCCCTCCCTCTCCAACTTTCGATAGCGCGGGTAGGCCGCCAAACAGGTGCCACCGTGTTCGAGGAAGTCGAGACACCATTGCCACTGCTCAGGCTCAAGGTGGCGGAAACTCCATGCCGTGCGGATGGTTTGCCACTCCTGGCGGGGGCAGAATCCCGGGCCACAGGCCAGGCTCACCAGATGCTGGAGCAGCACATCCAATGGGGCTTCAGGAGCGGCGCGATGTTCCACCACCCCGGCCTCCAAGCCCCGCCGCATTGCGCTCACCTCCAGAAGTTCAAGGGCGTTGGTAGGCATGAACAACACCTGACTGGTGCGGCCGGGAGCATGGGCTGAGCGCCCCGCCCGTTGCAGAAGGCGCGCCAGATGCTTGGCGGAGCCAATTTGCACCACCCGTTCCACCGGCTGGAAATCCACCCCCAGATCCAGGGAGCTGGTGCAGACCACCCAACGAATCTCCCCTTCCTTCACCCCTGCCTCCACCGATTCCCTGGTGGAGCGATCCAGGGAACTGTGGTGAAGGGCCAGGGCATCTTCCATTTCCGGGCAGGCGTAGCGCAGACATTGGTGCCATCGCTCGGCCTGGTTGCGGGTGTTGGTGAACAGCAGGGTGGAGATCGTTGGCTCGAGGGCAGCCACCAGCTCCTCGTGCATCCGCAATCCCAGGTGGCCCGCCCAAGGGAAGCCATCAATCGAGTCAGGCAAGAGACTGCGGATGGCTGTCCCGCGCTGCAGGGGGGCTGTGATGATCAGAGGATCAATGCCCGCCCCGACCGCCATCTGGGCCGCCTCCTCAAGGTTGCCGATCGTTGCACTGATCGCCCAACGCCGCAGCCCTGGCCGTTGACGGCTCAGCCAGCTCAAACAGAGCTCGGTCTGGCTGCCGCGCTTGCTGCCCATCAGTTCGTGCCACTCATCGATCACCACCCCCTGCAGCGAGGCGAAGAAACCTTCGGCTTGGGGAGAGGCCAACAGCAAGGCCAGGGATTCTGGGGTGGTGATCAGAATCTGGGGAGGGCGCTTGCGTTGTCGGGTCCGCTCGCTAGTGGGGGTGTCACCGTTGCGCAGACCCACTCGCAGGGGCCACCCCATGGCGGTGATCGGGGCTTCAATCGCCAACTGCAGATCTCGGCTCAGGGCGCGCAGGGGTGTGATTACCAGCAGGCGCAGACCCAGCGGTTCTGCTTGCCCCCCGTTGACTTCTTCCACAAGCTCGGCCAGCGCACCCATCACGGCGGCATAGGTTTTCCCCGAGCCGGTTGGCACTTGAATCAGCCCGCTGTGCCCCTGCAAATAGGCCTGCCAGCATTGCCGCTGAAAGGGCAGTGGGGCCCAACCCTGCCTGGCAAACCAATCCTCGATGGGCGCCAAGGTTTGCCGAAGCTTCTCCTCCGTCGAGGGAGAGCCTTGCTGGGCGCGGGAGGAGACGACGGCGACCATCGCGCAAGGAGCTGTAGCCCGAGCTGCACCCTATCGGGTTGGATTGGAGGTTGATTGGCAAGCCATCAGGGCCTGGGCTTCCACCAGGCTGTCCGCCTGGCGGGCGACTTTGTCAGCGCGCCAGCGGCTGATGCGGGGGAAGCGCACGGCCAAACCACTCTTGTGCCTGGGGGAAGGCTGGATCCCTTCGAAAGCCAGTTCAAACACCAATTCAGGTTCCACAGCTCTCACTGGTCCAAACCGCTGGAGGGTATGCCTGCGGATCCACTGGTCAAGTCGGAGGATCTCCTGGTCATCCAAACCGGAGTAAGCCTTGGCAAAGGTCACCAAGCGAGGGGCGACATCGGGGGTTTCAGCGTTGCTCCAGGGCCGCTCCCACAGCCCGAAGGTGTAATCGGTTAGGAGATTGGCCCGCCGCCCGCTGCCGGCCTGGGCGTAAAGAAGCACAGCGTCCAGCCGATAGGGTTCAAGCTTGTGTTTCCACCAATGGCCTCGTTTCCTGCCGCTGAGATAGGGAGCGTGACGGTTTTTGAGCATCACCCCTTCTGCACCTGCCTGGCGGGCCCCATCACGGAGAGGGTTGAGCTGGTGCCAATGGGCCAGCGGCAACACCGGGGCGACGCCCATCGAGGCGGGAAGCCCTTGCCTTTCCAGGGCCAGGATCCGTTGGCGACGCTCCTGGAGAGGCCTGGACCGCTGATCCTCTCCTCCCTCCTCCAGAAGGTCGTAAATCACGTAGCGGGCGGGAGCGCCCTCAAGCAGGGCTCGACCGGGAGCTAGCCGGCCCAGGCGACGCTGCAGTGCGGCAAATGGGCGGGGATGGGGTTCGCCTGGCGCCCAGATCACCACTTCCCCATCCAACACCAGGCCCTCCGGCAGATCGGCTGCTGCTGTGCTGAGATCGGGAAAACTGGCATTGATCAAATCTTCCCCGCGGCTCCACAGAAAAACCTCTCCCTGCCGATGAATGAGCTGACAGCGGATTCCGTCGTACTTCCACTCCACCTGCCACTGGCTGGCGAGGCTGGCCTCAAGAATCGCAGGATCCAGGGGCGAGGCCAGGAAAAAGGGATAGGGCCGGCTGGATGGGATGGCCCCGGTCTCGGTTGGACGGAGCAAGGCTTCCCAGGTTGCGGCGGTGGGGCTGAATCCCCCCATCAGCCGATGCTTCAGCGTGGCTGCCTCCAGTCCGCTAAGGCGGCAAAGGGCACGGATCACGAGCCCCTCGCTCACTCCCACGCGCAAGCCACCGGTCAGCAGTTTGTTCACCACTAGCAGTTGCTCCCGGCTGAGCCCTTGCCAGCAGGCGTGCACCGCCTCAACTTGAAACTCTCCCCTCAGCTCCGCGAGGGCGGGGAGATGATGTTCCATCCACTCCTGGAGGCTGCCCTGCAACTTCGCTTGGGGCTCCGGTGGCTGGAGAGGGGAGCTGGTGGCCTGTTTGGGAAGCCAGAGAAGGCTGATCGTTTCAGCCGAATCCCCCACCTGCCGATGGCACTCGTCAAACAGCCATTGGGGCCAGGGAGTGCCGGCCACACAGATGTCTCGCAACCGTCTCCCTGTGATCAGACGCCGCTTTTGGCGTCCCAGCAGAACGTGCAATGCCCAAGCCGAGTCCGCAGCGGAGGTGTTTTGGAAAAACGCGAGCAGGGCCTCAACCTTTGCCGACGTCCCTGTTGTTTCATCGAGGGCACGAAAAAGTTGGCAAAAATCCTCCATGCCAAGTCACCACCCCAAACATCACATCTTTTCTGGCGCCTTGGCCAAGCCAGGCCAGTTGCTCCCTCATAATTTGCGCAAGGATGAATTGCGTGGCTTGAGAAGGCGACGCAGAAGGGTGGGCCTGGCCTGCGAGCTGGCACCGATGCCGGCAAAGCCAAGCGCATAGGCCAGGGAAATCACGCCATCGCGCACCAGGGGAACGACGGTGTTTTGTAGGGCTTGATTTTGATTGTCCTTGAGTTGATTTTCCAACCGTTTCACTGTGGGTCTCAATCGGCCAAGCAGGCCGGTTTTGATAGTTTGCAGATCAGCGCCAAGGGGTCTGTTGGCAATCTGCTCTCCACCTGGAATCTCACGGATGGCTTGCCTGAGTTGTTGCTCAGTAGTGGCTTGTTGAATCTGGTTGGCAGCAGCAGCAAGTTTATTCAGTTGCGCCTGGCTTTCTTGCACCTGATTGTTGATGGAGCGCACAAGACCGTAAGACTGCAAGGGGACCAGAAGCAGAAATCCGATCGCTGCGTAGGTGGCAATTTGCCGCATCAACTTGAGTTGCCTGCCCGAGGGCAACACCTCCTCGTCAATCAGCCCGGCGAGCATGAACAATCCCAGGGCCAACAGGGGCAAGCTGGCTGTTCCCCGCAGGGCGGTGCTGACCCTCACCATCCATTGGGGCTGAAGCAGGGCAAGGGGAAACAGAGAAGTGATGACCTGGGCTAGAAAAACCAAGATCAAAGTATATGCAATCCATTGTATAGCGTCTGCGACTTGGTTTGAACTCATCCGTTGCTGCTCCACCCGAAGGCCTCCTAGATATTTATCGGATCTATCATCCCCCTCCCATCGGGAAAAGACACTGCTGGTTATGGCAGTTCGAAGGATGTACTGATCGCTGTCTCTTCAGCAGATCTGCTGCAGCCAAGCCCATTGCCAGCTCTTCTTGTCCTTGCTGTGCAGACAATCAAGCCTGCAGAAGGATGTCGTCGGCGCTGAAATCTGGCACGCTCGCTGGAGCTTGGCTGTAATCCAATCGGAAGCTGTCGTCCAAGCTTGAGGCCAGATCAAAACTCTGTTGCCAAGCCAATTCCCTTTGGATGCGATGGGTATCCGTGAGGAAGTGGGAGAGCCTTAGCGGGAATGCTTTTCTGGCCTTTGCCTCCAGCTTGCTTGGATCAAAGCTGCGGATCTCCACGCTGGCTGGATCTTTGCCGCAGGCCTGAGCAGCTGTCGCTACGAGGCCTCTCAGAGTGATTCCCTGGCGGCCGGAACAATTGTAAATGCGATTGCAGGCGGTCTCCACCTCGATGCAGCGGGCCATGGCTTGGGCTAGGTCACGCACATCACCCAGCTGGGTGATCAGCCGGCCATCTCCGGGGAGAGGCACGGGCTGATTGTGCACAATCCGATCAAAAAACCAGCGCTCGATCGGGTTGTAGTTGCCAGGCCCGATGATGTAAGTGGGTCGAAAGCTGGTGAAGGGAATTCCCTCGGCCTGCAACCAGGATTCGGTGTCTGCCTTGCCGGAGTGGCGGCTGGCGGGATCGATCGGTGCCTCCTCATCCAGGGGCCAAACCTCACTGTCGGCATACACCCCAGCCGAACTCACATACACCAGGCGGTGGGAAGGTGCACCGGTTTGAGCTAGCACGCGCTGGGTGTCTTCCAGGCTGCGCCCAGAGCTGTCGATGATCACATCGAAGGCCTCTCCGGCCAGCCTTGCCAGGTCGGCCGCCACCGTGCGGTCACCCTGGATGTGGTGCACTCCTGGGGGCACAGGTTGGCGGCCTCGGGTGAAGACGCTCACCCCATGGCCGGCCTCCACAAGCCTGGACACAAGGGGCCTGCCCACAAAGCGTGTGCCCCCCATCATCAGGATCCGCATGGCCACTCTCCTCCAACTTCCGAGCCATTCAAGCGGCCAGCCTGGGAAGCGGTGGGTAGCTTGTCCTTCGAGTCTTGTCTGTTGAGATGGTCACGCCCTTCTCCTTCACCCCCTGTATGGAGCGTTTCCGGGCTGCTTTCTGCATGTACGCATTGGGGAGCTGGCTGCTGGCCATGGCTCTTTCTTCGCCGTCTGTGCAGGCCCAGGCCATTCAATCCCCGGCCCCTGGGGTTCTCTGTGATGCCATGGGTTTGCGGGGCAGTGGGGTTTGCTACGACAACCAGGGCGTCTCCCTTGCGCTGACAGGTCGCTACCTCGGTCGCAGGGCCGAAGCTCAGCTCCGCACCTCTCTGGCCACCAACCCAGCCCCAGTGGAGTTTCGGCTGAGCAACGGCACCGTGTGCAGTGTGCCGGCCCGCACCTGTTGGGAGGATGGCTGGAGCAAGCGGAATGTGGCTCAGCGGCTTTCCAGTCAGTTGTTTGGCCAACCTGGCCCAGCGGAAGCTGGGAGTGCAGGGGATGGATGGATCTCCGGCCAACCCTCACGGGATACGGGGCTGTGCAGCTTGAGTCGTGGCAGTCGCCCAGTCTTCGATGGCCGATGCGACCTCCGCCAGGTGAAGCGAGGGGATGGGTTGACCCGTTATCAAGTGCGCTTGGCCAATGGCACCTCCTATGTCTTTAGCCAGCGCAATGGCACGGTCAGCATTGCCGATGACTTTGGCTCGACCTGGCCTGTCACCTACGTCAACCACGGCGTCACCGGCATCTTCCGTTGGGCCGAGATGACGTTGGTGGCGACCCAGACAGCCGATCGTGGATCCGCTGCCCTTCCCGCGACCAGCAGCAATGACGACCTTGGCCGGGCCATCGGCACGTTGCTCAACACGCTCTTTCGCTGAAGGCCCCTAACGACCCCCTTGCACGGGACAGGTGAGCCGGTGGCCCTGCACCAAAAAGGGGCTGGCCTTCAGCCCCAAGGCTCCAACCCCTTTGGTGGGTTGGCTCAAAAGGCCCACCCTGCTGTCTGAGATCCGTGCGGGGTAGCCAGATCCGTTGTGACTCAGACGTTTTGGGGGCGATCCCTCTGGGGTTTTGGGATCGGGAAGGATCAGATCCCGCCAGCCCTGGCTGCGGGATTCGGAAACCACCAGGGTTGTGTGGAACCCCTGGATCACCTGCAGAGGCTGGGTTCGGCGACCCAACTCCTTGAGAAGCAGCACAGGGCATCCTTCCGGGCCGCAGGTTTGCCGCCCGAGCAGGGCGACAAGTGTTTCTGGCCGGCGATCACCATCGAGATCGAAGCGGTTGTAGGCGTAGCGGACGCCACCTTGGCGGTGGCAGGCCTCAGGATTGCTGCCGGGCGGGAATAGATGGCTGCGCAGCACCTGCTCAAGGGCCGGATCGGGGAAGGCAATCGGGGCGACAGCTCGCTCCACCTGAAGCAGCGTGGTGGCAGGAAGAGAAGGGGGCTCCATCGGCGTGCCCGAAATGGGCCCCTAATGTGCGGTCCGCGGGATGATGGCACCAGTGGCAAAGGGCCATGGACGTCATTCCTGCGATTGATCTGCTGGAGGGGCGCTGCGTGCGTCTGCACCAGGGCGACTACAACCAGGTCACCACCTTTTCCGAGGACCCGATCCGCCAGGCTCTGGAATGGCAGCAGCAGGGAGCCCAACGGCTTCATCTGGTGGATTTAGACGGGGCCCGGCGTGGGGAGCCCATGAATGACGAGGCGGTGCGGGCCATCACCAAGGCGCTCTCGATTCCCGTGCAGCTTGGGGGTGGCGTGAGAACCCCGGAGCGGGCTGAGCAACTGCTGGCGCTGGGCTTGGATCGTGTGATTCTGGGCACTCTTGCTGTGGAAGAGCCCGATCTGGTGTGTCGCTTGGCGGAGCGGCATCCCGGGCAGATCGTGGTGGGCATTGATGCAAGGGAGGGGGTGGTGGCCACCCGGGGATGGTTGGCCAACAGTGCCCTTCAAGCCAGCGAGGTGGCCCGACGCTTTGAGGGCAGTGGGGTAGCGGCCCTCATCACCACAGACATCGCCACGGATGGCACCCTGGCCGGACCCAATCTTGAGTTTCTGCGGAGGATGGCCACAGCAACGTCCCTCCCCGTCATTGCTTCGGGTGGCGTGGGATCACTGAGCGATTTGCTCGGCTTGCTGGTGTTGGCTCCTCTGGGGGTGGAAGGGGTGATCATCGGCCGCGCCCTCTATGACGGCCGAATTGAGCTGAGCGAAGCTCTTCAGGCCATCGGGCCAGAGCGCTGGCAAGATCCAGGGTTCCTGCCGGTTGCTTAAGGAGCATCAGGGGTCTAAATCATCTATAAAGGGAAGGGATCTGGCTCGTTTTCGTCGTCCCCCTCTTTGGTTCGTGGCCAACAGCAACTCACCACCTACCTCTACAGAAGAACTTGATCCGCAAAAGCATGATCCAGCCAGCGGCTTCCAACCCTTGGCTGCAAGAGGGGAAGGCAGCTTGGAGAGCGTGGAGTTGGCCTACAGACGATGCCGTGATCTCGGCCTGCGTCTCAGCAAGCAGCGACGAATGGTGCTGCAATTGTTGTGGTCAGAAAAGACCCATCTCAGTGCTCGGGATATCTTTGAAAAGCTAAATGATTTAGGTCGTAACATTGGCCACACGTCTGTCTACCAAAATCTCGAATCTCTGCAGTCGGCTGGTGTGATTGAGTGCCTTGAGCGAGCGAGCGGCCGTTTGTACGGTTATCGGGCGGACCCCCATAGCCATCTCACCTGCCTTGAAACGGGCGAGATCCATGACCTTGAAATATGTTTGCCCGAACAACTTCTCGGTGAGATTGAGAAATTTACTGGTTACAAAATTGAAGCCTATACCCTCAATCTTCTCGGTCGGCGGAAGTTAAGCTGATCCTATGACGTTTGGTCGCTCTCTCGGATCTAGCGGAAATCTTCCCCAAATTCTCTTGCTCGCCGACCCCCTGCCTCGGGAGGGGTTGAAACGCTGGCTTGATCAAGATCCACCCCTCTATCGCTTGGTTGACCAACCTGATCAGTTGGAAGGTGCGCCTCGCCTGATTCTCTGGAGCCTGACAATCCAGCCTCCCGCCAACGCCCTGCTTGAGGAGCTGCGCTTGCTGCAGGAGCGCTGGCATCCTGCACCTGTGCTGTTGCTCTGCTCCACAACCCTCACCTATCCCAGGCAGTTTTTGCTGGATTTGCCTCTCCAGGGCCTTTTGGAGGCACCTGATGCGTCCACCCTTGGCGAAGCCGTCCAAACGCTTCTGGCGGGCGGCCGAGTCGTGGATCTCTTGGGCGAATCTGGTGCGTCTCCCTGGAAGGAACCCACGCCCATGGGGTTCGGGCAATGGCTTCTCGTCAGTGGACTCCAGCAGATTGATGCGGAGTTGAGGCTCTGCAGAAGGCTTCTCGATCCCCCCCCAACCAACTGGCTGGTGTTGCTACTCCTGCAGGGGAGGCGCCGCGAACTGCTGACGGCCCGAGCGCTGTTGGTTTGGCTATGGGGGCCCTTGACAATGGCCTGGGGGGCTGAGGTCGCGGCTGATGCTGCTTCAGGAAGCGACCGGCCGGCTGGGGACGTAGCGCCAATGGGCGGACTTGCGCCGTTGCGTGCTGGGGGAGGCTCGACACCAGTGCTGACGCTCACCTTGCGCCAACGGAATGCCGATGGAATTTGGCAAGCGCTGCGGCAGCGCCTTCAGCAGGCGGTCGCGGCTGAGCCAGAAAACCTCAGCGGCCAACTGTTGGCCTTTGATGGCTTGCAAGCCGAGCGCAGGAGAGATCTGCTGCTCGCTCTGCTGGAGCAGCTTGAAAACCTGCGCCACAATCTCCAACACCAGGATCAGAGCTCCGAAACCCTCCGTCAGCGCTGGACGGAATTGCAACCTTTGTTGCGACAACAGGCTCTGCGTCAGATGGCAGGGCCCTACGTGCAGCTCCCCCGGGAGGGCACGCTCCAACCTGTGGTTGACACCCTTCTCAGCCAGAGCGATCTCAGCGCTGAGGACCCTGAGCTGCCCGATCCCCAATCCATGCTTGCTGCCCTGCTGCAGGCCCGGCCCCTGGTGGTGGATGGCCGTCTGAGGGCGGCCGATGAACCCCAGTCTGTGCTCTATCTCGAAATGCTTCTGGCTAACTGGCTGGTCCGCAGTGCTGAGCTGATCAGCGGTGAGGTGCTGGCCCTGAGCGCCGAGTGGCCTGAATTGCGCCGCTACTTGCTGCGGGAGAACTTGTTGCCCACCCGCAACCTCGAACGTTTGCGCAACCAACTCAATGCTCAGCAACGCTGGCTGAATTGGGTAGAGCGCCCAATTCAGCTCTACGAGAGCCGTCGTGCCCTGTTTTGCCTGCAGGATGGTGGCATTGGCCGCCTTGATCTCACCGAACCCAGGGATGGAGAACTCAAGCGTTTGCGTTGGCCGCAGCAGCTGGTCACCCTTGCATTAGAAGTGCGGGATGCCCTTGCACCGCAGGTGCAAAACATCGTGCGCTCGATTGGCGATCTTTTTGTGGTCTTGCTCACCCGTGTGGTGGGTCGAGCCATTGGCCTGGTGGGCCGCGGCATTGCCCAAGGGATGGGGAGAAGTCTTGGCCGCTGAGCACCATAATTCTCCAGGTGTGCTCCCTAACGCCCCGCTCTTGTCTCCTTTTCCTGCCCCAGTCTGGTGCTCTTGGCCGAAGGCCATGGCGCGCTGGGCCAAAGCCAAGGCCCTTCTGATGGCCACACTTGCGATTGTTGCCGCCTCCATCGCCTGGCCTTCCCTGGCTGCGGCGAGCCTGGAGAACGACCGCTATGACGGCAACATCTACGCGCTCTACGCAGGAAACGGTTCCCTGGTGCCGCCGCGTCTCAGTCTTGCGGAGGCCCTGGAAGCCCGTCGGGTGACCCTCCTGGTGTTTTATCTCGATGACAGTTCTGTCAGCAAACGCTTCGCAGGGGTGGTTTCCGAGTTGCAAAGGGTCTGGGGCAACAGCATTGAATTGATCCCGATGGTCACCGATCCTCTGCAGGGCCGTCCGGAGGGTGGGCCAACTGATCCGGGCCATTACTGGCGAGGGGTGATCCCCCAGGTCGTGGTGCTCGCTGGGGATGGCGACAAGGTGTTTGACGCTTCTGGCCAGGTGGACATCGACGCCATCCATGACGCCTTGAGTCGGGCTACGGGGCTGCCCCTACCCCCCTCCCGTGCGCAACGCAGCGTAGGAAGCTTCAACGAGCTCAATGATGCCTGGCAGTCTGCAGGCCCATCGGTATCTGGTCCCCGTGGCTGACGCTCCTTCCTTTGCAACGCGTCTCGAGAGCGACAGCCTCGGCAAGTTGGAGGTTCCTTCCCACCACTACTGGGGTGCCCAGACCCAACGTTCCCTGCAGCTCTTCCCCTTTGGAGAGAGGATGCCCCTCGCGATCGTCCATGCGATGGGCTACCTCAAGGCAGCCTGTGCTGAGGTGAATGCCGAACTTGGACGACTGGATCCTGACCTGGCCGCGGCGATCGTGGCTGCAGCCTTGGAGGTGGCAAACGGCCAGCTGGATGAAGAGTTTCCCCTCAAGGTGTGGCAGACAGGCTCGGGCACCCAGACCAACATGAATGTCAATGAGGTGATCGCCAACCGAGCCATTGCCGCGTTGGGAGGGGTGCTGGGCAGCAAGACCCCTGTGCACCCCAACGACCACGTGAATCTGAGCCAGTCCAGCAATGACACCTTCCCAACGGCGATGCACGTGGCGACCTTGATCGCTCTAGAGAGGACGCTGCTTCCCGCCCTGGAGGCCCTGATGGATGCTCTCTCGGAGAAGGCTCTGCGCTTCGCTGATCTGATCAAGATTGGTCGCACCCATCTTCAAGATGCGGTGCCCTTAAGTCTTGGCCAGGAATTTGGTGGCTACCGGGCTCAGTTGCAGCTGGGGCTGGCTGGTCTGCGGGCCACGCTGCCTGGCTTGCAGGCCTTGGCGATCGGTGGCACCGCTGTGGGTACGGGGCTCAATGCTCCGGTGGGTTTTGGCGAGGCTGTGGCAGCCCGGCTTTCCGAAAGGGTTGGGCTGCCCTTTGTGGCCGCTGCCAATAAGTTTCAGGCCCTGGCTGGCCAGGAGGCTCTGGCGGCTATGCATGGGGCTTTGGCTGTGTTGGCCGGCAGCCTGATGAAAATCGCCAATGACATCCGATGGCTGGCCAGCGGTCCTCGTTGCGGGCTTGGTGAGCTGATTCTTCCTGAAAACGAGCCCGGCTCGAGCATCATGCCGGGCAAGGTGAATCCCACCCAGTGCGAGATGGTCACCATGGTGGCGGTGCAGGTGTTGGGGCACAACACCGCGGTCCAGATGGCCGCGAGCCAGGGCAATTTTGAACTCAATGTGTTCAAACCTCTGATCGCTCTCAATTGCCTAAGCAGCATCGAGCTGTTGAGTGGAGCTTGTACGGGGCTGCGGGAGCACTGCGTCAAGGATCTAAGGGCCGATGAGGCCCGCATTGCCAGCCACTTGGAGCAGAGCCTGATGCTGGTCACGGCTCTTACACCCGTGCTGGGCTACGACCATGCCTGTGCCATCGCCCGCCATGCCCATGAGCACCGGTTGAGCTTGAGAGAAAGTGCGCTGCTCCTGGGAGCGATCAGTGCAGAGGAGTTTGATCGCTGTGTGAATCCTCAGCAAATGATTTGAGCCAACCCTGCAGCTTTTCCCTGCTGCCCGGTTGATCGCTAGCCCCGCGCTGCAGGATCACCACCCCATCCCGAACCTCCCGGATGCCATAGCTGGTGCCCATGTCCTTGAGGCGTTCGATGGCTTGCTCTAGGACGTCTCTGTCCTCCCCAAAGGCCGGTGCGTAGCGCTGGAGCCTGCCCAGATCAGCTGCCACCCATTCCACAGGCTGGGTCTGCCCCTCTCGATCCCGATAGCTGATGGCGTTGGGAAAGCGCACCAGAACTTCTCGCTGAGCCAAGCTGGGCACCAGATGGGTGGTGGCGGCCACGGTTGCCCGGCTCGGGATGGTTCTGAGAGCCTGGCGGGCTTGCGCGGCGTGCTTCAACCGAACGGGCAGAGGCTCATGCACCCAAGGGGACACGCTGTCGGGGATCAGCCAGGACAGTGAGCGGTTGGGGTTGCTGGTCAGAGTGAAGAGGAGAGAGAGAACCAGGCAGCCTGCCCAGACCGCTCGCAGGCGACGCTGGGCGAACAGATGGCCGTGGCTGCGCCACCAGAGCGCCGCGCCCGCAAACAGGCCTGGCACAATCAAGAAGGTGTAGCGGATGTTGATGGAGAGGGGGTTGTTGCTGCCTTGTGCCAGCAACAGGCCCAGCAGGGGAAGCGCGACAAGCAGCCAGCTGTCGATAGAGACAAGTGGCACAAACATCAGGGGCAGCCCTTGACCCAGAAGGTAACGGAGGGTTTGGTCAGGAGGGCTGACCAGTTCCCGTAGCAACAAAAGGGGCTGGCTCAGGCTGGCGCGAAGAACATCCAGGCTGGAGGCCTTCTCCTGGGTGCCGAGGTATTGGCCGAAATTTTCCAGCATGAAGCGGCGGGAGGTGTCTTCGCTGAAGAGCGGCATCAGCACGTTGGTGACCAGCACCACCCAGATCCCTCCCCAGAGCATCAAGCTGAGGGCGAGGGGCCAGCGTTGCCGCCGGCGGATCAGCAGCCATAGGCCAATGCCCACCAGTACGACGCCCGTGTCTTCCCTGACCAAGGGGATGAGCAACGTGGCCAGAGCTCCCAGCCCCCATGCCTCTGTTTCCAGAGCCAGCAACAGCAGAAACACCAGCAGGGGCAGCTGGCAAAGATCGGTGAAATTGCCCCAGGTGGGGCCGAGCACCGCGTTGGCGCCAAAGAAACTAAGACTCACCATGGCTGCGAGATCCTCAGCGAGCCAGAGGCGGGCCAACCGATGGAGCACTAAGCCGGCAGCGGTGATCAATAGCACTTGGATCACTCCGAGGACGCCGGCGCCCCCGATCCCCACAAAGGGAATCCAAAGCGCCAGCAGAGGCGTGAAGTGCTGGCCCAAGCGGCGGTAGCCAAGCGAAGGGGGTTCCCCCCCATGAATCACATTGGTGGAGAGTTGGGAGGAGAGGGTGCTCTCAAAGGGATGGCCATGCAGGCCGTTCCAGAGCACTTGGGTGAAAATGCCCTGGTCGTAGGAGGCTGTGAGGGAGTGCACGCGCCAGATTTGCACCAATAAACCAATGGCCGCAAAGAGTGCTGCTGCAAGCCAAACTCGTTGCTTCGCCTGCATCATCCGGCCCAATCAAGTGTGGAAAACATCAAAGTGATCGCTCGTTCCAGCCTCTTCTACAAACACCAGTGGTCGACACATGGGTAAGCGGGAAAGGCAGGTCAGATATCCATCCTTGCCTTGCAAGATGCAGCTTCGCACGCCGAGAGAAGGCACCAGGAGAGTGTGTAGAGGCTCCGCACTGGGGCTGGTGGCATCGACGCTGTTGAGGAAGATGGAGATGGATTCTGCGTGGCGACAGGGATTGAGGAAAAACAACCTCACGGTTTGACTGTTGTGCAGATGAACTTGCGGTGTGTAGAGAAATTTGCTGCGGCGGCGGGCCAGCAGCTCGTGGTCATGATCGGCGTCTGTCGCACCACTGGTGATTCCGCCGACATTGCCGTGCACGCTGCTCCATACGGAGGTTGGTTGGCGCCGATAGGCGCAATATCCACGATGGGCTCGCTGGAGGTTCAGCAGAGCCTGTGTCTGGGGAGGCAAGCTCGACCTTTCATAAAAGGTGGCATGGATAAACGTGCCTAAGGGCAATCCCAGCGCTCCTGGCTCGATAGTGGTGTAAATCTCAGAACTGAGCCAGTCCATTTCTTCAAACAAGGTGCCATCTGCATCGAAAAAGGTCAGTCGATGCTTCACGTTGATGGGGTCTCCTGTCAGGAGAGCCAGGGTGTTTTCCGCGACAAACCTTGTGCCTCCCCCTTCCCCCCACCAAAGAAACAGGTCGGACACCGATCCCCCGGCGGGCGGACCGGCAAAGGTGGCGTAGGGAAGACTCCAGCGATGGCGTAGTCGACCTGCGGAGCGACGCAGGGTTTGCGCGAGGGAGGAGGGCTTCATGCAGAGGAGGTGC
Source organism: Cyanobacteriota bacterium (assembly GCA_041181185.1). Classification (GTDB taxonomy): domain Bacteria; phylum Cyanobacteriota; class Cyanobacteriia; order PCC-6307; family Cyanobiaceae; genus Cyanobium. The sequence continues at coordinate 124,109 of JBEGQC010000012.1, read as the reverse complement.
TGAGCGGCAGGCTGAGCCAGGTGCGTTTCACCTGTCCACTGCCAGGCAGCCGATCCTGCTCCCAGAAGAGTTCGGTGGGCGGGTGGGTGTGCTCGACGCTCATGGAAGCTGGCAGCTCTAATCGAGACAGCCTCAGCACGATCGGAATTCCCACCCAGCCGCTACCGCGCATCACCAGTGGACCAGCACTCCACCCCCCTTCGGGTACTTCCACCACAGTGCAGCTGTTTCGTCGGTGGCTCAAGCAGCCCAGCAACCTCCGGCTGCATCCATCAAAAAGCTCCAAGGTCAGAGCTGCCGGGTCATGCTGGCGGCTGATGGTCATCAGCAATACAAGGGAACGACCCACCGCCGGATCGGGTTTCAGCAAAGGGTCAAAGCTCAGGAAACTTCCTGCTGCGAGTTCCGCCATGCGCAGGGGGTATTCCCCCTGATAAGAGCTGCTGATTCCCCGCCAATGGAACGCTAGACGGCATCGCTCCGCAACCGGGGAGCGATCCACCCGTTTGCTGCTCGGCTCAGGCAGGATGGAAGTGTGTGAGTCTAGAAGTGTGCCTTTCTTGACGGGCACCGCCACAAGCAACTCACCGGGGGCCAAACCGTAGCTGGAGGCCAGGACCACGCGATCCCCATGCGTTGGAACAGTGAGGGTGTCGCGCAACCTCCAGGCTCCCGCTTCGATCCCATAGAGGGCAAGCTCGAGAAGGTGTTGCTGGGGAAAGGGGGGCTGCTGGCCTGCGCGTTGATTGAGGGTGTGGCTTGAATAGCTCAGGCTGGCATCCAATCCGTGGGGGAGCCCAAGCAGGGGGTAGTAGCAGCTCATGGGGCACGTTTCAAAGCAGATTCGCGGCTAGCTCTGCCAGGGGGGAACGTTCGCCACGCATGAGGGTGACATGCCCCGCAAGGCTCTGGCCTTTGAAACGTTCCACCAGCCAGGTCAGGCCATTGCTCTCAGCATCGACATAGGGATTGTCGATTTGATAGGGGTCGCCAGTGAGCACAATTTTTGTGCCTTCCCCGACCCGAGTGACGATGGTTTTTACTTCATGAGGTGTGAGGTTCTGGGCTTCATCAACCACCATGTATTGGCGTGGAATTGAGCGACCACGAATGTAGCTGATTGCTTCCACTTCTAGCAGTCCCATGCCCTTTAGATCGGTCCAGCTGTTACGCGGTGCTCGTTGGCCCGCCCGACTGCTGCCCTGACTTTCGCTGGCACCAAGTAGGTAGTCTAAATTGTCAATAATTGGTTGCATCCAGGGTCCCATTTTCTCTTCAATGTCGCCAGGCAAGAAGCCAATGTCTTTCCCCAAGGGAATGACGGGTCGGGTGACGAGAAGCCTGTCATAGGCCCGTTCATCAGCCACCATGTGCAGGCCTGCGGCGAGGGCCAGCAATGTTTTCCCCGTGCCGGCTTTGCCGATCAGGGTCACGAGCTGGATGTCAGGATCCAACAGCAGATCCAGGGCAAACGTCTGCTCCCTGTTGCGGGCCTGGATGGCACCCATGCGCACCTTGGGGGCCCGTTGCAACGGTTGAAGTACCCCGCTTTCTTGATGGAAACGGGCCAGCAGAGTGTGGTTGGGTTGGGCCTGATCCACAAGGGTCACGCCCTCGTTGGCCACCAGGTCGGGATGGCCCGCAGGCAGGCTGGCCACTGGCAATCCGCCTTGTTTCTTGACTTGGTCCATCTGCTCGGCGCTGGCCCACACTTCGCAGAAACCCGGATAAAGATCAGCGATGTCCACCTTGTCGGTGGTGTAGTCCTGGGCAATCAGACCCACCGCATCGGCCTTGATGCGGAGGTTGGTGTCTTTGGTGACCAGCACCACCGGCAGATGGCTCCCCATCACCTCCTGAAGCCGTTGCTCCAGGGCCACTGCGAGGATGTTGTTGTCGCCGTTGCCGCCCTTCAATTCGGGGGGCAACTGCTGCAGAGTTTCACTTCTGCAAAACACCACTTTCAGGCTTCCGCCGCTGGCTTCGTTGATGATCACGCCGTCGGCCAGGTTGCCCTTTTCCCGAAATTGATCGAGCAGCCGCGACACCTGCCTGGCGTTGCGTCCCTTTTCGGAAGGATCCCGCTTGAAGCGGTCGATCTCTTCCACCACCTCAATGGGGACCACCACGGCGTTGTCCTCAAAGCTTGTGAGGGCCTTCGGGTCGTGCAAAAGCACGTTGGTGTCCAGAACAAAGGTTTTGCGCATGCCAGTGGCCGGGCCGGTGCCATCCAAGCGAACCTAGGGCCGCTGCTGCCCCTACGCTCCTGCACCAGATTCCTGCGGGTGTTCGGGTTTGTCCCTTCTGTTGTCCACGTTGTTGATCGTCCTGCTGCTTTTCGGCTTGGCCCTTGTGTGGCTTGAGCTGCGCCATCGTCTCAGACCTGCTTCACCCCTGCTGTTGGAAGCTGGGCCGTTCCAGGTTCGCCGCCAGGGCGATGCCCTCGAAGTGGAAGGGGAGATCCGGATTCGCAACCCCCACCCGCGCATGGAGGTCTTTGTCCCCGAGATCCAGGTGAATCCTGTGCTGCTTGGGCGCACAGATCTCTCAGAAGTGCGCCGGCGGGTTCAGATCACTGCGATGCATCCAGATGAACCGGCACGGGCTGATGGCTATTGGGCCGCCTACATCGTCAAAGGCCTCAAAACCACGGGGGCACGCTTGTCCATCAGCCTTGAACCCCCAGCGGGTGTGGACGCAGCGTCGATCCTGGACACACTCTGGCTGGATATTGCTTGGATCAACTACGGACCCTTCGGGCGTCTCACCCGCCGCAATGGTCTGCTTGTGCCTTTGCAGAAGCCGGTGCCCCTGCAGCCTGCTTCCGCCTCCTGGCGCCAGGGCGAGGGATGTCGGGTGTTGCCTGTGAAAACCCATCTGCTCGGCGTATTGGATGATCCAACCGAGGTTTTGGAGAGGTATTGCGGAGCCCTGATCCAGCCCAATGATGTGCTCACCATCGGGGAGACCCCCTTGGCGGTGATGCAGGGTCGCTACAACCACCCCTCCACCGTGGAACCCTCCATGTTGGCCCGTCTGCTCTGCCGGGTGTTCCACCCAACCAGCAGCCTGGCCACCGCCTGCGGTTTACAGACCTTGATTGACATCGTGGGGCCAGCCAGAGTGCTTTGCGCCTGGATCGGTGGCCTCGTGCTCAAGCTGCTCGGCAGCAAGGGAGGGTTCTATCGCCTGGCGGGTGAGCAGGCCCGATTGATCGATGACGTCACCGGCACCACCCCTCCCTATGACCAGACTTTGGTCTTGGGACCTCACCATCCAGAGATCTTCTGTCAAGAGATGGCAGCGGCCTTGGGGGTCGCTGTGGCAGTGGTGGATGTGAATGATTTGGGTCGGGTGAAGGTGTTGGCAGCCAGCCGCGGAAGCGACCTTCACCTGATCGAGAGGGCTCTACGCCCCAACCCTGCCGGCAATGCCAACGAGCGCACCCCCCTGGTGCTCATCCGTCCCACATGAGCCATTTCTTGCGAAGAGTCCTGTCGTAGGTCGCCCAGCTTGCCGGTTGGCTCGCTTGGCCTAAGCGGTTTGCGGCCTAAAATTTTGTGGTCTTCTGTTGACTCTTCAGGCTTCTGTGCGGCCCCCCTCCCTGGCCATGTCGTTAGGTTTGCAACACGTTGAGCGGATTCGACTCGGCATGGATCGACTTCGGGGCTCTCTGCCCCAGGGTTGGGGTGTGGAACGTCTTCAGGGCTGGCACCTGCCCCTCCTTCAGGATCCGGCCTTTCTTCCCCTCTTGCCCCTGCTTCAGCGTTCCCTGCTTCTCGCTCTGCCAGAGAGGCTTTTGGGTGCCATGGTGCCCTCTCTCCCCCATGGCCCGGTGGTTCATGTGGCCCTGATTCGCCCACCCTCCCAGCCACCCCAGCCCCTTGGATTGATCGTGACCCGGCGTTTGAACCGACGCGGTACCTGTTGGGAGGTCGATCATCTGGCTTTAGCCCAACGTCGTGGCGGCTTTTCTCCTCCCGAATCGGAGGTGGTGGAGGCGCTGGTGCGAGAGGCGATCCAGAGCACCAAAGGAGTGGTCAGTTGGATTGCCACGTCCTCCGTGCTCGATGGGCCCCGGCTTGCCTTTTTGCGGGCTCAGGGCTTCCAACAGGTGCGCTCGGACCAGCTCTGGCAATGGCAGTCGCAGGCTCCATCACCATCGCTGCCCTCTGGCCTCAAGGAGCAGCCCCTGACTCGCCAGACCGCAGCCCTGCTTTGGCATCTGGAGCAGTCTTGCTGTCCTGCCCACCTGCGCCATGTTTTCGACCGCCGCATCGAAGATCTGCTGGATCAATCTGGTGGCTGTGGCTGGATGTTGGTGGACGGCAGCCGCAATGAAGCGGTCGCAGCCATTCGCCACCAGATTCATCATCCTGAGGTTGGCGTTGTGGCTGAGCTGAGCCTCCAACCCGGTCGTGAAGATCTTTACGGACCAGCCTGCGAATGGTTGCTTCATCGCCTAGCCAAGCCTGGCACCGCCCTCGTGTTGCGTGCCGATCGCGATGACGAAGCGCGTCATGCCTGGCTCGAGAGCCTTGGCGCCAGCCTGTTAGGGGAGCAAATTTTGATGGCCCGCACCGTTTGGCGGCGCCAAGAAGCCCAGCCTGCACGTCAGGCAGCCCTTCGTTTGGAAGCCATGCTTGAGCAGTGGAAACCTTCTCCTGGCTCCCTGCCCACCCCAGCTGGTCAGCGCTGAGTGCATCCCTGCCCTCCCTGTTCTGCCCTGGCTCTCGATGTGGGCCGCAAAAGGATCGGAGTGGCCGGCTGCGATCCCTTGGGGGTCACGGTCACTCCGCTCCCGGCACTGCATCGGCGAAGCACCGAGCTGGATGCCCAAAGCCTGGCAGCCCTCGCCCTGCATCGTCAGGCCAAGCTGCTTGTGGTGGGGCTGCCACTCGATGCCGCCCAGCAGCTCACCCCTCAAGCCCGCCATAGCCTTCGCTATGGGCGCCTGCTGGAGAGGTTCATTGCGGCACAAGGGCTGGTGTTGCCTGTGGTTTGGGTCAATGAGCACGCCACCAGTTGGGCGGCGGCAGACCGCTTTGGTTTGAAAAAGGATCGAAGCGGGAGACTGGATAGCGCTGCCGCTGCTCTGCTCCTGGAACAATGGTTGCGGGAGGGTTCCCTGAACGAACCCAACCCTGTTTCCCCATTTCCCCCGCTCTGACACCTCATGACCCCTGAACCCCCTGACCTGACCGGTTCAGGAGATGTGCCCACCGTCTTGGTAAAGGATCACGCTGGCAGGGAGATCCTTTGTTTTCTGGAGCATCTGATCCCTTTGGATGGCAAGGAGTACGCCCTTCTGACGCCTGTGGATACCCCGGTGTGCCTGGTGCGGATCGCCCAGGGGGATGGGGAGAAGGATGAGGTGATCGAGAGCTTGGAAGGAGCCGAACCGATTCTTTCAGTGGCGGATGTGGTCTTGCAGGAACACGACCTCACCCTGGTGCGCTCCGCCGTGACTCTCACCGTGAGCGGTGAACTGGAAGAACCGGATCCAGATGAGCTCGACGAGGAGCTGGAGGATGAGCTTGAGGATGGAGACGAAGAGAGTGATTTGTATGAATTATTGATTCAATTCCGGGCGGACAATCGGGAATACGGTCTTTATATTCCCTTGGATCCTTTTTTTGTTGTGGCTCGCATGGATGGGTCCCAAGCTCTGGTAGTGGAGGGCGAGGAATTTGAGCGGATCCAGCCGCGGATCGAAGCCGAGCTGGATGAACGTGAACGGGACGGCTGAGAAGTTTTGATGTTGCGCCAACTGCTCACTCCTGACTGGACCCCTGGCTGTGCTTTGCCCCAGCTCACCCTGGGGGCCTTGGAGGCTCAGGCGGGCCTCCCAATCAGGGCCTTGGTGATCGATGTGGATTGCACCCTCCTGCCCCATCGCAGCTCCATGCTGCCTGCCTCCGCAGAGCGATGGATTCACGAGGTGCGGTCCCAGGTGCCCATTCACCTCTTCAGCAACAACCCCTCACGGCGCAGGATCGGAGGACTGTCCAAGCGCCTGGGTCTTCCTTACACCGCCGGTGCAGCCAAGCCCCGTCGAGGTCCCCTGCGTCGGGTGATCCAGGAGCTCAATGTTCCTGCCGCCCAGGTGGCCCTGCTGGGTGACCGGGTGTTCACGGATGTGCTCGCTGGCAATCGCGTCGGCTTGTTTACGGTCCTCGTGAAGCCGATCGATCCCAGCGGACTGGCCAGTCGCCAGTATCGCCTTCAAAGTTGGGAGCTTGAATTGGCCCGCGTCCTGCGCCATCCGCTCTGGAAGAGGTGGCCCTGAACCGCACGCCACCGCGCCGCGTGATCAAGGTGGGCACAAGCCTGCTGCGTGGCCAACCGGACCGCTCTACAGCGGCCGTGATCACGGATTTGGCCACCTCCATCGCCCGTGCCCAAAGGGCCGGCGAGCGTATCGCCCTGGTGACCAGCGGGGCCGTGGGCCTGGGGTGCTCAGCCCTTGCCCTCCCCCGCCGTCCCCAAGACGTGGCTGCGCTGCAGGCGGCAGCGGCCGTGGGGCAAGGACGGCTGATGGCGCTCTATCAGGAAGCTTTTGCTGTCCGGGGACTGACGGTGGCTCAGGTGCTCTTGACCCGAGGCGATCTGGCTTCCCGGCGCAGCTATCGCCGGGCTTGCCGGACCCTTGAACAACTATTGGAGTGGAATGTGGTGCCCATCGTTAATGAGAACGACACCCTCGCCACCGATGAGTTGCGCTTTGGTGATAACGACACCCTTTCGGCATTGCTGGCTGTGGCTATCGCTGCCGATGAGCTTGTGCTGCTCACCGATGTGGATAGGCTTTACTCGGCCGATCCCCGCATCGACGCGCAAGCTGTGCCGATTACTGAGGTCAGCGACCTGGCAGATCTGGAGCGTCTTCAAGAGGTGGCTGGGGGAGGGGGGCAGTGGGGCACCGGTGGCATGACCACCAAGCTCACGGCCGCCCGTATAGCCACGGCCAGCGGCATTCGGGTGCGTTTGGCAGATGGAAGGGATCCTGCCGTCTTGGATGCCCTGCTGGCTGGAGGGCAGGTGGGAACCGTGTTTCAGCCGAGTGCCACCCCCCTGTCCGACCGCAAGGGCTGGTTGGCTCACGCCTTGATCCCGAGCGGCAGTTTGGTGGTGGATGCCGGTGCTGAGCGGGCCCTCTGCCACCAGGGGGCGTCGCTCCTGGCGGTGGGCATCCAGGCGGTGGAGGGATCTTTTGAGCGGTATGCGCCCGTGCGATTGCTAGGTCTGGATGGCCGAGAGATCGGTCGCGGTCTGTGCGGCTTGGGAAGTGAAGAGCTTCGCAGCGTTCTGGGTCTGAGTCGGGAGGAGATTCGCCGCCGCCTCGGGGAGGCCGGCAGTGCGGTGGTGCACCGCGATCACCTCGTGCTTACCTCCGTGGGGTAGACGCCACTCTGCAAACTGCGGGAAGCGGGGAGACCTACGATCCGCCCCACATTCTCGGCCGAGCCTCCTTTTCCCCATGCGCTTTAGCCGTTTGCTCAGCCAGCTTCCTGCGGTGGATGAGGCCACGCCCCGCCATCTGGCGGAGGATCCTGAAATCCTGGGAGCGGAATCCCTTGATCGTGCCGGCTCGGGACAGCTCAGTTTCCTGGAGCCTGGCCACGCCCCGGCAACCATCTTGGAGGCCACCGCTGCGGCGGCGGTGGTTCTCTTCCCCGATCCCAGCCTGCAGGAGTTGGCCAGCAGCAGGGGATTGGCCTGGGTGGCTGTGCCCCAGCCCCGCCTGGCCTTCGCTGAGGCCCTCGAAGCCCTCTACCCCAGGCGCATGCCCCCTCCCGGGGTGCATGCCACGGCGGTGCTCAGTGCCGATGCCGTCGTCGCCCCTGGCGCCCACGTGGGTGCCCATGCCGTGATCGGCCCTGGCTGTGTGGTGGCCGACGCGTGCGTGATCCACCCGGGAGTGGTGCTTGTGGAGAACGTGCACCTTGGCAGGGGCTGCGAAATTCACGCCAACGCCGTGCTCCATCCCGGATCCCGCCTGGGAGGGGCCTGTGTGGTGCATTCAGGCGCCGTGATCGGTTCGGAGGGGTTTGGTTTTGTGCCCACCGCCGCGGGCTGGCGGAAGATGCCTCAGACCGGCTGGGTGATCTTGGAGGATGGGGTCGAGGTGGGCTGCGGCACCATGATCGATCGCCCCTCCGTGGGGGAAACCCGGGTGGGTGCTGGCACCAAGATCGACAACCTGGTGCACGTGGGTCATGGGGTGACGATCGGGCGGGGCTGTGCCCTTGCGGCCCAGGTTGGCATCGCAGGTGGAGCACGGTTGGGAGATGGGGTGATTCTGGCTGGCCAGGTGGGTGTGGCCAATCGGGCCACCCTCGGCGATGGAGCCATTGCGTCCTCCAAGTCCGGCATCCATGGCGATGTGCCGGCCGGAGAGGTGGTGAGTGGCTACCCCGCCATTTCCAACAAACTTTGGTTGCGTTGCTCCGCAGCCTTTAACAAGCTGCCAGAGATGGCACGCACCCTCCGGCAGCTCAAAGCGGACCGGACGGACTGAGCAGGGTGTGGCAGCACGGCTGGGTAGCCTCAAACGGGGGTTGGGCGCACTGCGCCCGACTTCCACCCATTGCCTAGACCAATCTGATGACCACCCACCAGATCACCCTGCTCGCTGGCGATGGGATAGGCCCGGAGATCATGGCCGTGGCTCGTCGGCTGCTTGAGGTGGTGAGCCACCGCCACGGCTTCACCCTGGCGTTCGATGAGCGTCCTTTCGGTGGGGCAGCGATCGAGGCTTGTGGTGAGCCCCTGCCGGCCGCCACCCTGGAGGCTGCCCGCTCAGCCGATGCGGTGTTGCTGGCCGCGATCGGCTACCCTCGCTACGACCACTTGCCGCGCGAAAAACGGCCGGAAACAGGCCTGCTCGCCCTGCGTTCGGCCATGGGGCTGTTTGCCAATCTCAGGCCCGTCAAGATCCTGCCAGCGTTGTTGGAGGCCAGCAGCCTCAAGCGATCGGTGATTGAAGGGGTGGATCTGTTGGTGGTGCGAGAGCTCACTGGTGGGGTGTATTTCGGAACTCCCAAAGGCCGGGTGGAGGCCGAAGGAAGGGTGCGGGCTTTCAATACCATGGCCTACTTTGCCGATGAGGTGGATCGCATTGCGCGGGTGGCATTTGCTTTGGCGGCCAACCGTCGCAGTGAGCTCTGCTCGGTCGACAAGGCCAACGTGCTCGAGGTGAGCCAGCTTTGGCGGGAGCGGGTGGAAGCGATCCATGCTGCCGAGTTTCCCTCCGTCCGGCTCAGCCACCTGTATGTGGACAATGCCGCCATGCAGTTGGTCAGGGCTCCTCGCCAATTTGACGTCTTGCTCACCAGCAATCTCTTCGGAGACATCCTGAGCGATGAGGCGGCGATGCTCAGTGGATCCATTGGCATGCTTCCATCGGCCTCGCTAGGAGACAACGGGCCGGGGCTGTTTGAGCCCATCCATGGCTCGGCTCCTGATCTGGCGGGCCAGGATGTGGCCAACCCCCTCGCCATGGTCCTTTCCGCCGCCATGATGTTGCGGTTGGGGCTCAAGCAAGAGGAGGCAGCCGCTGCCCTCGAAACAGCCGTGGACCGTGTTCTGGCTGCCGGCTTCCGCACGGCTGATCTCTGGAGCGAAGGCACCATCCGGCTGGGCTGCCAGGCCATGGGCGAGCAGCTGGAGGCGGAGCTCACGAGAGCCCCGGTTTCAATTTGATCCATCTTTCCCGGGGGTGAAGGGAAGCCGGGGCCGACGACCTGCCAAACTCTCTGTCGCCTCTCCTCACTGTGTCCGATGTCAAAGCGTCACCCGGTTGTTGCCGTCACCGGTTCCTCAGGCGCGGGCACGAGCACCGTGAAGCGTGCTTTTGAGCACATCTTCGCTAGGGAAGGGATCGTGCCAGCCGTGGTGGAGGGCGACAGCTACCACCGCTACGAGCGAGGCCCGATGAAAGAGGCGATGGCCGAGGCGGTGGCCCGCGGGGAGAATTTTTCCCATTTTGGTCCTGAGTCCAACCTCTTCGACAAGCTTGAGGAGCTCTTCCGCGTCTACGGAGAGACCGGCACGGGCTTGCAGCGTTACTACCTCCATTCCCCGGAGGAGGCTGCTCACCACAACGCCCGGCTAGGCACCCAGCTTGAAGCTGGGCAATTCACGCCTTGGGAGTCCCTTCCCGCCGCCACCGATTTGCTCTTCTACGAGGGCTTGCACGGTGGTGTGGAAGGGGATGGCTATGACGTGGCCTCCTTCGCTGATCTTCTGGTGGGTGTGGTGCCGATCGCCAATCTGGAGTGGATTCAGAAAATTCATCGCGACAACGCTGAGAGGGGCTATTCAGCTGAAACCATTGTCGATACAATTCTGCGGAGAATGCCCGACTACATTAATCATATTTGCCCCCAATTCAGCCGCACGGATATCAATTTCCAGCGAGTGCCGACGGTGGATACTTCCAATCCCTTCATCTGCCGCAACATCCCGACGGCAGATGAGAGCTTCGTGATCATTCACTTCCGCAAGGGGGCCAGGGAAAAGTGGGGAATAGATTTTACCTATCTGTTGGACATGATCCATGATTCCTTCATGTCTAGCCCCACAAGTATCGTTGTGAATGGAGGGAAGATGGGCTTCGCCATGGAACTCATTCTTACACCAATCATCCACCGAATGATCGAAGAGAAAAAGAATCTCTCCTGATTCCCTCCTCGGTTTCGCCAACGCTTCCCCCCCTGCCACCTTGATCCCCCAGTCGCTGGTCGAGGTTTTCTCGTTTCATCGCCCCGCCGCAGAGCTCGCCCTTCTGGCGGCCCTGCTCGGGGCCTGTGTGGGCAGTTTCCTCAATGTGGTGGTTTGGCGAGTTCCCAGGGAGGAATCGGTGCTGTGGCCTGCCAGTCACTGCCCTCGCTGTGGCACAACCCTGGCTTGGTTTGAGAACATCCCTTTATTGGGGTGGTTTCTGCTGCGCGCTCGCTGCCGTTACTGCCAGGCCCCGATCAGCGGCCGTTATCCGGCGGTGGAGGCCCTCTGCAGTGGCCTGTGGGTGATCGTGCTCCTGGCCAAACCCGACGCCATGGGCAGCGCTCCAGCCCAGCCGTGGCTATGGATCGCAGGCTGGATTCTGGTGAGTCTTCTGTTGCTGCTCGCCCTGATCGATCTCGATCAACTCTGGATTCCCGAGCCGATCTGCCGTTGGGGGGTGGTGGTGGGATGGCTGGTCACGGCAGCCCTTGCATGGCCGCAACCGATGGCTGTGGGGCGTCAACTGATGACCTCCCACCTGCTGGCGGCAGCCTTTGGGTTGATGGGATTTGATCTGCTGAGCGTCCTGGCAGCCCGTTGGATGGGTCGCCCGGCCCTCGGCTCAGGCGACGCCAAGGTGGCGGCCCTGCTCGGGGCCTGGCTGGGCCCATTGGGGTTGGCTGTGGCAGTGCTGGTGTCGGTGCTCCTGGCGGCGCTTGTCGGGGGGGTGGCCCTCGCCGCAGGGGTTGTGAAACGCCACCAACCAATCCCCTTCGTTCCCTTCTTGGCTGTGGGCGGCGTGTTGATCTGGCTGACGGGGGCTGGACCCTGGTGGGCATTGTTGAGGGGCACCGGATCAGCCTGATCGGCATGCCCCTGCGACGAAGCAAAAGAGTCGACGGCTGGGCAGCCGGGCCCTAAAGGTTTTTTAATAGAGCTCAATCTTGCAGATGCCACTCGCAGCCGCGCGATCTCGGTCCCAAGTCTCTTCCTGCCTTTCTCCCTCCGCTCTGCCCTATGTCGCTGTTTGACTGGTTTGCCGACCGCCGCAAAAACCTCCCTGTTGCCCGCAGTGCCCAGGTGCAGGAAATGGACGAGGGCGATGGGCTGTGGAGCAAATGTCCGCGCTGCGCTCTTGTGATGTATCGCAAGGACCTGTTGGCCAATGCCAGTGTCTGCAAGGGTTGTGGGCATCACCACCGCATTGACAGTGAGGAGCGTCTCCGGCTCCTCGTGGATCCTGGCAGTTTCGAGGCCCTAGATGCCGACCTGGCTCCGATGGATCCCCTGGCGTTTAAAGATCGGCGCAGCTATGCCGATCGCCTGCGCGATGCCCAGCAGGCGACTGGGCTCAAAGACGCCATCGTGACGGGGCTGTGTCGGCTGGACGGTCAGCCGTTGGCTCTTGGGGTGATGGATTTCCGTTTTATGGGGGGCTCCATGGGATCGGTGGTGGGGGAAAAGCTGACCCGCCTCACCGAGGAGGCCACCGCCCGCACCGTGCCCCTGCTGGTGGTGTGCGCCTCGGGGGGGGCCCGCATGCAGGAAGGCATGCTCAGTTTGATGCAGATGGCGAAGGTTTCTGGAGCGCTGGAACGGCATCGTCGAGCTGGGCTGCTCTATTTGCCCCTGCTCACCCATCCCACCACCGGAGGAGTGACGGCCTCCTTTGCCATGTTGGGTGATTTGATTTTGGCCGAGCCCAGGGCCCTGATTGGTTTCGCGGGGCGGCGGGTGATCGAGCAGACCCTCCGCGAGAAATTGCCTGAGGGGTTTCAGACGGCTGAGTACCTCCAGGACCATGGCTTTGTGGATCTGATTGTGCCCCGCCCAGAATTGCGAGCCACCGTGGCCCACCTGTTGCGTCTTCACAGCCGCAGGCCCGTTGGCAGGCCCGTGGCGGCATGACCTCACGCCGCCTGCTCTCCCTTGTTTTGGCCTTGTGCTGCTGCTTCGCCGCGTTGCTGGGCCTTGGCGACGTTCCGGTGGCCTGGGCCGGACCGGTGGAGTGGCACGAGGTGCCCGCCACGGCGGAAGGGCGCCAATGGTGGGATTCCGGCAGTCTGCGACTCTCCCGCGATGGCCAACTCACGGTCCTCAGCCGCTTCCAGCCCATGGCCCAGGCCTCTGAGGCTGAGGCCCCGTCCAACCGTCCGGCCCCAAGCCAGTTGTACGTCATGGAATTGGATTGCAGCCAGGAGCTCTATCGCGACATTTCCGTCAATGGTCTGCCCCGTTTCCGCGCTGAATGGCAGGCGGCCTCAGGAGATGCCCTAAGCACCGAAACCCTGAGGGCAGCCTGTCAAGCCGCCAGCGATCTCTTGGGCGCCTCTTCGCCCAAAACCCGGGAGGCTGACGATGGCTGATCCCATGCCGGGGCAGCCCCTCAGGGTGGCTGTGGTGGGTTTGGGTTTTGGTGTGCAAGTGCATGTGCCTGCCTTGCGGGCGTGTGCGGGCACCGAGCCCGTTGCCCTTTGGCACCCCAACCCCAAGCGTCTGCAAGCGGCCTCTGCGGCCGTTGGTCTGCCAGGGGCTCCCACTTTTGAGGCCCTCTTGGCCGATCCCTCCATTGAGGCCCTCGTGCTGGCCACCCCACCGGAGCCCAGGCTGGAGCTGGCCAGGGCGGCCCTGCTCGCCGGCAAGCACCTTCTGCTTGAAAAACCTGTCACCCTCTGCGCTCAAGACGCTGAGGATTTGCAACGGCTGGCGTTGCAGCGGCGACTCACGGTGGCTGTCGATTTCGAATATCGAGCTGTTCCGTTGTTTCAACAGCTGGAGCGCCTCCTGCAGCAAGGGGCGCTCGGAACCCCCTGGCTGGTGAAACTCGATTGGCTGATGAGCAGCCGGGCCGACCCGACCCGCCCCTGGAGCTGGTATTGCCAAGCAGCAGCGGGCGGTGGCGTGTTGGGTGCCCTGGGCACCCACGCGTTCGACATGCTCCACTGGCTTGTGGGACCAAGTCGACGGGTGCAGGCGACGTTGAGCACGGCGATCCCAGAGCGTCCTCTGCCAGGCGATGGGCGCATGGCTGCTGTGGATGCCTCGGATATCGCCCTGGTGCAGCTCGAGCTGGAATCCTCGGCCGGGGTCGCTGTGCCGGCCCAGGTGACCTTGGCCTCCGTGGCCCGGCATGGCCGCGGCTGCTGGCTTGAGTGTTACGGCAGCGAGGCCACCCTGGTTTTGGGCTCCGCTCGCCAGTCTGACTACGTGCACGGCTTTCAACTCTGGTGCGGGGAACCTGGCGAGAGAACGCTGCGGGAGCTGTCTGTGGATCCACATTTGGCCTTTGCCCGCACCTGGGAAGACGGGAGGATCGCACCGGTGGCGCGGCTCATGGGCTGGTGGGTGCAAGCGATCCGCGAGGGACGGCCGATGGTGCCTGGTTTGGCGGAGGCGGTGGCGAGCCAGCGGGTGTGTGATGTGGCCCAGCAGAGCCCACTCCCGCCAGCCCGCTTGTGACAGAGCCTGGTATGGGAAACGACGGGGAACCGAACTCTGGAATACCTGGCTGATTCAGTAGCGATTGCTACCATTTGAGCATCGTTGACCGATTCGGGTTCCGTGGTCTCCATGGGCCTGGTCGGCGGAAGTAGGAGGGTTCGCCTTCTGAAGCAACGCGCCATCCACCTGTTGATGCGTCAACAGATTCCTAAGGAGGCACTTCCATGTCCATCACCACTGCCCGACAAATGGCCCGCCAGGCTGAGGAAGCCCGTCGCGCCGCTCGGGAGCACGACTATCTCGTCTCGGCTTTGCGCCGCGAGCACCTGGTCGACTGATCTTTCTGATCATGTATCGCTGTTGGCCTTCAACGGGCCAACGCCTTCGCCTTCCGTGGAGCCCTGATCAAGCTCCCCAGAAGTTGAATCCTCAAGTTGGCCTCGCCTGTTGGCGAGGCCTTTTTTTGGCCGGCGGTTTTCTTGGGTCCGGTCTCAAGGGGGAATCGGTAGGAGCATCCCCTAGACTCCCGCCCAGACCCGGCGGCTTAACGCGCTGCCGACGCTTTTCCACCACGCGAGGTTTTCCCCATGGCGCTTGTCCCGCTTCGGTTGCTGCTCGATCATGCCGCTGAGAACGGCTATGGCATCCCGGCCTTCAACGTCAACAACCTCGAGCAGGTGCAGTCGATCATGGAGGCGGCCTATGAGACCGACAGCCCCGTTATCCTTCAGGCCTCTCGCGGCGCCCGCCAATACGCCGGCGAAAGCTTCCTGAGGCATCTCATCCTGGCGGCCGTCGAAACCTATCCCGATATCCCCGTGGTCATGCACCAAGACCATGGCAATAGCCCCGCCACCTGCTTTGGAGCCATTACCAACGGGTTCACCTCCGTGATGATGGATGGCTCTCTCGAGGCCGACGCCAAAACCCCTGCGTCCTACGAGTACAACGTGCGCGTCACCAAGGACGTCGTCGACGTGGCCCATTCCGTGGGCGTGAGCGTGGAGGGTGAACTGGGCTGCCTGGGTTCCCTGGAAACCGGCATGGGCGATGCCGAGGATGGCCACGGTTTTGAAGGCAAGCTCGACCACAGCCAGCTGCTCACCGACCCCAACGAAGCTGCGGACTTCGTGGCCAAGACCAAGGTTGATGCCCTGGCCATCGCCATTGGCACCAGCCACGGCGCCTACAAATTCACCCGCAAGCCCACGGGCGAAGTGTTAGCCATCAGCCGCATCGCCGAGATCCACAAGGCCATCCCCAACACCCACCTGGTGATGCACGGATCCTCCTCCGTTCCTCAGGAATGGCTGGACATGATCAATCAGTACGGCGGGGCCATCCCTGAGACCTACGGCGTGCCCGTGGAGGAGATCCAGGAAGGCATCCGCAACGGGGTGCGCAAGGTGAATATCGACACCGACAACCGCCTGGCCTTCACGGCTGCGGTTCGGGAGGCAGCCTTTAAGGATCCTGCTAATTTCGACCCCCGCCACTTCAATAAGCCGGCCCGCGCCTACATGAAGAAGGTGTGCCTGGACCGTTATCAGCAGTTCTGGTGCGCCGGTAATGCCAGCAAGATCAAGCAGCGCGACATCAATTACTACGCTGCCCTCTACGCCAAGGGTGCACTCGATCCCAAAACAGCTGTGGCTGTCTAGATCTCAGATCGGAGGCACAAGCTCATTGAATAGCGTGGGCCCCTTATGGGGCCCATTTTTTTGTCGTCTAGGGCAAGGGGCTGGATTGGGTTTGCTCCAGCTGCATCAGATTGTCGGTGGCGGGGCGATCAGCTGCAGTGGCAGGGACTGTACCCACCAGTTTGTCGAGAGCCGTTCGCAGATCTCTCTCCATCACAAACTTGCGGCCATCGGAGACGACCACACGGACGAGGGTGGGTAAATTATTTGTTTTGGATTGCAGGTAGATCGGTTCAACATAAAGCAACCCCCTGCCGATGGGTAGCACAAGCATGTTGCCTCGAAACAGTCGGGAACCCATGCGGTTCCAGAGTCCAAATTGAAGGCTGATCACAGGATCTTGATCCGTGAGAGCCGAGATCTGCTGAGGACCAAGCAAAAGGCGTTGCTGCGGGAATCGCACCAGCAGAAGCTCCCCATAGTTGGGGGGGTCGTTTCGGGCGGCCAACCAACCAACCAGGTTTGTGCGTTTGAGGGGGGTGAAGGGAAGCAGCATCACAAACTCTGAGCGATCTTCCCCTGGAAGCTCCATCGTGACGTAATAGGGCTGCACGGGGGTTGTGGTGTTGCCATAGATCTCCAGGGGCACACTCCAAACATCATCTCCGTTATAAAATGTGCGTACATCTGTGACGTGATAACGTAAAAGTCTTTCCGATTGGATATCAAATTGGCCCTGGGGCACCCGGATGTGTTGCTGCAGGGCTTTGGGCATGGCCTCAATGGGCTGAAACAGCTCTGGAAAAGCCTTGATCCAGGTTTTCAACAGGGGATCTTCCCGGTCACTCACATAAAACCAAAGCCTGCCATCGTGGGCATCCACAACGGCCTTGATCGGGTTGCGAAAATAGCGAAGACCCTGTGGGTTGGGGTCGCTGTATGGATAGGAGCGGCTTTTTGTGAAGCCATCCAAAAGCCAGTATTGATGTTGTTCTGGTCGATAGCCGCTGCCTCCCGTTACGCGCGCTGTCACCAAATAAGGCTTGCTCTCAAAGCTCAAGAAGGGGGCCAAAGCCTCAAGTCGTTTGTTCACCTGCCTGCGCAGCAGCAACAGTGAGCGGGGGGTAATGGCTCCGGTGAAGAGAATTCTTGGTTCTTGGAGATAAATCGCTGCGGCAATTTTTTGCCAAGTCTGGGCCAGCGAGATCCCTACGCCGCCATCGTAATGGGTATAAACATTCAGATCGCCCTCGGGATAGGAAAACTCCTTGACTTGTGTGGGGGCGACGGCATAAGGAGCTGGGCCGGAAGAGAAATAGAGGCTGGGACGGCCGATGGGCAGAGCCTGGCGGGCCTCGGCATCGCTAATGCCGAGTTGCGGGATGCCCTGCACCCGGGCGCTGCGGCCCAAATCCTTCACGAAAAACAATGGCAGCCCATCTGGGCCTGCGGCATTGACCGGGGAAACCGTGAAGCCATGGCCATGGGTGAAGACCAGATGCTTGTTGAGCCAGGTGCGCGATCCCTTCGGCAGGGCCTGGCTATCCAGTTCCCTGGCCGCAATGAGCACCTGTTGGCTGGTGTCCCTGGGCGAGAGGCCCTGCAGGGGATAGCGGTCAACGGCCGCTGAAGTAAAGGCGTAATACAGCCTGAGTTGCTGTAGCTGCCGGTTGGCGGCAATCAGGGGTTGGCTGTCCCAAAGCCGAATGTTGTCCAGGGTGCCAGGGGCGGAGGCCAGATCGGCTGCACTGACGGTCTGGCGGGGCTCCAGGGTGAGCGTGCGCACCCGTTCCAGGCCGAAAGCTTTCCGGGTGGCCTGAATGCTGCGCGCCAAATAGGGCGTTTCCAGGGTCAACTCACGCGGTTGAACCAGGAACCGTTGGGCCAATGGTGCTAACACCCACTCACTGATGGGCAAGCTGAGGCTGGTGATCGAGAGAGGGATCAACACTCCCCGGCGCAACCAGCCCTCCGGCACAGGCACCAGGAGCCCCGCCGCTGTGAGAAAGAGCAACAGGGCCAGAATCAGGCGCAGGGGAAGACGCACATGCAGATCCACCCAACCGGCACCTGCGGCGACACCGCTCCCTTCCACCATGAGGTCGAAAGGGGCGAGGGCCGTGCTCGCCGCAGCCGTAAGGGCCAAAACGGCCAGCTGGGGTTGCAACACCTGCTGTTGCTGGCGCGAGAGACCGCCAAAGCTGAGATCGGAGAGCGTTGTCCCCTCGCTCAACGTCAAGAGCAGACAAGCCGCTAAGCCCACGGCGATCTGGGCAATCGCCACGCTTAGAAACAGATGGATGGCCGGCAGGCGCAGCACAGTGAACGACAGATCCAATCCAGTGATCGGATCTCCCTCGCCGAAGGGGGTGGCCAGCAGGGCAGGCAGCCAGAGACCCCAACCCCGGGCCATGGCCGTGGCGGATGCGGCCAGGGCCGCCGTGAGCACGACGCGCAAGCTGTTCAGCGGCCAGATCAGTAGCGGTGGGATCAACGCGGCCATCAGCAGGATGAGGGCCGGGTGGGCCAGATCTCGCACCACGGAAAAGCCCGTGATCACCTCTCCGCTAAAGGGTTCAGCGATGAGCCCCCTGGCCTGGATGAGCAGGTATCCCAGCCCGCCGCTCAAGAGAACCATCAGGCCGATCAGAGTGAGCACAAGCTCACGACTCTTCAGACTGAAGATCGGCTTGGGCGGAAGCACTTTGGAGGCGCTGCTCCGGCGAAGACGCCAGCAGCGTTGCAGCTGATTGAGCTGCAACAGTGAGCCGATGCCAAGCACCCCAACAAACACGAGGAGTTGGCAAATCCAGCGGCGCAGAAGCACCGATTGGAAGCCAAATTGGCCAAACCACTGCCACTCCACCACCAGGCGGCCGAGGACGCCTGCCCCTGCAACCAGGGCCAGGGTCAAGAGCGCCAGGAGCAGAAGGGAACGGGTGGGGAGCTTGGGGAGGAGGGGGTGTGCCACCTCTGGAGCGTAGGCAGCCGGCTGGGCTTTCCACAGGGGACAGCCCCTCACCCAAAAATTCCGATCTCCGGGGTCGGGTTAAATTGGCTTTGGCTTTGAGGCTGTTAGCTTCTTGTCAGACCATGGCGTTGACGTGACCATTAGCTTGTCTCCCACCACCCTCGGTGGGCCCACGTTTACGGGCCTTCGCTGCAAAGAGTGCGGTCAGCTTTACGACCTGGGGGCCAGGCATGTCTGTGAGGACGTGTGTTTTGGACCCTTGGAGGTGGTCTACGACTACGACCTCATCCGCTCCCGAGTTAGTCGTGCCACGATTGAAGCTGGACCCACGTCCATCTGGCGCTATCGGGAGTTTTTGCCTGTTGCTGCCGATCCGATTGATGTGGGCACCGGTTTCACCCCTCTGCTGAGGGCCAACCGGCTGGCAAAGGTTTTGGGATTAAAGAGCCTTTACATCAAGAATGATGGCGTCAATATGCCGACGTTGTCGTTCAAAGACCGGGTGGTGTCCGTGGCTTTAAGCCGTGCCAGAGAGCTCGGATTTACAACTGTCAGCTGCGCGAGCACCGGAAATCTTGCCAATTCAACGGCTGCGATTGCTGCCCATGCTGGTCTTGATTGCTGTGTCTTTATTCCTTCCGATTTGGAATCTGGAAAGGTGTTGGGCACCTTGATCTATAACCCCACCTTGATGGCTGTGAAGGGAAATTATGACCAGGTGAATCGCCTTTGTTCTGAAGTCGCCAACACCTATGGTTGGGGATTTGTCAATATTAATCTTCGCCCTTATTACTCCGAGGGCTCTAAAACACTCGGTTATGAGGTGATTGAGCAATTGGGTTGGCAGCTTCCAGATCACATCATTGCTCCCCTGGCTTCCGGGTCGCTCTTCACGAAGATCTTCAAGGGATTCAAGGAGTTTGTCCAAGTGGGTCTAATTGAAGACAAGCCTGTGCGCTTCAGTGGCGCCCAAGCCGAGGGATGTTCTCCCATTGCCCAGGCTTTTCAGGAAGGAAGAGATTTCATTAAGCCGGTCAAGCCCCAGACCATCGCCAAGTCGATTGCCATTGGCAATCCCGCCGATGGCCCCTACGCCATCGACATCGCCCGCCGAACCGGTGGCAGCATTGCCGCCGTCTCAGACGCCGAGATCGTCGAGGGCATCAAGTTGCTGGCTGAAACGGAGGGAGTGTTTACCGAAACGGCTGGTGGCACAACAATTGCAGTGCTCAAAAAGCTGGCGGAGCAAGGCAAGATTCATCCCGAGGAAACCACTGTGGCCTACATCACGGGCAACGGTCTTAAAACCACTGAGGCCGTGGCCGATGTCATCGGCCAGCCCTACACGATCGAAGCCCAGCTGGCGAGTTTCCGCACAGCCTGGGATCGGGCTCAAGCCCATCAGCCACCGTCCTGCGCGGCAGGCTGAACGACCCATTCCGTGGGCGTTTTTCGTTTCTGATTTTCTTCTTCCATCCATGCCCGTTCAGGTTCTTATTCCCACCCCTCTTCAGAAATACACTGGTGAGCAGGCCAGCGTTAGTGTTAACGCGACTAGTGTGGCCGAATTGATTGACACGCTTGAAGCCACGTTTCCTGGAATTCGCCCAAGGCTCTGTGATGAAAATGGGCAAATTCGCCGCTTTCTGAATTTTTATGTGAACAGTGAAGATATTCGTTTCCTCAACAATGAAGCCACCGCGCTTGGCCCCGGCGACGAGGTGAGCATCGTGCCAGCCGTGGCTGGCGGTTGATCCAAAACTGCAGCGGGGGAGTGCGGCAGGAGCTGGCCATTGGGTCTAGCCTCCAGCCACTCAGATGGGTTAAGGAATGGCCATCTCCCCTTTCCCCCAGGGCGTCTGCCCTGAGGATGCTGAATCCACGCCTGCTGCCAACTGGCAGGACCAGGCCCTGATCTACGACTATCGCCAGGCTGCCAATCCGATCCGAGCGGGCCTGACTGAGCCCATTCCTTACCAGAAGTGGAGCGCACCGGCATGGGAGGGCTCCTCCTCTCGGATCTTGCCGTTGGATTTGAGCGCGGCCCTCGGCTGTGATGGCCCGGCAACGAGCCCTGCTTTGGCCGCCCATTTTCTGCAGGTGTGTCCTGGCGATCCCCTGAGCCCGCAGGCGCTGGCCACGAGTTCGTTGTTCTATGTGTGTAGCGGCCGGGGAAGGTTGGCCTTTCCCGGCCAAACCGACCCTTTGGCCATGCCCTTGGAGTGGGCTGAGGGCGATGTGTTTGTTCTGCCCCACGGGCTCTGCCCTGAGCTGAGTGCTCACCAGCCCAGCCTTCTCTATTGGGTCCATGACGGTCCCTTGCTGCGATATCTGGGGGTGAGCCCCGTTGGTCCTCGTTTCTCCCCTTGCTACTTCAGTGCCGATCGTCTTGATCAGGAGCTCAACCAGCTCCTGGCGGATCCCTCGGCTGCGCGCAGCAATCGCCTGAGTGTGTTGCTGGCCCATGCGGATCTGCCCGCCACACGAACCGTGACCCACACACTGTGGGCCATGCTCGGCGTGGTCCCCCCCGGGGCTGTGCAGGCTCCCCATCGCCACCAATCCGTGGCCATCGATCTCATCGTGGGATGCTCGCCGGGCTGTTACACACTGGTGGGCTCCGAGCTTGACGCGGCAGGCGAGATCCGCCATCCCACCCGGATCGATTGGGAGAGCGGGGGGGTGTTCATCACTCCCCCGGGACAGTGGCATGCCCATGTCAACAACTCTGGTCAGGCCGCCCGGCTGTTGCCCATTCAGGATGCGGGCCTGCACACCTACTTGAGAAGCCTGGATATCCGGTTTTCCGGGGGGTTAGCGAGCCGGGATTGAGGCTTCATTTGGATTGGTTTTCACGAGGGTTTCTGTTAGGGAAGGCACCTCTGGATGCTGCTTCTGCCAGGCTTCCACCTCCTGACGAAAACTGTCGCCATCGATGGTTTCTTCCTGGATGAGCCGCTCCACCAGACGATCCATGAGCTCACGCCTGGGTTCCAAGAGCGAGATGGCCGTTGCCAGAGACTGTTTGGCAAGGCTGCGCACCACGGCGTCGATCCTGTTGCCTGTGTCTTGGGAATAGTGGGGTTCGGCCCGGATCCAATCCCTGCCCAGGAACACCTCTGCCCCATCCCCTTCTAGGGCCACCGGGCCAAGGTTGGAGAAGCCATAGCGGGTGACCATTTCACGGCTGATCCGGCTCACCATTTGCAGATCACTGGAGGCCCCTTGGGTCACCTCGCTGGGGCCAAACACCACCAGTTCCGCTGCCCTGCCCCCCAGGGCCACCACCATCCTGGCCAGCAAATAGGCCCGACTGATCAGCCCTGAATCGAGAATGTCCTCATTGGGCATGGTGCGAGCAAATCCCCCAACCCCGCCTGCCCTGGGCAGCAGGGTCACCTTGTCCAGCTTGTCGGCGTGGGGCACCAGACAGGAGAGGAGCGCGTGGCCGATCTCGTGGTAAGCAATCAGGCGCTTTTTGGCGCTGTCTTGTAGGGGAGCCGCCGTGAGACCCATGGTGATGCGCTCGAGCGCATCACTGATGGCTCGATCATCGATGCGGCTCTCCTGGCGCCGGGCCGTGAGAATGGCGGCTTCGTTGAGCAGGTTGGAGAGATCGGCCCCGGAGAATCCAGGGGTTCGAGCCGCCCAGTCCGCCAGGGAGACCGTTTCGTCGAGAGGTCGCGTTCGGGCGTGCACCGCAAGGATGGCCTCGCGGCCTTTGCGATCGGGAAGGTCAACAACGATCCTGCGGTCGAACCGGCCAGGGCGCATCAGCGCCGCATCCAACACATCGGGCCGATTGGTGGCTGCGAGAAGAATCACGCCCGAGTTGTCTTCGAAACCATCCATCTCCGTGAGGAGTTGGTTGAGGGTTTGCTCGCGCTCATCATTCCCCCCCCCGATGCCGGCTCCCCGCTGACGACCGACCGCATCGATTTCATCAATAAAAATGATGCAAGGGGCCTTGGCCTTTGCCTTCCGAAACAGGTCGCGCACGCGACTGGCCCCGACCCCCACGAAGAGTTCAACAAATTCCGAAGCCGCCATCGAGAAGAAAGGCACGCCGGCTTCGCCGGCAATGGCTCGCGCCAAAAGGGTTTTGCCGGTGCCTGGAGGTCCCACAAGCAAAACGCCTTTTGGAATCTTGGCGCCGATGGAGGTGAAGCGCTCTGGAGATTTCAGGAACGTCACGACCTCCTGCAGTTCCTCTTTGGCTTCGGCGATGCCTGCCACATCCTCAAAGCGCACGGACACAGCGCCTTCTGGCTGCACCCGGGGCTGACTGCGGCCAAACCCGAGGGTTTTGTTGGCCACCTGGCTGGAGCGGCGAATCAACAGTGCCAGGGCACCCAGCAGAAGGAACGCCAGAAGGAGATTGCCCACCAGGCCAGCCATGGCTTCCTCCTGGCGCTCATCCCGCACGGAGAGGGGAACTCGGTGTTGCTCCGCCGTGCGCAACAAATACTGATTGTCGTTAAACAGGGCCACCTCGGCCATGCGGCCGTTTTTGTAGGTGACAGTGGCCACCCGCTGCCGAGGTGACAGCAGGATCTCCCGCACTGCCCCCCCTTTCATGTCATTGAGAAGCTGGCTGTAGGAGGGAGGCGTTGGGCGCATTCCCCTCAAGCTGAAACCCTCCGCAGGGGCGGGACCGGCGTTGGTGGAGCCTGGCTTGCTGCCTTCCTTGGCGGGGAGGGGGGCTTGCTCTTTGGCGCTGGGAGAGGCCCCAGGCGTGGGCGACCCGGGTCTGTTTGGCTCCTCAACGCGTTGGGCAGGGGGAGCGCTCGCCAGGAGCCAGGGTGCTGGAATCGAGGCTCGAAGGGGAGGTGGCGGACGATCCACTGCGCAAGTCGTGTGACTTCGATGCTAGCGATTTGACGGAAGGCCGCTCGGCAAAGGAAGATCAGTGTTTGGCAAGGCGCTGGAGCCATGGCTGTCCCTAAGAAGAAAACATCGAAAGGCAAGCGCAACCAGCGCCACGCTCGCTGGAAGGCGAAGGCCGGCGACGCGGCCCAAAAGGCTCTGTCCATTGGCAAGGCCGTCCTCAGTGGGAAGGCCCGAGGATTCGAATATCCCGTGCCTGCAACGGAGGACGAGGAGACCTGATCCTCCGTCTCTCGGCCTGGTGTTTCCCTTCAGGCCGCCTCAACTCCCCAGCTTGAAGGCCTCCAGCACCAAGGCAAACACCACACCAATTCTCAAGTTGTCGGCGATCACCCAGCCCAGGGAGGGGAGGTCGGAAATCGCGCGGGTGCGGATTCTCACCACGACCTCATGGGTGATCACCATCCCCAGCACCACAATGGGGCGGCCTCCGGTGACCTTCCACAAGAGCACGGAAGAAAGATTTTCTCCTAAAAAAATCCCGCCGAGCAGGGCCAGAAAGGCAGCGCTGGCCGTCGCCCAGCGTCTCCCAATCTGGGCCACGATCACCTGTCCCCAGCGTTGTTGAACCTGTTCAAGCCGTGTCCGTTGCAAGGGTCCGTTCATGCACCCTCCAGGAGGCGGCTGAGCCAGGAGAGCGTCACCTCGGCCTGCTGACAAGGGGGGCCGTGCACGACTTGGGTTGGATCCCCTCTCTCTCCCAAATGGGTGAGCGAGGCTGTTGCTCGCTCCCACCATCGCGGTTCGCTGGAGCCGGGAGCTTCGCCAAGGGTAAGCAAACAAGGCAACCCTGCAGCCATGGCGGCTGCCAGGCCCTGGCGGGAATCTTCCAACGCCAGGACCTGGCTGGGGGGCAGTTGCAGCCGCCGCAGCGCTTGCTCATACCCCTCAGGGTTGGGTTTTTTCGCCTCCACATCCTCGCCACAGATCCAAAAGTCAAAGCATTGGGCCAGCTCAGAACCATGGCCCTCCAGCAGGGCGGCCACGGCGGATCGGGAACTCGTGGTGACAAGGGCCTGGCAGACGCCCTGGGCTGCCGCCTCCAGAACCAGGCGTTTCACCCCTGGCTGCAGGGGGAGGCATCCCGTGCGAGCCAGGTGCGCATAGGCCCTTTGCTTGGTGGCCATCAGGGATTCCACCTGCACAGCGGAGATGGAGGGCTCAGGCTGTTGTTTGAGAAAAGCGCGGATGCGCTCCCGACCTCCGCTCACCGCCAGCAGCTGGCGATAGGTGCTCTCATCCCATCGCCAGGGCAAATCGGCTTCGGCAAAGGCCTGGTTGAAGGCGAGGCGGTGCCCATGAAATTCGGTTTCAGCGAGGGTGCCATCCACGTCCCACAGCAGTGCGTTCAATTTCACAGGTGATGTGTCAAAGCGATCACTGAGAGCCGTTGCCTCCCAGGTTTGCCACCAATGTTGATCGAAAGCCCTCTCGCCTTGGAGTGGGGGCTGTTTCAGGGGATGCGCACGCGCCATGGGCCCCCCACAATGACGAAATCTTGTCGCACCCTGCGCCGCCGTGCCCCTCACTGCCTGGAGGCTTCCCTCGCCTCTGCCAACACGGGACGGCGGCGCGGAGCACCTCCTTGACCTGCCTCCAGAGCTCTGGGCTGTCATGGCTCGAAGGGGTCTAGCGGATCCAACAGCTCTCGCCAGCCTGCTCGATCCGCCGGAGCCCCCTGATCCCTTCAGTCATTTTCCCGATCTGGAGAAAGCGGTTGCCCGTCTCGTGCGAGCCGCTCAGCAGGGAGAGTTCGTGGCGATTTGCGGGGATTACGACGCCGATGGCATGACCAGTACGGCCCTGCTGACGGGCCTGTTGGAGAGGCTGGGCTGCTATCCCCAGCCGGCCATTCCCAGCCGGCAGGAGGAGGGCTACGGCTTGAATCGCTCCATGGTGGAGCGCCTCGCCGCTGAGGGCATCAGCCTTCTGATCACCGTCGACAACGGCGTGAGTGCCCATGAGGCCCTCGAGCGGGCTGCCACCCTGGGGCTGGACGTGATCCTTACCGATCACCACACCCTTCCTGAAGTCCCACCCCGCTGCCTGGCGCTTCTCCATCCATCCGTCACACCTTCTGGATCCCCCTACCGGGGTTTGGCCGGGGTGGGCCTGGCCTATGTGCTGGCGGTGGCGCTGGCCCAACGGATGGCCAGCCAGGAGGGCCTGGAGGTGGCCCTGGAGCTGTTTTGCATCGGCACGATCGCCGATATGGCCCCGCTGCATGGTGTGAATCGCCGCTGGTTGCGCCAGGGTTTGCCGCGCTTGTCACGTCCGCGCTTGGCCGGCTTGCGGGCCTTGATCCAGCTGGCCGGGTTGGAGGATGCCCCCGTCGATGCCGAAGCGGTGGGCTTTCAGCTCGCTCCTCGCATCAATGCGGTGGGCAGGCTCGGTGATCCCCTGCTGGTTGTGGAGCTGCTCACCACCCGCGATCGGGATCGGGCCTTGGAGCTGGCCCGCCAGTGTGATGCCTTGAATCGGGAGAGGCGCGAGCTTTGTCAAGCTCTGGAGGCTGAGGCTTTGGCCCTGTTGGAGTCTGATGGGCCGCGCTGCCCGGCTTTTGTGGTGTTGGCGCAGTCCCATTGGCACCATGGGGTCATCGGAATCGTTGCCGCCCGCCTGGTGGAGCGCTTGGGCCGTCCTGTGGCGCTGCTCGGGGGGGAGGGCAATGGGCGCCTGCGGGCTTCCGTCAGGGCCCCGCGGGGGTTTGCTGTGGATCAGGCCCTGGCCGCCTGCGCCCCTCTGCTGGAACGCTTCGGCGGCCATGCCGCCGCCGGCGGTTTCACGGTGGCAGCGACCCATCTCGCCGAGCTCCAGGAGCGTTTGGAACACCTGGCAGAGGTTTGGCTTGCTGGCCATCCGGAGGGTGTGATGGTGGAACCGGAGGCGCTTCTCCGGCTAGAGAGGATCGACGGAGCGTTTTGGCAGGCGCTGCAGAGGCTTGGACCGTTTGGCGTGGCCCACCCGATGCCCGTGTTTTGGAGCGTCGGTTGTCGGGTGGAGCAGCAAAAGATTCTGCGAGGCGGCCATCTCCAGCTCACCCTCAGCCAGGGAGAAGCCAAGATTCAGGCCATGGCTTGGCGTTGGGAGGGTGCGGAATCAATCCCTGCCCTGGTGGATGTGGCCTACCGCCTCCGGCAGGATGGCTGGCAGGGGCGGCAGCGTCTCGTTGTTGATTTGCTAGCTCTCAGGCCTAGTCCTCAGGGAGACGAAGGTGTGGTTCTCCTGAGGGGAGACCGCCCCTACCGATGCGTCCTGAGGGAGAAGGGTTTGGTGATCAGGAATGCCGCTGGTCAAGAGATCTGCTCCCCGCTGATGTGGGAAGGCTCCCAGGCCCACCCCCAAATGAGTGGAGAGCACCCCTACGTGCGTGCCCTGCTGCTGGAGGCCGTGATGGCCCTGGGCCTTGGGGGGTGAGAGGCGCTTAGAGGGCGCCGCGGCGGTAGAAGAGGATGAAGATCACGGCGGGCCCTGCCAGGGTGATCAGCGCCAGGGCTGCAAAGTTGGCAATCAGGTGAATGTCGATGCCCATGCTTGTGATCTCGCAGGCGGATGGCGTGAAACTGAGAGCGTAGGGCGTACTTGGCCCTCGGTGCCTCAGACTCAATTGCACTGTGATGCCTTGTCACAGCCTCACGGCGCGCCTGCGTAGAGCATCTGCGTAGAGCCCCTGTGGAGAGCCCCTGTGGAGAGCCCCTGTGGAGAGAGAGATGAGCGAGTCCCCCCCGCGTTGGCGATGCATCCAGGGCTGTGGCGCCTGCTGTCGGCTCGACCCTGATCTGAGGCCCGAAGCCCTGGACATGCTCGATGACGCACAACGCCAGACCTATTTGGCGATGGTGGGTGAAGACGGCTGGTGCATCCACTACGACACCGGCGGTCAACGCTGCCGCATCTACGCAAGCCGGCCTGACTTTTGTCGGGTGAGCACCATCTTGACGATGCTCAACGCCCATGGCGAGGCGGCCGATCGGCTGGCGATCTCCTTCTGTCGCCAGCAAATCCGCAGCGAGACCGGTGGCCGTGGCAAGGTGATGCGGCGCTTTCTTCGGGCGCTGCGCCAACCATGACCACTCCAGAATCCCGACCCGAATCCTCCTCAGCCCCTCCCGCTGGCCCATCGCTCAGCCCTCCGGCGGATGGGGCCTCCGGCTGGCTGACGGTGTTTTTCAGCACCGCCGGCACGGTGTTTCTCGCCGAGCTTGGCGACAAGACCCAGCTGGCGGCCCTCTTGCTGGCCGCCGAATCGGGTCGCCCGGTGGTGGTGTTTCTCGGGGCGTCCCTCGCTTTGATTTGCTCCAGCCTGGTCGGGGTTCTCCTGGGCCGCTGGTTGTCCTCCGTCATGGCCCCGCAGCAACTGGAGCGTGCTGCGGGGGTGTTGATGGTGGGCCTAGGCCTCTGGCTCGGTCGACAGGCTGTGCTCCACCTGGCGCCCCCACCGGCGCCTCTCCTTTAAAAGAGGCTCCCTCCATGCTCGCCCTGCTCGCTTCCACCTTCGCCACCGTTTTTCTTGCCGAGCTGGGGGACAAAACCCAGCTCGCCATCGTCAGCATCAGTGGCACCTCCAGCCGTCCCGGTGCGGTGTTTGCCGGAAGTGCTCTGGCCCTGGTGTTGGCCAGCCTTTTGGGATCGGCGGCGGGGGGAACGCTCACCAGCGTGATCCCCACAGATTGGCTGCAGTTGGCGGCTGCGGCTGGCTTTTTATTGCTTGGCTTGCGGCTGATTTTGCGCTCTCGCCAGCTCGACGAACAGGCTTCTGGGGCAGTGAAAGCAGAGGAGGCTCCTCCGAGTTCCTAAAGTCCCCAGCGAGTCCTGGCCTGTTGCGTCGCCTCTCCCCGGGACTTGCCTCTGCGGCAACTGAGTCCCGCGCTCTCCACGCCCAGACCCCCCACGCATCCCTTGATGATGAAGTTCACGGTCGCTGACCTGCTTGACCAGCTCTCCACCGACGAGAGCCTTCCCCCGGCCCAACTCGAGAAGGCCCTTGGGATCAGTGCCGCTGAGGAGCAGGAGAAACTGCGCATCGGTCTGGAGGCTCTCGAGCGCCTGGCCTTGGTGGAGACGGCCGAGGAAGGCGTGCGTCGCCTGGAGTCCCCAGATCTGATTGCAGCCCGTTTGCGCTGTTCCAGCAAGGGCTTTTGCTTTGCTTTGCGGGATGATGACGGCGAAGACATCTACATCCGCGACCACCATCTCAACCACGCCTGGAATGGCGACCGCGTGTTGGTCAAGATCACCCGGGACGGCGGGAGGCGCCGCTCTCCGGAAGGGAGCGTTCAGTGCATCCTGCAGCGCCACACCACCCGCATGCTCGGTCACGTGGAGCGCCAGGGTGATCGCTTGGTGGCGTTGCCCCTCGATGATCGGCTGCTCACGGCTGTGGCGTTGCCCGAGGCGGACGCCGGCCATCTCGAGCAGCGCGACACCCACGTGGTGGAGGTGCAGGTCGACCGCTTCCCGGTGGCCCAGTTTGCGCCGGAAGGCCACGTGGTGCGCAGTTTGCCCGTGAGCGGGGGGGACGACGCCGATCTGGAATTGTTGCTGGTGAAACACCAACTCCAGGAGGCTGGGGCCCCACCCAGGGTGACGCTCAAGTCTCCCGTTGAGAAGGGGCGCCAAGACCTCACCGGCCTCCCCACCGTGCTGGTGCAACCCTGGTTGGCCGCCGATGCCCCCATCCTGCCGGCGCTTTCGCTGGAGGTGAGGGAAGGAGGCTGGCGCCTCTGGGTGCATGCCCCGTCCGTTGCGGAGCGCCTGGGCCTGGGCACCACGGCGGATGCTTGGATTCGCGACCAAGGTGAGGCCGTGCCGCTGGGCAGGCGTTGGCGCGCCCTGCTGCCACCGGGGTTGGTGAAGGCCTCGGCCTTTTCTTCAGGGCTGGAGCAGGATGCCCTTTCTGTGGTCCTCGATCTCGGCCCTGAGGGTGAACTGGAGCACTACCGCTTTCAATTGAGTCGGGTGCGTCCTCTGGCGACGGTCGATCAGGCTGCCTTGGAAGCTCTGGTGGAGCGGAAGCCCAAGGCCCGCACCCTGCCGGCTGCGCTCAAAAACCACAAGGGACACCTGGAACTCCTGGACCAGCTGGTGGAGGTGGTGGCCCTGCTTCGGCAGCGGCGCCTGGCGGCGGGGTCCATTGAGCTCGATGTGCCAACCCCGCCTCTGGAGCCCCTGGGGGATGGGGGCCGCCCTGGGCCGGATGCCGGTAGAGCTGGCTGGTGGGTGCGCTTGCCGGATGCTCACCCGGCAGCCCTGCTTCGGGAGGCGATTTTGGTGGCCCATCGCGCCCTGGGCCATCATCTGGCGGCCTTGGGGTTGCCTGGCATTTTTGCCATCAATCCCCCGCCCGACCCCACCGGGATCAACGAGGTGGCCAAGGCAGCGCTCGCCTTGGAGATCCCCCTTGAGCTGAGCAGTGATGGCAATGCCAGCGCGGCGGAGCTGGCCGCTGCTTTTGCCCAGACCGACCGCTGTCGGGTGTGGCAGCAGCAAATCGCCGACTGCCTGGAGACCACCCAGCTCAGCGATCAGGCCGGGGCGAATGCGTTGGCAGGAGATCCCATCGCCGTCGCCCCCTGGACCTGCCCCAGCCTTCACTACGCGGATCTGTTCAACCAGCATGTCTTGGTGACCCTTTTGCTGGAAGGCAAAGATCGGCCGACCGTGCGCCACAAAACAAGCGTGGATCTGGCCTCCGACGTCTCGCATGGCGCCATCGACTGGCCCTTGCTCACCCCAACCCAGCTGGCTCCCTTTGAAGAGAGCCTGCGCCACGGCTTGTTGTTGCGGTTGAATGGGCGCCGCCAGGCCCTGGCCGACTTCCAGGCCGACCACCTCTCCATCGCCCAGGCCCGCTGTGCAGAGCCGTTGGTGGGCCAGACCCTCCAAGGTGTGATTAGTGGCGTGCAGAGCTATGGCTTCTTTGTGGAAGTTCCCCCCTCCCTGGTGGAGGGCCTTGTGCATGTGAGCTCCCTGAAGGACGACTGGTATGAATACCGCTCACGTCAGAACCAATTGGTGGGTCGCAAGGGTCGTCGCACCTTCATGGTGGGTGATCCGGTGCAGGTGTTGATTGAGAAGGTGGATGTGTTGCGCCACCAGATTGACCTCTCGGTGGTGCTGCCAGATGAGGGGCCCGCTGTGGAATCCAGCCCAACCGAGGAGGAGGGTGGGGAAGCCCCCATTTGAGCGGCATGACCTCCACCCTGCCTTCGCTTCCCATCGTGCTGGCGATGTCGGGAGCATCCGCCCAACCTCTCGCCCAACGAGCGCTTGCCCTGCTCCTCCAGGCGGGCAAGCGCGTCGATGTGGTCACCAGTCGCGGAGCGATTGGTGTCTGGCGAGCGGAGTTGGGGGTGCAAGTGCCCTCCGAGCCGAGGGCCCAAGAGGAGTTCTGGCGGGCTCGAACCGGCTGCACAGGGGGGGATCTGCAATGCCACCGCTGGAATGATCAGGCTGCCCCCATCGCCAGTGGCAGCTACCGCACAGCCGGCATGGTGATCCTTCCCGCCAGCATGGGAACTGTGGGACGCATCGCCTCGGGCGTGGCTCTGGACTTGATTGAGCGGGCTGCTGATGTGCACCTGAAGGAGGGCTGGCCCCTGGTGATTGCTCCCCGGGAATTGCCTTGGAATCTCATCCATCTGCGCAACCTCACCACCCTGGCGGAGGCAGGCGCCCGTATTGCTCCGCCGGTGCCCGCCTGGTATCACCAACCTTCCTCACTGGAGGAGATGGTGGATTTTCTGGTGATTCGCATCTTTGACAGCCTGGGCCTTGAGCTGGGTTCCTTGCGCCGCTGGCAAGGTCCAGTGCCCCTGCAACCATGAGCGCCCGCCGTTTCTTGATTGTGCCCCTGCTGTCACCCCTGCTGGCGGTGCTTCTGGTGGCTGCCCTCAATCCCGGGCCTGCGCTGTCGTTTCGCCTCCTCACCTGGGTGACGCCAAGGGCCCCCCTGGGGCTCTGGTTGGGAGGGGCCGCCGTGGGGGGGGCTGCCCTCAGCGGTGCGGGCACCGCCCTCGCCTTGCGCCAAGGCCAAATGGTTGGATCCAGAAGCCGCAGACGCTTCAGCCGCCAAACCTCCAGACCCTGGTCTCAGGCAGGATTCGAGGTGGATGGAGGGTGGGAGACCTCCGCTTCCTCATCCACACCCCCCCGACGGGAGGCCGCCCGGTCCCGTGAGATGCCCCCTGGCTCCATCCCCTGGCAGCCCGCTGCGGTGGCTGTGGCCCCGCCCCGCTCCCCTGGAGAACCCCCCCCCACTGTGGATGTGCCTTTCCGCATCCTGCATCGCCCCTCCCAGGCAGGCCCAGCAAGGGAGCCGCAACCTGTGGCGGTGGGTGTGGATGGGGATTGGGGGGCGGAGGCTGGCGACGACGACTGGTGAGCCAGCTGGCAGAGAAGCACCTGCACGGCCAGGCAACCTGCTTAAAGTTTGCCTCACCATGCCGGGAGCCCCAAAGCGGTGACGGAAAGCCCACGCCCTGAAAGCCCCAAATCCAAAGCCTCGCCTGAAAAAAAACCAGGGCCGGCAGAGGCGAAGCCCAGTCCATCAGGCCAGCAATCCTCGGCTGAGGGGGCACCGGCGGCCGGCGCCAAGCCCAAACCTCCGGCTGTTGAAGACAAACCCTTCGCTGAGTTCATCCCCCAGCAGTTGCTGCCCGCCTTGGCCAAGGAATGTCAGGCCTATGGAGGCTCGGCCCCTGAGCTCAGCTTTTTCGAAGGCCCCATGCCAGTGGTTGGGGTGAACTGTTGGATGGTGCAGGGGCTGTTCCCAGGCGGCCGGCGGTTTTGGTTGTGTTTCACTGCCGCCAACCTCGATGCCGCCAAGATGATTGCCCTGGCTGAGGCGGGAGCACAACCCAGTCTGCTGGAGTCGTTTCTGATCGATGAGAAGAAAATGAGCTTGCCCCTGCTGGTGTCTCGCCTGGTGCAGCGGCTCAATGGTCAGAAGTGGCTCGGTCCGAATTGAAAGGGGCTTTACAGAGGGGGCCGCATGGGCAGGAAGCCCCCTACGATGCCACTACAGATCGCTCCGTTGGGATGGTTCCCCCTGTGTCAGCTCCTTCGGCGACGGCCTCACCCCAGGCCATCGGCACCCCTGAGGCACCAGCCTTCAAGGAGCCGGTGAAAGATACGATTCTCACCCCTCGCTTCTACACCACCGATTTTGAAGCGATGGCGGCCATGGACCTCCGCCCCAACGAGGAGGAACTGAAGGCAATCTGTGAAGAATTCCGCAAGGATTACAACCGTCATCATTTCGTCAGGGATGAGGCATTCGAGGGGGCTGCCGATAAGTTAGATCCACAAACCCGCAAGGTATTTGTTGAATTTCTCGAGCAGAGCTGCACTTCTGAGTTTTCCGGATTTTTGCTTTACAAAGAGCTGAGCAGGAGGATCAAAGAGAAAAATCCCCTCCTGGCTGAGTGCTTTGCCCATATGGCTCGCGATGAAGCCCGCCACGC
This sequence comes from Cyanobacteriota bacterium, assembly GCA_041181185.1. Lineage (GTDB taxonomy): Bacteria > Cyanobacteriota > Cyanobacteriia > PCC-6307 > Cyanobiaceae > Cyanobium. Next base: position 90,978 of record JBEGQC010000012.1, on the reverse strand, counting down.
TGGCTTCCTCAACAAATCGATGGCTGATTTTGGCCTGCAACTTGATCTTGGATTCTTAACTGCCCACAAGGCCTACACCAAGTTTAGTCCTGCCCATATCTTTTACGCGACGTATCTGTCTGAAAAAATTGGTTATTGGAGATACATTATGATTTATCGCCATCTGCAGAAGCACCCTGAAAGCAAGATTTTTCCCATTTTCAATTTCTTTGAAAACTGGTGTCAGGATGAAAATCGCCATGGTGATTTCTTTGATGCTTTGATGAAAGCCGTGCCCAGCACGGTCACTGGTTGGACATCCCGCCTTTGGTGCCGCTTCTTCCTCCTGGCGGTGTTCGCCACCATGTATGTGCGTGATGTGGCCCGCAAAGACTTTTATGAAGCCCTCGGGCTGGATGCTCGCAGCTACGACCGAGCGGTGATCACCAAAACCAACGAAACTTCCGCACGGGTTTTCCCGGTTGTGCTGAATGTGCAACATCCTGCCTTCTGGGAGGGTCTGGAGTCCATGGTGAGCAACAACGAGGCTCTCACGGCTGTGGAGGCCGGTGCTGCTCCAGCTCCGGTGCGGGTGCTTCGCAAACTCCCCTACTGGATTGGTAACGCTTATCAAATGTCTCGCCTCTTTTTGATGTCTCCCCTGCGGAGTGAGCAGTTCCAACCAGCGGTGCGCTGAGCCGAGCACACCCCCTGTCCTCGCCCTGCCCCCGGGGGCTTCCCGTCCTATCGATTCACTGCCCATTGGTCGCTTCCACCTCTCTTGCCCCAGGACCCCACGGTTCAGCCATTCCCATCCGTTGGCCTGTGGAGTTTCAAGATCCCGCCTGGCGTGGCCTGCTTGAGCCCCTGCTAGCTGCCGGTCGAGCCGCTGGGGCAGATCTGGTGGAGGTGTTTCTTGAACGCAGCGACCATCTCGGGGCCCTGGCCGAGCAGGATGTGATCACCAATGTGTCCCCCTCGTTTGGCATGGGGGCGGGGGTGCGGGTGTTTTCCGGCCGCCACGATGGATTTGTCTCCACGAACGACCTGAGCTCTGCTGGGTTGATGGCTGCCCTGGACCAGGCATTGGCAATGCTGGGCCTGTTGCGCAACCCCCGCTCCCCGGATGGTTTCGAGGGATTGCCCCCGTTGAAGGACTATGCCCTGGCCAAGGCCTCCTGGCTTGGCGGCTCCCCTTCTCTCCCTGAGGTCGCATCCCGCCTGTTGGAGGGCACAGCAGCCCTCGCCCGCCATGGCAGCCACCTGCAATCCAGGCGGGGAAGCTACGCGAGGGATTGGCAGGACGTTTTGGTCTGTGCCAGTGATGGCACGTTTGCCCGCGACATCCGCCTCCATCAATCCCTGGGGCTCAATGTGCTGGCCGCGGACGGCGACCATCGGGCCAGTGTGGGCCGACGTTATGGCACCCAGGGTCGGCCTGAGGATTTGCGCGATTGGGATCCCGACGCCTCAGCCCAGGATCTCTGCAGCAGTGCGGCCACCATGCTTTATGCCAATTACGTGGAGGCTGGCCAATATCCCGTGGTGTTGGCCAATCGCTTCGGTGGGGTGATTTTCCATGAGGCCTGCGGCCATCTACTCGAAACCACCCAGGTGGAGAGGGGCACCACACCCTTCGCCGATTGCATCGGCGATCCCATCGCGCATGAAGCCGTGACGGCGATTGATGAGGGACTGAGCGAGGGATCCTTCGGCAGCCTCTCGATGGACGATGAGGGGATGGAACCCCAGCGCACTGTTCTGATTGAGCAGGGCATCCTCAGGCGGTTTCTCAGTGATCGAGCCGGTGAAATGCGCACCTCCCACCCACGCACCGGCAGCGGCAGGCGCCAAAGCTATTCCTTTGCCGCTGCCAGCCGCATGCGCAACACCTACATCGCACCAGGCCCCCACACCCCAGAGGATCTGATTGCCTCTGTGGATCGGGGGCTCTACTGCAAGGCCATGGGGGGAGGCAGTGTGGGGCCGACGGGCCAATTCAATTTCGCTGTGGAAGAGGCTTATCTCATTGAGCAGGGCCAGCTCACCCGGCCCGTCAAGGGAGCCACGCTCATCGGGGAAGCCAAGGAGGTTTTGCCACGCATCTCCATGTGTGCCAACGATCTCGAACTTGCTGCCGGTTTCTGCGGATCCGTGAGTGGCAGCATCTTCGTCACTGTCGGCCAGCCCCACATCCGGGTCGACGCCATCACGGTGGGTGGACGATGAATACGCCCATCACCGCAGTGTTGGATGGGGGAGAGCTGAAGGAGCAGCTCGATCGGCTTGCTGCTCAGGCGGGCCTTCATCAGTGGGATCTGGGAGCGTCCTGCAGCACCGATACCTCCGTGCAGGTGGATCGGGGTGAGCCCAAACAGATGAAGGGGGCGGAGCGGCGGGCTGTCACCGTGCGGGTCTGGAACGATCAGGGCCTGGTGGGCATCACCAGCACCTCCGATCTCTCCGAAGCGGGTTTGGCGCGGGCACTAGAAGGTGCCAAAGAGGCCAGCTCTTTCGGCAACCCCGATGAGGTTCCCGCCTTCTCTCCGCTGGCGAAAGCCCCTCTGCAGCCGCTGGAGCAACCCCTGAAGGAGAGTTGTTCCATTCTGGATCTGCTGGCCCGCCTGAAGGAGGCGGAACGGGATCTCCTGGCAAGCCATCCCGCTATCACGACTGTTCCTTACAACGGCTTGGCACAACGCAGCAGTGAACGGCTCTACATCAACAGCGACGGAGCGCTGCGCCACCAACAGCTTTCCACCGCCTCGCTCTATCTCTATGCCAGGGCTGAAGAGACGGGGCGCAAGCCCCGCAGCAGTGGCGCCGTGCGTCTCGCGTACGGCTTAGAAGATCTGGACGTGCACGGTTGTGTGGAAGAAGCCGCTCAGCGCACGATCTCCCACCTTGACTATGCCCCCATTGCCACGGGTCGATACACGTGTGTGTTTTCTCCCGAGGCTTTCTTAGATCTCATCGGGGCGTTCAGCAGCTTGTTCAACGCCCGCGCCGTTCTTGATGGTGTCAGCCTCAGTCAAAAAGACAGCCTCGGAAAGCCCCTGGCCGTTCCCTTTCTTTCGATCACCGACAATGCTTTGCACCCCGGCAACATCGGGTCGCCCCTCTTCGATGGCGAAGGCACTCCAACGGCTCCCCTGCGGCTGATTGAGGGAGGCGTGTTGCGCCATTTCCTCCACTCTGAAGCGACGGCCCGAGCCTTCGGGGTGCTCCCGACAGGCCATGCCGGCATGGGAGCCAAGGTGTCTGTTTCCCCCGATTGGTTTGAGATTGGCCCGACGCCAGGTGTGACGGCTGGGGAAGAGGGCCTCGACCGTTTTGCCCCCATGGGCCGCAGAGCGGGCATGGGCGATCTGGTGGTCATCGATTCCCTTTCTGCCCTTCACGCGGGCGTCAAGGCCAGTCAGGGGGCCTTCTCCTTGCCGTTTGACGGTTGGTTGATCAGGGATGGGCAGGCCATTTCGGTTGAGGCCGCCACGGTGGCTGGTGACATCCGCACGGTGCTCACAAGTCTCATTGGCTTTGAGGGCCCCAGCAAGGTCACCCCCTCTGGTTTGTGCCCCTGGGTGTGGGTGGAGGGGCTGACGATCACGGGCGACGGCTGACACATCCCCTTGCGCCCTTCTCCCTGATGCGGATCCTCTTCTGGGGCACCCCTGCCTACGCAGTGCCAAGTTTGCAGGCCTTGGTGGACCACGGCCACAGCGTGGTGGGGGTCGTGAGCCAGCCGGACAGACGACGCGGTCGGGGCGGTGGCCTGAGCCCCTCACCGGTGAAGCAACGGGCCCTGGAGTTGGGCGTGCCGGTGTTCACGCCAGAACGGTTGCGTCGAGAGCCCGAGCTGCAGGCCCATCTGGCCACGTTGGGGTCCGAGGCTTCGATCGTGGTGGCCTATGGCCAGATCCTTCCCAAAGCTGTATTGGATCAACCGCCGCTCGGCTGCTGGAACGGCCATGGCTCTCTGTTGCCCCGCTGGCGGGGCGCTGCTCCCATTCAATGGGCCTTGCTGGAGGGAGATGCTTGCACCGGCGTAGGGATCATGGCCATGGAGGAGGGATTGGATACGGGCCCTGTCTTGCTCGAAGGCTGTTTGACGATCGGTTTGCTTGAAAATGCGCATCACTTGGCCGCCCGGATGGCCGCGCTGACGGCCGATCTGCTTGTGCAGGCGTTGCCGAGCATCGCTGCTGCGGGTGAGGGCCCCCAGGCCGAACGTTGGGCCCGGCTCGGCCTTCAGCCGCAAGGTGAGGAAGGCGTCACCCACGCACGCTTGCTCAAGCGGGAGGATGGGCTTCTGCATTGGCACGCTTCCGCGATGCAGTTGCATCGCAAGGTGATGGGGCTCTATCCGGGAGCCCACACCCATCACCAGGGGCTGCGACTCAAGGTTTTGGCCACAGAGCCCCTGCTGGACCCTCCCCCCGAAGGACTCAGCCCGCAAGGGATGGAGCTTTCAAACCGCGCCAGGGATTGGGCGTCAGCTGTCCCAGGAATGGTGGTGAGCCTGGTGGACGGGGTTGGTGTGGTGGTCGCGACAGGGGAGGGGGCCTTACTCGTGCGAGAGGCTCAATTGGAGGGCCGCAGGGCTTCTGCCGGTTCGGCGCTGCTGCAGCAACTCAATCTGCGACCAGGAGATCGCTTTGGGGAAATACCACCGGTAGACAGGTGAAGTACAACAAACTGTGTTGTCAGGGGGAGCAAACAGTTCCCAGCCACAGAATTTGGGCTCACCATGAATCCAGATCGAGACGGCCACCCATGGGAAGCCACCCTTGCTTTGTTCAAGCAACAGTCAGCGGTTGTGTGATCACCCGTGAAACCAGTGGTTGCTACGTGGTGAGCAAAGCAGATCGGCCGATGAAAAAAGTACGGGTTGCCACACTGGCAGGTGCCTATGCCGCCTGTCAGGGGTGGGACAAACTCTCTCGCCTGGATTGAGGCCCAGAGCCAGCCAACAGGGACCTGAAGGCTGGCCCCACCCCGCGAGGGTCAGGAGCTGCTGCTGACGGCAGAAACGCCGAGGGGTTGGCGCCTGTGCAGCTCGTGGAGGCCTTCCAATTGGTTGTGAACGGACACCAATTGGTCGCAGATGTGACTGGTATTTTCAATCCGGGCAAGATTATTCAGCATCGATTCGATCTGAGCCTTGCAGGAGATCAAGATGCGGCACTCAGGAGATCCTGGTTCGTAGGGCATCGGGGTTTGGCTTAGAAAAACCAGAAGGTAGTGGACATCAGATCAGAAAAGGAATCTGTCGCAACCGTGGCTGTTTTTGAGGGCGGAGTGCGGCTCAGGCCGTCACGGGCACCTGGTAGCTGGCAATCCGGGCGAAACCCACTGGATCAAGGGACGCACCCCCCACCAAAACCCCGTCGATGTCCGGCTGGACCATCAGTTCGTCAATGGTGGAGGCATTCACCGATCCTCCGTACTGCACGATCACATCGGGGTGGCCCACCCACCCCCGGATCAAGCCACAGATTCGATCGGCTTCCACAGCGGCGCAAGTCTTTCCGGTCCCGATGGCCCAGATCGGTTCATAGGCCACGATCAAACGCAGGGGGTCGATGCCTTCGAGGCCCTGCTCCACTTGCCGATGGATCACCCGTTCGGTTTCGCGAGCTTCCCGTTGATCGAGGCTTTCCCCCACGCAGAGGATGGGAATCAGACCATGGGCTTGGGCAGAGCGGGCCCTGAGGTTGATCTGTTCGTCGGTTTCGCTGTAGTACTTGCGCGGTTCACTGTGTCCCACGATCGCGTGGGACACCCCGTGCTCAAGGAGCATCGGAGCGGAGATCATGCCGGTGTAGGCACCTTTCTCCTCCCAGTGAACATTTTGCGCTGCCAGAGCCACCTTCGAGCCCTGGAGCTCCTGGTGCAGGGTCGAGATGGCGGTGAAGGGTGGGGCGAGCACCACCTCCCGATCCTGAGGCAACTGTTCGATCAGGGGCAGGAAGGCACGGGCAAAGGCTCGGCTCTCTGCACAGGTCATGTGCATCTTCCAGTTACCAGCAATCACGGCCTTACGCACCGGCGGCATCTCCCGTCGAAATGCCTGCCACGCTAAGCCGCCACGGGGCCGTCCCCTCAGCTCAGCTCCTCGATGGGGGGCACCACCCGTGAACAGCCCCCCAGTTCCACCTGGTCGCCCGATTGCAGTTGGCGTGCTCGGCGGGTCTCGATGGCCCCGTTGACGCGCACATCCCCTCTTTGGATGAGGAGTTTGGCTTCTCCGCCAGTGCTCACCAGGCCCTGAATCTTCAAAAATTGGGCCAGCTGGATGGTGGATCGCTCTGCTCTGGGGTCCTGCATTTGGTTCCTGCCTCCACGTAGTGTGCCCCCATGCGCCCCTCTTCGCTGGCTGGCTTTCGCAGACTCTGGCCCCTGCTGAAGCCCCATCGCCGGCGCCTGCTTGCCGGTGCCTTCTGTGCCCTTGTGGCCGTGGCCTCCTTCCCCTTGTTGGCCCTCCTGGCTGGCCGCCTGATCCCGGCCATCGGAGCGGGAGACTTTGGCACGGTGTTGCGCAGCGTGGGACTGGCGCTGCTGCTGTTTCTTGTTCAGAAATTGGCTCAGTTCGGCCAGGACGTGTTGCTGGCTGGTCCAGCGCTTCAAGTTAGCCAAGACCTTCGTCGCCAACTCTTCAGCCGTCTGCAACGGCTGGATTTTTCCGCCCTGGAGACTCTCTCCACCGGCGACCTCACCTACCGCCTCACCGGAGATGCGGATCGGGTCGGCGAGGTGATCTACAAAACCCTCCACGACAGCCTCCCCTGTCTGCTCCAGCTGGTGGCCGTGCTGGGCTTGATGGTGTGGATCGATTGGCCCCTTGCCCTGGCGACGATCCTGCTGGCACCGCTGGTGGCCCTTCTGGTCAGCGCCTTTGGAGCCCGGGTGATGGCAGCCGCAGAGCGCAGCCAGAGCAAGGTGAGCCAGGTGGCTGCCCTGCTGGGAGAGGCCATTGCGGGGCTGCCCCTGGTGCGAGCCTTCGCGGCGGAACCCTGGTTGCAGCAACGCTTTGATGCGGAGGTGGATCTGCACCGCCGGGCCCGCTACGACACGTTGCGACTCCAGGCTCTCCAGCATCCTGTGGTGGGCTTCATTGAGGCCGCGGGCATTTTGGCCGTGTTGTTGATCGGCGCCGCTCGGATCCAGGCTGGGGGCCTCAGCGGCCAGGGCTTCGCCAGCTTCATCACCGCCCTGTTGATGCTGATTGATCCGATTTCCCATCTCACCACCAACTACAACGAGCTTCAGCAGGGCCAGGCCTCCCTCAACCGTCTCAGGGCCATTGAGCGTGAACCGGTGGAACCTCCAGATCAGCCTGGAGCAAAGCCCCTGACACAGGTGCGTGGGGAGCTCAGGCTGGAGGGTTTGCGGTTCGGTTACGACCCGGATCAACCCGTGTTGAAGGGCATTGATTTGCAGGTGCGACCGGGGGAGGTGGTGGCCTTGGTGGGGCCCTCAGGAGCAGGCAAGAGCACCCTGTTCTCATTGCTGTTGCGCTTCAACACCGCCCAGCAGGGGCGGGTTCTCCTCGACGGACAGGATTTGGCAGAGTTGCGAGCTAGAGACCTGCGCCAAGCGGTGGCCCTGGTGCCCCAGCAAAGCAGTGTGTTTTCAGGCACGGTGGCTGAGGCCATCGCTTTTGGTCGATCGACCAGCAGGGAGGCCATCCGTGCCGCTGCTCAGTTGGCCAACGCTTCTGGATTCATTGAAGCCCTGCCCCATGGCTACGAGACCCGGGTGGAGGAGCGGGGGGCCAATTTTTCCGGCGGCCAGCTGCAGCGCTTGGCCATCGCCCGAGCCGTGCTCGGTAATCCAGCCGTGCTCTTGCTGGACGAGGCCACCAGCGCCCTCGATGCGGAGGCAGAGGAGGCAGTGCAAAAGGGCCTTGAGCAGGCGATGCGTGACCGCACCGTGGTGGTGATCGCCCACCGGCTCTCCACGGTGCAGGGGGCAGATCGGATCCTGGTGCTCGAGGCTGGGCGCATCGTGGAGCAAGGCAGCCACGCCAAGTTGATGGCCCAAGGGGGGCGCTACCGAGATCTGTGCCAGCGCCAGTTGATTCACATGGAGCCCTAAAGATGCACAGCTAGGGTGAAGCGTGCTTGCTTCGCGCTCCGTGCAGACTCCCACCTCCCAGTCTCAACAAGCCCCCGTGCTCACCTTTGAGGGGAAGCGGTATGACCTCAACTCCCTACCCGATGACATCAAAGAACTGGTCAGGGGAATGCAGGTGGCTGATGCTCAGTTGCGCTTCCATCAAGACACAGTGAATGTCTTGATGGTCGGTCGTCAGTCGATGGCCATGCAACTTAACGAACGACTCAAAAATGTGGAATCATTGCCAGATTGATCATCATTGAGTGGATCGGCTCAAGGAGTAGGACTGAGTTGTGGATATCGCTGAACGAGTTTGCTGAAGAGATAATTGGCGTAATAATCCCTGAAATGGGCTTCATCTTTATAATGGGTGGCTTGGCAAGTCTCCACTCCACATGTGGATGGATCAACCCCATCCCACACTAACCTTTGCGATCCATCAGCCCAATCCTTAAGTTGCCTGTATTCAGTTAGACGGGTTTGTAAGTAGGGTTGGCTTGGAAATGTGCAATTGGGGTCAGGCTTGGTTTTGAACCATTGTGGAAAGCAGTAGCCCTCGATAGCCCCTTCCAACCCGTCAAAGCGAGGCCCATTCAAATAGAGCACAACCGTTGCACCCCTGCTGACCAAGCTGTCTGCAACGTCGATGAGGCGTTGCAGGTAGGCCGCGCGAGCGCTCTCTAGTGTCCCCGAAACGGCTTTGGTTTCTTTTCTGAAATAGGTCGTGAGATAGCTGCCGATGAAAACGATATCACCAGGCTTAACTACTGATTGAAGTGTTTTTGCGGCATTTTTCTGAGCCTTCTGGCACTCTTCTGAAGTGGCCCTTTCATGGCCTTGCACTCCGCTGAGAGCGGGAAATGCACAGGCGTTGCCCCACAGTCCGTGAAATCCGAGATTGTGCTGGCTTGCAAAAGCTGAGATTGGTTTGGCAAATTGTTCGATTTGGCTATCACCTAAGACATAGATTGTTGGACGACCTGGTGAGGCTTTCTTCCCACAACTCTCCGGAAAGAAGATGCTGGCATCACTGTCGTCGAACAAATTGCAAATTGGATATATTGGTTGAGAAAGGGTGGAAAATTTGTTTTCCAGTTCGTTCTTTTGTCCGAGAAAAAGATTTTCTCTCCAAGCCTTGGCCATCACAATCAAGAACAAGGAACTGGCCAAAGACACCAGCAGGGAAAAAAGAATCGTGCCCGCACGGGTTGGGGGCCAGCTCGCGTGCCTAAGGGGGCTTTCCACATAACGGTAGGAGAGCCAGGCGAGAAGAAACACCAGGAGGAGTTGGAAGGGAATGGTCTCTGGATGGATTCCCACAGTCCATCTGCTCAACGCCAGGACAGGCCAGTGCCACAGATAAAGAGAGTAGGAAAGAAGACCGATAAACACGAGTTTCCGCGAACTCAATAACCGATGGGCAGCGCTGCTTGGATGAAGGCTTAGGATCAAAAATGATGTGAGGCCAATACAGAGAATGGTGGCAGATACAGCCTGTTCAAGGGGGAAGAAGAGTGTCCCAAACAGGGCTCCTAGCAGTGGGAGTGGGGGCAGGCGGAAGGGCAGGGCTGCCTGCCTTTGTGCCATCAAACTGATCAGACAGCCACTCGCGAGTTCCCAGAAGCGACTGGTGATGAGAAAGTAAGCATGGGGTTGGCTGCGCGGATAGAGCATCACAAAGCTGATCAGTGAGATCAGGAACAGAGGGACGAGCAGCAGTGCAAGTCGGCGAACCCCCCCCGGCGAGCCACGACCAAGCCCGCTCCACCAGGCAAGAAGAGGGAAGAGGAAATAAAACTGCTCCTCAATCCCGAGCGACCAAGTGTGCAGAAAAATATTGAGCTCGGCAGAGGCTGCAAAATAATCGGTTAAGCGTGTGACCAAATAAATATTTGAGAACCCAAAAATAGCCGTAATCCCAGTGATCAGAGATGTGCCTGGATTGGGATCAAACAGGCTGATGAGAACACTGCTCACCAAGACCATCACGAGTAGCGCCGGCAGAATCCGCCGCAGTCTCCTGGCATAAAAGCCAAGAATGAAGTCGCGGAATCCCTTGGCTGAGTGCCTGCTCAGGGAGGTGGTAATGACAAAGCCTGAGATGACAAAAAAGATATCAACTCCTAAATACCCGCTGGGGAGAAGGTTCTTGTCGAAATGATTGATAATCACTGCGATGACTGCGACGGCTCTTAATCCGTCAACATCGGGCCGATATCTCGAAGGCGTCGCGGCAATTGTATCGCGTTCAGGCGTGGCAAGTTGAGTCATATCGTTGTTAATTAAGAGAGTGAATTGATATGGATCTGATGGACTCTTGTGCGGATTGGCTCTAGCCAGGCAGCTGAACGAGCGGTTCCAGGTGTTCAAAGCGGAACACCTGTTCAGACAAAATGCCTTCGGAATCTTTGCTGTTAATCACCCGCTTGCAGAGAACCCAGGGGCCATCGCCGGCGAGGGGGGTAAAGGTGTCTTCAAAGCTGGTTTCCTGGCCCAGGGGTGCGCCAGTGGCGGGATCGCTGTAGCGGCTGGTGTAAGTGTGGCTCAGGTAGCCCTGGCCGGTTTCCGTGATGCTTTTGGTGAAGATCGTCACAACAGTGCCATGGATGTGGCGGTGCACCATGGTGACGACGTTATCTTTGATGCGATAGCGATCTCCGGCGCTCTTGCCGCCCACAATCACCTCGGTTCCTACGGCATCGGTGTCGCCAGCGCTGAAGGTGTTCTGCCCATGGGTTTGTTCGAAACTGCGTCGCACTCTGTGGATCGCCACCTCCCAGAGTTGGGAAGCGATGGCCTTGTGCACCTCTGGATCATCGATTCCCTCAACGGTGGCCTTGAGATCCGCTCCGACTGTGAAGCTGCCTTCCACACTGCGTCCATCCTGTTCCCAAAGGCAGTGACCCCGATAGCCAGGGAAGCCAGGGTCCCAGGTGTAGCGGTTTTCATAGGCTGCCCGGAAGGCGCTGGTGAGATCAGTGCCAGCCGGAGGAGCCTCAAGGGTCTGCGACATGGGAAGGGGGGCAACGCGAGGCCAACACACTAAGAGTTGCTTGGCAAATCCGACCAACAATCAGACAGCACGCGCACTTGTTTGTGCTGCACCGAAATCAGGCTGTTAAAGCAAGCCGCGGCGCTCTAGGGGTTGCAAACTTGTCAGCTGGAGCCCGCCATCGGCGGTCTCAGCAACCTCCCCCCTCCGGCGGAGATTGCTGAGGATGCGGGAGGCGGTTTCCCTGGCCAGGCCGGAAAGATTCGCCAGTTCCCGGTGGGGGATGGGAGGGATAGCCGCCGTGGGAGGAGCATCCGGGAATGTTTTGCAGGCGATCTCTGCCAGCGTCGCCAACATCCTGCTGCTCGCATCGGCGCCGCGCAAGCTGAAGCGCTTGTTGAGATCCCTCAACCGTTGGGCTTGAAGCTTGGCCAGAGAGATGGCGAGACCAGGATTGCTGTGCAGCAGAGTTGTAAACGGTCCTCCCCTCATGATCACAAGGGAGCAAGGTGTCAAGGTGATCACATCGGCCGAGCGAAGTCCCTTGGGGTTGAGGCTGGCCATTTCCCCACACACCTCACCGGGACCCAGCAGAGCCAGAACGGTTTCCTCCCCGTCCATGCCCATGCAGCGCACTTTCATTAGCCCTGAACGCAACAGGAAGAGTCCCTGGGATTCTTCCTGTTCAAGAATGAGCTGTTGGTCCTTTTCAAGGGTGAGCAGCCGGTGATTTTCGAGCAGTCGCCGATGCTGTTCTCCTTCCAGGTTGGCAAAGAGAGGCACCAGAGCTAGCTCGCCGGGCTGGATCGGCAGGTTCGGGGGCATGAAGCCAGTGACCGGAGCGATTTTGGGGGGCTTCTTCGAATGGGACTGGCAAAGCTTCGCCGTGCTCACGGGTGGACCTCCCCCAGCAAAAACGGCACGGAAGTCTCAGAGGGGGACCCCGGACGGTTGCTGGCGCGCGAGAGGGCTCTCCTGCGGTTCACCGCAACAATGGGCTTGGCGAGCTTCGATTGGAACACGATCGGAAGCATCGGGAACCTCAGCGCCAGGGATTGAGCCATTGCCAGCTGGGTGGTAATGGAGCCCCCCAGCAATCTAGTGACAATGTGAACCATCCAGAATCGACGCTTAGTGACCTTGATCACATTTTGACCTGTCCTGGGCGGAATGGGCAAAAGAGGGCCTGTGGTGCAGCCAGGCTCGTTAATCGGTGCATTTCCGCTGGCGGCGCCCTGAAGAGCCACCGGCTTGATGCGTCCCTGTGGCAACCCCGCGCTCGCCCGGATCAGCGAGTGCGAGCGACGAACTGATCAAGGAGCGGATGGTTTCCCGTCCTGGCAGGGAGCGATTGCGTCAGTTCGGCTTTGCTGTCTCCAGGGGGTATGGATGTCCTGGAGGGCGGTGACTTCCACGGTGCGGTGTTCCTGCAGCGCTGCGATTCCCTCGACGGCAGCGCGGGCACCAGCCAGGGTGGTGACGGTGGGCACGTCGTAGTCGAGGGCGGCCCGCCGCAGATCCCGATCATCATGGGCGGCTTGGCGGCCGACAGGGGTGTTGATCACCAGCTGGATGGCTCCCGAGCGGATCGCATCCTCAATGTTGGGCCGTCCTTCATGCACCTTCAGAATCGACTCCACTTCGAGGCCTGAGGCCCGGAGCACCTCGGCGGTGCCGGCGGTGGCCACCAGTGCGAATCCCTTGCGTGCCAGCTCACGGGCCACGGGCACCAACGCCGGTTTGTCGCGGTCATGGGTGGAGAGGAAGACCGTGCCGGAGGTGGGAAGGGCTTCTCCCGCCGCCTGCTCCGCCTTGGCGTAGGCCAATCCGAAGCTGGAGGCGATGCCCATCACCTCGCCTGTGGAGCGCATCTCAGGCCCAAGCAGGGTGTCTGAGCCAGGAAAACGCTGGAAGGGGAGCACGGCTTCCTTCACCGTTTGCCTTGGCGGTTGGGGTTCGCTGTGCAAGCCAAGCTCAGCCAAGGTGGCCCCCGCCATGACCTGGCTGGCGATTTTTGCCAAGGGCACGCCTGTGGCTTTGGCCACAAACGGAACGGTGCGAGAGGCGCGCGGATTGGCTTCGAGAATGTAAACAAGGCCATTCTGGATGGCGAATTGCAGATTCATCAGGCCGCGCACCTCCAGGGCATGGGCCAGGTCTGCGCTCCAGCCCCGGATGGTGGCCAAGCATTCCGGTGGCAAACTCACCGCCGGAAGGCTGCAGGCTGAATCACCTGAATGCACCCCTGCCGGTTCAATGTGCTCCAGGAGACCGCCAATCACCACCGTATTGGTGTGATCACAGAGGGCATCCACATCCACCTCAATGGCGTTCTCCAAGAACTGGTCGATCAACACAGGGTGGTCCGGCTCCACATTCACCGCTTCCGCCATGTAGCGGTTCAGCTCCGCCTCGTCGTAGACCACCTCCATGGCCCTCCCCCCGAGCACGTAGCTGGGACGAACCACGACGGGATAACCCACGCGCTCCGCCACCTGGCGTGCTTCGCTCTCGCTGCGCGCCAGGCCATTGCGGGGTTGGCGAATCTCCAGCCGTTCCAAAATGTCTTGAAACTGCTCCCGGTCTTCCGCCCGATCAATGGAGATCGGCGACGTGCCCCAGAGGCGGGTGCCGCTGGCTAAACCCTCGGGGCTCTGCAGCCAGCGCATCAGGGGAATGGCCAACTTCAGCGGTGTTTGGCCGCCGAATTGCACGATCAGCCCTTCGGGCTGTTCGGCTTCGATCACATTGAGCACATCCTCCAGGGTGAGAGGTTCGAAGTAGAGCCTGTCGCTGGTGTCGTAGTCGGTGGAGACCGTTTCGGGATTGCTATTCACCATCACGGTGGCGAAGCCCGAATCCCGCAGGGCGAAGGAGGCATGGCAGCAGCAGTAGTCAAATTCAATGCCTTGGCCGATGCGATTGGGCCCCCCGCCAAGGATCATCACTTTTCGCCGTTGCTCCGGTTGCACCTCGTCGGCCGGTGCTTGGCGCACCAATGTGCCGTCCTCCCGGAGGACCCAAAGGGGTCTTTCGTAGGTGGAGTAGTGGTATGGAGTGCTGGAGGCGAACTCCGCTGCACAGGTATCCACGGTTTTGAACACCACCCGCACGCCCAGGGCCTGGCGGTGGCGCCGCACCGTGAGCTCATCGCTGCCCAGGGACCAAGCCAGTTGCCGATCAGAGAACCCCAACTGCTTGAGTTCCAAGAGGTCAGGGGCCTCCAAATCAGCCAGGGCGCGTCCGATCAGAAGCCTCTGCTCGGCCTCCAGCAGGCCTCGCAGCTTGGCCAGGAACCAGGGATCAATGCCGCTCAGCTGGTGGATCTCCGCGTCGCTGCGGCCGGCACGCATGGCCCAGCGCACGGCCAGGATCCGATCCGGTGAGGGAACCCGCAGCAGGCGATCGAGATCTCCGGGAGATGGCATAGGGTCCTCCCTGTCTCCCCCCCAACCAGCCAGCCCCGTTTCCAGTGACCTCAGCGCTTTTTGAAAAGATTCCTCAAAACAACGGCCGATGGCCATGGCTTCGCCCACCGATTTCATCGAGGTGGTGAGCACAGGGGGCGAGCCACGGAACTTCTCGAAGGCAAAGCGGGGGATCTTGGTCACCACATAGTCAATGGTGGGTTCAAAACAGGCGGGTGTGGCTCCGGTGATGTCATTGATGATTTCATCAAGGCTGTAACCAACGGCTAGACGGGCCGCGATCTTGGCGATGGGAAATCCTGTGGCCTTGCTGGCCAGGGCGGAGGAGCGGGAGACGCGGGGGTTCATCTCGATCACCACCACTTCACCGTCTGCCGGGTTGATGGCAAATTGAATATTGCTGCCGCCGGTATCCACCCCGATCTCCCGGATGATTGCGATGGCCTGATCTCTCAGGCGCTGATATTCGCGGTCAGTGAGGGTCTGGGCGGGAGCCACCGTGATCGAATCCCCGGTGTGCACACCCATGGGATCGAGATTTTCGATCGAGCAAACAATCACAACGTTGTCTGCGTTGTCACGCATCACCTCGAGCTCAAATTCCTTCCAGCCCAGCAGCGATTGCTCGATGAGGATCTGCGACATCGGAGAGGCCTCCAGACCGCTCTTGCAAATCGCGCGAAACTCCTCCGGGTTGTAAGCAATTCCCCCTCCAGATCCGCCCAGGGTGAAGGCTGGCCGGATCACCCGGGGATAGGTGCCGATGGCTTCCCCCACGGCCTCCGCCTCCTCCAGGCTGTTGGCGATGCCTGAAGGACACACCGAGACGCCGATGCGCTCCATGGCCTCCTTGAACAGCAAGCGATCTTCCGCCTTGCGGATGGCCTCGAGATTGGCGCCGATCAGCTCCACCCCGAACTTGGCCAAGGTGCCGTTTTCCGCCAGGGCCACCGCCAGGTTGAGGGCGGTCTGCCCTCCCATGGTGGGGAGGAGGGCGTCGGGCCGTTCCCGTTCAATCACCCGGGCCACCACCTCGGGGGTGAGGGGTTCGATGTACGTGCGGTCCGCCAGATCTGGATCCGTCATGATCGAGGCGGGATTGGAGTTCACCAGCACCACCTCGAAGCCCTCTGCGCGCAGGGCCTTGCACGCCTGGGTGCCGGAATAGTCGAATTCGCAGGCTTGGCCAATCACGATCGGCCCTGAGCCCAGCAGCAGGATGCGACGCAAATCCGTGCGGCGGGGCATGGGGTGCGAGAGGCCAAAACTGATCCAGCCTCTCATGATGCGTGCGGCTATCCCCTCACCAGGCCATCCCCTCCGTCCGAAGAGATCGCTAATCTGATCGGTGTTCCCAGACCAACACCCAGCCGCCGATGAGCGAACTCCAGCGCCTGAAGGGGCTGCTTCCCCCGGAAATGCAAAGCTGGGTGTTCGTGGAAGCTGCCGCTTCGGTCGATCCCCCGCTGATCACCCTGGAAGAGATTGGCCGGGATGAGGTGGAAATCCAGATCGACCTTGAGAAGTGGGACAAGCTGGCCCTGGACCACCGCAACCTCTTGTTCTGGCATGAGGTGGGTCGGATCCAAAACGATGCGATTCCGCGGGATGGTTGGGAAATGGCCGCTCTGGCCATCGGACTTGGAGGGGCGATCGGTGAGCTTTGGGTGCAAGACGGCTTGTTGCTGCTGGTAGCCACGGGACTCTCAGGCTTCGCGGGCTACCGGCTTTATCTCAAAAACAACTCCGAAAAGCGCTTGCAGGACGCCATCCAGGCCGACGAGCGAGCGATCGAATTGGCATGCCGCTTTGGCTACACCGTGCCCAATGCCTACAAGAGCCTTGGCGGGGCCCTCAAGGAGCTGGTGGAGCAGAGCCGGAAGAAACGCAAACGGGCCTTCTATGAAGATCGTCTTGAGGCCTTGCGCAAAAGTGCGGGAAAGGCACGGGCAGAAATGGCCCAGCAGCAGGGCTCCAGGCAATCCCTCAGCAGCGAGAACGTCTATGGCTGAGCTGACGAGTGAGGCGCTTGCCAGGCTGGCGGCAGAAGCCTGTGACGATCGCAAAGCGGTGGACATCCGTCTGATTCGGGTGGACGACATCTCCTCCCTGGCCGATTGGTTTGTGATTTGCAGCGGCCTCTCCGATGTGCAGGTCAGAGCCATCGCCCGCTCGGTGGAAGACCGGCTTGAGCAGGATGCCCACCGCCTCCCCCTGCGGCGCGAAGGGCAGACCGAAGGCCGTTGGGTTTTGCTGGATTACGGGGAGCTGATCGTTCATGTGCTCACGCCCCAGGAACGCCACTTTTACGATTTGGAATCGTTCTGGGGTCATGGTGAGCAACACCGCTACATTCCCGCGGTCCCACCGGCTCCCATGGCGTCTCCCCTTCTGCCCTCTTAACCACCAGGCGTGAACCAGCCTCCTTCCCTGCCTTCTGGCCCCGGGGCTGATGCCGCCGAGCCGACGATCGCCTGCCCCGTGGCCAGGGAGCAACGTCCCCTGGAGGAATACAAGCAGCTTGAGCGGTCCTGGTTTTTTTCCTGGCCCGCTCGCGGAACCGTGGTGTTGATCCGCTCCCTGCTGCTGGCCTGGCTTGGCATGTTGCCACTGTCTCTGGTTGTCTCCAGTGGCAGCTGGAGCTTGAAGAATCACCACTTGGGGATTGCGGCAGCGGCCTTCACCTTCAGCCTTGGCTTGCCCCTGGTCCTGTTGCTGCGCCAGTGGCTGGGTTGGTCCTATGTCCAGCGGCGTCTGCTGTCCGAAAAGGTGGAGTACGAGGAATCCGGGTGGTACGACGGCCAGGTGTGGGAAAAGCCCTTGGCCTGGCGACAGCAGGATCTCTTGGTGGCCCGCCACCAGGTGGGTCCGGTGCTCCAGAAGCTGAGGCAAGGCATTCTTTGGATCTTGCTGATGATGGGAGTGGGAACCGGCCTCTGTCAGGCTCTCTGAGATTCTTCATGCGGCCATCCGCCAGAACCGCTTAGCGCCACCATGTCCCTGTCGACCAGCTTCTCTGGGGCCAACCGCTCCCTGGTTTCACCCCTCAGGGTTCGCCTGCTACGGGATGGCATTCCGGAATCCACCCACCGGGTGCATGCCGTGGTTTGCGATCAGCGGGGTCGGGTGCTGATGCGGGCCGGAGATCCTCAGCTCCTGGCCTTTGTGCGCTCGGCCCTGAAGCCCTTTCAGGCCACGGTCTACGTGAGCAGTGGAGCGGCTGAGCGCTACGGGGCCGGTGAGCGGGGGTTGGCGATTGCCTGTGCCTCCCACGCCGGCACGACGGCCCACGCCAGGGAGGCCTTTCGCCTTCTTTGGGGAGCTCAGCTGGATGTGGAACACCTGCAATGTCCACCGCCAGCGGAAGGGCTGAGTCCCCTGCTCCACAACTGTTCTGGAAAGCACGCGGCGTTTCTCGCGGCTTGTCGCATGCTCCATTGGCCCCTGGAGAGCTATCTGCAGGTGGAACATCCCCTGCAGCAGGAGGTGTTGAAGCGCGTGGGGGAACTGCTGGCCCTTCCCTCTGCTGAGTTGGTGGCGGCCCGGGATGACTGTGGAGCTCCCACCTTGCAGCTGCAATTGGCCCAGATGGCCCTCCTCTTCGCCCATCTCGGCGCCGGCACCCAACCGGATCTGGAGCGGCTGAGCCGAGCCATGTTGGCCCATCCTGAGCTGGTGGCTGGTGAGGGGCGCTTTGACACGGAGCTGATGCGACTGGCGCATGGACAGGTGGTGAGCAAAGGCGGTGCAGAAGGAATTCAGTGCCTCAGTCGCGTCGGTGAGGGACTCGGTGTGGCCATCAAAGTGGAGGATGGCCACACCCGCGCCAAGCATGCGGTGGCTCTGCACCTGTTGCGGCAGCTGGACTGGCTCACCCCGATGACTCTTGAAGAGCTCAGCGACCGTTTTTTGGTTCCCGCCCCCCACTTGCAGTTGGAGGTGCAGGGGGAGCTGCGCGCCTGATCCCGCCGCCCTGGTACACTGATTCCATACCGCGGGGTAGAGCAGTCTGGTAGCTCGTCGGGCTCATAACCCGAAGGTCGCGAGTTCAAATCTCGCCCCCGCCACCAACTTCAAAGCCAGGAAAGTCTGGTTCCAAGTTCATTCCCACCCCATCCAGGGTGGGTTTTTTGTTGTTTTGACCTTGTTTCGTCCGTCGCGTTTTTTTGGCGTCCCCTGGCTGGCTGCCTAGCTTTGCAAAGCTTTCTGATAAAACTGATAAAGGCGGTTCATGTCCCAATAGGGTGTTGGCACGTTGTTGGTGAAACAGGCAGCGTGTTGGTAGGCACGAAAGAGGTCATCATTCGCATCGATCTGGGCAATCGCTTCAATGAGCTCCTCATTGGAGCTGTATTCCATCGCATTGATGAAAGAGTGGGGTGAAAAATCAGCAGCGACCTCTGGATTGCCCCAATAGATAGGGATGGCACCGGCTAAAAGGGGGTCGAGAATTTTCTCGGTGGTATAGCCGACGGAGCTCTCGTTCTCAAAGGCTATATTGAATTTATAGTGGCGCAGGAATTTGATTTTGTTGTCGACTGTATACCCCGTATTGTTCAGCCAGCGCCCCGCTGAATCGACGTTCTTATAGGCGTTGAGGGCATGGAAGAATTCATTGCGTTTCTGAGGCTTGCCATTGCCAAAGATGAAACTACAAAAGCGATCTCTGGGTTCTGAGAAGGACTCCTCGTTGATGCGATCAAGCAGAATTTGGAGCATCGACTCTGTGCCCTCAGGCAGCCCTAGGCCGCGGGATTGATACCAGGCGTGGTAGATGTAAACAGGAAGCCTGAAGTTGCGGGGATCGTTTGTGAGGTCAAAGCTAATCGAGAAGTCGCATGCGCTGTAATCGGGTTGCACGTTTTCCCCGGTATAAAATATTTTCCGACAACTATATTTCTTGTGGCGATCGCCAAAGACTGAATAGATCAGCACGTCTGGCCAAAGTTTCGTCAGTTTGTATCTAATCCCCGAGGCGTTAAGTGTATGAATGAAAAAGTTGTTTTTTGGATTGAAATCGGCCCAGAAATCTTCAAACCACAAACGTATCATGTCAATTGCTTGTCCAATTCGTCGTTGACCTCTTGGGATCGTAAGTTGAGCTTGTCGGATCTGGCAAGATCTGGCTCGTTCCGGTGCATGGATGGCTTCAAGCGCTCGCATGATGACCACTCTGGATCCTGTGGATGCGGTTGTGGTGGGCGCTGGTGCCTGCGGGGGGGTGGCGGCGATGGTGCTCGCGGAGGCGGGATTGCGGGTGCTGGTGCTTGATGCCGGGCCAGACCTTGGCCCGGGTCGTGCCCTGGGTGGCGAGCCTCTCAACAGCCTGCGGCGCGTCGCCTTCCTGGCCAGTGGCCGCAACCGCTTGCAGGCGAACCACCCTGGCTACTGGAAGCACAATCCGGCGCTCTACATCGATGAACGCCGCCATCCATACCTCACCCCAGAGGATGCGCCCTATCTCTGGACCCGCGGCCGACAGGTGGGGGGAAAGTCTCTGACGTGGGGAGGCATCACCCTCAGGTTGTCCGATTACGAGTTCAAGGCTGGCCAATGGGATGGGTTGAGCCCCTGCTGGCCCATTGGCCACGCCGATCTCGATCGCTATTACTCCCGTCTCGAGCGGCTGCTGGGCGTGCATGGTCAGCGGGATGGCTTGGCTCAGTTGCCCGATGGCGACACCTTGGACCCCCTGCCACTCACCCCGGGTGAGCGCATCCTGCAGCGCGCTGTGGCCAAAGAGTTGGGTCTTCCACTGATCTGCTCGCGGGGATTCGCCACCCACGCGGGGGCAACGGATGGGCCCTGGCCTCGCTCCAGTGCTCAGGGATCCACCTTGGCCCGGGCTCTGGCGACGGGGCGGGTGCAGGTGCGTCCTTTGGCTGCGGTGAGCCATCTGTGGATGGATCCCGCTGGGGAGCGCGCCAAGGGTGTGGTGCTGGTGGAGGGCAGCGGAGGCAGGAGGGAGCGGGTGGGCGCTGATTTGGTGGTGCTTTGCGCCTCCACCATTGAAACCTTGCGAATTCTGCTGCTCTCCCAGGCGGGTCTCGATGGCCCACCCCTGCTGGATCCCTCTGGCGCGTTGGGCTGCCAGTTGATGGATCACATCTCCACCAGCTGTTTTTTCAGCTTGCCGGTGGCGCACGCCCCTTCCGCAGTCGCAGAACTCTCTGGGGCAGGCAGTTGTTTTCTGCCCAACACGTTGTTCGGAGAGCATGCCGCCCCCGAGTTTGCTCGAGGGTATGGCCTGTGGGCGGCGGTTCAGCGCTTCGACCCGCCTTCCTTTCTCAAGCGACGCCCTGGCGAGGCCCTGGGATTTTTGATCGGCCACGGGGAGGTGCTTCCCTCGCTTGAGAATCGCGTCACCCTGTGCTGGGATCGGCAGGATGCCCTGGGGTTGCCTGTGCCCTCGATCGCCTGCCGTTGGGGGGACAACGAGCGGCGCATGGTGGCCCACATGGAGGGCCGGATGCGGGCCGTGGTGGCCGCCGCGGGGGGGGACATCCAACCGCTGGAGGATTTGGTGAAGCTTCCTCTTCTGGAACCGTGGGTGAAGGGCAGCCCAGCCCTGGGGAGCAGCGCTGCCCCGCCCGGGTACTACATCCACGAGGTCGGGGGTGCCCCCATGGCGAGCCATGAAGAGGCTGGGATGGTGAATCCTTGGAATGCCTGCTGGCGTGCCCCAAACGTGTTGGTGACCGATGGTGCTTGCTGGCCGAGCGCGGGATGGCAAAGCCCCACCCTCACCCTGATGGCGCTCACCTGGCGGGCCTGTGAAGGGGCCCTCCGCAGGAGCCGTGGAGGGGGGGAAGGAAGAGTGGCGTGAGGGTGGTGAGGATGTGCTCACCTCCGGCTGGATGTGGTGTCAATCACCACAGAACCCACGCCTCACTTTCCAGAGAATCATTAGGCGACCTTAACGGGTCGGGCAAGGGAGAAATCACAGGCGGAGGTTGGCCCCTCCGCTTTTTTGTGCCTCCGCCGCCGTGCTTGTTCTGCAGCCCGAGGGGTTGGTTGATGGTGATCGTTCAAGGCTCAGAGAAGAGCCCCGCCAGGTAGTGGTCCCGCACGGTGCTGTCGCTGGAGCCGTTTTGAAACAAAAAACCCGCTAGGGCGGAGGTGATCACGCTGTATTGATCCCAATGGGGGTGATTGCGGATGAACTCCCGCATCCCTTCAAACAGGGCTTCGGGCACCTCGGCTTCCAGGCTCACGCTGATGTTGGCGGCTGGAAAGGGGGATGTGGAATGGTCCTCCAGGCCCTGGCGATCGAGGGTTGTGGCCTCTGCTGGACCTGCCGTCCTCTCATCGTCTGAATCCTTCACAGGGCACGGGCGTCATGCAGCCCAGTACGCCACACCCAAGCCGCTTTCGTCAAAGCCCCCCACAGAGGCGGCCAAGCGTTGCCTCACAAGCTGAGATCACTTCTGGCCATTGGGATTTTTGAGGGAGCATCGGGTGTGGATCACCCTGCTGAGCTGCCTGCAAAGGCTTTGTCAAGGACCTGGCGGGATGTTCCCCACTTTCCACAGGACGGGGTCTCCGCCGGACGTTTGACGGAGGGGATGGGGAAAACCCCGCCAAAGGCTGGGGGAAACGGGGCCGAAATGGGGAAAAGCAGGATCCATAGAAATGTCTTAACGATTTCCCAAGGATTGGCCGGCCTCAGCCTGAGACCGATCTTCCCTCAGGCTTTGCGAAGGGTTTGGGGGCCCAGCGGGTGATGGGCATGGGGGTAGAGAGGGTGGTGGTGGTGCGCCGTCTCGGAGTGATCCTTTGGCTGGGCCCCGTCTTCGCTTTGACAGGCGCCGGTGCATTCCCGCTCGCAAAGGTGGCAACTTTCCATGGAGCCCTCCACATGGTGGTGGTGGCTGTGCTGTGGGTAGCCCACTTCCCTCTCAAAACCAAGCACTTGGGCCCGGTATTTGCAGAGGGAGCAATTCATGGCGTTGCTGCCCTCCATCACCTCCTGCAGGCGCTCCTGAAAGGTTTGCAACACCTGCGGGTGGTCTCCCAGGTAGGGGGCATGCAGCAGTTCCACCTCCGGGTGCTCAGCTGCAACCGCGTTGCTGTGTTGCACAATGCGGCTGACCAAGACACCGGAAAAGAGAAAATACGGAAACACCACGATGCGCCGAAATCCCAGCCGCATGACGTGGCGCAGCCCCGGTTCCACCAGAGGAAAGGTGACGCCCGAGTAGAGGGTTTCTCCCCAGCCAAAGCCGAAACCCTCGACCAACATGCGAGTGACTTTGGCCACATTGGAATTCGCATCAGGATCGGAGGATCCGCGGCCCACCACCACCAGCAAGGTGTCGTGCAGGGGCACCAACTCTCTCCCTTCCTGGATGGCCTGGCTCTCAGCTGAGTCGAGGCAACTGCGGATCCGGGCTCCAGCGGCCTGAATCATCCCCAGGTCGACCCCCAGCTCTCGCCCGTAGTCCACCCGCAACCCTGTTTCGGCGGCAAAGGTGTTCAGCACAGAAGGAATGTCGTTTTTCGCATGGCCCGCGGCAAACAACATCGCAGGCAGGGCCAGGATGTGTTGGACGCCCTGCCTCTGGAGGCTTTCCAGCCCGTCGCGCAGGATCGGCCGGGCAAATTCCAGATAGCCATGGGCCACAGGCACAGGATGGAGCCGCTCCTGAAGCTGCCGGGCTAACTCGGCAAATTCAGCCACGGCCAATCGGTTGCGGCTGCCATGGCCGCAAATCATCACGCCGATCGGGCCGTTAGGGCCAAGGAGGGCGGTCTGAGGGCTATCGGGAGAGGAGGAGGTCATGGAGCCAACCACATAGGGAGACCCTATTCCGCCTGTCGCAGCGGGGCGAGGTGAGCCATGGCTGAGGAGCTTAGATTTCTCTCAGCCTTGTTCGCCGTGACCCTTCGTCTCCCCCCCTACCAACCCCTTCCCCCCCCAGATCCCCACCTTCCGTTCATCGAGGTGCGGGTGGCTGATTTGCAACCCACCCAGATGTGCGTGGGCTTGGCTGAGGTGAGGAGTCGTCAGCAGGATTTCTCTGCGGAGAGCCCCAAGGAGAGGCGTGACTATCTCACCGGCAAACCTGTTCCGCTGGTGCGGGGTGCCGAGGGCAGGTTTTGGATGGTGGACCGCCATCACAGGCTGCGGGCGCTGGTGGAGTTGGATCCTGAGGCCACCGCGTTTGGCTACGTGGTCTTGCAGCTGGCTGAGGCCTCCCGCTCCCAGGTGCTGGAGGATTTGCATCGGCGTGGTTGGCTCTACCTCTATGACGGCAGGGGCGTCGGTCCTCTTCCCTCCGTTGCTCTCCCCCAGACGCTGTTGGATTTGCAGGATGATCCCTACCGCAGTCTGGTGTGGAAACTGAAGCGCGAAAAGCGCATTGCTCCCAAGCCGCTGATTCCTTTTCATGAATTCCGCTGGGGGGCTTGGCTGCGCAGGCGTCCCCTGCCGCCGTTCACCTCTGAACAACTGGAGCCGGCGCTGCCGAGGGCGCGAGCCTTGGTGGTGTCACCGGCGGCGTCCCACCTGGCGGGTTGGCTGGGTTCTGGGGGCAGCGGATAGCTCTCTGCGCAGGATTGGGGAAGGCCATGGTGGTGCCTTCCAGTTTTGGTAGGCATGATGTCAGGGCCCTTGAAGTGAGTTTGCCCATGGTTGACAACAGCCAGAGTGAATCCGCCTTTGATCAGGCAAGCTTTGAAGAGCAAAGCTCGAGGCGCTCCCGCCGCAGGCTTTGCCTGCTGCTTGATGGGGGCTCATTCGCTCTCTTTTCGATCTTTTTAGTGCGTTTGCTCTCCGTGTTGCTGGGGAGCGATCCGAACAATACAAGGTGGCAGGCAGAATTTGTTGATGTTTTGGTCAATCAGGCCCAGATTGCTTTCCTTGGATTTGTTTTGCTTCATTTGGCCTCATTTGTTCAGCCACACCATGACAATCTGCGCCGCCGCCTCCGATTGGTGCGCACGCTCGCTGTGGTTCCAGTAATTGGCTTTTTGCTGCTGATCCCCCTGCAAATCACTAGTTCTTATGGAGATTTCTCGGCGGCCCAGACCAGGCGAACAACCTATCTTTCCCAATCGGTTCGCCTTACCGAACTTCGCGAAGCGATTCGACAAGCCCAGAATGTGCAAGATCTGAATGTGCGCTTGCAATCACTCCTGGAGCCTGCCCTGACAGGGGATGAATTGAACAAACCGCTCACCCTGTTGCGGCAAAACTTGCTGAAGGAAAATCAGGCTCGCCAAGACGCGATCACCCAACGTTTAAAAACAAATTTGGAGAACATTGATCCCGTGAGCGTTGTGATTGGTCGGGTGGGCTCCGCCCTGGGTTGGGCTCTGGCCTTCGCTGCGGGGGCAGTGCCGTGGGGTTCTCGCTCCACCCTGATGGAAAGGTTGCGGCGCCGCTGATCGGTTCAACGGCGGTTGCGGGGCGGCTGACCATCTCCCTGCTGGAGCAGTCGTTCCCATCGGCTGAGTTGCCGCTCTGCCAGCCAGGCTGCCACAACCACCGCCAAGGCCGCCCCCAGAGCCCAGTAGGTGTGCCACCAAGCCACAGCGACGATGGCGAGCCATGGCAGCAACATCAACCATTGACGCCAGCGGCGCAGTTGGATGAGGGCCCCGGCGCAGGCCCGGCAGTGCTCCGTGTGACTGTGATAGCGCTCCATCAGGCTGTCGCGCCCGAGTCGGGGCGGCAGATCTTGGCCTGGGAAAGGCACGCCGCCGTGCTCCATCACCCACTGATGCAGGGCCATCACGTAGCGATCCGCGCGGCTGGCCAAGTAGCAACTGCGGCTCAGGTTTTCGCTGCCTCCCCGCTGGGCGAGCACCCTCTCCTGCCAATGCAGAAAGAGTTGGTCGTCTTCGAGCACCACGTGGTTGCCCAAGTGTTGGAGCCAGGTGGGGCGAAGGCGGAGCAGCCAGGGGGCCAATGGCGAGCGGAACTGGAAGGGGAAGCGAGCAAACACCCGGCAGAATCCCGGGCGGATGGGGGTGGCATACACCACGGTGAGAATGCGGGCAAAGCTTGGGGCTGTGAGGTCGTGCCACATCAGGCAGGGCGCCGTGAAGGTGGTGGCCTGGCTGCCGAGCTTTCCCTTGCGCGGCCCTTCTGGCCACAGGCCCGAAAAGCCAGAGGCGTCCGCATGCACCAGTTCAAGCTCAACGGGGCCGGCGTTTTCCCGCCGCCCCACCGTGGCGTGGTGGGTGAATGGCACATGGCTCACGTCCAACACGTTCTCCAGCAGGGTGAGGGCGTCGTAGGGGAGATCGCGGAAGGTGTCCTGCACGAACCAGGGTCGCTCGCCTGGGCCGGGGGCCTGCTCCAGCTGGGGCACCAGGGGGAGAGGTGTGTTCGGGCTGTGGTTGGGATCGCCTGCAAAGACAAAGAGCAGGCCCTGCCCGGTGGCTGTGGCGTATG
This sequence comes from Cyanobacteriota bacterium, assembly GCA_041181185.1. GTDB lineage: Bacteria > Cyanobacteriota > Cyanobacteriia > PCC-6307 > Cyanobiaceae > Cyanobium. The sequence continues at coordinate 65,060 of JBEGQC010000012.1, read as the reverse complement.
TGCGGCAATGGCTGCGGGAACTCTTCAGGCGTGCGGCCTTGCTCTCCGATCCCGCCCCCTCAGGGGGCCCGTCAGCGGTGGCCTGGGGGATGGCGGTGCAATGGCCATCGCCGCGAAACGTCCAGCCGTGGTAGGGGCATTCCAGCTCGCCATCGTCGTTGAGCCGTCCTTCCGAAAGGGGCACCAGACGGTGGGGGCAGACATCGGCAAAGGCACGCCATTGCTCGCTGGCCTGATCCCACCACAGCACGAGGTCATCGCCGAGCAGGGTGAAGGCGGTGGGGCGGCCGCGATCCAGATCGGACAGATAGGCGACGGGGTACCAGCTGCGCCGCCAAGGGGATTGCGGCGTTGCGCTGGCCGTGTCCGCAACCCGGGGGGCGGGAATGGTGGACGTCATGGGTGGATAGCAAACCTCAACCAGACACGCGCTTTGGCTTGTTCACATCATGGCGCCGTGCTTTCGAGGCCGTTGGCAGAGGATGGGATGGCTGCCATGGCCAGCTTGCCATCGAGAGGTTGGTGGCGTTGCCCTGGAGATGGGATGAATTGTTAAGGGTTATCCTGGCATTTGCCAAGTGCGCGTACGTTTTGGGAATAGAAGAGTCTTTGCTTGCCAATGAGCCAGTTCTCTGCTGATCAATCCTCTGGATGTGAGCGGATCAAGCGGGGGATCTCCAAGGGGAAGGCTCCACCGATGCTGCCTGCGATTGACTACGGCAGCACGGCAAGCCATGGGGCTCTGCCCATTCACTACCAAAACCATGATGCTCGGCTGGGTATTGATTTTCAGGTGGGCAAATTCCCCTTTGAGCAACTGCAGGCCATGGATGCGAGGTTGGTCACCATTGCGCCAGGGGCTAGCAACGAAAAGCATCGCCACGCCCACGAATCCATTTTTGTGGTGCTGGAGGGGGAGGCAGTGCTCCACATCGAGGGTGAGGAGCTTCCTCTCGCACAGGGCGATCTGGCCTACGTTCCCCGTTGGGCTGTTCACCAAACCTGCAACCGCTCCAGCGATTGCCTGCTGCGCTTGCTCGCCATCACCGACTTTGGTCTCACCTCATCGCTGCTTGGCGATTACGACAGGCAGACGCGACTGAAAGAAAAAGGTTGTCAGGTTTCGCCATGACCCGGATCGTATTTGCACGGGTGATCGAATCCCGTGATCGGCGGTTTCGCAACAAGCGATACCCGTCGAATCGCTCCCGGATTGTCTGCAGCAACTACATTGAAGAATTGATGCAGCAAGCTCTCAAGCATCGTGCTGTTTTGCATCCCTATTTGCAGGCAATGAGCAAGGGTAATTTGCCTAATCTTCGGGGGGCTTTGCGCGATTTTGCTTGCCATTATGACGGCTATTCGTCTCATTTTCCCCGCTATCTCACAGCCCTGATTTCCCGGTTGGAAGCACCGGAGGACCGCCAGCCGCTCTTGGACAATTTGAGCGAGGAAAGCGGCTGCTATCCCCCTGCAGACTTGGCCCGATTGGCAGCCTGTGGCATCCAGGCGGAGTGGGTGGCCCATGTGCCACACCCGGAGTTGTTTCGGCGTTTTCGCCGGGCCCTTGGGGTGGCCGACGCTGCTCCCGCCAAGGAGCATCTTGAAGTGGTGGCTTGGCGTCAGCAGCTGCTTGGCTTGATCAGCCATGGCTCCGCCGCTGAAGCGGTGGGAGCCCTTGGCTTGGGCACCGAAGCCATTGTGCCAGCCATCTACCCGGCCTTCATGCAGGCAATGCAAGGGCTTGGGGATGTGAATCCACGCGATGCGGTGTTTTTTGCCTTGCACACCCTGGTCGACGACCACCACCAGGCCACCTTGAAAGCTCTGGCCTGCAAACTGGCGATCCGTCAGCGAGGGCAGCAGGAGTTGGCGTTGGGCATGATCAAAGCGCTGGCCCTCCGGGATGCTTTCTGGAGCTGGCTGCACCAACGGGCTCTGGCCATGGAGCCCGTTTGAGCGAGACCATGCCAACCACCAGGGACCTCTACAACGCCAGCGCGACCCATTGGAGCCGGGAGCAAGCCTTGCTGTTGAGTGACTTCACGGCTCGCCCCCGGGTGCTGGAAGCGATAGCTCCAGTGCAGGGGCTGGAGGTGTGGGACCTGGGCTGCGGGGAGGGCTACATGGCTCGGGCCCTTTTGCGGGCCGGTGCCCGACTCGTGCATGGTTTTGACATCTCCGAGCAGATGGTGACGCAGGCGAAAATGGCGTCACCATCTGCCGGTGCGGCCGTTTTCGAGCGCAGGGATCTGGGGGACCCGGGCCAGTGGCCCGAGGGTTGCTGCGATGCGGCCCTCGCTGTCTTCCTGTTCAACTACCTCAGCCTCGCCAAGATGGAGGGGGTGTTGCGCGGGATGCGCAAAGCGCTGCGACCAGGAGGGCGCTTTGTGTTCACGGTGCCCCATCCCCTCTTTCCTTTCCTCTGCCGCCAGGAAGCCCCCTTCTTTTTTGATCCAGCCGGGCAGACCTACACCAACAGCGCCGACACCCTGTTCGAGGGTTGGATCTGGCGGCGGGATGGTGAACGCGTCGCCGTGCGGTGTCGGCACAAAACAGTCGCCGATTATTTCGCCGCTTTGGAGCGCAGCGGCTGGCTTGGATTGCCACGGGTGGAGGAGCTTGGGGTCAGCGATGCCCTCTTGCAGGAGGACCCAGCCTTTTTTGGCCCCCTGGCCGGTCTCCCCCTTCACCTGTTGTTTGCCCTGACGGCATGAAGGCACCCTGCTCCCATCCGCTGGCATGGACGGCGATGGAGCTGGCGGCCGATCCGGCCTGGACCCTCGGGGCTGACAGCCGGCTGGAGGCCCTCCTCTCCTCGCTCTCGGCCTGGGCGGCGCTGCAGCCGGATCCCGAAGAAGCGTTGGCCGCTGGATCTTGGGGCGCCACCCACCCTCAGACGAGCACACTGTTGCGCCAATGGTGCCAGCCGCTGCAGGAGCAGTTGCAGCGGGGACGCGGGGTGGTGCGATTGACGGGGCTCGAGGCGGTGAAGGAGGGGGAGCTGCGCCTGCTGGTTTTGGCGATTGGCCTGGCGTTGGGCCAGCCGGATCGCACCTACGGGTTGCTCCATGCGGTGCGTGATTCCGGCCAGTCCCATCTGGATCGGCCCATCCCTGTCTCCCAAACCCGCGCTGCCCCAGGCATGCACACCGACAGCTCTCAGCGGCTGGTCCACCCCCGCTGGGTGGGACTGGCTTGCGTGCGGCCTGCCGCCAGCGGTGGAGCCTCGGCCCTGGCATCGGTGCGCGCGGTGCACGGGCATCTGTTGCAGGAGGACCCAGCCCTGGTGGCGCGCTTGAGCCGCTGCTTCATTCGCGATGTGGTGACACCAGGCGGAGATCGGGATCGTCAGGCGATCTTGGCCAATGCTTTTCCGATCTTTTCAGGATCGCCCGCCGATCCCACCATGCGCTACATGCGCTACTGGATTGAAAAAGGGCAGCAGGAGGCTGGGCATCCCCTGGATGCAGGCGCCTTGGCCGATCTGGATCGGTTGGATGCCGCCTTAAACGCACCAGAGTTTCGCCATGAGTTTCTGTTGCTGCCGGGGGATCTGCTGTTGCTTGACAACCACCGCATTACCCACGACCGAACGACCTACCGCGACGAGCCTTCGCAGCCGAGGCTGATGCTGCGGCTTTGGTTGAACGCGGACGCTCGGGTGGCCAGTCGGCGCTGAATGGCCTCAGCCCTCCCCGCCTTCACCGCCCTCGCCCCCTTCGCCGCCTTCACCCTCTTCCCTTTCCTTCTCGCCGTTGTCCTTGGAGGGTTGAACGCTTTGACCGGCGGGTGCGGATTTCATCGCATCCCCACCTTGCTCCCCCTCCTCCCGGCCGGGGTTGCAACCCGCCAGGGAGGTCACCAGGCCAGTGGTGGCCAGAAAAAGGGCAATGCTCTTGCGCGGCATGGCAGCTAGGGCAGGGGGAGAAAGCCACGAGAATGGCTGCATTCATTGAAGGCCGGGCGGCTCGTCCAGCCCAGCCCCAGGGTGCTGACCGATGCAATTCTTTCTTGAGCCCGTGCTGCCTGCCAGCGAGGCGGAGCGGATTTCCCAGCTGCTGGAGGCGGCCCCCCCTGAGGCTTGGCGATCTGGGCAGGAGACGGCGGGTTGGCATGCGCGCACGGTGAAACGCAACCGACAGCTGGATCGTCAGTCGCCCCTGCACGGGCAGCTGGAGGCGGAACTGTGTGCCGCTCTCGATGCCCATCCGCTGGTGCAAGCGGCGGCGTTTCCTCGCCGGATCCACGGCCTGCTCTTCAGCCGCATGGGCCCGGGAGAAGGCTACGGCCGCCATGTGGACAACGCCTGGATGGCCGGCGGCCGCGCCGATCTCTCCTTCACGCTTGCCCTCGCTGCGCCAGAGCGCTACGGGGGTGGAGAGCTGGTGTTGGAAAGCCCCCACGGTGAGGAGCCGATCCGCCTGCCCATGGGCCACGCGATTGTGTATCCGAGCACCAGCCTGCATCGGGTGGAGCCGGTGTGTTGGGGGGAGCGGCTGGTGGCGGTGGGTTGGATCGAGAGCCGCATCCGCCACAGCGCCCAGCGGGAGCTGCTGTTTGAGCTGGATACGGCCCGGCGGGCCGTGCATGGCCAAGAGGGAAAGGGCGAGATCTTCGATCTGATCAGCCGCAGCTACAGCAATTTGCTGCGCTGGTGGGAACGATGAGCGGCTTGGGCCTCCTTGGCGCGGCGCTAGCGGGCGTGGCCGCGGGAATGGTGAACGCCCTGGCGGGTGGGGGCACCCTGATCAGCTTTCCGGCCCTCACAGCCCTCGGCCTACCCCCCCTGATCGCCAACCTCACCAACACCGTGGCCCTCACCCCTGGTTACTTGGGCGCGGCCTGGGCCCAGCGACGGGATTTGAGCGGGCAGGGCGGACGGGCCCGTTGGCTGGTGCCCGCTGCGCTGTTGGGGGGCCTGGCGGGTGGCTGGCTGCTGCTGGTGAGTGAGGAGCGGCTGTTCACGGCCCTGGTGCCCTGGCTGATCCTGGTGGGCTCGCTCCTGTTGGCGCTGCAGGATCGCCTCGGTGCGGTGGTGCGGGGACGATCTCCCTCCGCTGGCCGCAGGGGCCTGCCCCTGCTGGCGACGGTGGCGGTGGCCCTGGCTGCGGTGTATGGGGGCTATTTCGGGGCTGGCTTGAGTGTGATCCTGTTGGCGGCGCTGGCCCTCAGCCTGGAGGACACCCTCGTTCGCTTGAGCGGGCTGAAGCAACTCCTGGCGCTTGCCACCAATGTCAGCGCCGCTGTGGTGTTCGTGGGCAGCGGACGGGTGGCCTGGGACATGGGGCTGGCCCTGGCCGGCGGAGCGGTGCTGGGTGGGGGACTGGGGGGAGGGCTGGCCCGTCGGGTGAACGGCGAGGTGCTGCGCTGGGTTGTGGTGAGTCTGGGCCTGGCGATTGGGCTGGGGTTGTTGCTGCGCTGAGGGCGCCTGTTGTGGCTTGGCCTGCCCGCGCGTGCTCGCCATTCGGTAGCAATGCCAACAGGGCTGCCCCCCCGGGCTCCATAGGGTCCGCCAGCTGTTGCCTGTTTGCCTGTGGCCCTCTCCCCCCTCACCCCCACCCTGTTGGCCGCGAAGCAGCGCCTCGGCGTGAGCTTTGCCGAGCTTGGGGCTCGCCTCGGGGCAGATGAAGTGTGGGTGGCGGCCTTGCTCTACGGCCAGGCCACGGCCACCGCGGAGCAGGCGGCCACCCTGCTGCATGCCCTGGAATTGGACGCCGCCCTGGCGCCCCAGCTCACCAGCTATCCGGTGAAGGGCGCCTTGGATCCTGTGCTGCCCACCGATCCGCTGTTGTATCGCTTTTACGAGATTCTGCAGGTGTATGGCCTGCCCTTGAAGGATGTGATCCAGGAAAAATTTGGCGACGGCATCATGTCGGCGATTGATTTCACCCTCCACGTCGAGAAGGTGGAGGATCCGAAGGGCGATCGGGTGAAGGTGACGATGAACGGCAAGTTTTTGCCCTACAAAACCTGGTGAGTCGCTCCGCGGTTCGGTTGCATCTGCCTCAGATGAGGAAGCGATTGCTTCAATAGCATTGATGAGGCAGACTGGATCCAGTGGAGGTTGGCCCATGCCCGTTGCAAGTCGCTCGCAGGAGGCGGCTCCCGCCCTCGATGAAAGCGTGCTGCTGCGCAAGGCGCTGCAGCGGGCGGGAGAGGAGCTGGGCCTCACCGCCCAGGAGGTGGCTCAGGCCGTGGGCAAGAGCCGCACCTTCTTTGAAACCGCGCGGGCCCAAACCCGCATCGACCCCCACACCCGCCAGATGATCGCCCTGGTGTTGCGCCTGCACCGCAGCCTCTCGGCCCTTGTGGGGGATGACATCAGCCTGATGCGGCACTGGATCGCCACGGCCAATCGCCACACGGGCGGATGCCCCCGCGACCAGCTCCAGGATCCGCAGCAGCTCGTGGAGCTGGTGCAATATCTCGATGCCATGCGCAGCCGCCCGTGAGCCCGCGGGGCACGGTGGATCTTCTGGCGCTCACGCCGCTGGAGGGGGTGGTGTTGCGCTTGGTGGAGCAGCAGGGGGTTCAGGCCACTCGCCGCATCACCGACAGCCTGGATGAGCAGGCCTGGCTGGAGGACTTTCTGGAGGAGAGCAAGCCAGAGTTGCCGGATCCCCAGGAATGCCCGCTGCGGCATCGCTTGCTGCTCACCCCATTTCGGTACCGCAAGCGGTGTGGATCCAGATTTGGCCTTCGCTGGGAGCGGGGGCTGTTTTATGGCTCACGCAGCCGGCTGGGTTGCCTGCAGGAGGGGGCCTACTACGAGTTGGTGTTTCAAAACGGCCCGGAGCTGCCGTTCCCGCGCCCGGCCTCGATGCGCAAGACGCTCTTTCATGTGCAGGTGAGCACGGCAAGGGGGCTCCAGTTGCAGTGCCAGAAGGGGCAGGCGCTGCAGCGGCGGCTGCGGGATCCTGCGGATTACAGCTTTTGCCAACACCTGGGCCAGCAGATGCGGGGGGCGGGGATTGCGGCGTTTGAGTATCACTCCGCCCGCAGCCGGGAGCCTGTGGTGCAATTTGGGGCCCTGAGTTGTGGGGTGTTCGTCACCACCCCGTTCGATCAGGTGGAGGTGCAGTTGGAGGCCAGCGGGGAGGAGGTGGCGTTGCGCTGCCTGGATGACAACCGCGTGCACCACTTCGCGATCGATCAATTCCTGGTGAATGGCGTGTTGCCCGCGCCAGCCCTCTGAGGCCGCGGCAGCTCCCGCCTCAGCCCACAAACCTTCCGTAAAGCCAGCGCACAAAGCCCCCGAGCACGGGCACCGGGCCGAAGGTGGGGCCCACGAAATCGAAATAATCGCGGTGGTCGCAGATCTTGCCCTCCCCATCCAGCCGCAGCCTGGAGGCGCCCGGGTAGAGGAATTCGATCCCCTTGATCTTCAGGCCCATCTCCCACTCGATGAAGGCCACATCCCCTTCGATCGCTACAGCAGCGGGCACCAGGCTGACGTCATCACAACGCTTGAGCAACCCCTCCTGGGCCTTGAGGTAGGCGTCGATGCCCTGGTGCTCCTGGGTGGGGTCTTGGAAGTGCACGTTGTCGGCATAGAGGGCGCGCCACTGCTCAGGCGTCGGGCCCGGGGTGCCGTAGGGCTTGGTGAAGAGGGCGCGCAGGGTGGCGGCATCCATGGCGGGGGGGATGAAAGGGGGAGGAGGTTGGGCGTTGGCGAGGGCCTGGCCAGAACCTGCTGAGCCGGCGGCGCGAACCTAGCCAAAAAAAAGCCCCCGGCCGAAACCGGGGGCTGGGGTGTTCTCAGACGCGCCACTCAGCGCGCCTTGTCTCAGTGTGCCCGTCAGGGCTGCGCGTGTCAGCCCTCCACTTTCACGGTGACCGTGGTGGCCTTGTGGGCCTTGGGGGCCTTCACCGTCAGTAGGCCGCCCTGGTAGCGGGCTTCCAGCTGGTCGCGCTCGATCGGCTGGGGGAAGCGGAAGCTGCGGCTCCAGGTGCCGTAGCGGAATTCGCTGATCAGCGGGCTCTTGGCCCTTTCAGCCACGGCAACGGGCTGGGCCTCTTCGCCGCTGGCCTCACCAGCTTCAGCGGCCGGCTGGGCGGGGAGCTGGCGCAGGTTGCGACGCTCCGCGCTGATCACCAGGCTGCGGTCGGTGGCCTTGACTTCGATGGCGTCCTTGTCGACGCCGGGGAGCTCAAGCACCACCTCATAGGCCTCGGGGGTTTCATGCACCTCGGCGGCGGGCACCCGCTCGGCGCTGTGCAGTTGCTGGCTGAGCTGTTGCTCGATGCGGTCGAAAAGGTCGAAGGGAGAGGAGGTACGAAGGGACAACATGGTTGGGATGGCGAGGGGTTGAGGTCGGGGCCGTCGATCGCCCCCGGTGAGAACACTCTCGGGGGTTTCTCCAGAGCCCTAGGTCGCGGCAACCGAAGCCATCGTTTCGGTCTGCCCCACCCCGGTGGGGCAGACCGGCCCGAGGGGCGGGCAAACCGCCCCATTGCCCTTGGCAACGTTCCCGCGGCTGGCCAGGACCGGCTCAGCAGCCAGCGATCCTGCGGCGCAGGCGGCGGCTCCAGGCCAGGGCAGAGGCCGCCCCCAGCAGGGGCAGTGGGCCTGGCACGGGGGCCTGGTAGGCGGGCAGATCAGCCGCTGGAATCCGATAGGCCTGCAGCACCCCTGGCAGCAGTTGGTAGCTCCCGTCTGTTGGAACGGTGCTGCTTGGACCGCTGCAGCCTGTGGTGAAGCCGATCGGGCACTGGATGGATGAGCTGTAGGGATCGGCATCGGAAAAACGCAAGTAGACGTCAAACTGCTGATTGCTGCCGTTCTGGGTGACGCTGTAGTCGTTGTCGGTGCCCGCCACCAGTAGGAAGCTGCCATCGGCCAAGCGGGGGCCAAAGCTGAGGCCTTCCCACTTCTCCGGCACCTTGTTGCCGATCGCCGCCAGGGTGTTCGCCGCCAGATCGATCAGCTTGGAGACTTTGTTCACCCCCACCACTCCAGGTGGCAACGTGGTGCCATTGGAAGGGAGGGTCAGGCCGGAGACGTCGGAGGCCGTGCTCAGATCGATGAGATAAACGAGCTTGTCAGGCGAGGCCAGGGTGGCACCGATGCCGAGGCCCCGGTTGTTGCGCTCCAGAACCAGAAATTGACTGTCGTTGAGCGCCACCAGGGCCGAAATGCCTTGGCCCTGCCCCGAGCGATCGAGCAGGTAGGCGTATTGAGCCACAGCCTTGCCAGTGTCGATGTCGAATTTCACGATGCGGCTGAAGCGACCGTTGCCACTGCCGCCCTCATCGAGCAAGGCGCTCTGCAGCCCGGCGTAGGCGTAGCGGCCATCGGGGCTGACGGCCAGCCCCTCGAAGCCCCTGTTGCTGCGCCGGCCCGCGGTGTTCCCCGCATCAGAGGCGTAGTTGGGATCGCCAGCGCCGTTGCGAGGAATCAAGCCGGCGGGGGTTTCAAAAGCCCGCAGGAAGGACCCGTTGCGATCAAATTCGTAGAGGGAGGGCCCGTATTCATCGGAAACGAGAAAGTTGCCGCTTTTGGGCAGGATCACAAAGCCCTCCGGATCCAGCGCCTTGCCAAGGGTTGAGCTGGGCGAGGGGGCCAAGCCATTGAAGGGTTGGTTGCTGGCGTCGCGAAAGAGGATGGTTTCGGCGATCGTGAAGGTGCTGATCGCCCCGCTGACGCTGTTCACGTCCAGCGTGAACCGCTGCACCCTGGGTTCGTAGCTGATCGTGCCGCCGCCGGGGCCCCGATCGGAGAGTCCCCACCATTGCTGGCGGTTGGGGTCGTAGTAGAGATCGGAGAAGAAGCCAACCCGTCCGTCATTGGCTGTGCTGCCACCAGATTTGTCCAGCAAGGCGCCGTCAAGGGTGAGTCCGTTGACGAAGGCGGGTGCGGCGGCGGCAGGTCTGGAGAGGAACGCTGTGAGGACGGCGCTGGCTAGAAGGGCAAGCCTCAAGGACGCGATCACGGGCAAGGGAGTGTTCGAATGGAAGGGAGCCGCACAGCCAGGCAAGAACCATCTAGAGATGCCTGTCTGTTTCTTCAACAGCCTTGCGATGGGAGGCTGAAGAGGGGTGGCAAATCATCCAGATCGATTCACGCTTTGGCTGAACATCTTTACAATAAAATCATCAGAATAAGGTTTGCTTAGGGCTGGGTAAAGAACTCATAAACACCATTAAGAACCAGTTGGCTGACCTCGCTGCCCACTTTGGCTTTAGCCCGTATGGGGCTGGATCAGCCAGGGAAGTGTCTGGGCGTGCCAAGGCCATCCGTTTTTCCGGTCTATGGGTAGCCGAATTTTGGTTTGCAGCGTGGGGGCTTTTCAATGGAGTTGATCTCTGCTCCTTGGCGGTTTAGGGCTCTCGCCGCGCTCGCCACGCTGATGGCCTCCGTTGCCCCAGCGGCAGCTGTTGATCTCTCTGCTCGGAGTCCCTACGCCAGCTCCGAGCAGATCAGCAGCATTCAACAATTCAGCGATGTGAAGCCCAGCGACTGGGCCTACCAGGCCCTGGCCAACTTAATCGAGCGCTACGGCTGCGTGGTGGGCTTTCCCGATGGCAGCTTTGCGGGGCAGCGGTCGCTTACGCGCTACGAGGCGGCAGCCGCGCTCAACGCCTGCCTGGATCGGGTGAGCGAGATCACCGATGAGCTGAAGAAGCTCACGGATGAATTTGCCGAGGAACTCGCCCTGATCCGGGCGCGGGTGGATGGCTTGGAAGCGCGGGTGGGAGTGTTGGAGGCCACTCAGTTTTCCACCACCACCAAGCTCGCTGGCCAGGCCACCTTTGTGCTCGGCGCCAACAGCTTTGGCGGCACCGCAGCGGAGCTGGTGCGCCAGAGCCAGGTGGCCTTTGGCGCCACCTTGAACTACGACCTGCAACTGACCTTCGACACCAGCTTCACCGGCAAGGATCTGCTGCGCACCAACCTGCGGGCCGGCAACTTTGGCGTGAACAGTTTTGGCGGGGCGGGACCCAGTTCACTGTCTCAGCTGGAGGTGGCCTTCGAGGAAAATCTCGGCGATCCGCCCGCCCGCGGGAGCGATGTGGTGGCGATCGATCGACTCTTCTACCAATTCCCCATCGGCGGGGCCTTCACGGCCACCGTGGGAGGCCGGGTGGGCCAGGAGGACATGCTGGCGATCTGGCCGAGCGTGTATCCAGCTGAAACGGTGTTGGATGTGCTCAGCCTGCCCGGCTCACCGGCGGCCTACAACAAAAACCTGGGCGCCGGCGGCGGAATCTGGTGGCAGAGCCATGGCTTCGCCATCAGCGCCAACTACGTCGCCGCCAATGGCAACAATGGCGACCCCGCGGCGGGAGGGGTGGCCACCGATGGCGCCGCTGGCACCGGAACGCTGCAAATTGGCTACAGCGGCGAGCAGTGGGCCATCGCCGCCATCTACTCCCGCATCCAAAACGGCAACGATCTGATTGTGTATGGCACCAATTTCGCCCTGGAGAGTTTTGCCAATCCCGGCTCCACCAACGCCTTTGCCCTGAGCGGCTACTGGCAGCCACTGGCCTCCGGCTGGCTCCCCTCGATCAGCGCCGGCTGGGGCATCAACACCACCAGCTACGACGTCGGCGCCAGCTCCACCAGCCCGGCTGCCTCTGGCGAGCTCGTGACTACCAGCCAATCCTGGAGCGTGGGCCTGCAGTGGCTGGATGCCTTCCAGCCGGGCAACGCCCTGGGTGTGGCGGTGGGCCAGCCCACCTTCGCCACCCGCCTGGAGGGGGGCGCCACCCCCAGCGATGGCAATTATGTGTGGGAGGGCTGGTACAAGTTCCAGCTGACGGACAACATCAGCCTCACCCCCGCGATCTTCTACCTGAGCCGCCCCCTGGGCCAGGCGACGCCGGAGGGGGAGAGCTTTCGGCAGCTGGGCGGGCTGATCAAGACGAGCGTGAGGTTTTGAGGCGGACTCCATAGGATCGGCACGGTTTCGCGCTATCCCCTATGGCACCTGGCAAGCGCTCCGCCTCCCCCGCGCCAGGTGCGCCCCTGCAGCTTCTGCGCTGGCGGGGGCGCACCCAGGTGTTTGTGGAGCGGATCGATGGGCTGGCGCTGCCGATGGTGCGCATCCCGGCGGGCACCTTTTGGATGGGCTCGCCGGATGGTGAGGAGGGGCGAAGCAAGAGGGAGGGCCCGATGCGCCAGGTGCGATTGGGGGAGTTTTTGATGAGCCAAACGCCAATCACCCAGGCGCAGTGGCGAGAAGTGGCGGCTTGGAAAGAGAGAGAGGGAGAGAAGTGGGAGCGCGAGCTGAGAGCGAATCCCTCTTATTTCGTGGCGACGAAAGGCCAGGCAAGATTGTTCAAGGACGAGGCCTCAACGGATGGTCGCCCGGTGGAGCAGGTGAGCTGGGAAGACCCGATTGAGTTTTGCTCGCGCTTGAGCCAAAGGACGGGCCGAACGTACACGCTGCCGAGCGAAGCCCAGTGGGAATATGCGTGCCGCGCAGGCACCACCACGCCGTTTGCTTTTGGCGAAACGCTCACTGATGAGCTGGCCAACTACAGAGCGAGTTCAACCTACGGAAAGGGCCCAAAGGGCGCCTACCGAAAGCAGACCACGCCCGTGGGGATGTTTCCAGCGAATGGCTGGGGATTGAAGGACATGCACGGGAATGTGTGGGAATGGTGCCTGGACCAGTGGCACGAGAGCTATGAGGGCGCCCCGGAGGATGGGAGTGCCTGGCTTACAGAAGAGGGGGGAAACAGGCTGCTGCGCGGCGGCTCCTGGCGCAGCGATCCCGGGCTCTGCCGCTCGGCCTTCCGCTTCCTCCTCCTGCCCGACCTTGCCCTCTACTCCATCGGGTTTCGTGTGGTGTGCCTCCCCCAGGGCCCTTCCCTCAACGCTTAATCCCTTCATCCCTCAACACTGGCTGTTTCTTAACCCTTGGCTGTTGGCTGTTGGCTGTTGGTTTGCGGCTGTTGGCTGTTCCCACCCCGGCGCCGCAGGCGCCTCATTTCCTCAGCGCCAGCTGGCCCTATGACGACCTCCACCACTGAGGCTGGGCACAACGACAGGTGAGTATTATGAGCGTATTACGACTGAAGAAGGATGCGAACCATCTCCGTTCGCTTGGACGACGGCAGTGAGGCCAGGCTGGAATCCCTCTGCCAAACCCTTGGCCTCAGCCAGACGGAGGTGGTGAAGGCAGGCCTGGAGCTGCTGCAGCGGCAAACGGCCAGCCCCGCCGCCCTGGCCGAACGCCTTGGCCTGATCGGCAGCTTCTCCAGCAGCGGCCCAGGCAGTGCCCCCACAGGCCGAGGAAGAGACCATTCAGCCATCCTCCGCCAGAAGCTGCGCGGGCAACACCCACAGGGGCAAGGCAGGGAGCGGAAGGCGTGAGCAGCCCCAGCTTGCGTGGTGCCACCCTTGTGGATACGGGGCCGTTGGTTGCTTGGTTCGATCGCAGCGACCAAGACCATCAAGCCTGCGCGGTTTTCTTTCGGCAGCACACCGGAGTTCTTGTTTCCACCTGGCCTGTGCTCGCGGAAGTCTGCCACCTGATCCCGCCAGATGTTTCCCCGCGCTTTCTCGAGTGGGTTTCCCTTGGCGCGCTGAGCGTCGTGGAGCTGGGTGGATCCGCCTTGGTGTTGATGGCCAGCTCGATGCGGCAATACGCTGATCTGCCCATGGATCTCGCTGACGCCTCCCTGCTCTGGGTCGCCCATGCTTACGGGCTACGCAACGTTGCCACACTCGATCGTCGTGGTTTCGGCGTCTATCGACTACCCGGCGGGGAGGGGCTCACCAACCTGCTGTAGTGGCGTCGTCGACGGGCCAGCGGCGAAAGCTCTCCAGCCAGTGGAGCGCCACCGCCTCCCCCCGCGACACCTCGATCAGGATGTTGGTCGTCCGGGCGATCGCGCCAGAGCCCAAACACCTGGGCGTGGTTGGGCTGCTGGTGCTCCGGCCAGATGGCCGGGGCCTGGCGCAAGGCTTAAGCCCGGGAGATCCGCCGCTGGTGGCTGAGGGCATCCAGTTGCTGGCGGGCTCGGTCAGGTCGATGAGCGTGCGCACGGGTGATTTGCCTAGCAGGGTTGGTCGTTTTCCTGAGGCTGTATCAGCTAAGCTAAAACTAGATAGTAAGTAGGCGGTGGCAAGCGCGTTTATAAGTTATAGCCATCGTGATAAACGCTGGCTTGAGGAGCTGAACCTAATGATTCGGCCTCTTGTTAATGAGGCTGGGTTGAGCATCTGGAGCGATAAAGACATTGTGCCTGGATCAGACTGGCGAGAATCAATCGAGAAAGCGCTCAAAGAAGCGACAGTTGCAATCTTGCTGGTGAGCAAGCATTTCCTTGCCTCAGATTTTATTTACAAGCACGAACTTCCCCCACTCCTAGAGGCTGCCCGCATGCGGAAGATGCAGGTTCTATGGATTCTTGTTTCCGAGTGTCTTTATGAAACAACGCCTATAGCGACATACCAGTCAGTTTCACCCACAGCCTTGCCCCTGGCCAAGCTCAGGTGTCACAAACGAGATGAGGTTCTCAAGGCCATTGCCAAGGAGATCGAGAAGGCCTTGACTGGCACCCTGGTGCCTCATTCCGATCAACAAGCAACCTCATTCCAAGCAGGTTTTGCTGGGCTGGCGGGGGCGCAGTCCTGGGCCCACCCGCTGAAGCCCTTAAGGGACCGGTTTTCAGATTGCGACTCTACTCAACTCGCGGCTTGTTTTCAGCGAGCTTTTTCCCGTTGCTATCCAGGGCAGGCCCTCAGCAGCCGATATCCCGACTTCCCATCTGGGGCTAGCAGCTGGGAGCTGTTTTTTGACTACTTCGGTGATGGCAGGGGCATTGATCAAGATCTCCTGCAGGCTTGGGAGGAACAGCTGGACCAGCCCCAAGCCTCGGCAGATCCCCTTCCACTGGCTCAGGTGGTTCTCGCCTTGGTGTTAAGAGAGGCCGAAAAAACGCCGACCTGCACGCGGTATGCCTACTCAACCTTCACGCACCAGGGCGGTGGTGCGAGTTACGAGCCAGCTGGCGACGATGGATGGCTGGAGATTGGGGACGGAGAGGATGCCATTGACCAAGTGGCTGAAGTGGTGGATCGCCTGTTGGCAGGTGTGCGGGACTGGCCGCTGCAGCCGCTTGTTGAGATCTTCGCCCCACTGTCCCTGCTGGAGGTGAATTGGCTGGAGCGGTTTCAGGTGAACAATGACTGGGGAGAGCGAATCCTCTTGGTTGAGGAAGCCCCCTTTACGATTCGATCATCCGATCGCTTGCGGATGGGCAACAAGCTTTCAGGCCTGAAAGCCAAGCTCGGGCGGCTCCAGTCGGGTCAGGGCCAGTGGGTTCCTCCTGAGGCTGTGCTTGACCCCAGGCGGCTTCAAGCGATCCACGCGAATGATCGCCTGGTGGCCCTGCGCTGCCCTGCCCCGCACTCTGAAGCCAGGCCGCGGGAGCTGTGGTTGAAAGCTGTGCTGTCGTCGATGGTGCCCCTTGCCCTTTGGCCCGTGAAGGGCTCCTCCCTGGGGGACACCACTTTCCATGCCTGTTTGGGCACGCTCGGGCTGGGCCCCAGCGAGGCCAGCCCCATCTGCCCAGACCTGGACGCGCTGCTGCACAGGCGCTGGCAGGCCCATTTCATGGAGCCATCCCTTTGCCAGCTGCACCTCTTTGTTGACCACCCTGATCGTCTGCCCCTCAGGGACGTTTTGCCAGCCAAGTCCTCTGCTTGATCTCCATGCCAAACCAAACTCAACCCAGCTGGGACATCTTCACCAACAGCGGCACGCCTCGCCCCAAGGATGCCTTCTGGCCAGACATTCCGCCCCTGCGGCGACGGCGTCAGCCGGTTTCCTCCTCCCCGCCACTTGAGAACCCGAGCGATCTCGACAACGAGCGATCCGACGCCCGGGGGCCGTCCTTTCGCTTGCCTCCCACGGAGGACGGCAAAAGGGTGCGGATGGCGGTGAATGCGGCGATTCACCTGCGCCGGCCCCTCTTGGTGACCGGTGATCCGGGTGTGGGCAAAACCAGCCTGGCCTATGCCATCGCCTGGGAGCTGGGGCTGGGGCCTGTGCTGCGTTGGCCGATTACTCCCCGCAGCCAGCTTGTGGAGGATGGCTTGTTTCAATACGACGCCATCGCTCGCGTTCAAGATGCGCAGGCAGACAAAACCTCGGATGGCAAGAAAGAGGGCAGCGCGAGCCACGGGGTGGCGGAGTACATCAAACTTGGCCCCGTGGGCACGGCCTATCTTCCCTTTCGGCGGCCGCGGGTGCTGCTGATTGATGAGATCGACAAGGCCGACATCCAACTTCCCTACGAATTGTTGAATCTGCTTGAGGAAGGGTTTTATGAAATCCCTCCTCTGCAGCGGGAAGCACGCCGTCTGGCAAAGGCCCAGCCCAGCTGGGTGCGCACCGCCGATCGGGATGGCCTCGCTCAAGTGCTGGAGGGGCAGGTGCAATGCAGCGAATTTCCCATCGTGGTGATGACCAGCAATGGCGAACGCGATTTTCCCGCCGCCTTTCACCGGCGTTGCATCCGCGTGCGCATGCCAAAACCCGTCAAAGCTGATGTGCTGATGGAGCAGGTGTTGGCGCACTTCGAAACCCGAGATGTTGCCGCTGCGGCTCAAGAGGAAGTGAACGAGTTTTTGAAGCGCTCCGTTCACGACTGCCTGGCGGTGGATCAGCTGCTCCATGCGCTTCATTTGCTCACACTCGAGGAAGCAACGCCCCCCACGACAGAAGATCGCGCCGTGTTGCGCGAGATCCTCTACCGCGATTTGAAGCGAGCAGATGACGGCGTCTGATTCAGATGCCTCTGCTGCCCTGAGCAGGGCTCTGCTGTGGTTGGCCAATGCCAGTGACGGTGCCCTCACGTCCAAGGAATTGGCGGAACTTCTCTGGCTGTTGCCGCGTTTGCCGCTCTGTCCATCGGCCCCCCCACCCTCTGAAGGGATCGATCATTCGCGGCCTGAGCCGATTCGGCCGGCGAGCAAGCCCGAAACAGAGGTTGTTGATGACCAGGAAAGGGGAGATGGGCATGATCCTTTCTTGCCCCCCGCCCCCGGGGTCATTGATCCCTATGCGCCCTCGGTGTTTCCCGAGCTGCCAGGTGGGGCCGCATCCCCACCACAGGAACCGCTTTTGCCTTTGGCGCTGTTGCCGCAAGCCGCTGAGTTGGAGGAGCTGCAGGCCACCTTGGCGGTTCGGCTGGCCCAGGCGCCTCCCCTTGGCGATCCAGCCAGCCTGATCAGGGCGTTGCGGCCTCTTTTGCGACGGAGGCCAGACTCCAACCGACTGAAGCTCGATGAAGAGCGCACGGCGGTGGCCTGGGCCCAGACAAACCTGCTTCTGCCCGTGCTCCAGCCCACCCCAGCCCCATCGTTCGAGGAGGTTTGGGTGGTGGTGGACGCCGGCCACGCGATGCGGGTCTGGCACGGAATGGCCCGGGCCTTGCAGACCACTCTGGCTTCCACCCAGGTGTTTCCGGCGGTGCGTCTCCACAGGCTTTCCGCCAACGGCTCCCCTGCCGGCGAGGTGCGCCCAAGAGAGGGCTCCATGCTGCTGCTTGTGAGCGATGCCGCTGGTGCCCATTGGTGGGACGGCCGGATGTTTGAAGCATTGGAGGCCTGGAGCCGCCAATGCCCCACGGCGATTCTTCAGCCGTGGCCGCCTTGGGGGTGGGAGCGCACCGCTTTATCGGCTGGAGAGCGCATGTGGATCCGCAATTCCTCCCCATCGGCCGCCAACCTCTGCTACGCAGCTGAGCGCCAGGATTGGTGGGAGGAGGGGTCGCTGTCTGTTTCCCCAACGTTGATTCCGGTGATCCCGGCAGATCAGGAGGCCCTTGCGATATGGAGCGCCGTGGTGATGGGCGAGCCTGGTTATGCCACCGAGGGGTTTGCCCTGCCGGCTCCCTCCATGCGACAGGCCTCGCTCCAGAGGCGGCTCGCTGAGGCACCGCCAGAGGCGGGCGCAGGCAGCGGAGGCGGAGATCAGCCTGTTGCCGAACTGTGGGCGGCGTTTTGCCGTAGTGCCAGCCCCCAGGCCCAGCGCTTGCTGATGGTGATGGCCACGGCTCCGGTGCTCACCCTTCCCGTGATTGGCCTTCTGCATGAGGCGAAGGTGCATGGCTCCAAGAGCCCCCTGCCGATCGCTGAAGTGCTTGCCAGCCCCTTGGTGGCGTCCATTCCCAACCAAGAGGACAGGCGCGATGCCGATCAGCTGCAATTCGCCCTCGTCCCCGGGTTGGCAGAGCTGTTGATCGACCGGTTGTCGGCAGCCGACCGTTTGGATGTGATCCGCACCGTTGGGGCTCTTGTTGAGCGCCGCTGGAACAGCAAGTTTCGCGAGCCCACCTTTGGCGCGGTGCTGTTGAATCCCAACCTCTTGCCTGAGGACCAGAAGGACGAACTAGGCAAAGGCTTGGTGCAATTCGCCTCCGTCACCGCCCGCCTGCTCGACACCCTGCCCGGTGCGGAGGCCAAAGCGTTTGCCGAGCGCATCCGCCAGGGCAGTGGCCTGGCGCCCGCCTCCCCCTGGCCCGCCTCGATGGCCTTCGAGGAAGTGGAGTTTGAGGCGGCCCAGCTGGTCGCCACACCAGAGCTGCAGACGATTTCCTTCAGCGCGGCGCGATTGGTGGAGGTGGAGCTGCGGCGGATTGGGTTCCAAACGGCGACGCTTCAGCCTGATCTCACCCCACGGTTCTCAGACGGCGAGGCTTGGGCCTTTCACGAACCCCTCCAGCGCGATCGCCTCCCCTTTGGTGCCACAGCGGAGAAGCCCGATCCCCTGGCGCTCACCCTGGTGGAGATTCCGGCGGGTGAGTTTCTGATGGGTTCGCCTGAGGAGGAGAAAGGCGGCTTCGACGATGAAAGGCCCCAGCACTTGGTGAAGCTGGAGAGCTTTTTCATGAGCCAGATGCCGATCACCCAGGCGCAGTGGCGGGCGGTGGCAGGTTGGAAGCCGCGGGAGGGGGAGACGTGGGGACGGCAGCTAGAGCCGAATCCGTCCTATTTCCAGACGGTGGATGGCAAGGGCAATGGCCAAGTTTTCAAGCAAGAGGCCTCAACGGATGGTCGCCCGGTGGAGCAGGTGAGCTGGGAAGACGCGATGGAGTATTGCTCGCGCTTGAGCCAAAGGACGGGCCGAACGTACACGCTGCCGAGCGAAGCCCAGTGGGAATATGCGTGCCGCGCAGGCACCACCACGCCGTTTGCTTTTGGCGAAACGCTCACTGATGAGCTGGCCAACTACAGAGCGAGTTCAACCTACGGAAAGGGCCCAAAGGGCGCCTATCGAGAGCAGACCACGCCCGTGGGGATGTTTCCAGCGAATGGCTGGGGATTGAAGGACATGCATGGGAATGTGTGGGAATGGTGCCTGGACCACTGGCATGGGAACTACGAGGGAGCTCCTGAGGATGGAAGCGCCTGGCTGGCCGATGGAGATGGCAAGCCCGAACAGAGGGGCATAGAGGGAAGGGAGGAGGAGAGGGGAACAGATGGGAAGGAAAGGGCCGGGGGTGGAGGAAGAAGGCTGCTGCGCGGCGGCTCCTGGCTCCTCAATCCCTGGGTCTGCCGCTCGGCCGGCCGCTACCGCTACCGGCCCGACGATGCCTACGGCACCATCGGGTTTCGTGTGGTGTGCCTCCCCCAGGGCCCTTCCCTCAACGCTTAATCCCTTAATCCCTCAACACTTGGCTGTTTCTTAACCCTTGGCTGTTGGCTGTTGGCTTGTGGCTGCTGGCCGTTGATGGGTGGGCGCCGCAGGCGCCTCGATTTCGGAGCCTTTCATCCCGCACCATGGAGCGTCTGCCCCGCCCCCATGTCCACCGCCTCCCCAAACGACCCACCGCCCGCCGTTCCCCCTTCCAACGCGGAGCTGCCTATCCAGGAGGCCACCCTGGAGCTGATCCGCTGGTTCATCCCCATCCTCCATCGCCTGCCCCGCCAGCACCGCCATGGCCTGGGCGATCGGTTGATCACCAACCTCTATGAGCTGCTGGAGCAGCTGGCCCTGGCCCGCTTTCAGCGGGAGCGGCTGGCCCTCCTCGAGCCGCTGCGGGGACGGATTCAATTGATCCAACTGCAAACCCGCCTGCTCCACGACTTCCAGCTGATCGACCTGCGCCGCTACGAGCACGCCAGCCGCCTGATCACCGCCATCGGCCGCCAACACAGCGGCTGGCTGACCCAACAGCGCCGCCCCGCCCCTTTGCCTTGAGCCCACCCCCCCTGCGCCAGCTCTACCCGCGTCTCACCAGCTTTGCCAGCCTCCACGCCGCCGCCCACCAGGCCCGGTTGGGCAAGCGCTACCGGCCCGCCGTGTTGGCTTTTCACGCCAATTTGGAAGAGGAGTTGCTGCGGTTGCAGGAGGAGCTCCGCTCCTTCTCCTATCGCCCAGGGCCCTACCGCCAATTTCGCATCCGCGATCCCAAGCCGCGCCTGATCAGCGCAGCCCCCTTTCGCGATCGGGTGGTGCACCATGCCCTCTGCGCGGCGATCGTGCCGCCCTTGGAGCGGGCCTTCCATCCCGGCAGCCATGCCAACCGCCGCGGCTACGGCACCCACCGGGCTCTGCGGCGCTTCACCACAGCCGCTGCCCGCCACCGCTGGGTGTTGCAGGCTGACATCCGCCTGTATTTCCCCAGCATCGATCTCACGATCCTGCGCGCCCAGTTGGCCCAACGCATTGCCTGCCCGGGCACCCTTTGGTTGCTGGATCAGATACTGGCCAACGGGGCCACCACTGGCCCGGCCCTCGATGGCTTTCCCGGCGACACCCTGCTCACGCCGCTGGAGCGGCCCCGGGGCCTGCCAATCGGCAACCTCACCAGCCAATTCCTCGCCAATTTCCACCTCGACAAGCTCGATCACACCCTCAGCAACATGGGAGGCATCCGCGCCTACCTTCGCTACGTGGATGATTTGGCCCTCTTCGCCGACCATCCCGAAGCCCTTCAGCACGCCCGCACCCGCATGGAAGACGAACTGCGAACCCTGCGCTTGCGGATCCATCCGATCAAAACCCAGATCAGACGCTGCTCAGATGGCGCCAGCTTTGTGGGCTTTGTGGTGCTGCCCGGCTTGCTGCGGGTCCGCAATCACAACCTGCGACGGGGCCAGCGACGCCTGCGCCTTCAAACCGCGGCTGTAAAGGCTGGCGTGCTTCCGGCCGAAGCCGCCCGCGCCAGCCTCCTGAGCTGGAACGCCCACCTGGCCCACGGCCACACCTGGCGGCTGCGGCGCCGCCTCTTTGCTGGCCTGGCTTACGCGGCCGATCTACCCTGAATCTGGGCGGGTCGCGCAGCTGCTGCGCGGCGGCTCCTGGAACAACAATCCCAGGAACTGCCGCTCGGCCAACCGCAACCACAACCAGCCCGACAATGCCAACAACACCATCGGGTTTCGTGTGGTGTGCCTCCCCCAGCACCCTTCGCAGACAGAACCGCTGGAAGGGATTCCAGCGGGAGATCAGGAAGGGTCAGAGACCCAAGGGTCCAGACCCGCTCCCGTGATCAACCGCCCCGCCTGTTGATCCGCACAGCGCCGGAGGGCGCCCCGCCCGCCCATGGCTCGCCATCGGCGCCGGATCCGCGCCCTTCTTTTCGCCCGCCGCGCTGCCGCCTTTCTGCTGCGCCGGCCCAGACAGGTGCAGGGGTTCCGGGAACACCTCGCCAACAACCTGGCGCTCCCCCTGCCGGGAGGATGACTTGCCTTGAAGCAACAGTCCCAGGGCGATCCCTCAGGTTGATGGAGGGTGAAGCCTCACGGCAACACCTCCGCCCAGCAACGCACCAGCCGCAGGCCGGGCACACGCTCGAAATGGGCATCGAGGCTGAACAGCACCGCACCATGCTCGAGGCAGCTGGCGGCAATCCAGAGATCGTTGCTGGGGATCGGCGTGCCCTGTTGTCGCAGGCTGCGGTAGAGCAAACCATAGGCATCGGCGGTCTCCAGGCCGATCGGGGTCACCTCCACCGTGTCCACCGCCAGAAACCGGCGTAGCTCCTCCCGGTTGCGAGCCTCCCGATCACCGCAGGCGAAACCCGCCAACAGCTCCCCCAGCACCGTGCTGCTGATCAGCAGCCGCCTGGCCTGGCGGATCAGTTCCACACAGGCGGCCTCGCCGCGCTTGAAGCCCACATAGGTGTTGGTATCGAGCGCGATCGGGCGCATCGATCAGCTCCAGAGATCGGACTCCACCTGCTCCAGCGGCGCGATTGCCGCCTGGAAGCTGTCGGCTTCCTGCTGGCTCCAGGTGCCGGCCAGTTCATCGAGGGCTGAGGGGCCTGCGATGGCCGCAGGCGGTCGTGGATCCACCAGTCGCCGCAGGGCCAGGCGATTCATGCTGATGCCCTCGCGTTCAGCAGCCTGCTTGAGGGCTGCCATCTCGTCGGCACCTAATCCGCGCACCGTGATGGTCCCCATTGATGCCAGCATAGTTTGCTTGCATGCTAGCGCTGGTGATGGCATGCAAGCACCAGCGTCGTTGCCAGCTGTGCTCAACGGAACCCGAGGAGCTCGCCGTCCACCCCGCTCACACCTCCGCCACCCTGCGCAATGCATCGCCCACCCGCTCGATCTCCAACTCCTGCTCCAGCTCCGAGCGGCCGTAGGCCAGCTCGGCAGGGATGCGCGCCGCTAGGGAGTTGCCGTTGCGGAACAGGCGGGTGAAGGCCATGAACCCGTGGACGTACATATATTCTCCTGCCATGACCGCTAGTGCCCGCCGCACCGCCACCTTTCTGCTGCGCCAGCCCAGGCAGGTGCAGGGGTTTCGGGAACAGCTTGCCGACGACCTGGCGCTCACACTGCTCTGGATTCCACCGGGCCGCTTTTGGATGGGATCCCCGCAGAGCGAACCAGAGCGCCAAGCGAGTGAAGGACCGCAGCATCTGGTGCAGCTGCAAGGCTTTTTCATGGGCCAAACGCCGATCACCCAGGCCCAGTGGCGGGCGGTGGCGCAGTGGGAGCCGCGGGAGGGGGAGCGGTGGGGACGGCAGCTAGAGCCGAATCCCTCCCGTTTCCCGCAGCCTGGAGATGCCCACCTTTTTCAGGGGGAGGCTTCCACGGATGGTCGCCCAGTGGAGTGTGTGAGCTGGGAGGACGCGATGGAGTTTTGCAGCCGCCTGAGCCAACGCACAGGGCGGATTTACACGTTGCCGAGTGAAGCCCAGTGGGAGTACGCCTGCCGGGCGGGCACCACCACTCCCTTTGCTTTTGGCGAAACGCTCACGGATGAGCTGGCCAACTACAGGGCGAGTGAAACCTACGGAAAGGGCCCGAAGGGTGAATATCGGAAACAGACCACGCCCGTAGGGATGTTTCCAGCGAATGGCTGGGGATTGAAGGACATGCACGGGAATGTGTGGGAATGGTGCCTGGACCAGTGGCACGAGAGCTATGAGGGCGCCCCGAAGGATGGGAGTGCCTGGCTTACAGAAGAGGGGGGAAACAGGCTGCTGCGCGGCGGCTCCTGGATCGGCAGCCCCGGGGGCTGCCGCTCGGCCTTCCGCCTCCACCTCCTGCCCGGCTTTGCCGACGACTCCATCGGGTTTCGTGTGGTGTGCCTCCCCCAGGGCCCTTCCCTCAACGCTTAATCCCTTAATCCCTCAACACTTGGCTGTTTCTTAACCCTTGGCTGTTGGCTGTTGGCTGTTGGCTTGTGGCTGCTGGCCGTTGATGGGTGGGCGCCGCAGGCGCCTCGATTTCGGAGCCTTTCATCCCGCACCATGGAGCCTCTACCCCGCCATCTGCCCCGCCCCCATGTCCACCGCCCCCCCAAACGACCCACCGCCCGCCGTTCCCCCTTCCAACGCGGAGCTGCCCATCCAGGTGGCCAACCTGGAACTGCTCAGCTGGTTGGATGTGCGGATCGCTGAAGCGGCGATCCGCAGCCGCTGCTCCATCCTCTTCTCGCAAGACTTCAGCGATGGCCGCCGGATCGCAGGCCTGGTGGTGATCAATCCTTTGGCGGCGCCATCAGAGGGAGTTTGTCTCCACTGCTCAGGGGGCAGTGGGCCGCCTCACGTCTCCGCCACCCAGTTGTCGATCTGCAGGCCGGGATAGGCCGAAAAATCCCTGGGGTTGTTGGTCACCAGCGTCACGTTGAGGGCGATGGCGTGGGCGGCGATCAGTTTGTCGAGCGCATCTCTGCGCCGTTCCCGACTGGCCAGACGGACGTGCCCATAGAGGCGAGCGGCGTTTCCCTCAAACGGTGCGATCGGCACCTCAGCTACAAAGCGATCCAGGGCTTGGCGATTGCGCTCAGCCTCCGCGCCGGAAGCCAGCACGCCGAATTCCAGTTCGGCGGCGGTGATTGCCGAGATCAGCACTTCCCCAACGCGGCAGGAGGCAAACCGCTGGGGCGGATCGTCACAAGGCTTCTCGGTCGGCCTGGGTTTGATCGCCCCGGCCCTCGGCCATGAACTCTGGGGAAAAGGACGCCAGGGCCGCAAGGGCGCCGCAGATCGGCCGGCCCGCAGGTCGGATGCGCAATTCATCGCCCACCCGCTCGATTTCCAGCTCCAGATCCGAGCGGCCATAGGCCAGCTCGGCGGGGATGCGCACCGCCTGGGAATTGCCGTTGCGGAACAGTCGGGTGAAAGCCATGCCCAGCTTGTGTGTACACGTAGATTAGTGTTCATTCCTGCTGCGCCAGCCCAGGCAGCTGCAGGGCTTTCACGAAACACTCGCGGAGGGTCTGGCGCTCCCCCTGCTCTGGATTCCCCAAGGCCGCTTCTGGATGGGATCGCCCGAATCCGAAGCCGAGCGCCGCGCCAGTGAAAGGCCCCAGCATCTGGTGCAGCTCACCAGCTTCTTCCTGGGGCAAATGCCGATCACCCAGGCCCATTGGCGCACAGTGGCCCAGTGGGAGCCCTGGGGAAAGGCGTTGACTCCGAACCCATCTTTTTTCCCAAACCAGCGAGAGCAAAGTATGCAGAAACGGCTCCTCGGCAAGGTTGCCGATGCCCTGGTGGATCGCGCGCCTTCGTCTGCGACGCCAACGCTGGACCACGGGTATGAGGGGTATGAGGGGGCCCCAGAGGATGGAAACGCCTGGTTCGTCCAAGGACAGAGCAAGGACGAAGGGAGCAGCCGATAAGAGAAGGACAGGGCAGGAGATATACGATCGAGGCTGCTGCGCGGCGGCTCCTGGGACGACTTACCCAAGGCCTGTCGCTCGGCATCCCGCGTCCGCGGCAAGCCCGGCGTCGAAAGCAGCAGCATCGGGCTTCGTGTGGTGTGCATCCCCCAGGCCCCTTCCCGCAACGCTTAATCCCTCGAATCCTCAACACTTGGCTGTTTCTTAGCCCTCGGCTGTTGGGTTGCGGCTGTCGGCTGTTGGTTTGCCGCCGTGGGCGCTTCAGCCGCTTTGATCCGCCTCCCCTATGGGATCAGGTCGCAGAGCTCGTCGCGGTGCCAGGTGCGCTGCATGTCGCTGGTGGGCTGCCCGCGCAGACGGGCCAAGAGGCTTGCCCGCGCGGGTAGGGGCTATTGACGAATGCGCCGCCGCAACCGACGACTCCAGCCAAAGGCGGCGCCACAGCCGAGCACTGGCAGGGGGCCTGGCGTTTGCACGGCGCCAACATCGCGTTTGCCGTTGAAGGTGCGTGGCTTGCCGAACACATCGGTGCTGATCACGCTGTTATTAATCGGATTGAGGAGTTTGTTGAGGTTGTCCGCATTGGGGACCACGCCGATGAGTGGGCCAGAAGCCTTGGGTTTGGCACCAGCGGGGAGCTCGTTAAAGGTGGGAAGGAAGCTACTAAGATCAAGTGTGTAGGCGCCCAGCGCTGTGATCAGACTGGGTTGGTTAAAGAGAATCTTTAAACTATTAGCATTCTGATTGGTGACTGGCTGCACATAAGAATACAGGTCTGAAGTGAAACGACCTGCGACTGGGCCAAATTGATTGGAGTAGGGATGATTGATCGGGAGAATGTTATCATTCAAAACAGAAATAGCACTTGATTGGAGATGAATCTCTCCATCAGCGAAAACCTGCAAAGGTGCTCCGTTGCATGGATAGTAATTAGGACAGAACTGGGAATTGGGGATTGTTGATTGGAATGCATCGAATTGAAGCGTGGAAGCAACCACGTTAGCCACACCCCCAGAAAAAGCCTGAATTCGTGCAACTGCAGTATCACCAGAAGGCCTAAAAATGCTGTTAACGAGATTCAGTACGCCAGGCTGCGAAAGTTTCGAGACGGAGAGCCCCTGGCCAAGAATTGTCGAGGAAACGATATTCGCCGTTCCGCCCGCCCAACTCACGGCGCCCGACGTAGAAGACGTGAAAGCGAGGTCAAGATTGCTCTTGAACATGTTCAACCTGGCATCGTTACCAGAGATGGCAGGAACGAACCAGAAAAACTCGGTTCCCAATGAACGCTAATCAAAGGGGTTAATCTTACGCATAACAACCCCTTCCAGATTAAGAGTAGCGCCTTCAGCGACACTCAGAGCCGATCGCGCTTCACGCCCAAAGCTGACAGCATTTTTGATGGTAGAATCAAGAATGGTAACCGTCGAGCTTTTGCCAATATCTAAAAAGGCATTTAATCCATCTACGGTTAATTGATCAATGGTGACATTTGAGACGTTGTCAGCAATTCTGGCAAACGACAGAGCCTCAACCTGGAGCATATCGCCTCCCATTGGCGAATAAGCTCTAGGAGCGTTTTTGTCAACGACATCCCCTTGGCTTGTGATGAAGAAAGGATTCCCCACCAAGGCATGGCCATTCCCTTGGATGCTTAGCCCTGCCGGGTCGGTCAGTTCGGTCAGAAACCCCGATATCGGTTCTTTGGGGTTGGCCTGATCAACGTTGACGTCGCTGAACAATCGGATCACGTCGGCGCCGCTGTTGACGTTCGCCTGCTGGATGGCCCAGGCGAATGTGTTTGGCGTGATGAGATCACCCCAAAGAGTCGAGGTGACATCGAAGGTGGCTGCCGCAACAGGCAACGTTGACAACGCGAGGGAGGCGAGTGCGGCGGGGAACAGCGTCGTTCGCTTCAACATTAAACAGGACTCCAGTGTTGATTGATCCAGGGTTCACCCGTGGATTTTGATGAAACAACCCAGCGGACCCTATCAAAAGTTCCTGGAGCAAAAGCTTGCCAATGTCATGAGAACGCAAGTTGCCCGCAGACCCTGACAGAGCAGCGCTCATTGTTCAGCACAGGGTTCTGCAGTTGCTTGGTGGACGCCTCACTTTTTGCCCTTCAGGCGGATCAAGATGGGTCTCGCCTCCACAGCGACACCGGGCCAAGACTGTTCACCCCCCTCACCGCTGCGGCAGCGCCAACGCCCGACCCTGCCCCAGCTGGCTCCAGAGCAGCGCCAGCAAAAAGCCCCCCAGCTGCACGAGCACCACGCAGGGTCCTGAGGGCAGGTTGGTGAGCCCCGAGGAGAGCAGGCCCAGCAGGGCGCAGCTGCCTCCGAGCAGGGAGGCGGTGAGCACGTATACGGGAAAGCGCCGGCACACCAGCCGGCTGGCGCAGGCGGGAAACACCACGAAGGCGCTGATCAACAGCACCCCCACAGCCTTGATCGACACCGCCACCACCAGGGCCAAAAGCACCACAAAGGCCAACCGGTGCCAGCGGGTGGCCACGCCGTAGGCGCTGGCCAGATCCCCATGCAGGGTGAGCAGCACCTGGGCCCGCAAGCTCACGAGCAGGTAGGCCATGGCCACAACGGCCAAGCCGCTGATCAGGGCCAGATCACCCCAGCCGATGCCGAGGATGTCGCCAAAAAGCAATTGCTGGATGCCGCCCCGGTAGCTCTCCACCAAGCTCAGGGCCACCACCGCCAGGGCCAGGGAACTGGAGTAGACGATGTTCAGCAGGGCATCGGCTGGCAGGCGGCTGTGCTCCACCAGCTGGTTCACCAGCAGGGCAAAGATCACCGCAAAGGGGATCAACACCAGGGTGGGGTTGATCTGGAGCAGGATCCCCAGACTGATGCCGAGCAGGGCGGAGTGGCCCAGGGCATCGCTGAAAAACGAGAGCTGGCGCAACACCGCAAAGCTGCCCAGCAGGCCCCCCAGGCTGCCGGTGAGCAGGCCCCCCAGCAGGGCCCGCTGCATGAAGGGCTGGCTCAGCACCACCCCCAGGGCATTGGCATCCACCCGTCAACCCCCAAAAGCCTTCACAAGATTGGCCCCATTGCGGCGCATCGTGGCGAAATAGGTGGCCGGATCCCTGGAGGCCTCCTCGCTGCCGGCCTCCAGAGGGTCGAACAGGCCAATGCGCACCCCCAGATCCTCGGCCAGAGCACGGAAGGAGCGCTCCGCCGCCTGGGGCTCACTCAGCACCGCCCGCAGTTGGCTGCCCTTCACCGCCTCAGCCACCCGCTGCAGATCGGCGGGGGTGGGATTGATCTCGGGCACATCCACAAGGAATTGAACCTTCAGGCCGTAGCGCTCGGCGAAATAGGGGGCCACATCGTGAAAGGCCACAAACGTCTTGCCCTTGAAGGGAAGCAGCTGGCGGCCCAGATCGCCGTCGAGCTGGCGCAGCTGGGCGATGGTGGCGGCGGCTCGGCGGCGATAGCCCTCGGAGCAGCCCGGATCGGCTTTGGCCAGGCCCTCGCTGATGGTGGCCACCTGCTGGGCAGCCCGCAGCGG
The DNA here is from genome assembly GCA_041181185.1 of Cyanobacteriota bacterium. GTDB lineage: Bacteria > Cyanobacteriota > Cyanobacteriia > PCC-6307 > Cyanobiaceae > Cyanobium. The sequence goes on along the minus strand of JBEGQC010000012.1, from coordinate 36,477 downwards.
ATCCAGCCAGATGTGGGGATTCACGGGGCCATGGCCGTGGCCCTCGTGCTGCCCATCTCCACTGGCGATCGTGCGCACCCTCCGGCTGGAATCGATCACCATCAGCTGGGGGTTTTCCGCCGAGGTGATGAGGGCATCGAGGAAGCTCTCCACTCCCAGGCCGTTTTTCACCAGCACTCGGGCTTGGCGCAGAGCCAGCAGGTCTCCCGGCTTGGCCTGGAAGTCGTGGGGCCCGCTGGAGGGGGGCACCAGGGGCTTCACTTCGGCGCAATCGCCCGCCACTGCCCGGGTGAGCAGGGTGATCGGCAGGAAGGTGGTGATCACCTGGAGGCCCTTGGCCTGGGGAGCGGAACCTTGGTCAGCCCTCGGGGAGCTGCAGGCCCCGAGCAGAGCCGCCAAGCCCGCCAGGCAGAGCAGCATGGCGAGGGGCCGGGCCAGCCAACGGGAGCCGTAAGCCGCGGGCAGCGGGGAGCCGTTCCAAGAGCCCATAAAACAAGCCTGGGAGCGAGACACCACCCAGGCTACGACAGCAATGAGAATCGTTCTCGTTTCCGCCCGTGGCGGCCGTCAGGGCTTCACCACCACGGGGGTGCCCACATCCACCTGGTCAAACAGCTGGCGCACGTGAGGGGTGAGCATGCGCACGCAGCCGTGGGACACCGCTGAGCGCGACTTCACCGTCCACTCCCAAGCCGTTGGCGTGCCGTGGATGCCGAACTGATCCCGCTCGGTGGTGTGGAAGCCGATCCAGCGATCCCCCAGGGGGCCCTGGGCGCCGATGGTGGGATTGTTCTTGCCGCTCTTGGTGCTCTGGTATTGAGGGTTGATCACCTTGTTGCGCACCTTGAACCGGCCCGTGGGGGTGGGGGTGGCGGGATCTCCCACGGCCACGGGCCAGGAGCCAACAACCCTGCCATTCTCCACCAGGCTGATTTGGCGCTTGCCCAGCTCGAGCAGGATCTCACGGGTGCTGGTCATCGTCGCTGTGGCCGGCGCCTGGCTTGGGTTGGCCGGCACGGCTGGAGCGGCGGTGGTGGCGCTTGCGGCGGGGCGGGCCGCAGGCAGGTTGACCACCGGTGTGCCGGCCTGGCTGGAGCTGGCGGGCAGAGGCGGTGGCGGCTCAATCGCCTGGCTGGCCTCGGGTTGGCCGATCAGTGCGGCGCTGGCGAGAACCAAGGTGGCGGCGAGGGGGCGGAAGAAGCGTCCCATGGCAAACAAGGAAGGTAGGGGGGATCGGGTGGATGGCCTCAGCCAACCAGCCGGGGATCGATCGTTTCGGTATAGCGCGCCTCGCACTCCTTAATGATGCGGACAGCTTCTGAACTGTCAAAGAAGCCGTTCACGCGGCAGGTGCCTGGCTTCTTGAGGTCTTTGTAGTGCTCCCAGTAGTACTGAGTTTCCTTGAGCCAGTGGGCACCAAGCTGCTGATAATCCGTGATGTGATCTTGGCGTTTGTCATCGGCGAGCACCGCAATCACCTTGTCGTCCACTTCACCGCCATCATCAAATTTCATGATGCCGATGATGCGCGCTTCCACCAAACTGCCTGGCACAAGTGGCTCGGTCACGTTGACGATCTCCACATCCAAAGGATCGCCATCTTCATCCCAGGTGCGCGGGATGCAGCCATAGGCAAAGGGATAGGCCAGGGAGGAATAGCCCACTCGATCCAGCTTCAAATGGCCGGTTTCGGTGATCAGCTCGTATTTGTTGATCGTGTTGGAATTCAGCTCCACAATCACGTTGAGCCTCAGCTCCCCTTCATCGGCGAAGGCCGGCAACACGTGCAGCAGATTGAGCATCGTGCGGCTGGGGGCGTGGTCGATGTTCGCCATGGCGATCGTCAGAGCCGCGCCATCTTAAGGATCAGCCCCCGGCCCACCCTCCTTGGCAGGGTGGGCTGGTGAGCTGGCCCCTTCGGTTCCCTTCAGTGTTCGGGGCTGAGGGCGTCCACCTTGGCGTTCAGGTAGGCCAGGAACGGTTGGGCGCTCAAGGGGCTCCCCGTGACCTGCTCCACCAGCTCCTCCCCATTCACCGAGCGGCCGAGGGGCCACACCTTGCGCCCCAACCAGGCCCGCAGCGCCGCTTCTTCGCCGGCGGCGATGGCTTGCTCGATCGGGCCGATCTCGGCGGCCATCGCTTCGCTCAGTTGGGCACTGATCAGGTGCCCCAGGGCATAGGAGGGGAAATAGCCAAACAGGCCCTCGGCCCAGTGGATGTCCTGCAAGCAGCCTTCCCGATCCGTGGGCGGCACCAGGCCGAGCAGCTGCTCCATCCGTTGCTTCCACTGGCCGGGCAGCTCCTCCACCGGCATGTCCTGCTCCAGCAGGGCCAGCTCCAGCTCAAAGCGCAACACGATGTGCAAGCAGTAGCTCAGTTCATCGGCCTCCACCCGGATCAGGCCGGGTCTGAGGGGATTGAGGGCGCGCCAGAAGCCTTGGGCGCCGCCCCACGGATCGCTTCCCAGGCCAGCAACAAAGCGCGGGTGCCAACGCTCCGCGAAGGCGAGGCCGCGGGCCACCCGGCATTCCCAAAACAGCGATTGGGATTCGTGCACCCCCATCGAGGTGGCCTCCCCCAGGGGCCAGGGGAAATAGTGCTCGTCCGTGTGGGGCAGCCCCTGTTCGTAGAGGGAATGGCCCCATTCGTGGGCGGCGGCCAGGAAGGCGGAGAGCGGCTGGCCAGGCACCACCCGGGTGGTGATGCGGAAATCCTCGGGGCCCACGGTGCAGGAGAAGGGGTGGGCCGAGCGGGAGCGCTGGCAGCGGCTGTCGTCGTAGCCCCAACTGGTGAGCAGCTCCCCGCAGAGACTCTCCTGCAGGGCCTCGGGCAGATCGCCAGCCTCCTCGGGGCCGGGCGCCTCGCTGGCGGCCACCTCCGCCAGCAGCTTGGGCAACTCGGCTTTGAGGGGGGCAAACAGCTCCTCCAGCCGGGCCTTGCTCACGTCCGGCTCGAAGGGTTGGGCCAGAACCTCCCAGGGGCTGCGGGCCACGGGTTCAGCGGCGGCCAGCTGGCTGGCCTGCTGCCGGCGCAGAGTGATGAGTTCACGCAGGGCTGGCGCGAAAGTTGAAAAGTCGTTGCGGGCACGGGCGTCTTGCCACACCGCATTGCCCCGCGACTGGGCCTTGGCCAGGGCGCTCACCAGGGCGGGATCGAGGCATTGCTGGCGCCTCAGCTCCAGTCGCAACAGCTCCAGGTTGCGGCGATGCAGCGGGGAGGCCTCTGGTGTGAGCTCCCCTTCGGCGGCCGCCACCAGATCGGCGTAGGCCGGGCTGCTCTGCCGCTCGTGGAGCTGACCCGCCAGCAGAGCCAGCTGCTCCCCGCGCCAAGGGGCTCCAGCGGAGGGCATCACCGTGTTTTGGTCGTAGTAGAGGGCGCTGCTGATCGAACCGAGCAGCCGTGTGTGATGCAGATGGGCCCGAAGCTCTTCGATGGCCGAAGCCGAGGGGGGCATGGTTTGGGGGGTGGTTGATCACCAGCATGGTGCCGGACGCGCCGGGGTTGGCGGAGCCCCATCGCTCCTCGTGAGAATGCTCTCTGTTGACCTTGCCCATGAGCATCGAATCCGGCCGAGAGGTGGTGTCCGTTCCCCTCCCAGGCGGCGCCCCCAATTGGCAAACCCTGCTGCGCATGCTCGGGCCGGCCTACCTGGTGGCCGTGGGCTACATGGATCCGGGCAACTGGGCCACGGATCTGGCCGCGGGCTCACGCTATGGCTTTCGCCTGCTCTGGGTGGTGGCCCTCTCCAGCCTGATGGCGATGGTGCTGCAGTCGCTGAGTTGCCGCCTGGGCATCGGCACGGGCATGGATTTGGCCCAGGCCTGCCGTCGGCTGTTGCCCCAGCGCTGGCGGGTGCCGCTGTGGCTCCTGGCCGAGGTGGCGATCGTGGCCTGTGACCTGGCGGAGCTGGTGGGTAGCGCCATCGCCCTGCAGTTGCTCTTTGGCTTGCCGCTGCCCTGGGGGGTGCTGCTCACCGCCGCCGACACCTTGCTCTTGCTGGCCTTGCAGCGCTTCGGCGTGCGGCGCCTGGAGGCGGTGGTGATCGCCCTGGTGGCGTTGGTGAGCGCCTGCTTCGCCCTGGAGCTGCTTCTGTTGAAGCCCCATTGGCCAGCAGTGGCGGCCGGGTTGATCCCCCGCCCTGGCAGCCTGCGGGAGGGGAGCCAGCTCTATCTGGCGGCTGGCATTCTTGGGGCCACGGTGATGCCCCACAACCTCTATTTGCATTCGGCGCTGGTGCGATCCCGCCGCTGGCCCCACCATCCGCAAGCGCGCCATTGGGCCCTGCGCTTCGCCACGCTGGATGCCCTCTTGGCCCTGCTGCTTGCCTTTCTGGTGAACGCCTCGATTCTGGTGTTGGCGGGGGGCGCCTTCCATGGGGTGGTGAGCCAACCGGTGGAGGACCTCAGCCAGGCCTATCACCTGCTCACCCCCTTGCTGGGCACCTCCCTGGCCAGTGTGCTGTTCGGTGTGGGGCTCTTGGCCGCCGGCCAGAGCTCCACGCTCACGGCCACCCTGGCGGGGCAGGTGGTGATGGAGGGGTTTCTCGATCTTCGCTTGCCGGCCTGGCAGCGCCGCTTGCTCACCCGCTGCTTGGCGCTGATTCCCGCCCTGGCCACCGTGCTCCTTCTGGGGGATCAAGCCACCAACCAGCTGCTGGTGCTCAGCCAAGTGGTGTTGAGCGTGCAGTTGCCCTTTGCGGTGATCCCGCTGGTGCTCTTTTGCGGGAGGGCTGGCCTGATGGGAGACCTTTGCGCCCCACGCTGGCTGCAGGGGCTGGGGTGGCTGTGTGCGGCGGTGATTGTCTGGATCAATGGCTCGCTGTTGTTGGCGGTGATGCGCGGCACCCCTTGAGCGGCTCAGCCGCTGGGAAGGGTGTTGATGGCACGAGAGAGAAAGATCACCAGCACCACGAGCATCACCATCGAGTGGAGCAGCACAACGCTTTTAGCCTTCTGGCCGGCGGGTGAATGATTCTCGGGTGGCCCGAGCGTGTTGCTTGTCAAGATGGAAAAATAGAGATAGTCGAGAAAACCTGGCACCCAATTCTCGTTTTTGCTTGAATGGATTGGAAAGACGATTTCTGGGGTTGCAGCAGGATGTTGCAGCCTGCGGAGTTGCGATGGATAGTCGAAGTACCAATACCAAAAAACGAAGATAAGATTGATGGATGCGTAGACAGAGATTGAAACCAGCAAAAGGTCTAGAGACTGGATTCGGAACTTCACGATTCCATAGGTAATCGTAATCAGATTGATGATCAGGTAGAGGGATGAGAACACTCCGAAGGCGAGGAGGGTTTTGCGAGACTGCCTGTGGTGAAGACCAAGGGCTGCATGCAGAATATTGATCAAAAGGAGGATGAGTACACCGTTCAGTAGCAGTGGTGAAAAAGCTAAAAACCAGCTAAGGACTCCAACGATATTGATGCCACCGCCATGGGCATAAACAAAGTGGTGAATTAAAAAATTAATTGCTGGCGAGAAAATGGCTGTCAGGATATAGAAAATATTGTCTCCCCTCGTCGGTAGGGGATGGGCTGGCGGTTTCGACTCTTTGGCCACGAGGCATGGTCTGCGCTGTTTCAATCGTCTCAGGTGGAGCGTGGCCTGGCGGGCAGCAGCGCCGGACCGTCACGAGGCTGCATCTGCTGCCGCTCGACAACGACTTGCGCGATGTCGTCACCGCCAATGCTGAGCGAAGGCGAGCTGGCCCGGCCCAGAAACGGCAGCCATGAGCGCCCGAGTTGGCGCCAAAAACTGAGCCACTGGGCAGGGGCCATCGAAAAAGTTGAGCCAAATCGCCTGGCCTCAGATGCCTGCTCACCGCGCCTGGAGGAGTGAGAACGGTGGTCTGGCTTGGTTCAGCGCGCCTGCTCGCAGGCGTGATCCAGGACGAGGGGTCAGAGGCACTGAAATTCTTGAGAAATCTTTTGGGATTGACGCGGCTTCGCGCCACGCTCTCGAGTGCAAGCGAGCGACCGGATGACCAGGCGAGCCATTTCCCCTTTCTTCAAGGCGCTCAATAGGGTTGGGATTGTGTTGTTCGGCTTGACCCTCCCCGCAGCGGCCCAGGAGCAGGTCAATGGGGCTGCCGGGCTGTGCCAGAGCATGGGGCCAGAGGCCGTGATGGCGATCAGTGGCGGCGTCTTGTTCGGTGTTGTCCTCATCCTGGGGCTGATCTATTGGCGGCTGCAGCACGGCGGCTGGTCGCTGGCGACCGCCGCCTCCGAACCCACCACCCTGCGGATACCCCTGGACGAAAACTGGGCCCAATCGCTGGGCGATAAGAAGAGCCTTCTCGGCGCGTCTGCTCCGAAAGGTCCCGTGGTGTCTCTCACGGTGATGGAAGCCAGCAGCAGCCGCCTGATTGCTTTGGCGGGCATGGTGGCGATCCTCTTCGTCTACGTGGGATTCGGCATCTTTTCCCTCTACACCTACGGGCTCACCTGCCAGATGCCCGCTTCGGCGGTGGCGGTGACCACCTTTCTCTATTCCGGCCTGACGTTGTTCGCGCCTTACGTGGCGAACAAGGTTTCGGGCTTGCTGCAACCGCTTCGCCAGGGCCAACCCATGCCCCCCGAGCCCGTGCCGGCCCTTCCCGTCGACAGCCTCGCCTCACCCCTCCCCCAGCCCCTGCCCCAACTCCCGGCGGTGTCATCGGCGCCCCATGCGGAAGCCGCTGTTGTGAGCAGGAGCGTGGGGGTCACCCCTCCCCATCGCATTGCTTCTCCAACGGTCAAAGCCGCCGTGGCGTTGGTGGAGCCCGCACCCGTGCGTGTTGTGAGTTCGCCGACATCCACAGAGGCGGCCTCCTATGGGGCGGCGGTGCAGCTGATTGCCCAGTTTGAAGGCTTTGTGGGCCATGCCTATCCCGATCCGGCCAGCGGCGGAGAACCCTGGACGATCGGCTATGGCTTCACCAGCCTCGATGGCCGGCCGGTGCAACCGGGCGACACGATCAGCCAGGCGGAAGGCGATGCCCAGTTGCTGAGTGGGGTGAATGGTTGCGCGCGCCATTTGGCCACCCAAATTCCCTACTGGGGCTCGATGGCGGAGGATCAGCGTTGCGCCTTGATTTCCTTCGCCTGGAATCTCGGCGAAGACTTCTATGGCAGCGATGGGTTTGAAACCATCAGCCGGCAGTTGCGGGAGAAGGATTGGTCGGGTGTGCCCAGCGGGCTGTTGCTGTATTGCGATCCCGGCACGGCGGTGAGCGATGGCTTGCTGCGGCGGCGGCACGCGGAGGCCAATCTCTGGCAGAAGGGGTTGAGCCAACCGCAGGGCGCCGCCACCTCCTGGGCCGCAGCAGCTGCAGCACCCGCAGGGCCCGTAGCCGTTGCCGCCGCCAAGGCCGAGGGCGCTGGGGCCAGCAAGGCCAATCCGCTCTCTGTGCCTTGGTTTGACCAGTTGTCGATGGATGATGGCCAGGGCTGGCGGGATTGCTTTTCCGCCAGCTCGGCCATGCTGGCGGCCTATTGGGGCAAGGAACCCAACGAGGACGACTACAACGCCCTGCGCGGCCATTATGGCGACTCCACCAGCGCCGAGGCGCAGCTGGCGGCCTTGCGGCACCTGGGCCTGAAGGCGGAGTTCCGCACCGATGGCACCTTGCAGACCCTCAAAAGCGAGATCGACGCCGGCCGTCCCGTAGCCGTGGGTTGGCTGCACCACGGCCCACCTTCGGCGCCGAGCGGCGGTGGCCACTGGACCGTGGTGATCGGCTACGACGACAGCGGCGTGATCATGAACGACCCCTACGGCAGTTGCGACTTGGTGAATGGGGGCTATCCGGCAAACCACAACGGCGCCCACCAGCACTATTCCTATGCCAATTGGGAGCCCCGTTGGCGGCCGCAGGGGAGCGGGGGCTGGTATCTGGTGGCTCAGCGATGACAGCCCAAGCCAGGGTTCAACGGCGGAGGTTTCGGTTGCCGTTGTTCCGGTCATGGCTGGGCTTGTTGGTTGAACTGGCTCCACCTTCAGGAGATCAGGCCACCACGGTCACCAACACTCAGAACTATCGGCTGAGTCGGTCCGGCCAGATCACCCTTGGACTAACCATTGCGCTCTTGGCGTTCCTGCTCTATCACCAATCGTTGGCGGCGAATCAGCAGCTCAGCCAACGCTTTGCGTTCTGCCGGCCGTTGCAGTCGGTCGAGCCGGCTCAGATTGAAAGTGAGCAGCAAACCATGAGCATGATCAACAACCTCGCCAGTGCGACTCCGGGTCAGAAGTTGCGACTACGCCAACAGTACAAACTCCTTCTTCTGGACAGTGATCGGTTGTGTGGCCTTGGCTACCTCTATCGAAGTCAGGAGGACGCATTGATGACGGTTGCCACGAGTGCAATCTCCCTGTTGAGCCTGACGTTTGCCATGGGATTGGCCCATGGGGTTGTGAACAATACCAACCGAACCTTGCAAGCTGTGCAAGTCAGCGCCATAGGTCTCCTGGTGGTGCCGATGCTGTTTCTCCAATTGGGTGAGCAGCAGCGTGATACGAGTATCTATTTGCAGCTCTATCTCGCCCATCGCCATCTGATTCAGCAGTTGAAGAGCGCGGTTGCCAATCAAGATTTGCCCATCCTCAGCGCCGATTCGAGTCAAGCCCATCAAACGGATCAGAGCGATGTGCCCAGGCTCACAGATGCAGGCAAGGTGGCCGAGCTTATCCGCAGGATTGACCAGCAGTTGCAAAGCTTGCCACCGGTTCCCATCAGCCTTAATGACACAACAGTTAAACACGTCTATGGCTGGCTCTCCAACAGTTGGAAACAGGAAATCTCCAAATGATCAACCATGGTTGACCTCAACGATTGCTCCCTTCATGCAGGAACCCATGTCCCACGTCCACCCCCACTGGCAACACCACCATCCCGTTCACTCTTTTTTCCCACCGCCATGACAAGCTCCAACCCCCAGCGTTCATCGCAAGCCAATCTCTACAAGGTCCAGTGGACGAAACTCATCGCCCGAGCGTGGGCGGATCCATCATTTCGTGCCCAATTTGATGCTGATCCTGCCGCCGTCTTGTTGTCCTATGGGATTGATAGCGTGCAGGGCCATGATATTTCTCAATTGGGCGGAAAGATCAAGGTGACAGAACAACCTCCCCACTGGACTCAGAAGCCTTCTTTCGCTAACGGAGAGCTCACCATTCCCTTCCCGGTGTCGGCGAAGAGCGAATCCTAGTGATTGCGATCGATCGTTCATCCTCGTTCCTTCTTTTCCGGAAACCAATCAACCATGAGCAAGAACAACTCCAACCAAGCCGAATCCCAATCCTGCAGCCCCTTCATCCCCGGTGGCACCTATCAAGAATCCCTGAGCGCTGGGACAGCAATAAAAGTCACCCTAGCTGCGCTTTGCAACAATGGAGACGGATTTGTGCCGTCAACGCTGACCTATGACTCCAGCGAGATATCGGCTTATATGGACATTGCCAATATCTACGGGACCCTAACCCTGATGCCGGGCCGTGGGAATCCGATCAATACAGAGAATCCATTTATTCCAGCGGGTAGCTATCAGAACTCAAGTGAAGATATTGAGATCATCCTGTCGGCGACATGTGCGAATGACAATGGCGTGGCAACTGAGTCATTTGTGACCTACAGTGCACACACAGCAAAACAGTTCAAAACGATCGAAAACCTCAATGGATATTTAGTGATCCTCGGATCGCCGAGCATCAGCCTGCCGACCGTTTCCGATTCAGAAAGTGATGAAGAAGCAGACGAAGAAGCAGACGAAGATGCTGATGATCTTGAAGATGAAGCCGAAGCTGATGGCGAGGCTGATGGCGTTGAGGGTGAAGAAGCTGCTGTGGAGGATGAAATCGGCGAGGAATATGGTGAAGCCGCCGCCGAAGAAGCTGCCGATGATATCGCAGAAGCAGCTGCTGAAGAAACTGGCGAAGAAGCTGCCGAAGAAGAAGTTGTCGGAGATGTTGCTGCGGACACTGCGGCGGCGGCGTTGGTTTTTTAAGTCAGTAGATCCATGACCAGCTCGCTGAGCTCCCCCCCCGCTCCAGCCCGCGCCGGCCCCTGCACCCCCAAGGGTTTTCGTGGCTCCACCCATCGGGCCTGCCCTCCTGAGGACACCCTGGCCCGCATCACTCCCCACCTGGCGTTGGCAGGCATCACGCGCCTGGCGGACATCACCGGCTTGGACCGTATCGGCATTCCTGTGACTCTGGCGATCCGACCCAATGCCCGAACAATCGTTGGCTCCACCGGGAAAGGCCCCACCCTGGTGGCGGCCCAGGTGTCGGGGGCCATGGAAGCCATCGAAGTGCACCATGCGGAGTCCGCGGACTTCGACGTCATCGAGGCCAGCCTGGAGGATCTCCAGCGTCAGGATTATCTCCTGCTCGACGTCCATCGCCTCCCGATCGTGCGCCACCAGCGTCTGCTTCCGGATGCCCCCCTGCAGTGGACCGCCGGAGAGGACGTGGCTTCCGGGTCCCCGGTGCTGGTGCCTTTCTCCTGTGTTCACCTCCGGCCTCCGCAAACAGGCCTGATCCAAGCCCCATCGCCCTTTCCGCGCAGCTCCAACGGGTTGGCCTCTGGTAACACCCGCTTGGAAGCGATCCTGGCGGGGATGTATGAGGTGATCGAGCGGGATGCCTACGCCCTGGCCCGGGCCCGTCCCGGTTTCTGGAGCCGGGGCGCCAGTGTCGTCGATCTGGGCGCTCTCAACCTGCCGGAGGTGGACCCCCTGCTCGCGGCCTGCGCCGCCGCTGATGTGATGGTGATGGTGCTGGACATGACCAGCGATCTGGGGGTGCCGGCCTTCGCCGCCCGCCTCTTCGATCTGGCCCATCCTGAGATGGGCACCGCCGTGGGCTACGGGTGCCATCTGGACACGGAGGTGGCCCTGGTGCGGGCCATTACCGAGGCGGTGCAGGGCCGCATGGTGGTGCAAGTGGCCGGCTCTCGCGATGACACCACCAAATATGAGCGTTGGACGATGGGCCTGTTCGCCAGTGAAGTGGAGAAAGGGCGGCGTCTGCAGGCGCAGGCCCGCCATGTGCCCGAGGTACAGCGGGCTGGGCGTTCCTTCAACGACGACTTCCGCCTCTTGCTGGAGCGGCTGGCGGCGGCGGATCTCCTCCAGGTGGCCGTGGTCGACATGCAGGAGCCCCCGTTCCCCGTGGCGGTGGTGCGTGTGGTGATCCCCGGCCTGGAGGGTGCCTCCAGCTTCCCTTTCTACAGCCCCGGCCCCCGAGCCCGGGCGCGGGCTGCCCACCCCACTCCTCCCCTTGGACCGCCATGACCCACGTCGTTTTTGTCGGACCAAGCCTCCCGGAACGCGAGGTGCGGCGTCTCCACCCGGAGGCGCTGATTCATCCCCCGGTGCGCCAGGGCGACATCGCATCCGTGTTGCGCGCCCATCGCCCCTCAGCGATCGGCATCATCAACGGGGTGTTCCTCAGCGTGCTCTCCGTTTGGCATAAGGAACTGCTCCTCGCCCTCGATGAAGGGGTGGCCCTCTACGGAGCGGCGAGCATGGGGGCCTTGCGGGCCGCGGAGTGCGCCCCCTTCGGCATGGTGGGCCTCGGTCGTATCTACGACCGCTTCGCCGACGGCACCCTTACCCGCGATGACGAAGTGGCTGTGGCCCACGCCACGGCGGAGTTTGGCCATCGCACCCTGAGCGAGCCGCTGGTGAACCTGCGCTTCAATCTGGAGGATGCGGCCGCGGCCGGCGTGATCCCCGCGGAGCTGGCGGCGGCTCTGATCGCGGAGGCCGCCGCGGTGTATTTCCCCGACCGCTCCTGGCCGCGCCTGTTGGCCTCCCCGTTGCTGACGGTCCACCAGCGTTCCGATCTGACGGCCCATCTGCGCGAGCACACGATCGACCACAAGGCCGCGGACGCCCGCCTGCTCCTGCGCGCCATGGCGTCCTCGGGCGCCGACAAGGAACCGACTGCCGCACCCTCCCCCGCGCCAGCCGTCGCGCCCTGGACCCTGGAGCACACCCACTTCCTCCAGGCGCTGGTGGAGCGCGACCGCTGGACCCCGCGCCAGGGGGAGCCCATCAGCCAGGAGGCGATCGCCCGCCACGCTTTGGTGAACGATCCCCGGGCGCCGGAGCTGGTGCGGCACGCTCTGGTGGAGTTCCTGGCCCTCGCGGCCGCCCGCCATCTGGGATTGGAGTCGGATGATTCCGACCTCCAACAGGCGCGGGCCGCCTTCATGGCCGAGCGGGGCCTGGCCACGGAGGACGACCTGGCGAGCTTCTGGGCCGACAACGACCTCACGGAGGCGGAAGGCGACAGGCTCCTGGCCGACCGGGCCACGCTCGACAAGGCCGTGGAGTGGCTGCGGCTCACCCGCTTCAAGCTGGGGGTGGTGCGGCCCCTGTTGGACACCTACCGGCGCCAGGGGGAGTATCAGGCCTGGGCCGATGCCGCCGCCGTCACCCAGCGGCTCCATGGCCGTGGCGCGGATGGCCTGCCCCCGCCGGTGCCGCTGCCCCCGATGAGCACGGCGGATCAGCTGGCCCGCCACGGCCGGGAAACCGGCTGGCGGGTGCCCAAGGATCTGTTGGCCTGGAGCCAGCGGCACGGCTTCCAACATCCCAAGGCGCTGTTGATGGAGATCGAACGCTCCCGATTGGCCCGCGACCAAGGCGTGACGCCCCAGCCCCTGCCGGGGAGAGGCGGTGGGGAGCACCATGGTCATGGCTGTTGAGTGTCCGGCGAGGAAGCCTCCCGGAGCGGATGTGATGCGAGGGGAGCTTGCGGAGCTCCTCCCTGGGATTACCCCTGTGCGATCCCTCTGGCCAAGGCGAGCCGGTGGGGTGCTCCTGGCCCAGCGAGGGGAGTGCCTGGTGGTGGTGAAGGCCCTGGCCCACAGGAGCGGCCGCCGGCGGATCCAGCGGGGCTCCGCCCGCCGGGAGACGGCCATGCTGCAGGCGGCTCAGGGCTCCCATGTGGTGCGCCTGGAGGAGGTGGCGATCGGCACCTGGTTCACCTTTCTGGTGATGGAACATCTGCCGATGAACACCCTGCGCGGGCGCCTGCGGGAGCCCTGGAGCGGAGCGGATCTGGTGGCCGCCGGCCTGGGGGTGACGGCCGCCCTCGCCCGGCTCCATGGCGCTGGCATCCTGTTTAACGACTTCAAACCTCGCAACGTCGGGATCGCGACGACCACGAGCTCTGAAGTGACTGGCAGGGAGGTGGTGAAGCTGATCGACTTTGGCCATGCCCGCAGCGTGACGGACACCCGCGCGCGCCACTGTCTCTGTGGGAGCGTCGACTACGCGCCACCGGAAGCATGGGGGCCGGGACTGATGGGAGCGGCCAGCGATGTCTGGGCCTGGGGGCGCTCCTGGCATCTGTTGGCCACCGGTCAGTATTTCGAGCGCATTGAAAATTTTCAACAGCTACTGCGGGCTGGCCGATCTCCCCTGCCCCCCGTGGCGCAGGTGAGCCGCTCACCCCTTCCTCCCAGCCTGGCATCGCTCATTGACGCCGCCCTGGATCCCAACCCGCAGGGCCGACCAGCGGACGGGAAAGAGGTTCATGAACGTCTCCAGGTGATCGCTCGGGCGGAATGGGGTGAGGCCTTGGGGAGCCAGTCCCGGTTTGTGTGGTCTCCCCTGAAGGGCGTCCTGTGAACGGTGGAACCAGTAGGACCAACCAAGGGCGAGCCCCCCCAAAGGTGGGGAACTCATCACCGGAGCTCTCTCCATCTTGAAATCTCTGGCACTGTGGCGGGGATATCCCTGTTCAGGAACAAGTTTTTCACCAGCGCTCACGGGCCCCTGTGGCATCAAGCCCAGACGCTTCTTGTTTTACTTCACTTCACTTCACTTCACTTCACTTCATTGCAGGCTTTTAGGCATCAACACTGCTGTTAATGCCTCACATGTTGTTCACCCATCCGGAACCAACCGTTCATGTCATCTTCCAGTCCCTTCATTCCAGCTGGCAGCTATCAAGACAGCGCATCAGATATCTTTGTAACCCTCACTGCAGCCTGCCTAAATAGCAATCAGATTCCTGTTCAGTCCTCAATCACGTTCAGCTCCAGTCAGCTCAATGGCATCTGTGACATTGCCAATGACAACGGATCTCTCCAGCTGGTTTCAGGCACAAGCTCAACTGTCAATACAAGCAACCCCTTCATCCCAGCAGGATCCTATCAAAATAGTTCAAGCGGTCTGGAAATCACCCTTTCTGCATCCTGTCAAACAGAGGCTGGTGGCTACAACTCATCTAGCCTTGTCTATTCCGCAGCCCAAGCGGCCAGCCTAACAACCATTGCGAATGATAATGGAAGTCTGGAGCTTGTTTGTCCCCAACCCTCCCCATCTCCGGCGGGTCTGATCAGTGGCATCGGTGTTGGCTTTAACACCTTCACTTCAGAAGCATGTGCAAGTGCGATTTCGCCCACTTCACCCACGGTGAGCCAAGGCCTATCGAGCAGGTTTTTTGTGAAAGTGTGCGCTTCCGTCGACAGCTTCAACCAGGCCACTAGCCATGCCCTGGGCGTGACGGCCCAAGTCAGCGCGTCAAGTAGCGATGACAGTGATGATGGTGGCGAGTCGAGTGGTGAGGATGACAGTGACGGTGAGAGTTCCAGCTCCTCCGGAGGCAGTGGCCCAACCTATGGAGCGAGCACCACGCTCAGCAATTCGCTGAGCCTCAGCGACACCTCCATTTCTGTCGTGGTGTACAGCAGTGTGGTCACCAGCAGCTTGGTGTATGACAGTTGCAGCCTGGCGAGCGGCATTGCTGAACCGACGACAACAGCAGAGAGCTTAGCTTTCTATCAAACCTACGGCGATTCCTTTGTCTCAGCGGTCACCGAGGGCGGGGAATACATGGGCATCTTTGTGTTTTATTCCCAAACCGACCAGGACCAGAAAGCCGTGCAGGCCAGCTTGTCCGCCAATGGCGTGGTGAATGTCGACGGCTCCAACGCGAATCTCGGCGCCACGGTGAGCGGCGGCATCAGCCAAACCATCAACACGACAAACGTTCGTTGCAGCATTGTCCAGTCTCTGCTGGGGTCGACAGCCAGTGTGCCCGCGGATAGCAACACGACGCCGACTGTCTTCGCTGAGGCCATCATCAATTTTGCTCAGGCCTTCAACGCCAGCCAAGTCAACCAGCCTGTGGTGTTCGACTATGCAACCCAGGGCTATGAAACCCTCTTCTCGGGGGCCAGCCCAGGCTTTCCAGCCATCGCCCTCAACCGTGCCATCTACACCGACAGCGTGGGGCCCAACCTGGCTGCCTTGCAGAGCCTTGGCAGCCAATATGGCTGGATGACCCAGGCCTATCAGACCTATGGCTACAGCGGCGACAGCACCTTCGCGGCCAACCAAACCCAATTAACCGCAGACATCAATGGGTTGACGCAATGGCTGGCGCCCGTTGCCGCCAATCCCACCGCTCCAGCTCCCCTCTCCCATTCCCTCAACCCGCCGCAAAGCTTGTTGAATGGCATGCCGGTGTTCAGCTATCTCACCCCCACCCAACCGACCTACGGCGGGAGTGGAGGCGGGGCCTATCAGGACATCAATGTGGGCTCCGCTGCCAATGCGACCACCTCCACCACGTCCTCATCCACGGCCGTCAGCGGTTCTGCATCTGCTTCCGTTCAAAGCAAGAGCAGCCCCACGGTGTCTGGCAGCAGCACGGTGGCCAGCAGCGTGAACACCAGTGGCCTGCCCCTTCCCCTCTCCAATCTGCCCGTGATCACCTCGATCACCCTCTGGGGAGGCGACTGGATGAATCAGATTCAGGTCAATTATTCCTCCCTCAGCGGCGCTGCCCAATTCACCCATGGGGGCGTGGGCGGGGGTGAAAGTTCTCCCTTGTCGTTAACTGCAGGGGAGTTCGTCTCTGCCATCAGCGGTATTGAAGGCGACTATATCAACCAACTCAATTTGAGCACAACGGCCAAGACGTCTCTGGAGTGGCCGACCAACCCAGACAGCTCAGGTTCGTTTTCTTGGGCCTTGCCACCAGGCTGTGTGCTTGTTGGCTTCCAGGGGCGCAGCGGCTCCTATCTCAACGCGTTGGAGCCGATCGTCATCCAACTCCAACCAGCCAAATGGATGGCCCCAAGCATCGTGCCGCAGCCCTACACCGAAGTGCTGCCAGTGGCGGCCATCGGCGTTGGCAGCAACACATTCACGGGCAGTGCCCTGCCCAATAGCGCTTTGAGTGCCGCCGTCACGGGGAGCCAAGGGGTGCAAAGCGCCAGCTATGTCAAAGTCTGCGCCTCGGTGGAAAGTTTGCAGCAAACCCTGAGCCAAACCTCCGGATTCTCCATCGGTGTGCCGGGCTTGTTCAAAGCCAGCCACTCCAAAACCAAAACCCAAACCCTCAATGTCAACGACACCTCTGTCAGTGTCGTCGTTGTATCGCAGGTTGTGACGGAGAGTCCTGTGCTGACCTCTGTCGGCCTGGCGACGGCGGCCCAGGGATTAGAACCACAGGTGTTTTACAACCAATACGGCGATTCCTACGTCTCCTCCACCGTCAATGGAGGTGAGTATGTGGCTGTGTTCGTTTACGACTGCCAAACCATGACGGAAAGCCAGTCGGTGCAAAAGAACCTCTCAGCCGGTATCGACACCGACGGCACAACCGTGGACGCCAGCCTGGCCACCACCCTCAGCAACACGCAAAGCTCCACCAATGTGGCCTGCACATGCCACCAAAGCGTGCGGGGCAGCTCAGATCCCCTGCCGGCGTTGACGCTGTCGCCAAGCACCGACATCACCACCTTAATCAACTATGCCGCCGGGTTTGACGCGAGCAGCGTGAACGCGCCGGTGGTGCTCTCTTACACCACCACCGGCTACGAAACCCTGGTGCCCGACGATGCCACCTTCCAAAGCTTGATCACCAACCGCAGCACGCTCACGACGCAGGTAGCCCCAGTGCTCAATCAGTTGCAGGGCATTTGGACAAAAATCCTTACCCTAGCCAAGACCTATCAAACCTATGGCTACAGCGGTGATCCAACCATCTGCTTTCCAGCCGTTTCCGGCACGAAGAGTGGCGATGTGGCCGCAGCCATCAATGGCCTGAACAGTTGGACCGATGTGGTGGCTCTGAATCCATTCACTGTGAACCCCTTGCCGGCAGCCCTCAACCCACCAGCGGCCCTGGCGACTGGCAGTCCAAGCCTGGTGCTGCAAACACCCAGCAATCCCCTCTGGGGAAGCTGCGTCTCGACCCCCTATCAAGACATTGACGTTGGCCAGGTCATTGCGACCACCAACACGGCATTCAACACCACATCCTCCAACCCCAATCCGATTCCGTTGACGCAACTGCCCGTCATTGGTTCTCTGACGCTATCAGGCGGGGATTGGGTGAATGAACTGAGCATCACCTATGACTTGCAGGGAGGACCGACAACCTTTACCCACGGTCAGCCGGGGGGAACATCCGACTATCCCATCAATCTGCAGTCAGGAGAATTCATTACTTCGATGAGTGGATCATGTGGCGACTACATCAATCAATTGACGCTCACCACCAATCTTGGGCAGAGCTACACCTTTCCGCCTAACCCGGCATCCACTGGTGGCGTGGTGAGCTGGACGGCCGCTTCCGGTGAGGTGCTGGTGGGGTTCCAGGGGTCGAGTGGGTCCTATCTCAACCAACTCCAACCGATCACAATCCAGTTTCAGCCCTCCGTTTGGACCCCGCCCCTGCTCGCCCCCGCCGATGGGGAGCCGGCCCTTCCTGTGACCGGACTGGGGGTGGGCTTCAACACGTTTCTCAATGGCGCGATGCCCAACACGGCGGCTGTAGGCCCTGCGAGTGTAGGAAGCCAAAATGTCTGCAGCCAAAACTTTGTGCAGGTGTGCAGTTCCAGCAGCAGCTTGGATCAGACGTTGCACCACTCAATTGGCCTGTCAGCCCAGGGTGAGTCTGTGAAGCACAAATCCTCGTCGTCAATGAAAACCAGCAACACGGATGTCAGTGTGGTGGTGTATGCCAATGCCATCAAGAGCAGTCCGATTTACACCACTGCTCCCACGTTGCTGCCAGCTGCGGCTGCCTTGTCGCCCACGGAGTTGTTTACAGCCTATGGCGATTCCTACGTGTCAGCGGCTGTATTGGGTGCCGAATACGCTGCGGTCTTTGTCTACGAGTGTGACACCGAAGCCGAGCAGCAGTCGGTGTTGAATGCCTTGGCCGTGCAAGGCGTGGTGCCGACCGACCCACCGGTGAGCATTGGCGCGAATTTCTCTCAGAGCATGAGTTCCGCAAACTCACAAATCAATGTGGCCTGCCGTTGTGTGCAACTGCTGCGCGGCAGTGCGGCGCCGCTGCCTGAAATCACCAATGACACCAGCACGGACATCACGGCTCTGGTGTCCTTTGCCCTTGGCCTGAGTGTCAGCGATGTTGATGGCGACGGCGTGGTGTTGGAGTTTGCCACCACGGGCTATGAAACCCTCATGACGAGCACGGCAGCGACGGCTTTTGAGCCGATCGTCAGCAATCGCCAGACTTGCACCACCACTGTGGCGCCGAGTTTGGCCAGTTTGAGCAGCATTCGCAATGCGATGCAGCAGGTGGCCAGCTTGTACAAAACCTATGGCTACACCGGGGACAGCACATTCACGGCCAACTGCCACCAGTTGAATCAAGATGCCGCCGCCCTGCAAGGCTGGATTCAGCAAACCAATGCCAATCCCTTAGGCACAGCCACCACTCCCTACCCCCTCCTAAGCCTCATCAATGGCACGCCAGAGGCCCAGTTTCAAATCGAGACGACCTCAGCGCCTTGGGGGGGATCGGCCAATGCGTTCTCTGATTTGGCAACAACCTGGGCACCCAGCACCAACCCCACCAATGCCTCCGACAACAGCTCCAATCCCCTTTTGCCGATTCCATTCGCTGATCATCCTGTTTTGGCTTCGATCGCTCTTTGGGGCGGGTCTTGGATGAACCAGATCGGCACGAGCTACCAGACCACCTCGGGAACCGTGCAGTTTGTGCATGGCAATTCCTCTGGAGGTGCTGCGATGCCCAGTCTCAATCTGGCGGTGGGGGAGTTTGTCAGCCAAATCAGCGGCCTTGCCGGTTCCTACATCAACCAGCTCAACCTGAAAACGAATCTTGGCCAGTCGGTCACATGGCCTCCCAATGCGGATTCAGCCTCCTCCTTTAGCTGGAGCGTGCCAGAGGGGGCGACCCTGGTGGGATTTCAGGGAAGCAATGATCAATATTTGAATAGCCTGCAGCCGGTCTACATCCAGTTTCAGCCTGCCAGCTGGGGCTCTGCGGCCCAGTATGTGCCGCCGGGAACGTATCAACAAAGCAGCTCGGAGATCACGGTCACACTCCAGGCACAGTGCAAAAACAGTGCAGGGACTGAAGTTTCTTCCACCCTCACCTACACTGCGTCGCAGGCCATGACGATCGGGGACATCAGCAATGACAATGGGGTTTTGACCATTGTTTCTGGCAACGGCAATCGTTTCAACCCAAGTAACAGCCTCGGAGCCTATGTGCCCTCAGGTAGTTATCAGAATAGTAGTTCCAGTGTTTCGGTGACACTCTCTGCCCATTGTCTCAATGACAATGAACAGTCTGTTCCCGCATCGTTGGCCTACACCTCAACTGAGGCTACTTCCTTTGCCAACATCGCTAATTCCAACGGCACGCTCGTGAGCCTCAGCGCGTCATAGCCACCCGTCGCCAATCGGCCGCAGTCTCTCTTTAGGGAGCCCTGCGGCCTTGATCCCCCTCGCACCCCTACGGAGCACAACCCACCCGCTGCCCCCGGCAGGTGGGGCAGCTGCCATTCCCCGGCAGTTGGCTGTCCTCCAGCAGGGCCCGCAGCCAGGCCGTGAAGGGCTGGCCCCCCGATTGTTCGCTGTAGAACAGCGGCGCCCGCAGGATGGTGTGGGTGTCGCCCTGGGCCACATAGGAGCGGAAGTTGGGCGCGGCCTGGCGGCTGTCAAGCTCGCTCAGCATTTTGTTGGTCCAGGCGTTGCAGATCTGTCCAGCGGCCCCCATCTGGGCGTAGAAGGCCGTTTGGGTGGCGTCATGAATCGTGGTGAACTGGGCGAAGCGATCCTGCGGGAAATGGGCCGCCAGCTTGGCCACCACCTCGGTGTCGGGCGTGTCTTGCGCCCTGGGGCCAAACACGGAGCTGGGCAGCGAGTAATTCCAGTTCTTGTTGCGCACGCGCTCGAAGTCCGGCGTCGTGACGCCCTGGCCGCTGTCGCCCAGATACACAGCCCGCGCGTTCGGATACAAGGTCCGCAGGGCGGTGAAATGGGTGGCGGCGCCGTAGGCCCCCGCGCTGGAGCCGCTCACCAGGAGGCGGGAGGGCTTTGGCGCATTGGCGCGCAGCCAGGGCAGGATCACTTGCATGTTGTCCCAGCCGCGATGCTCAATCGTGAAGGGCTTGCCCGTGTCTGGGAACGTGTATGTGGCCGTGGCTGACCCTGAGTGCACATCGCCCGTGCAATAGGGCACGAAGAGCATGCTCCAGTCACGGACGGGATTCTGCGGATTGGTGCGATCGAGCAGCCCGCCCATGCGGGCGGGGCCATCGCCGGGCAACAGTTCGGCCTTGTAGACCCCCACCATGGTCTGGTCGTCCTTGCCCGAGAAGAACGCCTTGTCGCCCGCCAGCCGAGGTTTGGAGCAGGTGGCCGAGTTCCAGCAGGCCCCCCCGCCATTGAAAAACACCACCAGCCCATCCGCCGTGCCCTTGCGGAAGTAGTAGGAGTAAGTGGAGGTGCTGGTGCCTGGCGCTCCCGAGCAGGTGGGCCTGTACTGGCGGCCGTTGATCGTGACGGGCTTTGGCACGATCCTCACCCAGCCATCAGTCTCGGCTGCAGGTTGAGCCGGGACCCTGGGGACTGGATTGCCCTGAACTGCCTTCTCCAGAGGCATCAGCCCAAGAACCATGGCCGTGATTCCCACCAGCAGGACGCGCATCTCTCGACCTCTCATCCAGGGAAAAGGGCGCAAGAGAGCGTAGCTGGCTCCCTTGTTGGCCCAGGGCTGACCATGCCGCACCGCCGCTTCCCTTGGGGATGTCAGGCCCCTGTGGACGCAAGAATGGGGAAGGCGCGGCGCATCTTCTCAGCAAACAAGCGATAGGCCTGGGACTTGGCGTAGGGCTTCAAAAACGGCGTGGCGAACAGCACCGGGGCGGAATAGCAGCGGTGGCGCACACTCAGCTTCAAACACTGGATGGCCTCCACCTCTCGCTCCAACGCCAGGGCGGCCAGCCCCCAATATCCCAGCGCTCCTGTTTGCGACGGATGGTCGTGAATGCGCGTCATGGCCTCATCCAGCAAGTGCAGGGCGCGGTTGTGATGAGAGCCTTGGGCCAAGGTGTAAGCCGCAAGGGCTTGAATGCCTTGGAAGGGACGGTCAAGAATGCCTGTGTCCAGCACCAGTCGTGTGGCTTGAGCCGTATGGCCCTGCCCTGCCAGCAACAGGGCCCACAACAATCGGGTGCCCACCATGGTGGAATCCAGGCTGAGTTGGCGTTGAATGGCTTCCTCAGCGGCATGGAGATTGCCGCTCGCGCAATAAGCCATGGCCAGCAGCAGCCAACCCTGGCAGAGCTCCTCGCTCACGCGTGTTTTGAGGAGCTTGATCGCAATCTGGGGCTTGCCGGTGAAGATGAGATGGCGCGCCCAGGCCATCATCGGCATCCCCCTCGGCAGGGTGTCGGCAAGCCATGTCCCGTACAGCTGTTGGCTGGTGAGGGGTTGCCAGAGCAACAAACTCTGGACTTCCGCTTTGATGCCCAACCAGCCCGAGGGCTGCGGTGTGAAGGTGTCGACGGTTTGCAGCAGTTGCTGCAGGCTGGGAAGCACATCTTTCGAGGCTCGCATGCCCCAGAAGCACTGCAACAGTTGGAAGTAGCAGAGTTCCAGGTAACCCTGTTCAAACGTGGGATTGTATTGCACACTTTTTTGCAGAAGCCATTCCTGCCGGGCCAACTTGTAGGGATCACGGTTTGCCCAGTAGTCGTGCACTTCCCAATAGAAAGGATTGTCGATCAATCCTTCGCTGATTCGATGGACATGTCTTGTTTTTTGAGGGGAGTGAGGAGGGCATGTCTCGACAGGGGCCGTCAGGATGTATCCCTTCCCGTAGACACTACGGATCACAGTGTCACCGAGGGGGCCGATGCTAAACACTTGCCGCAAGCGATGCATGCAAAGGCTCACATTGCGGTGTTGATTAGCGCTGAGCTCTTGACCGGGCCAGAGCTGCTTGGCGATCTCATCTCTCGACACCAATTGATTGGCTTTCTTCACAAGGATCAGCAGGATCTTCGCTTGGGCTCCTGCCAGATCAATGGGGGCATCACCCAGGCGGAGATCTCCTGACCCATTGAGGTGATACGGGCCAATGCGCCAGTTGCTGTTGGCCGGTGTGTGAGGCAGGCTGCTCTTGTGTGGTGCTGCCCTGGTGGGTGAGTTGGACTGAGGGTGGGACTGAGCGTGAAGATAACGATCGACCGTATTGCGGGAGATACCAAGTGTTGAGGCGATTTGCCTTTTGCTCAAACCGTCCTCAAATAATGTATGAATTCGCGCGATGTCCTCTTCACTCTTCATGAGATTCGGTTCACCCGAGGCCTCAAAGAATGAAACAGGTTGACCAACGTTACTGGCAAGTAAACCGTGCCTGCTCCAACACAACCAGGCTCAAGATCCCTGGGCCACCTCACTGCTTTCCACGATGTCGCCCAGAATCTCCTCAGCCAGGGTTTCGGCTTCGTCCACCAGCTGCTCGCCGAGCATGAAGGTGGATTGCCAGCCGATGCCGGCGGCGATCAGGGGGCCCGCCAGGGGAATCCAGCGGGTGGACTGGCGGCTCACCTCCCGGCTGGCGAGGCGCTTGAGCAGCCCAATCAGCCCCTCGCGGGCGAGATAGCGGGTGCTGAATTGGGCGATCTTGGCGATCAGGGTGGGCATGGCTTTGGGGCCGAGCAGGCGTTTGATGTAGTCGAACTGGCTGCTGGTGAGGCCATAGATCGAAGCGATTTCATCGCCCAGCTTGAGCAACAGCGACACATCGGCGGCCAGATCCAACCCCGGCACGGGGTTGAGGCTGCCATTGGCGGCGGCCAGGCCCGCGTAGGGGGGGATGCGCTCTTGGGCCACCTTGCGCTTGCGCTTGAGGGCGTCCTCGCCATAGGCGGCCATGTCGGCCACGAAGCGCGACTGCTTGAGGCCATCGAGGGCGGCGCCAATCTCCACCAGCAGGGCCTGCAAGTCGTGTTGGGCGGGCTGGCGGGCGGAGGTGAGGTAGATGCGCTCGGGGGGATTGGGTTCCAGTTGGGCGGTGATGTCCTGCTGGATCAGCCGCCGGGTCTCGGCTTCGCTGGCGCCATGGTCGTGGAGGCCATCCTCGATGGCGCGGTCGATCATGTTGCGCACGACAAAACACGGTTTGCCGAGGGCTCTCAGCTGGTGGAACAGGAAGGCGTCGTTTTCATAGAAGCGCTGGGCGGTGACGAGCAGGAAGCAGTCGTAGCTGGCCAGGTTGAGCCGCTCCACATAGGTGTCTTTGGGCCAGCGGCGGGTGCCGCAGCCTGGCAGATCCACAAACGTGATGCCGCGATGGTTGATCTCGAGCGGGTCGTTGGTGGTTTCCACCACGCCCACCTTGGCGATGCGCTCGCCAGCAATGGCATTGATCAGTGATGATTTGCCGCTGCCAGATGGGCCAATCAAGCCACAGCGCACCTGGGTTTTCTCGAATTCTTCGATCTTTTCCCGGCAGCGGGAGGCGAAATCGCGGATCAGGGTTTGGTCGTCAGCCAAGGCCGGGGAGGCAGTGGTGGGATGGCTGCATTCTCAGGCACCAGGGGCCTGTGGCGCCCACCCGCCGATTGCGGATCTCCCGTCGGGCGGGGCGGTTGGCCCCATGGGCTGTGGCACAGGCCATTCAGCGCCTCTCCACGAGATTGAATGGGCGGGCGTCCTGCGCCAGGGCTGCACCCGCCTGATCTGGGCCTGGGCGGGGGGCGCGATCGCCGGTCAGGGTATGGGTTTATCCAGCGAGTCCCAGTTGTACGCAGCAGCCACGCGCGCCTCGATTTCGGCGATCAGCGCATTGCCGTTATCCCCGTTCGTCATGATCACGACCCCGTAGCCCTTGCGAACGTGGCCAAGAATGTCGGCGCGGAAGCCCCAATTGGCTCCTGGGTGAGTGAAGTACCAACCTTCACCACGTTTTTCGATCATCAGGCCGACAGCGAACGGGCCCACACCGACGGGCGAGACCATCTCGTGAGCTGCTGCCTGGTTGAGGACCGCGCCCCGCGGCCCGCGCACGGCCTTCTGGATCTCAATCACGAACTTGGCCAGATCGGTTGGGGTCGTCCACAACCCTGCCGCGGCTTGTTCCGGGTAGATGTGCCATGGCGCGGCCATGCCTTTGCCCTGCGCATCGTGGGCCCGTGCGGCCCGCTCCGCAAAGGCTGCGCTCGGCGGTTGGTGGTAGGAGCTGTTGCTCATGCCCAGGGGACGAAGGACCGCGGAGTGCATGAACTCGGCGAAGGGTCGACTGGTGAGCTCGCTCAGCGCCAGCTGCATGATGAGGATGCCGCCGCCTGAATACTTGTAACCAGAGAAAGGGGCCCGGGTGAAGATCACCTTGCCGCCGTTTGACGGCGGCTGGCCGTCGAGAATCTGAACAACCGTTGGCCTCGGCTCAGCAGGGTCGTAACCAGGAAACCCGAAGCCATCGTCTGCCCCGGACGTGTGACTGAACAGCGCGCGTGGCGTGACCGGTTGGTCGCGGGTCAGCTCTGACGCAGGAACGCGCCAGGTTCTGAGGACCCTGTTGACGTTGCCATCCAGTGCGAGGCGGTGCTCTTGCACCAACCGCATGGCCGCCATGGCCGTGACGGGCTTGCTGATCGACGCCGCCTGGAAGAGCGTGTTTGTGTCAACGGCCCCCCCCTTCTCGGTGTCGGCAACGCCGTAGCTCTTCGCCCAGTGAATCTGAAAGTCCTTGATCACCGCAAGGCTCACACCTGGCACATGCAACCGTTGCATCAACTCCTGCATGCTCAGCCCATCGAAGCCCTGCCGATCAGGGACCTGGGGCCTTTCAATGCGCGCGATCAGCGCCGCAACGCCATCTGCCGCGGCAGCACGGCTTGCGACGATGCCAACCCCGGTTGATGCGAGCAACAACCCGATGACGAGCTGGCGTGCCGCCGATTGAACAGCCCCTTCATTCATGGACGACCCCTCAGTCGCAAATGCCGGCGTGTGTTGCACGCTCGATCTGGTGACCTGCGGGAATGGTAGGCCGAGAGGGAATGATTGCTCTTTGGGCTGGTGAATCTGCAATGCATCGGCATCGTCAAACGCTGCCCCTGAGTGGCAGGCAGGGAGCTTGGGGTGGCGAAACAGGGTGTTTGTGGAGGCCAGCCTGATCGCTGATCGGGGCCTGTCCACTCGAAGGGCTCGTTAGCCCTGAGAGCCGACGGATGTGACCTCAATATGCTCACATCCTCTAGAGTGAGCAATATCAACTTTAACCGTTTTTGCCTGCTTTGAAGCCAGAGATATTGGAACTGAAGATGTGGCGGCTAAATATATGTTTGGCCAAACTGAGCTATACCTGCCATCATTTTCGTAGATTTGTATGAGTATCTTTCCGCTCGCCCTGTTTGGCTTACGGTTTGCTGCAATAAGTGAGACTCGACAGAATCCTTTTTGTCGTTCTATGACAATATTGCTAATATCAAACACTCTTTGTTCCGCCAGGCGATAGAATGCTAAGGCAAATAGTGCTGACGTTAATCCTAGAATTGTGATGATCATGTTATTTGAAAGCGATAGAGTTTTCTCCTGCTCCATTCGCTTCTCAATTTGAGGTGCCGAATAAGAGGGGCTGGATTTTAAATCATTTTTTTTCAAGCTAGATCTCCTCTATGAGCTGGATTAGTTCTAGCCATTCTAACCTAGACTGGCGCTGCCCTTGAGTGGCTATGGGTTTCTTATGCGGACCCGTATAACGCCGTTCGGTTGGCCACATCCAGATACGGGGCGGGCAGGAGCTCGTTTCGGTGATGGCTGCAGTGGAGGAGCTGTTCCGACCAGACGCTCATTGGAGCGGGTCGCTATCTCGATCTCCCTCGATCAAGGCTCCCCACTCCCCCGAGCCGCTCCCTCCAGCAATGCCAGCGTCCCCTGCGCCTGTGCTGAGAGTTGGCGTTCCCCGCCGTGGGCACCCACCAGCTCATGGGGGCACGGCAGCCCCGCACCAACGGGTACTCGGGCCGCGCCCACCGTTGCATCGCGCCGGAAGATGGTGCGGCCCTCCTTGATCGTTTCCACCACCTGGATGTCTTTGATCGTGGCGGCATCCACCTTCAGGGGATTGCGCGCCAGGATCACCAGATCCGCCAGCTTGCCAGCCTCCAGGGTGCCCTTGGTTTTTTCCTCCTTGATCTGCCAGGCGGCGTTAGCCGTCACCGCCTTCAAGCCCAGGTAGGGCGTCACCCGTTGCTCTGGGCCGATCACCCTCCCGGTGGGGGTGCGGCGGTTCACGCCCGCATCGATCAGGGGCAGGATCCAAGGTTGGGGGCTCACGGGCGCGTCGTGGCTGAAAGTGAAGGGGATTCCGGCCTGTTGCATGCTCATCGCCGCCATGGCATTGGCGGCCCGCTCGGCGCCCCAGAGCTTCACCACCGTTTCGCCGCCAGGCACCAGGCCGCTGGTGAGGAAGCTGGGCACGCCGCCCACGGCCTTGAGCCGCTGGATCTGCTCAGGTCGCATGTAGCTGGCATGGATGAACACGGGCCGGTGGTCGGCCATGCCGTGCTTGCGGATGGCCTTCTCGATCGCCCGCAGGGCCTGCTCGGCGGCGGCATCGCCATTCATGTGCATGTTGATCTGCACATTGCTGGTCCACCAGCGATCAAACGTTTGCTCCAACACCGCATCGGGGATCTGCTGGTAGGCGCGGTAGCCGGGTTGGGTCCCAGGGGGATTCACCGCATAGGGCTGGCTCATCCAGGCGGTGGGGATCGAACCATCCAGCCAAAACTTGATGCCCCCCAACCGCACCCGGTTCACGTAGCGCTTGTCGAGATCGGGGCGCAGCTGCAGCAGCAGGCCTTTGGTGTCGCTAGGGCGCGCCGCCGCATCGCTCACCAGCCGTTCCTGGCGCTGGAAGCCCGCATCGGCGCTGGGATTGACGCGGCCGTAGTCGTTCACCACCTTTGCCGCGGCGGTGGCCATGGCGTCCACATGGGAATCCTTGGCGCAGAGGTAGAGGTCCACGCTGAGCAGCCGCTTGTCGATGGCGTTGCGCACCAGAGAGATGTCGTCACTGCCCAGGCCCACCCCGCATTCCTGGGCCGTGGTTTGGCCGTAGCTGGCCCAGAGGGCACTGGCCCTGGTGGCCACCGCATCGGCCGTGGCGCCGCTGAAGGCCGGCCGCTTTTCCCGCACCATGTTCAGCGCCGTTTCCTCCGCCTTGCCCGCCAGGCTTTGGCCATCGGCTCCCCGCGCAAACTTTCCCCCCGCTGGATCCGGCGTGGCGGCGCTCACCCCAGCGGCGCGGAAGGCGGCAGAGTTCATGGCACCCGCATGGCCCGAGCTATCCACCACCATCACCGGCCGATCCTTCGACACCCCATCCAGATCGGCGACGCTGGGGTAGCGATCCATCCCATTGCCATTGAAGCCAAAGCCCACGATCCACTCCCCTGGCCCTGCTTTTGCCGCCTGGGCCTGCATGCGCCGCACGATCTCCTCGATCGTGGTGGCGCCAAAGAGATCCGCATCCACCAGATTTTTGCCGAAGTAGATGAAGTGGCCGTGGGTGTCGATGAAGCCAGGCAGCAAGGTGCGCCCGGCCAGATCCACGCGGCGGGCGCCGGTTCCTGCGGCTCGCTGCGCCCCCGCTAGAGAGCCGACATAGACAATGCGGCCGCCCCGCTCCACCAACGCCTCGGCGTAGGTGGGTTGGGCCCCGGACATGGTGAGGATGTCGCCGCCGCTGTAGAGGGTGGCGGCAGCCGGGCTTTGGGCGTAGGCGGGGCCAAGTGGTGTGGCTGCCATCAGCAGGCCAGCCATCAGGCAGGGGCCGAAAACGCGTGAAAGCAGGGACACAGGGGGCATGGGCGGTGGAAGGAGAGGGCGGGCGTGCGGTGCGATGCGCGGCGGGGCACCAGACATGCTTCAAGGGTGCGGTCGTCTGCGGGGCTTGGCAGGGATGCACCGGATAACTTCAACCTCTGCAATCTGGGATCCCCAATCCCCACGCCATCCCCCGTTCAGATCGTGGTCAGGGACTGAGCGTCGAGTGTCTGAGAGCGAATGGAAAGAATTTCATTAAAGTTTTCTCGCTAATTTGCAGGACTCCACCAGGGGCAGCCTGCGAGCCAGAAAGGAAAGATCTGCTCAAGATTGCCAGGGGTCTCCCAACACTTTGTTGGTCCAGATTCCTGGGGATTGGCCTGGTCAAACCCCGTGCTGCTCGTGACAATGACTCCGTCTTTTGACTTGTCGCTCCAGGTGCGCTCCCCCTTTGCCGCTCTTCTCCCTTCAGGAGCGTTCAGGGCGATCCGAGGCCAGTTGGTGGTGGGGGTGTGCGCGCTCCAGGCCCTTCCGCCGGTTTGGGCCGAGCCGGTCGCCCCTCCTTCCGCCCAGGATGCGGCCAGCCCAGAGGCCCGGGCCAGCCTCGCCCTCCCCGCCTGCCGTGCGGCGCTTGGGCTCCAGCCGGCTGCGCCCGCTGAGGAGCTGCTGGAGGCTGATCGTGCTCTGGCGACCAAGCTGGCCCGCACCCCGGCCTGCCAGTCGCCAGCTGCTGCCCTAGCCCGCTTGGATCAGCTCGAGCGGGAGCTGGCGGCTTCCCGCCAGCGCATCGCCCAGCAAAAGACCGAACTTGAGAGGGAAACAGACCGGCAGGAGGCCCTCGCCAAGGACCTGGCCCAGATCCGCAGTCAGCTCATTGGCCAGGCCAGCCCGAGCCAGGGCACGGGCCCCCAAGTTCCCCTCTCTGCCCCCCCAGCCTCCCCCGCACCAACCCCCGCCCCTGCCCTGGCCAATGCCGCGCCTGAGCCGGTCTCTTTCACACCGGGCAAAGGGGTCACCCTGAGGTCTGGCGACTATCAGCTGCGCCTCTGGGCCGAGGCCAAGTTGCTGGGCTTCTCGAGCAGTCGCTACGTGTTCAACCCGGGCCAGCCCCTGGTGGTGAGCCCCAAGGATCCCGATGCCGCCTACGACCTCTCGGCGCAGCAGAGCATGGTGTATGCCGCTTTCCAGGGGCCGAAATGGGGTGCTTGGACTCCGGGCGGCTTCGCCCTGTTCACCCTGCAGGACAACCTGCTGGCCGAGGGTTACAGCTTCACGCCGATCGCCTTCTACGGGGAGATCAGCGATGGCCGCTGGCGGATCGTGGCCGGCCAGAACTTTGATGTGTTCGCCCCCCGGGATCCAGACACCATCCCCACCGGCAAGCTTGCGGCCACTGGCAACCCAGGGGCCTACCGCCCCCAATTCCGGCTGGAACGCAGTTTCGAGGCCGGATCCAGCTTCGGCGGGATCGTGCAGCTCGCCGCCGCTTCGCCGATCACCACCGCCCTGCCGGATGAGGTGGATGTGGCCAATCTGCAAACCGAGGAGGTGGTGGAAGACAACGGCTGGCCCAATGTGGAAGGCCGCATCAGCCTGGGCTTCGGCGAGATGACGGAACGGGCAGGGGGCCGTCGTTTGCGCCCGGTGGAGCTGGGGGTGTCTGGCGTGGTGGGCCAGCTGCGGGTGCTCGACAACATTCGCCCCACCGACCCGTTGACCCTGGCGGCCGACCGCTCTCTCGTCTCGGTGTGGGGCGCGGCCTTCGATGGCCAGATTGCCCTGGGCCGCAGCTTTGGCCTCAGCGGTGAGCTCTACACCGGCCAAGGCCTGGGCGAATACATGGCCGGGATCTTTCAGACCTACAACCGCGTTTCCAACAAGGCTGTGCCCACCTCTGGTGGCTGGGGGCAGGTCTATGTGTATCCAGCCGAGAATCTGCGCCTCGCTGCGGGCTACGGCATCGATCACGCCACCGATTCGGGAGTTTTTGGCTTGCAGGTGAACAGCACGATTTTTGCCAACGCCGTGTGGGATGTGAATGCCTGGCTGCAACTGGGATTGGAGGGCAACTACAAGCTCACCACCTACGACAGCTTTGGCGACAAGGAGGCCTGGGTGGTGATCAGCGAGGTGATGTTCCGCCTCTGAGGCGAGCCGGGGGCCTGACCACACACCAGGAGAGGTCTAGGATGAGTGAGTAAGTGCTCACTTCCCATGGCGTCCGCCCCTCCGGCCCGTCCGCAGGCGCCTGCTGTCCCCCTGTCGCCCGTCGGGGCGGGCCCTGGTTCGCCTTCCACGGGGCTGCCGAGTCGCTCCCCAGCGGCTCTGGACCTTCCTGCTGCAGCTGGGGGCTCTCCACCCCAGACCAGCCCAGCCACCCCCCGTCGTGCGCGCCAGTGGCTGGCTCCCTTGGTGGGGCTGGGGGTGCTTGCTGGCGGAGGCGCTTGGCTGGTGGCTCGCTGGGGCCTAGTGGAAACCGACAACGCCCAGCTTCAGGGCCACCTCACCGAGATCTCCAGCCGGGTGCCTGGCACGATCGCTCGTGTGTTGGTGGACGACAACCAGCTCGTCAAGGCCGGGCAGCCCCTGGCGCTGCTCGATGACCGGGACGCCCGCGCCCGTCTGTTCAGCGCCCGGGCTGATTTGGAGCAGGCCGCCCGTGAGGCCCAGGCGCTGGTGGTGCAAGCTGGGGCTTCCGTGAACACCGCCCGCGCGGCGGAGGGCATGGCGGCGGCCGAGCAGCAGGCAGCCAGCAGCGAGCTGGCCCGCTCCGCCGCCGATGCCCAACGCCTGGTGTCCCTGGCCCAAGCCGGCGGGGTCTCCCGCCAGGAGGCCGAGCGGGCGGTGGCCACTTATCGCAAGGCCCAAGCGGAGTTCAACCAGAGCCTGGCCAGCCGCCAAACCGCCGAGGCCCGTATCCAAGAAGTGCAGGTGGATCAGCAAAAAGCCGCCGCTGCCCAGGCCAAGGTGTTGCAGGCCCAGGCTGCCTTTGCCGAAGCCCAGCTCAACCTCTCCTACACCCGCATCACGGCCCCCAGCCCCGGCAGGATTGGTTCCCGCCACGCCGAACCTGGCCGTCAAGCCATGCCCGGTCAGCCCCTGATGACCGTTGTGGACACCCAACCCTGGGTGGAGGCCAACTTCAAAGAAACCCAGATCACCGCCCTCACCCCTGGCCAGGCCGCCCAGGTGCGGGTGGATGCCTACCCCAACCGGGTGCTGCGCGGCCGCGTGGCCAGCTTGGCCCCTGCCGCCGGTTCGCGCTTCGCCCTGCTGCCCCCCGACAACGCCACCGGCAACTTCACCAAGGTGGTGCAGCGGATCACCACCCGCATCGACCTCGACCCCCGCGACACCCGCGGCCTCAACCTGGTGCCCGGCCTCTCGGCGACAGTGAGCGTGCGGCGACCATGAGGGCTGAGGCCAGCGGCCTCACCTCCCGCCAGTGGGCGGTTGTGATCACCGCCTCGATCGGCGCCCTGCTGGAGATCATCGACACCAGCATCACCAATGTGGCCCTGATCCAAATCCAGGCCAGCCTCGGTGCCACCCTGGCGGAGGTGGGCTGGGTGGTCACCGGCTACGCCATGGCCAGCGTGGTGATGATTCCCCTCAGTGCCTGGCTGAGCAGCGTGTTTGGCCAGCGCACTTACTTCATCTTTTGCCTGATTGGCTTCACCGCCGCCTCCATGCTCTGCGGCCTGGCCCCCAACCTCCCCGTGTTGGTGCTGGCCCGCATCCTGCAGGGGCTCCTCGGCGGCGGCTTGCTGCCCAAGGCGCAGGCGATCCTGTTTCAGGCCGTGCCGCCCGCCCTGCAGGCCACCACCCAGGCTGCTTTTGGCCTGGTGGTGTTGGTGGGCCCGGCCCTTGGGCCGACCCTGGGCGGATTGCTCACCGACACGTTGGGCTGGCGCTGGATCTTCTTCATCAATCTCCCCTTTGGCGTGCTCACCGTGCTGATGGCCTTGGCGTTCCTGGAACCTGATCGCCCTGTTCCTCGCCAGGAGTCCCCTGGCGCCAGGGGAGCCGGTTCCGATGGTGGGCAGGTCGACTGGACCGGGATCCTGCTGCTCACCCTCTCCTTGGCCAGCCTCCAGGTGGTGCTTGAGCAGGGGCACCAGCTGGATTGGTGGGAGAGCACTCTGATTCGCAACCTGGCTCTGCTTGCGGCGGTCAGCCTGCCGGTGTTCGTGATCTGGGAACTCCGCCAGCGGGCACCGGCCGTGGATCTGCGGGTGTTGCGCCACCGTTCCCTGGCTGCTGGCAGCGTCTTTTCCCTGGTGCTTGGCATGGGTCTGTACGGCACGGTGTTCGCCGTGCCGGTCTTTGCCCAGACCGTGCTCCGCTACACGCCGACCCAGACGGGGTTGCTCATCCTCCCTGGGGCCCTGGCCTCAGGTGTGGCCATGGCCCTGCTCGGGCGTGTGGTGAACCGCATCGATCCACGCCTGTTGATCACCGCAGGCGCCCTCGGCATGGTGGCCACCATGGTGGCCCTGGGCAGCATCGGACCCGACACCGGCGCCGATGCCCTCTGGTGGCCCCTGATCTTACGGGGCGTCACCACGGTGATGATGTTCCTGCCCCTGAGTTTGGCCACCCTGGGCCCGCTGCCCAGGGAAGATGTGGGCGCGGGCAGCGGCTTCTACAACCTCACCCGCCAGCTCGGGGGCAGCTTCGGCATCGCCGTGCTCACCCTGGTGCTCGACCACCAGCGTGCGGTGCACCGAGCCCATTTGGTCGAAGCGCTCACCCCCACCGATCCCCGACTCCAGGAGCGGCTGGCGCAGCTCCAGCTCTGGCTGGGCTCCAGCCCTGGAGCCAGAGTCAGGCCCGAGGAGCAGGCCTTGCAGCTCCTGAGCCTGCAGGTGGATCAACAGGCCGCCTTGCTGGCCTATGGAGATCTGTTCCGTTTGGTGGGGGGCCTGTTTTTGGCCGTCATTCCCCTGGTGTTGTTGCTGGGACGCCCCCGGGCCCCCTCCTGAGGAAGAGGGCGACACTGCGTTTGGAGTGCTCAGCGAGATCGGCGAAGCCATCATGCGCCAGGGCCTGGAGGATCAGTCCCTGTTGGGTGGCCACCAGCAGGGCGGCGAACTCCTCAGGGTCGAGTTGGGGATCCAGCGACCCTTCCGCTTGAGCGGCGACCATCAGGGTCGCCAGGCGCCGCCGGAACCGCTGCATGAAGGCCTTGCCGGTTTCCCTGGCCAAACTCGTGGCGGGACGCTGCAGCTCGGCGAAGAGCATGCGCACCAGCCCGGGATTCTCGGCGAGCATGGTGGCGTGGCAGGCCATCAGTGCCGCCACCTGCTCGAGGGGGGAGGGCAGCGCCAAAGACTCCAACCGGGTGTCGAGTTCGCCGGTGGCCCAGGTCACCGCTTCTGCCCAGAGCGCTTCACGACTGGGAAAATGGCGAAAAAGGGCGCCGTGGCTCACCCCCATCCGCTCAGCAATGGCGGCGGTGCTGATCTGATCGGGGGCGGTGTGGCGGGCGAGATCCAGGAGAGCCTGCACGGCATGGGCCCGGCGTTCAGCAGCTGGGGTGGGGGAGGCCCGGGGCACGGTGGCACGACGTGGAGAGCGTGAGCGATTGTGGGCCCCTGGCCTTGGTCTTGGAGTGAGCAATCACTCACTTAGCCTAGGGGCGACGCCACCCTGCCGCGGGCCTGGCCTTATTGCTGCACCGGCAAGGGGACGGGCCCGATGGAGCAGGTGCCCGTGCGCAGGGAGCAGCGGCCTGAGCCATCGGGATCCTCGCTGGGCCGCTGGGCTTCGTAGCGATCCAGCCCTTCCTTCACCCACTGCTCACAGACCGCCGCCACCGTCATGCCTTGGGCGGTGGCCGCCTGCTCCACCCGCTGCCAAAGATCCGCCTCCAGCCAGGCCGGTTCGGACGCGCTCGAATGGCGTGGCTGGGAGGGGGAAGCGGCCTCAGCGGTGCTGTGGGAGGTTCCGTTCGGATGGCTGGAGGGGGCGACGGTCATGGCGGCGGGGCGGCACTGACGGCCGTAGGGAGGGATCCGGCTCTTTCATTCTTGCGCTTGGCCTGGCCGATCACACCCGGGGGGCAGGAACGGCTCAGTCGCTGAGCTTGTGCTCACGCAACAACACTGATGGTTTGATGTGAAAACGGTTTTGAAACTCAATGCTGAACAGGCTGACGGAGCGATAGCCACAGGCATGGGCAATGCTGGACACGGTCTGGCCTGTAGTGCCAGCTTTCAAGGCTTGATAGGCATGATCCAAGCGTTGTGAGCGGATCCATTGGGTGATCGTGCATCCGAATTTATCGCGGAAGGCATATTGCAAGGACCGCCTGGAATAATGGCTATATTTTTCCAGAACTGACAGACTCAGGGGTTCGGATAGATGGGTCAACATGTAATCTGTCAATTCATCAATCACTTCCTCAACCCCTCCTTCTTTTGGTTCCTTCTGCTCCGCCACTAGAGGAGTGTTCAGGTTGGGAGAAGCCAGGAGAGCCGTGAGCAGGGTGAGCTGATTTGAGATGCCCAGGCGAGTGAGCAAAATTGGCTGCCTCATTTCAATTTCACTTGTGACATGCAACAAATGCTGGAGGGTGGTGAGCAAGCAGGCTTCTACCTCGCCATCGCTGGCTTTGCGGCAGGAGGGTTTTGAGAAATCCCACTCTCCTGCAGCCAACCAGTCCAGGTTTTGAGAGCTCATCATTTTCAGCTGTGCTGTTAACTCCCGAGGGTCAAACATCAGGCAGACAACGCTGTAAGGAGAGCTCTCCCACAACGCTGGAGTTTCTGGCACAAAAAGGCAATTCCCCTCCGAACAGCAGAAGCTCACATTGGGCTGGTGAAGAATAATCTCGCCTGCAGCAACGAAGATCAAGGAGATCCAGCGCCGTTGACTTAATCGTGTTGTCGTGGAGGCACCCTCCACAGCCACCAGATGCAGCGATGGCCATGCAGATTCATACACTCTCTCAATGGACGAGAAAGGGGTGGGATCATCAGACGACGAGCGGAGGGGTAGGGGGGCCTCAAAGGCAATATCGCTTAAGAGTTTGCAGAAAAACCCGCTCACGAGTCAGTTTTCCACAGCAATGAGCTGATTTCTGGCTCAAAAGGCAGAATCGAAACCGATCAAGTCTGCAGGCAGACTGATTTCGGCACCGTTGGCCTGTCTGCAAGACACTGGCTGTAGTCTTTGGCCCACACCTCTGGGCAACGGACTATTCATGCCGCCTCCATGGCGGGCTTGAGCAGGTTGCCCAAGCGGATCAGGTTGTAAGCGATCACGTGCAGACCGAATACAGCACTGACTTTGTCCTGGCCGCGCAGTTTGAACTGCCGCAGTCCGCCGAACGCCTTGAGCCAACCAAAGACCTTTTCGATCCCCCTGCGGGCATTGATCGACTTGGCGTAGCCCACATGGCGGGTGGTGCGGCCATCGATCGCTGAGCCGCCGCAGCGGGCAGTGTTCTGGGCCACATGAGGAGTGACACCGATCCGCCGCATCTCAGCCACGAAGCCTTTGGTGTCGTAGTTCTTGTCGGCACCGACAGTCTTCTGATGGGCACCGGCGAGGTCTGCGGCCATCTCCTTGGCGGCATCCCGTTCACCGGTGCCTGTCGCTTGTGTGATGCGGCAATCGATGATCAGCTCATGACGGTTGTCCATCAGCACATGTCCCCGATAGCTCAGTTGCGCTGGATGGGCATTGGATTTGCGGGCCAGCAAGGCCTCGGGATCCGTCCTGGAGCGGTGGGTCTCGTTGCTGAGCTTGATGCCGCGAAAGTCGCCTTTTGCCCTTTTCTTACCCTCTCTGGGGGCACCGAATCCCTCACCAGGGCCAGTGGGCGGTGGCGGCGGGTCATCCTCTCCGTCGATCCGCTCGAGGGATGCATGAGAGGCCCAGGCCTGCAGCAAGGTGCCATCCACTGAGAAGTGCTCATTGCTGAGGAGCGGTCTCACCTCCGGTGCCGCCATCAGCTTCTCCAGAAACCAGCCCATGACCTGCTCATTGAGCAGCCGGTCGCGATTCTTGGTGAACGTGGTCGGATGCCAGATCGGATCGTCGGGGCTCAAGCCCACAAACCAGCGGAACAGCAGGTTGTAGTCGAGCTGCTCCAGCAGCAGGCGCTCCGAGCGGATCCCGTAGAAGGCCTGGAGCAGTGAGGCGAGCAACAACTGCTCTGGCGGTACCGATGGCCTGCCTTCTGAGGCGTAGAGCTGGCAGAAGGTGGGATTGAGGCGATCGAGAGCCTGGTCCGCCAGCCTGCGGATGCACCGCAGCGGATGACTGGCAGGGATCCGGTCCTCGATCGAGACGTAGGAGAACAGCGAGCCCAGACGCTCCTGTTGGCCTCTCATCAAGCCTGGGGCGGTTGCCCCAGTTTCGCAGGGGTAGGCGGGTTTTTCAGCGAACTC
>JBEGQC010000011.1:0-143280 GCA_041181185.1 Cyanobacteriota bacterium | reverse complement strand
AGCGCCAGAGGGCAAAATTGTTGCCAGTGAGGTATTTCCTGCTCACCTTCACGGTGCCAGCTGAGCTGAGAAATCTCTTTTGGCTAAAGCAAAAGACTGCTTATGATCTCTTGCTCAAAATCGCCTGGCAAACAGTGGCTTCTTTTGCCAGGCGTGATCCCAGGCTCAAGGGAAGAACCGGCGCCCATGCTGTTCTCCACACTCACAATAGGAAACTGGGTTATCACCCCCATGCCCATCTGATCGTGCCTGCAGGTG
The DNA here is from genome assembly GCA_041181185.1 of Cyanobacteriota bacterium. Taxonomy (GTDB): domain Bacteria; phylum Cyanobacteriota; class Cyanobacteriia; order PCC-6307; family Cyanobiaceae; genus Cyanobium. The sequence continues at coordinate 143,022 of JBEGQC010000011.1, read as the reverse complement.
CCATTAACAAACAAACCAAGCACTGGCGCAGCAAAGCTGGAGCCTATCTCTTTAAAGAGGAAAATCTCGCCAAGGTGTTTCGAGCCAAATGGTTTGAGGCCTTGCGCCGCTTGGGATGGACAGTGAAAACCACACTACCCAGCCAATGGGTGGTGGATTGCAAAGCGGTGGGTACAGGGGAGGCAGCGCTGGTCTACTTAGGGCGGTATCTGTATCGCGGTGTCTTGCCAGAAAAGAACATTCTCTCTGACCACAAAGGTCAGGTGACGTTTCGCACCAAAGACAACCAGGGTCACACCATCCTCCAGAGCCTTCCTGGAGGTGAATTTCTCTGGCTGCTGCTGCGCCATGTGCTCCCCAAGCGCTTCCGACGCGTTCGGGACTTTGGTCTCCTCCATGCCAATGCGAAATCCTTGATCCAACGCCTCCAGCTGCTGTTGAACGTGGCACCCACCCCACCGTTACCACCCATCCCAAAGCCTCCTGTCCTCTGCCCAACATGCGGGCATGCCATGGTCCTCACGGCCATCAGGGTCAAGGGGATCACACCCCTGCTGTGCTGAGCGTTTGAGAGGACCTGCAGCGGAGAGCTTCCTATCGATACTCCCAACACTTGCAAAGAGCCGCTTTGGACGACAGAAAGTCGGCCTCCAGCCCTGTTGCGTCCCTAAACTGGTTCCACACCGCACACCTGCTCAGGCACAGCCACTCCGCCCCTTTGAAATCGGAAGCAGGGGTGAAAAACGGCCTGATCTTTCTCCTGTATGCCCAGCCCCCAGTGTGGAGGGCTTGTCCAACTTTGGATAAGATCGTGGCTGCGCACGATCTATCCATGTTCGTTGCACGATCTATCCATGTTCGTTAGACGGATGAAAGCCAATGCGGCTGCATGCGAAAAGATCACGACAACACTTGCCGTTGCGACGCCTACATGCAACCATGCGCAAAAACTGGCACTTGAAGATGGAGAATTAAGTAGACTCTACTGGGTCGCAGATAGGGCGATTCAAGCATGCATGAAAGCTTAGGTTGGATTCAAAGATATGCTTGAGCTGCAAGGCAAGATAATGCGCTTCATGGCCTGGAGGAAGTCCAGGAGGCCTCTCTACATGTGCATGATATGGATTATCGATTACGGATTCATCTTCAGCTGAAGCAGTAGGAGAAGAAACAAGGACAAGTGGAAGGCCTGAAGTCGAAGAATTGAAATGTCGAGCCGTAGTGTAGATCCACCCTTGAAAATCTGCCACGGGATTCATTCGGCAACCAGCTTGGCGCGCCTTTGGGTCTAGGAAACCAATAACTTGCCTTTCAATACCGGTTCGCCCAAGTCTGTCCATTGAGACATCGCCGGGATGTCGCTTCTCCATAAAGTGAATTAACTCAATCTTTAGTGGAGGAAGAGGCTTCTGATCTGCCGCCCCATGCAATTGGCCTCTTATAAATATGCGGCGGCCTATACATTCAGTCTTGCCAATCGCGTCAGGCGGAATCCAGCGTGCCATTCTGTACTAGCTGATGACTAGACTGGAAAGAGCACGTACCCTTTGGCGAATCTGAGTTGTTGACAATAGGGTGAGTTCAAGCAAGTCAACAGTAAAAGTGCCGCCACTAGATGACGAGATTAATGCAGTAGACGAGGAAATAACCATGCACAATGAGCCACTCCGCGAGTTGCATTCTGCCACAAGTGAGCCATCGGTACTTCGAGAAAGATGGGGCTCTGAAGGAAGCAAGTCAGATGTCATTGAAAAGAATGAAACACCTCGCACTCCAACATCTCTTGGGATCCACTCATCAGAATCTTCAACAAGGGATGAATGCTGGGCTATTGAGTTTCTTATTCGCCTTAGGACTGCGGGTAGCCATGAAGCTTGCTGCACAGCAGGCGCATATAGGTTCCCGGCAATAAGCTCATATATGAGAGGCAAACTTGTACCAAAGTGGGCGGGAAACACCCCTCCGTAAGCTACTAGAGAATCGGTTGGCCGCGTATAGCTAAGTACAGCCGAAGAATCTGCGGTGGCAAGGGTCATGGTTTAGTGCTCCAAGTGGCAATCATTTCAGGACTGAAGACTCTGAAGAATTGTGCTTTTTCATGGTCATGCGCCAAATCAATCCAAGCCTTCACAGCTTGAATGTCGCTGGAAGCGTAATCCTCGCCAGTGTAAACGTCAACATCAATAAAAGCAGAAGTCTCTTCAGGTAAGTCTCCCTTAACAAGATCCTTTGAAGACAGTCGAACCGTGACTTGCATGTCGCTGCTAATTTGGCTAGTATAGTTTAAGTTAAGACTAGAAGTTAGAGGCTCTCCGGCGACTGCTAGCGAAATATTAAGATCTGCGATTGAGTTTATGCCGTGCAGGCTTGGCAACAGAGCATTAATGTAGCGAAGGCCCATACGGGATATATTGAGCTGATTGCGACAAGCGTCAAACAAAGTCGTCACAACATTGTGTAGATCATCTCTAAATGACGACCACCCTGGATAGGGATTACGAATGTGAAATGACAAGACAGAGGGGCCTATCCGCAAAGATCTAATACTAGAAACAAGTTGCAGTACTGGGGCGTACCGTAAATCTGGATCAATTTGTCTTAACTCGGCAGGAAATGCATAGGCGGGCAGTGTAGACTGGGCGAAACCTTCCCAATTTGAGTTGTCAACAATTCTGCCGTAAACGATTTCTGGCAGCACTTGGGTCTCGTAACGAATCTCAAGCAAGGCTTCCAAGATTGAGTCAGGGCTTACCTCCGCGGGCAGAGCACCTAGGGTGTGCATAAGCTGTGCCAAGCGTTTGGCCGGGGTGCTTTGCTGAGTTTAGAGCACTAGATCCCTTAGATGCCCAGTCAACTGATGGTGGAGTGAACACACTTCAGCACCATACAAACGACTGAGGAACCGTCTAACAACCGGTTGCAGCGGACGGCCCGCTACGCGGCCCGCCACTGAACCGAGGCGTTCGAAGCATCGTCCAACTCTCAGGATGAAGCATACTTATTGATACTAAAATCTAATTACACATGCCGGATACAAAGCTTCGGAGGAATTGATGATATAATATATCTCGTAATGATGCGTTCTAATCATCTCATTATTTCTGAATTCAATAATGGTAAGTATTGGCCACAAGAAGAGTTAACTACTACAAGAGGCTGCAAAGATGTAGATTGATTTAAATCCTCAGGTTGCGGATTGCCCTCGACGTTACGTTTTGACACACGTTCTGGCTTAGGTGTAACCAGTTAGGTCAAGATAAGATCATTTGAGTGCTGATCATGCTTCAAGGAGCACTTAATCCTGGAGAATTACAAAGGGCAGTTCGTGGTATCCGAAATATTTCTAAACTAAGACTATTCGAAATCCCAAATATCAGAGCGATACCCCAGGTTAAATTCTGGCATCAACCAATCGAGAACCTTAAACAAGAGAAGCAACTTCACCAATTAGGCGGTAATTATTCTGAATCCATCAATAAACTCAAACTTTGCTGGGACTGGTGCATATATCTGCCAGATGGAGCCAGGAAGACATTAATAACAATCAATGATGCATTCTTGCCGTTAGGAAAGTTTCTAGCCCTGGCAGTGTTTGCATGTCTGGTCATCATGTTTTTGGTTGTGTGTATGCCCTTAGGACATCATTGCTTGTTCAGAAGAAAAACCAGTGCATTTATTTCCTTTAGCCATGCCCAAGAAACACATGCGATCAGATTGCAACAAGCCATGCTTGCTCAGGGAATCAGCCCGATTCGCGTGCCCTACAGTGAGAATTCAACCCATCAACAAATAATAACAGCCGTTTCAGCTGGTCTTAAGAAAGCAGATGTTATGATCTGCCTGCCTGGGAGACAGGAGTCATTTGTTGATAGTGAAGTAATGACGGCAAGCGAATTGGGTAAACCTATAATATTCATCCTTTCAAATCTAGGCGGAACGCTTCCCAATACGGCGGATAAGCGATATCCCTGCGTGATACTTGAGCGTGCCATAGATGACGACTTTAAAGCCGTAAGTGCTTTTGCCTCATATTTGGGCGATGATTTGGCTTCTCAAGTAAACATTATCTCCGCATCATTAGCGAGTCCATTTACGAGGAAGCTCCGTCGGTCTTTCCCATTGATACAAAGTTATCTGCTCGTATCTCTTTTCTGCATTTGCCTCTGGTTGGCAAAATACGATCATGGCCAAGACGGATTGTGGAATTATTTCCCGCAGAAGCTAAGTATTGTTTTATCATATGCCCTGATTTCCTCCCTTGTTCTAGGTCCTTCAGTTTATCTATTGGCTTTCAGCTTATTATTCCTGATTAAGTATACAAGACAGAAGAGAACAGCAAGGAGGGCAAGGGAGATGGCTCGATCCGGTGAGTTTATGCGTAGCGACTGGCTCAAGGTAATGAAAGATGTATGGAGGGGCAATGACTTATTTCTTTCGCTCTTTGAGAATGCGCCGCTGGCTCATCACGAAACCTGAGCTTTTGAGATTAACTCATTGGGCCCTGCGATTGAGGGGTGAGAACCCATTGCCGCGCAACCCTAGAACCGGAACATTGATCGATCGTTCAGGCGGATAACGACTGGCCAAAACGACCTGGATGTTTCTGGGAAAGACATAGGCCACAACACCATCGCCAGCAACCCGCAAATGGCCCCCCCATCTACAGCAAGGGCCAAGAGAGCCTGCTCAACCAGAACAAGATTCATCCCGGTGGCTATGGCCACATCCCCCGCCGTGACGGGTGAGCGACTCTGCTCAATGGCACGGATGATTTCAGGCTGATGCCGTGGAATGGCAAGCTTGAACACTGGTGCAAGCACGACACAAGCCAAGAGGAGCCTAGAACGAATCACTTGATTTCTGCTGCTTCAGCTGTAAAAGACCCCGCTCCTGATCAAGCCAGCCGCCTCCGCATCACCAGCCCTGCAACAGTGAGGTGTGCCGCAACGCCGCACCACGGCTTCCCCCCTCCCCCCAGCGCCTGCCGCGCCGCGGCCCAGCCCGGCTGACGCCCTGGCCAGTGGGCGCTGGGTGAAATGGATCGGCGGCGCCAGCAATCAAGATCTGCAGGCCATCGAAGATCTGGCCGGCATCTACAGCCTCGCCGGCGTCCATTGCCTGGATCTGGCCGCCGATCCGGCCGTGGTGGCCGCCGCCCGCCGCGGCATCGCCTGGGCCGAGGAGCGGGGTGCCCAGCGGCCCTGGTTGATGGTGAGCCTCAGCGACGGCGCCGATCCCCATTTCCGCAAGGCCTGGTTTGATCCCCGCCGCTGCCCCCCCGCCTGCCCCCGCCCCTGCGAGCGGGTCTGCCCCGCCCTGGCGATCGCGGCGCCCGCGGGGGTGGTGGCCGAGCGCTGCTACGGCTGCGGGCGCTGCCTGCCCGCCTGCCCCCTCGGCCTGATCAAGGAGCGCCAAACGCTCCTGGCGCCCGACGCCGTCGGCCCCCTGCTGGCGGCCCTGCGGCCCGATGCGGTGGAACTCCACACCCAGATCGGGCGCGACGCCGCCTTTGCCGAGCGGCTGCAACAGGTGCGCAGCGCCAACCTTCCCCTGCAACGGCTGGCGGTGAGCTGCGGCCTTGAGGGCCATCCCCCAGAGGGCCAGAAAGCCAACGCCGCTCTGTTGGCCCGGGAGCTCTGGCAGCGGTTTGGCCTGCTGCGCGCCGCCGGCCTGCGCCCCCTCTGGCAACTGGACGGCCGACCCATGAGCGGCGATGTGGGGGCGGGCACCGCCCAAGCGGCCGTGCGCCTTCTGCGCGCCGTGGGTCCCCTCGCCCCCCCCGGCCCCCTGCAGCTGGCCGGGGGCACCAATGCCCACACCCTCGCCCTGGTGGAGGCCCTGCCCGCCTCTGCTCCCCCGGTGGCGGGGGTGGCCTTCGGCAGCGTGGCCCGCCAACAGCTGCAAGTCCTCCTTCAAGAAGCCCAGGGCCGAGGCCAGCGCCTGCTCGATCTGCCGGACCTTCTCGCTCCAGCCCTGGCCAGCGCCCGGTCCCTGGTGGAGCCCTGGAGCCAACGGCGGCAAACCGATGCCCGAAGGTCCCCTCGGGGCCGCTAAAAAGAGGGGGTGATCGCCAGGTTGCCCTGGACAGCCCTTCCCCTCCTCCCTCCCTGTCCCTCCTTTCCACCCAACGCATCACCGACGACCTTGATCGCCTGCTGGAGGTGTTGCCCGAGCGGGTGCGCTCAGCCCTGGGCACGGCGGAGCGGCGGGAGCAGCTCCTCGAAGTGGTGTTGGATCTGGGCCGCATCCCGGAGGCGCGCTACCCGGGCCGGGCCATCGCCCTGGGGGACGACCCGATCGAGCGGCAGGATCTGGCCGGTGTGCTCGAGCGCATCGGCCGGTTCGGCGAAGACAACCGGGCTGGCATCGAGCGCACCCTGCATCGCATCAGCGCCATCCGCAACCGCACCGGCGAGGTGGTGGGCCTCACCTGCCGCGTTGGCCGGGCCGTGTTCGGCACCGTCACCATGGTGCGCGACCTTCTCGACACCAGCCAATCCCTCCTGTTGATGGGCCGGCCGGGGGTGGGCAAAACCACGGCGCTGCGGGAGATCGCCCGGGTGTTGGCCGACGATCTGCTGCGGCGGGTGGTGGTGATCGACACCAGCAATGAGATCGCCGGCGACGGCGACATCCCCCATCCGGCCATCGGCCGGGCGCGGCGCATGCAGGTGGCCCGGCCCGAGCTGCAACACCACGTGATGATCGAGGCCGTGGAAAACCACATGCCCGAGGTGATCGTGATCGATGAGATCGGCACGGAGCTGGAAGCCCAGGCCGCCCGCACCATCGCTGAACGGGGCGTGATGCTCGTGGCGACGGCCCACGGCAATGAGCTGGCCAATTTGATCAAAAATCCCACCCTCAGCGATCTGGTGGGGGGCATCCAATCGGTGACGCTCGGCGATGAGGAAGCCCGCCGCCGCCACAGCCAGAAAACGGTGCTGGAGCGGGCCGCCGAACCCACCTTCCCCCTGGCGGTGGAAATGCACAGCCGCCACCAGTGGAACGTGCACCGGGAGGTGGCCGCCACCGTGGATCTCCTGCTGCGCGGGCAGGCCGCCCGCCCCCAGATCCGCGAGGTGGGCCCCGATGGCCAGGTGCAGATTCGTGAAGCCCCCCCCAGCCGCCCCGCGCCTGCCCCCGCCCGGGGGGAGAGCCTGCGGCAGGCGGAGCCGCGGCGCCCCTTGCAAACCCGCAGCCTGGCCCCCAAACCCCTGCCCGATCCCACCGCTCCCCCCGCCCATCGCCGCACGCCCCAGCTCGCTCCGCTGCGCCTGTGCGGGGTGGGGGTGAGCGCGGGCCAGTTGGAAGAGGCCGCCCGGGCCCGCCACCTGCCCGTGGAGGTGGTGGCCGATCCCGAGCAGGCCGATGCGGTGCTGAGCGTGCGGGGGCAACTGGGACAGGACCCCGCCATCCGGCGCCGGGCCCAGTCGCTGGGACTGCCGATCCTGGTGATCAAAACCGACAACCCCCACCAGCTGCAGCGAGCCATGGAACGGCTGGTGCTGCGCAGGGCCGAGGAGGGCAGCTCCGCCCAGCCCCCCGCCAGCCCTGGCCAGCTGCAGCGCCTGGATGACGCCCATGCCGCCATGGAGGAGTGCCGACTGGCGGTGGAACAGGTGGTGCTCCCCCAGGGACGCCCCGTGGAGCTGTTGCCGCGCAACGAGCGGGTGCGGGCGATGCAGGCCGAGCTGGTCAGCCGCTACCGGCTGCGCAGCGCCGTGTTTGGCCAGGGGGAGCAGCAGCGCCTGAGGGTGTTCCCCGCTTGAGGGGCGCCCGCAGCCCCGATGAGTTGACGAAGCACCGGCCGCTGTGGGTTACTGACTGGGTGCTGATTCAGCGCCAGCCCCCCTGGCACGGAAACAGCGCCGGTTGGGTGCGCTCAGCCATCCAATGGGCCGTCGCCAAGCGGTAAGGCAGCGGGTTTTGGTCCCGCCATTCCTAGGTTCGAATCCTAGCGGCCCAGTTCCAACACTCCCCTTTGCGGGTGTCCGTTTCGCCCCTGCTGGTCTTTGATTTCGACGGCGTGCTCGTCGACGGCATGGCGGAATACTGGTGGTCGGCCCGCAGGGCCGCCCTGCGGCTGGAGGCCGCAGCGGATCGTGGCGAGCAGCCCCCCCTCCATCTGCCCGAGGCGGCCCCCGCCGCCTTCCGACGCCTGCGCCCCTTCATCCACAAGGGCTGGGAGATGGTGCTGATGGCCGCCGAGCTCGGCCGCCCCGACCTGGACGTGGAGGCCGTCGTGAACGCCTACCCCCGCGCCCTGGAGGTGGCCCTGGAGCGGTGGGGCAGCAGCAGCGAGGCCCTGCAACACCTCTTGGAGTCGGTGCGCCGGGAGGCCCTCAGCGAGGACCGGCCGGGCTGGCTGGCCCGGCATCGCTTCTACCCGGGGGTCGTGGAGCGGCTGCACCAGCTGGAGGAGGAGGGTGCGCCGTGGGCTGTGCTCACCACCAAGGGGGAAGCCTTCACCGCGGAGCTGCTCGGCGCCGCCGGGCTCCATCCCGCCGCCCTCTACGGCCATGAAGCCGGCAGCAAACCCGAGGTGCTCCTGCGTCTTCTGCAGCGGCAACCGGGGGCATCCCCGCCCCTGCGCCCCCTGTGGTTCGTGGAGGATCGCCTGCCGACCCTCAAGGGGGTGCGCCACACCTCCGGCCTGGAGGAGGTGCGCTGCTTTCTGGCCTCCTGGGGCTACCTGGCGCCAGGGGATCAGGATGGCCTGGCCAACCTGGGAATCACCTGGCTGACACCCGAGCGCTTTGCCGCCCCCTTGGCAGCATGGGGGTAAAGACAGTACAGTACGAACGTACTAAATCCTTGCGGGCCAGATGGCAGCGCCATTGCGGCTGAGACGCTGGCCCGATCGGGTGGCACTGGCTCCGATGAGACCGCACCATGGCCCAGGGCGATGGCCCTGGCGCACCGCCAGCCCTGCTCCCCACACCTTCGCCCCTTCCTTCGCCATCGCGGCCTTTTCCATCGTTCCGCCCAACCATGCCAGCTGACACCAAGGCCGCTTCCTCCAACGGCACCACCACCCCAGACTCCCCTTCCGCGGCCAGCCCCCCAGCCACCGCCCATCCTGAGCGCGACAAGGCCCTCGGCCTGGTGCTCAATCAGATCGAACGCAACTTCGGCAAGGGCTCGATCATGCGCCTGGGGGATGCGTCCCGCATGCGGGTGGAAACCATCTCCACCGGTGCCCTCACCCTGGATCTCGCCCTTGGGGGCGGCTATCCCAAGGGTCGGGTGGTGGAGGTGTATGGCCCGGAAAGCTCCGGCAAAACCACCCTCACCCTGCACGCCATCGCCGAGGTGCAGCGCCGCGGGGGCGTCGCCGCCTTCGTGGATGCGGAGCATGCCCTCGATCCGGTCTACGCCGCGGCCCTGGGGGTGGACATTGAAAACCTGCTGGTCTCCCAGCCCGACACCGGTGAGATGGCGCTGGAAATCGTCGACCAGCTGGTGCGCTCCGGCGCGGTGGACATCGTCGTGGTCGACTCCGTGGCAGCCCTCACCCCCCGAGCGGAAATCGAGGGGGAGATGGGCGATCTGGCCGTGGGCAGCCAGGCGCGTCTGATGAGCCAGGCCATGCGCAAGATCACGGGCAACATCGGCAAATCCGGTTGCACCGTGATCTTCCTCAACCAGCTGCGGCAAAAGATCGGCGTCACCTACGGCAATCCCGAAACCACCACCGGCGGCAACGCCCTGAAGTTCTATGCCTCCGTGCGGCTGGATATTCGGCGCATTCAAACCCTCAAGCGCGGCACCGAGGAATACGGCATCCGCGCCAAGGTGAAAGTGGCTAAAAACAAGGTGGCGCCGCCGTTCCGCATCGCTGAATTCGACATCCTCTTCGGCCGTGGCATCAGCACTGTGGGCTGCCTGCTCGACCTGGCCGAGGAAACGGGTGTCGTCACCCGCAAGGGAGCCTGGTACAGCTACGAAGGGGACAACATTGGCCAGGGGCGCGACAACACGATCGCTTGGCTGGAGCAGAACCCCACCCAGCAGGCCACCATCGAGCAGCTCACCCGCCGCCAGCTCACGGAGGGTTCGGAAGTGACGGCCAATTCCATGCGTCCCCTGGCGGCCGCAGCCGCCAAGGGGGCTGCCGGGGGCTCCAGCGCCGCAGCGGCCGCCGAGGTGGAGCGGGAAAGCGTGCCGTCTCCCTGAGCACCAGCTGCGGGGTTGGCACAAAAAAGGGGGTGTCACCACCCCCTTTTTTTATTGGGAGTTGCCGGTGGCGGCGGGCTCTATCGGGGCTCCAGGGCGGCAGTGGGTTGGGGCGAAGGCTGGCTGCGAACCTCAGAGCTCTGGGCTTTGAGTTGCAGCGCCACGCGGTGGAGTTCATGGATGGCATCCGCCCCTTCCAGCTTGAGGAGCTCCATGCCATGGCGGGATTCCACCCAGCTGATGCCGAAATCGGAGACGTGGAACCTCACCACATGGGAGTCGCCCAGGTCGGCCACAAAGGAGACACCGCTCTGGTGCTCCCCGTCCCCGCAGACGTAGCAGCTGGCCGCCTGGCCTTGGCCTTGAAGGCAGCGGGCGAGGGCCTGGAGACTGAGCACAAGATCGTCAACAACAGCGCGGTATTGCTGAGCCAGGCGGGCAAACATGACCAACCAGGGAAGGTGGGCCAATCATAAGGTTTTCTTCCGATTTGCCGAGGGGGCCGTGGGAGGGGTGGCCAAACCCACACAGCCCGAGCGCAGGGCAGAGGCCCGCAGCGAGCCGGGATCAGCCGTCCGCGAGGGTCCACCAACCCAGGGCCGGTCCCAGAAAACGCACCGTGACCCAAAACAGCACCAAGGCGGCGATGCCCACCCAGGCGCCCCGGGTGGTCCACGACACGAAGCGGTCGGCCTGCTCACGGGTGAGGGGAAGCCAGGCCACCAGCCGCGGGGAGGCGGCGCCTGAGCCTGGGCCTTTCGCCGCGGACTTCTTCAAGCCTGCGGCCTTCTCAGCGGTTTTCTTCTCCCGGGGCGGCAGCCCCTGGGCAGCGCGGCGCTTGGCTTCGCCCATCCCAGCAACAAGAACTGGGCCAAGCCTAGGGTCCACCGCACAGAGGGGCTGGCCCCTCAGCTGGGCAGCAAGCGGGTGAGCGGCACGGTGGGCTCCAGCGCCCGAAACACCTGACGGCCCCAGGCGCGCGTTCGCAAGCGGCCATCGAGCACGGCCGCCCGCCCCCCGCTGCGGCGCAGGCAGGCCAAGCCCCGCTGCAGGCGTTGGAGGGCATCGGGCAACAGCAGCTCGCGAAACCAGTCGCGGCCCTGCTGGCGCATCCGAGCCACCCGGGCCGCCGTGAGGGGATCCTCCAGGCTGGCAATCGGCAGCAACGCCACGATCACCTGATCGGGAACGGGCAGGCGGGATTGGTGGTCGAGCCACCAGCTCCAGGCAGCGCAGATCACCCCGTTGCTCTCCGGCGCCGTGCAGTGCTCCGTGACGCGGGAGCCAAACTCCGCGGCGAGGGCACTGGCCAGGCCGGCGCGCAGCCCGCGATCATCCAAGAGGATCACCGTCAGGCCCGCCTGGCCAAGCACCAGCCGGCGGCAATGGTCGAGCAGGTGATCAGCGAAGGGAGGACTGTTGGGCAGGGGCTGCCGCAGGGGGGCATAGAGGGGAAGGGGGTCGTTCAGCGGTGGATCGTCGAGCTCCAACACCACCCGGGGCGTCCAACCCAGCCCAGCCGCCACGGCCTGGCCGGTGCCCGCTGAAGCCACTTCGCCGAGCAGCACCGCGCCGCGGTCCTCAAACAACCCTTTCAACTCCTGGAAGGGATCCAAGGGCTGGCGGATCCATTGCCATTGCAGCAGGGCGGGATCCACCTTGGCCCAGCTGGTCCACCCCGGCCCGGCGGCGGCCTGCCAGCGAGGCCAGGGCTCCGGCAGGGGACGCAGAGCCCCCAACAGATCCCGCAGCGGCATTTCGTCGTGGGCTTCGACAGCCACCAGCTGCTCTGGGTGACGGGGCTGGCTGAACAGCCGCCGGGTGAGGCGCCCATGGAACTGCAGCAGGGCCTCCTCCGCCGCCGGAAAGGCGCGCCGCAAGCCATCCCAATCGTTGGGGTGAACCACCACCTCCTGGGCGGCCCCGAGCTCCTGCTCCAAGCGCTCCGCCTCTGGAATCAGCAACTGGCGGTCGCCAAGTTCGCCGCGCCGCCAGGCCTGCACCAACTCCCGTGGACTGAGCAACCAGAGCCGGCAGCCCGGCGGGGCCCCTGGCCCTTCCCAACAGGGCAGGTGCAGGCCCACCGCCTTCAGCCGCGGCCACTCCACCTGAATCAGCCTGCGGCGCAAGGCATCGCTCACCACCAGGGCGAGGGGAGTTTCGCTGAGGGCCATGGGCACCAGCAGGCTCGGCCACCAGGAGGCTTCCATGCCTGGGGTGAGGCACACCAGGGTGTGGTCGCTGCGGCGCAGGCTGCGGGCCACCAGGCGACTGAGGGTGAGGTGATGGGGCCAACGGGCACCTCCCTCGCTGCGCAGCAGCGCCTTGAGATGGAGGTGGGCCGAGGCTTCCAGCATCGGCGGATCGTAAGCAGGCCCGGGGAGGGGAACCGCAGCGGCGGCGACAGCGCAACGCGGCGAGAGGCATGGAAGGTGTGGAAAGCTGGAGAGCCGTCAAAGCCGAGCACCATGGCTGCCCTCTGGCAGGACCGTCCCGTTGGTCTGGTGGGCTTGGGGTTGATCGGCGGCTCCCTGGGGCTCGACCTGCAGGCGGCGGGGGCGGACGTGCGGGCCTGGGTTCACCGCGACGCGACGGCCGCCCGGGCCTTGGAACGGGGCCTGGCCCAACAGGTGAGCACGAACCCGGAGGTGCTGAACAGCTGCGGGTTGGTGGTGTTGGCGCTGCCGCTGGATCGGCTGATGGCGCCAGACCCTGCGCTGGTGGGCGCCATCCCCGAGGGCGCTGTGGTGACGGATGTGGGGTCCGTGAAGGCGCCGGTGCTAGCCGTGTGGGATCAACTGACCCCGCGCTTTGTGGGGGGCCACCCGATGGCCGGCACCGCCCAGGCCGGGGTGGAGGCGGGCCAACGGGGCCTGTTCCAGGGGCGGCCCTGGGTCACCACCCCTGCGGCCCACACCGATCCCGAAGCCCTCGCCGCCGTGCGGCAGCTGGCGGAGGTGGTGGGCAGCCAGCCGATCAGCTGCCCGGCAGATGCCCACGACCGGGCCGTGGCGCTGATCTCCCATCTGCCCGTGTTGGTGAGTGCGGCGCTCCTGGAGGCCGCTGATCAGGGGGCCGCTGGGGAGGAGCAGGGGCTGGTGCGGGCCCTGGCCTCCAGCGGCTTTGCCGACACCACCCGGGTGGGGGGCGGCAATCCCCAGCTGGGCACCCTGATGTGCCGCTGGAATCGCCAGGCCGTGCTCAACGCCCTCCGCCACTACCAGCGGCAGCTGGACACTCTGATGGAGGCGGTGGCGGCGGAAGACTGGCCCGCCCTCGCCGCCAAGCTCGAACACGCCCAGCAGATCCGCCCCCCCTTCCTGAACCCCCCCGGCTGAGGCCCCTCAAGGGCTCAGCTGCGCGGGCCCCCTCTCTCCAGCCGAGGCCGCCGGCACCATGCCACCCGGTGGGGGGGAGGGCCAAAGGGGCTGATCCAGCCCGTCCGCCACCGCGATCACGGCACGGCGCCCCTCCTGGGTGAAGAGGCACAACTCCCGCCCCGCACGGCCAGCCATATGGGCTTGGGGATAGCGCCCCGCCAACAGCAACACCGAGAGCGACAGCTCCGGCACATCGACCCTCTGCCCCACCACCCGGGGGGCCTTGAGGCCGCTGGCGGCGAGGCACGCCTGGCGCACCTCCCGCTCGTAGGCCCTCCAGGCCTCCGGGGAGGAGGCCCGCGCCAGCGGGGCCATCAAAGCCAGGGCCGCCAGCCAGCCGCCAGCGAGCGCGAGGCCCCCGGCCTGGCGAGCCAAGGGGCGAACGGCACCAGCCAGCTTGGCCATGACAAGGCAGCGCAACACCCTTCTTTCATAGCCACGAGCCCCCATCAGCGAGACTGACCCTCCTGCCCAAAGCACTCCCCGCAAGCCCCCGAGCCCCCATGGTTGCCAGCGGAACGCCGCCCGCCCCCGCCCAGACCAACAGCGCCAGCTGGGCCGCCAGCCGCGCCTTTCCCCTGGCGGCCATCACCGGCCATGGCACCCTCAAGCTGGCCCTGCTCCTGGCGGCGGTGGATCCAGGGCTGGGCGGTGTGGTGATCGCCGGCGGGCGGGGCACCGGCAAATCCGTGCTCGCCCGCGGCCTGCATGCGCTCCTGCCACCGATCGATGTGCTCGATCTCGGCCCCACCGCCAGCCTGCCCAACATCGACCCGCGCCAACCCCAGGACTGGGACGCGCCCACCCGGGAGCGCATCACCGCCCTGGGGGGCGATGCGCTGGGCGCGGATCCTTCCGCCCTGCTGCCCACCAAGGTGGTGAGCGCCCCCTTTGTTCAGGTGCCCCTGGGCATCACGGAAGACCGGCTGCTGGGCTCGGTGGATGTGGCCGCCTCCCTGAATGCGGGGCGTCCGGTGTTTCAGCCGGGCCTTCTGGCCGAAGCCCACCGCGGCGTGCTCTACATCGACGAGCTCAACCTGCTCGACTCGGGCATCACCAACCTGCTGCTGGCGGCGGTGAGCAGCGGCGAAAACCGTGTGGAGCGGGAGGGGCTGAGCCTCAGCCACCCGTGCCGCTGCCTGCTGATCGCCACTTACAACCCCGAGGAGGGCGCCGTGCGCGATCACCTGCTCGATCGTTTTGCGATGGCCCTCTCGGCCCACCAGCTGCTGGAGCCGGAGCAGCGGGTGGCGATCGCCCGCTCCGCCATCGACCACGGCGAATCGGTGGAGGCCTTCGCGGCCCGCTTCCAGGAGGAAACCGATGCCCTGGCCACCCAGCTGCTCCTCGCCCGCCAGTGGCTCCCCGATGTGGCCATCAGCCGCGAGCAGATCGCCTATCTGGTGGCCGAAGCCCTGCGGGGCGGGGTGGAGGGGCACCGCTCCGAGCTGTATGCGGTGCGGGTGGCCAGGGCCCATGCGGCCCTGAGCGGCCGCGACCAGGTGGAGGCGGACGATCTGCAGGTGGCGGTGCGGCTGGTGATCGCCCCCCGAGCGCGGCAGCAGCCGCCCAGCGATCCGGAGCAGCCCCTGCAGCCGCCGCCTCCCCCACCGCCCCAGGGGGAGCAGGACCCCAACCCCGAGGAGGAGCCGCCCGAGCCCCCGGAGGCGGAGGAGGAGCGCGACGACGAGCCCGATCCGCCGGAGGAGGAGAGCCCGGAGGATCAGGCGCCACCCGCGATTCCGGAGGAGTTTCTGCTGGATCCGGAGGCGACGGCCATCGATCCGGATTTGTTGCTGTTTGCCGCGGCGAAGAGCAAGAGCGGCAGCAGCGGCAGCCGCTCCCAGGTGTTGAGCGACAGCCGGGGGCGCTATGTGCGGCCCGTGTTGCCGCGGGGGCCCGTGCGGCGCATCGCCGTGGATGCCACGCTGCGGGCGGCGGCGCCCCACCAGAAGGCGCGGCGGGAGCGCCAGCCCCAGCGCCGCGTGATCGTCACCGACGACGACCTGCGGGCCAAGCAGCTGCAGCGCAAGGCGGGAGCGTTGGTGGTGTTTTTGGTGGATGCGAGCGGCTCGATGGCGCTCAACCGGATGCAGAGCGCCAAGGGGGCGGTGTTGCGGCTGCTCACGGAGGCCTACGAAAACCGCGATGAGGTGGCCCTGATCCCCTTCCGGGGCGAGCAGGCGGAGGTGCTGCTGCCCCCCACCCGCTCGATCACCGCCGCCCGCCGCCGCCTGGAGGCCATGCCCTGCGGGGGCGGCTCGCCCTTGGCCCATGGCCTGGCCCTGGCGGCACGGGTGGGGTCCAATGCGCTGGCCACGGGCGATCTGAGCCAGGTGGTGGTGGTGGCGATCACCGATGGCCGGGGCAATGTGCCCCTCTGGCGCTCCCTGGGCCAGCCGGAGCTGGAGGGGGAGGAGCCGGTGGACCTCAAGGAGGACGTGAAGCAGGTGGCCGCCCGCTACCGAGCCCTGGGCCTGCGCTTGCTGGTGATCGACACGGAGCGCAAGTTCATCGGCAGCGGCATGGGCAAGGAGCTGGCCGAAGCCGCCGGCGGCCGTTATGTGCAACTGCCCAAGGCGAGCGATCAGGCGATCGCGGCGATTGCCTTGGAGGCGCTGGGGGGGGCGCGTTAATGGATGGAGCCAAGCCCGCATGCATGCACATCGCCAGGGCTTTGTGATACCGGGTCCGCATAAAATCCCAGCGTTGCGCCATCCAATCACTCATCACTGTTGCCGGGTCTGCGGTTCTAAACAAATGGCCTCCAAGCCGTCTTCGGCTTAGGCCGACCAGGAACATCGGCCGGAAGCCAATACCGGATCCGCCCATACAGAGTTAGGCTTTTCTGAGAATTTGAGACCAGCTATGGATAGAGCACAAGCACAGGGTCGCACTTGCATGAGCTGCAAGCCGAGTTGTTCAATCGTCGACAGAGTACTCAAAAGCACTTTCCTGCAGGCACTAATCATATATGTCCTGTCAGTTATCGCCATTTGTTCACCTGGCAAGGCGTGGGAGGAGTCAGATAAGCAGGCTTTTGAGGAGAAGATAGGCATCATTGCAAGCATGATTCAAGATCACGCAAAATCGTTAGGCTCAGGAGCCGGTGAACTCGACCCGACTTCCTTACGCGCCCAATGCCTGCTCCAGTCAATCGGAATAGATGTTGTGCATAGATACCTGGAATTAAACCCAGGTGACGTGCCTTGGAAGCAAAAGTACGTAAAGCTAAGAGAAGGGCTGACAGCCTGCCTTTATATGATGTACAAAACCCAAAAATAAGCAGATGTTCTTTCAACTGCTGCGCTTCTCTGCCCCATTCATTGTACTTGCACCTCAGTGCGCTCTGGCGCTCCCTCAGTGGATTCCGGTTTCCAAGGACAGTAAGTGCCGACTACAACAGTATTAAAAAGTCTGGAAGCGTCTATTCAATTGTGGTGTCAGCGCGAACCGAAGATTCTGGATATGCTGCTGGGTATATGCATATTGAATGTGCATCCTGGAGATTCGCCACAACTATTGGAGCAACTCGTACTTCATGGGAGCCAATCGCTCAAGGGTCGGTCCCTGAGTCGGTAGCTTATCTTGTATGCAGACCAACTGATGCGTCTTAACTGCTCTCTGTCTGCGAAAGCATCTAGGGAGCACCTTTATTAGACAATACGCTCTTCACCACCCCTAATTCCGCTACTCTATACTCTTGTAAATAGGCTACATACCAAAAGTCTTCCTGGTGTGCTGGGAAGCTGCCTAACATCATCATTCACCCGACCCACTTGAAGGAAGACTGTGATTAGCTGGCATCTTTTCGGGCGGGTGATGATGAGCGTTATATTGATTCAAGCATTCGACCATAACAAGAATGAGCAACACATCGCCCAAACAAGAAACAAGTCCATTGCTTGCTTTCCCATGGACAAAAGACCTGCTCTTATTGCTGTTCGCGGCTGCACTTGTTTGGCGAGTAATTATTACTAAAGTTGACTTGCAGGGATTTTCATTTAACGACCTATTGGCACTACTTCTAGCCGTTTTTTCGGTGGGGCTTTCTGTGGCTTTTTACTTTAAAGCCAATGAAACAAGTAATCAGTTTTACGATAACACTTATAAGTTTACTAAGGAAATGTCCGAACTTTTGGGTCGCATAGAATCTGGGTTTGGAGAGCGTCTAAGACACCTTGATGAAGGGTATTCAACAATGGTCGAACGTTTTGACAAGATTCCAGCCTACTTTGGCCCAACAGTTACACAGGTACAGACAGAAGAAGATGAAGTTACACGCTTGAAAGAAAAGCTAAGGAAGCTCATTGAAGACTTTGCAAACCAAGCGCATATTGCAGAACAGGAAAAGAAAGAGTTGATTTTTAAGCTTACTCAAACTAATGAAGAGCTCGCCGAAGCCAAGAATATATTGTCTATGATGAAGGGTCGCATTGATGACCAGGAGCGGCGTGGATCACTGCCACCTCCGTATGCTGTCCTGCGTTATATAGCTCGTGAAATGAGAAGGAAGCTTGATGTAAGCATATGGGATGGCGTTGTACCTGATGATGCCATCATAAATGCCTTTGAAGCAATCAAAGGCGGTATTTCTATTCGTGTCATTGGTGACATGCGGGAACTTGACTTGCTGGACCAAGAAAATGAACTCACCGAGACCGGGAAAAGGAAATTGAGAGACACACTCTCTAGAATATGAATAACAATATAACATTGCCATGCACCTGATCCGCCCCCAATGGCCACTAATCAATTAATGCGGCTCTCTGCGGCCAGGTGATGGCAAGCGTTAGATGTGCCAAGCCGAATGCTCAGGCCCTGATGGCGCGAAACCAAGGCCTCGAGGCGACTTCCATGGTGATCCCGAAGGCAATACCATGGCGAATATCCACTTTCTCAACTGTCACTCCTATTCCAGTGCAAGGGTTTTTGGGGACTGTTCCATGGTGATGCTTGCACTCAAGCCATGGTGATACTACGGTCGTGAGGTTCGGATGGGGATCCAACCATGACTGATGACCTTCAGACCTCGCTTTTGTCGCCTTCAGACGAAGAAGCAATCGACTTCGACGACGACGGAGCGATGATTATTGACAGAACGCGAGCACCGAGACGCATTGAGAAGCATACCAAGACCTTCTTTGGCACGAAAGTAGCTTGCTACGACCTCAGCAAGTATGGCGATGAAATGAGGCCCAGCGAGCAGCAGGCTTGTCAGACAGTTGGACTTGACTATGACTTTGTACGCCAAGCCAGAAGGTATAAAAGCGGAGCCGCGGCAAAGCTTCTTCGCGAGTATGAATATGACCACGCGTCAACCATTACAGTCAAGGAAAAAGGAATCAAAGCCAACTGCATAACCCTTGCTAACTGGCTGGCGCTCTATGATGTGGCAATTTCTCTTGGGAAGACTCAAGCTCTAGCAATTTCAAGGACCAACTTTGCAGCTGTCGCTAGCGCTCAATTTGCGCGAATGCGTGGGTTGGAAGTCAAGGTTGATGACATGCTTGAGTCCATCAATCTTCGCGTCTCACTTGTTGCAGCAAACCTAGACTACAAGAAAGCGATTAACCATAATAAGCAGCTAATGCTTAAGGAACTTGGGAATAAGCTTTTTGATGATCCTCACCTCCGGAGAGAATGGGCGCGAATGGCACCCGTTGGATCGGGTGAAATGCTTAAATGCCTGTTTGGAATGAATCAAAAAGATCTCTTGGATTATTTTGATGCCCCTGAAAGACATGATCCTTCCCTTGCTCGTACAGTTACTCCACGCAACTATCTGGGATCAGGAGACTCTCAGCGGTTGAATACCCTCGAAAGGGCCGTTACGAATCGGCTCAAGAAGCTTGAGTCGTGCGAGCTCGACGTAGCAAGCTTAGTACGTAAAGTTCATAATGAGTTGGTCGTGGTTGATGATTCGTATGCGACACAGCCACCCGAAAAGAACGAACATGTTGTGACCCTTAATGATGTTGCTGCGTTTCGGCGTCATCGCGAACGGACAAAGGGCGTATCTCAAGATATTAGTTGATGTCTTCGTTCTATCTGCAGGCAGTCAAGCTCGGAGTTGCTTGACTGCCTTTCAGCAGTAGAGTATATCCAAGATGAACATCTAACATCAAGATGCAGCGGACGAGGCTTGGAATAGGGCTAGAGAACATAGGTGGCTATGCCCGCCGCTGATCTTGGGCGTTCGAAGGATCGGCACCAACAAGCATCCACCGCTGTTAATACCAAGCCATGGCGATTGAATGCAAAACATGCATTTGTGAGGAATTGCAAACCTCCTATGCTCAAACCAAGGTGGCTCGACTAGCTTTACGGGTTTAATGATCAAGCTCATTCTGCCAAATTTCTTGTTATGTCTTTTGGTACTTACTTTGGCGATTACCTTACTCAACTTGTTAGGGCAGTTGACATCGTTAACAATGATATTAGAAATTCCATTCTTAGCGAAGTTGAAGACTATCTAAGGCGCGAACTTGACATAGAGTTCTTCACGTTCCTTATTAAACAAAGAGAAATTGGCAATTCTGAGGATGATGTTAATCTAATTACACTATGTACGACCGAATGGCATAGAGGCGGTGGAACGACTAATACTCGCATCAAGGATAATTCTGGTAAATATGTAGGTCAAGTCTCATTAGCATTTGCAGAAGATAAGTACCTTTGGATTGTGTCTGATACACCAGAGAGGAAGTTAAGAGATTCAACAACTTATCTTGATCTAATGAATAATGCCAACAGCAGCACCATACCTAAATATGTAGCCAAGACTCCACGAGCAATACGCACTTCTATCATCTTTCCCGTTAGTTTTAGCGATCAGGGCGAGGCAGATGGCGTGGTAAACTTTGAATCCAAGTCTTATCTATGTTTTAAACAGACAATATGGGATGAACTTAATAAGATTGCCAAGTCAATTGCTATTCTCTACGAAAGAAATCAAACTTATAAAGCCCTGAGGGAAGATACGATACGAGCAACAAGGGCACTTTCTCAGTATCGGAATGTTAACTTTGCAGACGATGTTCAAAGAAGAAAATCTATTTTTGTGGCTTTTTCTAGTAGAGCCGATAAGCAAGTTGTTGGCAAAATAATTCATATATTGGAAGATTATGATGTAGAAGTGGTCCTTTGGTCTGACATTTCTGAGACGGGTATTATTACCCAGTCAATAATTAGGCAAATTCAGAATAGTGATTATGGATTGTGTTACCTTTCAGAGCCAGCATTAGGCAGCTCTGATTCACATCACGATTTTGATTTTGTAGATAATCCTAATGTTCTTTTTGAGGCTGGTATGCTCTCTGGGCGCTCTATTAACATGGAGAACTGGATACCAATACGGGAAGTAAGATCAGATCAAATGCCATTTGATCTATCAGCAGCTAGAGCCATACTAGTTCCACGAAGGAAGCAAAATGGTACAAATATTTTAAATGAGTATGAGTTTGATCAACTACTTGCAAATAGGCTTAACTCGCTCCTAAGATGATTTCGACCCCTCCTATTCTAGTTAATAGACCTATTCCTGCAGATTTAGGTAGTAAGGGATTTTGTATTGTTGCCGGTTCTGACTTTTTACTTGCTAATGAACTTAAGCAAAGCGCTAACAACCTTTGGAATAGTTGGAATTGGCTCGAGCCAGACCGTTATCTTAAAAGCGAAAATATATTTCGGTACAGACGATATGGGAGATTTGAAATTCTATCTGAAAAGGATCCTCCCATACCACAGACAGAGAGTGCCTATTTTCAGAGCTTAGAAAATAATCCATACGCTGGTGGTATAAAGAGAGAGTTTTCCCCATTACTCCCAGAAGTATATAAGAATATTTTCCTTCTTTCTCTCATTATGCATGATTTCTATCAGATAAAAGGGGTGCATGGACTAGGTTGTAAATGTGTTGTGGGAGTTCATCAGATGAGGGTAACTGCTTCTCAAGGTTATTGTGGCCATCCAACTCCTGAAGGAATTCACAGAGATGGACACGACTTTAACGTAATCCACTTTGTGGGCCGAAAGTATATAGTAGGCGGTGAATCCAGAATCTATAATAATGAGAAAAGTCTTCTAAAAGCCTCGTCACTTCTAAATACACTTGACTCTATATATTTGAATGATAGGCGAGTTCTGCATGATGTTTCTCCGATCCTCCAGGAAATGCCAGGCGTTAATGGTTATCGAGACGTAATGACGATTAATTTTGAATTCTTTTAGAGCTAGATGTTTAAGTTCTTTGAAAGTACTTTTTAGTTGCCTACGATCTTTCGAACAAGCCCTTAGAGTGGACAGGCCGCCATCAGCTCTCAGCTTCGCCACCCCAGGCTCCTTGCCTGCCACTCAAGGGCAGCGTTAGACCCATATGTGAGCCACTTGTTGAGACGAAGTTGACGAGATGTCTTTTGGTAGCTACGGTAAAGTGTGCGGTTTGATTTCGACCCGGCCAAGGACGCGACCAATTTGAACAAGCACGGCCTCTCTTTAGCGGCCGCAGCTGAGCTCAGTTGGGATGCAGCGCTCATCTGGATTGATAATCGGGCTGACTATGGTGAAGTAAGAATGATTGCTTTGGCTCCAATGGGAGACCTACTCTTTTTTGTAGCCTTTGTAGACCGCGAGTCAACAAGGAGAATCATTAGTCTACGTAGAGCTAATCGCCGTGAGGTCAGTCACTATGTCAAAGCCGTTAAAGAAGGTCAGCCTGAAGATGCCGACACTTGAGGAAGATGAGTTGATTACAGCGGCAGCAGAATCAGACCCTGATGCGCTTCCCCTTACAGACGAGCAGATGAGATCGATGGTCTCTGTTAAGACTCTGCGCGGCCGTCCAAAGCTGGCGAATAAAAAGAAGTTGGTTTCAATCCGGTATAGCCCTGAGGTGATTGACTATTTCAAGGCCTCAGGAGCTGGTTGGCAAGCGCGTATGGATGCTGTGCTTAGGGAATATGTCGAAGCTCACTCCACTGGTGAGGCGAAGGGTGCCTAACATCAAGATGCAGAAGCCGGGAGCGCATGGCGTCGCCTATGTAGAAATATGGGCCCGCTCCCAATCTTGAGCTTTGAGATGCTCCCAAACAAAGCAAAACCAGCATAGCGATTAGAAAAACACCTTCACCCCGATTTCAATCCCGTTCTGATCAATGGTGTAAGCGGTGCTCGAGGACTGGCCGTTGTCGCGAGCCAGGTAGAGATAGCGCCAGGAGAGATCCAGCTGGGTGGAGTTGCCGATGGCATAGCCCACACCGGCCTGGGCATTGCCAGACATGTCGACCACGCCGTTGGCGCCGAAGCCGCCGAGATCGCCTCGGGCGAAGAGGCGCAATCTGGGGGCCAGGAACACCTGGCCCTGCAGACCGAGCAACGGCTGGGCGATGGGGTTGCCAAGACTGAACTCCTTGGTCCGCTTGAGCAGGGGACCTTCAAAGGTGTTGGTCGACTCCAGCCCCAGATCCAACACGCGCACACCGGCGTAGGGAATCAGGGTGAGGGCGCCAGGGGTGCTGATCGCCCGCTCCCGCTCGCCAAAGCGGTAGCGCAGGGCAAAGTCGTAGATGCCCTGGGTGACAGCCACCTGGGTTTTCAACGTGCGCGTGGGCACGGGCAGATCGGGAAACACGCGGCGGCTGCGCTTGAACTCCTTCGCTGTCTCCCCGGCCAGCCCCACATAGCTGAGATCGGTTTGAAACCCCACCCGGTTGTGCTCCACGCTGCCGCGCAGATAAAAGATGTCTGTGAGGCTCTGCAGGATCGTTCCGAGCCCCACATCGGTGACGGCGGTGAACCCCGGAATTTCGATCTGATCGGGGAGCCGCCCTGCAAGCCGCTCCCGCAGCCCTCTCCCACCCGAGGGGAACGTCAGGTCTGGCAGCTGCTCCAGCTGCTCAGCGGCCACGCCGGCCCGCTGGCCCGGTTGGCGCTCGCCTCGCCTGTTGGCCAGCAAGCCAGACAGATCCCGTTGGCGGGCTCCGCGGGTGAGACTGGTGGTGGCCCGCAGCGGCGCGAAGCCATAGAGCTCCAAGGTGCCCGCCCAGGGGGAGGGCGCCGGGGGGGCGGCAGGCGCCAGCTCCCCGGGGATCGCGGGCGCCGGCTCGGGAGGCATTGGCTCCACCGCCTGGGCCGTGGCGCCGATGGCCGTGGCTTCCGCGAGCGTGATGGGCTCGATGGGTGGCGCCGCCGCCGCCGCCGCTGGCTGGGCTACGGCATCGAGCGCTGGCAGAAGCAGGAGGGTGGAGAGGACGCCACTGGCCGCTTGTAAATAAGAGCGAAGCATGGGTTCTGGGAAGGCAGGGCCAGTGCGGGCTCAGAGTAACGACCCCGAATGGAATTCCACGCCAGCGGTGGACCAATCCCCACCTGTCGCCACCAACATTTTTGCCGGTTCGGCGACAAACCCCTGCCAATGGTCAGAATCACAGAAAGGTTATGCTGAACATCCATGAATCCAAACCAAAGCTCCAGACGCCACCCGCAACGTCTCGATATCGCCAAAGGCCTGGCTTATCTCAACGACAAAGAGCCTCACTCCAAAACGACTTGGGAGCTGTTCAGATATGTTCGCAGCGAAATCCAACACGAACACTCTCTGCTGCTGGGTCGCGTGGCTTGGTTTATCACCTGTCAATCATTCCTGATTACGGTGTATGCCGTCTCTTTCAGCGCCGTCAAACGATTCAATTGGTTTTCCAACATCCTGCTTCCAGCATTGGCGATCACCATCTCCTTCCTTGCCTATTTCATGATCCATGGTGCAACCACAACCATCAATATGTGGGGTGACTTGCGCAAGGATCTAATCAGATTTTCTGCATCTTCCCAGCCTGGAACCGGCCTGGATCCGATCCTGATTCAACGCTGGCGATCTGATTTCGGCAGGGATGCGATTCATGAACGAGCACTTTGGTTTCCGCAATTCATCACCATCGTCTTCATGGTGTTTTGGATCGTTGTTTCCCTTCTGTCTTGGCGATCTCCCTGGATCAGGTAAGGCCTGATCAGTCCCCCGCGACGCACCAAAGCTCCCCCTACAGCCCCCGCACGGCCGGCGCCATCGATGGGGCGTTGCTGCGGGGGGCAAAGCGGCCAGCATCCGCCTCCCGCTGGGCCTTGAAGCGCTGGCGGCGGGCGGCCTCACGCGCTTCCCGATCCTTGGCGGCATCCACCTGGGCGGGGTAGAGCTCATCAAAAAACTTGCCCAACCCCACCGATACGCTCAGCACTCCATCCATGAACTTCGGATCGCCGGTCAGCTTGCTGACGTCTTGGCCCACCGCCTGCCAGCGATCGGTGAGCTTGCGGGCATTGGCCAGGGTGGCCTGCAAATCCTTGGTGGTTTGCGGATTGTCGATCCGGGCGGTCACGGCGCGGGCATGGCGGGTGGCGGCCGCCGCGTCGGCGCTGGCCTTGTTGAGATTGGCCAGGATCGGATCGGCCTTGCGCACCGAGGCATTCAGCTCCTGCACCAGCCGCTGCGCATCCTTGACAAACACCTGCCCATCGCGGGAGAGCTTCTCGGTCTCCCCGGCGGTGCGCTCAAACGCCCGGGTGGCGGAGGCCATTTGGGGCACCACCTTCTCCCTCTCGGCCTGGTTCAACAAGCGCTGCACCGTGTCGGTCACCGATTCCAGGGTGGGGGCGGCCACCCCCTCCACCAGGCCCCCATCGCACACCATGCGCCCCTTGTCGCAACCCTCCTGCCTGGGCCCGACCCCCCGGGGCAGGGGCGCACCGGAGCTGATCAGAGACACCACCGCATCTCCGCCCAGCAGGGAGCTGGTGGCGATGCGCGCCACCACAGGCCGCGACAGCCGCAGGTTGGGATCGCTGATCTCCAAGAGGGCTTCCACCGCCCGATCCGTCACCTTCACCTTGCGCACATTGCCCACCTGCACGCCCCTGTGCAGCACCGCCGAGCGCTCTGCCAAACCAGCCGCATCGGCAAAGGTGGCGCGGATGGTCCAGGTGTTGCGCTGCAGTGACACTCCCTTCAGCCAGAGCCAGAAGCCAACACCACCAGCGATGGCGGCCAACAGAGAAAATCCCACCAAGGCTTCACGAACACTGCGGCGCATGGATTCAAAGACCTGTTGTCAGTGCTCGGCCGGCTGAATCGGCCCGTGCAGACTACCTGTCCTGAACTGAACCACGTAGGGATCGGTGCACTGCCGATACTGTTCCGCACTGCCCATCCAGCGGAAGCGTCCGCCATAGAGCAGGATCACGCGGTCGGCACAACGCTCAATCGTGCTGTGCACATGGCTCACCACCACCCCTGAGGCATGGGCGAGACCCGTGGCCTGCACGATGAGATCCTCAATGCGGGTGCAGGCCACCGGATCCAGCCCCGCCGTGGGCTCATCAAAGAGCAGCAGGGGCACCCGATCCCCGGGCTCGGTTGGATCTTCGATCAGGGCCCGGGCAAAGCTCACCCGCTTCTGCATGCCGCCACTGAGCTCCCCGGGCAGCCGCTCCTCCGTGCCCTCCAACCCCACGGCCCGCAAGGCATCGCCCACCCTTTCGCGAATCTCCGCCTCACTCAGGCGGCTGCGGCGATAGAGCAGAAAACCCACGTTCTCCCGCACCGTGAGGGAGCCCAGCAGGGCAGGGTTTTGAAACACCAGGCGCACGTCGGGCGGATGGCGCTGATCCAGCCGGAGATAGCGCTGCGGCACGCCATGCACCTTCACCTGGCCTGCGCTAGGAAGCAGCAACCCCGCCATCAGCCGCAAAATCGTGGATTTGCCTGAGCCGGAAGGGCCCACCACCACCAAGCGCTCCCCCGGCTGCACCTGGAGGGCCACCTGATCCAAGATCAGCCGCTCCCCCCAGCCCATCGACACGGCCTCAAACTCCACCACCGGCGGGGCGCTCTGGGCCGCTCCGGTGGCCTCCAGCTGGGTGGCATCGCTGAACACAGGAGGGGCAAGCTCCAGGAGAGGGGCCGCGGGGAAACGCTTCCATCTTGACGCCCCTCCGCATCCCTACAGTTCAATCAGTCTTTTCCGCCTCCGCGCCCCGATCCCTTGCCCGAGCGAGGCCCAACCACGCGCCACCCCCGCCAACGCCCACAGCCACGCCCGCCCGAGCGTCCTCAATGGATCGGCAGGGGAGAGCTGCGCCAACAGGATTTGGTGAGCAGTTCCCGCAGGGCCGTGCGCTGGCTCCAGCCGGGCCTCGTGGTGAAGCGCTGGATGCTCACCTCCGGCCTGGGGTTGGTGATTGCCCTGTTGGGGGCAGCTGTTTGGGCGGATCTGCAACCCATCTACTGGACCCTCGAATCGATCCGCTGGGTTTTGGCTCGGGTCACCCAGGTGCTGCCCCGGGGCATCACCGGACCGCTGGTGTTGCTGATCGGGGGGGTGCTGATCTGGCTGGGCCTCAACCGCAGCTTTGGCTCCATCCAGCAAGCCCTCGCCCCGGAGAAAGACACCCACTTGGTGGATGCCTTGCTCGCCCAACGGCGCCTCAACCGTGGACCGAGCGTGGTGGCCATCGGCGGCGGAACGGGGCTCGCCACGCTCCTGAGTGGCCTCAAGCGCTACAGCAGCAACATCACAGCGGTGGTGACCGTGGCGGACGATGGCGGCAGCAGCGGCGTGCTCCGGCGCGAGCTGGGGGTGCAGCCCCCGGGCGACATCCGCAACTGCCTGGTGGCCCTGGCCAGGGAGGAGCCGCTGCTCACCCGGCTGTTCCAATACCGCTTCAAGGCCGGCAGCGGCCTGGAGGGCCACAGCTTCGGCAACTTGTTCCTCTCGGCTCTCACCGCCATCACGGGCAGCCTCGAATCAGCCATCTCCGCCAGCAGCCGGGTGTTGGCGGTGCAGGGCCAGGTGGTGCCCGCCACCAATGCCGATGTGCGGCTCTGGGCCGAGCTGGAAAACGGGCAGAGGATTGAGGGGGAATCGCGCATCGGCAACGCCACCAGTCCGATCGTGCGCTTGGGCTGCACGCCCGAGCGGCCGCCTGCCCTGCCGCGGGCCCTGGAAGCCATTGCCCACGCCGATCTGATCGTGTTGGGCCCCGGCAGTTTGTACACCTCCCTCCTGCCCAATCTGCTGGTGCCCGAGCTGGTGGAGGCCATCCGCCGCAGCCGCGCCCCGCGCCTCTATGTGTGCAATCTGATGACCCAGCCCGGGGAGACCGACGGCATGGACGTGGGGGGCCATCTGCGGGCGATCGAAGCCCAGCTGGCCACACTTGGTGTGAATGAACGGCTGTTCACCGCCGTGCTGGCGCAGGAGGATCTGAGCCCCTCCCCACTGGTGGAGCACTATCGGCGCCGGGGCGCTGAGCCGGTCACCTGTGATGTGGACGGGTTGGAGGCCCAGGGGTATGAAGTGATGCAGGCGCCGCTCCAGGGCGCCAGGCCCAGCGCCACCTTGCGCCACGACCCCCGCAGCGTGGCTACAGCCGTGATGCGCTTCTACCGCAAGCACCGCTGGGATGGTTAGCCCCTGGCTGGCTCAAGACCCCAATAGCGCCTTGGCCTGGCATTTCAGGCGAAAGACGCTCTCCCGCCAGGCGCGAATCGGCCACGGCGGCGGCTGCTCCAGCAGTGGCACCCGGGCCCAGGGGGTAGCGGCATGGTGGCGGCGATAGCTGTCCCGCCAGGGATGGAGACAGCGGTAGTGCCAAGGCTTCACCGTCCCCGGGCCCGCGTAGTGCACGATGGCCGGGCGATCAATGGCCTCCACCTCAGCGGCGGTGAGCTTGTCACGGCTGAGGTCGTATCCGCCGGTGAGCCCATAGAGATGGGGACAGGCGTTCCAGCGATCCCCCACCGCAAGCCACCGCCCCTCAAAGACGTGGTTGAGCACATCCTGATCCCAATGGCGCAAGCGGTGGGGATTGGCCACGGCAAAGGCGCGGCCCCGTTCGATCAGGTGGGCTTGCCGCCACACGTTCAGATCGATCAGCATCATGCCCGCGTTGAAATACTCGCCAAACACGTAGCCGTGGTCGGCGCAGGAGCGGCGATGCTCTGGAACGGCTGCCAGCGCCTTCCCCGCTAGGGGAAGCTGCCAGAGCTCCACCAGAGAATCGGTGACGATGGCATCGCTGTCGATGAACAAAACCCGCTCCAAACCGGCGGGCAGCAAGGTGGGCAGCAACAACCGGAAGTAGGTCGACACCGTGACGTGCCCCGACACGGGGAACCCCTCCAGCGCACTGGGATCGGCCTGCAGCAGGGAAACCGATGGCAGGAACTGCCCTAGAAAGCCAATGAATCTTGCCCTCTCTACAGGATCGAGATCACCATGCACCACATACACGACCAAAGCGTGATCGCGGTGCATCTCATACAGCGAATGCAGCAGCGCGGCGCAGTGGCGTAGATAATTATTATCCACGGCGCAAACAACTGTTATTTTCATATGAAAACCCGGCCGGGTCGTCGCGCTTGGGCGCAAATCATATCAATGCATGCATTGACGCAGCAACTTTTTGGGAAGGGCCAGAACAGGCAGAATTCTTTGATACCAGACTCGAATCAACCGCCACCGCCAGGCGAGAGCCGTGTTCTTCATCCCCAAGAGCAGCGGCTCATATTGCAGAGGAATGGGCACAAGCATCGGGGTTGTCAATGGATAATGCACCACTGACGATTCACAACGCTCAGAGAGGAGCTCAACCCAGCGCTGATAGGAAAGATCTTCGCTGTATTCGTTGGCCACCATCAAGCGAGCCCCCTCCGAACAATGCTCCCACAGGCTGCGATCATTCAACAAGCGGATGATCGCAGCAGCCGCTTGTTCAGGGTTGGCATCCACCAGCAATCCTGTTTCTTGGTGTTTGACGAATTCATTGACCGGCGCCATCCCGCGCACGACGGGAACCACCGCGCAGGTCATCGCCTCCAGCAGGGAAATCCCAAGCCCCTCATAATCAGACATCAATACAATCACCTGATAGTCACACACCCTTTTTCTCACCTCCGAGACATCAAGACGCCCAACAAAGTGAATCCGGTCAGCCAGTCCCTGTTGGCTCACCCACGCCCTCGACTCGGGTTCTTGTGGACCATCGCCGATCAGCCAACATTCAATGCGAGCATCCTCCCTGCAGGCGAGAGCCATTGTTTGCAACACCAAAGAAATTCGTTTCTGCTCCTCAACGATTCGGCCCGTGTATGCCACGTGAAAACTTCGATCAGAAAATGTTGTTGTCTCAGATGAAAGAGGCACACCATAGGGGATCACACAAGGCTGCCGATCCAGTTGTTTTTCTCTTAAGAGCTGTCCGATATGGCCTGATACAGCTACGTAACTGCCATGGGCAGACCTCGCCTGAGTGGCCTGCGCCACAGACCAAAAGAGAGGATCATCCGAATGCACCGTAAACAGCCAGGCCAAACCCTGGCGGCCAGCAATTTTTGCCGCAAAATAAAGAATGTTGCGACAGTTTGGCACAAAGATCTGAGGCCTATGCCGGTTAAGAAAATCAAGGATTTTTCTCACATGCAGGCGCGGATGGGCAACCTCCTCCTCTAAAGGAACCGGCTCAATTTCAACAGGGATCCCCGCGGATCTGAGCCTTGACCAGGCCCCCTCCTCAGGAATCACAGACCCGTAGTAAACCAAGAGAAGCACAACCGGTATGCCATCGGCGTGCAACCGCAGCAAGAGACTTTCCATCCATGTTGTTACCCCACCAACATCCTTGTCTTTGCTATAACTTGCAAACGCAATTGGACGGGTCAGCGAACGCAACCGGTTCAAACCCATCTTCATTCAGGGCACGCGTAGCCCCGGGGCAACACTGGATCAATACGCATCTTGCATCTCATAGAAATCGGGCTGCACATAATCCTTGCGCAACGGCCAACCTTTCCAATCCTCAGGCATCAGCAAGCGCTTGGGATGGGGGTGGCCCGCATAAACGATGCCAAACATGTCATAGGTTTCGCGCTCTTGCCAGTCGGCTCCACGCCAAAGGCCGTAGAGGCTGGGGATGGTGAGCGAGCCATCGCGGGGCAGAAAAACCTTCAGCCGCACCTCCTCAGGCTTCTGATCGGCAGCCAAGGGCTGGTTGGTGCCCGCCGGGGCCGAGGCTGGCGCAATGCGATCAGCCAACGTCGCCATTTTCACCAGGTGATAGAAGCTCACCAATCGCCCCCCGGGCCCCTCGTCATACCCGCCTTGGCACTGGAGGTAGTCAAACCCGAAGGCCTTCAAAGCGGTGGCAATCAAAGGCAGCTCTTCGGGTTCGAGGCTGATCACCTCCACCCCCAGGTGATCGGGGGGGAGCACACCGTGCTCAAAGCCCTGCTGGCTCAACCAGGTGCTCACCGGGCCAGGGGCTGGCGCTGAAACGGAGGCAACGTCTGTGGCGTCGGCCATGGCTCAGAAAAGGAATGGGGGGGCAGGGATCGGTGAGTTGAAGGGGTCAGACCGTCCCCTTGGGGCGATCTGCGGGAGGAACGAGGGCTGGCTCAGCCACCGAGGGGGTGGCCAAGGGCAGGGAGGAAGCAGCCGCCAGGGCAGCCTTTTGGGTTTCTGCCCCCAGGTAGGCGCCGGTGATCAGCGGATCCACAGGCCGCAGCTTGTGGGGCACCGTGAAATAGCGGTGGGTGGCCTGCAGTCGGCGCCGTTCCGCCACCGACTCGTTGCCCACCTTTTTGCGAAGCTTGATCACCGCATCAAAGATGGCCTCAGGCCGAGGCGGACATCCCGGCAAATAGAGATCCACAGGGATCAGTTTGTCCACACCGCGCACGGCAGTGGTGGAATCAGCCGAAAACATGCCGCCGGTGATCGTGCAGGCGCCCATGGCAATCACATATTTCGGTTCTGGCATCTGCTCATAGAGGCGAACCAGAGCTGGCGCCATTTTCATCGTCACCGTGCCGGCCACAATCAGCAAATCCGCCTGGCGGGGGCTGGAGCGGGGCACCAGACCAAAACGGTCGAAATCAAAACGGGAGCCAATCAGGGCGGCGAATTCAATGAAGCAGCAAGCCGTTCCGTAGAGAAGGGGCCAGAGGCTGCTCAGGCGAGCCCAGTTGTGGAGATCATCCAAGCTGGTGAGGATGATGTTTTCCGAAAGGTCAGAGGTGATCGTCGGTGGGCCAACAGGGGCGCAGGTGGCGGAGCGCTGGTCACGCAAAGCGCTCACCGAGAGGGCCTCAGCGAGGCCAGCCGTGACGGAGGCGGAGGAAGGAGGAGTGGCGGTCATGGGGAATTAACTCCATTCAAGGGCGCCCTTGCGCCAGGCATAAGCCAAGGCCACCACCAGGATGGCGATGAAGACCAAGGCTTCGATGAAGGCCAATAAACCCAGGCGATGGAAGGCCACGGCCCAGGGATAGAGGAAAACGGTCTCGACGTCAAAAACGACAAAGACCAGAGCAAACATGTAGTAGCGGATGTTGAACTGGATCCAGGCTCCCCCTATCGGTTCCATGCCCGATTCGTAGGTGAGCTCTCTTTCGCCCCTCTGGCTTTTGGGAGCCAGAAGCTTATTGGCGACCAGAGCCAGCACCGGCACCGCCGCTGCGATGAGCAGGAAGCCCAAAAAGGCGTCGTAGCCGGAGAGCACGAACATGGTTCAGCCCCAAGGTTGGGGCGCAGTCTGGCATCTGCGCCCCAACCTTGGGGCTGCTTACAGTCCACAGACTGCAACGGCCCGCTATGAGCAACACCTCCAGCTCCGAGGGTCCCGTACCGGCTCCCCCTACCGCGCCGGTGTCCGAGGACGCTGCTTCACCTCTTGCACCCGAATCAGAGGAGGGGCAAGAGGCCGCCCCCGAAGAGGAAGACACGGCCAACCACCGCTTCGAATGCCGCAGCTGCGGCTTTGTGTACGACCCGGCGGAGGGGGTGCGCAAAATCGGGATCGTCCCCGGCACTCCCTTTGACGAGCTGGACCCGGCCAGTTTCCGCTGCCCGGTGTGTCGCAGCAAGGTGGGAGCCTTTCGCGACATCGGTCCTCGCGAGAAGCCCAGCGGCTTCGAAGAAAATCTCAATTACGGTCTTGGCGTCAACCGTTTGACACCAGGCCAAAAGAACGTGTTGATTTTCGGCGGCTTTGCTCTGGCGATCGCCTTTTTCCTTTCTCTCTATTCCCTGCGCTGATGGATCGCTCCTGCCCACCCCCCGCGTTGCGCGCTTGGTCTGCGCGCCTGGCCTCCTCTGTCTTTTCCCTGCTGATGGCCCTTGCCGTGGGCCTGGCCCTGCCCGGATGCGTCGCCACCGGATTGCCCATCGCCTCCACCAGCCCCTGGCAGGCGGTGCCCCTTGCCACCAAGGCCAATCCCCTTGATGTGGCCTTCACCGATCGTCAACACGGTTTTCTGGTGGGGAGCAACCGCCTGATCATGGAAACCAATGATGGCGGTGCCACTTGGGAGGAGAGGAGCCTGTCGCTGCCCGAGGAGGAAAATTTCCGCCTGATCAGCCTCGACTTCAACGGCAAGGAGGGCTGGATCGTTGGCCAGCCCGGTCTGCTGCTCCACAGCACCGACAACGGCAGCAATTGGAACCGGCTCTTCCTGGACACCAAACTTCCTGGCGAGCCCTACCTGATCACAGCGCTGGGGGCCAACACAGCTGAGCTGGCCACCAACGTGGGCGCCATCTACCGCACCCAGGATGGTGGCAAAAGCTGGCAAGCCCTGGTGGGCGACGCCGCTGGAGCGGTTCGCGATCTGCGGCGAAGCCCCGATGGGCGCTACGTGAGTGTGAGCAGTTTGGGCAATTTCTTCGCCACCTGGCAGCCAGGACAGCCCGCCTGGCAGGTGCACCAGCGCGTGAGCAGTCAGCGCCTGCAGGCGATGGGCTTTCAACCAGACGGCCATCTCTGGATGGTGACCCGCGGAGCCCAGCTTCGCTTCAACAACGATCCGGCCAACGTGGAGGACTGGGGACCCGCCATCATCCCGATCACCAATGGCTATGGCTATCTCGATCTGGCCTTGGATCCCAAAGGCGCCCTCTGGACCGGCGGCGGCAGCGGCACCCTGCTAAGCAGCGGTGACGGCGGAACCACCTGGACCAAAGATCCGGAGGGCGCCAAGCAACCCACCAACTTCACCCGCATCGCCATGCTCCCGGACGGCAAAGCCTTCGTGCTCGGTGAACGGGGAAGCCTGCTGCGCTGGGTGGGCTGAGGAGGGCGAACTGCGTCCCTGTGTAACCATCGATCGCCAGAGGGGGCAGTTGCCACCGGCCGCCCCCTAGGATCAGCCCGCTGAATGCTTGGTGCTATGGCTGCCGGCTCCACGGGTGAACGCCCGTTTTTCGAGATCATCACGAGCATCCGCTACTGGGTGATCCATGCGGTTACCCTTCCTGCCATCTTTTTGGCCGGGTTCCTGTTTGTCTCCACAGGTCTGGCCTACGACGCTTTTGGAACTCCTCGCCCCGATGCCTACTTCCAGGCCCAGGAAGACAAGGCGCCAGTGGTGAGCCAGCGTTATGACGCCAAATCCTCGCTTGACCAGCGACTGAAATAAGCCATGACCCAATCCACCGCCCCCACCACGCCACGCAATTACCCGATTTTCACGGTGCGCTGGCTGTCCGTTCATGCCCTAGGCATCCCCACGGTGTTTTTCCTGGGTGCCTTGGCCGCCATGCAGTTTGTGCGCCGCTAATCCCATGGGTCTCCAACGCAACCCCAATCCCAACAACCTCCCGGTTGAGCTCAACCGCACCAGCCTTTACCTGGGGCTGTTGCTGATCTTCGTCACCGGTGTGTTGTTCACGAGCTACTTCTTCAACTGACGCTTTCTCCCCTCCTTCCTTGAGCCATGAGCAGCAAGAAATCTGCCCTGCCTGACGGCCGGATTCCCGACCGGCTCCCCGATGGACGCCCTGCGGTGGCCTGGAAAAGCCGCTGGACCGAAGGCGTTTTGCCCCTGTGGCTGGTGGCCACGGCCGGCGGAATGGCCGTGATCTTCGTGGTGGGTCTGTTCTTCTACGGCTCCTACGTGGCGGTGGGCTCGGCCTGAAGCACGGCTCTCCGCACACCGGGATCACCCGGAGCCCTGCCATGGGTTTCATTCCTCCCCAAGCGGATCTTCGGATCCGCTTTTTTTATGGGCTGGCCAGCCCGAGTGCGCTGGCCACCGCCTCCGGTGCCAGGCGTCGGTCGTCGCCCGCCTCCCCCCTGAGGTCCTTGAGCACCACCACCCCCTCGATCGCCTCGCTCTCACCGATGACAGCCGCCCAGAGAGCTCCACTGCGATCAGCCCGCTTGAATTGCTTGCCAAAGGCGGCTCCACTCAGATCCAGCTCCACCGCCAAACCCGCCAAGCGCCAACGGCGGGTCAGCGCCAAAGCCCAGGCCTCGGCCGCCTCGCCGCGGTTCACCACATACAGATCGGGCGGTGGGGGCGTGGCAGGGGCCGTCTGGCGCTGGGCCAGCAGCAACACCAGCCTCTCCAAGCCCAAGGCCCAGCCCACCGCCGGCGTTGCGGGTCCACCCAACTGCTGCACCAGCCCGTCGTAGCGGCCGCCGCCACACACCGTGGCCTGGGCGCCGAGGTGGGTGCTGGTGATCTCAAAGGCGGTGTGGCTGTAGTAGTCCAGGCCGCGCACCAGGCGGGGATTGAGGCGGAAGGGAATCCCCAGGGCCTCAAGAGCCTGGCGCACCTGGGAAAACCGCTCATGGCTCTCGCCAGAGAGGGCATCTGCAAGCTGGGGGGCGCCGGCCAGCAGGGCCTGGGTGCCCGCGTCCTTGGAATCGAGCACCCGCAGGGGATTGGTGTGCACCCGGCTTTGGGAATCGGGATCCAAGTCCTCCAAATGCGCCTCCAGCCAGCGCACCAGCTCCGCGCGATAACTGGCCCGATCCTCAGGCGTGCCCAAACTGTTGAGCTCGAGGGTGAGGTCGTCGAGCCCGAGGGCCTCCAGCAGATCCCAGGCGAGGGCGATCGCCTCCACATCGCTGC
Organism: Cyanobacteriota bacterium; assembly: GCA_041181185.1. Taxonomy (GTDB): domain Bacteria; phylum Cyanobacteriota; class Cyanobacteriia; order PCC-6307; family Cyanobiaceae; genus Cyanobium. The sequence goes on along the minus strand of JBEGQC010000011.1, from coordinate 107,559 downwards.
GGGGATCACCCACGCCGAGCAGCTCCACACCGATCTGGTGAAACTGGCGCTGGCGTCCCTTCTGGGGGCGTTCGTAGCGGAACATCGGCCCGCCATACCAGAGGCGCTGGGCCCCCTGGCTCAGCAACCCGTGTTGGATCACGGCCCGCACCACCGAAGCCGTTCCCTCAGGGCGCAGGGTGCAGCTGCGCTCGCCCCGATCGAGAAAGCTGTACATCTCCTTGCCCACCACATCGGTAGCCTCGCCGATCCCCCGGGCAAAGAGCTCGGTCACTTCAAGCAAGGGCGTGCGGATCTCCTGCACCCCCGCCCGGCGAAACTGTTCTCGGGCCACGGCCTCCAAGTGCTGCCAAAGGCCGATCTGCTCGGGCAGGAGATCGACCATGCCCCTGAGGCTTTGGAGCGCTTCCACGATGGTTGAGGTCATCGACAACCGCCCCACTGTGCCGTCTCGGCTTCAGCTCGGCAGGGCGGCCAGCCGTTCGCGGAAGTAGGCGATCGTGGGCTCCAGCCCTTCCTCAAGGCTCACCTTGGGCTCCCAGCCCAGTTCCTGGCGGGCCAGATCGATGACCGGCTGCCGCTGGAGCGGGTCATCCTGCGGCAGAGGAAGGGTGGTGAGGGGGAGGGAGGGATTGATGCGATCTCGCACCAATTCAGCCAATTGGCGGATCGTGAATTCCCCCGGATTACCAATGTTGATCGGCCCGGTGTGGTTGCCATTCATCAGGCGAATCATGCCTTCGATCAGGTCGTCTACATAACAGAACGACCGGGTTTGGCTGCCACCGCCATAGAGGGTGAGGGGCTGGCCCTGCAGGGCTTGCACAATGAAATTGCTCACCACCCGACCATCATCTGGCAGCATCCGCGGGCCATAGGTGTTGAAAATGCGCATCACTCGGATTTCCGTTTGGTGCATGCGCTGGTAGTCAAAGCAGAGGGTTTCCGCGATGCGCTTGCCCTCGTCGTAGCAGGAGCGAATGCCGATGGTGTTGACACAGCCTCGATAGCTTTCGGGCTGGGGGTGCACCTCAGGATCTCCATAGACTTCACTGGTGCTGGCTAGGAGCAGACGGGCGCCAACCCGGCGGGCCAAACCGAGCATGTTGTAGGTGCCAAGGAAGCTGGTTTTGGCCGTCTTGATCGGATTGAACTGATAGTGAACAGGCGAGGCAGGGCAGGCCAAATGCCAGATCCGATCCACTTCCAAGCGAATCGGGTCAGTGACATCGTGGCGGATCAGCTCAAAGTTGGTGTGGCCCAACCAGTGGCGAATGTTGTCTTTGCGTCCGGTGTAATAGTTATCCAGGCAAATCACTTCTTCGCCGGCATTCATGAGCCGGTCAATGAGGTGTGAGCCCAGAAATCCAGCCCCACCAGTCACCAAGTTGCGGCGTGCCATCTAGCCTTCCCCCACGCGCCAAACGTTGAGGCCAGCCGCGCGGGCCGCCTCTGGATCAGCCACGGCCCGAGCATCGAACAGCCAGGCCGGGCGGCGCATCACTTGGGCGATGCCCACCCAGTCCAGATCCCGGTAATCCTTCCACTCCGTGAGGATCAAAACCGCATCGGCGCCACTGGCCGCCTCAAGTGGTGTCTGCTCATAGGTCCAGGTGCCTTCCGCCCCAAGGGGCACATGCCGGGAAGCTTGGCCCGGCTCCACCGGTGGACGCTCCAAATCCTGGGCGATTTGGGCTGGATCCACCTTCGGATCCACGATCGCCAGTTGGGCTCCCTCTTCGATCAGGTCGCGACAAATCCGAATGGCGGGAGCTTCGCGTGTGTCGTTGGTGTCGGCCTTGAACGCAAAACCCAGCACGGCGATGCGCTTGCCGCTCACGGTCCCAAAGAGGCAGTTCACCACCAGGCGGGCAATGCGCTGTTGCTGCCAGGTGTTCAGCGTCACCACACTCTCCCAATACCCGGCCACCTCCTCGAGGCCGTAATGACGGCAGAGGTAGACCAGATTGAGGATGTCTTTCTGGAAGCAACTACCGCCGTAGCCAGGGCCGGCCTGCAGGAATTTCGGGCCAATGCGGGAGTCGGTGCCGATGGCCCGGGCCACTTCCCTCACATCGGCCCCTGTGGCCTCACAGAGGGCCGCGATCGCGTTGATGGAGGAGATGCGTTGGGCCAGGAAGGCATTGGCCGTGAGCTTCGACAGCTCACTGCTCCATAAATTGGTGCGCAGGATGCGCTCGGCAGGCACCCACGCCCCATAGACCGAAGCCAGAGCTTCGATGGCGTCGGCATCTTCCCCGCCGATGAGCACACGATCGGGAGACTCCAAATCCGCAATCGCGGTGCCCTCCGCCAAAAACTCCGGATTGGACAGCACGGAGAAAGTCTTGCGGCCGCCGGTGTCCCCCTGGGCGGCGGAGAGGATGGCCTTGACCGCCTCGGCAGTGCGAACGGGAAGGGTGCTTTTTTCAACCACAATTGTGTGACCATTCGCAGCGGCGGCCACCTGACGGGCCGAGGCTTCAATCCAGCGGAGGTCGCTGGCTTGTCCAGCCCCAACCCCGCGGGTTTTGGTGGGAGTATTCACGGAGAGAAAGACCATGTCAGCCTCTGCAATCGCCCGATCAACCTCCGTTGTGAAATGGAGATTGCGTGAGCGGGCTCGACCAACAACGGCATCTAGACCAGGCTCGTATACAGGCAATCGGGACAAGTCTTGATGATTCCAAGCGGAAATTCGCTCCGCATTCAAATCAACAACGGTGACTTGAATATCAGGGCACCGATCAGCAATGACAGCCATAGTTGGCCCGCCAACATAGCCAGCACCGATGCAGCAGATGGTGCGAATCGGTGATTCCAATGGCATTGTCTCAGGCAAAAGTGGGGTCACAATACACCCCTTCTTGATGTGTCAGAATTGTTCGGCCAACAAAGCGGCACGCGCTTGGCCATGGTGATCCTTTTCAGGATTGCCCGCCGGCAGCCGTTGCGCCCTTCCGTTTCCGCCTCTGTTGCGCGTAGGGTCGGTTGAGGAGCAAGCGTGCAGGGAACTGTTGGCCAATCTGTTGATCACAGGCGGCGGGGGATTCATCGGGAGCCACACCACCCTCTGCCTCCTGGAAGCCGGACACTCCGTGGTGGTCCTTGACAACTTTGCCAACAGCAATCTGGAGGCGCTCCGGCGGGTGGCCCAACTGGCCATGCTCCCCCCCTTGGTTGCCATTGCTCCACGGCTCTGGCAAGCCCAGGGGAGCGGGGCGGGCCTCAGGGTGATCCAGGGGGATGTGAGGCAGGCGGAGGATGTGGAGCGCGCCATCAGCCTCCAACCTGTGGAGGCGGTGCTCCATTTCGCCGGATTGAAGGCCCCGGCAGAGTCGATCCGTGAGCCGCTGCACTACTGGGACGTCAACGTCAATGGCAGCCGTTGCTTGCTTGAGGCGATGCAGCGTCACGGCTGCCGCACGCTGATCTTCAGCAGCAGCGCCACCCTCTATGGGTTTCCCACCGCGGTGCCCATCCCCGAGAGCGCCCCGGTGCAACCGCTCCATCCTTACGGGCACACCAAAGCCGCGGTGGAACAACTTCTTTGTGATGTGGCCGCCAGCGAGCCGGGCTGGCGCATCGCTCGGCTGCGCTATTTCAACCCTGTCGGCGCCCACCCCAGCGGACACATCGGGGAGGATCCTCAAGGGGAGCCCTCCAATCTCTTTCCTCTGATCGGTCAGGTGGCCGTGGGACAGAAGAGCTGCTTGCCCATCTATGGCAACGACTGGCCCACGAAGGATGGCAGCGGGGTGAGGGACTTCATCCATGTGATGGATCTGGCCGAAGGCCATTGCAGCGCTTTGGATCATTTGCTCCAAAGCGACCGCGGCACCCTGTTGACCCTCAATCTCGGCACTGGCCAAGGGATCTCAGTGTTGGAGATGGTGCAGACCTACAGCGCTGTCAGTGGACAAGAGATCCCGCACGCCATCCTGCCCAGGCGGGAGGGGGATACGGCCACGAGCGTGGCTGATCCCAGCCTTGCCAGAGAGCAACTGGGTTGGACCACCCGCCGCAGCCTCAGCGACATGTGTCGCGATGGCTGGAGGTGGCAGACCGCCAACCCCCAGGGGTATGGCTTGAGGCCCGCCACGCCATTGCAATCACCTACCCCTCCGACTCCCCAAGCAGGGCCTGAAGCCGCTGGCGAAAGTCGCCCTTCGGCATCCCACCCTTGAGCTCACCGTGCACCACAAAATCGGCGTGCACGTCGCTGACGACGAGATAAGTTGGCCAGCCCATTCCTTCCTTGTTGGGATACTGGGCCAATAACACCTTGCGGTAGAGGCGGTAGGTCTCCGTGTCCTGCAACATCACGCTCACGAAGGCCAGCCCCAACTCCTCGGCCACCTTGGCGTCGTAGTGGCTCATGCGGTGGCAGGTGCCGCAATCCTCGGAACTGAATTTGAGCACGGTGAGATTCGCCATGGGCCGCTCGGCTTTTGGAGATGGATGGTAGGCAGCCGGAGGGTGGGCGGCGGTCAGGAGCGTTCCCTGTCCAAACGCCGCTGTCGGGAACGCCGCAGCCGCTCCCCCAGCTCCGGACCTGGCGGCACACCTGCGGCGATCAGCTCTTGGGCGGTGCACTCCGGGCCCAGGTGCCGCCAACGCAGCAACCACCGCAACAACGGACGACGGGGGCCCCATCCAGAGGCGAGGGCCAAGGCGGTGGCCGCAGGCGAGAGGCCCGGTGATTCCAACAGCTGGCACCAGCGCCAGGAGGTGGAGCCACCCGGCCCCTCTGGGAGAAGGGGGCCCTGGGCGAGGCGATGGCGCAGGTCTTCCAGCTGGCGCAGCAGGGTGTGATGGCGGTGGGGCATTTGCAGCCTTTCGGCGAGGGCCAGAGGGTCCTGCGCAACGGCGATCAGGGCCACCAGCGGGGGTAGGCCAAAGCGGGAGGCCCATTGCAAGCGCCGGAGCCAATTTGGATCCTGTTGAAGCCGTGGATCCAGCAGCTGCAACCCGCCCCATTCCTGGAGCCGCTCCAGGGCAACCCGCCAGTTTTCCCGCTCCAACAACAGCTCAAATTCCCGGCGGAGGCGCGTGCCAAGAGCGGCGGGGGCCTGCCCTGGCGGATCCCCCGCTCGCCAGCACCAAGGCCAGGCCGCCAAGATCACACGCGCCTGGCGTGCACTCTCCGGAGCCAGCTCGAAATCAAGCCTGGCGGCATAGCGGGCCGCCCGCACCAACCGGGTTGGATCGTCTTCGAGGCTGGTGGGGTGCAAAAAGCGCAGGCGCCGTTCGGCCAGATCGGCTTGGCCGCCGTGGGGATCGAAGAGGCGGCCAGTGGCCAGGTCGATGGCCATGGCATTGATGGTCAGGTCGCGGCGGGCCAGATCGTCCTCGAGGGCGCCGAAATGCACCACAGGGTTTTCCGCCGGGATGGGATAGGCCTCAGAGCGAGCGCTCGCCACATCCAGCAGCAACCGACCGGGACAGGGCGTGGAGCCAGGCACAGGCGTTGGTTCCAGCTCCAACTCCAGTTCCACCGTGCCGTATTGACCATGGGGGCGAGCATCCCGCACCGTCACGGCTTCACCAACCCTGGAAAGATGCTCCACCAGTCGCCAGGCAGGCGACGACTGATCCGGGCGGGCCGTCCCAGCTGGCCTGCCATGGGCGGTGACGTCCTCAATCACCAAATCCAGATCCACCAGCCCTCGCCAGGGATCCAAGTGTTGATGGTGGAGCAGCCAATCCCGCACCGCACCACCAACGAGGGCGATCCGATTCGGACACGCCGCCGCTTGCAGCAGGGGCCAGAGACTGGGGGGGACTCCCGGCAAGTCCAAGTTGTCGGGGCGGAGGACAGGGGCATCATCGGAGGTGAACGCGACGCCAGGGCCAACGGCTGGTGGGGGCATGGCCCTGCGGGTGTCTCCACAGAAAGCGGACGCTTACGCTCAGCAAACGCAGCCGCCACCATGACACCTATCGCTTGCTGCAACAGGCAACCTCAGACTGGCGGGGCAGCCCGCACCCTCAGCAGCGGCCCGATCCGCCAACACCAGGGCGGCTGCATGGTCAGGCCAAGCCCAAGCGTGGGCATCCGATGACGGAGGGCCAACACCAGACCCCGCACAGCGACGCATGGCAAGCCGTGTTGGTGGTGGTGGCTTACCACCCCGGACAGGCAGAAGTGGAGCGGCTGTTGGCCTGCCTCAACGCGTTGCCCAGCAGCATGGGCTACGCGGTGGTGGCCAACGACTACCGCCCGGGGGAAGCGGTGGACAGACTGGAGGCGGGAAGCCTGACCTTCCTGCGCAACCGTTCCAATCCGGGATATGGAAGGGCCGTCAACCAAGCCGTGGCCGCGCTCCGCCAGGCCGGAGTGAGGCCACCATTTTTGGGGGCGCTCAACACGGATCTGGCCTGGGAGCCAGGCACCTTCGAGACCTTGGTCGGAGCCCTCCAGTCGGACCCCGAGCTGATGCTGGTGGTGCCCCAGTTGCTGGACGTGGAGGGCAAGGCCCAACACCTCTGCAAACGAAACCCGACGATGCTCGGGTTGTTCAGTCGTCGGTTTCTCCCCGAATCGCTCAAGCCCACTTGCTTGCGGCGCTACGACCGGTGGTATGCCATGGAAGATCAGAATTATCAGGCGCCATTTTCAGCCACCTATTTGAGCGGTTGTTGCATGGTGATGCGAGGAGCAGCCTTTGAAGCTGTTGGGGGATTTGACGAGCGCTTTTTCCTCTACCTGGAAGACGCTGACCTCACCAGATCCTTGGCTCGCCTTGGGCGCACCATGCACTGGCCGGCGGCGGAGGTGGTGCACCACTGGGGCCGGGGCAACCACAGGAGCCTGAGGCTGACGATGGTGAACCTTGAGAGTGCCTACCTGTATTTCGCCAAATGGGGGTTGAAACTCTGGTAAATTGAAATTCCTGCTTGGGTGTGTGTCGACCGCCCTACTTCGTTTGCCACGACAGGGGGGTTGTGTTGCAGAATCGCCTTAGCCAAAGGCAGAAGCCACTGGGATCAGTTGCCTGATGCGATTACGATTTTTAAGGAGTCTGTGGAAACAACGGGAAGTTCTCTGGAGGCTGAGTGAACGGGAAGTGCTCGGCCGTTACAGGGGCTCGATGCTGGGCTTGGCGTGGAGCTTCATCCAACCGCTATCCATGCTGGCGGTCTATACGTTCGTCTTCTCCACTGTTTTTCAAGCCAGGTGGGGAACCAATCCGCAGGGGGGATCGCTGGGATTTGCAATTAATCTCTTCGCCGGGCTAATTGTTTTTAACCTTCTTGCGGAATGCCTGAGCAAAGCGCCCACCTTGATTTTGGCAAATCCAAACTATGTCAAGAAAGTTATTTTCCCCCTAGAGACCCTAGCTTTCGTGAATGTAGCTGGGGCCACTTTTCACGCTGGAGCCAGCCTGGTTGTGCTCTTCATTTTTGAATTGATTGCTTTTCGACGTTTACCAATCACGCTGGTCTGGTTGCCACTGGTTTGGGTCCCCCTTCTGCTCGGCTGCCTTGCTGCAACATGGGTGCTTTCGGCCTTGGGTGTCTATCTGCAGGACATTGGCCAGGTGATCGGAGTGGTCGTGAGCATGTTGATGTTTTTGAGTCCTATTTTCTATCCTGTTTCTGCACTTCCGCCCCGCTGGCAAGACGTGCTCTCCTTCAGCCCACTGACCCACATCATCGAACAAACCAGACGCGTTTTAGTGGCGGGAACACCCCCATCCGCAAGCTATTTAATTCTCGGAACCCTGTTCTCCGTCCTAGCCGCAGAGCTCGCCTTTCGAGCCTTTGAGAAATCTCGAAAAGGCTTCGCCGATGTGCTATGAAGAGCCAAGACGCTCACCCTGCCAGCTCGCCGAACAGAATGGATGACACAAGCACAATCGTGCGCGCTGAAAACCTTGGCAAGTGTTATCACATCTATACCAATCCCAAGGATCGACTCAAGCAAGCTCTCTTCCAGAATCGCAGACAGTATTACCGAGAATTCTGGGCTTTAAGGCAACTCAGTTTTGAGCTAAAGCGCGGCGAAACGCTCGGGATCATTGGTCGGAATGGCAGCGGCAAAAGCACCCTGCTTCAGCTCCTTTGTGGCACATTAGCTCCAACCGAAGGGGCGTTTCAGGTGCACGGCAGGGTGGCGGCACTATTGGAATTGGGAAGTGGCTTCAATCCCGAATTCACCGGCCTGGAGAATGTCTATCTTTACGCCTCCCTTCTCGGCCTTAGCCAAAAGGAAACGCAAGAGCGACTCGATGCCATTTTGGCCTTTGCAGACATCGGCGAATTCATTCACCAACCCATCAAAACCTATTCCAGCGGCATGGCCGTGCGGCTTGCTTTTGCGGTGATTGCCCATGTGAATGCAGATGTGCTAATCGTGGACGAGGCACTTAGCGTAGGTGATGTTTTCTTTGTCCAGAAATGCATGCGATTTATTCATGAGTTTAAGGAAAATAATACTCTTATTCTCGTCACCCACGACAGCCAAGCTTTGGTGAGCGTATGCAGCCATGGACTCGTCCTGGCGAACGGGAGAATGGTAACTGAAAAAATCAGCGCAAAAAAGGCAATTGATGCCTATACACGCCATTTCTATGAGCAAGCTAATCCCAGCAATGTCCATTCACTCGGGGTGAATTCTTTAGCAGAATCTAGCTCTGACCAGCAGCATGGCCATGACACCAACGCGGTGGCTGTTAAGCAAGGGGAGAACAACCAGGCGACACAGGAGTTCATTCACAGTCTTGATTTCGCCCTGAATGAGGTTCTAAACAGAGGCGGGAGTATCTTGACCAAGCTGGCGCCAAGCATCGAGACCGGTGCCTTTGGTAATGGAGAATGCGAAATCACCTCCATCAGGATCAGCAATCAGGACGCGACAAAGTCGGCCATGATTGCGGAGGGTGAAGCTGTTGAAATCACGATCGAAGCGCTATCCAAAGTCTTGATCACGCAACCGATCATTGGTTTTGCGATCCGAAACAACACTGGCCTAGCCGTATTGGGCGACAACACCTTTCACAGTGGCTATGGCAAAAGAAGTTGCTATGAGCCAGGCGAGGTGATCACCGGGTCATTTCGATTTACGATGCCTGGGCTCGCGCCTGGCAAATACACTGTCCATGCCGCCATTGCAAGGGGTACTCAAGCTGAACACATCCAAATGCATTATTTCAACGATGTTTGTGCCTTTGAGATGATAAGCTCCCGTCCCTTTGTGGCCCTAACCTGCCCCACAGATATGTCCTCCCAAATTCTCTGAATTGCCATGGCTCATCCAGAACAAAGACAATTCTTTGACCAGCTTGCACGCCTTTTCCCGAACCAATTTCAGAAGGCAGATTGCGTTTTAGAGGTAGGTAGTCAGGACATCAATGGCAGCATTCGTGACTTTTTTACTGAGGCCACCAATTACATCGGCCTTGATATTGGCATGGCCCCTGGAGTGGACTGGACGGTGCCAGGGGAGTTGGTTGAATTACCAGATCAGTGGGCAGATATCAGCATTTCAACCGAGTGTTTTGAACACACGTCCAGTTGGCCCAAAATCCTGATCAACATGATCCGGATCACACGCGAAGATGGCCTGGTCATCCTCACCATGGCCGGGGATGGGCGCGGAACCCACGGCACAATTGATTCTGATGAGGGCTCTTCACCATTCACCACTTCATACTATGCAAATATCGGCATTGATGAGCTGGTGGAGAAAATAAAGTTTGGCGTCTACTTCAAATCGCATGGCTTCGTTGTCAATTCCGAAGCTAAAGACACCTATTTCTGGGGCATCCGCTCAGAGCAAACGGTGCTGCCTGAGGATGCACCATGGGATACCCCGATGCAGCGACTGGCACGCGCCCAGGGGCAACTTGGCCAGGCCGTGCATCGCCACAACCTGCTGCAAGAAGAAGTTCGCGAAGCTCGTGAGGCTGCGGAACAGGCCGCAGAAGAGTCGCGACGCTTGACGGAAGAAAAGAACTCGCTACAAATCTCTTACCAATCTCTTCAGCAAGCCTATTCAGAACTACAACAAGAGTTCGCCCGTTTGCAATTGCAAACTCCAGAAACCAAGCCATTGCTTTCCAAATTATTGTCGGCGTTCCGAGACAGGCAATGATCCGGAATCTTGCTTGAAGATTTCCACATATTCGGCGGCAACCACATCGATACGATAGCGATTTGCCAGGGCGCGAGCCAGGCGGCAGCGCTCTGCATAGTAATCCTGATCAAGCACAAACTTGAGCAAGGAATCGACAACGAGATCAATCGGAACTTGCCAATCATCTAAAGCAATCACATCGCCAGCAATCTTCTCATCAAGGCTGAGCATATTACGTATTTCCCCTACATCCGTCGCAAGATAAGGTCTGCCGGCAAACAAAGCATCTACGATCGTCAGGGGAAAGCTTTCTGATGGAAATCTGGTGAGCATGATGCCAAGATCAGCGGCGGCATAATGGCCTACAGAATTGCCACTGAAACCCACCAAATGCACAAAGAACGGCGTGCCAAGACGGGAGAGTTCCTCATACACCTCGCCATTGCCCACAAAGATGAGGCGGATATCGCGGCCAGACCGCTCCCGGGCTCGGGTCACCACCTCGATCGCCTCAGGCCAACCCTTTTCCGGGATGGCACGACTCACACAGCAAAGGACAAAAGCTTCGGGTGGAATACCAAGGTCCGCTCGACGGATGGGCTTAATCTCTGGCGGCTGTATACCGTTCGGCAACTTAATGAAACGGGCTTGAGAGCTCTCAAGAATATGATGATTGATGAATGGGCCCAAGTTTTTGTCAGCCGTGTAAATCCAAGTGGTGACATTCTGATCTGCAGCCAGCAATTCATCTCGGGTGACTTCTGAATCATTGCCATATTCAATCATGCCATGCAAAGAGGCCACATGCCCTTTCAGATCCTGAAAGACACTTGGTCGATCAAAGGGATAACGTTGTACGAACCACTGATGCGAGTTCAGAACTTCGATCCCAAATGACTTGATGAGCGCCTCGGTCAGCTCAAGCTGAGACGTTTCAACCAAAGCGACATCATTGCGCAGAAGTTCACGAACTCCCCGCTCACGACTATGGAGGCCTACGCTCAGAAGCGTCACGGCCAGCCCAGTGCGTCGAAACTCATTGGCCAGACGGATCGGCAAGATTTCAGCCCCACCTGGATAAAAACCCATCGTCGCCACCATGACATTAGGAAGCCTGGATTGTTTTGCTGCCAATACGCGTTGATAGCCAAACCACTCGCCAAAATCATCATCATTTTGGCTGAAGTGATGTCGATAGATTTTTAAAAAGCTCTGTCGCGATAAGTGATGCACCTCTTCCGGCACATTGAACAATCGGGCAACTGTTTCATTGGCAAAGCCAACTTCCCGATAGAAATACTCATGCGAGAAAGACACATTGGCCGTGCTATGCGAGTAGCGTCGAAAGTAATTATGGGTATCAACGCTAAATGCAACCTTGCCACCGCGAATCAAGTGAAGATAAAAAATCCAATCTCCAACAACGCGCAATTGCAACCAAGCCGGATCATTCAACAACGGCATTTCGGGCGGGCGGCGGAACAAAACGCTGCTCGCATTCGGAATCGTATTCTTGATGCCAAGACCAAAACTCACTTCCTTGTGAGCCGTCTCAACATAGGAGGCAAGCCAACGATTGCTGTCCGGAATATCAATTAGATGGTAGCGGAATCCGTTGGGAAGAGGCGTGCCATCCTCACCAATAAACACCGATTTTGCATAGGCTAAAAGGACAGCTTCATCTTGAAAGCATTGAGTTAGTGTCTCAAGAAAGTCAAGGTCACAGTAATCATCGCTCTCAGCAATCCAGATCAATTCACCACTGGCATCCAGGATGCCCCTGGCCCACTGCCGAAAGACTCCACCGGAATTATGCTCATTGTAGATGGTGCGCGTGATCTCACTATTGGCCTCCGCATAGGCATCCAGGATCTCTCGGCTGGAATCGGAAGAGCAATCATCAAGCAAGAGGACTTCGATATTTTTATAGGTTTGTTGATAGATGCTGTCGAGTCGCTGCTTAAGGTAACCTGCATGGTTATAGTTGGGCACAATAACTGTAACCTTGGGCAGAAATTGGACAGTTTCAATATCCAGAAGTGTCTTTGTTGTCTCGTTGAGACAGGCAAAACCATACTGCCGATCCGGCTCGAGAACTTGGCCTTGATTCCAGTTGTTCCAGCTATTGATAAAAATCAAGCGCCTGTCTGATGGGTGACGATGACGTACCACATCCATCGCCGTTCGCAGCCACTTCCGATAATCCGGAAGTTGAAGACGGCTATACACAAGCGGCTGCTCCAGTTTGGGGTGCATGCCGTGCCGACGCAACGTAATGGCATGGAATGAGGGAAGGGAGCCGATGGCGCTCTCCCCTTGCTGGGCTCTCTGAATCCCCTGGGCGACAACCACCTGATAGGGAACAAAATTAACGCCATCCTTTAGAACCGGTTGATAGGCCCCTGTCTCTGCAGGCAGCGGTTGGCCTGGCAGATCCAGCCGGGCATCCAGGAAGAATGGCGCCTCAAGCTTGAAGGCTTGGTCGTCAGCAGCGCGAACCATGCTGTATGGGCGGGGGACACCCAACGCTTGCAAACGCTCGATCAGAGCGTTAACAGGATGGGTGGAGGACATCTCGAGCCCATGGGCAGCGAGAGAAAGCACAAGCACGGGGCTGCCATCCACGCACACATACCTGGAATCCCGCATGACATCTGCCAGGATCGCAATCTGCTCTTGATCGGGCCAGATCTGCTCGCAGTCCAGCTGGATGCAGAAGTGGAAGTTGATGTCAGTTGTGTGGCGAAAAGTTGTGACGGGAGTTTGCCGCTGCGGTTGAAGATCGCCAGGGGAGACTTCAAAGCAAAAGCCATACAGACCGTGCCTGGCCGCCAGAGTGGCTTGCAGACGAAGCACATCAGGATCCGCGGCGTCATAAAAGCCCAGCTCTTCTTCTGGCAAGGGCGCTTCCGTGCCACTCAGCGAGCCGCTTCGCGCGTCACGAAGCCCCGACCAATCAGGGGTGACATAGAACGCCAGCAACTTGATCTCTGTGTTGACTCTGCCAAACCAAACATCTTTTTGGGCCGCCAAATAAAAGTCAGGGGTTGGCTGCCTAAGCTCGCCGATACCGGCTTGCACATAATGCAAAAAAGGATTGAGGTCATATTCCTCTATGTCAGGTTGCGTTTGTCGGTAGAAGTCGCTATCGAATTCATCGGAAGGATCTTTGCCTTCTCGCCAGCCAAGCGCACAATAATGATAGATCGGGTCGGAATATACCGCGGTCGATTCTGGATACATTGTGCGGTAAAAACCTTCATCAAACAGGCCCGAGGCACGGATAATCTCTACTTCTGACAGAATCTTCGCGTGAATCCTCTCTTGGCGTGCACGCGGGTTCGGTTCACGTTGCTCCTCCACTCCGGCAAGGATATAGTGCACAAAGGGATTGCCGCCAGCATCGCGGATATCAGGATTCGTCTCTAAATAGAATTGGGTATCAAAGTCAGACGAGGGGTTTGCACCTTGCTGCCAACCCTCTGCGCAATAGTGGTAAATGGGGTCTTCAAGCTTGTTTGGTGGCCCACCATAAGAGGCACGATAGTAAGCCTCATCAAATAAACCCGAGTTGCGAATCACCTCAACGTCGTTGAGGATCTCTTTGTCTCTGGCTTGCTTCCCCTTAAACCACCGACGCAAGACTGGCTTGAGCCAGCGACTCATTCTTTCGCCCCTTTTCATGGATTTGGCGGAATCAGGCTCGCTCATAAGGTTATCAAACCAGGCAAAATCAAAAAAGGCGGAAGAAAGCAGGCGATCAAAAAGCCAGCCCTACAACCACGCTGTCAAACGTTTTAAATGAACTTTAGAGCTTGACTGCCACCCTGACAAGAGCAGGCACCTTTCAGGCACAGGCCAATTGGCATGCACCTGATAAACTTGAACAGTTAAGGCGCGCTCTGGAGGAACGGCTTGCGCTCTCTCGTCAAAGCTTGGATTCGTGCCGTTAACAAACTCTATGCGTCTTCGGAACAATCACCCACCATTCTTTTACGGCGACTGATCAGAATTGCCAGGACTGAGGGCATCAGGGGTGTACACAAGCGGACCGTTCTATGGCTTGCGTTGAGCGGGATGCGAGCCGATCGCTCTGCAGCCTGGAACCAGCTCTATCCCTATCCAGACGCCGCCGCATCTCCCCAGCCTGCACCCAAAGTTTCGGTCATCGTGCCGAACTACAACCATGCCCCCTATTTGCGGAAGCGGCTGGATTCAATCTACGCACAAACCTACAGCGACATCGAAGTCATCTTGTTGGATGACTGCTCCACTGATGAGAGTCGTGTCATTCTTGAGGAGTATGCCGCTCGCTATCCAGAAAAAACGATTTGCAGCTTTAATCAGGTCAATTCAGGTGGCGTGTTTCAACAGTGGAGAAAGGGCTTCGAGTTGGCCACAGGCGAACTGGTGTGGATCGCCGAATCCGACGATTACTCATCAGCCAACTTCCTTGAAGAACTGGTCGTTCCATTCAGCAATCCTGCCGTACGGCTCGCCTTCTGCACCAGTGATTTTGTTGGCGGGCCCGATGAGACCATTGTCTGGAACAGCAACAGTTACCTGTCTGACCTCGGCTTAAACATCTGGAATTCCAAGTTTATTGCTTCGGCCCATTCCCTCACCAAGCATGCATGGGTTGTTAAGAATATCATTCCCAATGTGAGCGCTGCGCTGTTTAAACATCCAGGCAAGATGCCACTCCTAAGTGATGAAACCTGGAGATCCCTGCGTCTGTGCGGAGACTGGATCTTCTACCTTGCATTGATCAGAGGTGGGCTCGTTGCCTACAGCCCCAAGGCCAGAAACTTTTACCGTCAACATGCGTCCAGCACGTCGACGCGCGTACAGAAAGAGAACATTTACTATCAAGAGCACCAAATCGTCCGCCACTACGTTTCCAACCTGTACCGCATCGACGCCTCTGACTTAAGGCGACAGCGGGACCATGTTTACCGACATTGGTGCATTCACCATGCTCTTGACAAAGAGGCTGAGTTTCAAGCGCTCTACACAGAGCATGATGAACCCGTGCAGCAGCGGCGTCTGAACATAGCGATTGCCACCTACGCATTGATCAGTGGCGGAGGTGAAACCCTGCCTCTGATGTTGGCCAATCTGCTTCAGCAACGCGGCCATGCTGTGGTGGTGATCAACTTCCATCAATTGCCCAGCGAACCCGGCGTGCAGGCGCTTTTGTCTCCTGATGTACCCCTACTTGATCTCCATACCCCAACCCTCCTCTCCTCCATCCTCACGGATATGGGGATCGATGTGATCCACAGCCATCACGGCTGGGTTGACATGACGGTAGCGGCCCTGATCGCCAAGAATGCCTCGGTGAAGCATGTGGTAACCATGCACGGCATGTATGAAATGATGACCCCTGAGTTGTTTGCCAGCCTGCAAGAAAATTTAGAGCGGGTTGATCACTACGTCTACACAGCGGATAAGAATCTCGAACCCTTCTCCGACGATTTCCAAGCCAGGCATCCATTCACCCGCATCAACAATGCCGTCATAGCCAACGCGTATCCCAAACTCTCCAGAGCCGATCTGGGAATCGCCGAAGATGACTTTGTGTTGTGCTTCGTGGCCCGAGGTCGCGACGACAAAGGCTGGCAAGAGGGGATTGAGGCTGTGCTGCAAGCCAACAACCGCAGTCAGCGGGCCATCCATCTGTTGTTGATTGGTGATGGTGAAGAACCAAAACGATTACAACCCAAATACAGCGGATTGAAGCCCATTCACTTTCTGGGTTTTCAGCGCCACATTCGCAGCTACTTCCAATGCGCAGACATGGGATTCATTCCAAGTCGCTTTCAAGGAGAGAGCTTTCCCCTGGTGCTCATTGACAGCCTCATGACTGGAAAACCTGTTCTCGCCAGTGCGATCGGAGAAATTCCGTTGATGTTGAAGACAGAGACGGGTCTGGCTGGCGAGGTGTTTGCGCTAACGGATTGGCAAATTCACGTGGATTCTCTCGCTGAGATCATCAGCCGCCTGGCCAATGACCACGATTATTTCAAGACTCTCGCTGCACGGGTGCCACAGGCTGCTCGAAAATTTGATGCCAATTTGATGGTGAATGCCTATGAGGATGTCTATTACAGCCTGTGCGATGCCGCGATCCAAGCCAAGCCAATGGCCGAGCTCGTGCCTTCCGTCTTGGATAACCGCCCCTGATCTTGAGATGATCAAAGTCACTTCTCCCCCCACACTTGTCTGCCCTCACCCGCTGCCTGATGGAGGAAGCCGCCGCCATCGCCTCCGCCGCCACCCGCCTCGATAACGGCCAAGTGGAGGCAGCCCTGAACCTCCTCGAGGGCTGCGCGGAGCGGCGCGCAAAGCTTGTGATCACAGGCGTGGGCAAAAGTGGCATCGTTGCCCGCAAGATCGCTGCCACCTTCTCCTCCATCGGCCTGATGGCCATCTACCTCAACCCCCTGGATGCCCTCCATGGCGATCTGGGCGTTGTCGCCCCAGACGATGTCACCCTCCTGCTCTCCAACAGCGGCGAAACCCAGGAGCTCCTCGAAATCCTTCCCCACCTGCGCCGCCGTGGGACCGCCCGCATCGCCCTGGTGGGACGGGTGGAGTCCAGCCTGGGCCGGGGCTGTGACGTGGTGCTCGATGGGTCAGTGGATCGGGAGGTTTGCCCGCTGAACCTGGCCCCCACCGCCAGCACAGCGGTGGCCATGGCCATCGGAGACGCCCTGGCGGCCGTGTGGATGGAGCGACGGGGCATCTCACCGCAGGACTTCGCCCTGAACCATCCGGCGGGGTCGCTGGGCAAACAGCTCACGCTGACGGCCGCCGACCTGATGGTGCCCGTGGCGCGTCTCGCGCCCTTGGGGGCAGCCACGCCTCTGCCGGAGGTGATCGGCCACCTCACTGCCGATGGCGTTGGTGCCTGCTGGGTGGCCAAGGAGGCAAGCAGCCTCCAGCTCTGGGGACTGATCACCGATGGCGATCTGCGGCGGGCCCTGCAAAGCCACCCACCCGAGACCTGGAACCACCTGACCGCCGGCGACCTGATGACGGCCGACCCGATCACCGTGGCGGGCGACATCTTGGCCATCCATGCCCTGGAGAGAATGGAGCGCAACCGGCGCAAAGCCATCGGCGTGTTGCCTGTGGTCGAAGACGGTGCACGCATGTTGGGGCTTCTGCGCCTTCACGATCTGGTGCAGGCGGGACTGGCGAAAGGTTGAACCCGGGTCTTCAGGCGAGCGGATCGTCAGCGGACGCTGCAGCGAGGGCCCTGGCCTGCTCCAGTTGTTCCGGAGTGTCGACCGAGAGGAAGTCTCCGGCCACCTCAAACGTGCCGATCGCAATGCCCGCTTCCAACAGCCTCAGTTGCTCGAGCTTCTCGATGTGCTCCAGCGGCGAGACGGGCAGAGAATTCCATCTCGCCAGCACATCCGCCCGGTAGCCGTAGAGACCCACATGCCCCCAAAAGGGAGCATGGGCATGCCACTCCTCCGGCTCCACCCCGCGGACGTGGGGGAGGGCGGAACGGGAGAAGTAAAGCGCCCGACCATCCGCACTCACCAGGGTTTTCACCACATTGGGGTTGTGCAGCTTCTCCGGCCCCAGGCGATAGATGGGGGTGAGCACCTCAGGCACGGGGCTGCAACGCTCGAATTCCGCTGCCATGGCGTCGATCACCGCCGGATCGATAAAGGGCTGGTCGCCCTGCACGTTCAAAACCACCGTTTCGGAAAGGGGAGATCCGGCCTCGCCACCGGCGAAAGCCACGATGGACTCCAAGGCCGAAGCCAGGCGCTCACTGCCGGAGCTGCACTCCGGCGACGTGAGCAGCGCCGGAAAACCCCAGCTCTCGGCAGCCTCCACCAAGGAGGGGCTGTCGGTGCAGAGCACCACCGCAGCAGGCCGACGGGCCAGAGCACAGCGCACCAAAACCCTCTCAAGCATCGGGTGCCCCCCGATATCGGCCATCACCTTGCCGGGCAACCGGGCTGAATCGAGGCGGGCCGGCACCGCCACCACGAATCGCATCGCCACACCAGTTCAATGGGCGGAGCCTATCGCTTGCCTTGCCGGGGCTATGGCCTTGGCAGATCTCGTACGCTCGCCCCCATGCCGGCCACCCGAGCCCCGTGCCAACCACCTGCCCTGGCCGTCGTGACGGTGGCGCACCACAGCGCAGGGGTGCTCTCCGATCTGGCCAGGGATCTGGCTTCCCAGCGGGTGGGGCCGACCCACTGGGTGGTGGTGGACAACAGTCCCCTCAGCCAGCCGGTGGACCTGGCGAAGCTGCGGACCGATGCATCCTCACGGGCCCCCATGGCCCTGCAGCTGTTGGTGGGCAGAGAGGGGGATGGCTTCGGAGCTGGCTGCAACCGGGCCATGGCTTGGCTGGAGGAGCAGGGGTGGCGGGGCTGGGTGTGGCTCCTCAACCCCGATACGGCCCTGCCCGGAGGCGATGAGCTGGAGGAGCTGACCCAACGCTTGGCGGAGTTGGACCCCCACAGCCTGGTGGGCACGGCCGTGGACGACGGCACAGGAGCGCTGGAGGCCAGCGGCGGCTGGTTCACTCCAGGCCTGCGCTTCCGCTCACGCCGGCTGCCCAGCGGCGGCAGCGGCTCAGAGGGGCCCTTGCGGCTCGACTGGTTGAGCGGCTGCAGCCTGGCGCTGCGACCCACGGCCCATCACCCCTCGGCCCGTTTCGATCCCTCCTTTCCCCTCTATTACGAAGACATGGATCTCTGCCTGCGGCTGGGACGCCTCGGAGCCCCCGTGATGTGGCTGCCCTCCCCCCGCATCACGCACCGCCGCGGCCAGGGCAGTGGCAGCAGCTCCCCCCGTCGCTGGCGACTCTCCACCGTGAGTTATTTGCGTTTTTTGGAGCGCCACTGTCCCTTTTGGGTGGTGGCGCTGCGCAGTCTGCGGCTGATGGTGGTGAGCGCCGTCCGGTTCCCCCTTCAGCCTGGCCGCAGCTGGGCCGTGCTGGCGGGGGCCCTGGAGGTTTGGCGGGGGGGCACCACCGGGCAGGCCCCAGACCGGAGGCAGCCATGAGCACCCCCCTGGCCCTCTTCAACGGCAGTTATCTCAGCCATCGGCCCACGGGCATCGGCGTGGTGGCACGCGACCTCGTGGCCGCCCTGGATCCGGCGCAGGTCCCCCTCCTCGACCCCCTCGCTGGCGACCGACCCGGCAGTCTGCCGATCCCGAGCCATCTCTCGCCCGAGCACGGCCGCAAGGGACACTTGGCCAGGCTGCTCTGGACGCAAAACCAGCTGCCCCGGCTGCTCAAGGCCAGCGGAGCCCCCCTCCTCCTCTCGCCGCTGCCGGAGGCGCCCCTGCTGCGAGGGGTGCGGTCCGTGGTGTTGGCCCACGATCTGCTGCCCCTGCGCTACCCCCAGCCCAGCCCCCTGTTGGCCTACCACCTGGCCTACGTGCCCCTGGTGTTGCACCGCGCTGTGCGCGTGCTCTGCAATTCCGAAGCCACCGCCCGAGAGGTGCACGCCCGCCTGGGGGTGCCCCACAGGCGGCTGGTGCCCATCCGGCTCGGATTTGATCCCGGGCGGCTGCGGCCGCTGGGGCTGAGGCGCGAGCCCTTTTTCCTGGTGCTCGGTCGCCACGACCCCCACAAAAACCTGGCCGCGGTGCTGCAGGCCTTCGCCGCCGTTCCTGATCCTGGCAAGGAGCTGCGGCTGAAATTGGTGGGCCCCCACGATGACCGCTACACCCCAAGGCTGCAAAAACTCGCCGCTGAATTGGGCGTCGGGCCGCGTTGCGATTGGCTGGCCTGGGTGAGTGATCAACAGCGGCTGGAGCTCCTCAACCGCTGCCGCGCTCTGATGATGGTGAGTCTCTGGGAGGGCTTTGGGCTGCCGGCCCTGGAGGCCATGGCCTGTGAGACCCCGGTGATTGCAGCGCGGGCAGGTGCCCTGCCAGAGGTGGTGGGGGAGGCGGCCCTGCTCGTGAACCCCCGCAGCCCGGCAGACATTGCCGCTGCCATGGTCCAGCTGGAGCGGGAGGGGGGCCTGGCTGAGGCCCTGGCGCGGGCGGGAGCCACACGGGCCAGCCGGTTCCGCTGGGACCAAACCGCAACGGAAGTGTTGGCGGTGCTGCAAGAGGTGGCCTGAGCCCCCCGTTCTGGCCAAGCCCCCGAGGCTCAGGCGCCCGCAAAGCTGATCAACGGCCCCGCGGCAGCCGCCTCAGCAACGCAGGCCTGCAAGTGACCGTCCACCGATGGGGGCAGCGCGAGCACGAGCTTGGTGTCCGGCGAGCGCAAACGCAGCGCCGCCAGGAGCATCAAGCTTTCCCCCACCACCACGGTTCCCCTCCAGCTGGGCAGCAGCTCCTCAGGAGGTCCCTGCCGGGAGCTGTCCCCAGCCTCCAGCGCTAACCGCCAAGATCGCTTGGCGAGCACCGGATGGGCCATCAGACACCAGGGACGGGGAAGGGCTGAAGCCTGCCCCTCCAGGCGCTCGACCCCTGGGGAGTCAATGATCAGGGTGCCCTGCGGGTGGCTTGCGGCCAACCCGGGCTCTGGAGTGTCTGCCGCTGATGTTGGGGTGGGCGCGGGGAAGAGGGGGCCCAACTCCCGGCAGCGGAAGCGGCCACACCAGGGCGCGCGCCAGGCTGGAGCATCCGAGAAGAGCCAGCAATCGATGCCCGCAGGGAAGCTCTCCGGATCCACCGCCTTGGGCCGAGCCCTGTATTGATCAAGCCCGTCATCGAGCAAGGACAGGCGACGCGCCCGGGCCAGAAGCAACCGCAACCCCACCCCCGCGCCGCTGCGGTGGGCCAGGCGCAGCTCCCGAATGAGCCCCAGCAGGGCCCAAGGAGCCAGAAGCGCATAGCTCAGGGGCCTGGCTGGCAGGCGCATGGGCCAGCGGCGTCGATCAGCGACGGTGAGAGAAAAGCGCTGTGGCTCCCAAAGCAGCAGCTCAAGCCCGCGATTGCCGGGGAGCAACCCATCCCGAAGACGACGGGCCGCCTCCAGGTGGATGGCGTTGGACGCGAGGGTGAGACGAATCACGGCAGAAAGTTACCCCTCAGTGAAGGAGGCCACTAGAAAAAAACCGATTTGGGTCGCCCAAATGAGAGCGGCCGCCATCCCAAGCAGTCAAGGGGCAAAGAACTCCCGGGACCCCAGCGTCGCTCGCCGCAAGGGCTTGCCCGATTGACTGAGCACCCCTAATTGCAAGCCATCAGGAGGGTTCTGGAGGTCGCCCCAGGACACCCCTCGTCCAGCTCAGCAGAGTCACAGGCAGCTGCAACAGGCGACGGCCGGTGTGCCACCAGAGCCGATGCCACCAGCGCACCTGCCACACCCCGCGGCGGGGATGGGGGACCAGCTTGATGGGTAGATCAGCCAAAAACACATCGGGGATGGCCAAAAAGCAACTCCAAAATTCCATCCGCCTGGCATGGTCGATCTCGTCGGCCGTCTCTGGCGAGGGGCGCGGAAGAGACGCGGGGATCACCCGCCACTGGCCAGGGGCCGCCTCCTCGTACCGGGAGCGAGGGGTGACCCGCCCCCAGGGGTAGTGGGCGGCCATCAGGCGGTTGGCCAGGCGGGAAGAGCGCATCGTGGCCAGGCCGAGGTTGCGGCGCAACGCCTGGCCTTGGCGTGCTCGGGGCTGCCCCATGCGCTCTTCATTGGAATGCTCAATCACATCGATGGCCTCCGCCGGCAGGGGGCCCAGCCCTAGCCCCTGCTGCACCTCCAGCCGCGCCCGAAGGTCCTTGTCCTCAAAGCCCCAACCAGAGAGGTATTCGTTGAAACCTCCCACCCTTTCCAGCGTGCTGCGCTCGATGAGGAACTGGCCGAAGCGTCCCTCCCCCCCGCTTCCCACCCAGGCCGAGCCGGCGGCCATCAGGGCATCGGGCCTGAGGTGGAGGGTTGGGGAGCAGTCCGCATCCATGCGCATCAACCAGGTGCCCCGGGCCTGGCTGAGGGCAAAGTTGTAGGCCCTGGAGGGCATCCAGAGGGTCTCCCCCTCCACCCGCAGCAGCCGGATGCGGGGATCGGCGGGCAGCTCCTCCCGCCGTAGGGGCACCGTGCTGCTCCAATCCACGATCAGGTGCTCCCCATGGTGCGGCCAGGCCGCCACCTTCGGGGCCGTCGCCAGAAGGTGCTCCCGGCGGTTCATGCACACCGTGACGATGCTCAATCCCATTGGCAGCCGTCCTCGGGGGGACGACGGCTTCCCCCCGCAAGCAGCTGGCGTCCACCCACCAGGGCTGTCACGGGCAGCTCCAGCAACCGCCGACCGGAGTGCCACCAGAGCCGATGCCACCAGCGCACCTGCCAGCGTCCCTGGCGGGCGG
Organism: Cyanobacteriota bacterium; assembly: GCA_041181185.1. Classification (GTDB taxonomy): domain Bacteria; phylum Cyanobacteriota; class Cyanobacteriia; order PCC-6307; family Cyanobiaceae; genus Cyanobium. The sequence goes on along the minus strand of JBEGQC010000011.1, from coordinate 85,169 downwards.
GGGGAAACAGGCTGAAGGGGAGCACCTCAAGAAACACCTCGGGGATGGCGAGGAAGAAGCCCCAGAAGGTCATGCGCCGGGCATGCTCCGCCTCCGCAACCACCTGCTGCGGGGGGCGCGGCAGACTGCCGGGCTCCAGGCGCCAAAGGCCGGGAGCCTCCTGGCGATAGGCCGATCGCCTTGCCCGCGGCCCCCAGGGGCAGTGGGCCGCCAGGAGGCGGTTCGCCAGCCGCGTCGCACGCATCGCCGCCAATCCCTGGCTCACCGCCAATCCAGCGCGGCTCGCTCCCTGCTCCGCACGCTCCGCATCGCCATGGGCGATCACACCAACCCACTCGGGAGGCAGAAAACGGGCCATCTCGCCACTGAGTTGCTGCAAACGAGCCAGCAGATCCTTGTCGTCAAACCCATAGCCCACCAGCAACTCATTGAATCCACCCACCGCCTCGAACAGCCCACGCTCGATCAAAAACTGTCCCTTGCGGCCTTCCGGGCCGCTGCCAAACGCGCAGAGCGGGCCCCTCTCGCCAGTCCATTCCCCCTCCAGCCGCAGACCCGGTTGGTCGGGATCAAAGGCCTCCGTTGGCCAGGCATCCGCATCCAGCTTCAGCACCCGGTCGCCACGGGCTTGGGCCACGGCAAAGTTGTACGCCCGGCACAGGTTCCAACGCGGCTCCCCCTCCACCCGCAACAAGCGCACCCGTGGATCCGCTGGCAGCTCCTCCCGGCGCAACGGCACCGCGCTGCTCCAATCCACAATCACGTGCTCGCTGTGATGGGGCCAGGCCGACACCTTCGGGGCCGTCGCCAGTAGGTGCTCCCGGCGGTTCATGCACACCGTGACAATGCTCAATCCCACAGGCGCAGGGCGTCATCCCGGGCGCTGAACCACTCCGCCGCCAGGGGACCGCCCATCGTGCGCTGCTCGCGAAACCACGGTCCACCCAGGGTCCAATGCAACAGGGTGGGGCCTCCTTCCGCCGCAGCCGCCTGGGGCGGTGGCTGCACATCCACCAGATGGTTCCAGCGATCTGGAAGGGCACCAATCTCGTGATCCCCTTCGAGCCAGTGGAAGCGATGGAGCTCCAGGCCGCTGGCCCCATTCACATACTCGGGGCTGAGGGCGGTGCAACGGGCGCAGTTGAGGAGCATCAGGGAACTCCAGTTTTTTTTGGGATAAGGGCTTTGCACCTCCCCCAAAAACTTCACGCTCTCGTTTGGCACGTGCTCATGCTGCACGCAGAGCACGGCATAGCGCTCATCCCGCAGATCCCAAAGCTCGCCGATATCGCCCCGGCAGAGCATGTCGCAATCCATGAAGATGGCCCAGCCCTGATAACCCATCAGCCAAGGCACCAGAAAACGGGTGAAGGAAAAGGCGGTGCTTTGCTTGGGATCCCGCTCCCTGTGAAACACCTCTTCCAGTTGGGGGGTGACGATCGGGGTGATCGCCAGCGGCCGACGGCTGTGCTGGTAGAGGCTATCGATCAGCACATTGGTGGCGGCCCGCTCGCGAGGGTCGTAACCGATGAAAATCGGGATGGGCCGAAAGGGACTGGCTGGGGTCTGGGCCAACGGCTCGCCTGGCGCAGGGCTGATCAATGTACGTCCCGCCCCCCGGCTCAGCCAGCGGGGGCCAGCAAGCCCCGCTTCTGGAGGAAGCTGCGCAGTGGCTCGGCCAGCTGCTGCACCGCCCGGGTCTCGAGATGGTCGCGGTCGCGATAGAGCAGGTTGCCCTGCGAATCGTGGCTGCGGCACACCCCATCCGGACAGAGCGTGGCCGCCGGATCAAACACATGCACGTTGCTGTGGGCCCCCTCCAGGCTGGCAAACATGCGGCGCAGCGCCAGGTGATCTTCCGCATGGGCGCGACGGGTCTGCTGCAACGCTGAGCGGCAGGAGGGGGGCAGCCTGGGGCGAAACCATTCCTTCACGCAGAGGTTTTGATCCACCTTGAGGGCGAGAAAACGTGGCACATCGGCCATGATCAGCAGCGAGGCCCCCTTGGCCGCGAGGGCATCCGCCAAGGAAGCCAAGCCACGCTGGTAATAGCTCACCTTGGCCCTCTCGCCCATAACGTGGCGCCCCTGCCCATCGATCTGCATCGAGCGGGTGTCTTCCCCCTCGCCGAAATGGGATCGGAAATAGTTGTGCACCAGCACCACATCCCCCGGCCTCACCTCGGCCAGCACTGAGGCGAGCGCCTGCTGGCTGAAGGCCCAACAACCGCTCGATTCATGCCCCGCGGCGGAGGGCGGCATGGGACAACCGTTTCGGGAGTAATGGGTGATCTGCAGGGGCAAGGAGGCATGAAGGCGCTCCTCCAGGGGCAACAGCGTTAGGGCATGGCTGTCGCCGAGCACAAACAGGCGCTGGCGATCGCTGGGCCGGCGCTCTGTGGTGCAACGGCGGGAGTAGGGGGTGAATGGCCCTTCGGGATCGGCGGGCTCGCTGTGGCAGTGGAGGCTCGTGACAGAGGTGCCGGAGATGGCCAGCTGTTTCTGCCAGGGCAGCATCTGGGCTCGGGCTGGATCACCTGCGAAAAGCTTGCCTTGCCAAAGATGGCCCTGCCCGTAGATCAGGAGGCTGGCGAGGGAAATGGCCAGCAGGCCGTAAAGCAGCGTGAGCCGAGGAGTGCCTCCCCAGGCCGCCCGACGGAGCGGATTTTCAATGCAGCGATGGCTCCACACCGCCAACAAAGCGATGAGGGCCAGCTGAAAGGGCACGGTCCAGGGATGGATGCCCACGGTCCAGGCGCTGAGCGAGAGCACACTCCAGTGCCAGAGGTAGAGGGCATAGGAGAGCAGGCCGATCTCCCGCATCGGAGCCGTGCTGAGCAGACGCGTCGTGATCTGATCTGGCGTCAGGCCCCAGAGCAGCAGGGCCGTCACCACCACCGCCGCCACCGTGGTCAGGGTGGCGAAAGGCTTGGGCAGGGCCAGAAGCACCAGCAGGGCCAAGGCCAAAGGAACGGTGGGCAGGGGAGGCGCCAGCCAGGCGGCCACGGGGCGGGCGCGCCAGGCCAGGTAGGCCAAGGCACCGGCCGCCATCTCCCAGAAACGCACGGGGAAGAGGTAGTAGGCCAGGCCTGGATCCCGTTGATTGAGCACCAGCCAACCGGCCAGGGAGGCCCCACTGAGCAGGAGCAGCGGCCAGGCCAGCCGGCGCCCGCCGCCTGGAGCACCCCGGGCAAAACCACTGGCAAACACGATGAACGGGAAGAGCAGATAAAACTGCTCCTCCACCCCCAACGACCAGGTGTGGGTGAAGAGGTTGAGCCCCGTGGTGGGGGCGAAGTAATCAAACTGCCGTGCGTGCAACACGAGGTTGCCCGCTCCAAAGAGCGCCGCCACCCCCGTTTGCCAGGTGGCCGTGGCTTCCTCCGATCCCGGGGTGACCACCAGGGCTCCCACCAGCGAGGTCAGCAGCACACAGGCGATCAGCAGCGGCAACAACCGCTTCACGCGACGGGCGTAAAACTGGAGCAAAAACGGACGCAACCGGTGTGCTTGATGGCGGGCCAGGGAGCCCGTGATCACAAACCCCGAGATCACAAAAAACACATCCACCCCAAGAAAGCCGCTGGGCAGCAGGGCTTCGTTGAAGTGAAACAGGATCACGGCCAGCACGGCCACGGCCCGCAGCCCATCGATGTCTGGCCGATAGGAGCCCTCTGGCCGGCCCGAGGGGGCAGGTGCATGCGCGGCCATCAATGCGCGACCCCTGAGACAATCCACGCCAAAGGTTAAGGAGCACCACCACACCCCGAGCCACCCCGCCAAGCCAGCCAGGGGAGTGGCAAGGACAGCAACGGCCTCGATACCATCCTCCGATGAGCTTTCTTGCCGGTCTGAACGATGCCCAGCGCCGGGCCGTGGATCACGCCAGTGGGCCCCTGCTGGTGGTGGCCGGGGCGGGCAGCGGCAAAACCCGTGCTCTCACGCATCGCATCGCCCACCTGATCGGCCACCACGGTGTCGACCCGGCGGCCCTGTTGGCGGTGACCTTCACCAACAAGGCCTCGCGGGAGATGAAGGAGCGGCTGGAGGTGCTGCTCGCCCAGGCCCTGGCCCAGCGCCAATTCGGCCAGCCCTGGGCCACCCTGCCCCTGGTGGAGCAAAAACAGCTGCGCAGCCGCATCTACCGCGAGGTGATCAAAGACCTCTGGATCGGCACCTTCCACGCCCTGTTTGCCCGCCTGCTGCGGTTCGACATCGACAAATACAACGATCCCGAAGGTTTGCGCTGGACGCGCCAGTTCACCATCTACGACGAAAACGACGCCCAAAGCCTGGTGAAGGAGATCGTCACCCAGGAGCTGGGGCTGGATCCCAAGCGCTTTGAGCCGAAAAAGGTGCGCTGGGCCATCAGCAATGCCAAAAACCAGGGCTGGCTGCCCGACCAGCTGGAGGCCAATGCCGAGGGCCAACGGGATCGCAAGGTGGCCGAAGCCTACCGGCACTACCGACGGGCCTTGGCGGCCAACAACGCCTTGGATTTTGATGATCTGCTGCTCTTGCCCGTGCAGCTTCTCGGGCAAAATGCCGACGTTCGCAGCTACTGGCACCGGCGCTTTCGCCACGTGCTTGTCGATGAGTATCAAGACACCAACCGCACGCAATACGAGCTGCTCAAACTCCTGGTGGCCGATGGCAAAGATCCTGGCCTGATAAGTGATTGGCAGGATCGATCGGTGTTTGTGGTGGGGGATGCCGATCAGAGCATTTACAGCTTTCGCGCCGCCGATTTCAAGATTTTGATGGGCTTCCAAGCCGATTTCGGCGACGGCGCCGACGACCAGGCGACCCGCACCATGGTGAAACTGGAAGACAACTATCGCTCCACCGCCACGATCCTGCAGGCTGCCAATGCGCTGATCGCCAACAACAGCGAACGCATCGACAAGGTGTTGCGGCCCACCCGGGGTGAAGGGGAACCCATCAGCCTCACCCGCTGCGATGACGAAATCGCCGAGGCGGAGGCTGTGGTGCACCGCATGCGCATGCTCAACGCCGCCCATCCGGAGCTGGCCTGGGGGGATCTGGCCGTGCTTTACCGCACCAATGCCCAGTCCAGGGCCCTGGAGGAAGCGCTGGTGCGCTGGGGCATCCCCTACCTGGTGGTGGGGGGCCTGCGTTTTTACGACCGGCGCGAAATCAAGGACATCCTGGCCTACCTCCGTCTGCTGGTGAATCCCGCCGATTCAGTGAGCCTGCTGCGGGTGTTGAACGTGCCCCGCCGCGGCATCGGCAAAACCACCATCGAGCGGCTCAGCGACGCGGCCAACCAGCTGGGGCTGCCCCTCTGGGAGGTGGTGAGCGACCCCGAAGCCGTGCGCTCCCTGGCCGGTCGATCCGCCAAGGGCCTGTTGCAGTTTTCTGAGCTGTTGCGCGATCTGCAGCAGCGCCTGCAGGAAGCGCCGCCCGCCGAGCTGGTGCAGCGGGTGATGGAGCAGAGCGGCTACCTCGCGGAACTGATCGCCGAAGCCACCGATGAGGCGGAAGATCGGCGCCGCAACTTGAACGAATTGGTGAATGCCGCCCTGCAATATCAGGAGGAAAACGAGGAAGGATCCCTGGAGGGCTTCCTTTCCACCGCTGCCCTGGCCGGCGATGCCGATGACAAGGACACCGCCTCGGAACGGGTGGTGTTGATGACCCTGCACGCCAGCAAGGGTCTGGAGTTTCCGGTGGTGTTCCTGGTGGGGATGGAGCAGGGGCTGTTCCCGAGTTATCGCTCCCTCGATGACCCGGCCTCCCTGGAGGAGGAACGGCGCCTTTGCTATGTGGGTCTCACCCGGGCCCGGGAGCGGCTGTTCCTCTCCCATGCCTGCGAGCGGCGCCTGTGGGGCGGCATGCGCGAACCTGCGGTGCCTTCGGTCTTTCTTTCTGAACTGCCAGCGGACTTGCTGCAGGGAGATGTGCCCCGCACTGGCGGGGCGGCCCTGCGGCGGGAGCAGCGGATCGATCGACTCACCCGCATTGATCGACAGGAGAGCAGGCAGGTGGCCACAGGAGGCGCGGCGGGTGCGCCCAGCAACGCCGTGAGACGTCGGGCTGTGGCCCACAGCTGGGCCGTGGGGGATCAGCTCCACCACAGCAGCTTCGGGGTGGGGACCATCACCCACCTGTTTGGATCTGGGGAGAAGATCTCCCTGGCTGTGAAGTTTCCCGGGATGGGTCCCAAGATCCTCGATCCCCGTCTGGCGCCGATCGAGCCCCTCGCCACCCCTCCCTCTTGAGCCCCGAGCCCCAGCAGCCCCGGATCCTGGTGCTCACCGGGGGGCTGATCCATCTGGTGCACCAGCTGGCGGTGGTGAGCACCCTGCTTTCTGAGCGGGGGGGGCCCGCGCCCATCGCCATCGTGGTCACAGGAGTGCTGCGCAAGCAGCCCGAGGCCCTGGCGGGAATGCATGGCGAAATCGAACGCTGGCTGGCTGTGCTCCAACACAGACAACCAGGGCGCTTTGGCGCGCTGCGGCTCGTGGCCCATCCCACCGAGCTGAAGCCAGGAATGTGGGATTGGGCCTCGCTCAACAGCCAGTGGCTCACCAGTCAGCGGGAGGTGATCGACCACCTGGCCATCTCTCGCATGGTGGTGTGTGGGGATGGCCTGGGGGTGTACTACCGCTGCCCAAGGGAGCTGCGAGCCATCGTGCCCAGCCTGCTGGGACGCCCCATCCCGGAACCAGGGCGCGTGGTGCGTTACGTGATCAGTGGCCGTCAGCCCCGCTGGCATCGGCCGCCCCTTCCTCCCGAGCCCGTGCCGGAGGCCACCCGGCAGCAGCTCTTCGCCACGCTGGTGGAGGCACTGCGCCAGAGGGGCAGCGCAGAGGTGGCGCACTGTCTGAGCCACGCCATCCCCGATCGGCCTCTCTGGCTCTGCTCAGTCCCCAATTTGGCCCACCAGTTTCCCGGCAGCCGCATGCCACAGGAGGTGCTGCGCCAGTGGTGCAAGCAGCTGCAACGGCAGGGCTTCAGGCCGGGGATCGATCGTCTGCAGTTGGTTGACCATCCCAAAGCCCCCATCGACGGCAGCTTCGGCCCCCTCACGGAGGCCTGGCTAGCGCCCCCCCTGCGCTCCAGCCTGCCGCTGGAGGTGCTGATTCGCCTGGTGGAAGAGTCCCGCCCGGAGGGCACGATCGTGGTCTGCGGCATGACCTCCGCCCTCTTCGGCGTCAGGGCGCTCACGACAGCCCAGGTGCGTTGGTTGGGCCTTGCTCCCCTCTGGCGCCTCAATCCCCTCTATCGACGCAAGCCCCTGGAATTCCTTCACCGGGGCTTGCGCAAATGGCGCATGGCCCTCCTCACGGCCCAGATCGAAGAGAGCTCAAGCAGGAGAGCCTGACCGGGCTGGCGCCCCCAGGGCCAGGAGGGAGTTAGCCCCCCGGCGCGCGAGCGGAGGCTGGATTGGCTTCGAGGCAAACCAACCACTGGCCTTGATGCACCACGATCGAACCAGGATCAGGCCAAGCGGTGCAGCGGGGCACCGTGCTCCGCACCTGCGCCTCATTGCCCTCGCTGCGATAGGCGATGTGAGTCACCTGCAGGCCCAGCAATTGGCGGAAGATGCCTTGGATGCTCCAGCTCTGGCGAAACGCCGATTCGCCCACGCTGCTCCAGTGGGGGAAGGGTTGGTTTCTCTCCGTGGTGCCAAACAGCTGGAAGGGCGAAGGGGCCACACCTGGATTGGCTCGTGAGAGGGAGCGCACATCGGCGGCAATGGCCTGAGCCATGGCCATGTCTCGCCGTTCCAGCAGGTGCACACGCTCCCAAACCTTGCTGGCAAAGGCCGCCTGGGGGATCGCGTAGCCCACGATCAAGATCCCGACCAGGGCCCGCACCCCTCTTCGCAGCCATGGCCCCCTCGGGCCACCCACCCCTTGGAGCCACACCAGAGCCATCACCAGGAACCCCACACTGCCAAAGTTGCCCAGGCCCAGGGAACGCCTGGGGAAGCCAGCCTGCAACACGAAGTAGAGAAACAGCGGCAGCAGGGTGAGCCAGCCCGCGGCAAGCCACAGCCAGCCCAAGCGCCGAATCCGCTCGGCTCCAGCGCTGGAGCGGCGCCACAGCGCGAGCGACAACATCAGGAGCACAAGCAGGAAGGAGAGGGACAGGAGGATCTGGGCTGGGGTCCAGAGGAGCGAAACGTTGGTGGCGTAGATCTCGCGGTAGACATCGGCGTTGAGCAGTTTTTCCACCAAGCGGGCCGGCGAAGCAAAGCCGGTGCGTTCATTGGCGGGTTGGTGTCCCATCGCGACGCTGGCGATCAGGGCATAGATCAACGAGCCGCCGACCATCCCAAACAGCACCCTGAGGCCGCTTTTGCGGGGGAAACGCGCCGTTCCAAGGGCGCGACTGAGGGCATCAAATCCGATCAACCCCAAACCCATCACCCCATTGGGCTGATAAATCCCCATGGCAAACACCACCATCACCACGCCGAGCACCCCATCCAGCCAGCGCCTGCCCAACAGGGGTGGCGCTGGATTGAAGGCGATCAGCACACCTCCCCAGACGGAGAGCGCTGCAGGCACCAGATACAAACCGATCGCGAAACTGAAATTAAACAAATCCAGCAAATAGGCATGCAGGGAAATCAGCAAGGCCGCCAGGGCGATCCAGGGTGGAGTCAGGGCAGGCAGGAACAGGGGCAGGCAGGCGGCGATGGCAAAAATGGAGGCTGCGGCAAGCAACCAGCCAAAGAAAGGAGAGAACGCCTGTTGGAAGAGCAGCCCATAGATCACATCCCAGCTGGGCCGGCTCTGGGCCAGCTGATGAATGGGGTCACCCAGCAGAGCCCAATCGTCCACATTGAGCGTGGGCGAGCTGACCTCCTGCCAGTGAATGGCCAGAAAAGCGGCCAAGAAGATACAGCCCCACTGAAGGGTGGCTCGCGATCGCAATGCAGGCGGCAACGCATGCGATGCAGGCCGTTTCAGCCCTGGGGCCCACACCATTGGCCCGCTCTCCTCTTTCCCTGGAGCTATCACTGAGGCTGCCCGTCCTTCCCTCATTCTGTAGCAAAAGGCACGGCCAACATGTGAGGAAGATCACATTGGGCCCGTTGCCATCGGCACCCTCAGTAGCGAACTTGCCAGGGCCAGCGATCGGGAATGCAGAGAAATTCATCATTACGCCCGCAAGCGAAAGTGGCGGAGTAGAGAATGCGACCTTCTAGCCAGTATTGGAGGGTGACATATAGCGCAGGCAGAATGCACCAGTAGGCCTTGTAGCGGTGCAGCCAGGCCAAATAGAGAATCAACAGGAAAAAGGCCACCCCGTCTGCCAGGCGGCTTGTGATCTGGGGAAGCCAAAGGCCGCTGATCGAGGCCTGGATCCCGTGGTAGAGGAGGCCAAAGAGGAGGAGCAGCTGGGTGAGCGGGCAGCGCAGCAGCCTGCGGGGATCTTGACGCGCCTGCAGACAGCCAAGCACCAGGCCCAGGGCCAGGGCTCGCTGCAACCGGCCCACGATTGCCCGCAGGCTATAGCTATTGAAATACTCGTCAGTGGAGTAATCCGTAAACCGTTCCCAGGCGGTCGGAGCCACCATCAGCAGCAGAGCAAGCACCCCGAGCCCGGCCAGGAGCAAGGGCCAGCGGCGCTGAAGGCTCTGCGGGCTCAAGGCCCGGGCCTTGAGCCGCAATTCGCGCCACCCCTCTGGAATGCGCTGCAGGGCTGGCAACAGGGCAATGGGCAGATTGAGCACGAAGGTGTTGTGGGTGAGGGCCGAAAGCACGACCCCGAGTCCCACCCAGCGCCGATCGATCCGCACCAGCCGCGCCGACTGCAGGAAGAGGGGCAAGAGCAACACCACGGCCAAAGCCTGGCGGGTGTGGGCATTTTGTAGAAACCCCCGCAGCAGGGGACTACAGATCAGCAGCAGGGCCCACCAGCCCGCCCATGGCCTGGCCCGCCAATGGGCCGCCAGGGCAATGGGGGCAGCCGCAAAGGCGGTCGCCACCAGGCCCTGCACGGCAGCCATGCGGTAAGGCAAGAGCAACACCAACGGCCGCAGCACACGCCAGAGCAGTTCAGGCGGAGCCCGATCCGGTTCCCACTCCATGTAGTGGGAAAAACGAGTGGTGTCGCTGTTGCCCCAACTGGCGAGGGTGAAAAAGAGCAGCACGAGCAGGAGCAGGGCGATCACAGCTCCGCGCCAAAGCCTGCGCCGCTGTTGCACGCCCGCAATGTGGATCAGAATCGATGCCACCCCCTGGGCCACAAAGAGGACGGCCATGGCCCCTGGGGCCTGCATGACCTGGTCGACGCGAAATGGCGCAATGTCGGGGAAGGGAGCAACCATCTTCAGGGAGCAGGCTGGGCGGCGGGAGCTGGAGCTGGCAGGGCCCGTCTGCGGAAGACGCGGTATTCACCTGTAGTGAGCTTGAGATCAGCGCTGATGTCCTGCCACTGGCCCGGTTCCCGATCCAGACAGGCGCGGAAGAAGGCTTCGGTGTTTGGCCCGTCGGGATCCGTGCGCATCCACACCAGGTGGTGGTTGCTGGGATCGGTGAGCTGGCGGCAGATGGTGGAGGGCTCGGTGGGTAGAACCAGCCGACGGGTGGCCCAGCTGGGTTGCAGGTTCTGTTGGTTGAGGCTCCATTCAGGACCGATTCCCGTGGTGGTGGCCCTTTGGCGCAGCTGACGCTGGAGCGCCACATCCTGGGGGGCGGTGAAGCCCCGCAACCCCGGGGGCTGGGCCAGCAGAGCGCGCCGTGCCACGCCGCGATCCACTTCCAGTTCACGCACAATCTCACTGGGTTGCCGTGGGGTGTGGAGAAGGGTGGCCAGAAAAACGTTGTTGAACACGATCAGGGAGAGCACCAGCAGCGCCACCCCGGCCACACGGCGTCGCCAGGGGTTGTGGTGGTGCTCCATGACGGCAAAGCCACACACCATGAAGATCACCGAGGGCAGCACCAGCAACATCCTCTCCTCAGACTCAAAGCCACCTCTCAGGAAGGCCTGCAGGGTTTCGAGCACGAAGAACAGGGCCAAAACTGGAAGCAGCAGCAGCTGATCGCCGCGACCGAAAGGATGGCGAGCCCGCCTGACCGCAAAGTCCACCAAAGCAACACAGGGCACGATGGCCAACAGCCAGACAGGCAGACCAGCGAGATTGAGCCTGAGGAAATCCCCCAGCAAGGGCAGGAGACGATCGCTCTCAGCAGCGAGGCGAGCGGCCTGCTCCAGGGGGAGCTGCACAGCCCCAGCCCAGGCCAAACCGGGGCCTCCAGCAACCAACAGGTAGGGAGCAAAGGGGAGCAAGGCTGCCGCCAGGCCACCGGCCAGGAGTGGCAACACCACCGCCACCAGGCGCGGGATCCGCAGGAACAGCAGCGCCAGAACGATCGCCATCAACAGCGGTGAGGTGAGCCGAGGGGCACACTGCTGGGCCAGGGCGAGGGCGGCGCCTGTCGAGGCGAGCTCCCGTCGGAGCAAAGGCACCTGCTCGACCCCCGCGGCCACCAGGCGGCTGAACCCGAACAGACCCAGCACGAGGAAGGCATTGGCGAAGTGCTCCGGCAAGCCGGAAAGGCCACCTGGCACCAACTGGGATCCCACCACAAAGGCCGTGGCGGCCGCCAAGGGGAGCATGGATCCCGGAGCAAGGGCGATCAGACCAGCTCGGGCAACGTTGCGCAAGGCTCCAGCCAACAGCCCGCCAGCGAGAGCATTCACGGCAAGAATCAACAGGCGATGGGCTGGGAGGCTGCCGAGCCACGCCGATGGTGCGTAGAGCCACTGGGCCAAGGGAAGCGTGCCGTTCACCAGGCCGACGTAGAGCAGCTGGCCGTCGAGCAGGCGCTGCCCGGCATAGAGCAGCTCATCCAGCTTGGGCTCGTAGGTGCCAGCCAGCGTGGGTTGGCGCAGGGCCCGAATCAGCAGGCCCAAAAGGGTGAGCCCCCAAAGCAACCGGAAGAGCAAGGGTGTTGCCTGGACGAATCTCCTGCTTGCGAGGGTGCCTTTGGCGGACTCGGACAATGGGCGGGAGCCGGGCGGTTGGAGGGAACGGCAGCAAGTATGAAGGACACCAGGGATCGGCGTGCTCAGGAACAACGAAACGGGCAACAACGTCAGCCAGTTTCTGGCAGCACTAGGGGGGGGATTGCCAGCGCACCTGCCAGGGCCAGCGATCGGGCACACACAGAAAAGCATCATCCTGGCCGCACCGCAGGGTGAGGGCATCGGGCAGCCGCTCCAGCAGCCAGAAATCCAGGGTGACGGCTAGCGCGGGCAGCACGGCCCAGCGGGAGCGATAGCGCTCCAACCAAGCCAGGTAAACAATGAGAAGAAACAACCCGACTGGATCGGCAAAGCGGCTGGTGAAGGACGGCAGCCAGTCCTGTCGCAGACACTGTTGGATGAGCGCAAAGAGAACGCCAAAGAAGGCCAGTTGGCGGGTGTACCGACAGGCCAACAGCTGGCGCCAGCCCAGGCGCCGAACCCAGCACACCATGCCCGTGCCCAGCCCCAACGCCAACTGCAGCCTCACCACCTGTGGGGAAAGGGCATAGCTGTTGAAGAAACTCTCTTTCATCGTGTAGTGATGCAGCTTGGACCACAACATCGGTGCCACCAGCGCCAGCAGTCCCGCCAAGCCCAAGAGCACAAGCGCCAGCAGCAGAGGGCGACGAGATCCTCGGCCAGCTGACCCCAGGGAGGGGGAGGCGGCCACGGGGCTTGGATCTGCCCGCCCGAGCGATACCAGCCCCCTGGGCACCAAGGCCAGCAGGGCTGTCAACACAAAACCCCCATGCACGGTGGCAGCCCAAAGGGTGAGCAGGGCCATCACACCACGACCCACTGGCGCCAGTTGGCCTGCCCACAACAGCAGGGGAACCAACAGCAGGGTCACCAGGGCCTGCCGGCTGACGCCACTTTGAAGAAAATTGTACAAAAAGGGGCTGAACACCATCAGCAAAGCCCACCACGGCCCCCAGGCCAGAGCCTGCCAGCGGCGGGCGAGCCCCAGCCCCAAAGCGGCATAACCGGCAGACACCAGGCCATGCACAAGGGCCATCCGGTAGGGCAACCACACAATCAGGGGAGCAATCTGGATCCAAAACGGCTCCAACTGCAGAGCACGAAGATTGACGGCAAAGTAGTGACTCAGCTTCGTGACATCGCTGGTGCCCCAGGAGGCAAGCCCGAACAGCACGGTCACCTCGCCCAACAGAACGGCTCCCGCGGCAGCCCACAAGGACAAGCGAGCCGGGCGAGCCAGGCTGCTCATCAGGGTGGCTGTGACGAGGATGGCTGCCGTCAACAAGGCCAAGAGCAGGGGCGCGGCACCCACCTGGTCGATCCGGTACGGGGCGTTGCTGGGGAAGGGAAGCATCACCCGCCTCGGACTGCGGCGTGGGGGTCTCCCCGCAGCAGTCGACCCAGGGCACCCGCCCCTTGGATCCGATCAAAGCCCCAGTAGGGATCGAGCAGCTCTCGCACCGAAGCAGCGGCGGTTGGTTCGGGCACCCTCAGGCGGCTGGCGAGTTCGGCGCTGAGCCGTTGCCGCTCCGCCCACTCCGCAGCCTCCTCCTCGGCTTTCGCTGCCCGCAAGGTGGAGAGATCCTGCTCGGCCTCCACCGGAAGCCAGTGGAGGCGCAGGCCAAGGGCCACGCCGTAGCCCAAATGGGTGCCGAAGGCATTGCTCGCCAACCCATCGCTGAGCTCGAGCAACGTCCGCATGGCATCCAAAAACCAGGGGTTGGAGCGGTGGCCATTGCAAGCCACGATCCAGGCGGGGGGCAACCCCTCCAGTTGGGGATCCTTCCAATGCCGCAGCCAGATCACCGAGCCGTATCCCCCGGCCTCGGCGATGGCGGCGATGGCCTCGATGCAGGCCGGCAGATCCATCTTGCGCTCCACCTGGTCCCAACTGTGGGCGAGCACCACCAGCAAAGTGGGGCCAAGCTGCTCTCGCAAGCTTTGGATCTCTGGGGCCGTGAGCAAGGGCCGGGCATACGCCACCCAGGGGCCGATCGGCACGGCCGGCAGAGCAAACCGTTCCTGCAACCAGGCCGCCCGGCGTTCCCCCATGCAGAGGTAGCCGCGGGTCCAGCGGCGGGGACTTTCAAACGTGGCCGTGCGGCTCACCTTGAGGCCATGCTCCAGCAACCAGGGCAGGGGTGCCCCGATCAGGGGGAGGCCGGCATGGCGCTTGAGCTGCACGTCATGGCCGTAGTGATGGGAAGAATTCTCCAGCTCCCTGCGGGCCGGGCTGAAAAAGGCCTTGCGATCGGCCGAAGAACGAAACTCTCCCTGATCCCAGAGATCACTGCACACCTGGGGCGCCAGGGGCCTGCTGGAGAAGGCCTGATGCACCAGGCCGCGATAGGCCGCCAAAGCTTGCCACTGGTCGCGATCCAGACGGGCCAAGCGATTCAGGGGCCCGAACCGGCCGCCCCTCAGGCCCTGAAGCAACTGCTCCCGCACGTTGGCGCGCAGTCGGGTGAAGCGGTCAATCATTGCGTTGCCTCCAACCTTGACCCGCTAGCGCGGCCCACTCACCCCGGGCTCGCAAAATCTCCTCCGCCAGGCGGCGCACCGCCCCATCCCCTCCATTGCGGTCGAGCACCCAATCAGCCCGCTGTCGGAGGGGGGCCACCGCATCGGCGGTGCACAGCAGCAAGCCGATGACGGGCCGCACGGCGAGATCATTGAGGTCATCGCCCACGAAAGCGCTCTCCTGGGCACTCACCCCCAGCCGGGCCTGCAGGGCGGCGAGGGCAGCAGGTTTATCCCCCACCCCGGTGAGCACATGGTCGATGCCGAGATAGCGGGCGCGCTGCTCGGTGGCGCCACTTTTTCCGCCGCTGAGCCAGGCCACCTCCAGGCCCGCCTGCTGCAGCAGGCGAATGCCCAGGCCATCCCGCACGTCAAAGCGCTTGATCACGTCCCCGTTTTCGGTGGTCCAGAGACCGCCATCGGTGAGCACTCCATCCACATCCAACACCAACAATCGCAGTTGCCGAAGCCGACCTCGACAACGGCGGGAGGCCCAGAGGTGGCGCCAGCGCCGGTGCAACACGCGCAACATGGGGAAGCCGCCGCTCAGAGGTGGCTCACGGCTTCAGGCTGCTCCAACAGGGCAGTGCGAATGGTGAGCAACTGCTGCAACAGGGGTTCCAGGCGATGGAGAGGCACCATGTTGGGGCCGTCGCTGAGGGCGCGATCGGGATCGGGGTGCACCTCCATGAACAAACCATCCACCCCCACGGCGACGGCGGCCCGCGCCAGAGGGGCCACAAACTCCCGCTGCCCGCCGGTGCTGGTGCCGCGGCCGCCGGGCTGTTGCACCGAATGGGTGGCATCGAAAATCACCGGGCAGCCGAGGGCCCGGAGCTGGGGGAAACTGCGGTAATCCACCACCAGCGTGTTGTAACCAAAGCAGGTGCCCCGCTCCGTGAGCCAAAGGTGCTCCACGCCAGCTTCCCGAAGTTTCGCCACCACCTGCGCCATGTCCCAAGGGGCGAGGAACTGACCCTTTTTCACATTGATCACCCGGTCGCTGCCGCGCACAGCCGCGGCCGCGGCCAAGAGCAGATCCGTTTGGCGGCAGAGAAAGGCAGGGATTTGCAACACGTCCACCACCGGGGCCACCGCCTCAGCCTGGTGGCTCTCATGGATATCGGTGAGCAGGCGCAGGCCAAAGCGGCGCTTCACCTCAGCCAGCACCTCCAGCCCTTCCTCCATTCCCGGGCCGCGAAAGGAGCCACCTGAGCTGCGATTGGCTTTGTCAAAGCTGGCTTTGAAGATCACATCGATCCCCAGGCGCTCGGCCAGGCCCTGCAAGTGGGACGCCACCTCCATCACCAGATCCGGGCTCTCGATCACACAGGGACCAGCGATCAGGGTGAGGGGGGAGGCAGACATCAATGGCAAAGCGAGGGTGAAGGGAGACAGCGAGGAAATGACCGATCGCGGCAAAAAACCCGTTCAGCTGGCGGAACGGGCCTCGAGAGAGGCCAGATCGCGGAACGATTCGGACAGGTGGCGCAATTCATCGAAAGTGCCAAACGCCTTGATGCGGCCCCCCTCAAATTCGTAGATGCGGTCACAGCGCTTCACCGTACTGAGGCGATGGGCAATCACCAAGGTGGTGCAGCGCCGACCCACCAATTCCAGGGCTTCGATCACCTCATTCTCGGTGCGATTGTCCAGAGCGCTGGTGGCCTCATCCAGGAGCAGGAAACGGGCCCGACGGTAGAAGGCCCTGGCCAGGGCCAGACGCTGGCGTTGCCCTCCAGAGAGCTGCAGGCCGTTTTCACCGATGGGGGTGTGGAGGCCATAGGGGAGTTCACTCACGAATTCATCGAGCTGGGCGGCATCCAGCGCCTCCCAAACCTCCGCCTGGTTGATCTCCTCCTCGGACTGCCCAAAAGCCACATTCTCAAGAATGCTGGCATCGAGCAGATTGATGAATTGAGGCACCTGGGCGCAGCTGGCCTGCCAGGCAGGCATGTCCAGTTCGCTCACGGGAATGCCATCCAACTGCAGGCAACCCCGCTGCGGGTCGAGCAACCCGAGCAACACATGGGCGGTGGTGGTCTTCCCTCCCCCGGTGGTGCCCACCAGGGCGATGCGGGAGCCCACGGGAATCGATAGGGTCACATCCTCCAGCACCCACTCCTCACTGGTGGGATAGCGATACCAGACGTTTTGCAACCGGATCGAGCGGGTGGGGAAGATCCCCTCGGGCGTCGGCACCCCCGGTGTGGCAAGGGTGGGGCGGGAACTGGGCAGGTCGAGCAGGTCGAGGATGCTCTCCACCACGGGCAAACCGCTGCGCAGCTGGGTGAGGGCGGCAAAGAAATCCTGAAGGGGAGGCGTGAGCCGCAGGGCGGCAACAGCCAACGTGGCGAGGAAAGGAATGATCTGCAGCACCTTCTCGTTGTCGCCGCTCATCAGGGCGGGCACAGCTCCCACAGCAAAGATGATCGTGATCCCGAAGGGTTCGATCAGCATGCGGGGAACGGTGGGCAACAGTTCCGAAGCCCAGGCATAGCGCTTCGACTCCTCGCCAGCGTGGAGGAAGGCATCTCGAAAATAGCGCTCAGAATTGCTGAGCCGAATATCTCGAATCGATCCCAAAGATTCCAAGAGAATGTGGGCTGTGCGCGCCTCCAACCTGATTTTCTGGCGGGAGGCATGGCGAAGGTATGGCGTGATCACCAAGGAGGCAGCGAGATACGCCCCGATCAACAAAACAATCAGCAGGGCAGCGAGGCCACGACCTAGATAAAGGATGCCAAAACAAAGCATCACGATCGAAAAAATACTGCCCACCATTCGCAGCAGTGGGTTCACCACGGAGTTCGATGTTTTCTTTACATGACTCAGCACCATGGCCGAGAGCTTTGCCGTGCTTTTCGAGAGGTGATATTCATACCCTTGCGCCAACACACGCGAATGCACTTGATTGGAGAGATCGATCCAGATCCGCGCGGTGAGACGCTGCTGAAAAAACTGCAATAACAACTTGGAGAGAGAAGCCAACCAAGCAAAAGCGATCAGCAAGGCAACCAGCCACAAGCTCTGGTTGAACGCATTGCCCCCAAACACCTTCACGCCAGGAAGATGGTCCTGCAGCTTGCTGCCCACCAGGGCACCAAACAGCCGACTTACCACCCAAACCGTCAACAGATCCGCCAAAGCTGGCACAATTGAAAGGGGCAGAAGAAACAGCAATGCCCGCAATCGTTCCGGCGGCAAATAAATGAGTAATCTCTTCAAATGGCTGAGAGTGTTGCTCTGTAGAAGCGGCTGATGTCTGTTGGCCAACGCTCTACTTGCCATCCCATTCTCCGCACGCTATTGGAGCGTTCATCGCTTGAGCCCTCGCGAGAGCCACCCCTGCAAGCGCCCCACCCGCTGGCCCCAGCGCAGGCGCCAGACCGGCTGAGCCTGCAAGGGGGCAGCGCCAAGGACCAGGGTGCGATGCCAATGGGCATCGATGTCCTGCAAGGCATGCCGCCAGCGCTCCAGGAGCACCGGCTCGGAGCACTCCCGCAGCAAGGCCGCCAGCCGCTCGGGCTCGCCCCGCCAGGCCTCAGGGTCTCGCACAGCGGCCTGAATGCGCTCCACATCGCTCGCCAGGGTGCCGCAACCGATCTGATGGCCGAGGACACCGGGATCCAAGGTGTCCGCCAAGGCATGGTTGAGGCTGCTGAACACCACACAGCCACAGGCCAACGCCTCAATCGGCGGCAAGCCAAAGCCCTCGCTCACTCCACGCCCGCGCCAGTAATCGGCCGAGTCGTAAAGCACCACGGTGGCGCTGTTGAAGAGATCCACCAGATCCTCCACCCAGCCGTTCTGAAGCTCAACGTTCAGGCCGACACGCTGGAGTTCAGGCACCAGCTCCTCCAGCACATAGCGGCTGTTTTTGCGCCGCTGCACGAGCACATCAATCGGCCGCCGAGCCGCCAAGCCTCCCGATGGCCCGGGGAATGGGGGGCGGGCGCCGCGCTCCAGCCACTTCGGCTGAAGGGCGTTGGGCACCAGGAAGAGGGGATGGCGAGATGCCTTCTCCCCCCAGTAGGCGAGGGTGTTGCGGCTCACCGCCAGCACGGGCACCCCCGGTGGCAGGCAAAAGCCATAGCCACTGCTGTGGGCGTGATAGGCCACTGGCCGACCCTGCAGCTGCCGCAGGAGGGCTGGCACATCAAAGCCCCAGCTCACCACCCAGAGGGCCGTGCCCGGATCTGGCTCTTGCCGCAGCAGGTCGGCCAGGAAGGGATGGTCCGGTTCCCGCTGCCGGTAGGTCACCAGCTGCGTGGGGCGCAGGGAGCCCACCAAGCCGGCGGTTTGCAATTCCACCAAAAGCCCACCGCAGCGAAACTTGCCGGTGGTGCCAGGCACAAGAAAGCGAACGGGGCTCAGGCGCGGAACGCTCAGGGGGAGAAAACGCCGGCGGGCGTCACGGAAACTGCTGAGTCTGGCTCAGAAGTGGGCGAGGGCAGCCTCAGGCCACCACGGCTTCCGTGCTGCCAGTCCGCTGCCGACGGGTGAGGAATCCGAAAAGCACCTTGCCGATCGCCGCCACCAGATTGCCCTCCAGCTCCTGGAACATCTTCATGTTGCAGTGGAAGGCCTGGTTGGCCTCAGCCACGATGCGATCGGCCGTGGCCTGATCGATTGGCAGCCGATCGAGAATCTCTCGATAGTTGGCTTTGAAGGCCTTCTCATCATCGATGGCGGCAAATTCGTAGAACCGCAGCCCATCGTGCTCGCCAAGATTCATCGCTTTGCGAGCAATCGTTTTCAGCACCTGTCCGCCAGAGAGATCGCCGATGTAGCGGGTGTAGTGGTGACCCACCAGCAGCTCTGGCGCCTCGCGAGCCACCTCGCGGATGCGGGCCACATAGGCCTGGGCTCCGGGGGTGGGCTTGGCCTGCTGGCGCCAATCCGACCCGTAGTAGTAGGCCAGATCTTGCTCCAGGGCCTCGCGGCGATTGAGCTGGGGGAAGGCGATGGGCCCCACCACGGGATGGTCGCCCAGGCGACCGATCTCCTCCTCCATCGCGCTGTACACATGCCACAGATCGGCCACGAGGGTGCGATAGCTGGCCTTATCCACCACTCCCTTGAGGAAGCAGCTCACAAAACCGGTGTTTTCGGCCATCGTGTGCGCTTTCTTCGTTCCCTCACGCAGTTGGGAAGCCAGGGCGACAGGCATCGGTTCAGCAGGGCAATAATCGGTTCGACAACCGTAGTGGTCTCTCCCTTGCCACCCCCTAAAGGTTGCGAAGGATTACGGAGTCAGGCCGCCTGCTCGCCCTCCTCATCGCCCCGAGTCTGACCGTCAAACAGGGCGAACAGATCGCGGCAGAGGTTCTGGAGGTTGGCCACCACAGCCGGCGAGGGCAAGTGGGTGCCCGAGGCGCTCCAATCCCCCACGGTGGCCAGCCGCCAGCGCTCCGATTCGTAGGTGAGCCCGCGCAACAACACCCCAAGCAGCCGAGGGCGAACGCCCTGGGCGCCGCGAGGCGGGTGCTCCAGCCTCAGTTGCACCAGCAAGGAGCGGCATTCCAGGCGAGGGCTCCAACCCGGGAAATGGAAGGAAAGATCGAGACTCTCCTGTTCAGCGAAGTGCCGAGTGAGGGGGTCATCCCGCCAGGGGGTGAGGTTGGCGCGGGCATCGGGGAAGGAGCCACGAAAGAGGCTCACCACCGAAGCAATGGCCTGCGCCAATTCCACACTCCGCGCCTGTTCGGATGCGTTCATACACCCATCCTGCAGAAACTGTTTCGGTTTCGCTCCGCAGGTGTGGGGTCGCCCACGAGGCAGGAGCACACAGGGTGCCCCTGGCGCTGATCCGGGCAAACCTTCCGCCCTCCCCTGCAGGAATAGTCTCCCTGAGATCGTCCTTGAGCCGCATGGCCACCTACGAGAAGCTCACGCCCCCCACCAGCGGCACGAGCATCCGCTTTGAAGCGGGACAGCCCATCGTTCCAGACGATCCCATCATTCCCTTCATCCGCGGCGACGGCACCGGTGTCGACATCTGGCCGGCCACCCAGCGGGTGCTTGATGCGGCAGTTGCCAAGGCCTACGGCGGCCGGCGTCGGATCGCCTGGTTCAAGGTGTATGCGGGCGATGAAGCCTGCGAGCTCTACGGCACCTATCAATACCTGCCAGAGGACACCCTCACCGCGATCCGCACCTATGGCGTGGCGATCAAAGGGCCCCTCACCACACCGATTGGCGGAGGAATCCGATCGCTCAATGTGGCCCTGCGACAAATCTTCGATCTTTACTGCTGCGTGCGGCCCTGCCGTTACTACGAAGGCACTCCCAGCCCCCACAAGCGGCCCCAGGATTTGGATGTGATCGTCTATCGAGAAAACACCGAAGACATTTACATGGGCATCGAATGGGCGGCCGATGATCCCGTCTGCGTCGAGCTGATTCACCACCTCAACGAGGTGGTGATCCCGGCGAACGGCAAGCTCGGCAAGCGTCGCATACCTGAAGGGTCCGGGATTGGCATCAAACCGGTGAGCAAATTTGGCAGCCAGCGGCACATCCGCAAGGCCATCCAACATGCCCTGCGTTTGGAGGGAGACAAGCGCCACGTCACCCTGGTGCACAAGGGCAACATCATGAAGTTCACCGAGGGGGCATTTCGCGACTGGGGCTATGAGCTCGCCACCAGTGAGTTCCGCGATGTGTGCATCACCGAAAGGGAGAGCTGGATCCTCGACAACGTGGCCGCTGATCCCAGCCTCAGCCTGGAGGGCAATGCGCGCCTGATCGAGCCGGGCTACGACGCCCTCACCCCCGAGAAGCAAGCCGCCATCTGCAACGAAGTGAAAGGCGTGCTCGATGCCATCGGCACCAGCCACGGGGAGGGCCGCTGGAAGCAGATGGTGATGGTCGACGACCGCATTGCCGACAGCATCTTCCAGCAGATCCAGACCCGTCCTCAGGAATACTCGGTGCTCGCCACCCTCAACCTCAACGGCGATTACGTCAGCGACGCCGCCGCGGCCGTGGTGGGGGGATTGGGAATGGCCCCGGGAGCGAACATTGGTGATACGGCGGCCATCTTCGAGGCCACCCATGGCACAGCTCCCAAGCACGCGGGGCTGGATCGGATCAATCCGGGATCGGTGATTCTCTCTGGCGTGATGATGCTTGAGTACATGGGCTGGCAGGAGGCCGCCGACCTGATCACCTCCGGTCTCAGCGCGGCGATCGCCAATAAGGAGGTCACTTACGACCTGGCCCGGCTGATGGAGCCGCGGGTGGAACCGGTGAGTTGCTCTGGCTTCGCCGAGGCTGTCGTGCGCCACTTCGGCGGCTAGTCCCTCGGGCGTGGAGCATCGAGAGGAAGCGCCCCAGGGGCCACCGCAGGCCGAGCCCCCCCCGGGCCAACTCCTCAACATCCTGGGGCTGAGCTTCGGCCTGGCTGGTGCCATCGGCGCCACGATCGGGGCCGGCATCCTGCGCACCCCGGGCATCGTGGCCGCCCAGCTGCCAAACCCCCTCTGGCTTTTGGGCGCCTGGCTGCTGGGCGGGATGTTTGCCCTGATGGGGGCGTTGTGCGTCGCTGAACTCGCCACCAGCCTGCCTCGGGCGGGTGGGTGGTACGTCTTCGCCAAAGCAGCCTTCGGCCCCCGGGCGGGCGGGCTCGTCGGGTGGACCGACTGGCTCGCCCACTGCATCGGCCTGGCCTGGGAGGCCACCACGGTGGGGGAGATGGCCGCAGACCTTCTACCCGGTCAGCTGGTCGTTCCCGCGCTCACCGCCAGGCTGCTGGCCCTGTTCAGCCTGGCGGTGTTCATGGCTCTCCAGCTGTTTGGCTTGCGGGTGGCCAGTGCCAGTCAAGACCTGCTGAGCCTCCTGAAAGCCGTGGTGTTTTTGGCCCTGGTGATCGCCTGCTTCCTGCTGCCCCTGCCCGCTGCGGAAACCGGCGTTGCCCCCATGCGGTCCTGGCTGCAGGCGCAGCGCTGGCCGGGGCCGTCTGTTCCCTGGACCACCCTGCTCTGGCCGTTGGTGCTCGCCCTCCAGGCCGTCATCACCACCTTTGACGGCTGGGTGAGTCCGGTGTATTTCGCTGAGGAATTCAAGGACCCAGCCCGGGATCTCCCCCGTGCCCTGATCGGTGGCGTGCTCCTGGTGCTCGCTCTGTATCTCCTGATCAACGCAGCCTTGCTGCATGTGCTTCCCCTCGAGGATCTGGCCCGCTCCCCCCTGCCAGCCGCCACGGCGGCCCAGAAGCTGATGGGCCCGCTGGGCCAGAGGCTGATCACGGCCGTGGCCCTGGTGGCCCTGCTGGGGCTGATCAACACCGTGGTGATGGCGGCCGCCCGCATCCTCTTCGGCCTGAGCCGCGATGGCCTGTTCCCGAGCTGGGGAGCAACCGTGAACGCGGGTGGCACGCCAACGGCGGCCCTGCTGTTCACCGCCGGGGTGGCAGCCCTGTTGGTGGTGGGTGGCTCCTTCCAGCGGCTGCTTGGACTGGGGGCTGTGCTGTATGTCTGCCTGCCTCTCACGGGTGTGGCCGCCCTCTTCCGTTTGCGCGCGCAGCCAACCGAGTTCACGCAGCCAACGACGTTTCGCACCTGGGCCTTTCCCCTGCCGCCCCTGCTCGTGGCTGCCGTGTCTCTGGCCTTCCTGGTGGGCGAAATGGTCACCCGCCCGCTCGATTGCCTGCTGGCTCTGACGATGGTGGCCACCGGCGTCCCCTTCCTCTGGCGCCAGGCCAAGGCCGCCAGCCCCACCGACGCCTAGAAGCGGCCCGCAGACCGCCAGGAGCACCATGCCACGCTTGCCCCCTTAGGATTGCTTCACTTTGGCCGGATCCGGTGACCAACCTGCGAGTGCTCGTGGTGGGCGCAGGCTTTGCCGGAGCTGTGGTGGCGCGGGAATGCGCCGAAGCTGGCCACGCGGTGCATGTGATCGACCGGCGGCCCCACATCGGAGGCAATGCCCACGATGTCATCAACAGCCACGGGGAGCGCATTCACTTGTATGGCCCCCATCTCCTTCATGGTGAAAGGGATTCGGTAGCGATCCGATGGCTGAGCCGGTTCACCGAGTGGGTGCCCTACGAGCATCGCGTGCGTGCCCTGCTGGCCGATGGACGCACCACCCCTTTACCGGTGAATCGCACCACCCTGGAGGATGTGTTCGGCAGGGAGCTGGCGACCGAGGATGACGCCCGCAACCTTTTGGCGGGCCAGGTGTCCTCCCTCAAACCCACCAACACCGATGAGGTGTTTCTGGCCAACGTGGGCCCCCAACTGGCTGATCTCTTCTTCCGCCCCTACACCCGCAAGATGTGGGGGGTGTGCCCCACCCAGCTGGAGGCGGCGGTGGGAGCCAGGCTGCCGGTGCGCTTCAACCGCGACGATCGCTATTTCACCGATAGCTTCCAGGCGATGCCCAAAGATGGCTTCACCGCCATGTTTGAGCGCATCCTCGACCACCCCCTGATCGAACTCACCCTGGGGGAAGCCTATGGCCCCGAGCATGACAAGCATGCCGACCATGTGTTTTTGAGCCTGCCGATCGACGAGTATTTCCACTTCCGATTTGGCCGGCTTCCCTACCGCTCCATCCGCTTCGAATCGGATCAGGTGGCCACGGAGCAGAGCGCCACGGTGATCAACTACACCGACACCGACATCTACACGCGCTGCACCCAGTGGGATCTGATTCCCAACTCAGGACGGCGCAATGATGGCCAGCACACGATCACACGGGAGATTCCCTGTGATGCGAATGACAACAACAACGAGTGTTACTACCCGGTGCGCAACAAGGACAGCCTGGCGCTCTACGAGCGCTACCACGCCCTGGCCGAGCAGGAACCTCACAAAACCTTCATCGGCCGCTGCGGGCTGTTCCGTTACATCGACATGGTGCCCTGCGTCACCATTCATTTGCAGCTTGTCAGCCGCTTCCTGGCCGGTGAGCCCCTCCCCCAGGCCGCCTAACGGACATGACCATCACCCCGGCCCCTGCCGCTCCCGTCACCATGCCGCCGCGGGCCCTGGCCTCCGCCACCGATCCCTGCGTGCATTGCGGCTTCTGTCTGCCCACCTGCGCCAGCTACCGGGTGCTCGGCACCGAGATGGATTCCCCCCGCGGCCGCATCCACACCCTCAAGGCCCTGGCGGCAGGTGAACTCGAGCTCGATGCCACCGTGGCCTCCCATTTCGACAGCTGCCTCGGCTGCTTGGCCTGCGTCAGCGCCTGCCCCTCGGGCGTGCGCTACGACACCCTGATCGAAGCCACCCGGCCCAAGCTCAACGCCCCCGAACTGCGCAGCCCAGCCCAGCGGGCCTTTCGCCAGGTGCTGTTTGCCCTGCTTCCCTACCCGCAACGGCTGCGGACCTTGCTGCAGCCCCTGCGGGCCTACGCCGGAACCCCCCTTCAGGCGTTCGTGCGACGCTCGGGCCTGACCCGTCTGTTGGGTCCCCAGATCGCTGCGATGGAGCAGCTCCTGCCCCCCCTGTCGCCGGAAGCCTTCCGCGACACTCTGCCCGTGGTGGTGCCCGCCCAGGGGGAGCGGCGGTATCGGGTGGGACTGCTTCTGGGCTGTGTGCAGCGGTTGTTTGACCCGGCGGTGAGCCAGGCGGCGATCCAGGTGCTCAGCGCCAATGGCATCGAGGTGGTCATCCCCCCCGATCAGGGCTGCTGCGGCGCCGTCACCCACCATCAAGGTGAAGAGGAGCAGACGCGCGCCCTGGCGCGATCCCTGATGGCCAGCTTTGAGGCGGTGGTCGCACCGGGCGGGGCCGCCGGACCGGAGCCGCTCGATGCCATTTTGGTGAGCGCCTCGGGCTGCGGCCACACCCTCAAGGCCTACGGACGGCTGATGGAAGGGGAAGGGGCTGATGGCCCCGCCAGGGCCTTTGCCGGGCGGGTGGCCGACATCCAGGAATTTCTGGTTCGGGTGGGCCTCAGCGACGCCTTCCAAGGGCGCCTTCAGCCTCTGAGCCATGCCGATGGCACAGCCGCCACAGCGGAGCGCCCCCTGAAACTGGCCTATCACGATGCCTGCCACATGCTGCATGGGCAGGGGCTCGGCGAACAGCCGAGGGCCCTCCTGCGCCGCATTCCCCATGTGCAAGTGCTGGAGGCCAGTGAAGCCGGCGTGTGTTGCGGCAGTGCGGGGATCTACAACCTGGTCCAGCCCGACGAAGCGGAGGCCCTGGGCCGCCTCAAGGCCAAGGATCTGGAAGCCACCGGGGCGGAGCTGGCCGTCAGCGCCAACATCGGTTGCACCTTGCAAATCCGCCGCCACTTGCGAGACACCAACCAAACCATGCAGGTGGTCCATCCCGTGCAACTTTTGGAGCGCAGCTGGCGGGGGTCAGCCGACCTCCAGAGCTGACCGCTCACACCTGTTCGGCGCTGTCTGGGGGAGCCGGCCAGGGCGACGCAGCCTCCATCCACTGCCAAGCGCGAAGCAGGGTGTCTCGCTCCCCCAGATTCCCCGGGAAGGTGAGGATCGGCAGTCGCTCCAACCCTTCGGGCAGCCCACCCTCGGCGGCGGTCGCGGCGGGCAGCACCACGGAAAGCCCAGCAAACAGCTGCCCTTGCAAATCCACGGCCCCAAGCCTGAATCCCTCGGCCAGGAGCGTGTGGCTGGTGATGCCCCCCTTGGCAATCACATACCCGAGGGAGGGCGCCAACCGGGCGACCACTCGGGCCATGGCGCCCGCCAAGGCAAGACCAAGGGCCCGCCGCTCCCGACCGTGACGGCAGGTCAGCTCCCCCCGGCTCGTGAAGAACACGGCGGTGCGGCCGGCCGCGATCACCTCCTGCAGCTCCCTGGTCCAGGCCTCCTCCAGGGAAGCCAGCAACCGATCAGTCAGCGGCCCTTCCAAGATCCGATGCACCTTGGCCACCGCCAGTTCCACGCCACCGCAGGCCGGTTCCGCCAGCAGACGCTCCAGCTGGGCATCCGCCAGGGGCACGTGGGAGCCCACCAGCACCAACCCAGGCAGGGTCGCACCGGCCGGATCGCGGCGGCGCAAAGCCGCCAAATCGGCGGCTGCCAGCGGCTGGGGCGGCAGGGGGGCCAAGCCGTTGAGCAGGCTGGCGGCGGATTGAAACAGAAACCGCCGCGGGCGTGATTCCGCACCACGGGGCTGGGGCGCCGCCAGCTCACGCACCAGGGCGCCGAAGAGCGCGAGGTGGCCGGGCCGCTCCGCATCCACCACCACCAGCCGGTTGCCCGTGAGGGCCGCCAGGCGGTGGAGGAGCGCCCGGCGGGCCGACTCCTGGCTTGCCGCAGCCTCCAGCTCTCGCCAGCTGATCTGCTCCACCTCGCTGGCGGGGATGCGGCCCCCGGTCTTCTCCTCCACCCAGAGGCGCAATTCACTGGTGTGGTAGGCGAAGAGCCCATCGCGGGCAAAGGGCGTCTCGTGCACAGGCTGCCCGCCGAGCCGATGCACCCCATCCACCGTGGTGCGCCCTCCTTCCAGAAAGGCGGGCACCAGGAAGGTGGCGTCGATGGGGCCCAGCTCTTCCGCCAGGGCCTCCACCTCCAGGGGGAAATGGCCCCGCAGGGTGGAATCGCCACGACTCACCAGCAGGGCCCCGTCGATCAGCCCCGCCGCGCGGGCCGTCACCAGGGCCCCCTCCAAATGGCGGCAGATCTCCCGCACCCGCTGGGCTGCTTCGTGCGGGGCGAGAGCGCGGGTGTTGGCCAGCAGGAAGACGAAGGGGGATGGCTGCGCCAGCGCCGCCGCTAGCGCAGGGGGATCCCAGCGCAGCAGGAGGGGACAGCCATGGAGGGTCTGGGAGCCGGTGGGATCGTCATCGAGCACCACAACCTTCCAGCGTGTGTGCGCCAACGCTGGAGATGGCTGGCGGTTTGCGGCCTCTTCGTAGAAACTGCCCTCAGCCAAGCTGCCTCCCCATGAAGTCAAGGTCGGCCCTGTTTGGGCGGCAAAAGCTGCGAATCATGCCGATGGGAGACTCCATCACCGTTGGGCAGGGGGTGTCTGGAGGGTATCGCCGGCCGCTCTTTGACGCGCTCACAGGGCTGGGCTATGAGGTCGATTTTGTCGGTTCCAAGCGGCAGAGCGGGGATTCCTCCCGCGATCCCGATCACTGGGGCATCAGCGGGGTGGGCATCGCCGCCACCGATGCGCTGATCGGCAATCGCAGCTATGTCTCCCTGCAGGCCAACGAGGGCCCCGGCGGGGCGGTGCGGGAGGGCTTGCTCTCCGAGATCCCCGAGGCCATCTCCCCCAAGTATTTTTCGAAGGACTCCGACACCACCAATGTGCTGCTGTTGATGGTGGGCACCAATGACGTGGTGCATCAGGTGGTGGAGCGCAAGGGGGGAGCCAAGCCCGCCGGCGACAAGGGGAATGACGGGCGAGGCGAGCAGCAGAACCGCATTGCCCAAGCCGCCACGGATCGGCTGAAGGGGCTGCTGAAGCAAGTGGATGAGACCGCCCAGGCCGCCGCCCTGAAGCTCAAGGTGATCGTGGGCACCCTGCCCAACTTCACAAACGCCTGGAACAAGCCAACGCTGAAGGATCCTTTGAGCCTGGAGATGCTCCAGCAGCTGGAGACGTTCAACGCCAACATCCTCGCTCTGCCCGCCCAGCAGGCCTACTCCAACATCCAGATCAGCAGCGTCGATCAACAGGCAGCGGTGGGGCTCAACCTGGGCGATGGGCTCCATCCGAATGCGCAGGGCTACCAGGCCATGGCCCAAACCTGGCTCGGGGGCATTCAGCAGGTCTTGGCTTGATGCGCCCCTCCCCCGACGAGCTGCAGGAATTGGTGCGTCACCTGCACCGCGAAGCCACGCCCTGGGTGCCCACGGGGCTGGGCAGTCGGCTCGCCTGGGGCCCGCCACTGCGGGACCCCTGCCAAACCCTCAGCGTGGCCGGGCTGGGCCGGATCGTGGAGCACAATCCAGGCGACTTCACCATCACGGTGCAAGCGGGCACCCCCCTGTTGGAGGTGCAAGAGGTGTTGAAGGCCCACGGGCAATGGCTGGCGGTGGATCCCCCCTGGGGAACCCACCCGTTGGCCGACCCCGCCGGACCACGAGGTGGCGGCAGCATCGGTGGCCTGGTGGCGCGGGGCCAGGCGGGGGGCTACCGCCAGCGCTACATGGGCCTGCGCGACCAGTTGATCGGCGTGGCCCTGCTTCGCGCCGATGGCACCGCCGCCAAGGCCGGTGGAAGGGTGGTGAAAAACGTGGCGGGCTACGACCTGATGCGGCTGCTTGCGGGCAGCTGGGGATCCCTCGCCCTGATCACCGAGCTCTCCCTGCGCACCATGCCCCTGCCCCCCCACCGGGCGGGCCTGCTGCTGCAGGGGGCCCTGGAGCCCCTGACCGAGCTGAGCCGTGAGCTGCTGCGCTCCACCCTCAGCCCTGAGCGGCTTGATTGGTGGAGCGCTCCGCTGGCCCAAGCCGCAGGCCTGGAAGCCGCGCCCGCCCTGCTGATTGCCCTGGCGAGCGTGGAGGGCCAATGCCTGCAGGAGCTGATCCACACGGTGGAGGGCCTCAGTGCCCTGGGCAGCCAGCGGCTCAGCCCCGAGGAAGTGGACGCCTTGCTGCAGGAGGCGCGCGGCGGGGACCTCACCGCCCCGCCGCCCAGCTGGCTGCTGCGAATCGGCGTGAATCCTGATGCGGTTTCGCTTCTGCTGGAGTCCATCAGTGCCGATGGGCTGAAGGTGGAGCTCGGAGCCGGCAGCGGCCTCGGCATGGCCTGGACTGAGCAGCCGCTGGAGGGGGCCAGGGTGGAGGCGCTGCGGGCCCTGTGCCAGGAGCTGGGGGGACATCTCACCGTGCTGCGCCAGCCGGCGGGAGCGGGCCTGGCCGCCTGGGGGGATGCGCCGGCCAAGCGCCTGATCGAGGCGGTCAAGCAGCAATTTGATCCCCAAGGCCAGCTTGCCCCGGGCCGCCTGCCCGGGGTGAGGGTTCCAGCTCAGCCCGTGGTGACGCGGTAGGCACAGGCCAGCCGAAGGCTTTCGCCTGGAAGGAGCTCCAGGCGGCCATCGCCCGTGAGCAGAGCCCCACGGGGGCCACTCCAGGGTTCAAGGCACACCATCGGGCGTGGGGGGGACGTCCACACCACAACCCGATCCAGCGGTGGTGTGATGGCCAAGGTCAAGGTGGTGCCAGCCTGCGGATCGCGAAGCGTCACCTCGCCAGCCGTCGACCGGCTGAGCAGATCCACCCCCGACCCGAGGCGTTCCAGTTGGGCGGCGGTTGCCCCCTCCGCCTGGCTGAGGTGATCGAAACAGCGCTCCTGCAGACCCACCAGCTCCACAGCCGCCGGATCGCTGACCAGAAAATAAGGATGGAAACCGAGGCTGAACGGCATGGCCGGGGCCTCGGGCGCGCCGGTGTGGCTCACGCAAGCCTCGATGGAAAGGGTGCCGGGAGCAAGGCGCAGCTCCAGCCGGAGGGAGAAAGCAAAAGGGAAGGCATCTCGGGTGGTGGCGTCATCCACCAGGGTGAGCGCCACCCCCTCAGCATCGGCCAGGGGCTCCAGGCTCCAGGGGAGGTCGCGGGCGAAACCGTGCTGGCGAAGGGTGAAATCGCCCTGGGGAAGGGGCAAGCGGTCGTCCGGGAGGTTGCCGCAGATGGGGAAGAGCACGGGAATGCCCCCGCGCACCGAGAGGGCCGGATCGGCGAAGCGCTCTTCATCCAGGTAGAGCCATTCCCGGCCGGCACTGCGCCAGCCCGTCACCAACCCGCCACGCTCGGGCACCAGGCGTAGCGCATCGCCGCTGGTGGGGTGAGTGAAGAGCCAGTGGGGATAGGGAGCGGCCTCGCGGGTGAGCGTCATGCGGGGCAGGTGGCCGGGAGGCTGAGGGTGTGAAGCCAGTCCAGCAGAGCGGCGTTCACCTGATGGGGCACCTCATCATGGGGGCAATGGCCCGCATCCAACAGCACCTCTCGGGTGTGGGGAGGGGCGTGGCGGGCAAAGCTGGCACGGCGACCTTCCGCATTGATCCAGGGATCCCTCAGGCCCCAGAGGAGCAACAGGGGTGCCTCCAGCTGGGCGAAGAGGGCATCGAGGGGCTCACCCCGGGGGATGTCAAACACCGTGCGAAACACCCCGAAGGCTCCTGGATCCCGGGAGGGGCGCAGGATCGCTTCCACCAAGGCGTCATCCACATTGGTTTGGTCGATGTAGACCCGATGCAGCGTGCGTCGCACCGTGGCGGGGCGGCGCAAATTTTCAAACAGCAATCGTTGCACCACGGGACTGGTGAAGAGGGCCCGGCCCACGGTGCGTCGGGCGATGGCGCCCCAGCCGCGAGGCTCCACCTGCTCTTCGCTGAAGGGGCCGGCAGCGTTGAGCAGCACCACCCCTGCGCCCAGGGGAGGCCCGCTGGAATCGCCAGCGGCGTGGCTGAGGGCCGCTCCGGCGGCGAGGGCGGCGTAGCCGCCGAGGGAGTTGCCCACAAGCACGGTGGGCCGGCCGATGCGCTCCCGCACGTAGGCCACCAGCTGGTCCCGCCAGAGGGCGCCGCCGTAGGGCAGGCCTTCGGGTTTGGCGCTGCGGCCGAACCCCAACAGGTCGATGGCATGCACCTCATGGCGGACTGCCAGCACGGGCAGGTTGTGGCGCCAGTGGTCGGTGGAGGCGCCGAAGCCGTGCACCAGCAACAGGGCTGGCCCCTCCGGATGGGCCGGGGCTTGGTGCAGCGTGTGCACGGGATGCCCCGCAAACCTCCAGGGGGCGTCACCGGAGGAGTTCAAGGGGGTCATGTCCAGTGCAATGTTCTGATCGATGCTAAGGAGCTGGAGGGGATCGATGGACGCGCACGTGTTCGGCCCCCCACCCCGTGGAGCAGGAATCGGTCAGGAACGCTACGGTCGGTCGGTAACGCACCGGAGCCAGCGTCAGAAGACGGCAGATATGACGATTCAACAGCCCCGCAACCTCCGTCTTCCCACCCCCGGCTGCTACGCCGATCCCGACCGCAGCGGTTTGCTGGCGGAGGATGTGTTTGACGGGATGACCGAGCATCTTTTCTACACGCTCGGCAAGCTGGCGCCCACCGCAAGCCGCCACGATCTCTACATGGCCCTGAGCTATGCGGTGCGCGATCGGCTGATGACGCGCTACCTGGCGGGCAACGAGGCGATCTCCGCCACCCCCACCCGGGTGGTGGCCTATTTGTCGGCCGAATTCCTGATCGGGCCCCAGCTGAGCAACAACCTGCTGATGCTTGGCATCCAGGAGGAGGCGGCTGCCGCTCTGAAGCGATTCGGCATCAACAACATTGAGGAAATCCTGGAGGTGGAGGAGGAGCCAGGCCTGGGCAATGGCGGCCTGGGCAGATTGGCAGCTTGCTTCCTGGAATCCCTGGCCACCCTGGAGATCCCGGCCACGGGCTACGGCATCCGCTACGAATTCGGCATTTTCGACCAGCTGATCCGCGATGGCTGGCAGGTGGAGATCACCGATAAATGGCTCAAGGCGGGCTGGCCCTGGGAGATCCCCCATCCTGACCAAGCCTGTTTCGTGGGCTTCGGCGGCCGCACCCAGTCTTACCAAGACGACCACGGCACCTACCGGGTGCGCTGGATTCCCGCCGAGCATGCGATCGGCGTCCCGCACGATGTGCCCGTGCTCGGCTACAGGGTGAACACCTGTGACCGGCTGCGGCTGTGGCGAGCGGATGCCACCGAATCCTTCGATTTCTACGCCTTCAACATCGGTGATTACTACGGTGCCGTTGAGGAGAAGGTGGCCAGCGAAACCCTCTCGAAGGTGCTTTATCCCAACGATGGCACCGATGAGGGGCGCCGGCTGCGGTTGAAGCAACAGCATTTTTTCGTCAGTTGCTCCCTGCAAGACATGATTCGCAGCCTCGACATGCGAGGCCTGCCGATCCAGGAGTTTCCAGAGCACTGGGCCATCCAGCTCAACGACACCCACCCGGCGATCGCGGTGGCCGAGCTGATGCGCCTGTTGTTGGACGACAAACACCTCGACTGGGACACCTCCTGGGACATCACCTGCCGCAGCATTTCCTACACCAATCACACCCTGCTGCCCGAGGCGCTGGAGAAGTGGGGATTGGATCTGTTTGGCAGCCTGCTGCCGCGCCACCTGGAGCTGATCTACGAAATCAACCGCCGCTTCTTGCAGCAGGTGCGTTTGAAGTACCCCGGCAACGAGCAGATCCTGCGCAAGGTGTCGATCATTGATGAGGAGGGCAGCAAGGCGGTGCGCATGGCCCACCTGGCCACGGTGGCCTCCCACCACGTGAATGGCGTGGCCGCCCTCCACAGCGCTCTGGTCAAGAGCGATCTCTTCCCTGAATTCGCGGCGATCTGGCCAGAGAAATTCACCAATGTCACCAATGGGGTGACGCCCAGGCGCTGGGTGGCCCTGGCCAACCCCAAACTGGCCGCTCTGCTCACCGAAGCCGTGGGCGATGGGTGGGTGACAGACCTCGAACGGCTGCGGGCATTGGAGCCTCTGGCTGAAGATGGGGCCTTTTTGGAGCGCTGGCAGGCCACAAAGCTGGCGGTGAAGCGGGAGCTCACCCACTACATCCACAGCCACACCGGCGTTCTGGTGGATCCAGCCTCACTCTTTGATGTGCAAGTGAAGCGCATCCATGAATACAAGCGCCAACACTTGAATGCTCTGCAGGTGGTGGCCCAATATCTGCGCATCAAGAATGGCCACAGCGCCGGCATGGTGCCCCGCACGGTGATCTTTGGGGGCAAGGCGGCGCCGGGCTATGCGATGGCCAAGTTGATCATCCGCTTCATCAACGGCATCGCCGAAACGGTGAATGCCGATCCAGACATGGAGGGTTTGCTGCGGGTGGTGTTTCTGCCGGATTACAACGTGAAGCTCGGCGAGCGGGTGTACCCAGCGGCCGATCTTTCCGAGCAGATCTCCACGGCGGGCAAGGAGGCTTCCGGCACGGGCAACATGAAATTTGCCATGAATGGTGCCCTCACCATCGGCACGTTGGACGGGGCCAATGTGGAGATTCGCGAGCAGGTGGAGGCGGAAAACTTCTTCCTCTTCGGCCACACCACCGCCGAAATCGTTGAGCTGGCCAAGGCGGGCTATTGCCCTTGGGAACTGATCCCCGGCCAACCGGAGCTGGCTGAAGCGCTGCGGCTGATTGAGCAGGGGCACTTCAGCAACGGCGATCAGGAGCTGTTCCGCCCGCTGCTGCAAAACCTCACCGGCTCAGATCCATTCTTTGTTTTGGCAGATTTTGCTGATTACCTGCGCGCCCAAGGAGAGGTGAGCCAGGCGTGGGCCGATCCCACCCGTTGGAATCGCATGTCCCTGCTCAACTCTGCCCGCACGGGCTTTTTCTCCTCCGACCGGTCGATCCGGCAATACGCCAAAGACATCTGGCGGGCGGAAGCCTTCCCCGTCACCATCACCTGCGAGCTGGATTAGGCCTGGCTGGGCACTGCTTAGATGATCGGCAGGAGCCTGGCTTCTGCCTCAACATCCGGGAAGCGGTCCACTCCGCCGGACCGATACATGACTTTTTTGCGGCGCTGGTGCAAAAGCGCCGTTCGTCATTACGGGTTGCGGTCGCGGTCTGGCAGATCCGGTGTCTGATGCAAGAGACGATTGAGACGCAACCGATCGGCATTGAGGGGGTCTGGGGCCAATTCGCCAGCCACCTCACGAAACTTTTGCTCCACGTCCTCTGGCACGCGCACATCAAAAATGCGCTCCATCAAGGCTTCGATCGAGAAGAGATGGGCGTTGATGTTTTCCAAATCGGCCATCGCTTGCTGGATGGCGTCAGGTTCAGCCGCCACGGTGCCGCCCGGGTTGGAAGCGGGGCCTCCGCTGGCGGGCTCCGCTTGGGGGGGTGACGTGAGGGCGGTATCGCCATCACCGGTCTGCTTTTGCAGCTCCTCCAACACTCGCCCCGCCAGGGTGCGGAAGGATTGGAGGGCCGCCCAGTTGAGCTCCTGCTGCTGGCGCAGGCTGGGGTTTTCGCGGATCAACCGGTCGTGTTCCCGATAGAACCGCTGGCAGTCAGGGCATTGGCAGGGCTCTTCAGGCACCGCGTCCCTTGGATTGAGCATGTTCCATCATGGCATCCAGCGGCCTGGCTGTCAGGCGGCGAACCGCCCATCCTCCAAATCCTGGGCGGGGGGCACCTCAATGGAGCCCACCACATGGATCACATCCCGCAGCCGCATGGCATCGGCAAACCAGCCCATGGCCTGCTCCACATCGCCGCTCTGCTCGGCGTCGCTGGCCTGCTGCTCGTGGGCATCGGCCAGGAGGGCAAGCCAACAGAGGGCGCGGGCCTGCACCAGGGCCAGATCGAGATCCTCCGGTTGGCTGGCCGCGATCTGCTCGGTTTCCTGCTGCACCAGCAAGCGCAAGCGCAAGTTGTGGAGCGGGCTCATGGGCGCACCAGGACTTCACCAAGAGTAAGGGGAATGGCCAGGGCGATGGCCCGCAAAAACGAGACGGCGCCACAACAAGGAATGATCCGAAAACAATTGTGAATCCACTGCCAACACCAGGGAAGTTGCCTAAAGTCTGATCGGACCCTTGTAAAAGAACCTGAATCTGAAGGCGGTCAAATGTCTTCCCAATCAGAGTCTCGCACATCTTCTCATTAGTCTCACTCCAATCCCTCCAAGACCATGCTGTCCAAGTTCAAAACCCTCCCCGTCTTGGCCGCAATGGCTGGCGGGTTGCTGGCGGCGGGCGCTTTGGCCCCCAGCCCCACCCGCGCAGCGGATTGCCCCACGGTGGACATCGCCGCTCTATACATTCCGGGCTCGGAATTTCTATGCGGAGACAAGAAGTATTACGAGTTCTCCAGCGCCGACTTCGATGTGATTGGCTCAGCCAGCTTTTCACAGTCTCCCGATGGCACGGTGCACACTATTTCCTTCTCTGATTTCACGGGTCAAGGCCTTCCCCTGGGCACCTACACCCTCAATTTCAAGGTTGATGTCACCCCTCCCCAAATGATTATCAACGAACTTTCTAGTGTCACCTCTTCAGGTGGGTCTGGATATGTTGATTCATTGACTTTAACCTCCAGCCCCAATCCCTATGAATACACAGGGGTTTTGGAAATTAATGACCCAAACACATTTGTGACAAACTGGAGGCTTGAGGTCGTTCAAACTCCTGGCCCCCTGCCCGTCCTCGGCGCGGGTGCAGCCTTCGGCTTCTCCCGCAAGCTCCGTCGTCGGATCAAAACTGTGGCTTGAGTCAACCTAAAATTTCTACAACACCACGCCCCCGATTGGGGGCTTTTTTGTTGGCCAATGGTTCGGCCACGTTCCGGGGAAGACGCTGACTCAACGGGGCTGGCGGGACTCGAACCCACGACCTACGGTTTAGGAAACCGTCGCTCTATCCGGCTGAGCTACAGCCCCAGGATTGGCTGATCTTAAAACCCCATCTTGCTGGGCCCCTCTCCATGGGCCTACGGCCCTGGAAAAAGCTGCGCCACCCACGCTTAAACTCTGAAGTTGGAAAGCAGGTGAGGTGATCGCGACCGGCCGCCTCCCTGGAGCGCTCCCATGAGACTCGTGCTTGCGGGGGTGGCTCCTGTGGACCAGGCGGATCCGGTTGAGGAAAGTCCGGGCTCCCGAATGGCCAGGCCTGCTGGGTAACGCCCAGTGCGGGAAACCGTGAGGAGAGTGCCACAGAAACACACCGCCGATGGCGGCGGGCCACGCCCGCCGCACAGGCAAGGGTGCAAGGGTGCGGTAAGAGCGCACCAGCGGCATCGAGAGGTGCCGGCTCGGTAAACCCCGGCCGGGAGCAAGGCCAGGGCTTCGGCCCGCGGAGCAAGGGTTGGCCAACTGTCCCGCTCCGTCCATTGCGCGCCGCTAGAGGCCGCCGGCAACGGCGGTTCGAGAGAGATGATCCACCACCACCGCCCCAAAGCCCTGGGCTGGGGGGGGCGGTGGGGAACAGAACCCGGCTTACGGCCTGCTTTCCCCCCTTGTTGATCAGCGATGGTTCTCCAGCAAGCCCTGGGTCTGGGCTTGGGCTGGGGACAGACGGCTGGTGAGACGCTCAGCGTCAGGGAGTCCCACCTGAGAATCGCCGTTGGGCAGCTGCGCCACCGTTGCGAGAGGCTGGTAGGGCACGGCTTGCTCCCACCATTGACGCCCCAGCGCCTCGCCCAGCTTGTGGCGTTTCTCAGAAGTCTGGGCCTCGATCCGGCCGCCCCGGGCGGGCCGGGCACCACTGCCGCCGCCTTGGCCCCCGTGGAAGAGGCGCTCACCCACAGCTCCCTGGGGGAGCCCCTCAGCCACGAACGGCTGGAATTTCTCGGCGACGCCGTGCTCAGACTGGCTGCCACGGAATTTCTTCGCCACCACCACACGGCCTTGCGGGTGGGCGAGCAATCGGCCCTGCGGAGCCAGCTGGTGAGTGATCGCTGGCTGGCGACCCTTGGGGAATCTTGCGGCCTGGCGGAGGTGGTGCGCCTCGGCCCGATGGCCGCCGGTGATGAGGCAGGCCGGGCCACCGTGCTGGCGGAGATCACGGAGGCGCTCCTCGGCGGGGTCTACCTGGCCTGGGGAGGCCCCGCTGGCGGGCTTGCCCCGGTGATCCGCTGGCTCACCCCCCACTGGCGCAAAACAGCCGCCACCGTGCTCGCCGATCCGCACCGACAGAACTGGAAATCTGCCCTGCAGGAATGGAGCCAGGGCGAGGGGCACGGCCTGCCCCGCTACACCTGCAGCGAACGCAGCCTTGTCCACGGTGATCCAAGGCGCTTTTATTGCCGAGTGGTTTTGCCCTCCTTCCTCGGCAAGGAGGGCAGCGCGCCCGAGGGCGAAGGCTGGGGGAGATCAAGACGAGAAGCGGAGCAGGCCGCCGCCCGCGCCTGCCTCGATCAACTTCCCTCGATCAACCTCAGGAGTGGCAGGAACCGCTCGGATGTGCAAAAATGAAAGACGATCTTAATCTTATGCCAAGTTTCAAGAGACTCGATTGATTCCTCGGAAGCATTAATCCATTTGCGCAGAAACCCACTAAGTTTTGAAGGATTGCCTTCCTAGTGAAGGTTTCACCCCGCTTCTTCATCATGCGCATCATCCGTAATGCCGCCGTCTTGCTGGGATTCACAGCTGGACTCGGACTTCTCTCTATTGAACCCTCCAAGGCCGCTGACTGGGACACCTGCGGCGTCCCAGGCGCCAAGGCTGCCATGGGCCTCTTCTCCGCTTTCCCATTGGGTGGATGTCTGATCGGCGACAAGCTTCTCAGCAACATCTCCACTGACGTTACTGTTCCCATCCAAATGATGTGGAGCGAAAATAATTTGGATCCCTCCATCCACACCCTCACTTTTCAAAATGCAGGTGGCTTGGGCGGCAGCTACTTTAACTATGACCTAGCTGTGGTAGGCAGTCCTGAATCCATCAAGGACTTCAGCCTGAACTCCGCTTGCTCTGCCGGTTCTTGCGCCTACACCGGTCAGATGGGTCAGAGCGCAAGTGTTGCAACTCTTAATATGAGCGACGCTTTGGGCGGTCAGGGTCCCCAGTCGATTCCGCTCTCCACCACCCTGTCGGTGACCAACACTTGGACCAATACCTCCCTCAGTATTGAGCAGGTCACCAACAGCTACACCCAAACCCCCGGCCCTCTGCCGATTCTGGGTGCTGGTGCGGCCTTCGGCTTCAGCCGCAAGCTGCGCAATCGCATCAAGGCTTCTGCTTGAAGCTCGCTTCAAGCGATAAGTCACCATCAATCCCGGGCCAAGCCCGGGATTTTTTTTGGCGTCATGGCGGCAGATGAACGCTCTAAGCTTCGTCTTGATCGACTTAGCTGGGCTGAAGAGCCCTCAGCGGCAAAGTCACCAACTTGTCCCAACAACCGCCTTCAAATAACACCGCCGCACGATTTCCGCTCAGCCGCTGCACGATGCCCTTGTAGCCCCGGTAGATCGAGGTGGGGTCACTCACGCTGACCGTGCTACCAGGGAGGATCACAGCAGTGGCCATGGAATCGAGTCAATAGATTCAAATCATTATCGCGGCCACGGTTGGGTTTGGGCGCAAGCGCTCGGCATGGGGCAGAACAGCGTGGGACAGCATGAGACAGCTGGCGACGATCCTCTGTTCTGGCCCATTCGTCAGTTCCATCCGCCCTACTGCCGCTTGAATGGGTTTAGCGATCGTTCTGCGCGCCCTGCCTGCCTGCCATGGCCACCCCACCCCTGGTTCCCCTCATCCTCTGCGGCGGCACCGGCACGCGCCTCTGGCCCCTCTCCCGCGCCTCCTATCCCAAGCAGTATTGGCCCCTCGCAGGAGCGACTGACGCCACCCTGCTGCAGCAAACCCACCAGCGCCTGGCAGGCCTGCCTGGCCTGGCACCCCCCATCCTGGTGTGCAACGAAGACCACCGCTTCATCGTGGCCGAGCAGATGCGCCAGATCGCCGTGGATCCGGCCGCCATCCTGCTGGAACCCGTTGGCCGCAACACCGCGCCCGCTGTGGCGGTGGCCGCTCTGCAAGCCACCGCCCGGGGTGAGGATCCCTTGCTGTTGGTGCTCGCCGCCGATCATGTGATCCGCCAGGAGGAGCGCTTCCGCCACACCGTGGCCGCCGGCATCCACGCCGCTGCGGCCGGCCAACTGGTGACCTTCGGCATCGTGCCCACCGCCCCGGAAACGGGCTACGGCTACATCGAATCCGCCGAACCCCTCAGCAGCGAGCACCCTGTGCCCATCGCCCGCTTCGTCGAGAAGCCCGATCTGCCAACCGCAGAGGGCTTCCTGGCCTCCGGCCGCTTCACCTGGAACAGCGGCATGTTTCTCTTCCGGGCCAGCGCCATCCTCGCCGAGCTGGAACGCCTCGCCCCCGAGGTGGTGAGCGCTTGTCGGAGCGCCCTGGAGCACGACAGCGCCGATCTCGATTTTTTGCGCCTCGAGCGGGAGGCCTTCGCCGGCTGCCCCTCGGTGGCCCTCGATGTGGCCGTGATGGAGCGCACCGACCGCGGCTGCGTGCTTCCCCTCGAGGCCCAGTGGAGCGATGTGGGCAGCTGGAGCGCCCTCTGGGAAACGGCCGATCCGGCCGATCGAGACAGCTCGGGCAACGTGCTGCGCGGCCGGGTGATCAGCCAGGATTCGCGCAATTGCTACCTGCGCAGCGAACACCGCCTGGTGGTGGGCCTGGGGGTGGACGACCTGGTGGTGGTGGAAACTGACGACGTGGTGCTCGTCGCCCACCGCGACCGCGCCCAAGACGTGAAGGGCATCGTGGGCCAACTGGAGCGGCAAGGGGCCCCAGAAAGCAAGGCCCATCGCCGCATCTATCGCCCTTGGGGCCACTACGACGGGGTGGTGGAGGGCGACCGCTGGCAGGTGAAGAAAATTCAGGTGAAGCCGGGCGCCTCCCTTTCCCTGCAGATGCATCACCATCGCGCCGAGCACTGGGTGGTGGTGAAGGGCACGGCTCTCGTGGAAAAAGATGGCACGGAGGAGCTGCTCGGCGAAAACCAGAGCACCTACATCCCACTGGGCTGCCGCCATCGCTTGATCAATCCCGGCAAGATTCCCGTGGAACTCATTGAGGTGCAGAGCGGCCCCTACCTCGGCGAGGACGACATTGTGCGCTTTCAAGACCGCTATGGCCGTTCAGATGCAGCCATGGCTTCATCTTGAATGATCCGCTAAATTTTTCTCCAATTCACGCGGGCAATTTGTGACTGCCGATCCAGAAATCTTGAACGCCACTGGCCTATTTGGGCAAGATGCCAACGAGGAGGACGTTCGCAGGGAAAGCCGCGCCAAGGAGTGGGCAGATGGCGCACGCTTCACTCACTGGGTAGGCATTGTCCTTTTGGCGAGCTTTTTGGTCACTCTCCTCAATGCCACTCCCTTCAAGCTCGCAGACATCACCTGGCAATTGGGCTTCATCAGCCTGCTGATGAACAGTGCTTCGACAGCCTTGCTGGGCACCCTGCTGATCAGCCTGGCCAGGCTGTTCAATCTCGGCGATCGCCAGATTCAAAACCGAGCCCTGCTCGTGCGCACCCTGGCTTCCTGGGTGGCCATCGGCTGGTTCTTGCTAATACCCCTCCAGCTTTACCTTGGTGTGCGCCTGATCAACAGCCAGGCCGGTCAGGAGCTCGGCCAGATCAAAACCTTTGAAGGTATTGCCAGATCCGTACGCAATGCCTCCTCGGAAGACGAGCTGCGGGCTGCCATTGCCCGAATTCCCAATCAACCCCCCCTCCCCCGCCTCACCCTGCCATTGGAGATTGCCAAAGCAAATCTCCTGGCCCAATTCCAAAAAACAATCAACACTGCGAAGAACCGGCAAGAAAGGGCCAGTTCCAACCGCTGGCAAACCTGGATGCAGCAAGCTTTCCGCAATTCTCTGCAGTGCATTGTCATAGGGCTGGGCTTTCTGGCTATCGGCAAGAACCGCCTGTTCGCACCTTCTGTGCAAAGAAATGCTGCCGGAAGCCGTTCCAGCTCACGACCCAGAACTTGAGGACATCACGCCAGGCTTACTCCACTGTCACGCTCTTGGCCAAATTGCGGGGTTGATCCACATCCAGCCCCCGATGGGCGGCGATGTGATAGCTCAACAGCTGCATCGGGATCACCGTGAGCAGGGGGCTGAGCAGCTCCTCCACCGAGGGCAGAGGCAGCAGTAGATCAAACAGCTCCGTGTCTCCACAGACAGGAGCCACGCCAATCAGCTGGGCATCGCGAGCCTTGGCCTCCTGAGCATTGGAGAGCACCTTGTCAAACACCGTGCCTGGCACCGCAATTGACACCACAGGCACACGGGCATCCAACAGGGCAATGGGGCCGTGCTTCATCTCCCCTGCCGGATACCCTTCGGCGTGGATGTAGCTGATTTCCTTGAGTTTGAGGGCGCCCTCCATGGCGATCGGATAGTTGATGCCCCGCCCCAGAAAGATCACATCCTGGGTCTCAGCAAACAGGTGGGCCAGCTCCGCGCAGCGGCCATCGTGGTCGTCCACCAGCTGGCGCATCACCTCCGGCAGGCTCCGCAGCTGGGCGGCCAGCTCGGCCAGCCGCTCAGCGCCGGGCACACCAGGCTGCCCACTGCGCCGCTCCGCAAAGGCCAGGGCCAACCCGTAGAAGGCCAGCAGCTGGCCGAGAAAGGTTTTCGTCGCTGCCACACCCACCTCGATGCCCGCGCCGATGTCGAGAATGTGGGGCACCAGGCGGCCCAGGGAACTCTCCGGCCGATTGGTGATG
Organism: Cyanobacteriota bacterium; assembly: GCA_041181185.1. GTDB lineage: Bacteria > Cyanobacteriota > Cyanobacteriia > PCC-6307 > Cyanobiaceae > Cyanobium. The sequence continues at coordinate 43,482 of JBEGQC010000011.1, read as the reverse complement.
CCCAGCAGCCGCGGCTGGTAGGCCGGATCAGCCAAACCCTGGCGGCGCTCCTGCTCCATCACCAACGCCGCCAGGGTGTCCGCCGTTTCCCCCGACTGGGTGACGCCGATCGTGAGCGTGTGGGGCCGCAGCGGTGGCGGCGCGTAACGAAACTCACTGGCATAAAACACAGTGGTGGGCACCCCTGCCAGTTGCTCCAGCAGGTAGGCACCCACCTGGGCCGCATGGCGGCTGGTGCCACAAGCCAGGATCTGGATCTGCTCCACCCCTGCATACACCGCCTCATCGAGGGGCAGGGCCACCAGGGCCCCCTCCGGCAGATGGCGGGCCACCCAGAGGGCCGCCGTTTCCGGCTGCTCATGGATCTCCTTGAGCATGAAATGGCGGAAGCTGCGCTTGTCCGCCACGTGCTCGGTGCCTGAAAGCAGGCTGGGGGTGCGCTGCACCCGCTGGCCGTGAGCATCGTAGAGCTCAATGCCCAAGGGGGTGAGCAGGGCCGTCTCCCCATCCTCCAAGGGCAAAATGGTGCGGGTGAAGCCCGCCAGAGCCGGAGTATCGCTGGCGCAGAGAAACTCCCCTTCCCCCAGGCCAATCAGCAAGGGAGCCTGGCGGCGAGCCACCACAAGGGCTCCTGGCACTTTTGCCCACACCACCGCCAAGGCATAGGCCCCGTGGAGCGAAGGAAGCACCTCCTGAACCGCCTGGAGCAGCAGCGGCGCCGATGGCTCTTGCCCTTCAGCCTCCAGTTGCTGCAGGCGCCGCGCCACGAGGTGGGGGATCACCTCCGTATCGGTGTCGGAGCGGAACCGCACACCTTCAGCCTGCAGCTCCTCCCTCAACAACCGGTGGTTTTCGATGATGCCGTTTTGCACCACGGCCAGCTCACCCCTGCCATCAAGGTGGGGATGGGCGTTGCGTTCCTCCGGCTTGCCATGGGTGGCCCAGCGGGTGTGACCGATCCCACAAAGGCCTGGGGCCCCATCCGCCTCAAAGCGGGTGGTGAGGTTCACCAGCTTGCCTTCCGCTTTCAGGCAATGCAGCCTGCCCGCCTCAACCGTGGCGATGCCAGCGGAGTCATAACCGCGGTACTCGAGCTGCCGGAGACCCTCCAGCAGCTGAGGCGCCGCTTCCCTCGAACCAATCAGGGCAACGATGCCGCACATACGGTCCCCACAACCGGCTTGAGCTTATGGGGGAACGAGCGCGGGCACCAGGGCCCGGGGCTCAGTAAGCCAGGCCCATCGAGCGGCTGGTTTCGTCGCCCAGATACACCCGGATGCTGATGAAATCTGTGGGGCAAGCGGTTTCACACCGCTTGCAGCCGATGCAATCCTCGGTGCGTGGAGAAGAGGCGATCTGGCCGGCTTTGCAACCATCCCAGGGCACCATCTCCAGCACATCCAGGGGACAGGCCCGCACACACTGGGTGCAGCCAATGCAAGTGTCGTAGATCTTGACAGCGTGAGACATGGACCTCAGTGGGCGGGGTGGGCGCCGGCGGCGCAGTAGGCGTGGTGCCCCTTGACGGGCGTGGTGCCAAGGTACCCAACGTGCACGGTGGCGGGGCCCTGGAGCCTTCCTGCCGTCACCCTTGTTCATACGCGCCGGGGGGCTGGCACCGGCGACCCCATAAGATGCTCCCTCCCACTCACTCTCCATGTCCCAGGACGAGATCTTCGAAAAAGTGCGCGCCATCGTCGCCGAGCAGCTCAGCGTGGATCCGAACGATGTGAAGCCCGAATCCAACTTTCAGAACGATCTGGGCGCCGACTCCCTCGACACCGTCGAGCTGGTGATGGCCCTCGAAGAGCATTTCGACATCGAGATCCCCGATGAGGCGGCCGAAGGGATCACCACCGTTGGCGAAGCGGTGAAGTACATCCACGAGAAAACAGCCTGAGGCGCTCGATGGTGGAGGGACTCCGCCGCGTCGTCGTCACTGGCCTGGGGGCCGTCACGCCGATCGGCAATGACGTCAGGGAGTATTGGGAGGGCCTGAGGTCCGGTCGCAACGGAGTCGCTGGGATCACCCTGTTCGATGCCTCCCGTCATGCCTGCCGCTTCGCGGCAGAGGTAAAGAATTTCAACCCGGCCGGCTGGCTTGAACCCAAGGAAGCCAAGCGGTGGGATCGCTTCTGCCAATTCGGGGTGGTTGCCGCCAAGCAGGCCGTGCGCCACGCCGGTCTGGTGATTGATGCCAGCAACGCCCAGCGGGTCGGCGTCGCCATCGGCTCGGGGGTGGGGGGGCTGTTGATGATGGAGAGTCAGGCCCACGTGCTGGCGGATCGGGGCCCCGATCGGGTGAGCCCGTTCTGCGTGCCGATGATGATCCCCAACATGGCCACCGGCCTGGCCGCCATCGCTCTGGGAGCGAAGGGTCCCAGCAGCGCCGTGGCCACCGCCTGCGCCGCTGGATCCAATGCGATCGGAGATGCTTTTCGACTGATTCAGCTCGGCCTGGCTGATGCAATGGTCTGCGGCGGCGCCGAATCGGCCATCACGCCCCTGGGTGTGGCGGGATTTGCCAGTGCCAAGGCCCTCTCCTTCCGCAACGATGATCCGGCCACAGCCAGCCGCCCCTTCGATCTGGAGCGGGATGGCTTTGTGATCGGAGAGGGGGCGGGAGTGCTTGTGCTCGAAAGCCTCAGCCACGCCGAGGCGCGAGGCGCCACCGTGTTGGCTGAGATCGTGGGCTACGGCACCACCTGCGATGCCCATCACATCACCGCCCCTTCTCCAGGAGGGGTGGGCGGGGCCGAAGCCATGCGGCTGGCCCTGGCCGACGCCCGACTGGAGCCCGATGCCGTGGATTACGTGAATGCCCACGGCACGAGCACCCAGGCCAACGACAGCAACGAAACCGCTGCCATCAAGGCAGCTCTGGGGGAGAAGGCTTACCGCACCCCTGTGAGCTCCACCAAGTCGATGACCGGCCACCTCCTCGGTGGCAGTGGCGGCATCGAAGCGGTGGCGGCCATCCTGGCGATCGGCGACAATGTCATCCCTCCCACAATCAACTACTCCACCCCCGATCCAGCCTGCGATCTGGATGTCGTGCCCAACATCGCCCGCGAGCACCCCGTGAATGTGGTGCTGTCAAACTCCTTCGGGTTTGGCGGGCACAATGTCTGCCTGGCGTTCCGCCGGATGCCCTGAGACCCCCAGCCCCACCCCTGCCCTCCACCTCTGTGCCAGCCATGGTCGTCGCCCCCACCACCTCCATCGAAAGCCTCTGCATCAACAGCATCCGCTTTCTGGCGGTCGACGCGATCAACAAGTCCAACTCTGGGCACCCCGGCCTGCCGATGGGCTGCGCCCCCATGGCTTACGCCCTCTGGGACAAGGTGCTGAAGCACAACCCTAAGAATCCCCGCTGGTTCAACCGGGACCGCTTCGTGCTCTCCGCTGGCCACGGGTGCATGCTTCTCTACGCCTTGTTGCACCTCACCGGCTACGACTCGGTGACCATGGAGGACATCAAGCAATTCCGGCAGTGGGGATCAAAAACCCCGGGCCATCCGGAAACCTTTGAAACCCCCGGGGTGGAGGTCACCACCGGCCCGCTGGGCCAGGGCATCTCCAACGCCGTGGGCCTGGCGATCGCGGAAGCTCATCTGGCGGCGAAGTTCAACAAGCCCGGCGCCACCCTGGTGGACCACTACACGTATGTGCTGATGGGGGATGGCTGCAACCAGGAGGGCGTGGCTTCGGAAGCCGCCTCCCTGGCAGGCCACCTGGGGCTCGGCAAACTCATCGCCCTCTACGACGACAACCACATCACGATCGATGGCAACACGGCCGTCTCCTTCACCGAAGACGTGCTCAAGCGCTATGAGGCCTACGGCTGGCACGTGCAGCATGTGAGCGACGGCAACACCGATGTGGCCGCCATCGTGCGGGCCCTCGAGGCTGCCAAGGCGGTCACCGACAAACCCAGCCTGATCAAGATCACCACCACCATCGGCTACGGGTCGCCCAACAAGGCCAACACCGCCGGTGTGCATGGCGCGGCCCTCGGGGCCGACGAGGCCGAGCTCACCCGTAAAGCCCTGGAGTGGACCTACGGCGACTTCGTCGTGCCCGAGGAGGCCTATGAGCACTGGCGCCAGGCGATCCAGCGGGGAGCTGCCGCCGAGGGCGACTGGAACGCCACCCTTTCCGCGTACCGCCAGGCCTACCCAGCGGAGGCCGCTGAATTCGAGCGCATGCTGCGCGGCGAGCTGCCCGAGGGCTGGGATTCCACCCTGCCCACCTTCACCCCTGCAGACAAGGGCCTCGCCACCCGCCAACACTCCTACAACGCCCTCAATGCCTTCGGGCCCAAGCTGCCTGAGCTGATCGGCGGCTCTGCCGACCTCACCCACTCCAACCTCACGGACATCAAAGGGGAGGCCAGCTTCCAGAAGGGAGGAGAGGCCAACCGCTACCTCCATTTCGGCGTGCGGGAGCACGCCATGGCCGCCATCCTGAACGGCATCGCCTATCACAACAGTGGTCTGATCCCCTATGGCGGCACCTTCCTGGTGTTCGCGGGCTACATGATCGGCGCCATGCGCCTCTCCGCCCTGAGTGAGCTTGGGGTGATCTACGTGCTCACCCACGATTCCATTGGTCTTGGCGAAGACGGCCCCACCCACCAGCCCGTGGAAACCCTGGCCAACCTCAGGGCCATCCCCAACCTGTTGGTGATTCGCCCTGGCGATGGCAACGAAACCATGGGCGCCTATCAAGTAGCCGTCACCAACCGCAAACGCCCCACCGTGTTGGCCCTCAGCCGCCAGGCCATGGCCAATCAGCCCGCTTCCAGCGCGGCCGCCGTCGCCAAGGGCGGCTACATCCTGGAGGACAGCAACGGCAGTCCGGATTTGATCCTGATCGGCACAGGCACAGAGCTCGAACTCTGCACCAAAGCCGCCGCCCTGCTGCGATCTGAGGGCCGAAACGTGCGCGTCGTCTCCATGCCCTGTGTGGAGCTCTTTGAGGAGCAGGACGGCGCCTACCGCGAAAGCGTGCTTCCCTCCGCTTGCCGCAAGAGGGTCGTGGTGGAGGCCTCCAGCTCTTTCGGCTGGCACAAGTTCGTGGGCTTTGACGGCGCCGTCGTCTCCATCGATCGCTTCGGGGCCTCCGCCCCTGGCCCAGTGTGCATGGAGAAGTTTGGCTTCACTGTTGACAATGTCGTGGCAACGGCAAAATCCCTCGGCTAATCAAGAAGATCACTGATAAAGTCGGCCAGTTTGGTCTTCATAATTCAGTGCCTGAATTCAGCCCCAAATCGGCCAACGAGTCATTTGTTGACTGGTTGGCCGATCTTGCCAAGAGAACTGGACTTACAGCAAACGCAGCGATCAGCCTGTTCGTCTTTGCTGTGATCTCTATGGGTGGATTCATGTTCTTCCACAGCATCTCGATCGATGAAGAGCTGAGCTTTTTTCAAGAGGATCCTTGGAACCTCGCCTACCAAGGCCGTTTTTTGCTGGCCGCATATTTCGCAATTGCAAAAGGTGTTCTCCCTTTATTTCCCTATCTAATACTGGCCGCATCCTATGTTGCAGCCTATATTTTGATCCTGGGCCTACATGGTCTACGCACCAGCTGGCGTACCCATTTAGCCTATTTGATCTTTATTCTTTTCCCTACTAATTGGCTCAGCCAGGAGTTTTCTGGCATCGCCGCAGTATTTGGAATTGGCCTGCTGGCGACCTGCCTTGCCGCCACACTAACGGATGCAAAGTTGCATGCGCCTCAGGCGATGCCTGCTTGGCGGAGAATCTCCCCTGCCGCCATCCTGCTCCTACTCATTGCCATTTCCGGCTTTCAATCGCTAATTACACCTTATCTCGCCATTGGTGCGGGCACAACTTTATTTAAACAACACCCAGAAGGCCAGCCTGCAATGAGGCAGAGGGTTTCCCTTCAAACCAAACTGATGGCTTGGCTGATCCCAGCCATTGCAGCCGCCGGCGTGCACACTCTGCTGTTTAAGTTGTTATTAAGGCTGCATCAAGTTGAACCTCGTCACATCGGGATCTACTTTAAAAGCCCATACTTTATGCTCAGAACTGAACCCGCGGCCTATATCTTTGGCAATATCGAGCAATTCCTGCGCACATACTTCACACCAGGCTTTTTCTATGGTCAAACTCTCTTTGCTCTGCCATTGCTCCTCGTCGGGGGTCTTTGTCTTGTGCTGTGGATGCGCAGGCAGCCTGCGAAGCGAGCAATCGCCGACGCTGTCCTCATGAAGGGCTGGCCAGCCGTGCTCACCACCCTGCTGCTTCTCTGCGCGCCTCTTCTCCTCAACATCATCTCCAAGCCCTACAGAATTCCGATGCGGGCTTTCATGGCCCTCCCCTACGTCGCTTGGCTGGCATCCATCCTTTGGATGGAGCTGGCCGCCAAAGCCAAATGGAGATCGTGGCTGTTCGCAGGCACCTTGCTCTCCGCACTCTTGGTCTGCCAATCCCTTCTCACCGTGTCTCAGTATTACGGTGCCAGAGCCTTCAATTTTCGAGCCGATCAGCTAGTTGCCAGCTCAATTGTCTCCACCATGGTTCAACATCGATCCGTAGCCAAACCGGGGCCGGTGACCTATTTGGCCAGCCATGGAGAACTCAAACGAGTGGTTCCCTATGGCACAGGTTGGTATTCCGTAGCGGGGGGATCTTTCTTTAACTGGGACCATGGCAACGATGCCCGCATGGTTGCTTGGCTGCGCACCCTGGGTGTGGAAGGGTTAAAACCCCTCGAAGAGAAGCAGGTTGGAGCGTTGGAACCAGTGTTCAAAACCATGCAGGCATGGCCCTCACCCGATTCCATACGGGTGGAGGGCAACTCTGTTTTAGTCAAACTCAGCGAATAAGGATGATCTACTGCAGTTAGTGGACCTGAGGCAACTCGGACGCCATCTGCTTGCTCAACATATTTTCTAAGCCTTCTAAATCTTCATCCGTAATCTTGGTCTGCATTGGGCAGTGCTTAGGGCCGCACATGGAACAAAACTCTGCCTGCTTATAGATATCAGCCGGCAGAGTTTCATCATGGTATTCGCGTGCCCGCTCAGGATCCAAGCTCAATGCAAACTGCTGGTTCCAATCAAAGGCATAGCGCGCACGGCTCAGTTCGTCGTCGCGGTCCCGAGCGCCGGGGCGATGGCGAGCGATATCGGCGGCGTGGGCGGCAATCTTGTAAGCGATCAAGCCATTGCGCACATCTTCAGGGTTGGGCAAGCCAAGGTGTTCCTTTGGAGTCACATAGCAAAGCATCGCTGTGCCATACCACCCGGCCATAGCGGCACCGATGGCGCTGGTGATGTGGTCGTAACCGGGGGCGATGTCGGTGACCAACGGTCCCAACACATAGAAGGGAGCCTCCGCACACTCCTCCATTTGTTTGCGCACATTGAATTCGATTTGATCCATGGGCACGTGGCCCGGACCCTCCACCATCACCTGGACATCGTGGGCCCAAGCCCGTCGGGTTAATTCCCCAAGGGTTTTGAGCTCGGCGAGTTGGGCTTCATCGGAGGCATCGTGCAAGCAGCCGGGCCGGAGGGAATCCCCCAGGGAGAAGGTGCAGTCGTAGCGCTTGAAGATCTCGCAAATATCGTCAAACCGGGTGTAGAGAGGATTTTGGCGGTGGTGATGGAGCATCCATTGGGCCAAGATGCCGCCCCCCCTGCTCACGATGCCCGTTAGCCTTCCCTTCACCTTGGGCAGATGCTCAATCAGGAGGCCGGCATGGATGGTTTGATAATCCACTCCTTGCTGACAATGCTTCTCAATCACATGGAGGAAATCATCTTCGTCGAGGGATTCGATCCGTCCATGCACACTCTCTAGAGCTTGGTAGACAGGCACGGTGCCTATCGGCACGGGCGAGGCTTGGATGATCGCGGTGCGCACTTCATCGAGGTTCACCCCGCCGGTGGAAAGATCCATCACCGTGTCGGCCCCGTATTTCACCGCCAACTCAAGCTTTTTCAGCTCCTCAGCCACGTCGCTGGCATTGGGAGAGGCTCCGATGTTGGCATTGACCTTGCAGCGACTGGCGATGCCAATCGCCATCGGCTCCAGATTGGGATGGTTGATGTTGGCGGGGATGATCATTCGCCCCCGAGCCACCTCCTCCATCACCAGGCTCTCCGGAAGCTTTTCGCGCTGGGCCACATGGGCCATCTCTTCCGTCAGCACCCCAGTCCGTGCGTAGTGAAGCTGCGTGACGTTGGCAGCTCCACCACGTTTTTCAATCCAGGAACGGCGCATGACGGGCAGGGGCAAAAAGGGATGCCGTCGGATGAGGTCTGCCGCACTTCCCTTCGCCGGCACGACCCGGATCAGGTTCGGAGGGTGTGATCTCAGCCCGCATTGGGCACCCCTAGTGAAAGTCAAATCTAGCAACTGGCTTCCTGGGGCAGCCGCACGCCTGACCCCGCCGGCCGACCAGACCAGCAATGCAGCTGGCTTCCAATAAGGGAAGCCAACAAAAAACATGCTTAAACTTCAAAAACTTTAGGTTAAAAACAACAAATTTTGCATGAAAGCTGTAATTTTAGCCGGAGGTCTTGGGACGAGGATTTCCGAAGAAACTGGAACGCGCCCTAAACCGATGGTAGAAGTTGGCGGCAAACCAATCCTTTGGCACATCCTAAAACTCTACGGCGCCTACAACATTCATGAATTTATTATTTGCTGCGGATACAAAGGCTATGTGATAAAGGAGTATTTTGCAAACTATTTCTTGCATTCAAGCGACGTCACGATTGACTTGAGCGAGAATTCCATGGCCGTTCATCAGCGCAACGCTGAGCCATGGAAAGTCACCTTGGTCGATACCGGAGAAACCACGCTCACGGGCGGCCGATTGGCCAGAGTGCAGGAGTACGTGGGCACAGAGACCTTCTGTCTCACCTACGGCGATGGCGTTTCAGATGTCAACATTCGTGAGCTCATCGACTTCCATGCCAAGGGCGGCAAACTCGCCACGGTCACTGCCGTGCAGCCGCCAGGGCGCTTCGGCCTGCTTGACCTCGATGGCGAGAGCGAAGTGAAAGGCTTTCAAGAAAAACCGGAAGGGGATGGCGGCTGGATCAATGGGGGCTTCTTCATTCTGGAGCCAGGAGTGTTCTCCTATCTCGATGGCGACGAGACCGTGTGGGAGCAAACACCCCTGAAGGAGCTTGCCTCCTCCGGGCAACTCCAGGCCTACAAGCACCACGGCTTTTGGCAACCTATGGATACCTTGCGCGATCGCCAACTGCTGGAGAACCTCTGGAGGGCCGGCCGAGCCCCCTGGAAGGTGTGGTGATGGCGACCGCCTCCTTCTGGAAGGGCCGGAGGGTGCTGCTCACCGGCCACACGGGCTTCAAAGGCAGTTGGCTTCTCCTTTGGCTGCTGGAGCTGGGGGCTGAGGTGTGGGGCTACGCCCTTGAACCGGAAACGACCCCCAGCTTGTTTCATCAGCTTCAGGCCATCCTCTCCACCCACCCCGCCTACAGCGATCGTTTCCACCACACCATCGCGGACCTGGCGGATCGACCCAGCCTGAATGCCGTTGTAGCTGAGGCCCAGCCCGAAGTGGTGTTGCATTTGGCGGCCCAGCCCCTGGTGCGGCTGAGCTATGTCGACCCCATTGGCACATGGAACACCAACGTGATGGGGTCTCTTCACGTGTTGGAAAGCCTGCGCCCTCTTCAGCAGTCTTGCGCGGTGGTGATGATCACCACCGACAAGGTGTATGCCAATCAAGAATGGGCCTTCGGCTATCGCGAGAACGACCCCCTCGGGGGGATTGATCCCTACAGCGCCAGCAAGGCCGGCGCCGAGATCGCCATCAACAGCTGGCGTGCCAGCTTTTGCGGCCCCGCCCGCCACCAGACCCCCCATTTGGCGATTGCCACGGCCCGGGCAGGCAATGTGATTGGGGGTGGAGACTGGGCGCTCGATCGCATCGTGCCCGATGCCATGCGAGCCCTGGCCGAAGGAGCCCCCATCTCCGTACGCAATCCCAAAGCCACCAGACCCTGGCAACACGTGTTGGAACCCTTGGGTGGCTATTTATCGCTGGCAGAGTGCCTCTCCCTGCGACAGCTTCCACCATCCGAAGCGTTTAACTTTGGCCCCAGCTTGCCAAGCAACCGGCCAGTGGCAGATCTCGTCGCCTCCATCTTGAGGCACTGGCCAGGAGATTGGCTGGATGGCAGCGATCCTCACAGTCCCCACGAAGCCAATCTGCTCCATTTGCAGATTGACAAAGCCCACCATCACCTTGGCTGGTGGCCGCAGTGGGATTTCGACACCACTGTGGAACGAACCGTGAGCTGGTATCGGGATGTGCACCATGGCGCCAACCCGCATCAGCGATGCTTGCAGGACATTGCCGCGTACACGACTTGCTTGGCGCGCAAGGAGCAGCTTCAGGCTGAAAGCTGGTAAGGCCTGGGATGAAAGAAGCGAAGTTCAAAAGCAATTTCCACCCTTTAGCCACCAAAATAGTGAAAGCCAATCCCATCCACTCACCCAATTTAGCGCCCAAAACTGTCGCGCTTATCAAGCATGTTAAACTGGCAATAAGTTAAAAAATTGCCCTTCCCTCCCCCCATGTCTGAGCCAAGGGTTCTCAAGGAAGAAATCCTGCGTCTCACCCGCGAATACTCGCGGCTGGTGCACAGCGGCTTCAGGCCTGCGGGCGATCCCTTGCGACCTGCCGACCCAGAGGGGGCACCCATCCCCTATGCGGGGCGCGTGTTCACGGAGGACGAGGTGGCTGCAGCCGTTTCCGCCACCCTTGATTTTTGGCTCACCCTTGGGCCGGAGGGCGAGGCTTTTCAGAGGGAGCTGGCGGATTTTCTCGGCGTGCGGGCCTGCCTGGCGGTGAATTCTGGATCGTCGGCCAATCTGCTCGCCCTCTCGGCTCTCACCTCACCTCTCCTCCCAGCCGAGAAAAGGCTGCAGCCCGGCGATGAGGTGATCACCTGTGCAGCAGGTTTTCCCACCACAGTGACACCCATCCTGCAGAACGGATGCATCCCGGTTTTCATCGACAACGATCCCATCACGGGCAATTTGCGCGGCGATCAACTCGAACTCGCCTATGTCCCCGGAAAAACCAAGGCGGTGATGGCGGCCCATGCCCTGGGCAACCCTTTCGATCTAGGGGTCGTGCTGGCGTTTTGCCAACGGCACGACCTTTGGCTGATTGAAGACAACTGCGATGCCCTGGGCTGCAGTTATTCGATGCCCCGCTCCTTGGCTGAAAGCCTGGGTTTTACCAGCAACAGCCCCGGGCTGGATGAAGGGCCTGATCGGGTTGTGCGTTGGACCGGCACCTGGGGCGACCTCAGCACCCAGAGCTTCTACCCGCCCCACCACCTCACCATGGGGGAGGGAGGGTCGGTCAACATCGTGCGCAGTGCCTTGCTCAAACGAATCGTGGAGAGCTTCCGCGATTGGGGCCGCGACTGCTGGTGCCCGAGCGGCAAGGATGACACCTGCGGCAAGCGCTACGACTGGCAACTTGGCGAGTTGCCGAAGGGCTATGACCACAAATACATTTATTCTCATTTTGGATACAACCTCAAACCCCTTGATCCGCAGGCCGCCATTGGGAGGGTGCAGATCCGTCGACTGCCGGAATTCATTGCTGCCCGCAAGGACAACTGGCTCCACCTCAGGCGAGGCCTAGCTCCACTCAGCGATCTATTCTCCTTTTGCCTGCCCACCCATGCCACAGGATTCAACCCAGAGGATGGCAGCTTCAGCTGGGATGGAAGCGGTTGCCGCACCGATTGCAGCTGGTTTGGTTTTCTGCTGCTAGTGCGACCAGAGGCCCCTTTTGCCAGTCACGATCTCGGACGCCACCTGGCTGAACAGCAGGTGGGCACACGCATGCTCTTTGGGGGAAATTTGCTGCGGCAGCCTGCCTTTGTGCAACTGCGTAAAGAGCGTCCCGAGGCGATGCGACTTGCGGTGCCGGAGATGCCAGGGGCAGACCAACTGATGCGCCAGGCCATTTTCCTCGGCACCTACCCGGGTCTGACGGACCAAATGATGGCCCGTGAGATTCAACTGATCGGAGACTTTGCCACCCGTCACCAAGGGCTTGCAACGACAACCGCCGCCTGCATCGATGTCTAACCTGATCTTGCGACCATGATGGCTTACGAGACCGTGTGGGACAATTCTGTTCAACTGGCCAAACAAATCCGTAGTTTGTCTGTGCAGTTGGTTCACAAAGCCAAGGCCTCACATATCGGGAGTGCCTTGTCGATTGCCGACCTATTAGCTGTGCTCATTTCAGACGACAACCTCTGCAGGTTGGCTCCAAAAAGCGATGGAAATCGCGACAGACTTATTCTAAGCAAAGGCCACGCCTGCGTAAGTTTTTATAGTGCTCTGCACATCAAAGGATTTTTTTCCCGAGAGGATCTTTTCACCTACGGAAGTGATTTTTCATCCTTCATGAACCATGTCTCACATCATGTGCCTGGGGTTGAGTTCTCAACAGGGGCCTTGGGGCACGGATTACCCTTGGCCTGTGGCAAGGCTCTGGCTGCCAAAATCCTTGGCGAGAGCTGGACATCATTTGTGATCATGAGTGACGGCGAGATCCAGGAAGGCAGCAACTGGGAAGCATTGCTCTTCGCTCCCCATCACAACCTGGCTAATGTGATCATCTTTATTGACTACAATAATCTCCAGAGCCTCACCACGGTTGACGAAACCATTTCGCTACGGCCTCTGGATCGGAAATTAGAAGCCTTTGGCTGGCATGTTCAAACCATCAATGGCCACGACCATGGACAGATTAAACAGGCGATCAGGGTAGCCAAAACCAACACCATGCCATCGGCAATTATTCTTCAGACGGTCAAGGGCAAAGGCGTATCATTCATGGAAAATCAGGTGGCATGGCACTACAAATCACCGAATGAAGAAGAACTGCAGCAAGCCCTGGTTGAGCTGCAAACACCATGAGAACAGCATTTATTCATTGGTTGTGCAAAAAAGCTGCACAGGATCCATCCATTGTTTTGATTACTGCTGATCTGGGCTACTCCGTGGTTGAGCCGTTTGTTCAGTCGTTTCCAGAGCGCTTCTTCAACGTGGGCGTAGCGGAACAGAACATGGTGGGCATTGCCTCTGGCTTGGCCTCAGAGGGATTTCGTCCTTATACCTATTCCATCGGCATCTTTCCGACATTCCGCTGTGCCGAGCAACTCAGAAATGATGTTGATTATCACCAGCTACCAGTCGTGACATGCAGTGTTGGAAGTGGCGTAACCTATGGAGCCCTAGGCTATACACATCACATGATTCAAGATCTTGCCCTTATGCGATCTTTGCCATCAACGTTGATCGGAACTCCGGCAGACCCGCGCGAGGTAGAAGCAATCTTGGATTGGCATTCTCTACATTCTTCCCCTCTTTATCTGCGATTACACAAGGCAGGAGACCCAGTTCTCCACGATCAACCGTTAACACTTCGGCCTGGAACATGGCTTCCCATTTACCAGCCGGCATCCACCCCAAACGAAGCGCACAAAGATAGTTGTGTGCTTGTTATCGGTGCCTTGGCACCAAAAATTGTCACCATCCTTAAGGACTTCGAAGTTTCCATCCCAGCTTTTTCCATCCCCCTATGGGGACACCCTGCGTCGGAAGAATTCTCCAATCGTCTGGGTCAGTTTCGCCATATCATTACTGTGGAGGATCACCTGCTGCCGGGTGGTTTTTCATCATGGCTGCTGGAATTAACCGCATCGTCAAATTGCGATACGCGGATTGATCCTGTCACTCTCCCTGCAAACTCAGTGGGAGCGGTGGCATCAGAGGCAACATTGATAGCCCCAGTACTCCAAGAGTTCAAGCAGAAGATCAGGCCATTTGGCAAAGCTTGCTAAATCTTTTCGCAGATGTCACTTCCTTCACGCTACGTCGTCACCGGTGCCACAGGCTGGGTGGGACGCACGGCGTTGCATGAGCTTCAACTCTTACTGCCGCCAGACGAGTTCAAAGCACGAGTTCTGGCATTTGCCAGCAGTCCTCGTCTGATCCCCTCTACGGCTTATCCAAAGTCAGCAGAAATAACGATCCAGGCCCATCCCCTGGCCCTGATGCCTGAACTGCTGAAAGATTGCCGGGATGTATCCCTGATCCATGCTGCCTTTCTGACCAAAGACCGCATCGGTGCCTATGGCGTTGATTCCTATATCCAAACCAATCAAACAATCACCGAAACTGTTTGCAAAGCTCTCGCAGGACTCTCTAGCAGCCGTGTGGTTCTCATGTCATCCGGCGCAGCCAGTCAGATCAAGCCTGACGTTGATTTTGATCAACAGCTCTGCTCAGATCCCTACGGGGCCTTGAAGCGTAAGGAGGAGCAGCAAATTGCCAAGCTGGCTCCAACCCAGATTCTGCGTCTGTACGCACTGACAGGACAATTCATCCGAGATCCCCAAAGCTTTGCCATTGGAGATTTTCTTTTGAAAGCGCTCAGGCAAGAGCCCATAGAACTGCGATCAGTGATGTCTGTTGTTCGAGGCTATGGACATACCGGAGACATTGTGCGCGCCGGATGGAAGTGGCTGGCGAGTACGAATGCTTCACAACCACCAATCGCAACCGTGAGTCATGAAACGTCTTTGCTGAGTTTGGCTGAGACGATCTCAGAGATGTTTGGTCTCCCCCCAGTCCGCCACACGATCGATAAGACAGCCGCCGCCTCAATCTATAGTGCGCCGAGCAAGGTTTTTGAAGAGTGGCTGCAAGCTCATGGCGAGGCAGCCCTGGGGTTTAGAGAACAAATCCAGGAGACTGCTGATGGCCTTAAAGGCCAAAAGCAAGCAACAACTGATCAGTAACGAGATTTGACTCGAAAGCGAGACGATAGATCATATCTGTAACATAGTTTGGACCACATATATCCCAATGTGGCACTCAGCAAGCCAATCAATAGAGCCAGCTGCCAGAGCTGCAAGGTTTTCTGTAAAAAGAAAACCAGCCCGAGATTGAATAGACTTATTGGGACAGCCGCAGTTAGGTAGGTGCGAACCCCAGACCCTCCCGATGAAAAAACGAAACGGTTATACACTAAGCAGCGAATTGAATGCATGACGACTTCAACAATAAAAGATGCCAACAAAGGAGGCAGGCTCAGCGCAACGAAATAAAAGAGAGAGGGCCCGGAAATCGTGAAAACAACGCCAGTCAGCAGAAAACGAAGATATTGGGGCGAGAGTGCGGAGAACGACCTCATAGGCTCCGAAAGCGAACTTTTGGTCGCAAGGGCTGATGAAGACCATTTTCGATCTGCCGCGATACCAGTGAAAGCATGATCACCTGAAACGCGCTGGATAACAGGATCAACAGGGCCAGTGTGGGCACCCCACCGGCGTAGCCACTGCGACCCGTGGCAAAGTTAATCAGGATAAAGAAGCCAACAAGGATTGACGCCGTAAAAATCGCAAACCCCAGGCGAAGGGAGAGACGGCTTGCCAGGGACTTGCCGGTGATGATGCCTGCACCAGCCTCGGATACATAACCCATAAATCGATAACTCGACTGTCCATGAAGACGGTCGGGCTGCTCATAGTTGACCACGCCAGGATTGACGGATGCAGACGTGAGGCACTGACGCAACGTCATGGCCGTATGCCCCCAGAAGTCAAGGGCCTGGCTAATGACATCACTGCGATAACAACCAAAGCCATGAAATCCTGGCATGACAGGTGTATCTCGGTCGGAGAAACTCAGCAGTCGATAATAGAGTTTGCGAAACGATTGAATCACGGGGGAGCCTGACGAACGTCGCTTGCAAGCGAACACCGCATCCGGCCCCAAAGGATCACGGATCAGTTTCAGGAGCATTTGGCCGGCAATCTCTGGTGGATCCTGCAAATCAGCACATAGCATGACAATTAAATCGCCTTCAGCCAAACGCAACCCCTGGACAAAAGAAGGCTCGGGACCGTAGTTACGAAAGTTACGTATGCCTTTGACTCGCTGATCACGACGGATCAACTGCTGAATGACCTCAGGGGTACGATCGAGACTATTGTTATCGACCAAGATCAGAGAAAAGCTGAGCTGATAAGCCGGCAATCCCCGACAGACCTCCTCAAACGTGCGCAAGCATTGGCGGTAGAGCTCCTCTAGGTTGTCCTCTTCGTTGAAGGCTGAGCTTACAAATGTTATGCCATATTTTGTCTTGGCCTGCTCCTCTGAGCTCAGCATTTCATTGCCCCGCGTGAGAAAATACCAACGCATTCAACGCCACGGCCACAACGCGGTGATCGGCATCTTTCTGCAGGCCGGTCATGGCCTTAAGTGCCTCAAGTGTGATGGCGTCGTTGGGCTCTCTCGCTTCCTGAAGAATGCGCCCCAGCAACTCTGCGCCACCCACTCGCACCGTGCCATCGGCATCCTGCAGAGCCAAAAGGGCGAGCTCAAGCAGACGGGAGGGGGTCATCTCGGGCTGTTCAGCCAAGGCCGCCAAAATGCTGCAGCGCACAAGCCATTGACCATCGGCCGCGAAGGCCCGGCTGAGCACAGGCCAGGCCTGTTCCACTCCGTAGCTCGCCAGGGCGTTGGCCGCCTCTGCCCGCACATTGGCGTCACCATCCTCCCGCAGCACCCTTTCCAGGACTTGCTGCCCCTCTGGACTCCGCTTCACCCCCAGACCGGCACAACTGATGGAGCGGATCACAAAGGGCGTCTGCTCCAGACCCAGCAACAACAACGGGGTTGCCGACTCGACGCTGCACTCCCTCAAGCTGACCAGGGCAGGCATGGCTAGGGAGGGATCGGCCGAGATAATGGCCTGCCGAATGGCGTCAAGATCAGGCGGCAAAATCTGGCAAACAACCAGTTTTGTAACTTTAGCAATCCGACGTCCTGCCACCAGAGCCGCCAGCATTCAGGCGCTTGTCCGTTCGAGGCATGCCGGGACCAGGTTCGCGCAGCAGACGCAAAACCATGGATCGGCGACGGCGGCGGCGCCCCCAACTGAACACAAGCAGCCCGCAGCCAATCAGCAAGGCAGGCACAGCCTGAAGACGGGCCGAAGGCGTCCTGTGGAGGAAGGACAGGAGCGCCAGCAGGATCAACAGCGGTGAGGAGAGGGCCAGGAGATCAGCCGGTCCGCGGGAGAGGGGGACCGGGTTTCCCTGCTCCATCCCAGAGGGGAGCCGGATCAAGGACAGCCCTCCAGGGGATTGCCTTCCGCCGGGGCTGAGCATTGCTGGTGACCCCAGCGCAACAGGCTGAGCGTCAACACCTTGACCCCCACCGGCAAACAGGCCTCATCCGGAGCGAAGGTGTTGCTGTGCAGGGGGGTGCAACCCCCAGGCCCGGCCACTCCAAGACGGAACATGGTGCCCGGGGTGTCCTGCAACAACTCTGCAAAATCCTCTGCCCCAAGGGAGGGCTGCTCCAACCAAAGCACCCGTTGTCGGCCCAGGAGATCGGAGGCGGCATCCGCCACCAGCTGGGTGAGGGAGCCTTCATTGTGCACCGGTGGAGAGATGCAGCGGTAGTGCACGCGTGCCTCGCCACCATGGCCGCGGCAGAGGGCGTGCACCGTCTCTTCAATCCAGCGGGGCAGCCGATCGTGCACCTCCAGATCCAGGCAGCGCACGGTGCCGAGCAGCCGGACATGGTCGGCAATCACATTGAAGGCCTTGCCACCCTCGATCCGGCCGAAGCTCACCACCACCGGGTGCAGGGGATCGAGCCGGCGGCTGATCGCCTCCTGCAGGCCACTCACCACCCTGGCAGCGATCCAGATGGCATCTGTGCTCTGGTGAGGCCTGGCCCCATGGCCGCTCTCCCCCAGCACCTCAATCTCCAATTCACCGGCCGCAGCGGTGAGGCTGCCGCTGCGCACACCGATGCTCCCCACCGGCAAGCTTGGAAACACATGCACGCCAAACAGGGCACGCACTCCCTCCATGGCACCCGCCTCCCGCATCCAGCGTGCGCCCTCGGCCGTCTCCTCCGCAGGTTGAAAGAGCAAGCGCACCCGGCAGGGCAACAGATCCCGCTGGCTGGCCAGGAGCCTCGCCACCCCCAGCCCAACGGTGGTGTGGATGTCATGGCCGCAGGCGTGCATCAGGCCCTGCTGACTGGAGGCATAGGGAAGGCGGGTGCGCTCCTCGATGGGCAAGGCATCCATATCCGTGCGCAGGCCAACCAACGGCCCATCCTGCGGACCCAATTCCGCGGTCACGCCCGTGCGACCGACCCCTTCGCGCACCTCCCAGCCCCAACGACGAAGTTCGCCCGCCACAAGGGCGGCCGTCTGCTGTTCGTGGCCGCTCAGCTCGGGATGGCGATGGAGGTGGCGCCGCAGCTGCACCAGCTCAGGCAGGGCCTCCTGGAGTGTGGCTTCCAACCCCAGAGCAGCCCAGTCGGCTGGAGCGATCTGCACAGCAGCTGAAGGATGGGGAACCACCGGAAGTTTGGCGCTCTGCATCAGGCGGAGAGGGAGAGGAACTGACGCAAAGCGTGAACCGCATCAGGCGGCCAGCGCCGTATCTGCAGCAGCCAATCTTCCTGACGATACCGGGGATCCAGGCCGGAGGCCGCGGCCCAATGGCTCTCCGCCTCCCCCCTGGCCCCCCGCTGCCAGAGCACCGCCGTGAGGGCCGCGCGCGCATCGGCAAAGAGGGGATGGCGGCGGATGAGCGAGCGCAATTCCTTCTCCGCCGCGGCCCCATCCCCCAATTGAAAGGCCGCCAGCGCAGCGCTGGAGCGAGCCATGGCCATGCCTGGCCGAGCCTCTGCAGCAGCGTTGAAACAGGCCCTGGCCTTCTCCCAGTCGCCCAGCGAACCCTGCACGTTGCCGAGGTTGTAAAGCGCAGCGGACTCCTGGGGGTTGCGCTCCAAAATCCAGCGGTAATCCTTGGCGGCCTCCTGCCAGCGGCCCAGGGCTTCTTCAGCGGTGCCGCGATTGAGGTGGGGATCCAGGTGACTGGGATCGATCGCCATGGCCCTGGTCTGATCGGCAATCGCTCCCTCCGCATCCCCCAGCATCAGGCGCACATTGCCGCGGTTGCTCCAAGCGGCGGCGTCCTTGGGGCTGTCCTCCACCAACTCGGACCACAGGGCCAACGCTTCCTGCAGGCGACCCTCCTGGCTGGCGGTGAGGGCCTGGCCAAAGCGTTGCTGCAGCCCTGGCGGCCCGCCCCCCGCATGGGCGGCCTCGACGGGAGGGACCAACCACAAGCCAACCAGCAGCAACCCGATCAGAGCCCACTGAAGCCCCCGCCGAAGACTCATGAGAAGGGGCCTCCGCAGGCCGCCAGATAGGAGCGGCCCGCCTCTGTGAGAACACGGCCCCGGGGCGTGCGCTGCAGAAATCCCAATTGCAACAAAAACGGCTCCACAACGGTCTCCAGGGTGGTGGGGTCTTCCCCAAGGCCTGCGGCCAGGGTATCGAGTCCGGCCGGTCCACCGCCGTGGCTCTCCAGGAGTTGGCGCAACAGTTGCCGGTCACTGGCATCCAGCCCCTGGGCATCCACCCGGTGGAGTTGGAGAGCCGTGGCCACCAACTCCACCCCGATGCGCGGCGTCCCATGGACGGTGGCGTAGTCGCGCACGCGACGAAGCAAGCGATTGGCAATGCGCGGTGTGCCCCGACAACGCCTGGCCACTTCCCGCGCCGCCTCCTCGTCCAACTCCAAGGCCAACAGCCTGGCGGCGCGTTTCACGATCGCCTGCAGATCCTCCAACCCGTAAAACTCGAGCCGTTGAATCAGGCCAAAGCGATCCCGCAACGGTGAACTGAGCGCACCGGCCCGGGTCGTTGCACCCACGAGGGTGAACGGGGAGAGCGGCAGGCTGCGGGTGCGGGCGGTCGTGCCCTTGCCAACGGTGAGGTCGAGCCGGAAATCCTCCATCGCAGGGTAAAGAATCTCCTCGGCAACCCTGTTGAGGCGGTGGATCTCGTCGATGAACAGCAGGTCGTTGGCTTGCAGGTTGACCAGCAGGCCAACAATGTCGCGCGGGCGCTCCAGGGCCGGTGCGCTGGTGATGCGGCAACGCACCCCCAATTCCTCTGCCAAGACCAAGGCCATGGTGGTTTTCCCAAGCCCCGGTGGTCCGTGCAAGAGCACATGATCCAGAGCTTCCCCCCGGCCGCGGGTGGCGGCCACGGCGATCGCCAGCACTTGCTTGAGTTCGTCCTGGCCGATGTAATCGGCCAGGCGGCGTGGGCGCAGCCCGTCCTCGCGGCGAGGGCCATCCCCATCGCCGTCTCGATCCTCCAAACCCGCTCCTGGATCCACCAACCGTGGGGGATCGGCAGGAGGACCATCGCGGTGGCCGCGAAGGCTTCCGGTCGCAGAGGAGCGGCCAGGACCGGGCGACGGACTGGCTTGGGAGGAGACGATGGCCATGCAGGGAGGGTACCGGGCCCTGCCAGAGGGGGGCTCAGTCTCGGGCGTGCCCGTGGCTCTCACCTAACGTCCATTCATCCAGGGAGGCACGATGGCCAAGGGGCCCGGCAGGGCGGGAGGCAAAGCCAAGGGAGATCCATCCCAGCGGCTCTTGGCCGACAACCGTTTTGCCCGCCATCAATACGAGATTCTCGAAACCCTTGAAACGGGCATCGAACTTCTCGGCACGGAGGTGAAGTCGATCCGGGCAGGGCACAGCAACCTGCGGGATGGATTTTGCCTGATTCGCAACGGGGAGCTGCAACTGCACAACGTGCACATCTCACCCCACAGCCACGCAGGCCGTTTTTTCAACCACGAGCCCCTGCGGGTGCGACGACTTCTGGCCCACCGTCGCGAGATCGAGAAACTGCGCATCGCCCTCGAGCAAAAAGGCTTGACGCTGATTCCGCTGAACTTTCATCTCAAAGGCTCCTGGATCAAGGTGACGCTGGGGCTGGGTCGTGGACGCAAGCTGCATGACAAGCGCCACGAGGAAAAACGGCGGCAGGAAGCCAAGGAAACTCGGGCCGCGATTGCGCGGATCTGATCTCAGCGTGGTCGCGAAACATCGGCAGCCTGGATCGCCGTGCGCTGCAGGAGCCAGGTGTTGGCAAGCAGAAAGTAAAAAAGCGACCCTGCAAACAGTGGAATCAGAACAAATTCGGTTAAGGGCTCTAATATTTTCACGGATTTCATGCCAAGCTCCGTATAGCCAATCTGCAGCCAAGGAAAGAACAAAATAATCAACATCATCAGGATCAGTGCACTCGGCCAAAGGGTTTGCAGCCCGGTGCGCCCTGGGGCAGCGGCCAGAGCCGCAAGGTAGGCAATGAAGGGGAAAAGGTAGAGAAAGCGGTAGTCATAATTGATGGTGAAAATGTAACAGCCCAGCCAGACCGACGATGCCGCAAGGAGGGTGATCCACTGAAAACCAGACAATCTGTGGCCGAGGGAATTCGGCCTTGACCACACCCAAGACAAATTGGCCTTGTAGGCCAGCCAAAAACCGGCGAGCAACGCAACCGCCTTCGAGACAAACAACACCCGAATCAGCAGCCGGGCAGTGTCGATGCCGAAGAAGTCAACAAGTGCGATATTCATATATCCAAAGGCGAGCAGGCCGTGACTGCCAAGCCCTCCCTCCTTGATCAAATTGCCCACGCTTCTAAAATAGCCAAGCAAAGGGAAAATACCTGCCGCCGCTGCAGCGAGAACCATCGCCTTTAACCTGGCTGAATCCCACCGAATCTTGGCCGTAGCCACCCCCCCACCGCGGGCAGCGAGCAACCCCACAAGGCCAAAGAGAGGATAGATTTTTAGTGAAACAGAGAAGAAAGTAAGCAGGCAAGCCAAGATGTTGCCAGGCAGAGCAGCCAGGAAGGACTTCAATGGCCTGGACACCAGGAACGCAAACAGGAGCAACATCAAAAACAGCATGACATCGATATTTCCCCGTTCAAGAGCCTGATGGAGAGGGAAAGACATCAACATCGCCGAACCGAGAACGCGCCATTTCCAAGACGAAGCCACCTGATCTCTCACCAGGCCAAGGATTGAAATCAGCAAAGCAAAGCCGGTTGTGATCGCAATCCACGGCGTATGGCTGCCACGCACATGCAGAAATCTTCCCAGCCAAATCGACATTGGCGGGTAATCAAATCGGTAGGTTCGACCCGCCGGATCACAACCAACAACCAAACCTTTGTAGTAATCATCCAGATTCACTCCGCATTCCGAGTTGGCCGTCAGGTATCGCAGATCAGCGAAGGGCGGCTTCATCCGCATCGGATGAACAAATCCCAGGTTGGACAATGGTTCTCCCAAACCGTAAACGATCAGTGAGAACAGCAGAAAACAGCCGCTGGCCGCGAGCAACAACCAGGACAATCCCTCAAGCCAGGAAGGGCCAGTGGCAGCATGCCTTTGCGACGACATAGAGCGTTTCCAACGGAGGACTAGGGTCCCGTCACCTCAGGGTTCTGGAGGCTGGGACGGGGTGGATGGCGTGGTGGCTGGTGGAGCGGGCGGAACCGCTGGAGGAGCTGGTGGTGTGGCTGCCGGTTCCGCGGGTGTGGCGGGAGTAGAGGGCGTGGCGGGCGGGGTGGGTGAGGTGGGCTCCCCACCACCTGGAGGCGTGGGCTCCTGGGGAGCAGGGCCTGGCTCCCCAGGGGTTCCCGCAGCTGGGCGTGGAGGTTCAACCGCAGGAGGATCAGCCCTGAGGGACAGGCTGATGCGGGAGGGGGCCACCCCTTCGTTGGTGATCAGAAGCTGCACCGGCGAATTCTGCTGGATCCCCAAATTCACCACCCGCAGGGGGCCGCGGGGCGCCAGCGACCGGCCATCGGCCCCGAAGACGCTCATTTGCAGCAGAGGCGTGCCGTTGACACCGAGCACCAGGGCATGGCCCTGGGGAAGGCGAATCGGGAAAAGCCGGGCCCCGTTCGCCGGCACATCTGCAGCGAGCAGCTGGGTGATCTGGGGCCGAGCATCGATCGGCTCAATCGAAAGGTTTTCCAGGGTCTGCACAGCGGCGGCATACCAGAGCTGGCGAAAGGGCTCCGCCGGGATACCACCGCTGGCTCGGCCGGGCAGGAGGTTTTGGGCACTGCCGGAAACCAGCTGTTGCAACACCTCCGAGCTGAGGCCCCGCTGGGCCAAACTCTCCTGGCGCTGATCCCAGTCCGCTGCGGAGAAACTGCCCAATCGGCGTCGAATGGCCAGGGGCAGCTGCTCCACCCGAGCCAACCAGTCTTCCGCCAGATCGTTCCACGCCTTGCGCAACGGGGCATCTTCCAAGGAATCGTTGGGCAGGCGACCCCGGCGCTCTGGATATTGGGCCAGCAAACTGGCATTGACCAGATCGAGAAACCAGCTCCGGTCGACCTGCATGGCCCGCAGGCGACTCACCAGCTGCTCCCGCTGATCCACTTCGCCGGGGGGGAGGGAGGGAGCGGCCTCTGGCGTTGAAGCCCCTCCCTTTTCCGTCGAGGGAGCCACCCCCCGGCCAAGCCACCACCAGCCGATGGCCGTGCCCACCACGGCCGACACCACCAGGGCCAAGAACACGGGCCAAAGCCCTCCTTCAGCCTGCTCCTCCCGCTCCAGCTGTCGGGCACGGGCAGGGCTGGCCTGGCGCCGAGGGGCGGCGACTGGCGGCGGAGCCACTGGCCTCGGCTGCTCAGGCACGGCCTGCTCGGGCTGCGTGCCCGCCACTTCCTCAGCCTGGGTGTCCTGAAACGATGGGCCAGCGGCAGAGGCCTTGCCCGCCTCGGGATCGGCAGCTTTGGCCGCCAGCGGCTCTTCGCTTGTGGCAGTTGGAGATGGAGGAGAGGTGGTCGGCACAAGAACCAACGTGCGATCTGCCCTGGGCACGGGCCCCGTGCTCTCCGGCATGGGCACCCCCTGAAAGGCTGACAGCGCCTGAGCCGCCGTCTGAAAACGTCGGTCTGGCTCCCGTTGCACCAAGCGCTCCAACTGCTGGCGAAGGGCCGGTTCGCCATCCAGGACAGAGGGCCAGCGCCAATCCAACGTGTGGGCCTCCAGCAAGCGCTCCGGCCCATCGCCACTGAGGAGCACCAGGGCCATCACCCCTAGGGAATAAAGGTCCATCCAGGGCTGGGGGGGCGCGCCCTTGAGGAGTTCTGGCGGGGCGTAGCCGGGGGTCGCACCCACCACCCCCCCCTCGGGCCCCCTCATGAGCCCGAAATCCAGGAGCACAGGCAACCCGTCGCTATCGCGTCGGAGCACGTTGGCAGGGGTCAGATCACCATGCAGCAGATCTTGGCTGTGGAGAGCCAAAAGCACAGGCAGGAGCTGGCGGAGCAGCAGCAGCACTTCTCCGGCGCCGAACACCAACTGGCGGTCCTGTCGGGCGGCGAGCAACTGCTGATAGGTGCGGCCCGCCTGCCACTCCCGCGCCAGCCAGAGCTCATCCCCTTCGCTGATCGCCGCTCCCACCCGGGGAACCTGGGGATGCAACACCCCTTGCAACCGGGCCCAGAGCTGCCGCGCCTGCCGCTGATCGCGATCTGGCCCCAGCCGCCTGAGTGCCGCAGGGGCCTCTGAGGCGAGGGTGTCCCTGGCGAGCCAGAGCTCCCCCTGGGCGGGCGACGCTGCACTGAGCGCACGCTCCAGCCGATACCGGCCACCAATCAGCTGGCCCGCCTCGGGCACGGGGCTCATCACAGGGCCACCGGGATGGAGCTGCGCTGGGGCTGGCTCAACCCCCGGGAGGTCAGCCAATCGGCGTCGTAAAGGCGGGAGCGGTAGCGGTCTCCACTGTCACAAAGCACGGTGACGATGCGGTGGCCAGGTCCCAAGCGGCGAGCGGTTTCCACGGCGGCAGCCACATTGATGCCGACCGAGCCACCCATGAATAGCCCTTCTTGCCAAAGCAGACGATAAATCGTCTGCAGGGCGTCCTGATCCTGGACGCGAACGGCATCATCGATGGGGGCACCTTGCAAATTGGCGGTGACGCGACTGTTGCCGATGCCCTCGGTGATCGAGTTGCCCTCACTGCGCAGCTCCCCGGAGGTGGCCCAGTTGTAGAGCGCGCTACCGCAGGGATCTGCCAACACACAGCGCACCGCCGGGTCGCGCTCTTTCAAAAACAGGGCCACCCCGGCATAAGTGCCACCGGTGCCGGTGGCTGCCACCCAGGCATCCACCCGCCCCTGGCACTGCTCCCAAATCTCTGGTCCTGTGGTGGCGTAGTGGGCCCGGCGATTGGCGAGGTTGTCAAATTGGTTGGCCCAGAGGGCGCCTGGGATCTCCTCGGCGAGGCGGCCGGAGAGCTTCACATAATTATTGGGGTCGGCATAGGGCACCGCCGGCACCGTGCGCACTTCCGCCCCAAGGCTGCGCAACAGGCCGATCTTCTCCGCCGACTGGGTGTCAGGGATGACGATCAAGGCGCGGTAGCCCCGGGCATTGCACAGATGGGTGAGACCGATGCCGGTGTTGCCAGCTGTGCCCTCCACCACCGTGCCCCCAGGCTGGAGAAGACCACTGGCCTCAGCCTCCTGCAGGATTCCCAAGGCAGCGCGGTCTTTGACCGAACCACCAGGGTTCATGAATTCGGCCTTGCCCAAGATCTCGCAGCCGGTGAGGTCACTGAGGGCCCGCAGGCGTATGAGCGGCGTCTGGCCGACAGCCCCCGAAAAACCTTCGGTGATCCCCCCCATGCTGTTGGCCTTGTCCTGCGTGTGCATGCCCAGGATCGTAGGCACCCCTCCTAGGCTCTCCTGCAGCAATGGTGCCAGCGATCGGCCCTGCCTCCCCGACGACGGTTGCCGCCACCCGAGTGCCCCGCGGCAGCAGCTTGGACGGTGCGGAACAGCTCCTCAATCGCCTCCTGGCCGTGCGCCAACACAGCGAGGCCCTGATTGCCCCTCTGGCTCCAGAGGATCTCTGTCTCCAGGGGATGGCCGATGCCAGCCCGCCCAAATGGCATCTGGGCCACACGACCTGGTTTTTCGACACCTTTGTGCTCTCACCCCACTTGGTGGATTGGCCGCCGCTGGATCAGCAGTGGGGTTTCCTCTTCAACTCCTATTACGACGCCCTCGGCGCTCGCCATCCGCGCCCCCAGCGAGGGCTGCTCACCCGCCCCCCCATCGAAGCGGTGCTGGCTTGGCGTGAGCGGGTGGATCGTGGGCTGGAGCAGTTGCTCGCCCAGCTGGCGCACCTCCCACCGGAGCAGGCGGCCAGACCCTTCCAGTTGCTGGAGCTGGGGCTGCACCATGAGCAACAACACCAGGAGCTCCTCCTGATGGATGTGCTGGATGGCTTCAGCCGCAATCCCTTGGAGCCTGCCTATCGGCTCGCTCTGGAAGCCAATCCACCCGATCCACCCCCCGGGGCCGGGGATGGCGCCAACTGGTACGCGCACCCCGGCGGGCTTGTGGAGATCGGCCATGGGGATCCCCAGACGTTTGCTTTTGACAATGAGGGGCCGCGTCATCGGGTGTGGCTGGAGCCCTTTGCCCTGGCCAGGCGGTTAGTGAGCAACGCCGAGTACGCCGCCTTCATCGCCGACGGGGGCTATCGCCGTCCGGAGCTGTGGATGAGTGAGGGCTGGGCACTCGTGCAGGCGAGAGGCTGGTGCGCCCCCAGATATTGGCGGGATGGGCAGTGGGAATTCACCCTGGCCGGCCGTCAACGGCTCCAGGGCGAAGCCCCGGTACGTCACCTGAGCTGGTTTGAAGCGGATGCCTACGCCCGTTGGGCAGGAGCCCGGCTGCCCAGCGAAGCGGAATGGGAGGTGGGAGCCGAGACGGCACAGCTGGAGGGAGCCTCTGGCAGCCTCTGGCAGTGGACAGGCAGCCCCTACCGGCCCTATCCAGGATTTCAAGCAGCTGCTGGGGCTGTCGGTGAGTACAACGGCAAGTTCATGTGCTCCCAATTCGTGCTCCGCGGCAGCTCCAACCTCACACCACCGGGACACGCGCGACTCACATACCGCAACTTCTTCGGTCCCGCCAGCCGCTGGATGGCCAGCGGGCTGCGCCTGGCGAGGGATCCGGCATGAGCCCATCCAATTCGGGCGAACTCACCCCCCTGCCATCCGATCTGCTCGATCTGCACCCCCAGCCGGCAGACATGGCCAGGCTGGTGCGCGAGGGCATGGCGCGCACCCCGAAACAGCTGCCCGCCTGGTTTCTTTACGACGAGGAGGGATCCCAGCTGTTTGAGCGGATCTGCCAACAGCCGGAATACAGCCTCACCCGCACGGAAACCGAGCTGTTGCAGCGTCTGGGGCCCGAATTGGCTGCCGCTTTAGGGCCCGGCACCCTGGTGGAATTCGGCGCCGGCAGCGCCCGCAAGGTGAGCCCCTTGCTCGACGCCAGGCAGCAGAGCGCCTATGTCGCCCTCGACATCAGCAGCGAGCACCTCGCCGCGGCCTGCCAAAGGCTGCGGCAGCGCCACCCCTGGCTGCCGATCCTGGGCATCTGCTGCGACTACAGCTGCCTGGCCGGCCTGCCAGCCCATCCCCTGCTGCAGCCGCCCCTGATCGGGTTTTACCCCGGCAGTTCCCTCGGGAACTTCGACCCACCCGCAGCAGGCCGCCTCTTGCAGCAATTCGCCCACTTGCTGGGGGAGGGCAGCCGGCTGCTGGTGGGCCTCGACCAACCGAAGCCAGTGGAGCGGCTGGAGGCGGCCTACAACGATGCGGCGGGCTGGTCGTCCGCCTTCGCCTTCAACCTCCTTGCGCGTCTCAACCGGGAACTGGCGGCCAACTTCGATCCCCGTGGCTTTGCCTATGAAGCCAGCTGGGAGGAAGAGCAGAGCCGCATTGCCATGGCGCTGGTGAGCCGGAGCGCGCAAACGGTGATGGTGGCTGGGGAGCCGGTGACCTTTGCTGCCGGAGAACCCTTAATCACCGAATACAGCGTGAAATACAGCCCCGAGCAATTTGGGGCCTTGGCCCGGGGAGCGGGTTGGCGGTCGTTGAAGCGTTGGAGCGACCCGGCAGGCGATGTATGCCTTCATCTGCTGGAACGGGCAGACTGAGGCAGCTCAAGCAGAGTGCATCCCGAGGGGACCCGTCCATGAGTCGCGAGGAACAACGTCAAACGATGCGCCAGGTGCGGGAGGGGTTGATCGGGGATCTTGAAGCGGTTTACCGCCAGTCCTTTGAGCACCTCAGCGACCTGGAGCTGGGGGAGGGGGCCATTGCCCGCCTCACCCAGCTGCTGCTGCGCTCAAGAGAAGCGGCCATCACGGCATTGCAGGAAGAGATTGAGGCCCCCCTGATCACCTACCCCCCAGGCCACCGGCCCCCCGACGGGGAGACCTCGTGCCCCTCGGAACCGGCAGAGGAGCAAGCGTGATGGCTGGATCAGGAAACTGGCTCGATCAACTGGAGGCCCGCCTGGACCAGACGCTGGAGGGATTCCTGCGGTCCAATCCCCAGCAAGACACCCTCCTGGCCGAACAGGAGGCTCGGGACCGTCAGCAACAGCTGCGCCGCGACAGGCTGGCCTTGAAAACGGAAGCCGAACTGCAACGCCAGGGGCTCCTGCGTTTAGCGGAGGACATCCGCTGCTGGCAAGGCAGGGTGGATCGGGCCAAGGGGGCAGGAGCCTTGGATTTGGCTGGTCGGGCCGAAGCTCACATCGCCACATTGATGGAGCAAGGCCGGGCCCGGTGGCAAACCTTGGGTGAACTCGGGGAACGGTTTGCTGCGGTGGAACAGGAGTTGCAACAGCTGGGGACGGCATCCGGGAGCAGAGGCCAAGCTGCTGCAGCCAAGCCTGGAGTCGAGCCGAGTGAGCCAACCGGGCCGGATCTGGAGGCCGATTGGGCCGCCTTCGAAACCCAGCAGGAGCTCGAGGACCTGCGTCGCAAGATGCAAGGCTGAGGAAACAGCCCAGCTCTAGGCCTTCGGAGCGGGGGGCACCAAGCTGACCCCCTCAGGCGGAGGGGTGGGATCCGGATCGGCGATCAGCATGTGCTGAAGCACAATCTCGGGACGTTCACTGTCCCGCCAACGGATCCTGTAAGCGGGCATTTTGGTGCCACGGCTGGTGGTTTGTTCCACGGGCTCCATCACCCAGCCGCGACGGGATCGACCCTGGGGGTTGCGCTTCACAACCGCATCAGCATGTTTGAAGCGAAAACCGACCCGCTCGCCACTCATCCTGGGGGGGAGAACTTACTACAGCCATTATCCCATTGCGTCGGGCGCATCCAGCTGGTGGCTTTCGGGCCGCAGCAAAGGGAAGGCAATCACATCCCGAATCGAGGGGCTATCGGTGAGCAGCATCGCCAATCGGTCGATGCCGATGCCCAACCCACCGGTGGGTGGCATGCCCACTTCTAGGGCAGCGAGAAAGTCTTCGTCCACACTTTGGGCCTCCAGATCGCCGGCATGGCGCCGCTGCTGTTGGAGTTCAAGGCGCTGGCGCTGATCAACAGGGTCAATCAACTCCGAGAAGGCATTGGCCGTTTCGCGGCCGGCGATGAACAGTTCGAAACGCTCCACCAGGCCAGGCTTGGAGCGATGGGCGCGGGCCAAGGGCGAGGTTTCCACGGGGTAATCCAGCACGAAAGTGGGCTGGTCCAAGGAACTCTCCACCGCCTGCTCGAAGGCTTCCACCAGCAAGCGGCCCACGCTGTCGGCCGCCTCGGGAGCGTCCAGTCCAGCCTTCTGGAGAGCCGCCGCCGCCTCCTGACGACTGGTGAAGGCATTGAAATCCAGACCGGTGGCCTGTTTCACCAGCCCATGCATGGTCTCCCTCCGCCAGGGCGGCGTGAGATCAATGGTGCTGCCCTGATAGGTCAGGGTGGTGGTGCCACACACAGCCTGGGTGACAGCAGCAATCAGCTGTTCCGTGAGATCCATCATCGTGTGATAGTCGGCATAGGCCTGGTAGATCTCGACGGAGGTGAATTCCGGGTTGTGGCGTGTGCTGACCCCCTCATTGCGAAAGATCCGGCCCAACTCATACACCCGCTCAAAGCCGCCCACAACCAGACGCTTGAGATGGAGTTCGGTGGCAATGCGCAGCGTGAGCGGCAGATCCAGGGCGTTGTGATGGGTTTCAAAAGGCCGGGCATCTGCCCCTCCGGCCTGGGTTTGCAGCACGGGGGTCTCAATCTCCAAGAAGCCGCGTTCATCCAGCCAGCGGCGCAGGTGGCTCACCAGCAGTGCCCGCTTGCGGAAGGTGTCACGGGTGTGAGGAGAAACGATGAGATCCAGGTGGCGCTGGCGGTAGCGCTTTTCGACGTCTGCCAGACCATGCCACTTGTCGGGGAGGGGCTGGAGGGCCTTGCTGAGCATGCACCAATCACTCACTTTCACCGAGAGCTCGCCTCGATCAGTGCGCCGCAGGCACCCTTCCACTCCGATCCAGTCACCGATATCGGTGAGGGTTGTCAGATGCAGAAACCCATCCGGCTGCTCGGGATGGGCCGCCATCAGGTGAGCCTTTTCGATGTAGAGCTGGATGGTGCCGCTCTCATCAGCCAGGGTGAAGAAGGCCAGCTTGCCCATCACCCGCCGAGCCAGGAGCCTGCCAGCGAGCGCCACCCGTTCAGGCCGCTCCTCGCCGTTGGGAAGATCCGCGTGGGCTGTCTGCAGCTCAGCGGCCCGATGGCTCGGGGCGTAGGCGAAGGCGTAGGGAAGAAACCCGTGGGCCTCAAGGGCTCGGGCTTTCTCCAGGCGGGTCGCGCGCAGATCCGACAAGGCGAGCAAGTTGGGTTGGGGATGGCTGCCATCCTGAAGGACCGCCGCCCCCG
This sequence comes from Cyanobacteriota bacterium, assembly GCA_041181185.1. Lineage (GTDB taxonomy): Bacteria > Cyanobacteriota > Cyanobacteriia > PCC-6307 > Cyanobiaceae > Cyanobium. The sequence continues at coordinate 12,803 of JBEGQC010000011.1, read as the reverse complement.
CTCGCCTAACCGGCGGCGGCCAAAGGCCCATCGGCCATGCGTTGGGAGGCGTAACCCGTGCCGCGCACCGTGAGGATCAGCTCCGGATTGCGGGGATCGGGCTCAAGCTTGCCCCGCAACCGGGCCACATAGACATCCACCACCCGCAGATCGGCGGCCCGCCGTGGGGGATAGCCCCAAAGCTGCTCGAGAATCTCCGCCCGGGGCACTACCCGTCCGGGGTCGCGGAACAGGAGTTCGAGCAGGCTGAACTCGGTGTAGGTGAGAGAGATCCGCTGGCCATCTCGGCTGACTTGGCGGCGATTGGTATCCACCACGAGGTCACCCAGGCGCATCACCCCGTTGCCAGCCGGCACATCGCGTGGTTCAGCCGTGGCCGAACCACGCCCCACCCTGCGAAGAATCGTGGCGATGCGCACCTCTAATTCCTTGGGGCTGAAGGGCTTGGGCAGGTAATCATCCGCCCCGAGATCGAGACCGGCGACCCGCTCTGCGATGGCGTCCAGGGCCGAAAGGAAGATGATCGGGACGCAGGATTCAGCCCGCAGACGCCGACACACTGCAAAGCCATCCAGCTTGGGGAGCATCACATCCAGGACCACCAGGTCGGGTTGTTCCCGATGAAACACCTCCAGCGCCTCCTCGCCGTCTTCCGCGCAAACCACGTGATACCCCGCCAACTGCAGCCGCATCACCAAGACCCGGCGCACGGCAGCCTCGTCATCCACCACCAACAGGGTGGGCTTGGGGCTCCAGCCCGGATCCCCACCTGAGGGATCCCCCGGCAGATCTCCCTCAGAGGGATCCTGGGGAGCCTGTCGGGAGGAAGCCGTAGGGGAAGAGGACGGTGAGAAACAATCCTCCAGACTCATGGGCCGCGCGCCTGATGAAGAATCGCAACCATACCCTTGAGCCGTTCCTGGGGTCATCCCCCAAATCGAAAGCAGCCCGAGGCGAAGGCAGTTTTTTAAGCATTTCTACCAAAACAGACACCGTCGCAGAGGGCTGCTAGAGGGCCTGCGGCTGATCTGAACGCTCAGCCGCAGGCCAGCGCGCCGCGGCGTAGCGGTTCCATTCCCGAGCCGCCGCCTCCAAAGCCTTGTCGCTGGAGGTCTGCCCCAGCATCGCCTGCTGCAATTGGGTGTAGAAGATGGTTTGGAGGCGCTTGAGGCCTGGGCTGGGGGGCACAAGCACCCGCGCCGTTGCCAAGGACTGAACTGCGAGCAAACGGGCTTGCAGCACCAATTTTTCCGCGGGCGCGGCAGGGGCCTGGGCCGCCAGCTTCCGCTCCAGCTGCGCCAGGGCCACCCTGGAGGAGGGGAGCACCCGTGCCTCTTCAGCAAACCGCAACTGGTTCGCCGCGTTGGTGAGAAACAGGGCCAGATCGACTGCCGCGGCAGGCACATCAGTGCCCTTGGGCACCACGAGATTCATCACAGCCACATTGGTGTGGCCTGATGGCCCTGTCAGGGGAGGGTGGGGCGTGGTGAGCGCAGCGATGCCCGGGGCGTTGGTCTGCAAATTGCGCAGGAAATCAGGACCGCTCGCCACCTGGGCGAGGTCTCCAGCCTGATAGAGCTCGATCGCCCGGCGATAGCCCTGGCTCACCACCTCCCTGGGGAGCAAACCCTGGCGGTAGAGATCTGTCCAAAAAGCAAAGGCTTGCCTCCCGGCAGGGCTCAGAAAGGCCGCCTGGCGATCGCCATCGAGCAGCTGCACCCCCATCTGCACCATGGATTCCAGCAGCTCAGCCGAGTCTTCGGGCACCACGGTGACGAAGAGGGCATAGCGCCCCGTGCGCCGGCGAATCGCCTCCGCATAGGCCGGCACCTCCTGCCAGCGGCGAGGAGGGCCATCGAGGCCCGCCTGCTCCAGGAGTCGGCGATTGGCCATCGTCAACCGGGTGGTGAGGTACCAGGGGATGGCGAACTGCTGGCCGGCCAACTGCCCCGAAGCCCATACGCCTGGCAGATAGGCCTCAGAGGACCCTGGCGGGAGCTCTGAAAGGAGGTTGAGCAGGCCGCCTCTGCTGGCCAGGCCTGTGGCGAAGAGGGGATTGAGGTTCACCAAGTCGGGCGCGGTGCGGGCATAGACCGAGGCCAGCAGCTTCCGTTCCACCGAACTCCAGGGCACGTCGGTCCAGCGCACAGCCATGGCACGTCCTGGAGGCTGCTGACGCTCCCACTCGGCCAACACGCCTTGCATGTAGGCCGTGAACTTCGGGGCTAGATCAAGGGTCCAAAGCTGCAGGGTGGAGGCGCGTTGGGAAGGGCCCGAACGGCGAGCCGCCCCGCAGGCGCTTGCGCCGAGGGCCAGCCCGCCGAGGGCCAGGCGGCGCAGGAGCGCACGGCGGGGCAGCAGCAGAGAAGATCTAGCCACGCCAGCTGGGATGGGCCCGGCGCCACAGCTTCAGCAGGGGGGGGCAGATCAACGGGGCTAACAGGGCTGTCAACAAAGTCTGGGCCAGAAGCACATGGAAGCCTGCGGTGCTGAGATCCTGCCAGGCCCAGCCGGGTTGGGCCAGCTCGGCTGGATCCGGCCCGCCCATGGCCCGGCTGAAGGGGAATCGCCAGCCCCAGGCCAGCCACTGGAGCATCAGGCTGCCATTGGCCACAACGGTGCCCGCCAGGGCCAGGAGGCCCAGGCTGAAGGGTCGCTCGATGGGTGGCCTACGGGAGCGGAGGGGCCCCCACCACCAAGCGAGCAGGAGCAGGCCTGGAATCCAGCTCACGGATGATGGATGCAGGGCATCCATCAAGATTCCAAGCACCGCAGCCAGCAAAAGGGCCGAGCGGCGTCCATCCGCCAAGGCCCAGGGCAACAGCCAGAGCACGGGCCAGCAGGGGGGCACCCCCGCCAGGGACAGCCAGGGGGGAGCGGCAAGGACCAGAAGAGGCACCGCCAAAAGGCTGGCTGCAAACCAGGGCTGGCGCTCAAGCAGCTCCATCAGGGTCGCAGCACTTGAACCCAATCCACTGCCTCAACGGGTGCGATCAACTGCACCACGGCCGTCGGGGCAGGGTCGGCACTGGCATCCACGGTCTGGATCACCCCCACGGGCAAGTTGGGAGGCACCAGTGTGCTCGCTGGAGACGTGACAATCACGTCTCCGGGTCGGGCCTCGGGATCTTTGTCGAGAAAGCGCAGCACAGGGCGGGCGGTGCCCACGCCGGTGAGCAGGCCATGGTGTTGGGTGCGACTCAGCCAGACCCCCACCCGGCTCGAGGGGTCGGTGAGCAGGGTGATGGTGGCAGTGGCAGGGGTGACGCTGGCCACCAAGCCAATCAGGCCACCGGGGGCCAGCACCGGTTGGCCCACACGCACCCCTGCGATGGCACCTTTTCCAATCACCAACTGCTGCCACCATCCCCCGCTCTGGCGGGAAATCACAGGGGCCGACAGCAATTGATCGCCGCGGGCTTGCTGCAATCCGAGCAACTGGCGCAAGCGGGCATTGTCCTGGGCAAGGGCCTCCAGCCGGGCCTGATCCTCCACACTTCGGGCTGAGCGCAACCATTCCGACTGGGCTGGACCTGGCCAGAACGGGCGGCTCAGCAGGGCATAGGCATCCTTGAGGACCACCCCCTTGCTCAGACGAACCCCAACCAGGAGGAGGATCAGCAGAAGAAACAGGGGCCATGGCTTCAGCCTCGTCCGCAAAGGAGCGGGGCGTCGCCGGGTGGTAGGGGGCATGGATCAGGCTACTTGCCTGTTGTAGTCAGGGATCTCAAGCACCCATTCATATTGCTTAAAATCATCGAGAATCATGCCACAGCCCCGCGCCACACAAAGCAAAGGATCTTCAGCCACATGGCTGAGGATGCCGGTTTCTTGGCTCACTAAATCACACATTCCCTTCACCAGAGCCCCGCCTCCCGCGATCATGATGCCGCGGTCCACGATGTCCGCGGCCAGCTCAGCTGGGGTGCGCTCCAACGTGCGTCGAACAGCCTCCACAATCACATTGGCTGACTCAGCCATGGCCTCACGAATTTCGCCAGCCCGCACGTTCACCGTGCGGGGCAAGCCTGAGAGGAGGTGCAATCCCCTCACATCCATGGTGAGCTGGTCGTGGGCCTCATCGGGAAAGACGGAGCCAAGGCGGATCTTGATGTCCTCAGCGGTCTGTTCGCCCACCACGAGGTTATGCACTTTCTTGAGGTGCATGCTGATGGCATCCGTGAGCTCATCCCCTGCCACACGAATGGATTCACTCAGCACCGTGCGCCCGAGGCTGAGCACGGCCACTTCGGTGGTGCCCCCACCGATGTCCACAATCATGGTTCCCACGGGATCCATCACAGGCATTCCGGCCCCGAGGGCTGAGGCCACAGATTCATCCACCAAGAACACCTGCCGAGCGTGGGTCTCCCCAGCCGCCCTGAGTTCTCTGCGTTCACTTCCGGTCACTCCGCCAGGCACGGCGATCACCATGCGTGGCGCGATGACATCCCTTCCCTCATGAACTTTCTGAAGGAAAGCCTTAAGCATCCGCGCTGCCGCCTCCGAATCGGAAATCACCCCATCACTGAGGGGGCGGACGGCCGAGATGTCGCCGGGGGTGCGTCCAAGCATGGGCTTGGCCTTCTCACCCACCGCCAGGGTGCTGGCGTTGTGCCTCAAGTCAACAGCCACCACAGAGGGTTCTTGAAGAACGATCCCCTTACCCGAAATCCAGATCAGGGTGTTGGCGGTTCCCAGATCGATACCGATATCCCGAGAGAACTGAAGGCGACTGAGAAACACGCGACCAGGAGGCTTCAGGAGGGATCATAAGGTTGGCTGCCTAGAAAGCCAGAGCCCTTCAGGACCAGTTGTGTGACAACAGGGATCTGGGGTGGAACTGGAGGTGCAAGCCCCCCAAAGCGGGGTGGCCCATCATTGATCCATTCATCCACAGGAGACTCCGCCATGGGCGTCAACTCCATCACCCTCGTGGGCCGCGCTGGCCGAGACCCGGAGGTTCGCTACTTCGAATCCGGAAGCGTGGTGGCGAATCTCACCCTTGCCGTCAATCGCCGCAGCCGGGACGACGAACCCGACTGGTTCAATCTGGAGATCTGGGGCAAGCAGGCCCAGGTCGCCGCGGACTACGTTCGCAAAGGCTCTCTGTTGGGGGTGATCGGCTCCTTCAAGCTTGATCGCTGGACAGATCGCACCAGCGGGGAGGAGCGGAGCAAGCCAGTCATACGGGTGGATCGGCTGGAGCTTCTGGGAAGCAAGCGCGACGCCGAAACCGCTGGGGGTGGCTTCGGGGGCGGTGAACCCAGCGACGAGGAAGTGCCGTTCTGAGCTGAGGGCGGTCTCCCGGCCAGCGCCGAACCACTGCAGAAGCGCCCGAACGGGCGCTTCACGAGCAGCTGTTGATCAGTGGGTGTCAGCTCGCTTCTTCCAGATGCGAAGCCCAAGCCAGGACACAGACGCCAGGGCAGCCACAACCAGCAGCACTTTCACCACTTTGGCCACTGGCTCGATCCAGAGTTCCACCCGGCTGTACCCCTCGCCCAGGAGCAAGCCCGCCAGAGTGAGCAACAGGGTCCAGATCAGGCTGCCGGCCGTAGTCCAAACAAAGAAGGGAGCCAGAGGCATCATTTCGATGCCCGCAGGCACTGAGATCAGGGTGCGGATGCCGGGGATCAGCCGTCCCCAGAACACCAGCGCCGTGCCGTGGCGGTTGAACCAATTCCTGGTTCGATGCAGTTCCTGCGGGCTGATTCCGAGCCAGCGGCCGTGGCGAGAGAGCCAATGCTCAAGCCGCTCCTCATTCACAAGACGGCCGATGCCGTACCAGGGCAAGGCGCCAAGGACCGTGCCAAGCAAACCCGCCAGCACAACAGGAATCAGGTCCAGCTTTCCCTGCTGCACATAGAAGCCACCAAGGGGCATGATCACCTCGGAAGGGATCGGGGGGAAAAGGTTTTCGAGGAACATGGCCGCAAAAATGGCCCCGTACCCGGCGAGGGGGTTGGCCTGGACAGCCTCGCCGATCAGATCGGGCAACTTCTGCACCAGTTCAATCGCCACAGATCACCAATCAGCAAGTGGTGATTTTTTCACGCACCGCGCTGCGGTCCGGCACACTTCATCCAGCCAGCCATCTGGTAACAACCCTCTAGCCGCGGCAAAAGAGTTGGCCAAATCCGCCCCCGCTCGCGTCATGAATGCTCCCTGAAGGAGCGGTTCGCCTATAGTGGAGTTCCGAATGAGTCATCTCAAACAAACCTATTCGTGGCACTTTTCAAGAAAGAACGATGCTCCCTTTTGTATCCATAGTCATCTGTTCACGCAATCGGCTGAAAGCGCTCAAGCGATATGCACTCCCCTCGCTTGAGACTATGGATTACCCCTCCTTTGAGGTGGTGGTTATTGATGATGCCTCCACCGATGGCACGCATGAATTTTTACAGGACTATCGCCTGGCTCACCCCTACATCAACGTGGTCAGGAATGAGCAAGCCAAAGGCCTATGCAACGCCCGCAATGTCGGTGTCGCCAATTGCAGAGGAGACATCATTGCCTTCATCGACGATGATTGCGCCGTCTCCACCACCTGGATCCATGAGCTTGTAAAGGCCTATACCCGTGACAGCATCGCTGTGGTTGGAGGCATCAGCTACAAAGGAGACAGCAATGATATCTACATTAATGACAGGCATGTATGGGGGTGCAATATGTCATTCAGGTCCTCCATCTTTCAGCAGTTTAGGTTTGACACCGGCCTTAAGTATTCTCACTACGCTGATGAAACCGATCTGATTGGCAGGATCATCTCCCATGGCTATGAGCGCGTGGTTGCCCCCAAGGCTGTCGCCAAACATTACGTGGAAGACGCGGCCTATCGAAAGCAGATTCCTCTGAGCGCCTACCTGAACTACCACTACCTAAATGCCAAGAAGGAAACCTGGTGGGGGTACTACAAATACGTGCTCACCCACTCCCTCAAGCACGTGGCGATCGTGGAATACGGATTGAATTTTAAAGGCCAGAGCAGGGCTCCCCTTTCCACAATGTTACTGATCATTAGAAAAATGATTTATTACCCATATGTTCTGCTCCTTGAAATTCCCATTTCCGCAAAGATTAAACATGCCCAGGAAGAAAGGTTATTCCGGCTGAATGCTGGCCATGCCTCCTTGCCCCGCTGAACACGCCAAAATAAAAAGCCCTGCCTTGCGGCAGGGCTGAAGTTACCCGTCACTGGCAGGCTCAGTAGCGGTAGTGCTCCAACTTGTAGGGACCTTCCACCGGCACATTGATGTAGGCGGCTTGCTCAGGGGTGAGCTCGGTGAGTTTGGCGCCAATCTTGTCGAGGTGGAGGCGTGCCACCATCTCATCAAGGTGCTTGGGCAGCACATACACCTCATTGCCATACTGAGAGCCCTTGGTGTAGAGCTCGATCTGGGCCAACACCTGGTTGGTGAAGGAGTTGCTCATCACGAAGCTGGGGTGCCCTGTGGCACAGCCCAGGTTCACCAGCCGGCCTTCGGCCAACAGCAAGATGCGGTTGCCACTGGGAAGGATTACATGATCCACCTGGGGCTTGATATTTTCCCAGGTGTATTGCTTCAGGGAAGCCACATCAATCTCATTGTCGAAATGGCCGATGTTGCACACGATGGCCTGATCCTTCATCTGGATCAGGTGCTCGTGGCGAATCACCTGGAAGTTGCCGGTCGCGGTCACGAAGATGTCCACGTCCTTCACCACGTCATCCAGACGCACCACGCGATAGCCCTCCATCGCCGCCTGCAGGGCACAGATCGGATCGATCTCGGCAATCATCACGGTGGCGCCCAGGCCCCGCAGGGATTGGGCTGAACCCTTGCCCACATCGCCATAGCCCATCACCAGAGCCACCTTGCCGGCCACCATCACATCCGTGGCGCGCTTGATGCTGTCCACCAGCGATTCGCGGCAGCCATAGAGGTTGTCGAACTTGCTCTTGGTGACCGAATCGTTGACGTTGATGGCAGGGAAGGGCAGCTCACCGCTCTTCTGCAGCTGATAGAGGCGAGCCACACCGGTGGTGGTTTCTTCGGTCACGCCCTGAATGTTGGCGCGAATGCGGGAATAGAAGCCCGAATCCACCGCCAGCTTGGCGCGGATGGATTTGAAGAGCGCAATTTCCTCTTCGCTGCCAGGGTTGTCGAGCACCGAGAGATCCTTCTCCGCCCGGCTGCCAAGAATCACGAGGCCGGTGGCATCACCGCCATCGTCCAAGATCATGTTTGGGGTGCCACCATCGCCCCACTCCAGGATGCGATGGGTAAAAGCCCAATATTCATCAAGGTTTTCACCTTTGTAGGCGAACACCGGGATGCCAGCGGCGGCAATGGCGGCAGCGGCGTGATCCTGGGTCGAAAAGATGTTGCAACTCGCCCAGCGAACCTCGGCACCAAGGGCCACCAAGGTTTCGATCAACACGGCGGTTTGCACCGTCATGTGCAGCGAGCCAGCAATGCGCGCGCCCTTGAGAGGCTTATCGGCGCCGTATTTGGCCCGGAGGGCCATCAGGCCGGGCATCTCGGTCTCGGCGATATTGAGCTCCTTGCGTCCGAAATCGGCCAAACCAATATCGGCGATCACATAAGAACTGGTGGCCTGCAGATGGGGAAAAGCCTCTGCGGGGGCCACGGGTGTCGCAACCATGAAAACTCTCCTTAAAATGGAAGGGAAATATCTGCGGAGACGCCGAGGCTTCGGGCTCGCTTCGGGAGAATCTACAGGCTTCAACCCAAGGGGCGTGATGGAGGTGTGCCAACTCGCCGATGTAGACGCCACCCATGCCCTGGGCCGGCGGCTGGCCCAAGGGCTGTTGGAGGGAAGAACCTCCTGCTGCCAGCTTTTGCTGCTTCAGGGGCAGCTGGGCGCCGGCAAAACATCCCTTGTGCAGGGGCTGGCGGAAGGGCTCGGCATCCAGGAGCCCATCACCAGCCCCACCTTCGCCCTTGCCCACCACTACCGCGGGGAGGTGGCGAGCCGACCCACGGCCCTGGTGCACCTGGATCTCTACCGCCTGGAGCAGTCCGCCTCCGCCGCTGAACTGTTTGCCCAGGAAGAAGAGGAGGCCGCCGCTCTGGGGGCGGTGCTCGCGGTGGAGTGGCCCGAGCGGCTGGGGTTTGTGCCCGAGCCTTGCTGGTGGGTGGAGCTGGAGCTGGCCGGGGAGGGGCGGCTGGCGCGGCTGCACGGCCCAGAGACCAGTGGAAACCGTTGACCTTTCGGCCGTAGCCGCCAGAAACAGCCCAACGGCACACCTGCCCCTTTGGCCAGAAGCAGAGGGACAACTCTGCAGAGATCGAGGGCTGGGGGACCGGTCCAGGCTGGGCGGACGTCGGCGGCGGTGATCCAGGAACACCGGGCAGCAGCTCGGCAGTTCGACCCCAGCCGCTGCCGCGCCAAGACGCCGAGCCAGCCCTCCGTCAAACCGCCGTGGACGCAGCAGCCAGAGCGGGCGAGGCACCAACGCTCAGGAGACGCCCTCTACCCCCAGCCGCTCATGGAGAGCCGCAATGATGCGGGCGTTGGCTGCGGGGAATGGGTAGGCCGCCAGCTCTTCGGGCGTCACCCAACGCACCTGCTGGGAGGCCAGGGGTTGGGGTTCGCCTGACCGCCAGCGACAGAGGTGCACCACAAAGCGGAGCCGTTTGTGGCTGTAGGCGTGCTCCAGGGTGATCAGCTCCTCCCCCACCTCCGCCTCGATGGCCAACTCTTCCCGCAACTCGCGGCGGATGGTTTCAGCGATGGGCTCCTCAGGCTCCTGCTTGCCACCGGGGAATTCCCACAAGCCCCCCAGCAATCCCTCCTCCAAACGCTGATCGATGAGCACGCGTCCGTCGCCGTCTTGCACCACGCCAACACCGATCACCTGAAAAGGCACAGCTCGGGGGGCTTCCTTCACGGGGAACCGGCTGGGATCGCCGGCAGCATAGGCACCGCAGGCCTGGCGCCAGGGACACTCCAGGCAGAGGGGGCGGCGGGGGGTGCAGATCGTCGCCCCAAGATCCATCAGGGCCTGGTTGAACGCCCTCGGCTGTTGGGGGTCCAGCAAGCGCGAGCTCCAGCTCCAGAACAGGGGTTCATCCGAACGAGGGGAGCGGGGATGGGCCGTCAGCCGTGCCAACACCCGGCGCACATTGCCATCGAGCAGGGGGGCGGGCCCGTCGACCGCTGAGGAGAGGATCCCCCCGGCGGTGCTGCGGCCTATGCCGGGGAGTTCCATCCATTCCGCCAGGGTGCGCGGCCAGGGATCGGGAGTGCCGAGTTCAGCCTGGCGGTCCAGGAGTCGCCGGGCCCCCTGCTGCAGCCGCCTTGCCCGGCCGTAGTAGCCCAGCCCTTGCCAGAGCTGGAGCAGGCTCTGCCCATCCGCCTCGGCCAGGGCCTGCAGATCGGGCAGGGCATCCATCCAGCGGTGCCAGTAGGGAAGCACCACCTGCAGTTGGGTTTGCTGCAGCATCACCTCCGCCACCATCACACCCAGAAAACAGAGTTCCTCCCCCGGATCGGGCCAGCGGCCATCGGGCGTGAACATCCAGGGCTTCTGGGTGATGCTGCGCCGTCCATAGGCCTCCCACCACGCGAGGAGCCGCTGGCGCATAGTCGGTGCGATGGCCGACAGCCTGGCTGTATCAGGGGAATGGGTGACGACAGATGGCATGGACGAGGCAAGGGATCAGGCAGCGATCTGGAGCCGACGGGGAAACACGCGGAGTCAATCACTCGTATGCGCAAGAGTCCCATGAAGGTGAACGATTGCCCAGGTTTCCCCCAATTTGGCCATCGATTTCCCCCCTCCAGGCGCTATGTCTTTGCCATAACTCATTGCAACGGAAAGCCTGTCATGGTGAGCCTGGCGCAGCTGGAAGCTTTTGATGGACTGCTTTGGGTGGGGAATGGCCAGCACGCCGGGAGGATCTCGGCCCTCAGCCAGCCCACCATCAGCCGTGCCGCCCATCACGTGGCCAAAAGCCTCGGATTGACCCTTCAAAAGATCCGCAGTGAATGGCATGTGACGGGGGACACCCACCAGTTGGCACAGGAGCGGCAACACCATCAGATGGCACGGTTTGCAGGGACGGGCAGTCTGCGGCTGGAAGCGGGCGCCATCTCCAGCCGCGTGCTGGCCGACCCACCTCTGAAACCTTGGATTTTGGGTCGCCCTGATGCCATTAATCAGCCTCGATCCCTGGCTCTACTGCAACAGCGCGTGATCGACGCCTGGATTTGCACCAGTGCCCAGGATCTGCCCTCCGACCTGGGTGAGACGGAGGTTGTGGAGCTGTTCCGTACCCCCCTGCAGCTCGTGGCCAGCCCAAATCATCCACTGGCCAAGGAACGCGCCCTGCGCCCTGCCGACCTTTCACAGTTTGCGAGCGTGGCCTTGGAGGGCAACTGGTTTCCCAAGAGTGCAGACCACCTCAAGCAGCATGGCTTGTGGCGCAATCCTCGACACCTGAACCATTACCGCAGCCATCACTGGGTGGGCCGCACGGCTGATGGGCACACCCTGGCCTATGCCTCACCGCTGATGCTGGCGAGCAACCCCGGCCTCACCGCCCTCGATTACGAACTCGGGTTAGAGCAGTCGCTGGCTCTCGTGGTGCGGAAAGACCTCGCCAAAGAACCGCCCATCCAAGCGCTTCTCGAGGAAATGCGTCGGCGGGTGGTGCGCCTCCAGCCTGAACGCGCCTCCAGCGCTTGTGCGGCGTAAGGAGATCCCCCCGCTTGGGGATCATCCGAATCCCCCAGGGCGCTGGCGGGCACTTGAGAGGGACACATTGGTGGGAGGCGGAGTTCCCATGCCTGGTCTTGGCCTGTCGCCTGACACCTGAACGGACGGTACGGCTCCGGGGCTGTCCAAGGGGGGTTGTTGGGGCAAGGCCAACACGTTGAAGGCGATCGACCAGCGCTCCCCTTCCCCCCGGAAGGGGGCCACCGAATGGGGTTGCCAGGCAGGAAAGACGTAATACTCACCAGGCACGGGCAGCACGTAATGGGCCATACCAGTGCGAAAGGTTTGAATCTGCCATTCCTCCGGGCCATGGAAGCAGAGCTGGCCATCAAAACGGTCTCCGCAGATCTGAGGAGGCACCTGGAGAAACAGCACGCCAGAAAAACTGCCTCCATGGGTATGGGTGGGGTTGTAATCACCCGCACGCTGAACGTTGAGCCAAAGATCGATCAATCGCAAGCCGTAACGCCCTGGGGTCCATGGGCCTCGGCCTTGGGGGGGCTGCTGATCGATGACATGGCGGATCCAACGCTCGCAGCCCGGGAGAATGATGTCCTGACACAGGCTCTGCACCACGGGGTGGTGGGGGGGAAGCTCTCTTTGCTGGGCCAGCTGACCAGCAAGCTTGCGAGAGGCATCAGGGCATTGCTCAGGGGCAGCTGCCACCTGCCTGGCCAGCGCTTGCAAAGCCTCCAACAGACTCGCCGAGAGGTGGCCGTGCAACACGTAACGGGGAAAGAGCGTGAGCATCTCCATATTTGGAGCTGGCTCTGAGCCCATGGAAGTGGGGCAGTACAGCCCCGAGGCTAGATCGTCTAGGGGGAAAGCCCTGTTTAGCTCGCCATGTAAGCCTCAATGGCTGAGCGGCTCCGGCGGAGGCCCGCCAGGGCGTCACGCTCAAGATTGCGAACCCGATCGCGGCTGATACCAAGCACCCTGCCAATGCCCGTGAGGCTCATCGGCTCTTCACCCTCCATCCCATAGCGCATCTTCAGCACCCTCCCCTGCAGCTCCGGCAGCTGCTCCACCAGCGCTCGCAGATCCCCCTTCAAACACTCCCCATCCACCATCTCGG
>JBEGQC010000010.1:0-145201 GCA_041181185.1 Cyanobacteriota bacterium | reverse complement strand
CTGTGATCGGCATCTGGTTCACCGCCCTCGGCGTGAGCACCATGGCCTTCAACCTGAACGGTTTCAACTTCAACCAGTCGATCCTCGATGGCCAAGGCCGCGTGATCAACACCTGGGCTGATGTGCTGAACCGCGCTGGCCTCGGCATGGAAGTGATGCACGAGCGCAACGCTCACAACTTCCCTCTGGATCTGGCCTCTGCGGAAGCCACCCCTGTGGCTCTGACCGCTCCTTCCATCGGCTGATCGCTGCTTAGCTTTCACTCCTTTGAACCCCCACCTCACGGTGGGGGTTTTTTGTTGGGAAGGGTGTTGTCAGATGTTTGTTCATATGAACGACATCAGCAAAAGGCCAAAGCGCAACGGCATTTGGCAGCACCCTTTCCCATCGGCAGAAGATGAAAATGCTTGCCAAAAACAAGCCAAGCGCTTAGATTGACTTTTATTACACCGGAAATGAAATTGGGCGAATTGATCCCTGTTGCTTCCAACCCACTGCCGCTATCGGCGCTGCTTTCTATCGCATGCTCTCTGGCAGCTGTGATCGTTGCTGTCATTCAATCCAGCCAGAGCGGCGATGACGATGACCCCGGCCCTGGCGATGGAGGACTCATGCAGCCGGTGGGTGCCGGGGCTTGATCCTTACAAGCTTTCGCGCCTGTGGTTAGAGCGTCCATGCTAAAAGCAAGTTTTTGATGAAGCATGGGCAGCAGCTTTGGCACTCTGTTTCGCATCAGCACCTTTGGCGAATCCCACGGGGGCGGCGTTGGAGTGATTGTCGATGGCTGTCCGCCTCGTTTGGCTCTGGACATCGAAGCCATTCAGGCTGAACTCGATCGCCGCAAACCCGGACAAAGCAAAATCACCACGCCACGGAAGGAAGACGATCGTGTCGAGATCCTGAGCGGCCTGCTCGATGGTTTCACTCTGGGCACACCGATCGCCATGTTGGTCCGCAACAAGGATCAACGGCCTCAGGACTATCAGGAGATGGCGGTGGCCTTCCGCCCTTCCCATGCCGATGCCACCTACCAAGCGAAATACGGCATCCAGGCTTCCAGCGGTGGCGGTCGGGCCTCCGCCCGTGAAACCATCGGTCGCGTGGCGGCTGGTGCCATTGCCAAACAGCTGCTGGCCAAGGTGAAGGGCACAGAAGTGCTGGCCTGGGTGCAACGCATTCACACGATCGAAGCCCAGATTGATCCCCGGGTGGTGAACCGGGAGGCCATCGAAAGCAACATCGTGCGCTGTCCCGATGGCGCGGCCGCAGAACGCATGGTGGAACGAATCGAGGCTATTGGCCGGGAGGGCGATTCCTGCGGCGGTGTGATCACCTGTGTGGTTCGCAACCCACCGGTAGGGTTGGGCATGCCGGTGTTCGACAAACTTGAGGCCGATCTGGCCAAAGCCGTGATGTCGTTACCAGCCACCAAGGGCTTTGAGGTGGGTTCTGGCTTTGAGGGCACCTTGATGAAAGGCAGCGAACACAACGATGCCTTCCTCCCCAGCGATGGCGGGCAGCTGCGCACAGCCACCAACAATTCGGGCGGCATTCAGGGTGGCATCAGCAACGGCGAAGAGATTGTGATCCGCGTGGCCTTCAAACCCACCGCCACGATCCGCAAACCTCAGCAAACCATCAACGCAAGAGGTGAAGCCACCCTCCTCGAGGCCAAGGGTCGCCATGATCCCTGCGTTCTCCCCCGAGCTGTACCGATGGTGGAGGCGATGGTCGCGCTGGTCTTAGCCGACCACCTACTGAGACAACAAGGCCAATGCGGCCCCTGGTCGTTCGCCTCGCCAAGCCTTGGCGGTGCTAACGATCAGGAGGCCGCCAGGACCTAACCCAAGGGACTGAGCATGGCCTCTACACCGTTGCTGCCGTTGGCAGGAGCACTCGGAGTGGAGGCTTGAGCCACCACGGCTGGCTGGGAAGGGGTGCCTCCCAGGCGACTGGCGGCCTTGGCCATGCGTCGAGCCACAGAAGAACGCGTGGATCGGGAGGATGTGGAGGCCACCGCACGGCTTGGGGATCGCGTGGACGTCTTCGCAGCGGTGGTACTCGCCGCCGAAGGGGCAGGTTTGCTTCGGGTTGCGGATTTGCTGCGCGTGGCGACTGCAGCTTTGGACTTCGTCCGCGTTGTGGTGACCGCCTTGGCCTTGCTTGCTGGCCTCGCCTTGGTGGCGGCGCGGCTGGGGCGAGCCTTTGGAGCAGTGCTGGTCAGATCGACGGCTTCTGTGGCAGGCGCTTTGGCGGCGGCAGCAGCAGGACGGCGGCGCGACCGTGTGGAAGAGACCGCCTTCGCCTTGGCCGATGCCCGGGGCTTGATGGTTCGCGAGGCAGGGGGAGCGGTTGTGGAGCGTGAGCGGAGACTCAAAACAAGGGCCCACTCTTCATCGCTGAGGGAGGAGGGCTTTGAGCCATGGGCCTGAGCAACCTTCGCTGCCCGCTCGATATCGGCGATCAGATTTTCCCAAGACGTGGCGAAGCGTTTGTCTGACTGGGATTTGGCTCCGCTTTCGAGCAGTGTTTCCACCACACCCTCCGCGGTGACTTTTTTGCGACGACGGTTGAAGATCTCCTTCTGAAGCTGGGCGATCAAAGCATCAGCCTTGTCGCTGATCGTGATGGTGAGTTGAGACATGGACAAAGCACATCTCTTTCATCAGTAGCACTGAAGAGCTAAGTCGGCAAGGCAAGCGTGGCAATTAAGGCCCGCAAGGGATCCAAATCAATTGCCTCCGTGACGATCGTCGTTCCAACCCCGATCCAGCGGGAGCCCACGGCCACCGCATCGACACCCGAGGCAAGCCAAAGGCTCACATCCGCCAACGGGATTCCACCTGCTGCGATGCAAAACGGCAGAGCACCGCCGAGGGGATCGCGCAAACTGCTCCAGTAAGCCGGCCCCAGGGTGGCAGCTGGGTAGAGCTTCACCAAACCTTGGCCCAACTGACAGGCTGCCGCCACCTCTGAGGGAGTCATCACTCCAGGCACAAGCAGGAAGCCAGCCTTCCCTGCCTCGGCCAGCAATGGGCTCGCCAGGATGGGTGAAACGCCGTAGGCAAAGCCTGCTTCAATGACGGCCTGAAGAGCTTCCCTGCCCACGATCGAGGCGGCACCGAGACGGATCGACGGGAACGATTTGATCAACTCGCGGCATTGTCTGATCCACTCTGGTGATGGATGGCAGGCAATTTCGACATGAATAAGGCCCAAGGCCTGCAACTCCTCCAACAGGGGAGCCAATTGCAGAGGGGCCTCGGGCCTGAACACCAACAGCAAGGGCTGATGCCTGAGGGAGGAGATCAGCCCTTGGCCATCAGAGGTAGGACGCCACTTTGACGTCACGAGAAATCAACAGCTCTTGCAGTTCCTCAGCATCAACTGTTTCCTTCTCCACCAACATGTCTGCCAGCTCATCAAGCACGGGGCGGTTGTCAGTGAGCACTTCCTTGGCCCGTTTGTAAGCCTCATCGACAAGGAGAGATACTTCCTCGTCAATGGCAGCGGCGGTGTCTTCTGAGAAATCCCGCTCGGCTGCAATGTCGCGTCCAAGAAACATGCCGCCCTGGGAACGGCCTAGGGCAACGGGACCCAGCCGATCACTCATGCCGAAGCGGGTGACCATTTGGCGTGCTACCCGCGCAACCTGTTGCAGGTCGTTGGATGCTCCAGTGGTGACTTCGTCGTCTCCATAGACGATTTCCTCGGCCACCCTGCCTCCAAGAGCAACAGCCATCTGGTTTTGGAGGTAGGCACGGGAATAAAGGCCCGATTCCATGCGCTCCTCACTGGGGGTGAAGAAGGTGAGGCCCCCTGCCTGACCTCGGGGGATGATCGAGATCTTCTGAACGGGGTCGTAATCAGGCATCAGGGCTCCCACCAGTGCGTGGCCAGCCTCGTGGTAAGCAACCAGCCGCTTGCGCTTATCACTCATCACCCGGTCCTTCTTCTCGGGGCCAGCCATTACCCGTTCAATGGCATCGTTCACCTCGTCCATCGAGATCTCACTGAGTTCACGACGAGCCGCGAGGATGGCCGCTTCGTTCAGCAGGTTGGCGAGGTCAGCCCCTGTGAACCCGGGGGTACGGCGAGCAACCTTATCGAGGTCAACATCCTTCGCCAAAGTTTTGCCACGGGCATGGACACCCAGGATTTGCAGACGACCGGCGTAATCGGGTCGGTCCACCACCACCTGTCGGTCAAACCGGCCAGGCCTCATCAAGGCTGCGTCCAACACGTCGGGGCGGTTGGTGGCCGCCACGATGATGATGCCGGTGTTGCCCTCGAAGCCATCCATTTCGGTGAGCAGCTGGTTGAGGGTCTGCTCACGCTCATCGTTCCCTCCGCCAAGGCCAGCGCCTCGCTGGCGACCAACGGCATCAATCTCATCGATGAAGACAATGCAGGGAGCATTTTTCTTGGCCTGCTCAAAGAGATCGCGAACCCGACTGGCCCCCACCCCAACAAACATCTCCACAAATTCGGAACCGGAGATGGAGAAAAAGGGAACTCCAGCTTCGCCAGCCACCGCTTTGGCAAGAAGGGTTTTACCAGTACCAGGAGGGCCAACCAGCAACACACCCTTGGGAATCTTTGCGCCCACCGCCGTAAATCGATCGGGATTTTTGAGGAAGTCGACAACCTCAGTGAGTTCGAGCTTCGCCCCCTCAATCCCCGCAACATCGCCAAAGGTGACTTGGGTTTGAGGTTCCATCTGCACCCTGGCCTTGCTCTTGCCAAAGTTCATGGCTGGATTTCCACCACCAGCTTGAGCGCGGCGAAGCAGGAAAAACAACCCTCCGAGCAGCAGGAGCGGGAAGAGCAGACTGCCCACCGCCTGTTGCCATGGAGCCGGCTCGCTGCTGGGCTGCACAGCGATGTCAACATTGTGATCGGTGAGGAGCTTGAGCAGATCCTTATCGGGAGCCAGGTTCACCACCGCACGCTGACCGTCGTTTTGAACGATTTGAGCCGTGCCCCGATCTGGGGAGATCAGCACCCTTGAAACTTCGTTGTCCTGCACCGCTTCAACGAAGTCGCTATAGCGGAGGGTGCGAGGCGCCCGAGCAGGGTCAGGCCGGTCTAGGAAAGCCGTGCCAAGGGCAATGAACACGATTACCAAGAGGACATAAAGCCCTGCGTTCCGCCATCGTTTCTTCAAGGATCCGCCTCCGGACGAATGAATTGAGAAGTTAAAGAATCTTAACCATTCCGGGTGGGAAGGTTGGGCCGCCCCAGGGGCCCTGGTTGCTCAGACCGCCGCCCGAAGCACCTCCACCACGCTACGGAAGGCAAACCACTCCGGTATTTCCTCCCCCCCCCGGAGCATGCGACGGAACTGGGTGCCGCTGAGATTCTTCACATGCAACCCCCTTGCCTGGGCATGCTCCGCTGTGACGTAGCCCTCCTCCTCGGTGTAAACAAGATTCAGGGACGGCACCGTTTCCATACCGAGTTCGGTGGCGTGGTCGCGGGCAAAATCCTGGGCTTGGTAAGGCCCATAAAAATCCTTGCCACTCAGAGAGGATTTGCAGCCCGCCATATCGCGGCCGATGATGAAGTGGGTGCAGCCGTAGTTCTTGCGGATGATCATGTGCTGCAAAGCTTCACGGGGCCCGGCCATGTGCATGGAATAAGGCAGGTAAGCCCAGCGAATGCGTGGATTGGCCACTTCTTCCGCCAAACGCTCATAAGTGTGGAAGCGCACCTCACCAGCAATGTCATCGTCCTGGGTGGGGCCACAGGTGGGGTGAACCAGCACAACGGCCCCTGCGCTCACATTGGGAGCCTGCAACGCCCTTGTGAACAGCTCATAGTGAGCGCGATGAATGGGATTGCGGCACTGAAACGCCACCACATCTTCTCCGTGGGGCAGTGTCTCCCGCACCTCGACAGGCGTGCGGCAGGGGAACACGCGGGTGGGCAGCTCCAGACCCTGAAGTCGACCACCGAGATAAAAACGTCCTCGTTCACAGGCGATCATCCGGACCGCGGGGTGCTCCAGTGACGTGGTGCCATAACAACCCAGGGCTTCCTTCACCTTGTCGGGCTCCCACCGACTCTCGACTGTGAAGACAGCCAGCTCCTGGCCCCTGTAGGTGAGAAGAAGGCGCTCCCCCACCACGATCAACGGATCATCGGTATCCAAAACGATCGGCAAACCAAACAACAGCCCACTGCTGGTGCGGTAGCCACTCACAACGGCGTCGTAATCCTCCTGGTGCATGAAGCCGCGCAAAGGGGAAAACCCACCCACCGCCAGCAACTCCACATCACAGGCATTGCGGTCGCTGCACTCCAGACGACGGGTCGCGGAGGCTTTGGCTTGAGCATGCTCTTCGGGCCCAAGCATCAAATTCACGAGGGATCCCCCATGGGGAGCAATCAAGGAGGCTCGGGTGGCGGCACCGCTGGGGGCAACAGACATGGACACCGTCAATGCAGAAGGGGATTCTCCCAGATGGGCTGAACAACACAGCAAAGGGGGCCTGACGACCCCCTGTGCCTTGGTTCAAGCAACCTGGGTTGCCCCCTCAATGACTAGGCCTTCTCCAGCCGCCCGTACAGCTCTCCGGTGATCTTCACATCCACCGCCGCCTTCGTCCCCATATCGGTATCGGAAGGTTGGATGGCTGTGAACACACCAGCAAACTCACCGGTGTCAGCATCCACCTTGGTGATGGAGAAATTCATGGTGCCTGTGCCATCGACATACCGCTTGATGGTTTCACCACTGAAGTCATCGCCAGCCGGCACCAGGCCCACAGCACTGCTGTAGCCAGTGGTGAGGCCCCGACCCTTTGGATCGAGGAAATTGCTGGTGCGGTAGCTAGGAGCCCGATAAGAGCCACTCAGATCCGTGCTGGTGGAGAGGGCATCGCCACTTCCTGTGGCCACAAACTCCTTGCTGGAGAAGGTGAAAGGCACCTCTTCGCCCCCAGGCAAGAGAACGGTGATCGGCTGAAAATCAATCCCGCCGAGCTCGGTGAAGGTGAGAGTGTTGCCCTCCAACTTCAGATCGCCATACACCTGATCCAGGCTGGAGGTGTAGCGGGTCAGGATTTTTCCAGCCACAAACTGGGCCTCCTGGCGCTTGTTGACCGGCTCACCCTTGACGAAAACTTCGGAGGGATGCAAGCAGATTTCCTTGAGGCGATAGGTGGAGGAAGCATCCAGGGGGATGGTGCCCCGAGCCGTATCGGGAAGGGTTGGGCAGTCGTTGGCCCGACCAGTGTTGACAATCTGGTCGTAGGTGAGGCTGTTCCGATCAACAGCCCTGGCGCCACCGCTGCAGGCGGTTACCAGAGTGAGGCAGAACGCCAGCACAACGGCCAGCAAGGGACGAAAACGCATGGAGAGTGGCCGCAGGAACGGTTCGGAACTGGGCTTCTCGCGGATCCTACCGGTCACCTCCCCGGTAACTGATAGATTGGCGCCCTGTCTCAACAACCTGTAGGAGCCGCTCCTTAAAGGATGACCGCCGCCAGGCCCGACCCTTCCCCCACGCCTCCATCCGGCCATCCAGCGATTGAAGCGGAGATCAAACCGCTCCTGGACGCCCTTGATGAGATTGCTGCTTGCCATGTGGGCGATCCCGAGGCCTTGCTTGCTTTGCTCCGCCACTTGGAGCAGCTCCATCGTTCCATCCAAGACGGCCCCTTCCGCTCCAGCCTCCCTTCAGAACGGAGCTCTTTGTTTCGTCTGCTTCAAGACATGGAGCTGAACGGAGGCTGGCCCTACATCCCGAGGTTGCAGCTACGTACCTTTCTGGATCTCCTTCAGCAGGGAACTCCAGCCGCCCATGAGGTCGACTCGACCACTGACGTGGCGGAAGCGGCCTGAGGAGATCGCCAGGCTGACGAGCCCCCAGCCTGCGATCCCCCCGGTTAATCCTCGTCAAAAGCCTCCTGATCCACCAGATGCACATACGGTTGGGCAAGATCGGGTCGATGGATGGCGAGCGCCCGCAGCAGATGCCAATCGTTGAGGCTGGCGAAGGGATTCGGGTAATCGTCCTCGTCTAGACGGCGAGCCAGCTCGGCAATCGCCGCCTCATCAAAGCCGTCGAGGGTTTCCTGGGAGATCGGGGCAAGGGACTCTTGAATGGGTTGGGTCACGGGAGGGGATAATTGGGAGAGTGGGGAATTAGCTCAGCTGGTAGAGCGCTGCGATCGCACCGCAGAGGTCAGGGGTTCGAGTCCCCTATTCTCCATCAACTTTGCTGGAATCCCTCCAGAGAAGTGATCTGCATCGAGCCATCCACCCGGCGTATGGTGGATAGCCCAACCTCGTCTGGGCAGGTGATGGGGTAAATAAAGGGGCTGTAACCCGACACAAGCGATGTCGCAGTCCAAACGCGAGCAGGTGGTGAGTCACCTCCGCTACATCCGCCAGGAGCTTCGGGAGATGCACCAGGGGGTGATCGAAGACGGGCTGCTGCCAGAAGCGGGCGAACTGCGCGGGGTGATGGCACAAATGGAAGCCTTGCTTGAGCTGCTCGAAGGGAAAACCCCTCGCAAGAAAGAGGGCGAACTCTGAGGGATGGGGGTCGAGGTGCCGTCCTCCAATGCCAAGGGGACGGTCCCTTTGGCGGCTCACCCCCCTTGCCTTGAGGGGTTTTCACCGGTTTCCTTGCAGCGTCCCCATCACCCGCCCGGGCTCTTAGGCCTCGGGCTTTTTTATTGGGATCCCCTATGGGTGGGGTGAAAGGGCTGCCACACCACCAGAAATGGTGTAGATATAGGGGGCAGGGTTCCGGGCCGGGTGATGGGGATCACCGCCGGCGCTTCCGGCCCACTGATGTATTCAGTGGGTTTCATGGAATCGGCCACCAGCGACCCTGCCTCTCTTCTCTCCAGCTGGCAGCGACCTAAGATGCAAACCAGGTTGCATCGTTGAACAAACCTGTTGCGCTATCAACAAACCAGGTTTCAAATCAGCATCGCGGAAGCCAACGCACGCCTCCAGGACTGGACGATCAATCCCTGGCGGAGGGTATCTCTCCTTCTGCTGACGTTGCTGATCAGCTTTGTGGTTGGTGTCGGGTTGGGCACCATCTCCGGTGCCCTCGACCTCATGGACCTTGTGGGCGCCGTGATCTGCGTGGCGGTGTTGGAGCTCAGCATTCGCAACCGGAGAAGTCTGCGTCAGGGCGATCGCCAACAGCTGCTGCTCAACCTTGTGGACATGGCTCGGATGGGATTGCTTTACGGGTTGCTGCTCGAAGGTTTCAAGCTTCTTTGAGCGCGAACTCCTCAGGTAGGGCCGCTGCCAAGAGGTAGAGCAGGGCCATGCGGATGGGCACCCCATTGCGCACCTGTTCATCCACCAAGCTGTAGCGGAGATCATCCAGCAGCTCGCCAGCCATTTCCACCCCCCGATTCACCGGACCGGGATGGAGCACCGGGACACACCTGCCGCAAAGAGCCAACATCCGATGGTTCAGGCCATAGCGACGGTGATAACTCTCGAGGCTGGTGAGCAGATGCTGATGCATCCGTTCCTTTTGCAGCCTCAGAGTCATCACCGCGTCCGCGGCTGGCAGGGCCTCCTCCAACTCATGCACCACGCTCACCTTGCCGCGGCTGATGACGGGATCCTCCTGCTGACCGGGGGGAGGGGCCTCGGTGAATTGGGCGAAGCTTGTGGGCAGCAGGGTTGGCGGACCGCAGAGCACCACCGATGCGCCACAGGCGGTGAGAGCCCAGAGGTTCGAGCGGGCCACCCGCGAGTGGAGCACATCGCCCACGATCACAATTCGCCGGCCCCTCAAAGCCTCTGGCGACGGCTTGTCCGGCTCAAAATGGCGGGCCAGGGTAAACAGGTCGAGCAGGGCCTGGCTGGGATGGCTGTGGAGGCCATCTCCCGCATTGAGCACTGCCACACCGGCACCAAGGGTCTCCAGATCGCGGGCGAGCTTCTGCGGGACGCCTGCGCAGCGATGGCGCACCACGAGCACATTGCTCCCCATGGCCACGTAGGTGCGGGCCGTATCCAGCAGGCTTTCCCCCTTGCCAAGGGAACTGGAGGCGGGGGCAAACGATTGCACATCGGCT
Organism: Cyanobacteriota bacterium; assembly: GCA_041181185.1. Taxonomy (GTDB): domain Bacteria; phylum Cyanobacteriota; class Cyanobacteriia; order PCC-6307; family Cyanobiaceae; genus Cyanobium. The sequence goes on along the minus strand of JBEGQC010000010.1, from coordinate 135,140 downwards.
GAGAGGCGGCGTGCCGCCAGCTCAAAACTGCTGCGCGTGCGCGTGCTCGGCTCAAAAAAAAGGGTGGTCACCATGCGGCCCTGCAAGGCCGGAAGCTTGCGGGCCCCCACCACAGGGAGCGCCCGAAACCGCTGGGCCAGCTCCAACACGGTGGCGAAATCCTCCACGGAGAAGGAGGCCAGATCCAACAGGTGGGAATGGCGCCAGGGCTTCATGCCAACCATCCTGCTTCAGCCACCCACGCCAGCGACCGGCGGGGGGCCGCATCGCCACGAGCCCGGCGGCTGACACTGCGGCTAGGCCAGAGATACCAACGCCATGGCAGATCTTGGCCCTCTCGGATCCCGATGCGGGTGGTCGCGATCACCACCTGGCGATCCTCCTTCTGCCACTGATCCATCCGATCCTGGAGCTTTGCAGGTCGGGGCGCCAACCAGAGACCGTAATCGGGCAGCGCTGGAAGACCATCCTGGCGGCGGTCGAGCCCAAATCGCCTGGCCAGAAGCGCCGGCCCTGCCGCCACCCTCTCCGGTTCCTGTGGCAGGACCACAGCCCGCAACAACACGCCGTTGGCCCAATCGGAGTGATCAGTCACCACATTCACGCAGTGGTGGATGCCGTAGCTCACATACACATAAAACCGCCCTGGCTCCCCAAAGAGCGTTTCATTGCTGGGGCTGCGGCGTCGGTAACCGTGGCAGGCAGGCTCCGCTTGTGAATACGCCTCAGTTTCCACGACCACGCCCCACAGCAACTCGCCATCCGCTTGGCGCTTGACCAGCAGGCAGCCGATGAGATCCGGGGCAACCTGCTCGGCGGGGCGGGCGAAGAAGGCTTTTGGGAGGTGCTGGGAGCGCAGGGTGGATAGGGAGCAGCTAAATGTATCCGATCAACTTATTACGATCATGATGCCAAAGGCCAACCCTCGATGCAGTAGAAATGCATGGAAAGGAAAGGTAAAATCGCTGCTCAGCAAAGAGCATTACTCCCTTGCTGGCACCTTGCTGCCGCGCCATCAGGAGCTGGCGAGGTACAACATGCCGCAGGCTTTGATCTGGAGCCAAACGACGCATGTGGTGAGCAAGACACAGTTGCTGCAGGAACCCTCCCGTTCCCTCACAATGAATGGATCTGAGACGGATCCTGATGAATGACGGCTTCACCCTGGCCTCGGTTTTACTGGTGAGCAGTGGTCTGTTCTGTCTGAGCACCTTGTTTTTTGGAACCAAGGGTGGCTTTTATGACAGCGATGACTACGACGGGAACGGAACTGCCCACTAACCACAAGGCTGGCTCTTCGAGCATCTTTGAGGTTCCAAGCCAGGGCGTGTCTTTTTCGGGAGCCGTGAGGACAAGCCTGAGGGAGTGTCAAGGGAGCCCGAGACGCTCGGCTTCCGGGCATTCGCCAGTGGTGGCAAGATCCTCGACTCCAACCAGACGGTTCACGGTGGCCAGCCTCGTGCTGACAGCCCCGATGGAATCCATCCGCACACACACCTCCCAGCTCAGTCGCTCATCTGCATCGTCATCCTCCTCCTCATAGCGGAAAGTGACCAGATCAACGTCGACATCCACAACGGTGGCGTCTTCCAACCAGCATTGTTGATCTTTGAGAAACACCCAGACAGGCCGCTGCTCGACACAGTATTGAGCAAGCTTGCGGTGCAACATGTCGCTGCCGCGAGTTGCACAATCTTAGGCAGCTCGCCGTTCCTGTCCGTGTCCGTCATGACATCCGCCCCGACCTCCCTACCCACGACGGCTGAGGCCATCCGTCTGGCGCTGCGCAGCTGGCCCGAAGTGGAGACCTACCTCACTCATTGCAAGGGCATCATCCTGCCCCTGGGCTCCACAGAGCAGCATGGGCCCACTGGGGCGATCGGCACCGATGCCCTCACCGCCGAGGCGGTCGCCCTGGAAGTGGGTCGCCGCACAGGCGTGCTGGTCGCCCCAACCCAGGCCTATGGGATGGCCGAACATCACCTGGGCTTTCCAGGCACTGTGAGTCTCCAACCCACCACCCTGCTGGCGGTGCTCCATGACGTGGTGCTCTCCCTTGCCCGCCATGGCTTTGAGCGGATCTTCGTGATCAATGGCCATGGCGGCAACATCGCCACCACCCGGAGTGCCTTTGCCCAGGCTCACACCAGTGCCACAGCCCAAGGGCTGCCAGTGGCTGAGCGGCTGCGCTGTCAACTCGCCAACTGGTTCATGGCGGGCCCTGTGCTGCAGGAGGCCCGCAAGCTCTATGGAGACCGGGAGGGTCATCACGCCACCCCAAGCGAAATCGCCCTCACCCTTCTGCTTGAGCCCAGCCTGCAGGCCAAGCAACGCGCCCTGCCAGAGCCAGCCCCTGCCGGGCCCATCCACGGTCCGGCGGATTTTCGCCAACGGCATCCCGACGGACGCATGGGGTCGGATCCCTTTCTGGCCCGAGCCGCTCACGGCGAGCGTTTTCTCGATCTGGCGGCCACGGCCCTGAGCGAGGATTTGAAAGCTTTTCTCAATTGATCTGGTGGCCATGGGCCAAATCACTTCCGACGACGTCCGCAAAGTGGCCGAGCTGGCCAGACTCGAACTTCCCGACGACAAGATCGCCACTTACACAGCCCAACTCGAGCGGATCCTCGATTACGTGGCCCATCTGCAGCAGGTGGATACCGAAGGCGTGCCCGCCACCACCCGGGCTGTGGAAGTGCCCAATGTGACGCGACCCGATGAGGTGGAGCCCACAGACGCGAGAGAAGATCTGCTCAACCTCGCTCCGCAACGGGAAGGGGAGTTTTTCCGGGTGCCAAGAATTCTGGGTGAAAACCCCTGAGCAGCCGTTACCGCAGTGGCGAAACAGCTGTGCGATGCAGAAGCTCCAACACCCTTCTGCGCGCATGGCGGGTGGGCATGAGAGCCGCGAGTGGCCGAAGGCGGCTGCGCCGCCGTTTGTGGCTGCGCACGCCCAGCAAAATATCGTATAGAAAATTGAGGGCGTCACTGCGGGTTTCGAACAGGCCAAGCCTCTGGGGTGATCCTTTTGCATCCAAAAGATGGCGGGTGGCGTGATAAGCAGGCCGATATTCAAACCATGGAATGGAAGGCCACAAGTGATGCACAAGGTGATAGTTCTGTCCCATGATCAGCCAGTTCATCAAACGACTGGGATAGACGCGCGCATTGTGCCAGCGACTTCTGGATTGAAATGGGCGATGGGGAAGATAATCAAAGAAGAGCCCCAGTGTTACGCCCACCATCAAGGCAGGCGCAAACCAGCAATTAAAAATGAAAGGCATGAAATCATAACGAATTCCAGCCAAAATAATCAGCAAGAAAACCGACCGCTCCAAGCCCCAAGCAAATAACTCCTTATCGCGCCATAGGGCACGCCTGAAGAAAAACACCTCGTGATAGAAGAAACGAGGAGCGATCAACCAGAGCGGCCCAAAGGTGCTCACGATATGGTCGGGATCATTTTTGGGATCATTCACATGGGCGTGATGCTGCAAATGCACCCGCGTGAACACCGGAAAGCTGAACCCCAACAAAAGAGCGGCACCATGGCCCATGGCCGCATTGAAAAAGCGATGGGGGTGCGCTGCGTTATGGCAGGCATCGTGGATCACGGTGCCCTCCAGATGAAGGGCAAGAAAACCCAAGGTCAAGAGCAGAGGCAGCGGCCAATCGCCCACAAACCATCCCCAAATCGATAGCCCTGCCAGGGCATAGCCTCCAAGGAACAGGGCCACCGTCGGATTCCAGGGTGACGGCGGGTCAAGAAACTCCCTGGGCACCGTGCGGACAGAGGACGGCACGGTGGCTCGGAGTTTGCTCTCGGGAGGAGCCATCGGGGGCGTCGGACGATCCTGGGTTGGGGAGATCACCTGGAGCAGGGAAAGACACCGCTAAGCCGGAAGTACCTTAATCAAGCGCGTCAGCAAGTGAGGGGAGAGCCATTCAGCTGACGAGGCGACCTGGGGCTCTGCTGCCTCCACAAAACCTGCGACCGCGCTGCACGTTTCAAGGTGCGGTGGCCAATCCAAAGGGTCAAGGTCGCAAAATCGCCCGAAAATGGCTGAACCTGGGCGGATTATCCTGGGTCAGTAATCAGTAAAGTTATGCGGAGTTGGTGTGGATCGGAAGAGGGAATGACATTCGAACGCTCCCACATCAACCCGCCTGAGCTGTTTCGCCATCCGGCTTACACACGGGTGATTTCAGTTGCCGCCCCAGGCCGCTTGGTGTTCATCGCCGGCCAGACCCCTTCTGACGCCGATTACGAGCCGGTAGCGGTGGGGGACCTGCGTGGCCAATATTTGCATGTGATGGAGGCTCTCAGCCTTCAGTTGGAAGCGGCCGGAGCCACATGGGCCGATGTGGTGTTTCGCCGCATCTATGTGCTCGATATGGATGGCTTTTTGGCCATGCAGCGCGATCCGAGCCTTCCCCAGCCCTGGCCGAAAGACCTTCCCCCTCCAAGCACATTGATCGGAGTGACCCGGCTTTCCCATCCGGATTTTGGGCTTGAAATTGATTTGCTGGCTGCAACCCAGGCCTAGAACTCTGAAGTTGGTTGGAAGCTTTCCGGCGCTGTCAGAAACAGGTTTTCAAAGTCCCTGCGGAAACTTTTGAGATCGTGATAGCCACACTGCAATGCCAGGGCATTGGGCGCAAGCGATGGCGTTTCTTCCAACCGGAGGCGAGCCCAACACAGGCGTTGATGGCGCAACCACTCCATTGGCCCACAACCAAAAGCTGATTGGAAAAGCTGCTGCAACTCAAGACGGCTCAGGGCGGCTTGGCGTTCCATGCGGGTCAAGGTCCAATCTCCATGCAGATCATTCTTGATCTCCTCCAACAGGGCCTCAAAGGAGTCGGACTGGTGCTTCCCCAGGCAGATCTGCCCTGAAACTGGGGAGATGGTGAGCTGGGGGTAGATCAGCAGCGCCATCAGCCGCTGCAGTTTGTCGTCCAAGCCGAGTTGTTTGGGCACGCAGGGGCCATTGAGAATGGCCAGATCAATGAGCTGCAGGCTGCGTCGCATCAGGGCGAGCATCTTTCCCTGCTGCGGATGGTTCTCCAAGAGCTCGATCGGGCGGTTGATCGGTGCAAAACTCTGTTTGCTGTCCGGACCAGCCATTGTGCTCGCCACAGCGGCCAGATCCTTTGGGCAAAGGCTGAACATCACCCCGCTGCAGACGGTGGTTTCCAGGGAGTAAGCCTCGCCCGGCAAGAAAAGGGCACAGCAGCCAGCCCGTGCCCGATGGATACGACCATCGATCAGGAAGCGCTTCTCTCCCGCTGTGGGCAACGTGAACACAGCCTTGCTGCCGGAGTAGTTGGCACCATGGAGGGGGGAATGGGCAGCGGCGGTAATCCCCAGCGAGGCCGCCTGCACATGAAAGGCGCGATGCAGAAAGGGCTTGGCGGGGTGGCGAGGGGAGAGATCGCGCAGGGGGACGGCCCTGCTCACCATATCGGCCAGTTGATCAGGGTCGTGATCCACCCTGGCGCGTTCGTTGCCAAAGGCCAGCGGCAGCTGCAATTTGGGCTGGGGGGGATGGGTCATGGCAACAACTTCAGTTTATCGAGGCGGGGGTGTTTGCTCTGAAGCTGCTGCAGACGAGCTTTCATCAGGCAGAGCAGGTCTTGAACTCTGGAGTGCTCTGCCACATCCGCCCGGCAGACAAGGGCGAGCCGATTGCTGAACAGTGGTGCCACATCCAAAGGCACCAGACCTTTGAACACCAGGCTGTGCATGGGGGTGTCGTAGGTGAGGGTGAAAGCATTGGCCGTCATGCCCTCCCAAGACTCGGCGTCGTACCGGCGCATGGCCACATCCTTGAAACCCAAACCCAAGCGCTGGCAGATGGCATGGCTGCGGGGAAAGCCTTTGGCCGAGATCGTGGGGACGGGGAAACGCACCACATCGGACAGCGGCACGTTGGTTTCACCAGCCAACGGATGGCGCGGATCAGCACTGAGCCCAACGAACTGGCGGGCCAGGGGCCACACCTCCACGGGAAAATCAAGGGAATCGCTGAGATCGTCGGCCGCATCGGTGAGCCAAACATCGATGATGCGGTCTCGCAGGAGGGTGAGGGGCCGCTCCGTGCTCATGGCATCGTGTGGGCCAAGGATCCAGCCTGGGGGCGGCGGCTTGAGCAGGGGGGCTGAGTAGCCAGGAAAGCCTTCCAAACGCAGGGGATGTTGACCAAGCAAGCGAGCGAGCTGGTGGATCTCCCGCTCCATTTGCAGGAGCAAGGAGGGGCCAAGGATGGTCCATTCACCTTGGAGGCGCTTGATGCGCACACCAAACGTGCTCAGGCAGCGCTGCACTCGCCTGGAAATGGTGCTCTGATTGCAATGAAGCTGCTTGGCAGCCCTCGGCCCATTGCCATGCCAAAGAAGAAGATCTAATCCTTCTAGATCCTCCTTTGTAACCATGGCTACAGTTTACAACGGACTTCGCTTCAGTATTATATGCAAAAAAGTTGTTTTGCGTGGCGGCGGGCGGCCCGAAGCCGAGCCAAAGCTGGCGCTTGGCCGAGAGGATGCTGCCTTCAGCGATCCACTTGCTCTTCAGCAAATCATTGATGCCCACCGGGGGACTTGAACCCCCACGACCGAAGCCACTGGAACCTAAACCCAGCGCGTCTACCAATTCCGCCAGATGGGCCTTGCCACCAGTTGGAAACAACCAACCAGCCAACCAACTGTAACCAAGCCAGTCCGCCTTTCGATCCTCACAATGCAGAGCAGCACAATGAAGGCTCGTCGCCACGGCCGCCGATGGTTGCCACCCTTGCGGGCTTAGGGGCCCTGGTGCTGGGCCTGGGCCTCCTGCTGCTCCCTCTCCTGGCCACCGAACTCAGCCGCCCCGGCGACTCGGCCTGGGGGGCCCTGGTGCTGCTCCTGGCCCTGGTGCTTGTGACCAGTTCCGATCGACTCACGGGCTCACCCATGCTGGCGGTGATCTGCGGGGGGCTGCTCATCGGCCGGTTGATGGTGGAGGTGGGATCAGGCCGCTGGCGTCAGCTCACGCCAGAGGAACAGGGACGGTTGGGGTCTTGGGAGCGGTGGCGCACCAGCCTCAGCCAGGTGGGCGCCTCCCTGCAGGGGGTGGCGGAGGCCTCGGGCCAAAGGGGGGCAGCCCTTTTGGCCTGGTGGCAGGAGCGGCGCCAACCCAAACCCAGCGGCAAACGCTGGGTGCGCCCGGAGGAGGGCGAGCCTGAATCTGCCGGCGCTGAGGGCACCATCTCCAGATCAAGCGAAGCCCCCTCCGCCGCTGGTGAAAGCAGCCCGGCGCCCAGAGTGCTGGAGGTGAGCGACTTCGAGGAGATCGATGCGCTGCTGCAAGCAGCTCCGGAAGAGCCCACGAGCGAGAGCCAAGCAGGCGGGGCGGGATAATCCCCACCTGCCGCCCGAGGCGTCGTGTCCACCCCACCGGCTTCCACCAGCTCGTCCTACAAGGACACCTTGAACCTGTTGGACACGCCGTTCGCGATGCGGGCCAACGCCCGCCAGCGTGAACCAGAGCTGCAGGCCTTCTGGAAGGAGCTCGGGCTCTATGAACGCTTGAGCCGGCAGAACGCTGGCGAGCTCTTCACGCTCCATGACGGACCGCCCTACGCCAACGGCGCCCTGCATGTGGGCCACGCCCTGAACAAGATCCTCAAAGACATCATCAACAAGCACGCCCTGCTCCAGGGCCGCCGGGCCCGCTTCGTGCCGGGGTGGGACTGCCATGGCTTGCCCATCGAGCTGAAGGTGTTGCAAACCCTGAGCCAGGAAGAACGCCAGGCCCTCACCCCCCTCGAGCTGCGCCGCCGCGCCCACGCCTACGCCTTGGAGCAGGTGGCCCTGCAGCGGCAGGGCTTTGAGCGCTGGGGCATCTGGGGCGACTGGGAGCAGCCCTACCTCACCCTCGACAAAGCCTATGAAGCGGCCCAAATCGGGGTGTTTGGGCGCATGGCCCTGGCCGGCCACATCTATCGCGGCCTCAAACCCGTGCATTGGAGCCCCAGTTCCCGCACGGCCCTGGCCGAAGCCGAACTGGAGTATCCCGACGGCCACACCTCCCCGAGCGTCTACGTGGCGTTCCCCGTCGTAGAGATCCCTCCCACCTTGCAAACTCCGCTGCGGTTGGCCGGGATCGAAGGCCCCACCGACCACGACCATCGTGAACAGCTGTTTGTCGCCATCTGGACCACCACCCCTTGGACCCTTCCGGCCAACCTGGCCGTTTCGGTGAACGGCAGCCTCGACTACGCGATCTGCCGGGATGGATCGTCTGCAGCGCCCCGTTATCTGGTGGTGGCGGCAGCCTTAGTGGAGCGTCTCAGCCAGAGCCTGGAGCGCCCCCTCGAACCCTTGGTGACCCTGAAGGGCTCCGAGCTGGCTGGCCTGGTCTATCGCCATCCCCTGCTGGATCGCACCAGCCCCGTGGTGTTAGGGGGGGATTACATCACAACCGAATCGGGCACGGGGCTGGTGCACACGGCCCCGGGGCATGGGGTGGAAGACTTCCACACCGGCCGGGAGCATGGTCTTGGCGTGCTCTGCCCGGTGGATGAAGGGGGCACACTCACCGATGAGGCCGGCCCCTTCGCCGGGCTCAACGTGCTCAAGGATGCCAACCCGGCCATCATTCAGGCCCTCCGGGATTCGGGGGCCCTGCTGGCGGAGCAGCCCTACGCCCACCGCTACCCCTACGACTGGCGCACCAAAAAACCCACCATCTTCAGGGCCACCGAGCAGTGGTTTGCCTCGGTGGAGGGCTTCCGCCAGCAAGCCCTCGACGCCATCGCCGAGGTGGACTGGCTGCCGGCCAGCGGGCGCAACCGGATTGAAGCGATGGTGCGGGAGCGGAGCGACTGGTGCATCTCCCGCCAGCGCACCTGGGGGGTGCCAATCCCGGTGTTTTACCACCGCGAGAGCGGCGAGGTGCTGCTCAACGCCGAGAGCCTGGAGCACATCCAGGCGCTGATCGCCGCCCACGGCTCCGATGTTTGGTGGGAGCGCTCCGAGGCCGAGCTGCTGCCCCCCTCCCACGCCGCTGCAGCGGAGCAATGGCGCAAGGGCACCGACACCATGGACGTGTGGTTTGACTCGGGTTCCTCCTGGGCTGGTGTGCTGGGTGGATTGGCCGACAGCCCTGCCGCAGGGTTGAACTTTCCGGCTGATCTCTACTTGGAGGGCTCCGATCAACACCGGGGCTGGTTCCAGTCGAGCTTGCTCACGGCCGTTGCGGCCACCGGGCACCCTCCCTACCGGAGGGTGCTCACCCATGGCTTCGTGTTGGATGAGAAAGGCCGCAAGATGAGCAAATCCCTCGGCAACGTTGTGGATCCAGCGGTGCTCGTGGAGGGCGGCAAAAATGAGAAACAAGAGCCGGCCTACGGTGCCGATGTGCTGCGGCTGTGGGTGAGCTCGGTTGATTACTCCGCAGACGTGCCCCTGGGCCCAGGCATCGTGAAGCAGTTGGCCGATGTCTATCGCAAGGTGCGCAACACAGCGCGCTACCTGCTAGGCAACCTGCACGATTTTCTGCCAGAGCGAGATGCGGTGCCCTTCAAGCAGTTGCCTTTACTAGACCGATGGATGCTCGCAAAAACCGACTCTTTGATCGAGAGGGTGAGCAAGGATTTCGAGCGCTACGAGTTTTTTCTCTTCTTCCAGCTCCTGCAAAACTATTGCGTCGTCGATCTCTCCAATGTCTATCTAGACATTGCCAAAGACCGTCTCTATGTGAGCGGAGCCAACGACTTCCGCCGCCGCAGCTGCCAAACCGTGCTCCACGTGGTGGTTGAGCGGCTGGCGGGTTTGATTGCGCCGGTGCTCTGCCACATGGCCGAAGACATCTGGCAAAACCTCCCCTATCCAGTGGCCGAACGCTCGGTGTTTGAGCGCGGCTGGCCCGCCATGCCACAAGAGTGGCGGGAGGCAACGAAGGAGGCGTTGGGCAGCCCGGCCGAGGCTGCTGCCATGCAACCCGTGTTGGAACTGCGCAACCAGGTGAACCGACTGCTGGAGGGCTGCCGCAGCCGAGGGGAGCTGGGGGCCTCCCTGGAAGCCCGGGTGCAACTGCAGTTGGACGAGGGGGAAGCCGCCAGTGCTCTGCGCAGCAGCCTGGAGACCCTCCGCACCAGGGGCCATCAAGACGTCGACAAGCTGGAAGACTGGCTCTTGGTGTCGGCGGTGGAGAGGGACGGAGAATCCCTGCAGCCCGTGCTCGCCGAGGCCAGCCTGGACGGGGTGACGGTTCGGATCGCCCGGGCCGAGGGGAGCAAATGCGAGCGCTGTTGGCACTACAGCACGGATCTCGCCACCCACCTCAACCACCCCACCCTCTGCGGGCGCTGCGTGGGGGTGCTGCAGCGATCCGCCCAAACGTGACAGCTCGCGATCAGGGTGGCATTGGACCCGTACCGCCTCCCCTCTGACCAACGCGCCGACCGGATCGGGCTCCCATGACCACCACCACCCCAGCCGATCCCCAACAGATCCTGCAGCAGGTGTTTGGCTACCCGGACTTTCGCGGTCCCCAGCGGGCCGTGGTGGAGCATGTGCTGGCGGGGAGATCGGCCCTCGTCCTGATGCCCACGGGGGGCGGCAAGTCGCTCTGCTACCAGGTGCCTGCCCTCTGTCTGCAGGGCCTCACCGTGGTGATCTCGCCCCTGATCGCCTTGATGGATGATCAGGTGGAGGGTCTGCGCCAGCAAGGTGTGGCTGCCGCCGCCCTGCACTCCGCCCTGCCGCCCGAGCAGACCACCGCCACCTGGACGGCCCTGGAGCAGGGGCGCCTGAAACTGCTCTACGTCTCTCCGGAGCGACTCTTGGCAGGCGAAGGGCTGCAGCGCCTCGGCCCTCTGCCGCTCTCCCTCTTCGCCATCGACGAAGCCCACTGCCTCTCGCAGTGGGGCCACGATTTTCGGCCGGATTACCTGCAGCTGGGGCTGCTGGCCGAGCGCTGGCCTGGGGTGCCCAGGCTGGCTCTCACGGCCACGGCCGATCCACGCACGCGAGACGACATCGTGCGTCGCCTGCAGCTCCCGCCAGAGGGGGTGTTTGTGGCCAGCTTCAACCGGGCCAACATCCGCTACTGGGTGCGCCCCAAGGAGAATCCTCAGCGGCAGCTGCTGGCCTTCCTGGAGGAGCACCGGGGCGAAACGGGGATCATCTATGCGCGCTCCCGCAAGCGGGTGGAGCAGTTGGCCGCGCTGGTGAAGGAGAGCGGAACGGAGGCGCTCGCCTACCACGCCGGCCTGGATCCGGAGCGCCGCTCGGCCGTGCTGCAGCGCTTTCGCAGCGGTGGCCCCGTGGTGGTGGTGGCCACCATTGCCTTCGGCATGGGCATCAACAGACCAGATGTGCGCTTCGTCGCCCACATGGATCTGCCCAAGAGCCTGGAGGCCTACTACCAGGAAACCGGTCGGGCGGGGCGGGATGGCCTGCCCGCCATGGCCTGGATGGTGCATGGGGACGGCGATGGTCCCCAGCTGCGGCAATGGATCGAGGACTCTGGCGCCAGCGAGGAGCAAAAGCGCATCGAACGCGGCAAGCTCGAAGCTCTGCTCGGCTTCACCCAGACGGGCAGCTGCCGCCGCCAGCTGCTCCTGGCCCACCTCGGCGAAAGCCTCGACGCTCCCTGCGGCAACTGCGACTGCTGCCTTGATCCCCTACCCACGGTGGATGTGACGGAGGCGGCGCGCAAGGCCCTTTCGGCGGTGCATCGCACGGGCTATCGCTTCGGCTCCGCCCATCTGGTGGACGTGCTGCTGGGAGCCGACACGGCCAAGATCCGCCAGATGGGCCACCAGGAGCTGAGCGTCTATGGCCTGGGCAAGGAGCTCGATCGCGGGCAATGGCGCAGTTTGTTTCGCCAACTGGTGAGCCTTGGTTTGCTGGTGGCCGATCCAGAGGCCCGAGGTGGCCTGCGTTTTGGTCCCCAGGATCTGGTGCGCCCCCTCCTGCGAGGGGAAACTTCTCTGGCCCTGCCCCTGCCACCACCCAGCCGGGAACGGCGGGCCACACCCGCGGGACCCGCCGCGGCCAGAGAGAGCTTTGAGAATCTGTCAGCCCTGGCGCAGTCCACCTTCCGCGCCCTCAAGAGCTGGCGGATGGAGCAGGCACGGCAGCAGGGCGTGCCTCCTTACGTGGTGTTCCACGACCGCACCCTGATCGAGATCGCCCAGCGCCGGCCCAGCTCGGAAGAGGAGTTGGCGGGGGTGAGTGGCGTGGGCCGGGCCAAACTGGAGCGCTACGGGGCCGATCTGCTGGCCCGGCTCGCGGAGTTGGAGTAGGGCCATGGCGATCCTGCGGGCCGAACGACTCAGCAAGCAATTCCGGGTGGCGGACAAGCAACCGGGCCTTGGGGGCACCCTGCGCCATCTGGTGCGCCGCCGCTGGCGCGTGGTCGACGCTGTGCGAGAGGTGAGCTTCACGATCGAACCCGGGGAAATGGTGGGCTTCCTTGGCCCCAATGGGGCCGGCAAGACCACCACGCTCAAGATGCTCAGCGGCTTGATCCACCCCAGCAGCGGGGTGGCTGACGTGGGCGGGTTGGAACCACGACGCCGCCAGCGCCGCTTCCTAGAGATGATCACCCTGGTGATGGGCCAAAAACAACAGCTGCTCTGGGACCTGCCACCCCTCGACAGCCTCTATCTGAACGCTGCCGTCTACGGCATCGAAGACGGAGAAGCCAAGCGACGCATCCACGAGTTAGCCGAGATGTTGGAGCTGGGCCCCGAGCTCACCCGGCCGGTACGCAAGCTCTCGCTGGGCGAGCGGATGAAAGCCGAGCTGATGGCCGCCCTGCTTCACCGGCCCCAGGTGCTCTTCCTCGATGAACCCACCCTCGGGCTCGACATCAACGCCCAAGTGCGCGTGCGCGACTTTCTGGCGGCCTATAACCGCCGCTACGGCGCCACCGTGCTGCTCACGAGCCATTACATGGCCGACATCACCGCTCTCTGCCCGCGGGTGTTGCTGATTCATCAGGGCCGGCTGTTTCATGACGGCAGCCTGGAGGCGCTCACCAGCCGATTGGCGCCCTGCCGGGAAGTGCGGCTGGAGCTTCGCAAACCCGTCTCGGCCGCCATCCTGGAGGCCTACGGCGAGGTGCAGCAGCTGCAGGGGCGGCAGGTGCGTCTGCTCATCCCCCGGGGGCAGCTCACCGGACGGGTGTCCCGGTTGTTGTCCGAGCTGGAAGTGGAGGATCTGGAAGTGCGTGATCCCCCGATCGAAGATCTCATCGGGCAAGTCTTCCGTCAGGGAGCAGTGGCATGAAAAGGGGGCTCAGGCTGGCTCGGGTGCTCCTGGCCACCCAATACGCCCACATGGTGGAGTATCGGACCGAGATCGCCTTGTGGGCACTCTCCGGGGTTGTCCCCCTGATGATGATGGCCCTGTGGATTCACCAGGCCGACACGGCTGGAGCCATGGGTGCGGCCAGCGGTGGCGGATCGGAGCTGAGCCGGGTGGATCTGGCCCGCTACTTCCTGAGCGCCTTTGTGGTGCGCCAGTTCACCATCGCCTGGGTGGTCTTCGCGTTTGAGGAGGACGCCCTGCAAGGCCGGCTCTCCCCCTTCCTGTTGCAGCCTCTCCACCCACTCTGGCGGTACCTCAGCGCCCATCTCGGCGAGCAGGCCACCCGCTTTCCCCTTGTGTTGGGCCTGATGGCCCTCTTCCTGGGAATGGTGCCCTGGGCTGCCTGGCTGCCCTCGCCTGGACAACTGCTGCTGGCCTTGTTGGCCACGGGCCTGGCTTTCGCGGTGAATTTCCTGGTGCAGAGTCTGATCGCGGTGCTCTGCTTCTGGAGCGAGAGGGCCAGCGCCATCGAGCGCCTGCACACCCTGGCCATGCTCTTCCTCTCGGGTTTGATGGCGCCCCTGGAGGTGTTTCCCCCCACCATGCGCCAGCTCGCCAGCCGGACGCCCTTTCCCTGGATCATCCACTTCCCTGCTCGCCTCCTGGCGGGAGCCGATGTGAACGTGGCTGAGGGCTTCACGGCTTTGCTGGGCTGGTTGGCTCTCCTGTTGCCCCTCACGCTCCTGCTCTGGCGAGCCGGGGTGCGCCGCTACACGGCCATGGGGGGCTGATGGACAGGTATCTGAAAACACTTCTGCGCTTCTGGGGCACCGCCCTGGCCAGCCAGACGGAATATCAGCTCAACCTGCTGTTCGACCTGCTGGCCATGGGAGGCAACCTGGCGGGCAGCCTTTTTGTGATCGGTCTCTTCTTCCAAGGGGGGCGCAGCCTGGGTGGCTGGACGTGGCCCGAAGCTCTGGTGGTGTTGGGGGTGTACACGATGCTCGATGGTGTGGCGAGCACCCTGCTGCGGCCCAACCTGAGCCGCATCGTCGCCCATGTGCAGGAGGGCACGATGGATTTTGTGTTGCTCAAACCGATCGACAGCCAGTTTTGGCTCTCCACCCGCACCTTCGCCCTCGGGGGCCTGCCGGAGATCCTGGGCGGACTTGGCCTGATGGGTTGGGCTGCTGCCGTGGCCGGGGCCAGGCCCAGCCTGGTGGCGGTGGGGGCGGCGGCCCTGCTGCTCATGGCGAGCCTCACCATTCTTTACAGCCTGTGGTTTCTGCTCGCCACCACCAGCATTTGGTTTGTGAAGACATGGAACGCCACCGAAGTGCTGCGCGCCACGCTCACCGCCGGCCGCTACCCGATCAGCGCTTACCCGAACAGCTTGCGGCTGCTGTTCACGGTGGTGATTCCCGTCGCCTTTCTCACCACCGTGCCCGCCGAGGCGATTTTGGGACGGCCCTCTTTGCGGTGGCTCCTGGCGGGAGGGGGAATGGCCCTGGGCTGCTTTGCCCTCAGCCGCTGGTTCTGGTGGCGAGCCCTGCGCTCCTACACGTCGGCTTCCAGCTGAGGCCTCACCAGGCGGCCGGGGAGAGGAATGCCTCAGGCGCATGGGGGCCCGCCAACCGCTGCTCCCGAGAGGGGTCCAAGGGTCCTGCGAGCAACTCCGCCGTCTCGATCGCGGCCCCTTCCGGCAGAGCTGGGCGGTCGGGATCAAAAGCGGTGGGGTGGGTGACGCTGCTGGAGAAGCCGCGAAAAATCAGCAGTTCGAAGGGCTCCCTGCCTGCCCCGGCGCCCGCCACGGGCATGCCCTGCCCATCGATCGCCAGGTGCCCCCGCAGGCGCAACACCCGATCGGGCCGGCCGCGGCTGATCTCCTCCAAGGCGGCCAACAGGGCCGACACGCTCTTGAGCGCAGCGGGCTGATCAGTGGAGCTGCCATCGTCGGCCAGACGTTGCGGTTTGCTGGACTCCACGCTGGGGCTGCCAATCGCTTGAGGCTATTCACCAATCGGATCGGGCTGCCGCGGCGCCAACGAGCGAGCTGACCAGGGCGATCACCCTGGCCATCCCTAAAAATCACCTGCCACCCGCCCCTGGCGGGGCACCCTCAGCAGCAGCCACTGCAGCAGCCCCACCCCATAGCCCACCAAAAGGACATAACCCACAAAGGCCGCCACATCGGGCGTCCAAGTGGCGCCAAAGATGAACCCCAACACCTGGGCCACCACCCCATGCAGGCCGGCGGGGGCTTCCAGCCAAACCCTACAAAGGGGTCGGTCCACCGCCCCGCTGACGCAAGGCAGGGCCGTGGCAGCCAGGGCCGCGCTGGCGAGGCCGTAAAACGTGAGGCTCCAGCGCCACAAACGCACCGTGAGGGGGAGCGCTCGCCAGGGGGGCATGTCGGCCAGTTCCTCATTGAGATCCACCCACAGCCAGAGGGACACCACCATCAGCAGGGGGGCAAGCACCAACAGGGCATAGCCAGTGGGACGGGAGTGGGTGAGCAGCAACAGGGCGATCACCATTAGCGAGGCCACCTTCCAGTAGATCCCCAACAAACGGAGCAGGGCCTGCTCCCTCCTCAGGGCCGCCCAGCCCAAGAGCACCAGGGGCAACCCCACAGCGAAGAGCAGGCCCAGACGCACGTCGAGCCACACCAGGGAGCGGTAGAGCAAATCCGGCACAGCCATGGGTTCGGTAAGGCGCCATTATCCGTACATCCCGCGGGCGATAGCTTCCAGCGATGGCCCTCCCATCCTTTCCCTGGCTGACCTCCCGACCCCGTGGAGCCTGGTGTCGCAGTGCCCTGGCCAGGGATGTGTCGCTGCAGGGGGCAGTGGACGGGGTGGTGCAGCAGCTTGCGGGCACAGGCCGAGCCGACCTGGCACTCGTGTTTGCCTACAGCGGCTTCGCCAGTGACCTGCCCCGCCTGTTGCCGCTGCTCAGCCAAAAGCTACAGGCCACGCACTGGATCGGCTGCTGCGGAGGCGGGGTGGTGGGCACCGGCAAACAGGACGCCCATGAACTCGAGGGGGAACCGGCCCTGAGTGTGCTGCTCCTCCAACTGCCGGAGGCCCTTCTTCACCCCTTTTGCCTCGACACCAACGCCCTGCCCGATTTGGATGGGCCCGCCGAGGCCTGGCTCGCAGCCCTGGGACTGCCTCCAACTCCCCTCTCTGGCGAGAGCAGCCCCGCCTCGATGCTCTTGTTGGTGGATCCCAGCTGCAGCGCCATCAACGACCTGATCAGCGGCCTCGATTACGCCCTCCCGCACACGTTCAAGGTGGGGGGCATTGCCGGCCAACACAGCGCACCCCATGGATCGCTGCTGTACAGCTCTGGAGACGGGGGGAGCGGCGTTCGCACAGGGGCTGTGGGCTGCTTGATCAGCGGCGGCTGGCGCTTGGACCCCCTGGTGGCCCAGGGCTGCAGGCCCATCGGCCCGGTGTTGGAGGTGGAGCAGGCCCAGCGCAATGTCGTGATCCAAGTGAGCAAAGGCGGCGCTGACCGTCGCAGCCCCGTGGAGGCCCTGCAGCTCATCCTCAGCGAGCTGAGCCCAACGGAACGGGAGCAGGTGAAGCACTCGCTCTTTCTGGGGGTCGACCGCAGCGAAATGCTGCTCAGCAGCGGTGGCGACCCTCCTTCCGCCTTCCTGGTGCGCAATCTCATCGGTGTGGATCCCCGCAACGGCGCGGTCGCTGTGGCCGAGCGCATGCGTGTGGGCCAGAAAGTGCAATTCCAGTTGCGGGATGCGGAAGCCTCCCGGCAGGACGCCCGCCAACTGCTCGGCCGCCAGTCTGTGGAGGGTGGCGAGCCCCTGGCGGCCCTGCTCTTTGCCTGTCTTGGGCGGGGTGAAGGGCTCTATGGGGAAGCCGATGGGGATGTGAAGCTCTGCCGGGAGGTGTTCGCCACCGTGCCGATCGGTGGCCTCTTTTGCAACGGCGAAATTGGTCCGGTGGGGGGAGCCACCCATCTGCACGGGTACACAGCCTGCTGGGCGTTCCTGGTTCCCAACGGCTGATGGTGCGCCAGCACGTCAACCCCCTCAGCAGGTTTTATCAGCTGCCGCGGCCCCTGCCTCCCCACAATGAACTCTTCGCCAATCCAGAGCTGCCCCTCCATCTCGACATTGGCAGCGCCCGGGGTCGCTTTTTGCTGACCCTCGCTCCCCTGCGGCCGGAGCACAATCATTTGGGCCTTGAAATCCGCAGACCCCTGGTGAGTGCGGCCGAAGCGGACAGAGAGGCCGCCCAGCTTCTCAATCTGCGCTTCCTCTTCGGCAACGCCAACGTGAGCCTGCCGGGCTGGCTTGCGGAACTCCCCCCCGGGCGTCTGGAGCTAGTGAGCCTGCAGTTCCCAGACCCCTGGTTCAAAACCCGCCACCACAAGCGGCGGGTGCTGCAGCCCGTGCTCCTGCAAGCCCTGGCGGGGGCCATGTCGCCTGGAAGCGAGCTGTTCCTGCAAAGCGATGTGCGTGAGCTGATCGAGCCGATGGTGGCCCTGGTGGAGGGCAGTGGCTGCTTCCACCGCCCCCCTGCCGATCCCCAACCCTGGCGGTTCACCAACCCCCTGCCCGTGCCCAGCGAACGAGAGCGTCACGTAGAGGCCCAGGGACTTCCCGTGTTTCGGGTGCTCTTTGCACGGAACAGCGCCAAGCCGCCGCCACTCGACGCACTGGAGGCCATCGCCAAAGCCGGAGCAACCCCTCCCGCCGATAATCCTGGCGAACAACCTGATGATCCCCTGTGACTGCCGTCGCACCCACCCCCCTTTTGCTGCGCTGGCAGGGGTTGTTGGCCCATCAACGCAGCGGCTGGCTTGGGGAACACCTGGAGCTCATCGCAGGACTCGTGTTGTGCGGCCTGATGGCTTGGTTGCCCCAGCTCACCCGCAGCGGCCTGAGCTTGTTGATCTTTGCCAGCGGCCTGCTCTGGTTGCTCTGGGCTCTGCGCACCCGACCGGGCGGGATCGGGGCCATCAACGGATGGCTGCTGGCGGTGCTCGCCGTAGCCATCATCGCCACGGGCTTTTCGCCGGTGCCCGTGGCGGCATTCAAGGGGCTGATGAAACTGGTGAGCTACCTGGGCGTCTATGCCCTGATGCGTCAGTTGCTGGCCACCGCACCCATCTGGTGGGACCGGATCACCGGGGCCTTGCTGGCAGGCTCCTTGCTCACCAGTGTGATTGGCATCCGCCAGCTTTACGGCGATGCCGGAGCCCTGGCCCGCTGGTCGGATGCCAACTCGGTGGCCCAGGGCACCGTGAGGATCTACAGCACGCTTGATAACCCCAACCTTCTGGGGGGCTACCTGCTGCCAATCCTGCCCATGGCTGCTGTGGCCCTGCTGCGCTGGGCTGGATGGCCCAGGCGTCTGTTTGCCGGGGCAGCCTTGGGGCTGGGCATTGTGACCCTGGTGCTCACCTACAGCCGGGGTGCCTGGATGGGCATGGTGGCGTCCCTGGCCCTGTTGGCTCTGCTGCTGGTGCTGCGCCAGACCCGCACCTGGCCCCCGCTTTGGCGCCGGCTGGTGCCCATTCTGTTGCTGGGGGGAGGCGCACTGGTCTTGGTCCTGCTCATCACCCAGGTGGAGCCCTTGCGGGTGCGGGTGATGAGTCTGGTGGCTGGCCGCGAAGACAGCTCCAACAATTTCCGCATGAACGTGTGGACCGCGGCTCTGGAGATGATTCGGGACCGGCCCTGGATCGGCATTGGCCCGGGGAACACGGCTTTCAACCTCATCTATCCGCTGTACCAGCAACCGAAGTTCAATGCCCTCAGCGCATACTCGATTCCCCTGGAGTGGCTGGTGGAGGCAGGCATCCCCGGCTTGATCAGCGGGGCCGGCCTCTTCCTGACCGCCATGGCGACAGGCTTGCGCCAATGGGATGCCCACGGCCCACTGGTGCTGCCGGCTCTGGCCGCAATCGCCGCTTTTGCAGGCCTGGCGGTGCAAGGTCTCACCGACACCATTTTCTTCCGTCCTGAAGTGCAGCTGATTGCCCTGTTCAGCCTTGCCACCCTGGCAGCTTGCGTCTGCGGCGCCGGGGCCAGCCAGCTCGAACCCAGGCGGCCGTGAGCCCAGACAGCCAGCTCCTGGCAGGCTTTGATGCTGGTCAGACCCACACAACCTGCCGGCTAGCCACGCTGGCAGGAGAGCCCATCGCTGAAGGGAAGGGCCCGGGAGTGGGACATTTGGCGGCGCCTGAGGGGCCGAAGCGGTTTCAGGAGGCCCTGCGGGAAAGCCTGGTGCGGGCCAGGGCCAAGCTGGTGGATTGCCAGGCCCCCCAAGCGATCTGGCCCCTTGCAGCGGCAGCGATTGGCGCCAGCGGCATCGAGCATGGCAGTCCGGTGCAACAGCAGGGTCTGCAACTGGCGGTGGCCAGCTTGGGGCTGAACGAAGACCGGCTGGTGGTGACCGGGGATGAGCGCACGGCCCTGGCGGGCGCCTTCCCGGAGGGGGAGGGGATCGTGGTGATCAGCGGCACGGGCACCATCGCCCTGGGCCGGGATCGCTCAGGCCATCACCACCGCTGCGCGGGCTGGGGCTGGCTCCTGGATGGGGCCGGTTCAGCGATGGATATCGGCAGGGATGGCCTGAGCCTGAGCCTGCGCATGGCCGATGGCCGCCACCCCGATGGTCCTCTGCGGCCTGCCCTTTGGCAGGCGCTGGGCTTGGAACCGCAGAATCCCCAGTCTCCTCAGCAGATCAAGGCGAGGGTGGTGATGCCCAACTTTGGCCCGGCGGGTTTTGCCGCCCTGGCCCCTGTGGTGGAGCAGCAGGCAGCGGCAGGCGATGAGCTGGCGCGTGGCATCTTGCAACGGCACGGTGAAGCGCTGGTGGAGATGGTCGTGGCTGTGGCGAAGAGGTTGCAGCTGGTGTCGCCCCCCGTGAGCGCCCTGGGTGGCGCGATCACCCATTTGAACCATTTCCGCCAGGCCTATTTGCTAGCCCTGAGCGCAGCCCTGCCAGAGGGGATCCCCCAGGAGCCCGCTGGAGATGGTTGCGCAGGGGCCATCTCGCTTGCCGCTTCACGCTTGGATCCAAGCGAGCGCTACTGGCCAGCTTGAGGCGACGGGCTTTGCGAAGAGCCAACGACTTAACCCAGCTCGCGACAGGCCAAAATCCACAGGTAGAAATTGCGTGTGCGCAGAGCCTGTTCGAGATCCCGCCAACGGCCGGGAAGACTGGTTTGCAAAGATTGGAATTCGGGAGTATCGGCCATCAGATCACAACAGGCTGAGAACAATGCCATCCGCTCATTTTTGCTCAACACAGATGTGCGCCCCCTGAGCAACGGCCCCATCTGCATAAGAGTAATATCGTAGAGTTTGGCATTAATTACGATGCCCAGCTGCCTGCACAAGGCCAACATATCTTCCAAAATCCAATAGCTATCCAATGACTTATAGGCGAAAGGAGATTGACCAGACTGCCCCATGGCATTGATCCGATACAAGTAACCTGTTTCTTCAGGCACCTGCAACTCGGTGTATCGCGAATCGATGCAATAAAGTTGCAATGTATCCTCGAACCAATACCCCTCTGGGAAGCGAATATCCGCCCAGACAGAACGATCATAAATTCGTCCCCATGGGGCGCCATGGTTGCGCGGGGTGGCTGAGGGCCGCACAAAATCTCCATTCTCATCCACATAGGTAAAGCGACTAGTGACAAAATCGCAGGAATGTGAATGAAATTTCGACAGGAGGGTGGCCAGGTGGCCTGGTGCAATCATATCGTCTGAGTCGACAAAACAAATCTTGCGTCCCCTGACGCGATCGATGGCAACATTTCTAGCCCCTGAATATCCCTTATTCGCCTGATCAATGAGCACAATTCTCTGGTCTTTTGCCATGGCTGCCTTGATCACGTCCAAGGAGTGATCCGTCGAGCCATCATTGACGACAATCACCTCCAAGTCGGCATCAACCTCTTGAGAGATAATCGAATCAAGACATGCACCAACATAGGCGCCCATGTTGTAGACAGGCACAATAATCGATAGCTCCAGGGTGGGTTCCTGATGCAGAAATGCATAAGCACCAGTTGGTGACTTGGGCTTTTCTGACAGCGAGTCCAGCCAAGATCGAGACCCTGGAATGTGCGTCCGCGGCACCAGCCCACTCAACAGGCATAACGCCGAATAAACACCGTCACTGCGCAACATTCGCCGAACGCTTTGTTTGACGCTCAACTGCGAAAGCATTGCCCTGGCTCAATCCTCAGTGCGTTTATACACCGCAATTCCCCGCCGCACAGGCTGATCGCATCAGCCCCTCACCTGGCACTCATCCCTGGGGGCTCAAGCGGTTGTATTCAGGAGGCGATCGGCCTCGGCCGCCAACAGGCTGGTCCAATGCTCCACCTGATCCGCTTCCGCTGCTTCCACCATCACCCGCAGCAGGGGCTCGGTGCCGCTGGCGCGCACCAGGACACGCCCCTGGCCAGCCATCGCCGCTTCCGCCCGGGCCACCACCTCGCGCATCGGAGCGCACTCCTGCCAAGTGGTGCGCCGGCTGCGATCCGGCACCGTCACATTCACAAGCTTCTGGGGATAGGGGCGAAAGCTCTCCTCCATCCACTCAGCCAAGGTCTGACCACGGCCATGCACCAGCGTGGCCACCTGCAGAGCCGTGAGCAAACCGTCACCGCTCATGCCGTGGTGAGCCGAAAGGATATGTCCACTTTGCTCGCCCCCTAGACCTGCTCCGAATTCCTCCATCGCGGCCTGCACATACTGGTCACCCACAGGCGTGCGCTCAAGCACCCCACCGACCTGCTGCCAGGCCCGCTCAAAGGCCAGATTGGACATCACGGTGGCCACAATTCGATCGGCCGGGAGCAGACCTTTCTGCCGCAGGGCCGAACCCCAGAGATAGAGAATCTGATCTCCATCCACCACACGACCGAGACCATCGACGGCAAGCATGCGATCCGCATCGCCATCGAAGGCAAAGCCCATCTCGGCTCCTGCCGCGATCACGGCCTCCCTCAGGGGCTCCAGATGGGTGCTGCCGCAGCCTTGATTGATGCGCCCCCCATCCGGCCGCCCGTGCAACACCAACAGGTCGGCCCCCAGCTCACGAAATACGGCTTCCCCGCAAGCCGTGGCGGAACCCCAGCAGAGGTCGAGCACCACTCTGCAGCCCTCCAATCGCTGGCCTGCCACGCTCGCCAGCAGTGCCTGCTGGTAGTCGGCTATCAGATCGCTGCGCAGGTGCACCGTGCCCGTGGCTGGAAGGCCGTCCTGTGGAGCGGGGGCCTCTCCCCGCAGCCCCATTTCAATGGCCTGCTGTTGCCCGCGGGCCAGCTTGGCGCCGCTGGGCCCAAAGACTTTGATGCCATTGTCTTGAGGAGGATTGTGGCTGGCTGACACCATCAGGCCGCCTGCAGCTCCCCGGCGCCGAATCGTTCCTGGCACCGCGGGCGTGGGACACAGGCCCAGGTGCCAAACCTCCCGACCTGCAGCGGCCAGCCCGGAGGACAGGGCCGCCACCAGCATGGGGCCGCTGCATCGGGAATCCGTGCCGATCACAACGGGCCCCTCCGCCGGCAGCACAAGCCCCGTCCAGTAGCCGACCTGCAGCGCCAGGGCAGGTGTCATTACGGTGCCAACGCGACCGCGGATGCCATCGGTGCCGAAAGCCGCACCCTCCCCCAACGGGGCCCCGAGAGGGTGCACAGGGGCTGCGACCATGGATGACAGACGGCTAGGAGGGGCCCAAGGCTACGTGGGATTCGACGGGCCCACCAGGGTTGCACGCAGCCGGAGGGACCACCTCTCAGATCGGGCTCAGCTCCAGCGGCGGGGCCACCACAGCCAGCGCAACAGCTCCAAGACAGCCCAAAGCAGCAACAGCCCCACCACCGAACCCGGCAGCCATTGGAAGGGGGGCCAGGGCCTCAGCAGCCACACCCCAGCGGCCAAGGCCACCACGCTCAGAGCGCGGCGGCGGCCACGGGAGCCTGGCAGATGGCGCAACAGCGGAGGGGCTGGGGGGAGCAGATGGCGCAGCTGACGCATGGGTCAGAGCGTGCGGGACGCCTGTTCAGAATGTCACCCTCTGCATCCTGCCCTTGGCCCGACTCTCCCTTCTGCTGGCGATCTCCTGCTTGGGCACGGGCGGTGCGTTGCTTGCGGGCCGGGGCTTGCTGGGGCTGCAGCCAGCCTTGACGCCGGAGCAATCCACCGCCCAGCTGGAACGTCTCTGGCGCTGGTCTCCCGATCCCCAGCGACGACGGGAAGCAGCCCTGCTCTTGGCCAGCCGCACCACCACCAGCTCCGCAGGTCCTGGGCCGTGGCTGGCCGCCCAGGGTTGGGGCACCGATCCGCTGGCCGCGGTGGTGCTCAAACAGGCAGCCCTGCAGCGCGAAACCCTCCTTGGAAAAGAGGCAGCCCTGCCGCTGTGGCGCCAGTTGCTGCGCCGCTTCCCCGCGGAACCCGCCAGTGCTGATGCCCTCTACGCGCTGGGACGCCAGCAAGCCAGCCTGCGCCAGGAGCTGCTCAGCCGTTTTCCCGCCC
Source organism: Cyanobacteriota bacterium (assembly GCA_041181185.1). Classification (GTDB taxonomy): domain Bacteria; phylum Cyanobacteriota; class Cyanobacteriia; order PCC-6307; family Cyanobiaceae; genus Cyanobium. The sequence continues at coordinate 111,302 of JBEGQC010000010.1, read as the reverse complement.
ATCCGGCCGCCCTGGCCGCCGCCCTGGAGGCGGGGCCCGGCGAATCCGAACGGCGTCAGGGCACGTTGCATTTAGCCCGTTGGGGGCCCCGCTGGCCAGGGGCCGGTGAAGCGATCTCGGCCCTCTGCGCGGACCGCTCCCTCAGCCCCGCCAGCCATGCCCAGCTGGCCCAAGGCCTTGCCGAGGCAGGAGATGGGCCCGGAGCCCAACGCTGCCTTGGGGAGAAGGCTCCAGAAGCGGCCATCGTGACCTCGCTCAGCAACGGTGGCCGACTGGCTGTCGCGCGGACCTTGGCCAAGGGCAGCCCCGAAGCCAAGCGACTGGCCACGGCGTTGCTCATGGAAATAGTGATGCAACACCCGGACGGGCCGGGAGCGGAGGAGTCTGTGCGCCTGCTGAGCGAGCAGGAGGGCCCTGAAACAGCGGAGATCTTGAAGCGTCTGCCTCCCCGCTGGCAGAACAGTGCCCCGGTGCAAGCCAGGCTCGCCCTGTCAGACAGCAGCGGCCGCGCTGCTCTGGCTGTGATGCAGCGCTGGCCGCAGGATCCAGCCAGCTGGGATCTGCAGTGGGAGGTGGTGCGGCGAGGGCTCCTCGCCGGCAACTGGGAGGCAGTCATCGCCACGCTCAACGCCATCCCCGCCGAACAGCTTCCCCCGGTGTTAGCCGCACGCCATCGCTTTTGGATGGGCTATGCCCAACAGCAAACGGGACAGGAGGAGGAGGCCACCCTCACCTGGAAGCAGTTGCTGGTGCATCACCCTGGCGGTTACTACGGCTGGCGAGCTTCAGCCCGGCTTGGCAAAGAAGACCTGACCTTGCGCGGTGGCCCAGCGAAGCAGCCTCTCCCAGCCCCCACCTGGGAGCCCCTCGCCAGTGGCGATCAGGCCCTGGATCAGCTTTGGCGGTTGGCTCAGCCCACCGAAGCGTGGGAAACCTGGCGCGTCCGACGGGCCGGCCAGCCCACCACCACCAGCGCAGACCTGCTGGTGGAAGGGCGGCTGCGACAAGGGGTGGGAGATGACTGGACCGGCCTCGGGCAGCTGGAGAAAGCCGCTCTGAGCCTCAAGCCTGAGCAGTGCACCCTCCTGCCCCAACTGGAGCGTGCCCTGCACCCCGTTCGTTTTGCAGATGCCTTCGCCCCTGCTGCAGGGCGGCACCAGTTGCCTTTGCCTCTGCTGCTGGGCGTGGCCAAGCAGGAATCCAGGTTCACTCCCGCCGTTCAATCCGCTGCGGGAGCCGTGGGGCTCCTGCAGCTGATGCCAGCCACCGCCGCCGAACTCGCCGGCACATCCCTGAGCCCGCAGGAGCTGCAGGACCCTGCGCGCAACGCCGAACTCGGTGCCCGCTACCTCCGATCGATGCTCGATCAGTGGAAGGGGGATCCGCTTGCGGCTGTGGCCAGCTACAACGCGGGCCCAGGAGCCGTGCAGAACTGGCAAACCCCCGACCGATCACGCTTCCCCGAGCTCTGGGTAGAGGCCATCCCCTACCCGGAAACACGGCTCTACGTAAAAAAGGTGCTGGGGAATGCCTGGAGCTACCAACAGCCGCGGCAGCCGGCTTGCTAGCTCTTCAGCCCAGGTGGCAAAAGCATCGGACCGAGATTGCCGGAGGCCGCGAATCTCCCTAAGGAGACCCCACCGAGCACCAGAAGCACGAGCAGCAGCATCGTGACCAGGGGGGGCGGCACCAGACGAACCCGCACCATATCCAATCGGGCCAACAACACCGTGCAGCCGAGGATCAACACATCCGCCAGCATCTCCAGGTGAAGCATGTAGAGGCCGAGCAGGGTGACGATGAGCAGGGAGGCCACCAAGCTCACCACCCGGCTGGTGGCCATCAAAGAGGAGAGTTGCTGCAGGAGCAGGTCGGGCAAGGTGCACACCACCACCACCACCACCGCCTGAAAGCATTCCATCGCCCAGGTGAGGCCATCGATGGCTTCTTGGCCTGGAGGCAAAGGCCTGGCGACACTCCAATCCAGTCCCAGGTAGGCGCTCACCAGCAAGAGGATGAGAAGCATCGGAGCCCGGAACGGCAGAAGCATGTAGCGAAGAAACGTGCTCATCCTGGCTCCAAAGCAAGGCTGATTGCTTCGAAGGGACAACTGGGCAAGCACTGTTCGCACACCAAACAGCGAGCCGCATCAAAGGACAAACGGCGCTGGCTGACGGAAAAGGCCAGGGCTCCACTGGGGCAGACGCCCGAACAAAGGCCGCAATCCACGCACCGCCCTGGATCGATGCGAATTTCGCTGCGGGCTCGGCTTAGACGCAATCCTTGGCGCTCGAGCCAGAGTTCAGCGGCATCCAATTCATCAATGTCTCCAGAGAGTTCCACCACCATGGTGCCGCTCTGGTTCGGCGCGATCTGGGCCCGCAGAATTTTGGCCGCCACATCAAAATCGACCGCCAACCGATAGGTGATCGGTTGGTGCACAGCATCGCGGGGGAAGTGGAGGGTGAGGCGCCGTTTCACGGCCCAAGTTGGGTTGGTCGGACGCTAGCAAGGGAGCGCGGCTGCACATTCCTGGAGGCATCGGAGACCGTTATGGTCGCCTCTAGGTTTTCATCAGCTCAGGCCAATCATGGGCGACCCCGCCACCCCAGCCTCCTTTGGCCGTCTCGAGCGCATGCTCCTGGCCGCCGTGGCCGCCCTGCTGGCATTGGCATTGTTCTGGCTGCGGGGCGGCCTCCATCCCGAGGCGGCGCTCGAGCGGCTGGCGCGTCAGTCGCCTGAGCTCACCACAGCCCTGACCAACGGCCGACCCACACTGGTGGAGTTCTACGCCGACTGGTGCGAGGCCTGCCGAGCGATGGCGCCAGCGATGGAGTCCATGGAACGGCGCCACCAGGGGGAGATGGATGTGGTGTTGTTGAACGTGGACAATCCCCGCTGGCAGCCTCAGATCGACAGCTACGGCGTCAACGGCATCCCCCATCTGGAGATGTTTGGTCGGACAGGAGAACGATTGGGGCAGGTGATCGGTGCCCGCAGCGCGGCTGAACTGGAGACCCTGGGCGACGCTTTGGTGGCTGGCGAAGCCCTCCCCAATTTGTCCAGCTCGGCCCCCACCAGTGCCCTGGCCGTGGAGCAGGTTGCTCCCCAACCAACCCCCATCGCTCCCCGCAGCCATGGCTGAGCCCCTCTTTGATCCCCGCTTTCGCGTGGAGACCCTCGCCGCCACCCCCAATCCCCAGCAGTGCGTCTACGCCGCAATGCACCAGGACTACAGCGAGGGTTTCGTGGCTGCCGAACGGCAAAGCTGGCCTGACGAACAGCAGGCCGGTGAGATCTGCGTGAAGCGTCTCCTGGCGGGCGAGCGTGGCCACTACGGACCGCTGGAGCATGGTCAGATTGTTCTCAACGTGGGCTGGTTTCCCCATTCGGTGATGCAACAGGCCCGCACCCACCGGGTGGGCGTGAGTTTTGATGTGCAGTGCCTGGCGGCGGATACCGAAATCACCTTCCTGCAAAGCTCCGGCGCCCTGCGCAGGATCCGGATCGCCGAACTGCACGACCTCTGGACCCACGGCGAGCCGGCCCATCGTGCGCGCCGCCTGCGCGGCCGCCAGGGAGAAGAACCGGGCAGCTACCGCCGCGACTGCCGCAGGCGCCTTCAGAAGATGAAGCTGCGGGTGTTGAACGAAGACACAGGTGCCTTCGAGACGAGCCACATCCGCGATGTGATCTGCAGCGGGCTGCAGCCTGTGTATCGCCTCACGATGGAGGACGGCCGCAGCCTCGACTGCACGGCCAACCATCGTCTGTTCACCCCGGACGGCTGGCAGACCATGGGGGAAGCGGTGGGGCTGCGCACCCGCCGCGACGGAAGTGTGCGCAGCTTCCGCCGGACTGCAAGGGTGATGGCCAACGGCATGGTGGCGGCCGGCAGCGGCGCCTACCGCGACCGGCACTGGCTGCGGGAGCAGATCGACAGCGGCGCTTCCGTGGGCGAGATGGCCGATCGGGCGGGCTGCTCCGCCACCACGATCCGGGCCTGGGCCCGCCGCCATCAGCTGCACCTACCGCAGAGCGACAGCCGCTTTCAGCCTGGCCAGAAGCCCTGGAATCACAATCCTGCGGCACCCTGGCGGCAGCGGGAATGGCTGAGCCAACACCTGGCATCCGGCCTGCATGCCGACGAGATGGCCAAGCTCGCGGGATGCTCCGTGGAAGCCATCAAGAAATGGGTGTATCAGCATGGCCTCACCCTGAACCGCCGCGCCCCAGGCTTCCACCCCGGCATGCAGCCCTGGAACCTGGGCCGTTGCGGCTACCGGCTGCAGTTGTCAGAGGCCTCACGCGCAGCACGCCGCGCCCAGGGCCAGCGCATCACCAAGCGGGGCCCTGCCTCCAATTTCTGGAAGGGAGGGGTGTCCTCAGAACGGGTGTTAACTGGGGCCTGGACCCGCCAGGTCGCGCCCCAGGTGCACCAGCGCTTTGACTACACCTGCCAGCGCTGCGGCCTGCGGGGCAGCGACAGCCAGCTGCATGCCCATCACATCGTTCCGGTGCATGCCGATCCCGGCCAGGCCGATGAGCTCGACAACCTGGTGAGCCTCTGCCAGCCCTGCCACACCTTCCTTCATCAGCACAACCTCGAGGCCTCCTTCGCCGCCGCCCTGCAGCCAGGCAGAAACATCGAGAGTTGGTCAGCCAAACCCCACCCCCAGGGGAGGAAGCTGAGGGCCCATCCCCTCACCGTGACGAATGTGGAATACCTCGGCGAGCAGATCACCTACGACCTGGAGGTGGAGGAGCCCTGGCACAACTTCGTGGCCAACGGACTCGTGGTGCACAACTCTATGCGTTACACAGGCGAGCGCATCTGCCGCGCCGCCCGAGGTGAATTAGAGCTCGAAGAAGTGTTCTATCTGCGGCCAGTGGGCGACTACAGCGACCGCCAGGGCAAAAAATACTCTTACTCCCCAGACCAGAGGGCTGTGGATCTGGAGATCTGCCGCGCCGCCGCCGAGCGCTACCGGGACCTACTTGCCGCCGGTTTTGCCGAGGAACATGCCCGCGGGATCCTTCCTTTCGACTACCGCCAGCACTTCGTGGTGAGCTTCAGCTTGCGGGCCTTCCTCCACTTCCTGGATCTTCGCGCCAAGCTCGATGCCCAGGAGGAAATCCGTGCCCTCTGCGAGCTGATGTGGCCCCACCTGCAGGCCTGGGCACCGGAGATTGCAGCCTGGTATGAGAAAACCCGCCTGCACAAAGCCCGTTTAGCCCCCTGAAGGGAGCGCGGCCGCGTCCCTGGGAGCCTGCGGGGATTAAACCTTCGCCAGGGTCACCCGTTCGGGTTGGTTCTGATACTTGCCGGCCCGATCCTGGTAGGTGGTGTCGCAAGGATCACCCTCGAAGAACAGGAGCTGGCAGATGCCCTCCCCCGCGTAGATGCGGCAATCCGCTCCGGAAGAGTTGCTGAATTCCAAGGTGAGATGGCCTTCCCAACTGGCCTCGGCCGGCGTGGTGTTGACGATGATCCCCAAACGGGCGTAGGTGCTCTTGCCGAGGCAGATCACAGTGATCGTGGGAGGAACTCGCAACTTCTCCAGGGCCACGCCCAATCCGTAGGAATGGGCCGGGAGGATGAAATAGTCCCCATCCTCATCGCGATGGATCGGTGCAGATTCGAGGTTGGCGGGGTTGAACCGCTTCGGGTTCATCACCGTGCCGGGCACATGGCGGAAAATCAAAAACTCCTGCGGGGAAAGACGCAGGTCGTAGCCATAGGAGGAACAGCCAAAACTGAGCACGGCGCCGCTGCGGGCCTCTGGATCGAGATGGCGGACCAAGCTGGGCTGAAAGGGCTCAATCATCCCCTGAGCGGCCTGCTCTTTGATCCAGCGGTCGTTTTTAAGCATCGGATGGGGGCTGCTTTCGGCCTTGGCTGCTGAGACTAGGTGTGGATCACACCCATCCCAGAGTGATGCACCACCGATGAAAGCGCAGGTGCTATAGCACCCGGCGCAACTCAGTGACCTGATCAGCCATGGCCATCAACGCCGCTGGAATGGCCTGGCCGGTAACGATCACATCCAGATGGGGGGGACGTTGGCGCAGCGTGGCCATCACCTCATCCAAGGGCAGATAACCCAGTTCAATCGCCAGGCCCAGCTCATCGAGCACCAGCTGATCCACACGCTCCTCCAGCAGCTGATCGCGGCTGTACATCCACACCTCACGAACCGCCTCGCGGATCCCGTTGGCTTGGCCTGGATCGGCAGCGAGCTGTTCAGCAGAGGTCTCCAAACAAAGAGGAGTGGCGGGCCGCAGCCATTGCAATCGGCCGCAAAGCATCTGGCTCCCCTGCACCCCCTGATCCACACCGCCCTTCAACAACTGGCAAACCAACACCCGGCTGCCCAGACCCGCCGCTCGCAAGGCCTGGCTCAGCACCCCAGAGAAGCTGCCTCGGTGGGGAGCGGTGTGAATCTGGAGCAGGCCCTCGGGTTGGGGAGCCAGATGAAACCGCGAAGGCTGCAGCAGGCGCAAGGAGACGGACGGAACCTCGTTGTGCTGGGGAGGGCCAGAGTGGGCGAGGCGGGTTGGCATGGAGGCGCAGCAGGAGCAGAACTGGGTGTGGACGGGAGGGCGGCGATCGGGAAGGAAGAGATGGATCGGGTGCGGGAAACCCGGCACCCTCCCCAGAATGTAGCGGGATCTTCAGATGACTCACACTACCCGTAGCGGCACCGGCTGGATCTGAGCCCTCCAGTGGATCTGGCTCCAACCCAAGCGCGAGGGCGGCAAGCTTTCCACCGGGGCGCCCTTCCCCTCACCTCCATGACCCAGCGCTTGGCACCCAAGCGGCGAAAAAGTGCGCTTTGCTACAAGTCTGGCCGGATGCGATCCGTAGCTTGCGCCCACTGGACCTTCATGGATGGTCGGAACTCAGGGATTCAGCCGTTACAGTCCCGCACCCGCTCGAGGAACATCCGTGGGTCCCCTTCCGAGCGGGCCAGGACTTGCCGCGAACCACCCCACCCTCCTGGAGGTGATGCCCTCCTTGGCTGGGAGCAGCACGGAAAGTGTGGAGCGGGGCAAAACCATCTTCTTTCCAGGAGATCCCGCCGAGCGGGTGTATCTCCTTCGCCGAGGAGCCGTGCGGCTGTCAAGAGTGTATGAATCAGGCGAAGAAATTACGGTTGCATTGTTGCGGGAAAATAGCTTGTTTGGTGTGCTCTCCCTCCTCACTGGGCAACGATCAGACCGCTTTTATCACGCCATCGCCTTCACCCGTGTCGAGCTTGTCACCGCGCCTGCCGCGTCGGTGCGGCGGGCCATTGAACAGGATGCCAGCGTCGGATTGCTGTTGCTCCAAGGACTCTCCTCCCGCATCCTCCAGACAGAGACAATGATCGAGACGCTCACCCACCGCGACATGTCTTCCAGGCTAGTGAGCTTCTTACTCGTGCTCTGCCGCGATTTTGGTGTGCCCGGCAACGAAGGAATCACTATTGATTTGCGTCTGTCCCATCAGGCAATCGCTGAGGCCATCGGTTCCACGCGTGTCACCATCACACGCTTGCTGGGTGACCTGCGCAACGACGGGATGGTGCAAATTGACCGAAAAAAGATCACGGTCTTCGATCCGATCGCCCTGGCCAAACGGTTCAGCTGATCATCCGACTCCCCAGCCTGATGATGGGGCGCATGCCAGAGATACTGAATCCAGTCGGGAGGTGTCGTGTCCGGGTGGCTGCTAATCCTCGCCCTGCTCGTGCTGGGAGGGATTCTCTCCACTCTTGGAGATCGGCTCGGCAGCAAAGTCGGCAAAGCCCGCCTCAGTCTGTTCAACCTGCGGCCACGGAAGACAGCGGTGGTGATCACGGCCCTCACAGGCAGCCTGATCAGTGCCATCTCCCTGGGCTTGATGCTTTTGGTGAGTGAGCGCTTGCGGGTGGGTTTGTTTGAGCTCGACCAGCTTCAGGAGCGTTTGCGAGATGGTCGTCAAGCGCTTGCCCGCAGCCAGGCCGACCTGCAGCGCTCCAAGAGCGATCTGCAGCAAAACCGTGAGGAACTCAAAACCAATCAGCGCGAGCTGCAGCGCAGTCGGATCGAGCGGAACCGCGCTCTGCAAGGCCGCCAGGCCGCCATCGCCAGCGAGCAGAAAGTCACCTATGCCCTCGCCCGTGCGCAGCAGCGCGTTGGCGATCTCAGGCGTGAGCTCCAACCGTTGCAAAACCAGCGCCGCCAGCTGGAAGCCCAAAGAGACCGTCTGACACAGGACGTGAAGGGTCGCGATGCCGAGATCCAACGCACAGAGAAAGAACTTGCAGGTGTGCGGGCCCGTATCGATGCGGGCGCCAAGGAACTGAAGGAACTGGAAGGGAAGGTGATCGCCCTGCGTCGCGGAGATGTGCTGATCGCCAGTGGGCAACCCCTGGCCATGGGCCGCATCCGTCTCGGCCGCCAGGAGAATCCTCGTCAGTCCATCGACGCCCTGTTGCAGGAGGCCAATGCCGCTGCCTTCCGGCTGCTGCTTCCAGGGCAGAAACCTGATCGCCAGATTCTGCTGGTCCCCCGCAGCGACATTGAGCGGCTGGACCAGGCTCTGCGCAAGCCAGGTGTTTGGGTCATCGTCATTCGTTCAGCGGCCAACATCCTGCGCGGCGAACAACGGGTGTTGGCCTTCCCAGATCTGAGACCCAACCGGGGCGTGGTCCGCCGCGGCGAGGTGCTGGCTCGCACGGTCCTCGATGGGGATCTGCGCTCCCCTGAAGAGGTGCGCAGCCGGCTCAACCTGCTCCTGGCCGCTGCGTACACACAAGCCCAACGTCAGGGCACGTTGGTGGATGGCCTGCAAGTGGATGGGGCGAAATTCAACCGACTTGGGCTCGACCTCAGCCAGCGCCCTGAGGGGATGCGGGCCACCCTCGAGGCCGTGGCCATGGCCAATGCCGACACCCCCGATCCGATCGCCGTGGAATTGCGTTGGATCCCATGACGGACCTCCGCTCCCCTCCCATCCCACCGGGGGCCTTGGCCGGCCTGGATCCGGGGCGCAGCAAATGCGGCCTGGTGCGTACGGATGTGGCTTGTCAGAACATCGTTGAGGCGGGCGTGCTCGCCCCGGAAGCATGCTTCGAACGGCTGCAACGATGGCGGCAACAGGGGCTCATCAGCGGGGTGGTGATGGGGGATGGCACAGGCAGCAAGGCGTGGCGAGCCAGGCTGGCGGATCTGCTGCCGCTTCACACCCTGAGCGAAGCGGGCTCGACCCTGGAGGCACGGCGGCGCTACTGGGAGCTGGAGCCAGCCCGGGGCTGGCGGCGCCTCCTCCCGGAAGGTTTGCGGCAACCTCCTCGGGATTGGGATGACGTTGTCGCCCAGCTGCTTGTGGAGCGGTGGCTGGGCCATACCCTCACAAGGCGGCCCTCACAATGAAGGCATAATCCCCGCCAGCTTCCAGTTGGTAATCCGCCTGGAGCAGAAAACGCAGCAGGGCATCCTGGATCAGAGCCCGTCCGAGGGAAGGCTCGATCGTGAGTTCACCCCGATCAAACGCCCAGCAAAACGTCCAGCGAAAGCTGCCCGCACTCACTTCCCCCTCAAGCCGGCAGGGCTGGAAGCTCTGATGCAACACGCGCAGCTGAGCTGTGGTGGAGGGCAGACGACTCAAGGGAGGACAGAGAGACTGGCGACCAAGACCATCACGATGCCTCAGAGACGGCACGGAAACTGTTCAAGCGGTTGCCTGCCCGCTCCACCCCCTGCTGACGGATGAGCGCCACGCCACCGACCACCTCCTTCAGCACCTGCGCCAGGATCGGTTGCTCACTCGCCGAGAAGGGTCCGAGCACATGCCCAACAGTTCGGGTCTTTCGGTCCGCGGGATCGCCCGCCGGTGCACCGATGCCAATCCGCAACCGGGCAAACTCCTGGGTGCCCAGGTACTGAATGAGGCTGCGCAAACCGTTGTGCCCTCCAGCGCTGCCCGAAGAGCGCAACCGCAGACGCCCCAGGGGAAGATCCATGTCATCCACGATCACAAGCAACTGATCTGCCCGCAGGCCAAACCAATCGAGTGCTGCTCGCACGGAGCGACCGCTTTCGTTCATGAACGTTTGGGGCATCAACAAGCGCAAGCGCTCTGGCCCCAACCCCACATCGGCCAACAGACCATGCAATTTGCTCTGTTGCCGGAAGGTCTGACCTGCCTCGGCCGCCAACCGCTCGAGCACAAGAAAACCAACGTTGTGTCGCGTGAGGGAATAGCGGGGGCCAGGGTTGCCAAGCCCCACCAATAATTGCAAATCCACAGGAGCCGGTCCTGCTCAGACCGCAGGTGGAGGAGGGGGAGTGCTGACTCCCCCAGCTTCGTTGACACTCACACCATCACCCAAATCAGCCGCCGGAAGACTGTTGGCCGCAGGGGGCGTCGGGGAGTCGTCCTCATCGGTGCGCAGGGCGGAACGGAACTCCTTTTCGAACTCCTGAGATGCGCTTTGAAACCCCTTAAGCGTGCGACCGAGGGTCTTTCCCATCTCCGGAAGACGCTTCGGCCCAAAGACAAGCAAGGCGATGGCTGCAATAACAGCCATTTCTGGAAGGCCGATGCCGAAGATGTTCATCCGGAAGCAACGTTTGGAGTGGGCGGATCAGGCAGCGCTGTTCCAGTTGACGTTGATGCCCTCGAGCAGAAGCGACTTGTTGTAGAGCTGAAGGATCACCAACAGAAAGACCAGGAAGAGCAGCATGAAGATGCCCATCACGGGTGTGGTGCCCCAGCCGGGAACCACCTTGCCGTACTCAGAGTTCAGGGGGCGCAGGATGTCTCCCAGACGGGTGCGTTGGGCCATGGAGGCTCGATCCTCTCGGACGGGTCAGCGTGCTGGTTAGTGTAAGGGGGCTGCAGGCCCCTCCACGAGGGGCAGTCGAGAGTTGTGACGTAAGTCATCCAAGTCGTCAGTGGACCACCTTGGCCCACCAGTCACCCTCTGCGGCTCTCACCGCCCCATACACCCGAAGGAGATGGACCCCACTCTCAACAGCACATCCCCGGCCCTCTCGGTCGCCCTTGCCGTTTTGGCGGTGTTGCTCGCCCTGACTGGATTCGGGATTTACCAGGCGTTTGGACCGCCATCCAAGGGGCTCACCGACCCCTTTGATGATCACGACGATTGAACCGCAATCGCCAAAAGGTAAGGCTCCAGGGTGACAACACTCCCGGTTGCAAGCCCCCACCCGCGCGGCCAGCTGTTTCCGGGGGATGAAGCGAGCTCACTGGTTGGTGCAAACCGTCGAGCTGGCTCACCAGCTCCCAGCAGCGACCGAGCCGCAACCGGCGACGGCAGGGTCCAACATTTTGGAGTGTGACGATCACCTCCTCCGACCCCTTCCCCCACCGCTGCAGACCAATCACCTGCACATCCGGCTCCTGGCTGGGGAGCTCCGGTCGCTCCAGTGATGGATCAGCGCTCCAGGGCCTGAGCCAGAGGGGTTCGCGAAAGCGACAAGCCTGCTGGGGCACGGCCGCGTGCCGCCATCCCGCCCCTGCAGGCATCAGCGCCAAACGGAGTCGCTGCCATCCGTTGTCTGCCCCTGGATCTGGCCAAGTGGGCCCGCGAACCAGGGATACTCCCAGTTCCTCAGGCCCTGCCGACACCCCTTGGGGGCCATCCAGCAGGAGGGCGAGGCCATCGCCGCTGCCTGTCTGCACGGAAGCGATCCAGCTCACGGCAGCCACCTCCCAGCGGGTCTGCTCCCGCGGCGTGCGTGGCTCGGCAGGGCGCTCGATCACCCCCCCCGGCGTGTCTGCAGCCCAGCGACAAGCGCGGGAGGCCAGGGGAACGGATAAACGCAACAGCTCGTGGCACTGACGCCAGTCGAGACGCAGCACCAGCTCAAACCAAGGGGAGCCCGCCAAGAGGCGACCATCCAGACGCACTGAGCTCTCTCCACAGCGGCCACGCCAGACCATCTGGGCACAGAGGGGCCCCTGCTCCAGCCAGTGGAGACCTCCATCCCAAATCCATGGAAGGGGATGGTCGCGATAGGTCGCAGCCAGATCCCAGGCATCCCAAAACTCGCCGCGATCTCCGTAGCGGCACCAGCGCAGCGGCCCTGCCAACTGCGGGCGGCCCTGGCCGTCCCAGAGCTGCTCCACTCCCTGGGGACCCAGATCCACAGCCAGAAGACCATTGTTGAGGCGCCAGCGCAGCTCCTCACCCTCGCCCCCCAGTCGCTGGCAGCGCACCGGGTGGCTGATCGGCACGGGCGGAGCGGAAGGAGGCGTGCAGGAAGCGCCACGGCTCAAGCCCAATGCGGCCACGCCATCCATGCCGGGCAGTTGCACCCAGTCCCCGCCCCCGACAGCCCTTTGGGATGGCAGGAGCTCTCCCGCTGGCAGGTGCCAGGGGCCCCGGGGCAGGCGCAGGGTGCGGGGCTCCGGCGGCAGACATTGCAATTGGTAGGCCGTCCAGCGTGGGCGGCTGGCCCCACCGCGGCCCAGGAGCTGAAGCAGCGCCTGATCTCGTTGGAGCCGGCTGCGACGGCGGGCCCGACGCCAGATGGGCTCGGCCTGCTCAAACACCTCCGGAATGGAGGTGCCCGGAAGAATGTCGTGGAATTGCTGGAAGAGGAGGGGGCGCCAATCGGGCGGCACCAGCGGCCCAGGGCCCGTCCCGAGGTCGGCACCAGTGGCGGCAACCAGGGCCAGGGCTGTCTCCCCTTCCCGCAGCAGACGCTCCAGGGAGCGGTTGTGCCGTTTCTGATCGGGCCGGCTGGTGGGACAGCCGCGATGCAGCTCCAGATAGAGCTCATCCCGCCACACGGGCAAGGTGGGTGCCAGGGGTTCGAGGCGGGCCAAGTAGGCCCGCAGCGTTCCGTGCTCCTGGGGGGCAACGCCCTCACGCCCTTGCCAAAGCGCCAACTGTTCGAGCATCTCCAAGGTCGGACCACCACCGTGGTCCCCCACGCCCGGCAGCCAGAGGGCATGAGGCACGCCGCTCGCCTGCTGCCAGGCCAGGCGATAGCGCTCCATCGCCAGGGGGTCGCCATCGGTGCCGATGGGCGCGCTCATCAAGGCCAGCACCTCCCGCCCACAGCGCCCACGCCAGCGAAAGAGACGGTGCGGAAAGGGATGGCTGGCATTCCAGGCCAACTTGTGGGTGCAAAACCAGCGCACCCCTGTGGCCGCCGCCACGGGAGGCAGGCCAGCGCTGAAGCCAAAGCTGTCGGGCAACCAGGCCACCGGATGGCTCCACTCCGGGAAGGCGTGCTGGCTGTAACGCTGACCCTCCTGAAATTGCCGCAACAGGGATGGGGTGCCAATGAGCACGCAATCACACTCCACCCAGGGACCATTGAGCGGTTCCCAGCGGCCCTGGCGCATCGCTTCTCGCATCTTGTGATGCAGCGCGGGCCGGTGGGTCTCCAGCCAGGCATAGAGAGCAGGGGTGGAGTGACCGAAGTGGAGTTGCGGCTGCTGCTCCATCAGGGCCAACACGGAGCGAAACGTCCGTTCCGCCGCCTGCCAGGTGTCGGCAACGGGCCACAGCCAGGCCAGATCAAGATGGGCATGGCCCAACACCTGCCATTGCCCTGCCGAGAAGGCCTCGGCAGTGGAGCCCATGTCCTGCCGCAGAGCCTTCAGCTGGGCCACAGTCGGGTCCAGAATTCCATGGGGATCGGCGGGGTCGAGGGGCTCGAGCTCCAACCGGCTGAGCACCAAAGCTCCATCGTCATGGAGGGGACTGCGGAGCCGCAGGTCCACCTGCCAGGGTCCCTCCCTCCACCACTCCTCTGGCAAGGCCCAGCGGCAGCCGGTGTCAAACAGGTCGCCCTGGTGCACCCGCCCACCCTCCACCCAGAGCTCCGCCGCCTCTGCCCACCAACGCAGGGCCAGTCGGGCGCGCCCCACCGGGGGGCCAATGGACCTCCAAGCCTCCGGGCAAGCCAAAGAGAGCTGGAGCTGGCACCATTGCCCACCCCTGGGCCAAACGATGTGGCCCCGCGCAGCCCAGTCAGGCCGATGACGGGCGGCCCAAGGATGGTCGATGGCCGGGGCGGGGCGGCCATCGGGGGAGGAGCGCTGCCAGAGAGAACGCAGGTCCAGGACACTCTCCACAGCTGACTCTGGGCGGCTTGGCATCGGCGGCGCAGCGCGAAGGGCAGGGGGTGGGGGGGAACGAAAACATTTCAATCCCAACAGGAACACCCTCTCAGCAGGCCCGCTCGCCCTGGAAGTCCCGGAAGGCCCCATAAGATGAGTCGGCCGCTTCGGGGAACGCCCGTTCCAGACGCGCCTGTCTCCCTGTCACACGCCGGAGAGCCCATGCTCGCCCTCAAGATCTCGGTTTACTCGGTTGTCTTCTTTTTTATTGGAATCTTCGTGTTTGGCTTCTTGGCCAGCGATCCCAGCCGCACGCCCAGCCGCAAAGACTTGGAGGAGTGAGGTTCGACCCACCACGTGACCAGCCTTTCCGAGTGGCGAACCGGCTATGCGGCCACGCTTTAGGAAGAGGCGCATGGCAAGATCATCCGACTTTGCCAAGGCGGGCTGCAGGTGGTGCCCCATCGCCGGTCCCCAGAGCCAGCGCCAAAGGAGCGTGTGAGGATCCCATCTGGGGTGCTTTTTTTGCTGGCCGGGGGGTTGCTCTGGTCTGATCAGCACGCTGTGGCTGCAACACGGGTGGGCAATCCACCAACGCCAACGAGTCGGCTCGGCCAGGCGATCACCCTTGAAGAGGTGGTGAGCCAGGCGACCAGTTCCGACCCCCCATCCCCCTCCCAAACCGCAAGCCTCCCCCAGCCTGTCGAGGCAGGAGCCCCATCCCTTCCTCCGGCCAGGGTGGAGCTGCCTCCCTTGGCCCAGGCCGGGTCACCCCCTCCCCTTGCATCGGACACCCCTGCTGCAGCAAACGCCCCGTCACCTGAGGGCCTCTCTCCGGCAGGACAACCCGAAGTGTCCTCTGCTGAGCCACCTCAACCGACTCCGGCAACCTCCGAAAGCCCGACTGCGCCCAAGCTTCCGGGATCTGGCCCACCCGCCCCTCTGCCGATCGAGCTGGAACTCACCAGCAATCAGCAGGAATACGATGCCCAACTGGAGCGATACGTCAGCACTGGCAACGTCACCGCCAAGCTGGCGGGGGGGCGTCTCCAGGCGGATCGGATCGAAGTCGATCCAAACACCCGCACCCTGTTTGCCGCAGGCAGTGTGCGTTTTCAGCGGGGGCAACAATATTTCCAGGGCAGCCGCCTGCGCTACAGCCTGCTGGAGGGCATCGGCGAAATGGAGGACGTCTATGGGGTGCTCGATCTCGACGGCAGCGCCCAGGATCTCAATCTGGAGATGCCCCCCTCCGCTCCGCTGCCTCCCCCCGAGCCCATCAGCTGCCCACCATCGCTGCCGCCCATCCCCGAGTGGCAGCCCTATCAATGGGCGGTGACCGGCTGGGCGGGCAAGATGACCACCGCGAACTTCGGCGACACCTTCAGCTTTAAGGGCGAGTTTCGGCCGGAATATCTGATGGGTGTGGGCGTCCAACGACGCCTGCTTGACGCAGGGCCCCTCTCGCTTGAACTCGATGCCAACTTGTTTGGCCACCGTGCAGCCCGCCAGGGGGGCGGTCCTTACAACCAGAACGTAGCCTTCGCCACCACGCCTGCGCAGACCTTTGCAGAGGGCACCCTGGGCATCGGCGCTCGCTTCTGGCTGCGGCCCTGGCTGAATGTGTTTTTCGAGGAGGGGGTGAGCCTGCTAAGCGAGCCCAGCAACTGGGAGAAAACGGAGCGGGAAAAATACTCCACGTTTCTCAATTACCTCGCCTTCGAGGTGGAGGGTCTGGTCACGCCGGAGTGGTCGGTGGTGGGCCGCATCCACCACCGCTCTGGCGCCTACGGCACCTACAGCGGTGTGAAGGAGGGCAGCAACGCCTACCTGATCGGGGTGCGGCACCGATTCGGCACCGCCCCAGAGCGGCGTCCACCGCCGCAGATGCCCCCCCCGCAGGGCTGTGCTGGAGCCCCACCACCGGAGAGCCGGCCTCTGGACGACCTGGCTTCCCAGCTCGAAGCGGTGACCATGGGGCCAGAACCACGCCCAGGCCAACCCCTGCCGCCTGCTGTCGCACCTCCGAAAGCCAAGCCCCCGCCGCAGGGAGGTTCGGTGTGGAGCCGAGCCAGCCAGGCCGAGCGCACCCGCCAGGCGGCCATCGCCACGGTGGACCAACGGGTGCGGGATGTGAGTTTTCAGCAGAGCCTGACGGCAGAGCGCCGCTATGGATTCCCCAACCAGTTCACCATCACCACCACCGAAACCAATTACGGCGAGGTGCGCCCGGCCCAGCTCAATCCCCTCACCACCAAGGACAACCGCCGCCTGCTGCAGGGCACCATCAGCCGTTGGCGCCTGCAAACCAGCAGGCTCAGCCTCACGCCCAACACCTTCTCTGCCGAGCGGGTGGCCTTCAGCAACGATCCCTTCACGCCTGCCCAGTCGTGGATGGATTCCGAGAATGTGGTGGGCACCCTGGAGCCCAATGGCGACACCGTGATCAAGGCGGGGCGCAATGCCGTGGTGCTGGAAGACCGGTTGCGCATCCCGGCCCGTCGCCAAACGGTGATCAAGAAAAAAGAGGAGGAGATTGAGAACCCCTGGGTGTTCGGCGTCGATCGAGAAGACCGCGATGGGGTCTTCCTCGGCTACAACGCCCGCATCCGCCTCGGGGAGCGGGGGCAGTTGACGCTGCAGCCCCAAATCCTGGTGGAGCGCGCCATCGATGGCACCACCAACAGCTACCCCTATCCCTGGCAATCCGCTGGGGACGACGCCGTGGAGCAACCGGCTACGGCGGCGGATGATTTCGGCTTCTTGGCCCGCCTGCAGGCCCCCTTCCTGGGCTTTGACGCCAATGCCCGCCTGGACCTCTCCACCTTCAACCCAGACAACATTCCCAACGGCACCCGCAGCTTCGGAGAGCTGTCGCGCGACCTCCAGCTGCCATGGCTGGGCACCAGCGAGCTGCGACTGTTTGGCGCCTATCGCTTCCGCACCTGGAATGGCACCCTTGGCGAACAGGATGTGTATTCCGCTTTCGGAGGCTTCCTAGAAAAGAAGGGCACCCTGCCGAATTGGGGACGGTTGAGCAGCTCTTACATCTGGCGCGCCGGGCTTGGCAACTACCAGAGCGATGCCTCCCAAACCAACAACCTCACCACGCTGTGGCGGGCCAATGCCATCGGCTCCCTCAACGCCTCTCTCCCCCTCTGGACAGGCCAACCTGCTCTGTCCACCCCCCTGGCGGGCTTGGCCAACAGCGCCAAGCCCGTCGTGCCCGGTTTGACCCTGAACGCCAACCTCCAGGGAATTGCGGCTTACTACGGCGATGGCACCAACCAGAACACGCTCGCCCTGACCGGGGGACCCACCCTCACGCTGGGGCACTTCGTGAAACCCTTCCTCGATTACACCCAGCTCACGGTCACCGGGGGGGGCACCCTGCGCCAGGGCCAGAGCCCCTTCAGCTTTGATCGAGCCGTCGATCTGGCCACCCTGGGGATTGGTCTCACCCAACAGGTCGTTGGCCCCCTCGTGTTCAGCGGGGGTTTGGGGCTCAATGTGGATCCCCGCTCCTCGAACTATGGCGAGATCACGGGCTCCTACCTCGAGATGCGTTGGCAGAGGCGCTCCTACGAGGTTGGGGTGTACTACAGCCCCTACGACGGCCTGGGCGGCGTGCGGGTGCGGCTCAATGACTTCAACTTCAACGGGCCGGGTGTGCCCTTTGTGCCCACCACCCCCAGCCAACAGCAGATGCTCCGCCCCTTCTAGGGCGAGGTTGCCAAATCCGGCGAGAAAGCTTGCAGATAAGGCAAGCGAGCGGCGGTGGCGGCAAGCTCCTCGCCATGGGCAAGCAGCTGCCCCGTGGCATCCCAGTGGCCACTGAGCAACATGCGGTGCGGTCCCGCATCAAGAAACACGGGCCACCGGTTCTCCCCAGCCGCCTCGCTCTCCAGCACCACCTCCAACGCCTCCAGATCCAGCTCCAACACCGTGCCTGGGTCGGCAGCCACCGCCTGCTGGATCGCTGCCACCACATCGCTGGCAGCGGTGAGGCAGGGGAGCCCGAGGGCCAGGCAATTGCCAAAAAAGATCTCCGCAAAACTCTCGCCGATCAACGCTCTGATCCCCCAACGCATCAGCGCCTGGGGGGCATGTTCGCGACTTGAGCCGCAGCCGAAGTTGCGATTCACCACCAACACAGAAGCCCCTTGATGCTCGGGCCGATCAAAGGGATGGAGACCATCGGGATGGGATCGGGGGGAGGAGTCGCGGCGCTCCGCACGGTCATCGGCAAAGGCACCAGCCGCCAGCCCTTCAAAGGTGACGCACTTGAGGAAGCGGGCAGGGATGATGCGATCGGTGTCGATGTCGGAGCCAACCAGAGCGACAGCCCGGCCGCGATGCCCCTGAACGGGACCGCTGGGAAAGGGCTGGGAGCCAAAGGAGGGAACGGACATGGACTGGCAGGAAGGAATCGCGGGAACAGAAGGTGGTCAAGCCCCCCAGCGAGGAGCTTCAAAGGGAAGGCACCGGCTCAGCCAGCAGGTGGCGCACATCGGCCACATGGCCGCTCACCGCAGCCGCTGCCACCATCGCCGGGCTCATCAGCAGAGTGCGGCCAGTGGCCGACCCCTGGCGCCCCTTGAAGTTGCGGTTGGAGGAGCTGGCGCTGATCTGTCGGCCCTCAAGCCGGTCGGGATTCATGGCCAGGCACATGGAGCATCCCGGCTCGCGCCATTCGAAGCCGGCGGTGCGAAACACCGCATCCAGCCCTTCCGCCTCAGCGGCCGCCGCCACCTGCTCCGAGCCAGGCACGACAAACGCCTTGAGGCCCGGTGCGACCCGACGGCCCCTGGCCACCGCCGCGGCGGCGCGCAGATCGCTGAGCCGGCCATTGGTGCAACTGCCGATGAAGCACACATCCACTGGCAGACCGGCGATCGGCTGACCGGGGCTGAGATCCATGTAGCGGTAGGCCTCCTCGGCCAGGGGCCGCTCCTCTGGGGCCAGCTGCTCTGGCGAGGGCACGGGCTCATCCACACCAATGCCCTGGCCGGGTGTGATCCCCCAAGTCACGGTGGGGGCAATGGCGGAGGCTTCAAAACGCACCTCGTCGTCGAAGACGGCGTCCGGATCGCTGGCGAGGGTGAGCCACCAGGCCACAGCTCGCTCCCAAGCCTCCCCGCTGGGAGCGCAGGGCCGCCCCCGCAGATAGGCAAATGTGGTGTCGTCAGGATTGCAGTAGCCCACACGAGCGCCGCCCTCAATGGCCATGTTGCAGATGGTCATGCGTTCCTCCATCGAGAGCGCCGCAATGGCCGGTCCGGCGAACTCGTAGGCATGGCCCACGCCGCCCTTCACTCCCAGGTCGCGGAGGACATGCAGGATCAAATCCTTGGCGTACACACCAGGCTGGAGGGCGCCGTCCACCCAGATGCGTCGCACCTTGAGTTTGTCCATTGCCAGGCTCTGGCTGGCGAGCACATCTCGCACCTGACTCGTGCCGATCCCGAAGGCGATGGCGCCAAAAGCCCCGTGCGTGGACGTATGGGAATCCCCGCAGGCCACGGTCATGCCCGGTTGGGTCAGGCCCAATTCGGGGGCGATCACATGCACGATGCCCTGACGACCACTGCCGATGCCGTGGAGCGGAATGCCATGGGCAGCGCAATTGGCCTCCAGCGTGACCAACATCTCCTCCGCCAAGGGATCAGAGAAGGGTCGAGCCTGGGAGGTGGTGGGGACGATGTGATCGACGGTGGCCACCGTGAGCTCCGGATGGCGCACCCCCAAGCCCAGATCCTTCAATGCCGCGAAGGCTTGGGGGCTGGTGACCTCATGGATCAGATGGAGGCCGATGAAGAGCTGGGCCGTGCCACCGGGCAGATCGGCCACCCGATGGAGGCTCCAAACCTTGTCGTAAAGAGTGCCGGCGCTCAAGGGAGACCCCGAGGGGACGACCCCTAACCCTAGAGGGTGGCGGTTTCAGGTGCTGAGAATCACTGCGACGATGGCGGAAACCCCAAGGACCACCGCCGCGAGGACCAAACCGGCGGCGACATTGCCGTTGCGGATTTCAGCCCGGTAGTCGATTGGCGAGAGTCGGTCAAAGAAGAGCGTACCCGCGTAAACAAGTAGCACTCCCACTACGGTCCAGCCAAGGGTTTGCAGGAGCTGGAACAGGATTTTCCCCACAGGGATTGACTCTTCCCAAAGAGTAAACAACTTAAGGTGGAAATTCTTCCGGCACAATCCCGCCATGGCCCTGGATCCCAGGTCGGGTCCGGATTCCCGGCAGGGTCCCGTTCCGCTTCAGAGCCGAGCCAGCAGGGCCGAGGTGGTGCGCTGGCCTGGGATCTCCCTTGTGCTGCCCGTCGCGCCCCTGGTGTTGCTGGCGCTTTCAGCGCTAGAGCCCCCCCAGCGGCAATCGCTGATGCTGGTGGACGAGAGACCGGTCGTCAGTTCGCCATTCCGGCTTGAGTCCGGCTGGCAGGGCAGCCCTCGCCTGGATCTGACAACGGAGCTGCCACCAAACAGCTCCGCCGTCGTCGTCTTCGACTTGCTCAACCCCGAGGGACGTGCGGTGCTTTCGCTCAGCAAGGATGCCTGGCGGTCGAGCGAAACCTGGATGGAGGATGGGGTTTCTGGCACCGAGGAGGAGGCCGATATCGGTGTGTCGCTGCCTCTGAGGCCCGACCGCGGCGGAGCGTTCCGGCTGCGTGTGGCACTGGAGGAGGGCCTTGACGCCGCGGGGCAGCCCCTCAACACGCCGCTGTGGATGAGGTTGCGCGTGCGCAATCACAGCCTGGATGCCCCCCTGATCCTGGCCACCGCGGTCGCGGGGGGGCTGATGGCCGCTCTCCTCTGGGCCTCTGTGTATGGCGACTGCCGGAAAAGGTGGCAGTTGTGGGTGAGGGACGAGGCCATCGACCGGCGGATGGTGCTCGGCGGGGCGGGCCTGTTGCGCTTGCGGGTGCGCGCTCGGTATGCCACCAGCGCGCGCAAGGGCCCCATGGGCCAGCGCAACCCGGTCCCCCTGCGCTTGCGCATCGACGATCGCGTGGGCCGTCCCCTGCTCGACACCACCCTGAAGGCTCCCTTGATCCAACGCCAAAGCCGGGATGGCGAACCATGCGGGGAGAGTCTGCAATGGCTGCTGTTCCGAATCGGGGCGCGAGACTGCCTGCGGCTGCGCGTCGAGGCACCAGGGACGCTGGCGAACGGGGGGGCGGCGCTGGAGTGGCTGGAATTGGTGGCGGAAGACGGCGTGGTGGTCCGCGACGACCAGAGGGTGAGCGAGCTGTCTCCCCGGCCGGTGGAGGCGCAGCGCGGCTGCAGGCCAGCCCCCGAAAGCGTGGCGATCCTGGGCCTCGCCGTGGCGGCGGTGCTGAGCGGCTCGCTTTGCGCCGCGACGCGCCCGGGCGTCTATCGACTTGGCCAGGACGGCACACCCGCGGCTGGCCCCGGGGTGACCTTTCGCGGCGACAGCCGCTCCGGTCGCTGGAGGAGTCCTGGACAACGGGCTGACTGGTCACGCTTTCCAGGCCGCGGACCGGGTGCCGCCAAATGAACCAGCCTCCCCTGAGCCGTGGCCAGGTGCGGCTGCTCCTGGCCACGGCGGCCCTCTCCTCCACGACCGGCCTGGTGCTGGAGCTGCTGCTGGCCACCCAGGCCACCTACTTGCTCGGCGACATGGCGTTGGCCACGGGCGTTGTGCTGGGCACGTTCCTAGCCGCCATGGGTTTGGGGGCCTGGGGAAGCCAGTTCATCGCCCCGGGCCCCCACCCCCAATCCCAATTGCTGCGCGCTTTCCTTGGGGTGGAGCTTTGCCTCAGTCCGCTATGCCTCGTTGGTCCTCTCGCCCTGTTCGCCCTGTTCCGCGTCGAGGGTCCGCTGTGGCTGGGGCTGGTGGTGTTGACCCTGCTGGTGGGGACGCTCGGCGGGATGGAGCTGCCCCTGCTGACGCGCCTGCTGGAGAGCCAGGGGCAACTGCGCACGGCCCTGGCGAGGGTCCTGGCGCTCGATTACCTCGGGTCCTTGGTGGGATCGCTGCTGTTCCCGCTCGTGCTGCTCCCCTGGCTCGGACTGCTACCCACCGCCGCGGCCCTCGCCGTGGTGCCCCTGGTGTGCAGCGCCCTGCTCTGCTGGCTGTTTCCAGCCTGTCGGCCCTGGCGATGGCCGGTGAGTCTGGCGGTGCCGGTGGTGGCAGCTCTGGGCTTGGCGGTGGCGCCTTTGGGCAACCGCATCGAGGATGGCCTTTACGACGACCCTGTGGTGGGGCGCTTGCAAACCCGCCACCAGCGCATCGTGCTGACCCGACGCCGCAATGACTTGCGGCTCTACCTGGACGGCCAGCTCCAGTTCTCCAGCCTGGATGAATACCGCTACCACGAGGCTCTGGTGCACCCTGCCATGGCCTTGCATCCGACCCCGCGTCGGGTGCTTTTGCTCGGCGCGGGTGACGGCCTGGCCGCCAGGGAATTGCTGCGTTGGCCCGGTGTGGAACGGATCGATCTGGTGGAGCTGGACGACGGCATGGTGCGACTGGCCCGCCATCAACCCTTTTTGCGGCGGTTGAACGGGAGCAGCCTCGAGGACGCCCGGGTGCACGTGCATCTGGGCGATGCCTTCGCGGTGGTGCGCCAACTGCCGGAGCGCTACGACGTGGTGATCGCCGACTTCCCGGACCCCGCCAGCGCCCCCATCGCCCGGCTGTACAGCGTCACCTTCTACAGCCGGCTGCGGGCCCGTCTGGCACCGGGGGGGCTGATGGTCACTCAAGCCTCGAGCCCCTTCTTCGCGCCAAAGGTGATGGCATCGATCGTCGCCACGCTGAGGGAGCTGGGACTGGCAGCGCGGCCCTACAGCGTGGATGTGCCCAGCTTTGGCCCTTGGGGATTCGTGCTTGCCAGCCGGCCAGGCCAACGGCTGGTGGCCCGGCCCTTGCCGTTCGAGGGGCGCTGGATCGATCGCCCCCGGCTGGATCACTTGTTCCAGCTACCACGCGACCTGCGCCCCCCTCCTGATGAGCCCGTCCTGCCCAACCGGCTGACCCGTCCCGTGATCAGCGACTACCAACGCCAGGGGCTCTGGAGCGGATCCTGAGGGAGGCCCCAGATGGGCTGAGCGAAGAGAGCCGGTGCCAACCTGAACGTGGGGGAAAGGCCTTGCACACCATCGCGAAATGAACGCTTGGATTCTGCTGGTGCTGCTGCTCGCCGCCGCCGGGGCGGTGCTGCTGGCGCAGCGGCTCCGTCGCCGCCGGGCCACGGTTCCCCCCCTGCTGGAGCGCACCCTGTTCGACCTGCGGGTGGGGGACATCGTTCAACTGGACGGCCGCGACTGGGTGGTGGAGGATCAGCTCCGCTACGAGGAAACCGGCGCCCAATGGCTTGAATACCTCCTGCGGGACGGTGCTGACGCCCGCTGGCTGTGCGTGGAGGAAGACGACTGGCTCGAGGTGAGTTGGCTGGATCCAGCCCCGCCCGAGCTGGTCCGCCAGATCTTGGACACAGGCCATCCCCGCCCCAAAACACTGAGCTGGGAGGGGATCACCTATGACCTGCGCCGTCGGGGCCGGGCCTCTCTCACCTCCAGGGCCCGCACCCTGAATCGCCGGGTGGGCTGGTGCCACTACGGCGATTACGAGGGGCCGGAAGGGCGGGTGTTGTCCGTGGAGAGCTGGGGACAGGGGGAGGCCACCAATCTGGAGGACATCGAGGTGAGCCTCGGCCGCAGAATCAACCCCGCCCTGGTGGGCCTGCTGCCCGGCGATGGCCGGTCGGTCTACCGCTGAGGCCCGCGGGCGGAGGAGGGATCACAGGCGCGCGGACGGGGCTCGGGGGTGTCCCGCTGGAACAAGCCATCGAGGTAGTGGCGGGCCACCGACCTCTCCTTGGCTCCGTGCTGAAAGAGAAACCCGGCCAGGGCAGCCTGCATCAACCTGTATTGATCCCACTGCGGGTGGAGACGAATGAACTCGCGCATCGCATCGAACAGGTCTTCCGGCATCTGGTTTTCGATGCTCACGGTGCGGGGGGCATGGATTGGGACGGGACTTGAAGTTTCGGGCATGCACCCCCACTCGAACGCCCCTCCATCACGCCACGCAGAGCCACCAACCGTCAACGGAAGCCCCACAAAATTGGTCTCATGCGTCTCTTGGCAAGACTTCAGTTCTCACGGGGCTGGTCGTCCTCTTGGCCAGCGGTGGGGTGCTCGCGATCCGGAGAGATTCATCCGTCAAGGGGAAAGGCGCATCCCACAGACATCCCCACCGGAACGGGAGTCCGTCGGACACTCCCCACGACCCAGCAGCGCCAAACTGTGGAAAACCCCATCAATTTCTGTGGATAACTTGATCAATTGGGGGAAAACTCCGCCCCTCAGCATTCGTGATCAAACGGGCCATCCGTAGCAGCCCTGCCAATCATCCCTTCAATCGCTTGACACGGGGATCCATCAAGCTGAGCCGCAAACGGTTCAGAGCCTCTCCCACACTTAAGGCTTGAATCGCCTGCCTGCCCCGGCTGGAGCCAAACCGCAAGCCCTCGCTCCAACCGCCAAACGGCTCCGGCCCCACCACTGCCACATGAACCAAACCCACCGGTTTCTCAGGTGAGGCGCCCCCGGGGCCGGCAACCCCGGTGATGGCCACGGCCCAATCGCTGGCCAAACGTTCGCGAACCCCCTCCGCCATCGCCAACGCCACCGGATCACTCACAGCGCCGCAGCGCTCTAGCAAGTCCGCCGAAACTCCAAGCAGCTCCCGCTTGGCCGTATTGGCGTAGGCGATCACTCCCCCCAACCAACTCTGGGAGGCCCCGGGCACCGCAGCAAGTGCTCCCCCTAAGCCCCCCCCTGTGCAGGATTCCGCCACAGCCAAGGTCTGCTGCCGCTCCGCTAGCTGGCTCAACACCACGGAGGCCAGGCTGTCGTCATCCGCCCCGAAACAGGCGGCCCCGATCCGCCCACGGATCTCCCGCTCCACAGGCTCCAGCAGCGCCTTGGCAGCGACGGGATCGGGGGCCCGCGCGGTGAGCCGCAGGGTCACCTGTCCTCCACCCGCATAGGGAGCCACCGTGGGATTGGCCAGGGACAGCAGGTCGTCCACCTGCTCAGCCAACAGGGATTCGCCAATCCCCCAAACATGCAAACGCCGACTGAAAAACACGCCCTCGGCAAGACCGGACTGCCGCAGCCAAGGCACGGCAGTGGCCCGCCACATGGCCTGCATTTCCCGGGGCACCCCGGGAAAGGTCAAAATCGTGAAGCCTGGGATGGGGCTCCAGATCATCCCTGGGGCGGTGCCTGTGGGATTGGGGAGCACGGCGGCCCCCTCTGGAAGCTGTGCCTGACGTCGGTTGCTGGCCGCGACAGGTTTGCCACGAGCGCCAAGCTTGCTCTGAATGTCCTCCCACACCTGGGGGTGCTCCACCAAAGGCGCGTGGAAGGCGGCGGCGATGGCCTCGGTGGTCAGATCATCCATCGTGGGACCCAAGCCACCCGTTGTGATCAACACCCGGCAGCGCTTGGCCGCTTCCTGCAGAGCAAGGATGATCCGTTCCCGATTGTCGCCGACCACCTCCTGTCGGTGATGGGGCACCCCGAGGCTGGCCAGCTCTTGGGCCAGCCAACGGGCATTGCCGTTGAGGATGTCCCCCAGAAGCAACTCGGTGCCAATGCAGAGAATCTCGGCGCTCACCCGGCCCCCTCAGAAGGGTTGGGACCCTGATCTCGCTCTTGCTGCAGGCTGCGACGGGTAAGCACCACGGCCGCGACGAGCACAGCGGTCGCCAGAGCGAGCCAGAGGAAGCGCATCTCCGCATTGGCCATCACCAGAGCCAGGGCGGCCAACCACTGGGTGAAGGCATAGATCATCAACACCGTGCGGCGATGGCTCAGGCCGGAGCGCAGCAGGCGGTGGTGAAGATGGCGTCGATCGGGGTAGAAGGGAGAGCGCCCTTCCTTGAGCCGGCCCATGATCACAGCCGACATGTCGGCCAGGGGCAACGAGAGGATGAGCATGGGCAGCAACAGGCTGACGCTGGTGAGCCCTTTGGCAGGACCAACGATGCTGATGGATGCCAGCGCAAAACCCAGGAAGTAGGAGCCCCCATCCCCCATGAAGATCCGAGCCGGATTGAAGTTGTGGCGTAAAAAACCGAGGCAAGCACCAGCAAGTGCCGCAGCCAGCAGCCCGGCGGCGGGTTGTTGAAGGCTGAAGCTCACGGAAAGCAGTGCCACGGCGGCGATCCCGCTGACTCCAGCGGCCAGCCCATCCAATCCGTCCAACCAGTTGATGGCGTTGGTGATCCCTGCCAGCCAAATCACGGTGGCCACCAGGCTCAAGGCAGGGGGGAGCCGCAGAACGGGTTCCAGGCCTCCCCCGACCATGGGCAAGTTGAAGGGGAGGTCGATGTTGCCAATGCGCACGCCCTGGCTCCAAACGGCCATGGCCACCACCACCTGACCAATGAGGCGCGGCAGGGGGGGCTGGGCGAAGAGATCATCCGCGAGGCCGATCACGAAATAGCAAAGGGCTCCCGCCAGGGAGGTCCAGATCAATTGATCCTTGTCGGGAGGGAGCTGGGCAAACCCCCCCCACACCCAGGTGACCATTAACCCCAGGCTGAATCCCACGACAATGCCAACCCCGCCAAGGCGCACCATCGGAAGGGTGTGTTGCTTGCGGGCATCGGGAGGATCGACCAGGCCCCAGCGCAGGCCCAGCCGACGGATCACAGGCACAACCAACGCTGTGGCCACGGTGGCGACGGTGAAGGTGAGGAGAGCCGCCGCATTCGGAGTGGAAGCGAGGGTCACAACGGCGGCAGGGGTTGGGCCTGGAGGAGCATGGAGCTCCTCACCAGAATGGAACGCTGACTAAACCGGCTGAAGCGCACGCTGGCCGCCATAGAGGGGAAAACGCTCACAGAGGGTCTGAACCCGCTCCCTGCACTGCAGTTCCACCGAGCTGTCGTCTCGCTGGAGCAATCGGTTGGCAATCACCTCGGCCACCTCCTCGAACGCAGCCCCATCAAAGCCGCGGGTGGTGAGGGCGGCAGTGCCCAGCCTCAGGCCACTGGTGACAAAGGGTGATTCGGGATCGAACGGGACGGTGTTTTTGTTGGCGGTGATGTTCACCTCACTGAGCAAGGCATCGGCCACCTTGCCCGTGAGCCCGATGGAACGGAGATCCAACAGCACGATGTGGTTGTCGGTGCCACCACTCACCACCGCAATGCCTCGCTCCTGCAGGCGGGCCGCCAATGTTTTGGCATTCGCCACCACCTGTTTGCAGTAGATCTGAAACGCGGGCTGCAGGGCCTCGCCGAAAGCCACTGCCTTGGCAGCCACGACATGCTCAAGCGGCCCACCCTGCACGCCTGGGAACACCGCTTTGTCGAATTGCTTGCCGAACTCAGCGTCATTGCAGAGGATCAGGCCACCCCGCGGGCCCCGCAAGGTCTTGTGGGTGGTCGTGGTGACGACATGGCAATGGGGAACAGGATTGGGATGTTCACCAGCGGCCACCAAACCGGCAATGTGGGCCATGTCGGCCAGCAGATAGGCGCCCACTTCATCAGCAATGGCGCGGAAACCCTCAAAATCGATGAGGCGGGGATAGGCGGAATAGCCGCAGATGATCAGCTTGGGCCGATGCTGCAGTGCCAACTCCCGCACCTGCTCAAGATCCAACCGTTGGCTGGCGGCATCGACTCCGTAGTGCACAGCCTTGAACCATTTCCCTGAGACATTCACCGGGGAGCCATGGGTGAGGTGTCCCCCATGGGAGAGATCCATGCCCAAAATCGTGTCACCTGGCTGAAGGAGAGCCAGGAACACCGCAAAGTTGGCTTGGGCGCCGCTGTGGGGCTGCACATTGGCCCAAGCGGCCTTGTAGAGCTGTTTCGCCCGCTCGATCGCCAGTTCCTCGATGCTGTCGACAAATTCACAGCCCCCGTAGTAGCGCTTGTGGGGGAGACCCTCCGCATACTTGTTGGTCAGCACTGAACCCTGAGCCTCCATCACGGCACGGGAAGCAAAGTTTTCGCTGGCGATCAGCTCGAGATGCGTTTGCTGTCGGTTCAGCTCCCTGCCGATCAGCGCGGCAATGGCAGGATCCTCACTGGCCAGGGGCGCATCAATCGAGGAGGGCATGGAAGCGCAGCACGTAGGACGATCGTAGGCACCAGGGCGGCGAAACGTCCGTATCGTGAAGATCATGGCCAACAAAAAGCCGCTCGTAGAGCGGCTTTCTCAACGCGCCTGGAGAGATTCGAACTCCCGACCCTCTGATCCGTAGTCAGATGCTCTAATCCGCTGAGCTACAAGCGCCAACCCCTTCATTCTGTGCAGAAGGGGTGCCCATCCGTCAACCATCACCCTGTCCTTCCCATGCCGATTCGCTGGTACGGCCCCGCCAATCCCGAGGACCCCACCTACCGCCACTTTGAGCGAGTGGTGAATTTGACCCTGCACGCCGCCCTGTTCGCTTCGATCAACAGCGGTCTGTGGTTCGTGCAGCAGCTTCGTCATCCCTGGACCCATTTGGATTGGTTCACCCTGGGCTGGGCCTGCCTGTTGCTGGTCCATGGCAGCGTGGTGGTGCGCCTTCGGCCGAAGCCCAACACGCCCCCTTCCCCATGACACTCTCCGCCCAAGATCTTGAAGAACTCACCCAGGCACTTGCCGACAGGCTCTATCTGGAAGTGGCCCAGTGGCACCTCTATTTGGGGGATGCCGGCCTCGCTGCCACCTTGGCCCAAGAGTGCGCCGGACGCCTGGATCAGGGTGCCGCGGTCTGCGCTCGCCAGGCCCTGGAAGCGGTGCAGGTGCCGATCGGTGGCGGCGCCACCCGTCTCCCCCTGGCCCGCTTGATCCCTGCCAGCCAGCTGCGCGACCTGGAAGAACTCCTGGAGCCCTACTGCTGAGGCGGGCCCATGCCCAGCTCCCCAAACCTCAATCACCCGTGGACGGATAGGGTGACCCCACCTGGGGATCTGTCGTGCTGATCATCGAGGTCACCAACGCCAGAGAGGTGGTGAGCAAGCGCATCGGCCGCCTTGGCAGCCGTCTGATTGGCAAGGTGGTGGATGCGGAGGCGCAGGTGGAGAAAGCCTTGATCAATGAGCTGGAAGCGGCGTTCAAAGACTTCGGCATCGAGGCCCGCATTCTCTCGGTTGACGGCCCCCAAATCATTGGCCGCTCCCGGCTGGAAATCCCGCTTCAGCTGAGGGAAGAGCGCGATGTGAGGCTCCCCTAGGAACGGCGCCGCTGCAGCCCGCGGATCATCTCCCGCACCTCCGCCACCCCAAAACTGGAGCCCAAGACCCCGTAAAGGCCCGCCGCCAAGGCTGCACTGAACCCGTTCTGCAAGAGCAAACCAGCGAGCCCTTTGGGCCAATGCACGTAGGAGGCCAAGGCCCAGGCGGCACCTCCGGCAAGCACGGCGGCCACCAGCAGCAAGAGCGTGTCCCTGCCCCAGGCTTTCAAGGGGAGCCCATCAAGACGCCGCTGAAGCACCAACAGCAAGCCCAGGCAGGTGATGATGTTCACCAGGACCGTGGCGAGCACCAGGCCAGGGGCCCCAAAGTAGAGACGGGGCATCATCAAACCCATCCCCGGCGTGGGTCCCCCCACGAGCAACCAATCAAAAACGGCGTTCAGGCCGATGCCCCCAACCGACCAACGGAAGG
This sequence comes from Cyanobacteriota bacterium, assembly GCA_041181185.1. Classification (GTDB taxonomy): domain Bacteria; phylum Cyanobacteriota; class Cyanobacteriia; order PCC-6307; family Cyanobiaceae; genus Cyanobium. The sequence continues at coordinate 81,578 of JBEGQC010000010.1, read as the reverse complement.
GTGTGTTGGCATCCCCCAGGGCATAGAACACCCGCACCAGCACATCCCGCGCCAGATAGGCCGGCATGCCCAGCCCATAAGCCACAAGGAGTGAGGTCACCAGGGTGGCCGCGCGGTGATCAAACGCCCCCCTCTCGTACACCAGAGCCACGATGGGTCCGGCCAGGCCGACCATCAGCGCTCCCAGGGGCAACATGCTGGCGTTGGAGAGCATCAAGCCCTGGCGAATGCGCCCGATGAGCTGGGGTCGGTCTTCCGGAGCTGTGAGTCGGGCGAAGACCGGCAGCAGGGGCACCAGCAGAGCGTTGGAGAGCAACCCCAAGGGGGTCTGCACCAGCAGATTGGCGTAGCCCAGACCGGCTGCTGCACCAAGGATGCCAGAGGCAAAAAACAGATCCACAAACACATTGATCTGCAACATCCCCGAGGAGAGCGTCGCTGGCCCCATCACCTGAAGCACCTCCCGCACGCCCGGATGGTTCCAATCCCAAACCAGCTTGACCTGGTGCAAGCCCTGCTTGGCCAGGGCAGGCAACTGGATGAGCCACTGGAGCAGGGCCCCCAGGGTGGTGGTGCCTGCCAGCACAACGCCCCCGAGAACGGCGGCTGAAGGCAGGGTGATCGCCGCGCCAAGTTGCCACCAAAGAACACCGATGCCCACGATCACCGCCAAGCTGGACAGCAACGGACTGACGGCCGGGAGCCAAAACTCATCGGCGGCATTGAGGGCACCGAAGCCCAAACCAATCAGACCTGCGAAGAGCGCCATGGGGGCCATCCAGCGCAGCTGAAGCACGGCGATGTCATGCCGCTGGGCCTCCAGGCCAGGAGCCACCAAAGTGATCAGAGGATCTGCCGCCACAATCAGCAGCACCGTCACCACCAGCAAGGCCGCCCCCACAAGGGTGTTGATGGCCGCCAACACGTGGGCTCCCTCCTGCCGGGGACGGCGAGCCAACACACTCACCATGGCGCTGTGGAAGGGACCATTGATGCCCCCCAAAAGGATCAGCAAAAAGCCCGGAAGCACATAGGCATAGTTGTAGGCGTCATAGGCCGCCCCCACTCCAAAGGCGGCTGCGATCACCTGCTGCCGCAGCAGTCCCGCCACCTTGCTGAGGGCCGTGGCGAGGGCCACGATCAGGGCGATCCGTTTCAGGGATGGAGCCAATCCAACCGGGCACAAAGCCCCACACATCGCACGGCAGTATGGCGGCCCGCCTCCACGATCCCCAGGCACCCTCGCCCATGCCCTCCCCATGTGCCCAACCCACCTCCGGCGGTGCGTGCGAGAGGCGGCCTGTGTTGCAGCTGGAGGAACCGCTGGTCGAGGGGGTGCTGCGCAGGCGTTACAAGCGGTTCCTGGCGGACGTGGAGCTGGCGGGAGGGGAGCTGGTCACCGTCCATTGTCCCAACACTGGCCCGATGACCGGTGTGTTGCTCCCTGGAGGCCGGGTGCGTCTGCGACATGCCCCAGCTCCCACCCGCAAACTCGACTGGACCTGGGAACAAGCGGAAGTGCCCGGGGTGGATGGACAACCGGTGTGGGTGGGGGTGAACACAGCCCTGCCGAACCGCCTGGTGCGTTTGACCATCGAGAAGGGCTACCTAGAGCCTTGGCTCGGTCCTATAGGTGCTGTGCGGGCTGAGGTGCCCTATGGACAAGGCAACCGGAGCCGCATTGATCTGTTGCTGCAGCCCAGCCGCGAAGGAGACGATCAACGGCTGATTTACTTAGAGGTGAAGAACACCACCTGGTGCCAGGAGGACGTGGGCCTGTTCCCCGACACGGTGAGCGAGCGAGGGCAGAAGCATCTTGTTGAGCTCATGGGGGTGGTGCCAGAGGCCCGGGCTGTGCTGGTGCCCTGCCTCAGCCGCGCAGACGTGCACCGCTTCGCCCCTGGCGACAGCGCAGATGCCCGCTACGGCGTCCTGTTTCGGGAGGCTTTGGCCGCAGGGGTGGAGGTAGTGCCCTGCCGCTATCGCTTTGAGTGCGATGCCGTGCTTTGGGAGGGCGTGGCTCCCGTGCTGCCCCACCAGCCAGGGCACATCCCATAGAGTCTGGCAGGTTTGCCGTGACTCCTATGGATACCCACGCTTTCAAGCGTGCCCTCCATCATTCGGAGCGCTACAACCGCCGCGGGTTTGGCTTGGGTCAAGAGGTGGCCGGCAATTTGCAAACGGCCTACCAGAGTGATCTGATCGCCAGCCTTCGCGAGAACGGATACATGTTGAGGGAAGGACGGTTGACGGTCAGGCTGGCCGAGGCCTTTGGCTTTTGCTGGGGAGTGGAGCGAGCGGTGGCAATGGCCTATGAAACCAGGCGTTTTTACCCTCAGGAACGCATCTGGATCACCAATGAAATCATCCACAATCCTTCCGTCAATCTTCATTTGCGCGAGATGAATGTCTGTTTCATCCCCGTCGAGGAGGGGGTGAAAGATTTTTCGGATGTGGCCTCAGGAGACGTGGTGATTCTTCCTGCTTTTGGAGCCACCGTGCAAGAAATGCAGCTCCTCAATGAGAGGGGGTGTCATATTGTCGACACCACCTGTCCCTGGGTGTCCAAAGTGTGGACCACAGTGGAAAAGCACAAAAAGCATGCCATCACATCGATCATTCATGGCAAGGTGAAGCATGAAGAAACCCTTGCCACCAGTTCTTTTGCCGGAACGTATCTAGTGGTTTTAGACCTGGCGGAGGCCCAGGTGGTTTGCGACTACATCCTGGCTAGCGCCGCTGGAGGCACCCCCTCCCCTGAGCAACGACAGGCCTTCATGGCACGTTTCGCCAAGGCCTGCTCGCCTGATTTCAATCCCGACCGCGATCTCCAACGGGTGGGCGTCGCCAATCAAACCACGATGCTGAAAAGGGAAACCGAAGAGATTGGCAGGCTATTTGAGCGCACCATGCTGCAGAGATATGGACCGACCAGCCTCAACGATCATTTTGTTGCCTTTAACACCATCTGTGACGCCACCCAGGAACGCCAAGACGCCATGTTTTCCCTGGTGGACGAACCCCTTGATCTGATTGTGGTCATCGGTGGTTACAACTCATCCAACACCACACACCTGCAAGAAATTGCCATCAGTCGTGGCATTCGCTCCTTCCACATCGACACGCCCGAGCGGATCGGCCCTGGGAATCAGATCCTTCACAAGCCCTTGGGGGGCGATCTGACGATGGAAGAGCCGTTCCTGCCGGTGGGCCCCATCCGCGTCGGCATCACCTCCGGTGCTTCCACCCCAGACCGAGTTGTGGAGGATGTGATTCAACGTTTGATCCAACTCAGCAAAGATTGAGCTCTGGGCAGGGGGATCCAGTCCACCGACCTGGCTTTACATTTCCGAAAGGTTCGCGAGAAGTCCTAAGGTCCCAACCCCGGATTCCCTGGTCCTGCCTACGGCCCTCAAGCCCACACCCCTCAAGGAGCCCCGTTGCCCTCGCCCTTTCTGGTGTCCACTCCAACGATCGACAGCCCTGCCGAGCCCGACCGCCCCGGGGTGCAGAACCCTGCAGCCCTCTCGTCTGGCCAGGAGGCCCCAACGCCCCGCCACGCCCATGCACAAAGACGGGGAGAGGAGAAAGAGGGTCTCAGACACGCCTTCGGCAGCGACAAACAGGTGTTCCGCTACGCCAGCGCCTTTTCCGATCTGATGGAGATGCGGGCCCCAGCTGCTGTGGTGGGGGGATACCTGGATGAGCACCAGCTGTGGTTTCAGAGCTGCGCCAGACCGATGGACGTCACCCCTCTGGGGGAGAGGGGTTATGTCCTCAGCCTGGGGCGTTTTGGCAACTTTGGTTTCGAAGTTGAGCCCACAATTGGGCTGGAACTGCTCCCGGGGGACAACGGGGTCTACTCGATCATCACGGTGCCTCAGACCTCGATCGACCCTGCACTCATCGGGGTTTACGATGTGGACTTCAACGCCTCACTCAGGCTGGATGAAGCTGGGCCGGAACGGTCTCATGAGCTGTCGCATGAGGATGTGGACCGGCTCATGGCCCACACCCTGGTGCGCTGGCAGCTCGATCTAGACGTCTGGATCCGCTTGCCCTCGATGTTGGCCCTCCTTCCCGATGGACTCTTGCAAAGCAGTGGAGACCATCTGCTTCGGCAGATTGTGAGGCAGATTTCACGCCGCCTCACCTGGAAGGTTCAAGAGGATTTTCACGCCCGCCATGGCATTCCTTGCCCGCCCAGGCGTCGCGCCCAGTTTTGAGGGACCCAGCCTGAACCGGGTCCGGTCTGCCAAGGAACTCCTCCTGAGAGCTTGGCCTAGGAGCTGGTGAGGATCTTGTTCACAATCTGCATGCCGGTCACAGCCTGCCAAAGAAAGAGGGTCATCAAGGCCATGTTCAGGCCCACATGCACCTTGCGAGCCACCAGGTTGCCCTGCTGCATCAAGGGGGAGAGCGCGGCGGCCATCGCAATCAGGGAGGTCATGGCCAGACCCACCAACAGGTGGGGACCAACAAAGAGCTTGCCGTTGTTGAGGTAAGTCACCGCCATTCCCCCAACGGTGCCGAGCACCATCAAAGCGAGCAACAGACTCCCGAGAAGGTAGTGGCGACGAGCAAATTGCCCCTTGACCAGCTGCTTGCGCTCCTCCGCATCAGCCGTGCGGGTCTTCTTCGCTTTGAGACCCAGCACCATGGAGTAGGCAGCCAGCCCAAAAAGCACCCACATCAGCACGGGGTGCAAAAAATTGAGGTTGTGGGCCAGCGAGGGTGGAATCAGATCGCTCATGGCAAGGCTGCTCGGATGAAGGCGAAGCTACATCTGGCCATGACCGCCGGGATCAGTGCAGAAAATGGCGGCGGCCTGTGGTGAGCATGGCCATGCCGAGGGCGTCGCAGGCGGCAATGCTGTCTCCATCTCGCAGGCTGCCGCCGGGCTGGATCACGGCGCGGATGCCATGCTCAGCGGCCAGGCGAACGGTGTCGTCAAAAGGGAAAAAGCCATCGCTGGCCAAGACCGCTCCCTGCGCCTTTGCCCCAGCTGCCTGCAGGGCGATCTGGGCGGCACCCACCCGATTGGTCTGCCCTCCACCGATGCCCAGGGTTTGCCCTTGAGAGGCCACTACGATGGCGTTGGAACGCACATGGCGCACCACACGCCAGGCGAAGGCCAGATCCAGCCCCTCCTGCTCGGTTGGTCTCCGCTGGCTCACCACCTGCCAGGTCTCTGGGGCGATGGGCTGATCATCGGGCTCCTGCGCCAGCACACCGCCCAGGAGGGAGCGGATCTGCAAGCGGGAAGCCTGCTCCACCGCCTCTCCCGGCAACTGAAGCACCCGCAGGTTGGCTTTGGCCGAGAGCAGATGGCTGGCCTCCTCGCTGAAGGCGGGTGCCACCACGCACTCCAGGAAGAGGCTCGTGAGGAGCTGCGCACAGCTGGCATCCACAGGCCGATTGACGGCCACGATGCCGCCAAAGGCTGACAGCTTGTCAGCCTCAAGCGCGCGTTCAATCGCCTCCGCGGCGCTGGCCGCTGCGGCCACCCCGCAGGGGTTGGTGTGTTTGACCACAACCGCGGCGGCGGTCGAGCTTGGCTGGCCGCCGCCCGGCTCGCCATAGCCAAACTCCCGAACGGTGGCCAGAGCCGCCTCGAGATCCATCAGGTTGTTGAAGCTGAGCTCCTTGCCCTGGAGTTGGTGCGCTGCGCCCCAGCCCTCGGATGTCGAGCCATACCAAGTGGCGCGCTGGTGGGGATTTTCCCCGTAGCGCAGCCCCTGTACGACTGGAAGGTGCAGCGACAACGGGGACTGGTTCCCTGGTTGATCCACCACAGCGCCTCCCCCCTCTTCGGACAGCCTCTCCGCCCACCAACCACTGATCGCCGTGTCGTAGGCAGCTGTGTGGCGGAAGGCTTCGAGGGCTAGCCGCCGCCTCAGGGCCCCGTCCACCTGTCCAGCTTTGAGGGCCTCCAGGAAGGCTGGGTACTGATCAGGGTCGGTGAGAACGGCCACATGAGCATGATTTTTCGCCGCTGCTCGCACCATGGCGGGCCCGCCAATGTCGATCTGCTCAACCGCCTCCTCCCAGCCGACGCCAGGTTGGGAGACGGTGCGCACAAAGGGATAGAGATTCACAACCACCACATCGATGGGTTGAATGCCCTGGGCTTCCAGATCCTGTTGGTGGGCTGGGTCATCCCGTTTGGCAAGGATGCCGCCATGAATGCGGGGATGGAGGGTCTTCACCCGGCCCCCCAGGATTTCTGGGGCGCCGGTGATCTCAGCCACCCGGGTGACCGGCAGATGGGCGGCGGCCAGCGCAGCGGCCGTGCCGCCGCTGGAGATCAGGAGATAGCCCTGGGCAAGCAACCCCTGGGCCAATGGCACCAATCCCGCTTTGTCCGACACACTGAGGAGAGCGGTGGGAGCCATGAAGCGAGGGAAAGCTGTAGCGCCAACCTAGACAGCGGCGCAGCACTGGCTCATCCCTGCGGCAAACCGAAGTTGGGATGGGCGAATGGGCACAAGGGCCAGAATGGTGAACCCGTGCATGGACGCTTGCCCAACACATTGGGAGACCTTGTTCAGGAGCCTTCGAGCCGATCAACGGTCTCCCCTTGGTGGGAGATGGAGAGACAGCCAGGCCTTGCCCAATCGTTCGACACGTGGTCCCTGCCCATCCCTCGCACAGCATGCCTCCCATGATCCCCACTCCCCCCGGCCCCAGTGACGACATGGCTGCGGGGACAGCGCTGATGCTTGGGCCCGAGCAGGCGGATCGTCGGCTGGTGCTCCTCCATGGCTGGGGAGCAGATGCCGATGATCTGCTCGATCTGGGTAGCGCTCTGCTGGGGCCAGAGGCGGCAGAGGTGAGTGTGGTCGCCCTGCGTGCGCCTCTGCCGCACCCGGGCGGAATCGGCCGACAGTGGTACGACCTGGGCATGCCGGAGTGGCCCCAGCTGCCCGCGGCAAGAGCCGACCTCCTCGAGCGCCTGCACGCTCTGGCTCGCAGCGTGCCTTTGGAGCGCACAGCCCTGCTGGGCTTCTCCCAGGGAGCAGCCATGGCTGTGGATGTAGCCATTGGAGGCGAGTTGCCCCTGGCCGGCCTGATCAGCTGCAGTGGCTATCCCCATCCGGGTTGGGAGCCCCTGCGGCCCCTGATGCCGATCCTCCTGACCCACGGAACCCAAGACCCGGTGGTGCCATTCGCAGCCAGTGAAGAACTAGAGCAGCGCCTCAAGGCGAGTGGTGGATCCGTGCAGCGGCTGGTCTTTTCAGGGGGCCACGGCATCGAGCCCGGGCTGTTCCCTGCCATGGGGGACTTTTTATTCCGCGCCTGGCAGGGTTAGGCCCCGAAGACTCAATCAAACAAAGGCGTATTCGTACTCTTCCACTTCCTCCCAGTCATCGGCGGCGAGTGCTTCGATGCCCTCGAAGAGCACGTCTTCACCGATGCGGTCCACGATGAGACGCAACGAGGGGAACAGGAAATGATTTTCTTCAGCGTACTGGGCACTGAAGAGGCCCTTTTCACCCCAGAAGAAGCGATCGGTGGTGTGCTCATTCCGCCGCACATTGAGAATCGCTGGTGCCTGCAGCTCCGACTCGGCGATGAAGCGGCGAGCAGCAGTGACGGGTTTGTGGGAGCCCGTCTCCAGATTGAAGGTGGGCACGTGGGCCAACACACGTTGACCGGCGAGACGACGGCGGCTGATCCGCTTGCGCTTCTTGGACATGAAGGAACACTCCTGGGGTGGAGTGGAGAGAGAGAGGGGGTAAGGAGGAGGGCTGACAGACAGACGGACGAACCCAGGCTCGTCCACTGCGTTGCCGGGTCGCCACGGCGACCCACGGCCCTACGTTCTGTCGTCCAAGAAGCGATCGGGGAGGATCGCAGCCATTCACCTGGGGCGGTGGCCCACTCGGACAGCAGAGGCATGCACCTGTCTCTGCTGTAGCCTGGATTGCAAGGGCATTGCAACCTCAAGCGCGATGGCTGGACAACTCCTCCCGGCTGAGGACTGGGAAGTAGTGGTCGATACATCAACTCTAAAGCTTTTTTTTGCTTTTCAAAGCCTCCAAGGTCAAGTTTTTTGAAGTTCGCCCCCTCCCTTGGGCCGCTGCCCCTGTGACTCCTGTCTCTGAAAGATTTCTCACCCTGCTGCACAGTCAACTGGGGCAGTTTGTGGATTGCCCTGATGTGGAAGCCCTGGTCGTCTACGTCACCCATCCCGGCGAGGGCAACACCCCCACCCTGCTCCCCCTCGGCCAATGGCCAGAAGATGCCCGTCGGCTCGCTGCCGTGGGAACCGACAGTCAACTGCGGGTGCCAGCTGAAGAACGGCGCTGGCTCCCCCTGCGCGACGGGGCTGCCCTCCTCGGAGCGCTCCAGGTGGAAACCCGTGGGGCAGCCTGGTCTCCCGTCCTGCAGCAGCGTCTTCAGGGTGTGGCGGTGTGCCTCACCGAAGCGCTCCGTCTCGATCTGGAGCGACAACGCCTGCAGCGTCGGGTGGAGGCTCAGGAGGAGCAACTCCGGTTGCTGGTGCATCAGCTCCGCAACCCTCTGACAGCCCTGCGCACCTTCGGCCATTTGCTGCTGCGCCGTCTGAAAGACGACAGCGACAGCCGCAGCCTGGTCGAGGGTTTGCTCGCCGAGGAGAGGCAACTCAATAAATACGTGGAGGCCATCAGTGCCCTGGCTCAGCCCGATGGCCTGTTGCCGCCAGACCCTCACCCCGACCCTCTCCTCCTGCCGCCGCTGCTATCGGGGCCGGAAGGAGCCCCCCTTCCTGATCTTGTCGCCCCTCTCCTGCAACGGGCCACCGCCACCGCCGCCCTGCAGGGGCGCCAGTGGCTGGGCCCAACTGCGCTCCCCCCCTGGCAAGGCGATGCCAGCGCGGTAGCGGAAATCCTGGCAAACCTGCTGGAGAATGCCTTTCAGTACAGCGCTCCCGGCAGCCCAGTGGGCCTGCACAGCAGCGCCACGGCCGCTGGTCCCTGCCTCACCGTCTGGGATGGGGGGATGCCCATCGCCGAGGAGGAGCAAGAACGAATCTTTCAACGCGGCGTGCGCGGGCGGCAAAGCCAGGGCAAGCCAGGCACGGGGCTGGGGCTGGCTCTGGCACGGGATCTGGCCCGCCATCTGGGCGGAAACCTGGAACTGGTGATTCCTCCGGCCCTGGTGGATCCAGAGCTCCCCAGCCGGGGGAATGCCTTTCGCCTCAGCCTGCCTGCCAGCCCAGAGTCACCGCCTGCGTCAAGCCGCTGAGCAACAACGCCAACATCTCTGTCCACTCCACACAGGCCCCATAGCTATCGCCGCTATGCCCGCCCAGCCGCCTCCCCAACCAGCGGGGCACCAAGAGCGCTGGCAGGGCACCCGCCAGTCCGATGGGGGGCCAGCCCCGGACCCAGCAGAGCAAGAGCAGTCCCCCCACGGCCAGCAGGCCGGGACGAGCTTCTTTGAGCAATCCGGCCCAATGTTGGCGATGAAAACCCGCCGATCCGCGGGGATGGAGGTAAGGGAACCAGGCCACCGCCAACAGGGGCGCCATCCGCCCCCAAAGGGCTGCCCACACCAGGGCCAGGGGCGCAGCCGTGTCCAGGCTGGCCAAAGCGCCAGCTTTGAGAAGAAGCAACACCACCATGGCCTGGGCACCGCTCGCCCCCACCCGGCTGTCTTGCATGGCCTCGAGCAGCCGCTCGCCGGCAGCCAATCCATCGGCCGTATCCATCGCCCCGTCCATGTGCAACCCACCGGTGAGCAGCAAACCAGCGGCCAACACCAGGCACACCTGGGCCAACTGAGGCCCATGCCCCTGGAGGGCCCACCAAAGCAACGCCTGCAGGGCACCGATCACCAGGCCAACCCAGGGTGCAAAACGAGCAATGCGCTCAAACCGGGGGCGGATGCCCGGCCAGGCAGGCAACACGGAATAAAAGATCCAAGCCCCGGCCAGATCCTGCAGCCAGGGAGGTGGGAAGGGTGGCGTGGTGAAAAGGGAGCAGATGAAGCCCACCATGCCATGCGCTTGCCCGTGAAGGGGGGGCTGCACCTAGGGTCAAAGTTCTTGGCCAGGATCGTTGTCTGCTCAGGCATTCGCCTTCTCCGTTACGGCCCGGTGCTCCCGTACCCAGGCCCGTTGCGGCCACTGGCAGACACCCCACGGAGCCGTGCACACGCCCCGTTTCATGCCGGTGGGCACAGCCGCCACCGTCAAGGGGATCAGCACCCCCCAACTGGCGGAGACGGGGGCGCAGATGGTGCTGGCCAACACGTTCCATCTGCACCTTCAGCCCGGAGAGGCCGTGGTGGCGGAGGCCGGTGGGCTGCATCGCTTCATGGGCTGGCAAGGGCCGCTTTTGACCGATTCCGGCGGGTTCCAGGTGTTCAGCCTGGCGGCCATCAACCGCATTGATGACGAGGGGGTGGCCTTCCGCTCGCCGCGGGACGGCGCTCCCATCCTCCTCACCCCAGAGCGCTGCATGGCGATCCAACGGGATCTGGGGGCAGATGTGGCCATGGCGTTCGATCAATGCCCCCCTTATCCGGCATCGGAGCCCCTGGTGGCCGAGGCCTGTCGGCGCACCCACCTCTGGCTGGAGCGTTGCATCGCCCATCACCAAGGGGGCTCCCAGGCCCTTTTTGGCATCGTGCAGGGTGGCTGCTACGCCCACCTGCGCGAGGAATCGGCCCGGGTGGTGGCCTCGATGAACCTGCCCGGCATCGCCGTGGGGGGCGTGAGCGTGGGAGAACCGGTGGAGGACATGCATCGCATCGTGGCCCTGGTGGCGCCGCTGCTACCAGAGGATCGCCCCCGCTACCTGATGGGCGTTGGCACCCTCCGGGAGATGGCGGTGGCGGTGGCCCATGGTTTTGACGTCTTCGACTGCGTGCTGCCCACCCGCCTGGGGCGCCATGGCTCAGCCCTGGTGGGCGGCGAGCGCTGGAACATCCGCAATGCCCGCTTTCGCCATGACCACAGCCCTCTAGACGGAAGCTGCCCATGCTTGGCCTGCCGCCAACACAGCCGGGCCTACCTGCACCACCTCCTGCGCTGCGACGAGATGCTTGGCCGCACCTTGCTGAGCCTCCACAACCTGACCACCCTGCTGCGGTTCACCAGCGCCATGGCCCGGGCCATTCGGGAGGGGTGTTTTTCAGAGGATTTCGCTCCCTGGCAGCCCCAGTCTCCGGCGGCACACACGTGGTAGGTTCCAGCCACTGCAAAGGATTCCTCCGGCATGGTCCTCCCGCTGCACGTTTTTGCCCAGCTCCCAGAGGCTTATCAGGCCTTTGCCCCCCTGGTGGACATTCTGCCCATCATTCCGCTCTTCTTCCTGCTGCTGGCCTTCGTGTGGCAAGCCTCGGTGGGGTTCCGCTGAGAACGGCCCTCATAAACGCTGGCAACGCCAACATGCGCCGCCAGCGCGAGGGTTCCTGGAACAAGCGATAGAGCCATTCCAGGTGGATTTGCCCCATCCACCTGGGGGCCCTCTTTTTGGTTCCAGCCCACACATCAAAACTACCGCCAACCCCCATCCAAAGCCCCAGCAAGGGATGCGGGAGGGATTGGATCCAAAGTTCCTGGCGGGGAACCCCCAGGGCAACCAGGGTGAGATCTGGCTTCATGGATAGCAGGCTCTCCTCCAGTGCCGGCCAGGCCCGCGGATCGCTGTACCCATGGATCGCGATCACGAGCTGGAGCCCGGGAATTTCTTTGGCCAGCCTGGGGCACAGCTGTTCCAACACCTTGGGGCTCGAACCCACCAGAGCCACCCGCCAGCCCTCCACCGCGGCGTGCTCCAGCAGCTGCCGGGCCAGCTCAATCCCTGGCGCTCGACGCACCCGGATCCCCTGCCGCCCGAGAGCCCAAACCACACCAGCTCCATCGGGAATCACCAGGTCGGCCCCGCCAATGGCCCCCGCCAAGGCGGGGTCGGCCAGGGCCGCCATCGTCATTTCAGCGTTGAGGGTGACAATCTGGCCGCCTCCCTTCTGCTCATAGAGGGCGATCGCCGCTTCGAGAACGTCTTCACAAACGCTCACCGGTACGCCTAGCACTTCCGCCTGGCGGGGCGTGGTGACGTTTGTTGCCATGGGATGGGGCATCGCGGAGGAGAATCTATTGCTGCGGATGGGTCAGCCAGCCAGTGGGGATGCGCACCAGCGATTTGACCATGGTGAGCCAGGGGGGGCTGGGCCACTCCTTGAAGGAGACAGCCAGCGAGGCATCCGCGGAGGCCATCGCGCTGCTCCATCGCCTGGATCGGGAGATTGAAGCGGTGGTGCTCTCCCGCCAACATCCCCTCACCGGTCTGTTGCCAGCCAGCACAGCCAACACGGTGCATGGCAACTACGGTGATGCCTGGGTGCGTGACTGTGTCTATTCGATCCAATGCGTGTGGGGCCTGGCCATGGCCCATCGGCGCCAGAGCGGACCCTGCCGCCGGGCCTTCGAGCTTGAGCAACGCGTGCTGCAGTTAATGCGAGGCCTGCTGGCCTCGATGATGCGTCAGGCACCCAAGGTGGAGCGCTTCAAGCGCAGCCTCCGCCCGCTGGATGCCATCCATGCCAAGTTCGATACGGGCTCAGGAGCAACGGTGGTGCCCGATGACGGCTGGGGCCACCTGCAGCTCGACGCCACGGCCGTGTTTCTCCTCCAGCTGGCCCAGCTCACCCGCTCCGGCTTGGTGGTGGTGCAGACCACCCACGAGCGAGATTTCGTGCAAAACCTGGTGTATTACGTGGCTCGGGCCTACCGGGTGGCCGACTACGGCATCTGGGAGCGGGGCGACAAGAGCAACCACGGCCTGCCGGAGCGCAATGCCAGCTCCATCGGCATGGTGAAGGCGGCCCTGGAATCCCTAGAGGGCATCGATCTGTTGGGCCCCCATGGGGATGGGTCCTACCGCCTCTCGATTCCCCAAGATGCGATCGTGCGTCTCCGGCGGGCCTTGCACAGCCTGCTCCCCAGGGAATCAGCGAGCAAGGAGGCTGACAGCGCCTGCCTTTCGGTGATCGGCTACCCCGCCTGGGCGCTGGAGGATGGGGAGTTGGTGGCCCGCACCCGCACCAAGATTCGACAAGACCTGGGGGGCGCCTACGGCTACAAGCGTTTCCGGCGAGATGGCCATCAGACGGTGATCGAAGACGTGAGCCGACTGCACTACGAGCCTGAGGAGCTGGCGGAGTTTGAGCACATCGAGTGCGAGTGGCCGCTCTTTTTGGCCTATGAACTGCTCACGGCCTGTTGCGAGGAGCGCTGGGAAGAAGCCAGACGGTGGCGGCAGCGGCTGGCGGAGCTGAGTGTGGAGGTGGAGGGGGTTCCCCTGTTGCCAGAGCTCTATGTGGTGAGCCAGGCAGCCATCGCCGCCGAACGGCGCAACCCCGGCAGCCAACCGCGCCAGCCCAATGACAACGTGCCGTTGCTTTGGACCCAAAGCCTCACCTGGCTGGGTGATCTACTGCTGCATGGCCTGATCACCCCTAACGACCTGGATCCGATCGGCCGGCGTCATCGGCAGCTCCTCGGAGCCGAGCGGGTGATGGTGGCCCTGGTACCCGAGGAGGACAACATCGCCCGTCAACTGGCCGCCGTCGGGCTGCCCATTCACGATCCCAGCCAGGGCGCTCTGCGGGTGGCCAGCTCCCGGGAGTTGGCGCAGCGCATGGCCACGGTGGGCGCCAACGCCAGGTTGGGGCTCACGGGCCACCCACCCGTGCGCATGGAAACCATGGCCACCGCCAGGCTCTATCGGCACAACGGGGAGGCGTTGGCCTTCCAGCCCGCTGTGCTGGAGGAAGACACCTTCTATCTCGCTGATGATCCCCTTCAGCTGGTGGACACGGTGGCCAGCGAACTGCGGCTGCTGCGACGCCATTGGCGGGGCGGGGGCCTCCCCCTGCTGCTGATTCCCATCGCCAGCGTGGCTTTCCGCAGGGATCCCCAGGCCTTCTTTGAGCTAGGCCGAAGCCTGCTGGCGGGGGAAGTGGAGGGTGTGCCCGTGCAGCTGGGGGCGTTGGAGGATCTGGCCGCCGAAGCCAGCTGGGTGGAGTTGCCCAGCCAGGCGGAGGCGGTCTGTCGGCTGTTGCAGCCCCGCCAAACGCTCCTGCCGGCGGCCCACAGCCATCGGCCCCTCACGGCCCGCCAAGAGCAGGAGCTGGAGGACACCTCGGTGGCCGCCCTGATCGAGCGGCTCTGGACGAGCACCTCCTTGCAGGAGCAGGCGGAGGTGTTGGAGCTTCTCGGCCGTCGCCTTGGCCCCGGTGCTGAGCTGAGAGGGCCGCTGGGCAGCGGCTCCATGCGCCTGATGGCGCTGTTGGAGGAGGTGTATCGCAGGGGGTTGCAGGAGGGCGACTGGAATGTGGTGCGCCGCACCGCCGGGGTGATGGGCCTGGTGCATCCCCAGCTGGAGGACGCCCTCACCGATCTGCTCGTGCGCCAAAAGCAGGTGGTGGTGGGGCGCAATTACACCGGCCAGTCGCTGATCAGCCAGCCCCAAGGCAGCAAGATGATCGCGGCCATGATCCGCCGCTTCAGTGGCGAGGACGCCCGCGAGTGGATGGTGCAGCAGGAGCTGCTGCTGGCGATCGACAGCCTGGCCCGGCTGGAGCCGAGCCTGCTCAGCGGCAGCCTCACCGTGCAGCTTGGGCAGTTGCTCCTGCTGCTCACCAGCGAGCTGGCCGCCGAGGCCAATCTTTGCCCCAGCGACGCCTTTGAGGAGCTCTGCACCCTGCCGCCCCACGCCATGCGGCGGCGGCTGCGGGCGGTGTTGGCCGATGTGGAGCACGCCAAAACCGCCCTGCAACGCAAGGAGGAGCTGCACCTGCAGGGCGGGCGGGTGCGTTGGGAGGTGCCCGATCCCCTGGAGGAGCTGCCCCGGGGTGGCTGCTGGCTGCAACACCGGCTGCGCCTTGGCGCCCTGCAGCGCGTTCCCCGCGACTTTTACCCAGGCATCTGGGATTTGCTCCACCATTGCCACGGCATCGTGATCGGCGACAAGCTGGAGCGGCGCAATCGTCTCGAAAGTGCTCCCCTGCTCAACGACCTCACTCCCGGGGAGCGCAATTTCGCCGCCCTGGTGGAACAGTTGCTGGGCAAGATCGAAGCACCGGAATACCGCCAGCTTTGCACCGAAGCGTTGCTCACCCTGATCGCCTTCGTGGTCGCCAATCCCCAGGTGCGCTTTGAAGACGATCTGGCCCTCGACGTGGTGATTGGCCACGCCGTGCGTGTGGGCTGGCAGCAAGGCCATCCGCTGGTGAGCGAAGCCGATTACAGCCGCCACAAAGCTGAGGCCTGGGACGCCTTCTACCGCTCCTCCCCGGCCCAGTGCCGCCGCTGGCAGCTGCTTGCCTTACAGCAGCTGAGCCGGGCCGGGCGGCCCCCAGCGCCTTTGCCCCAGGCGCAGGCAGCTTAGGGGCAATCCCTGAACCCGCTCCCCTCCAGCAGCAGCCTGACCTACGCCAGCCCCGGGGCCTTCCACGGACGGACCACTTGGGTGCGCCAACCCAGTGAAGAGGAATCCCCTGGATCGGCGCGTTGAGAGTCGTGCAGAGGCTGGGAAGCACTCCCGCACGGATCAAACAAAGAATTGTGCTATGGGTATGGCCCCCAAGCCCGGCAATTGCCCCACCGAACCAGTGATATTTACCACTAGATCATTAGCGGCTTGGAAGCCAGCCACAGCATCGTTGATCACAAGGTAGTTACCCGCAATCGGTCCAGTGGCGACCTGAACGAGTGCGGCACCTGAAGGGGCAAGGGATTGGTTGCCTGTGGTCGCTCCATCGGCATCAGCAAAAACCTGGTTGATCAAATCCGTGAGGCTTGCAGCGATGCTGTTGGTCGCCCTAGAGAAGGACAGAGGAGCAGGGGTGGAGAGACCGCTGCTTGTAAGAAGGTCAATCTTATCGGAGTTGAACGTGAAATCAGTAATACGATCAGGGGCAGCAAGGGTGGACTGACCAAACTGGAAGATAAAGATATCTGCCCCTGCATTTCCCGTAAGGGCATCAGCTCCACCAGCTCCATTGATGAGATTGTTGCCTGAATTTCCTGTGATTGCATTTGCGTTGGCATTGCCTGTGCCGTTGATGTTATTCACACCGGTGAGTCTGAGGTTTTCCACCCCCGCCGGCAGAATGCGTGTCATCGCAGAGTCCCAAGTGTCTGAAATAGTGACTTCAGCGATCCCCGCATCTGGGGAGATTGTGGCATTGATGGGGGCGGAAAGGGTAACGAGGAAGGATTCGTTGGCCTCGTTGAGGTTGTCATTGAGGATCGGAATCGCCAGGGTCACTGTGGTGGCGTTGGCAGGAAGGATGAGGGTTCCCGTTCTGGTGGTGTAGTCCCCGTTGGCTGTGGCATCCACCGGTGAGGTGGCGAAATTCACGCTGATTTGTTGGGGACTGGGGTTATCCACAGAGAGGGTCAGCAACGCATTGGCATCCTTGCCTTCAACAACCGTGACATCGTTAATCGAAATCACTGGAAAATCATCATTTTGGATGGTGCCTGTGACTGGATTTGTGGTGCCAATGGCATAGCCAGCGCCGGAAGCAAGGGTGAGAACAACTGTCTCGTTCTGCTCCACCTGGGTGTCGGGCACGGGATCAACCGTGATGGTGGCCGTTGCCGCATTGGCGGCAAAAGTCACCGTGCCGGAGACGCCATCAAAGCTGGTGGCACCGGTTTGGGTGTAATCCGTTGTGAAGGTGGCGGTGCCACCGACGAGGAGGTAATTCACGCTCAAGGGCGCCGTCAATGGGCCGGTGCGCGTGAAGGTGAAGAGCAAATTGGGTGCGCCATCCTCCACCACACTCCCGGGGGAGACGGAAAGGGTGACGACAACCGGATCAATTTCGACGGGAGCGATGACGACGAGTTGATCACTGAATTGCAGTTTTTGAATGCCATTCAAGGTGTCGATGCCATCGCGATTGGCAATGGAATCGGTGATCGTAAAGACACCTGCATTATTCACCCAGGAGTATTGGGCGCGCGTGCCAGTAAAGACAGCCGTATCGTCTCCGCTGCCGCCGAATAGGGTGTCATTGCCTGCGCCACCGGTGAGTTGATCATTGCCTTGCTCGCCAAAGAGGCGATCATTACCACTACTTCCTTGAAGGGTATCGCTGCCAAAGGCGCCAAAGAGATCATCATCAAATCCCGTTCCGCTAATCAAATCATTCACCACATCTGTTTTGAACACAAAATCAGCAGCTTGCAGCACTGTCTTGTTCACGCTATTGAGCCGCGTTTGATATATGCCGCTCCGATAGAATGTTGTAATCACCGCATTACCACCTAAATCATTGGCAGTCAGCGTCAACACCGTATTGAGATCGCCAATGCCAATCGTGCGCAAATCCACCCGATCGCTTCCCTTCACAAAATCCGTCACCACATCCAGATTCACGGTGCTGGTGAAATCATTAAAAGACTCCAAAACAACTAAGTCATTGCCAGCACCTCCAACCAAGGTGTCGCTACCAAGGCCACCAAACAACTGATCATTGCCCTCTTCTCCAAATAAACGATCATTACCACTACTTCCTTGAAGGGTATCGTCGCCAAAGGCGCCAAAGAGATCATCATCAAATCCCGTTCCGCTAATCAAATCATTCACCACATCTGTTTTGAACACAAAATCAGCAGCTTGCAGCACTGTCTTGTTCACGCTATTGAGTCGCGTTTGATATATGCCGCTCCGATAGAATGTTGTAATCACCGCATTACCACCTAAATCATTGGCAGTCAGCGTCAACACCGTATTGAGATCGCCAATGCCAATCGTGCGCAAATCCACCCGATCGCTTCCCTTCACAAAATCCGTCACCACATCCAGATTCACGGTGCTGGTGAAATCATTAAAAGACTCCAAAACAACTAAGTCATTGCCAGCACCTCCAACCAAGGTGTCGCTACCAAGGCCACCAAACAACTGATCATTGCCTGAGCCTCCAAGGAGGGAATCATTCCCAGCCAGGCCCGAAATCACATCATCCACCGCCGTACCCACAAGGGTGTCGTTGCCGGATGTGCCCGTGAGAACGGCTTGCTCAACAACTATCGATTTTCCATTGATCTGCAAGGTGGTCCAATCGTTTTCAGCCTTCAGCAAACGCAGCTGGGCAGGCGACAGTTGCTCCCCTTGAACCAGGGCCGCAAAGATGGCTCCTTCATCGCCAGGGCTATCGGAGGCATTGATTGTGGCATCAACGAAATGGCCGATTTCTTCTAAAAGCGCGTTGACAATTGAGGCGGTTGGCGCCGTTTTCAGGAAGGTTTCTGAGAGATAGATGGTGTTGGTGCTCGCTGCGTAAGCCCCATTGGCCGGCCCCAGAACCTGGCTGCTGAGCGTTTGCAGCTTCGGCAGTTGACGAAAATCTCGATTCGCCCACTGCTGGCGCAATCTCTCTGCCTTGGCACGATCATAATTCTGGCCAAATGCTATCTGCCAAGCCCCCCAGAATTGCTTGGATGTGGCGAAGGCAGATAACTGATCGGCAAGGCTGGGGTAGAGGAGCCAAGGGGAAGCCAACATAACTTTTAGAAATAAAGCTATAATTATTGCACGATCGCCGAGAATAAAGGGAGAAGAATTCGTTCATCTGCGCATATTTTGCGCAAACATGCACCCTTTGCACGGGGAAGTGCCACCACAAGAGAGGCCAATCATGCCCATCGGCGGCTCAATCTCGCCAAAAGCACAAACCCGAACCGGCCGCCCAGCGCCCGTCGTCCGGAGAGGAGCCACCAGCCCAGCCTGAGGGCTGGGGGTCCAGCCCCCCCTAGATCGGCGCGTCGAGCGTCATGCAGAGATTGGGCCGCTCCACGCACTGCTCGATCAGATCGGCCAGCTGCAGGGCGCGGGAGGCTTGCAGGCCATCCACCGCGGGTGTTTCCACCCCACGCACGCACTGCAGGAAGTGCTCCAGCTCCGCATAGAGCGGCTCGATGGAGGTGGTGCTCACCTCCTCGATGAAGCCGTCATTGCGATACACCAATTCGCCGTGATCGGCGCTCACCGTGGTGTGGGGGCGGCGGTGGATGCGCAGGTTGTGGTTGAGAAAATCGGTTTCCATCAAGCTGCTGCGGCAGTGGGTGTAGAGCCTGCGCACCTTGCGGTGGGCCATCTTGCTCGCCGTCAGGCTGGCCACCACGCCATTGGCAAAGCCCAGGGTGGCATTCACGTAATCGATCGGCCCCTCGCCGCTGCGGCCGCCTGCCGCCGCCAGGCGCACCACAGGGGAAGCCGCCAACTCCAGCACCAGATCGATGTCGTGGATCATCAGATCCAACACCACCGACACATCGTTGGCCCGGTCGGGATTGGGGCTATGGCGCCGGGCCTCCAGCACCACCACCTCTTCGCCTGCCACCACCTTGAGCAGCTCACGAAACGCGGGGTTGAAGCGCTCGATGTGGCCGACCTGCAGGAGCCGACCCGCCGTCTCCGCAGCGTGAATCAGATCGTTGGCCTCCTCCTGGGTGGCCGCAATCGGCTTTTCAATCAAGACATCCACGCCCGCCTGCAGGGAGGCCATGCCCACCCGGTGATGCAGCAGGGTTGGCACCGCCACACACACCGCCTCCACCTCGCCCAGCAGGGCTTGATAGTCGGCAAACCAGCGACAGCCGAACTGCTCTGTCGCCAAGCGGCCCCGCTCCTCATCCGGATCGGCCACGCCCACCAGCTCGGCATCGCGCAGGAGGCTCAGCACCCTGGCGTGATGCCAACCCATATTGCCGATGCCAATCACCCCCACACGCACAGGGTTCATGGCTGCTCACGGACACATCCGTGCATTATCAGTGATCCCCCCCACCCTTTGCTGCCTGAGCGACCTGGCCAAGGCCAGCAGCAACAGGGTCATTCCCAGCCAACCCAACATCCCCCCCACGGGATTGGGGTTGGCCCCACCAGGCCCCACAAGCCAAGGGGGGGCCTGGTGGGGCCCCAGCACCAGGGCCCCCTGCAACAGAGCAAACCAAACACCCACCAGCCCGCCATGGAGCCCCACCGCCCCCCAAAGCAGGCCGCCATCCGCACGGCGTTGCAAGGCCAGTGCCCAACCCAGCAAAAACAGCCCCCCCAACAGGCCCAACAGGGGGAGCATTCCCAGATCGGAGCGGGCATGCACCAGGCTGAACATGACCGCCTGGGCGATCGCCCCCCGAGCTCGGCCGAGATGGAGCGCCAGCTCCCCCCAAAGCCAGCCTCGAAACAGCAGCTCCTCGGCAAAGCCGACTCCGAGCCCCAAGGCCAGGGCATTGACCAGCTCCGCCAAGGAGAGATCGGGGTGCCAGCGGGCCATCCCGGTCGACACCAACAGCACAGCGATGGGCGCCAACAGCGCCAAAGCCTTGCCCCACCCCCTCAGCAGGGCCAAGAGGGCTTCCTTGGGGGAGGCCACCACTCCAAGACGGCACCAAGGGGATGGCTCCTGCCAGACCCGCCGCAGCCGGGAGGGCAAGCTCAGCAGCAAGGCCAAGAGGGCCCAGGGGGCTGCAAAGAGCGGCCAGTGGCTGGCGGGCAATCCAAGGGATTTGGCCACCACCTGCAGGCACAAAAACAGGGCCACGATGGCCGCGGGGTAGAGCAGGGTGCCAAGCCAGGTGGGGCCCGTATGCTCCACTATTCCTCGGGCTCAATCGTGCTGGTGAGGCCCTTGGCCTTCAGGGTTTCGCAATAAAACTCCGCCGGCTCCAAATCACACACAATCACCAGGCCCACCCCCGTGTTGTGCGCTTCCCACATCACGGCGTGGGCATCCTCCTCGCTCAGGCTGGGAACCACCTGACGGAGCGTTTTGACGACGTACTCCATGGTGTTCACCGGATCGTTGTGCAGGAGCACCCGGTAACGCGGCGCGGGTTTGCGCACCCGCTCCGGCGCCTTTTCCATGACAGCCGCGCCGCCGCTCTCCCGGCCTGGCGACTGGCTGGCTCGAAGGGGAAAAACGTGAGAAAGGGGGTCAGCCATGGCCCGAAAGAGAAGCAGGTGGAACGGTGGAACCTGGATTGGGCCTGCATCGTAGGCGTGCTCGAGGCAGCATCCACCGCCAGCTTGATGCGGATGGGAAGATTCAGGCAGGGTTTGTGTTGTATGGCCTTTCTTCACTCCACCGATCGCATCTTTGTGGCAGGCCACCGCGGCATGGCGGGCAGCGCCATCTGCCGAGCCCTGCAGCGGCGAGGCTTCGCCGATCCCGCCCGAGCGGGGGAGCTGCTCACCGCCAGCCGCCAGGAGCTCGATCTGCTTGATCCGCAGGCGGTGGCCGCCTGGATGGCCGAGCAGCGGCCGGATGTGGTGGTGCTCGCCGCGGCCAAGGTGGGCGGGATCCATGCCAACAACACCTTCCCTGCGGACTTTCTGCTGGAGAACCTGAAGATCCAAAATCATGTGATTGAAAGCGCCTGGCGCCATGGGGTGCGGCGCTTGCTGTTTCTGGGCAGCAGCTGCATCTATCCAAAATTGGCCCCCCAGCCGATTCGCGAGGAGGCCCTGCTCACAGGCTCCCTGGAGCCCACCAATGAGTGGTATGCCATCGCCAAGATCACGGGGATCAAGCTCTGCGCCGCCCTGCGCAAACAGCACGGCTTCGACGCCATCAGCCTGATGCCCACCAACCTCTATGGCCCGGGCGACAACTACCACCCCACCAACAGCCATGTGCTGCCCGCCCTGATCCGCCGCTTCCACGAAGCCACGGAGCGAGGCGAGCCCACAGTCACCTGCTGGGGCACAGGCTCACCCCTGCGGGAGTTTTTGCACGCCGATGACCTGGGGGAGGCCTGCGTGTTTGCCCTGGAGCATTGGGATCCCGACGCTCCGAAGGCGCCTCGGGATGACGCCGGCCATCCCCTCACCCACCTGAATGTGGGAACAGGCGTCGACCTCACCATTCGCGAGTTGGCCGAAGCCGTGGCCCGCGCCACAGGGTTTGGCGGAGAGATTCTCTGGGATGCCAGCAAACCGGATGGCACCCCGAAAAAGCAGCTCGATGTGAGCCGCCTGGCCGAGCTGGGATGGCGGGCCCGAATTCCGCTCGCCGAAGGCCTGGAGAGCACGGTGGCGCTCTTCCGCGAGCAACTCCAACAGGAGCTGGTGCGCCTGTAGGCCGCGCTTTAGCCCTGCAAAGCCTCTTGAATGCGGCCCATGGCCTGCAGCACGTTGTCGCGGCTGTTGAACGCCGAAAGACGGAAATAGCCCTCCCCGGCGGCACCGAAGCCGCTCCCAGGCGTGCCCACCACATGGGCCTGGTGGAGCAAGAGGTCGAAGAAGCCCCAGGAATCCACGCCAGCGGGCGTCTTCACCCACACATAGGGGGCCTGTTCGCCGCCATACACCTGCAGACCGGCCTGCGCCAGCTCCCGGCGAATGATCGCGGCGTTCTCCATGTAGAAGGCGATCAGGGCCTTCACTTGGGCTTGCCCCTGCGGCGAATACACCGCCTCGGCGCCACGCTGCACGATGTAACTCACCCCATTGAACTTGGTGCACTGGCGCCGGTTCCACAGGCCCCACAGCTCCACCTTCTCGCCATTGGTGGCTGTGCCCATCAGGCCCCGGGGCACGACGGTGAGGGCGCAGCGGGTGCCCGTAAAACCTGCATTTTTCGAGAAAGACCGAAACTCGATGGCACAGTCACGGGCGCCGTCGATCTCATAGATCGAGTGGGGTAAGGAAGGATCCTGGATGAAGGCCTCGTAAGCGGCATCAAAGAGAATCAGACTGCCGTTGGCACGGGCATAGTCGACCCAAGCCTGAAGTTGTTCCTTCGTGGCGACAGCGCCGGTGGGGTTGTTGGGGAAGCAGAGGTAGATCAGGTCCACCGGTTCTGAGGGGATCTGCGCGGTGAATCCGTTCTCAGCATTGATCGGCAGGTAGGTGAGGCCGCCGTACTGGCCAGCGTCATTGGCCTCTCCCGTGCGACCCGCCATGACGTTGCTATCCACATACACCGGGTACACCGGATCTGTGACCGCGATGCGGTTGCCCTCCCCGAGGATGTCGAGGATGTTGGCGCTGTCGCATTTGGAGCCATCGGAGACGAAGATCTCCTCCGCGCTCACCTGGCAGCCTCGGGCCTGGAAGTCGTGCTGGGCGATCGCCTCCCGCAACCACAGGTAGCCCTGCTCGGGCCCATAGCCATGGAAGCCCTCGCGGGTGCCCATCTCATCGATGGCCGCCTTCATCGCGATGCGGCAGGCCTCGGGCAAAGGTTCGGTGACATCACCGATGCCCAGGCGAATGATCTGGGCAGCGGGGTTGGCATCACTGAAGGCCTTCACCCGCCTGGCGATCTCCGGAAACAGGTAGCCGGCCTTGAGCTTGAGGTAGTTGCCGTTGACCAGAACCATGGGGCGCACGCAGCCCGCAGCGGGCTCGGTGGAACTGGGCGCGATTGTCCTATGGCGCGCCGCCCGCCCCGAAGCCCAAGGCCTGCATACGATCAACGCTGTGCCCTGCGGCTGACCACCCCATGACCACCAGCCGCCCGCTTCCTCCCCCCGCCATGGTGGATCTGGAGAGCCTGATCGACCTGGACATCCACAAACCAGGCCGCTATCTGGGCAATGAGCTGGGAGTGCGGGCCCGCGACTGGGATCAGGCCTGGCCGGCAGCTGGGGTGCGCTGGGCCCTCACCTACCCCGAGGTGTATGAGGTGGGGGCCAGCAATCTGGGCCACATCCTTCTCTATTCAATTCTCAACACGGTCCCCGGCCAGCTCTGTGATCGGGCCTATCTGCCCGCCGCCGATCTGGCGGGCCGCCTGAAGGAGCAGCGCATTCCCCTCTTCGGGGTGGAGAGCCGCCGGCCCTTGGCCGCCTTTGATCTGCTCGGCTTCAGCCTCAGCTATGAACTCGGTGGCACCAACATCCTGGCGATGCTGGATCTGGCGGGGGTGCCCCTACACGCGGCCGCCCGCGGCAACCTGCCCCTGGCCGATCCCGCCGCCCCTCCCCTGATCTTTGCCGGGGGTCCCACAGCCACCAGCAACCCGGAGCCCTTTGCCGCCTTCTTCGACTTCATCGCCCTGGGCGATGGCGAAGAACTGCTGCCGGAGATTGGCCTGGTGGTGGCGGAGGGTCGAGCCGCCGGCCTCAGCCGCCTTGATCTGCTGCGGGATCTGGCCCAGGTGCCGGGAGTGTATGTGCCGGCTTTGTATGGCCCCGGGGCGGATGGGGTGACGATCGTGCCCCTGGAGCCCGATCTGCCGCAGCGGATCCGCCGCCGCACCGCGACGCCCATGCCCCACTACGCCACCGGCTTGGTGCCCCACATTGAAACGGTGCACGACCGTCTCACGGTGGAGATCCGGCGGGGATGCACCAGGGGCTGCCGCTTCTGCCAGCCGGGGATGCTCACCCGTCCGGCCCGCGATGTGGAGCCCAGCGCGGTGATCGAAGCGGTGGAAGAAGGAATGCGCCGCACCGGCTATGCCGATTTCTCGCTCCTTTCCCTGAGCTGCAGCGACTATCTCTCCCTGCCGGCGGTGGGGGTGGAGCTGCGCAACCGGCTGGCGGAGCACAACATCAGCCTCACCTTGCCCAGCCAACGGGTCGACCGCTTCGATGCCCACATCGCCCACATCCTTGGCGGCACCCGCCGCGCCGGACTCACCTTCGCCCCTGAGGCCGGAAGTCAGCGGCTGCGGGATGTGATCAACAAGGGCCTCAGCGATGCGGATCTGTTGCGCGGCATCCGCACCGCCATGGAGAACGGCTATCGCAAGCTGAAGCTCTATTTCATGGTGGGACTGCCTGGAGAGACGGACACCGATGTACTCGCCATCGCCGAGACCTGTCGCCGTTTGCAGCAAGGCTGCGCCGATCTCGGACGGCTGACACTCAACCTCACCATCAGCACCTTCACGCCCAAGCCCCACACGCCGTTCCAATGGCACAGCGTCAGCCATGCCGAAATCCGGCGTCGCCAAGAGCTGCTGCGCCAAGCGCTGCGGGGTCTGCGGGGGGTGAAGAGCAATTTCACCGACACCCGGCTGGCGGCGATTGAGGATTTCGTCGGCCGAGGTGATCGGCGGCTGGCTCCGGTGATCGAGGCGGCCTGGAGGGCGGGCGCCGGCCTGGATGCTTGGTTTGAATCCGCTGAGCGCAGCCACGCTGCCTGGGCTGCCGCCATCGAAGCGGCGGGCCTGGAAGGACGATACCGGGCCTTGGAACTGGGCGACTGGGCGGCCGTAGAAGCCCTGGAGCCCACGGATCTGGACACGTTCTGCCGCCAACCCCTCCCCTGGGACCATCTCGACAGTGGCGTGGACAAAACCTGGTTGGCGGCGGATCTCAAGCGCGCCCTGGCGGCTGCGGAGGTGCCGGATTGTTCGTTTGCCAGTTGCAGCCATTGCGGGGTTTGCGGGCCGGAGTTGGGACACAATGTGGTGATTCAGCCGCCGCCGGTGCCGCCGGCTCTGCCGGAACGCAAGCCCGCCAGTGAACGTGCCTGCCGCCTGCGACTGGGCTTCCGCAAGCAAGGCTCCCTGGCCTGGATCAGTCACCTCGATACGGTGCGTCTGCTGGATCGAGCCCTACGCCGCAGCGGCCTGCCGGTGAGTTTCAGCGGGGGGTTTCATCCGATGCCCCGGCTGCAGATCGCCCTCCCTTTGCCGCTTGGGGTGGAAGGGCTGGGCGAATGGCTCGATCTGGAGTTCGCCGAGCCCCTGGATCCTGGTCTGGCTTTGCACCGCCTGCAACGGGAGCTCCCCGATGGCTTGCAGTTGCTCTCCAGCCAGGTCGTGCCCGTGGAGGGACCCAGCCTGTCCCAGGTGCTGGAGGCGGCCCACTGGAGGTTTGCCCTGCGGCGCGGCACCGCCGAGAGCTCGACCATGGCCTGGCCTCGAGCGGAGAGATGGGAGCAGGCGCTGCAGGCCTTGATGCAGCAAGAGGTTTGGATCTGGCACGACCGCGACAAAAAAGGGAGGCCCCGACAGAGGGACTGTCGCCCCGCCCTCCGCCAGATCCGACTGGCGCGCCACGATCGGCATGGGGATGAGGTGGAGCTGGCGCTGGAGACCGGCATCGACAGCCAAGGGTTTGGGGTGCGGCCGGAGCATGTGCGGGCCTGGCTCAGCGAAACCTGGCAACTTCCCCTTCGGCTGGCGAGGCTTCAGCGGGAAGCCCTGCGTGTGCGGTTCCCTGGCAGGAGCGACTAGACAGCTCCACCGCCTAGGGAGCGTGCTAACGTGCTGAGGCTTGGTGAGAGGGCGGCGCGCCCCATCTCTTCACCAGGTCCCTAAAGCTTCCTCAATCCTGACGCATCCGTTAGGCAGATCAACAGGGAAGCTCGCTGATCCAGCCAAAGAGTACGGTTTTTTGCCCCCTTCCGGGAGGCCAGCCCTCTCCCCATTATTTGCTGACGACCTCAAGGTTTTTGCTCAGCAGGCATCAATCCCAATTTTTCTGGTCAGCCAATTCCCCCTGTGTTTTCCACGAACCGGGGGAGCTCATCAAGGTTCCTCCCGGTCAGTCCTGAGGGCCCGTTGGCATTGCCTTGTTCGTCCAGTCCTGCTGGTTCAGGACCTCAAAGAGACTTTCTCCCTTCTATGCCCCAGCAGATCGTGATCGCCGAGCAGCTGCGGATCGCCGCAGTGCTCAGTGACGACCGTGTCGATGAGCTGGTGGTGGCCCAAGGCCGCTACCAGATCGGCGATGTTTACCTCGGCACCGTGGAAAACGTTCTGCCAGGGATTGATGCGGCTTTCGTAAACATCGGCGAAAGCGAAAAAAACGGTTTCATTCACATATCTGATCTCGGCCCGCTTCGCCTCCGGAAAACCGGAGCGGGGATCACCGAACTCCTCGAACCTCGCCAAAAGGTTCTCGTGCAGGTGATGAAGGAGCCCACCGGCAGCAAGGGACCGAGGCTCACTGGCAACCTGAGCTTGCCTGGGCGTTTCCTGGTGCTGCAGCCCCATGGCCAGGGGGTGAACATCTCCCGGCGGATCAATAGCGAGGCCGAGCGCAATCGCCTGCGGGCCCTGGGCGTGCTGATCAAACCACCCGGCGCGGGCTTGTTGATCCGCACGGAAGCGGAAGGGGTGGGCGAGGAGCTGCTCATCGACGACCTCGAAGCTCTGCTTCGCCAATGGGAAGCGATCCAGCAGGCCGCCGAAACAGCCACACCGCCGGTTCTGTTGAACCGGGATGAGGATTTCATTCACAGGGTGCTGCGCGACTTCTACGGTCCCGACGTGGTGCGCGTGGTGGTGGATGCCCCGGAGGCGGTGGCGCGGGTGAATGGTTTTCTCGGAGAAGACCAGAACCAGCTCACGGTGGAATTTCACGAAGAATCCACAGAGCTGCTCGAGCATTTCCGCATCAACGCCGCAATTCGCGATGCCCTGCGCCCGCGGGTGGACCTCCCCTCAGGGGGGTACGTGATCATCCAGCCCACCGAAGCCCTCACGGTCATCGATGTCAATTCCGGCTCGTTCACCCGCTCGGCCAATGCCCGGGAAACCGTTCTTTGGACCAATTGCGAAGCAGCCACAGAAATTGCCAGGCAGCTGAAGTTGCGCAACATCGGCGGGGTGGTGATCATCGACTTCATCGACATGGAGTCGCGCCGCGACCAGCTGCAGTTGCTGGAGCATTTCACCCAGGCCGTGCGCAACGATTCAGCTCGACCCCAGATTGCCCAACTGACAGAGCTGGGATTGGTGGAACTAACCCGCAAGCGACAGGGGCAAAACATCTACGAATTGTTTGGTCGCACCTGCCCCAGCTGCGGCGGGCTGGGACATGTGGCCGTGCTCCCCGGCAAGGACACCCTCCAACCCTTGGCCAGCCTGCCAGGGGTGGTGCGAACCGTTCCCTCCGCCGCCCGGCCCGAGGCCCCGGTTGCCCCCTCCGAAGCGGCAGGTGGGCGCAGGCGTCGCGGCGGTCGGGGCGGCCGCGGCGGTGAGGGTGCCGAAGTCCCGGTGGTTGCCTCGACCAATGGGGCTGGCCTGCAGGGCGAAGGTCCGGAAAGCGCACGGCCCGAGCTGGAGACAGGGGGTCGCCGACCGGAGTTGGAATTCGTCGCGGTCCCCATGGATGCCAATCAGGAAGAGGTGTACGGGTGGATGGGCTTCAACCCAGCCCTTTTGCTCGAACCGTTGCCCAGCGGCGACAATCTGGTGATGCGGGTGGTGAGACCGGGGTGTGACCCCGAAGCCGTTCTGGAGGAAGCCCGCCTGCAGGCCAGCGCCGCAGGATCCCGGCGGCGGCGGCGGGGGCGAGGGGGCGACAGTCGCTCCACAGCTGCCGAGGTGTCCGCCATCTCCTCCGATTTAGCAGCGGACCAGGACGAAGCCGAGGTGGAGACCATCCCCCTGCCCCTCACCCCTGCGGCAGAAGTGGTGACCGTGGAGATGCCGGCTCACCGTCGGGGAAGCCCTCGCTCAGCTCAGGCCTCTGATCAGGTCTCTGATCAGGCTGGCGCAGAAACCGCAGAGGAAGGAGCGGAGGATCAGGAGCCCCGCCGCCGCCGCCGCCGCTCTTCCGCCACGGTGTGAGCCGGGTGGCTCGCTGGCGAGAGACAGCGATGGCCGGCGTGGATGAGGTGGGCCGGGGCAGCCTGTTTGGGCCCGTGTTTGCCGGAGCCGTGATCCTTCCGAAACCGGGAGAGGCGGTTCTGGGCGCCGCTGGACTCACCGACAGCAAAGCGCTGAGCCCTCGCCGTCGAGCGGAGCTGGTGCCCATGATCCGAAGGGTGGCAGCGGCATGGGCGATCGGCCAGGCCAGTGCAGCGGAGATTGATCGCTTGGGCATCCGCAGGGCCACAGAGCTGGCCATGCAGCGTGCCCTCCAACGACTCAACCATCCCTTCAAGCTGGTGGTGGTGGACGGCGTCCTCCCCCTGCGCAGCTGGCAGGGGCCTCAGCAAACCCTTGTGGGGGGTGACAGGCTTTGCGCCGCGATCAGTGCCGCGAGCGTGCTCGCAAAAGAGGAGAGGGATGCCCTGATTCGCCGGCTGGCGCTCCGCTTTCCTGGCTACGGACTGGAGCGCCACGCCGGCTATGGAACTGCGCATCACCGCCTCGCCCTTCAAGAGCGGGGGCCGACCCTGCTCCATCGCCGCACGTTTTTGCGCCACACGCTCCAAGGCAAGAGCGATCTCCTTGGGGAGACCTGGGCTTCTGACGAGCGTCAAGCCATCTCCTTGCCTTTGCACCACTGTTGAAAATCGTTGAGCAATTGCAGGCGCACCCGATTGCGCATCCCTAGCAGGATCCCGCTCAAAATCGATCGGCCCGTGGCCTCCAACACCCTTGGTGGCACGAGTTTGAGCAGGGCTGGCTGGCTCACACTCACCGCCAGGGTGGCCTCCCCCTCCAGACCTTCTCCCGAGGGCTTGAGCCAAGAGGTGAGGCCCAAGCGAAAGTCGTCCACCAGGCCCAGCCCTTCCAATTGGCAATCCACAGCTTCCAACTCGAGGCGATCGCCACGGTGGTGAGTTTGCAATTCCACGATGGGTTGAATCTGCAGCTGGAACACCTGAACCCGGGTGACCCGATAGCGGTAGTGACCCGGCCCAAGCGAAATGAGCTGGGCGGGGTCGAGCAGGGAGGCCACCACACGCTGCTCATCCTTGAGATAGGCCGGCAAGTGGGCAATCCCCTCCTGAACGGGAAGGACCAGCTGCTGGCTGGAGCTAAAGGCCAAGGGCATGGCCAGGGGAAGCCGGCAGGCCATGATCCTACGGATCAACCCTTGCCCCACCATGCGCCTCGCCTACCTAGGTCCAGCTGGCACCTACGGAGAGCAGGCCGCCAAGCGCCTGGCCGCTCTCGAGGGGATCGAAGCTGAGCTGGTTCCCCAGCAAGGGATCCGCGCCGTGATCCAGGCCCTGGCCGCTGGCACCTGCGAAGCCGCCGTCGTCCCCGTGGAAAACTCTGTGGAAGGAGGGGTGAGCACGTGCATGGACGCCCTCTGGGAGCATCCAGAGCTGGCTGTGCGGCGTGCCCTGGTGTTGCCCATTCGCCATGCCCTTCTGGGCAGCGGCCCCCTGGAGGGCATCAGCGAGGTGCTCTCCCACCCCCAGGCCCTGGCCCAATGCAGCCTGTGGTTAGGGGAGCACCTCCCCACCGCCCTGCAGCTGCCCACCAGCTCCACGGCCGAAGCAGCCCGGCTGGTGAAAGGGAGTCGCTTCCGGGCCGCCATCGCCTCCCGCGAGGCCGCCGGGGAGCAGCAGCTGGAGATTTTGGCCTATCCCATCAATGATGTGCCAGGCAACTGCACGCGCTTTCTTCTGCTCCAACGCAGCCAGCGGGAGGAGACCGGTCCCCTGGCCAGCCTGGCCTTCTCCCTGCGTTCGGACCAGCCAGGTGCGCTGCTGCAGGCTCTGGTGTGCTTTGCAGCCCATGGTCTGAACATGAGCCGCATTGAATCGCGCCCATCCAAACGGGAGATGGGGGAATACATCTTTTTTGTCGATCTGGTGTTGCCAGCGGCGGGAGCAGGCCCTCTGCAGTTGGCCTTGGATCAGCTCAGGCCGCTGTGTGATCACCTCACCCTCTTTGGCACCTATCCGTTGCACACCCTGCAGGGAGAACAAGACCCTCAGGACGGGTGAGCGCGAAAGACGCCAAAGTGCATCAAGCCATGGCGGAAGGCCCAATCCATGAGCAGCAAGGTGGGGGTCTCCCGCAGGCCCTGGAGCACCGCCTGGGGTCCCAGTCCAAGCACGGCCATGGGGCGTCGGATCCCTTCCAGGATGGAGTCCCGCCAGGAGGGCACAGTGGCGGTCGTCCAGTCGGCGCTTTCAACCACCAGCCCTCGATTCCAAGGGCTTTTGCACAGGTTGGCGGTAAGGGAGGGGATGCTGGCGAATTCAGGGTGGGCCCATTGCTCGAGCAGCTGACGCATGACCCAGCCCTCCAATGGCGACAAACCACCATCGGCAGGATCCCGCCTGTTCCAGTCCGCCAGGGCCAGGAGCCCTCCAGGTTTCAACACGCGCAACAGCTCATCGGCGTAGCGCTGTTTATCGGGCATGTGGGGGGAAGCCTCCACACTCCAAACGGCATCAAAGCTCGCCTCTGCCAAGGCAAGTTGAAGGGCATCCATCACGGCAAAGCGACAGCGGGGCGCAAGTGACGGGGGTGTGAGGGCGCGGGCGCGGGCGATCTGAGCCTCACTGATACTGATGGCCAGCACATCGAAGCCATAGTCCTGAGCCAGGATGCGCGCACTGCCTCCGATGCCACAACCCACATCCAACACCGTGCTGCCGGGAGGAAGGCGGTCTAGACCACTCCAATGCACGAGCTCATGCACAAAATCAACTTTGGCTTGGCGGAAATCCCTCGGCCTTGGGGGAGTTCCGTAATAGCCAAGGTGCACATGGTCTCCCCATAGACGCTCCAGAAGGGCGTCATTGGTCCAGCGGTCATAGGCCTCGGCCACACTCTGGGAGTTTCGAAACCGCCGAGCCGATCGCAGCCAAAGCCCCAAAGCAACAAGGAGGGCAAGGGCAACAAGCAGCAGCAAGGTGATCACAACCGGGTGACCTGCCACAGGAGCCTTCACCCGTTGGCCTCGT
This sequence comes from Cyanobacteriota bacterium, assembly GCA_041181185.1. Taxonomy (GTDB): domain Bacteria; phylum Cyanobacteriota; class Cyanobacteriia; order PCC-6307; family Cyanobiaceae; genus Cyanobium. Next base: position 50,058 of record JBEGQC010000010.1, on the reverse strand, counting down.
TCTGATCCTGAGGAGAAAAGGTGTCCTTCAGAACGGTGCGGGCCGCAAGTTGGCGGCGCGTTTGATCCAAGAGACTGAGTTCCTCTCTCAGGCGCTGCCCCGTATCGGTGATCTCCAACAGGGCTTGTTGGTGGTCCGCCACTGGGCCTCCCAGATGGGACCCGATCCAGAAGGAAAGTTCCCGGGGTAGATCGGGCAGATCGTTGGGTAGGGCGGTGGTTTTGCCAACGAGCTTTCCGGTGAGCTCGACAACATCGTGGAGGGCCTGGGTGACCTCCTGGGTGAGGGCTTGAAGTTCATCCACGGTGTTGGACACCTCATCTTCGATCCAACTCACCATGGCCACGCGAAAAGGGGTTTCGCGAAGGATTTTGAGCACACGAAAGCGTTGCTGCCCCATGGTGACGATGTTGCTGCGATCATCCTCGAGACCCTGGCAGTGCAGGATTTCAGCGCAACAACCGATGGTGGCCAAACGTTGCTGCTGCGGATCCCAACGGAGGACACCAAAACGTCGATCCTCCGCCATCACCGTACGCAACATCATGCGATAGCGAGGCTCAAAAACATGCAAAGGCAGCACTTCCTGAGGGAAGAGCACCACATCAGGCAAAGGGAACAAAGGCAGTTCCCTCACAGAAAAATCTGTCACAGGCAACACCTGGAGAGAACGGCAACCCAGAAGGCGGGGCTGAGCACACGTTGAAGTGGAAGCAAGCCCCACACCTCTTCGATGAAATGATCAGATTCCATCCTAGAAACGCCTTCCCAGGAACGCGCCCTCGCTCAGAGCTTGACCTCAATATCCACACCACTGGGAAGATCAAGCTTCATCAGGGCGTCGATGGTTTTGGAACTAGGGCTGTAGATATCGATAATGCGGCGATGGGTACGCGTTTCGAAGTGCTCGCGTGAATCCTTATCCACGTGGGGCGAACGCAAGACGCAATAGATTTTGCGCTTTGTTGGCAGTGGAATCGGCCCAATTGCAGTCGCAGCCGTATGGTCGGCTGTCTCAATAATCTTGTCGCAAGAGAGATCCAACATCCGCCGATCAAAGGCCTTCAAACGGATCCGAATCTTCTGCTGGGGGATGGAGGACGTCATGGGAATGGGCCAGGGCAAATGGTGGGATGGATTGTCAAGGTTCGAAGGTGGACTGGCAGGTGGGAGGACCCACCCGCCAGCTGGCTGTAGGCCTGTTATTCCACAATTTTGGAAACCACGCCGGCGCCGATGGTGCGGCCACCTTCGCGGATGGCGAAGCGCATCCCTTGCTCAATGGCAACGGGACAGATCAGCTCAGCGCTCATCTTGATGCGGTCGCCCGGCATCACCATTTCCACATTGCTACCGTCGTCAGCAGTGAAGGCCGTGATTTGTCCGGTCACATCCGTGGTACGGATGTAGAACTGCGGCCGATAGCCGGCAAAGAAGGGGGTGTGGCGCCCACCTTCCTCTTTTTTCAGCACGTAGACCTCACCTTCAAACTTGGTGTGCGGCTTGATGGAGTTGGGCTTCACCAACACCATGCCCCGCTCGATGTCCTCCTTCTGGACCCCGCGGAGCAGCAGACCGACGTTGTCCCCGGCCATGCCCTCGTCGAGCAACTTCCGGAACATCTCCACACCGGTGACGGTGGTTTCGCGGGTATCTTTGATACCGACAATCTGCACGGTCTCACCCACTTTCACTTTGCCCCGCTCAATCCGGCCTGTCGCCACGGTGCCACGACCGGTGATGGAGAACACATCTTCAACGGCCATCAAGAAGGGCTTGTCGATCTCACGCTCTGGCTCAGGGATCGAGGCATCGACTGCCTCCATGAGTTCGTCGACCTTGGCTTCCCACTCGGCGTCACCCTCAAGTGCCTTCAGGCCAGACACCCTGATCACTGGGATGTCGTCACCAGGAAAGTCGTAGCCACTGAGGAGCTCACGGACTTCCAACTCGACGAGTTCAAGAATCTCTTCGTCGTCCACCATGTCGCACTTGTTCAGCGCCACGACCAGGGCAGGAACGCCAACCTGTTTGGCCAGCAGGATGTGCTCCTTGGTTTGAGCCATGGGGCCATCGGTGGCTGCCACCACCAAAATGGCTCCGTCCATCTGGGCGGCCCCAGTGATCATGTTTTTGACGTAGTCAGCGTGCCCCGGGCAATCCACGTGGGCATAGTGACGATTCGGCGTCTCATATTCCACGTGGGCGGTATTGATGGTGATGCCGCGCTCACGCTCTTCAGGAGCACCATCGATCTCGTCATACTTCTGCGCCTTGGCCATGCCTTTTTTCGAAAGGACGTTGGTGATGGCAGCAGTGAGGGTGGTTTTACCGTGGTCCACATGGCCGATGGTGCCGATGTTGACGTGAGGCTTGTTCCTCTCAAACTTCTCGCGAGCCATGATAAAGAATCGGGGGTTTAGGGATTGGGTTGATGGGGTTGGAAGATCAGGATTTGCCCTGATTCTTGGAAATGATGGCCTCAGCCACGTTGCGAGGAACTTCCTCGTAATGGCTGAACTCCATCGAGAAAATACCCCGACCCTGAGTCATGGATCGGAGCTGGGTGGCATAGCCGAACATTTCGGCCAGAGGCACCTTGGCCTGGACCTTGGACTGCCCATCATCGACGGATTGCCCTTCGACCTGGCCTCGGCGGGAGGATAGATCACCGATGATTGAGCCGAGGTAATCCTCGGGAATCTCAACCTCCACCTTCATCATCGGCTCAAGAAGAACAGGATTGCACTTCTTGACGCCATCTTTGAAGGCCATGGAGCCGGCGATTTTGAACGCCATCTCCGAAGAGTCGACGTCATGGTAGGAACCGTCCACCATGGTGACCCGCACGTCGATCATTGGATATCCAGCGATGACGCCAGATTCACATGTTTCCTTCATCCCTTGCTCTGCAGGGCCGATATATTCCTTCGGCACCACACCACCAACAATTTTATTAACGAACTCAAAACCTGAACCCGGTTCGCCAGGCTCCATCTCAATCACAACATGGCCATATTGGCCCTTGCCACCAGTTTGACGGGCAAATTTACCTTCGCCTTTCGCACTACTGCGAATCGTTTCCCGATAGGAAACCTGCGGAGCACCGATATTGGCCTCCACCTTGAATTCTCTGAGCATGCGATCCACCAGGATCTCCAAATGAAGTTCTCCCATCCCCGCGATCACGGTTTGGTTGGTTTCTGGATCGGTGGAGACGCGGAACGTGGGGTCCTCGTCTGAGAGCGACTGGAGAGCTTTGCCGAGCTTTTCCATATCGCCTTTGGTTTTGGGCTCCACGGCGACGGAGATCACGGGCTCTGGAATGAAGAGGGATTCCAAAATGATGGGATCGTTCTCGACACAGAGAGTGTCCCCGGTGGTGGTGTCCTTCAGGCCAAGCACCGCACCCAAATCACCAGCCCGCAATTCATCAACTTCCTCTCGCTCATCTGCTTTGAGCAGAATGAGTCTGGAAATTCGCTCCTTTTTGCCTTTGGTGGAATTCAGCGCATAGCTGCCCTTCTGGAGGACGCCGCTGTACATCCTCACAAACGTGAGCTTGCCGTAAGGATCGGCCATCACCTTGAACGCCAGGGCGCTGAAGGGTGCGTCATCTTCGCAAGGCCTTGAGGATTCCGTGCCGTCAGGCAGCAAACCTTGAATCGGAGGAATATCCACAGGAGCGGGCAGGTAGTCCACCACCGCATCCAGCACCAGCTGAACGCCCTTGTTTTTGAAAGCCGAGCCGCACAGCATGGGCACCATGCCATGGTGAACGACGCCATTGCGGATGCCAGACATCAATTGGTCTTGAGTCAGTTCCCCGTTTTCAAGGAAGGCTTCAAGCAGTTCTTCGTCCGTTTCCGCAACGGATTCCATGAGCTTCATCCGCCATTCTTCAGCCAAGCTTGTTAAATCTGCGGGAATCTCCTGTTCCAGAATGTCGGTGCCCAGATCATTGGTATAGATCACGGCCTTGTTTCGCACCAGATCGATGATGCCCTTCAGCTCTCCCTCAGCGCCGATGGGGAGCTGAATCGGCACCGCATTGGCCTTGAGTCGGTCTTTGATCTGGTCGTAGACCTTAAGGAAATTAGCCCCAGTCCTATCCATTTTATTCACAAACACAATCCTCGGCACGTTGTAGCGATCTGCTTGGCGCCACACCGTTTCAGACTGGGGTTGCACCCCCCCTACAGCACAGAAAACCGCAACCACCCCATCCAGCACTCGCATGGAGCGCTCCACCTCGATGGTGAAGTCAACGTGACCCGGGGTATCAATGATATTGATGCGGTGATCTTTCCAACTTGTCGAGATCGCAGCTGCAGTGATCGTGATACCTCGCTCCCGCTCCTGCTCCATCCAGTCGGTGACCGCTGCACCGTCGTGCACCTCGCCCATCTTATGGACCACACCGGAATAGAAGAGAATTCTTTCGGTCGTCGTGGTTTTGCCAGCGTCAATATGCGCGGCAATACCGATATTTCTGACACGATCTAGTGGGTAGGCGCGGGCCACGGGGGTCGTCTCCGGGAAGGTAGCGGGAAAAAGCGGGCGATACTCTACAGAGTGGATGATTTGCCTGAGTCGGATCTGCCCTGGGAATCCGACTCAGCGAGGAGATCAGTAGCGATAGTGGGCAAAGGCCTTGTTGGCCTCTGCCATCTTGTGCGTTTCCTCGCGCTTGCGAACGGCGCTGCCGGCCTCATTCGCCGCGTCCATCAGCTCGCCGGCCAATTTCTGGGCCATGCTGCGTCCATTGCGAGCGCGGGAAAAATTCACCAACCAACGCAGAGCCATGGCGGTGCCTCGTTCTTGACGCACCTCCATGGGCACCTGGTAGGTGGCGCCGCCCACACGACGGGCCCGAACTTCAACCAGCGGGGTGGAATTCCGAACGGCTGTTTCGAAGAGCTCGAGGGGGTCGCCACCGGTGCGCTCGTTGATCAGGGTGAAGGCATCCGAAAGGATGCGCATGGCGGTGGACTTCTTGCCATGCTTCATCAGCCTGGCCACCATCATCGAAGCCAAACGACTGTTGAACTGGGAATCAGGAAGGACGGGACGCTTTTCAGCGGCGTTGCGACGGGACATGGAAGTTGGGCAGGGCTGCGAGAGAAAACGACGGGTGGCAGATCAATCCTTGGGGGTCTTGGCGCCATATTTGGAGCGCGCTTGACGACGGTCTTTGACCCCGGCGGTGTCGAGCGTGCCGCGGATGATGTGGTATCTCACCCCTGGCAGGTCTTTGACCCGACCTCCACGGATGAGCACAACAGAGTGCTCCTGAAGGTTGTGACCAATCCCTGGGATGTAGGCCGTGACTTCAAAGCCGGAGGTCAGTCGCACCCTGGCGACTTTCCGCAGCGCTGAATTGGGCTTCTTGGGAGTGGACGTATAAACGCGTGTGCAGACGCCACGCCGCTCGGGGCAGGCGCGCAGGGCGGGTGACTTGGTTTTGCGCGTGAGGCGCTGCCGCTCGGTGCGGATCAGCTGCTGAATGGTGGGCATCGAGGGCCGGAGGACTGCTCTGGGGATCGTGGTCGGACGTCCGACCGTTGACGACAATCCATCACCTTACTTCCCCGTGGTCCAGCCCCCCTTCAGCGGGGTGAAGGCGGCCCCACAAGCACAGGAGCGAATCCCTTCCCCCCCTCGCATCACAAAGCCAGCGCCGCTGAGATCTCCCCGGTAGTCCAGTTGAAGCCCGGCCAGAAGATCCTGTTGGTGGTTGGGGGCATAGAGCGTGATGCCATCGGCTCGAGCCACCGGACTGCCGGCCAAATGGCCTGCCCGAAGCCGAAGCACCCACTGTTCACACGTGCCCGCCAGCAGATCAAGGTGCATCATCCCAGGTGTCCCGGCGACAGCAGCCTGGCGACAGAGCTCAGCCGCGGCGGCCGAAGTGAGACGGAGGGTCTGGCCCCTGGGCACGGGCATCGGAAGCGCTGCCTCAGCAGTCTGGCAGGAGAGTCTTCAGGGGTTTGGGGATCCCGCCCCATCGACCGTCAAGGGCTCGCCGCTGGAGATGAACCCTCCGCAGCGACGGCAGGCCGACCCCTCCCTGAGGCTGGGCCGGTCGGGGAGGCAGGGGCAAGGCTGGCGGTGGGGAGGACCGCCCTGGGAACCAAGCCCAGGCCGTTGTGCACCAAGGAGGTCACGCCGCGGCCTTTGACCGTGTGCAAGCCTCCCATCACCAGACCGGTGGAACTGCCGCCATCGAGGTTGAGGGCATCCTGCAAGCCAATGGACTGCAACAAACGAGCCACCTCAGCCAACGTCGGCCCCTGGTTGTCCAGCCCTTCCACGGTGAGAAACCACAGATAGCGACCATCACTGCCGATCACGGTGCGCGGAGCGCCCTGCTGGAGGAAGGCGGGACTGAACCCTTCGGCCACCCCATCCAAGACAACGCGTCCCCCCAGGAGCAACAACGGGCCACCGCCCATCACATTGGCCGCCAAACCGAGTTCGTTGCTCGGGCGGCTGGTGAGCTGGAGACGCTCCCCCGCGTTCCCGGGCAGAGGGGCGCTGCCCCGGGCCACCAACAGCTCCTCCCCTGGCAGCAGCGGCACACCCATCGCCAGAGCCGTGCGGTCGTAGCGGCGCTGCACCAGGCCGTCACGCAGGGCCACGGCCTGCTCGGTTCCAGCCAGCGAGCGATATTGCGGCCCCCAGTCTGCGGTGTAGCGGGCCAATCCCCGCTGGACGTAGCCACTGTTGACCGCCACCACCGGCCATGGCCTGCCGCTGCCATCGCTCAGCCATTCCTGGAGGGAGAGCCGGCCAAAACGGGGCAGGGTGCCAAGGTCCCAGGCCACAACGCCGCGATTCAGGATGGGCCCGGACAACCATCGTCCCTGATCGCGCAGGGCTCCGAGGGGCAGGCGGCGCACCCTGTTGAAATAGCCTCCATTGATCGCCACCAGGGCGTCGTAGCGCCTGGCCAGGAGGGGGAGGGAGGTCAGCCCCTCCATGCCGGCTCCCCGGCTGAGGCTGCGCAATTCGAGGGAGCTGCTCTGGGGATCGATCCGCACGCTGTTGATCCGCAGCCGCCGCCCGCCAAGAGATCGCACGTCCTGGGTCCAGAACACCTCCGACCCCAGCAGCGCCTGCAGGCGGGGATCCAGGCCGGGGCGACCGGAGGGGGCAGCCCCCGTGGCCGACGATGACCTTGCCACCGTCAGGTCGAGAACCACCCTGGCGGGTTGGCCGAGGGTGAACACCCGCTCGGGAGCGGCAGAGGCGACAAACGCCCAGCCCTCCCCCTCCCGTCGGGGCTGGAGGCCCAAACGACGCAAATCCTCAGAGAGGGAATCGGGCACCTGCACCGCCAACCAGATCCGACCCTCTCCGCTGCGCACCACGGCCGGAGCGCTCAGATCCAACACCACCCGGCGACGGCCTGCCGGAGCAGCGCTGGCCCTCACCCGACGCAGCAGGGAAGGCGGCCCCTGCAGGTGAAGTTCACCACCCTCCAAGCGGGCAGACAGTCCATCAGGCGAGAGAAAGGGCGCCACATCCACCGCCACCTCATCGGCCAGAGCCCTCTGCTGGGCTGGCAACACGCTCTGATTTCGGCCAAACCACTCCAACTCCAAGACCCCATCCGCCCGGGTGCGGCTGCTAAATCCCAACTGTCCCTGCAACACCTCAAGCGGCAACCAGAGCTGGCGTGGCCGTTGATCAGACGGGCCTGACCAGAGCCAGGCAGCCCGCTGGCGCAGGCCGTGGATGCTCAACAACTGACCCGCCAAGACCCCATCGACCCGCCCCCCAGGGATGGCTGCGTCAGGGCGGGGCCGGCCCCCCTGGGGGGTGAGCAGATCGGCCTCGACCGGCGAGGGCACGGGGGGTGGCGGCGGGGGGAAGGAGGCCGGCAGGCCCCCTGGCCCTGGCCCTGGGCCTGCCGACAGGGGGATCGGCCAGGCGGTGGTCAGGGCGCAGAGGGCGGCAAGTCCAACCAGCGGCTTGCGCATCGTCTCCTCCTCCCCAACCAGCTCACATCCAGAAAGGTAGACCCGGTGAACGGCGCACGAGTGCTGCTCCCTAGGATCCTTTATTGAACACTTTGTACAGGGGCTCCCAACGCTCCTGCAGCAGGCCAACCTGCTGGCAGCGGTAGCCCACACCAGCCCATGCCACTTCCCTCCGACGCCAACCGCTCCAAAGCCCCATGGCCCCAGAGCGACAGCCTGCCCCCCGAGGCGGTGAGCGTTGAGAAGGATGCCTGCGGCGTGGGGTTCATCGCCCACATGGAGGGCGAGGACAGCCACTGGATCCTGCAGCAGTCCCTCCGGGGGCTCCGTTGCATGGAGCATCGCGGCGGCTGCGGCGGTGATGCGGATTCCGGAGATGGGGCAGGTCTGCTCACCGCCATCCCCTGGCCCTTCTTCGAAGCGGTCTGGCCAGAGGTGGGGAGCATCAGCAGCGAGAGCGTCAGGGGGCTGGCGATGGTGTTTATGCCCCAGGACGAAGAACGGCGCCGCCAGGCGAAAGAGATCTGCGAGCAGGAGGCGAGCAGGCTGGGGCTCCGCAGCCATGGCTGGCGAACGGTGCCCGTGGATGAGTCTGTCCTTGGCCCCCTCGCCCGCCAGACGGCCCCCGCCATTGAGCAGTGGCTCCTTGAGGCCCCCGAGGCGTCCAGGAGCGTCCCCGATGACGTCGACGCGGTGGAGGCCCTGCTCTTCCGCCTGCGACGGCTGGCGGTCGACCGGGTGCGGGAGGTGTGGGGGAGCGGCACCACCGAGCTGTATTTCGCCTCCATTAGTGCCCGCACCCTCGTTTACAAGGGGATGGTGCGCTCAGAGGTGCTGGATCGCTTTTATGCCGATCTTCGCGATTCACGATTCAGCGTCAATTTCGCCGTCTATCACCGCCGCTTCAGCACCAACACCCTGCCGCGCTGGCCCCTGGCCCAACCCATGCGGCTGCTCGGGCACAACGGCGAGATCAACACCCTTCTCGGGAACATCAACTGGGCCAGCGCAGCCGAGGCCAACCTGGAAGTGGTCTGGGGAGAAGCCGCCGCCGACCTTCGTCCCCTGGTGAATGCGGCTTTCAGCGATTCGGCCAACCTTGATGCCACCCTCGAGCTGATGGTGCGCAGCGGCAGGCCCATCACCGACAGCCTGCTCACCCTGGTCCCCGAGGCCTATCAGGGCCAGCCGGATCTCGACTCCCGGCCAGCGATCCGAGCCTTCTACGAGTACAACGCCTGTCTGCAGGAACCCTGGGATGGACCCGCCCTGCTGGTGTTCAGCGATGGGCGCATGGTGGGAGCAACGCTCGACCGCAACGGCCTGCGCCCTGCCCGCTACTGCATCACCCGCGACGGCTTTGTCGTCATGGGTTCGGAAACGGGAGTGGTGGAACTCGAGGAGAGCCAAATCCTGGAAAAGGGAAGGCTGGGGCCGGGCCAAATGCTTGCGGTCGACCTGCTGAAGCGTCGCCTGCTCCGCAATTGGGAGGTGAAAGCCGAAGCGGCTGAGCGCCACCCCTATGCCGCCTGGCTCGCGGAGCACCGCCGCAGCCTCCCCCAAGGCCCCTGGAAGGGAGAACGGCTCGTGGGCGAGCTCGAGCTGCTGCAACTGCAAACCGCCTTCGGTTTCACCGCCGAAGATCTGGAGCTGGTGATCGAGGAGATGGCCGCCCAGGGCAAAGAGCCCACCTACTGCATGGGGGATGACATCCCCCTGGCGGTGCTTTCCAACCGACCTCACCTTCTCTACGACTACTTCAAACAACGCTTCGCCCAGGTCACCAACCCGCCCATCGACCCCTTGCGCGAACGGTTGGTCATGAGCCTGGAGATGCACTTGGGTCGTCGCGGCTCCGCCCTGCGGCCCGATCCAGCGGGTGCCGCCGTGTTGCATCTGGGGACGCCCGTGCTCAACGAATCCGATTTGGGCGCCCTGGGCAGCCAGGGGTTGGCAGTGGCCACCCTCTCCACCCTGCTGCCGGTGGCCGAGGGGCCTGCAGGGCTCAAAACGGCCCTAGAGCGCCTCACGTTTGAGGCCGAAGCTGCCGTGCGGGGCGGCAATCAGATTCTGGTGATCTCTGATCGTGCCGGAGGGGGCATCACGGCCTTGTTCAGCACGATCCCTCCATTGCTCGCGGTGGGGGCGGTGCACCACCACCTCTTGCGCAAGGGATTGCGCTTGCAGGCCTCCATCGTTGTGGAAACGGCCCAGTGTTGGAGCACGCACCACCTGGCCTGCTTGATCGGATACGGGGCGAGTGCCGTCTGTCCCTGGTTGGCATGGGAGACCACCCGCCATTGGCTCGCCCATCCGAAAACCCAGTCTCTGATCGAACGCGGCAAAATTCCTGCCCTGACCGTGGAGAAAGCGCAAAGCAATGTGCGGCAAGCCTTGGAAGATGGTCTGAGAAAAATTCTCTCCAAGATCGGCATCTCACTTCTGGCCAGCTATCACGGTGCCCAAATCTTCGAAGCCATCGGCATTGGTGCCGATCTGATCGAGCTGGCCTTCCGAGGCACCACAAGCCGCATCGCAGGCTTGAGTCTGGCCGATCTGGCAAGCGAGACCCTGGCTTTTCACACCAAGGCCTTTCCCGAGCTGAATCGCGCCAAGCTGGAGTTCATGGGCTTTGTGCAATACCGCACCGGCGGTGAATACCACATGAACAGCCCCGAGATGGCGAAGGTGCTCCACGCCGCGGTTGCCGCCGGTCCGGGCTATGACCATTTCGCCACTTATCAGAAGCTGCTCGAGGGCAGGCCGCTCACGGCGCTCCGCGATCTGCTGGAGCTCGCCCCCGCCCCCACACCCCTGCCACTGGAGCAGGTGGAGAGTGTGGAAAGCCTCTGCCGTCGCTTCTGCACAGGCGGCATGAGTTTGGGGGCCCTCTCCCGGGAAGCCCATGAGGTGCTCGCCGTGGCCATGAATCGGATTGGCGGCAAGAGCAACAGCGGTGAAGGGGGCGAAGACCCCGTGCGCTTCGCCGTGCTGAACGATGTGGATGGCGCCGGCCATTCCGCCTCCCTGCCCTCGGTGAAGGGCTTGGTGAATGGGGATACGGCCTGCTCCGCGATCAAGCAAATCGCCTCGGGTCGATTCGGCGTCACCGCCGAATACCTCCGCAGCGGCAAGCAATTGGAGATCAAGGTGGCCCAAGGGGCCAAACCCGGCGAGGGTGGGCAGCTCCCTGGCCCCAAGGTGGATGCCTACATCGCCGGGCTGCGGCACAGCAAACCGGGGGTGGCGCTGATTTCACCGCCCCCCCATCACGACATTTATTCCATCGAGGATCTGGCCCAGCTGATCTTCGACCTCCATCAGGTGCATCCGGCTGCCAAGGTTTCTGTGAAGCTAGTCGCCGAGATTGGAATCGGCACCATCGCCGCAGGAGTGGCCAAGGCGAATGCGGATGTGATTCAGATCTCAGGGCACGATGGCGGCACCGGCGCCTCACCCCTCAGTTCCATCAAACATGCCGGAAGCCCTTGGGAGCTCGGCCTTACCGAAGTGCATCGGTCTCTGTTGGAAAACGGGCTGCGGGATCGGGTGCTGCTGCGGGTGGATGGTGGCTTGAAGACTGGCTGGGATGTGGTTGTCGCCGCCATGCTCGGCGCCGAGGAGTTTGGTTTTGGCTCGGTGGCAATGATCGCCGAAGGATGCATCATGGCCAGGGTTTGCCACACGAACAACTGCCCTGTGGGGGTGGCCACCCAGAAAGAAGCTCTGCGCAAACGCTTCACCGGCCTGCCTGAGCATGTGGTGAATTTCTTCCTTTTCGTCGCTGAGGAGGTGAGGCAACTGCTCAGCGTGCTTGGCGTGGCCAGGTTGGATGACTTGATCGGCCGCAATGACCTGCTTCGCCAACGCCAGGTCACCCTGACCAAGACGTCATCGCTGGATCTGTCTTCCCTGCTTGGGCCCATGCCCCAGGCCACAGATCGCTCCTGGCTCCAGCACGACCCCGACGCCCATGGCAACGGGCCGATCCTCGAGGATGGGCTCCTGGCCGACCCTGAGGTGCTTCAGGCCATCGAGACCCATGGCCGCGTCTCCCGCAGCTTGGCCATCGTCAACACCGACCGCAGCGTGGGCACGCGCTTGGCTGGCGAAATCGCCGGGCGCCACGGCGACACTGGATTTCTAGGAGAGCTGGATCTGACCTTGATCGGAGCCGCAGGCCAAAGCTTCGGTGCCTTCCTGCTCCAGGGGATGCACTTGCAGTTGGTGGGAGAAGCCAACGACTATGTGGGCAAGGGCATGAACGGGGGCACTCTCACCCTGATTCCTCCGCCTGGCCGCACCGACCCCGAGGATCAGGTGATTCTCGGCAACACCTGCCTTTACGGGGCGACAGGCGGCGAGCTCTATGCGAGGGGCCGGGCCGGTGAGCGCTTCGCCGTGCGCAACAGCGGGGCCAAGACCGTGGTGGAAGGCACCGGCGACCATTGCTGCGAGTACATGACCGGGGGCGTGGTGGTGGTGCTGGGAAGCACCGGCCGCAACGTGGCCGCTGGCATGACCGGCGGAGTGGCCTTCCTTCTGGATGAAGAGAACAGCCTCGGGCGGCTCCTCAATCCTGACACCGTTGCCATCCACCCCCTGAGCACCCCCGAACAGGTCGCTCTCCTGCGCCCCCTGCTGGAGGAGCATGCGCGGCGCACAGGCAGCCAGAGGGCTGAAGCCATCCTCAAGGATTGGGCCAGCTGGCAGGGTCGCTTCAAGGTGCTTGTGCCCCCGAGTGAACTTGCCACCGTCGGACTGGCCCAGCGGGAGCAAGCAGTGGTCTGAGGGAGCAGGGCAGCGTTAGCGGGGGTGCTCGCGCATCAGGCGGTGCACCTCTCCGGCGTGATAGCTGCTGCGCGTGAGCGGACTGCTCACCACCTGCAGAAATCCCAGGCCATGCTCCCCCTCGCAGCGAAACGCCTCGAATTGCTCCGGCGTGACAAACCGCTGCACAGGCAGATGCTTCGGTCCAGGTGAGAGGTATTGACCAATCGTGACGATATCGACACCATGGCGTCGCAAATCGGCCATCACGGCGCTCACCTCCTCATCCCGTTCCCCCAGACCGACCATCAACCCGGATTTCACGTAAACCCTGGGCCAACCGTCGTGCACCTGCTGCAACAGGGTCAAGGAGCGGGCGTAATCACCTTGGGGTCGCACCTGCCGGTAGAGGCGAGGCACGGTTTCGATGTTGTGGTTGAGCACATCGGGAGCCGCGGCCATCACCCGGGCCAAGGCCGAGGGATCGCCGCAGAAATCGGGAATCAACAGCTCGATGGTGGTGAACGGCGAGCGACGTCGCACCTGCTCGATGCAGGCCACAAACTGCTGTGCGCCCCCATCCTCCAGATCGTCCCGGTTCACGGACGTGATCACCACATGGCTGAGCCCAAGGCGCTGAACTGCCTCAGCAAGCCGCTCCGGCTCGCTGGGATCGAGGGCGCGCACGCTCCGATCAAAGTCGATGTCGCAGTAGGGGCAGGCCCGGGTGCAGCCAGGGCCCATGATCAAGAAGGTGGCCGTGCCGCCTGCGAAGCACTCGCCGATGTTGGGGCAACTGGCCTCCTGGCAAACCGTGTTCAGATGCAGATCAGACAGCAGATCCGCCACCTGGCCGATTCGCTCGCGCTGCGGGGCTTTCACCCGCAGCCACTCGGGCTTGGCAGCGGGTCCAGAGCCCTGCCGCGATGGGCTGGCCGAGTGCAAGGGGGCTCTCCCAACAAACCGAGCAACACTCAACTTTAGACAACCCCAACCAAACTCGAAGGACCAGGGCTGCTGATTGATCTCCTACACTGGCCCCACGGGATGTAGCGCAGCTTGGTAGCGCACTTCGTTCGGGACGAAGGGGCCGCAGGTTCGAATCCTGTCATCCCGATTCGCAGCTCCTGGCCTCCAGGGGGTAGCCCCTGGGGGTGAGCAGGCGACCTGCTTGCGCACGGGTTTGGCTGTTGCCGACCAGCACCAGGGTCACCATGTCCACCGCCTCGCAAGGCAGGGTGGCCAAGGTGTAAGTGGCGCAGCTCTCGCCGGGGCGGGACAGCTGTCGGGCCAACAGCACGGGAGTCGTTGGGGGACGGTGCGCCAAGAGCAGCTGCCGGGCCCGCTCCAATTGCCAGTGGCGATCTTGGGATCGGGGGTTGTAGAGGGCCACCACGAAATCCGCTTGCGCCGCGGCGCTCAGCCGGCGTTCGATCAACGGCCAAGGGGTGAGGCGGTCGCTGAGGCTGATGGTGCAGAAGTCGTGCATCAGGGGAGCCCCGACCCGGGCCGCCGCCATCTGCAGGGCCGACACACCCGGGTGCACCTCGAACGGGGGGCGATCCAGCTCGGGCAGGGCCCACCAAAGCTCCAGGGCCAGGCCCGCCATCCCGTAGATGCCGCTATCTCCGGAGGAGATCAGGGCGACGGTCAGTCCCTCGCGAGCCAAGGCGAGTGCTTCGGCACACCGCGCCAACTCCTCGGTGAGGCGACCATCGACGCGGAGTTGATCGGGGCGGCGCAGGGGTTCCAACAGGTCGAGGTAGGGCCCGTAGCCCACCCAAGCGCTGCACTGGGCCAACACCCTGCGCACCTCTCCGGTGAGCAGGGACAACGCTCCGGGGCCACTGCCCACCAGGTGCAGGCTGCCCCGCTGGGGCGCCCATTGGCGTTCGGCCAGGGCGATCGCCAGGGTGGCGGCCCCCCGCTCCTGGGGCCCCGCCCGGGCGATTCGCTTCGGCACCAGAAGACGATCAGGGGGGATCGCCAAGGGGTCCTTGCCGGGGTCCGCCTCGGCCTGGGCGGCGGCCAGCAAGGCCCCAGCCTCAGCCACGCTGGCGGTTCCCATCTCCCGCTCCACCACGGTGGAGGGATGGGGCACCGCAACGGCGGCCAACTGCTCGGCGGAGTAGAGCCGCAGGGGCCAGCCGCGGCGGGCCGCCAGGGCCAGCAGAGCCTCCTCATCTCCTTTGCGGGTGCAGCTGGCGAGCCCTGCCACCGCCTGAGGGGCCAAACCTTCCAACGCCAGGGTGGCATCCACCAGCCCCTCCAACAGGGAGAGGCTGGTGTGCCTCTCACACCCCATCCCCAGCCAAAGGCAAGGGGGGTGCCAGCGGCAGTCCTCGCCGCGGCGCACGCTGATCGCCAGCGTGCCTGGAGCCACGCCTTCCCCGCCGGGTGGGGAAGGTGCGGGGGAGAGGGTCTGGGCGGCCTGCAACTGCTGCCAGCGCACCTCTCCGCAGTCCTGGCGCACGGGCCAGGATCCCGCCTGGCCCTGCCGGGACGCCGCCACCATCAGGGCCGACCAGTCGCCGCCCTCGCCCTGGCGCCACCCCCATGCGGTGCCAAAGGCATCGAGGGGCAGAAGACCCTGGCTGGCCGACTGTCCCGTGACCACAGCCGTTCCATCCAGAAGAGCAGCCAGCTCTCGAGCCAGAGCCTCTCCCCCGGCCCCATGGCCGCCGAGCAGGGGCACCACCCAACGCCCCTGCGGATCGAGCACCAGCACGGCGGGGTCCGTGTGTTTGTCGGCCAGAAGGGGCGCCACAAGGCGCATCACCATCCCGCAGGCGCCAATGGCCAGAATCCCTGAAACCTCTGGCCAACAGCGGCTGAGCCAGGCCTCTGGACCCTCTTCGGCATGGGGCCAGCGGATGAGGAGCCCATCGAAGGCCTGTTGGAGTTGCTGCAGCAAAGGCACGGCCGAGGGGCTGAAGCCAATGGCCGCCAAGGGCTTGGGGTCTTTGCGCGCGATGCTCATCGATTCAGGCGCTCCCGCAGCCTCTGCAGGGGGCTCGGTTGGGGCTGCCGTTTCAACGTGCCATCGGGGTTGACCTCCTGCCTGGCCGTCAACGGCTGCGAGGGGGGTTCTGGCGGCAGCCCGCCCTCGGGTGCAGGCCCCTCGGGAGCCTCGGCCGGGGCAGGACGGACGGACACCGTCGGCCCTGCAAGCTGGCTGGCTGGAGCCATAGGAACCGTTTCCGTTTCCGGTTGCGGTGTGGGCTCGGGCACAGGTTCAGGTTCAGGTTCAGGTTCAGGTTCGGACACCATCGGCGGACCGGGGAGGGGCTCTGCCCTCTCAGCCCTCTCCTCCTCGGAGCGCGGCAACGACGCAGCGTTCACCTCGGGCGAGCCTGATCCGTCGGCGCGATCAGCGACGGGCGGTGGGGGGGGCGAATCGGGCAGCGGGCTCTCCTCTTCCAGGGCATCCTGGGGCAGCGGAACGGATTGGGTCGGGGACCCCGCTGGTTGGGGGGGCTCAGGCAAAGGCACATCGCCTGGCGGCGGTTCGTCGGCCGGGGCAGGCATCAGGAGCGAAGCGGGCTTCTCCCCGAGAAGAACGGCCCTCTCCAGTGCCGTCAGCGCCCCAAAATGCGGTTGATCGGTCCCAACGGCGGGCGGCACGATCACTTCTTGCAAGAGGCTATTGAACGGAGGATTGAGGGGTTCCCCCCGTCCATCCAAAAGCTCCCAAAGGAGGGCATTCCTGCCGGGCTGCCAGCCCTTCAGCCAAACGGGGATCTGCCGATCCAGAAGCACGCTTTCCCCATTGAGGGTGACCCGCAGCCGCCAGCCCAAGGCCTCCGTGCGCAGGCCTTGCAACGGGGCATCGATCAACAGCCAGTCCAGCAGCAGGGGCGGGGCACCAGAGGGGCCGACCGGGCTCACGGGGATGAGTTGGGGCGTGCCAGGCGGGGGCAGGGTGGCGGGATTGGCGGCCAGGCGATGCACCCGAATCTGCTGCAGGGCAGAAGGGCCTTTGTGCGCCTCTCCCCAGGGCTTGGCGGCATAGACGGTGAGCAAATGGCTGCCCGGGGAGAGCGGCGGCATCTCCACCTCGGTTGCCACCACAGGGCGCGGCGGTTGTCCATCCAGCTGCACCACCAGGTGGGGGCCCATCCCGAGGGGACCAGCTTCCACCAAGGGCCAATCGGACACCTGCAGCCGCAAGCTCCAGGGTCCCTCCGGCAGGAGGCTGCCGTCGGCGGGGGCCAGGATGCGCACCTGGGGATCGCGATCCTCAAGCGCCACCTGCAGTCTCTGCACCCCATCGGGGGGGGGCACTTCCTGCAGCCGTTGCTGTGCAAACCCGTTCGCGGAGCGGGGAGGAGGTGGCGTGGCCCGTCCCGGCAGCCGCCAACTGAGGGCCTGTGCAGCCGAGGGGGTGAAGAAGAACAGCAGCACCAGGGCCCAAGCCAACGTTCGCGCAAGCCAGAGACGGCGCTGCCGACCACCCACGTTGGAACTCCTCACGAGCCATCCATTCTGCTGAGCCATTGACACCACCCAGTCGCCGGCCCAAGCCATCGCCGAGGCAGCAGCACCAGAGCACGCCAAAGAACGTGCAAATGAAATGTGTCGAAACACAGGATTTGAATATAAGAAACCCACCAGCAGATGCCTGTCACAGCCTTGAAAAGCCCAGGATTGAACCTTTGTAACTGGCGACCAAAAACACTTGTTTTCGACCCCTATACTTCCGCCAGCGGTCCCCTATCGGGGCCCCAAGCGCCAGTCGTCACAAGGGTTTTCCCTGTCGACTGGAGCCCATGGAGGGCACAGGCCGCTTGCGGTCTCACCCCCGTGGGCCCCACCGATGGCCCGGCCTCGCCGGAGCACCATCGAAGGGGTGGACCACCCACCTCGATTCCGTCCCTCGAGGAACCTCTCGATGACCATCAGCCCACCAGAGCGTGGGAAAAAGGCGGAGGAGCTGGTCGATCGGAACCCTGTTCCGGCGACGTTCGAGCTTTTTGAAAAGCCCGGGCACTTCGACCGCACCCTCGCCAAAGGTCCCAAAACCACCACCTGGATTTGGAACCTCCACGCCAACGCTCACGACTTCGACAGCCACACGAGCGATCTTGAGGAGGTCTCACGCAAGATCTTCAGCGCTCACTTCGGCCATCTGGCCGTCATCTTCATCTGGCTCAGCGGCGCCTTTTATCACGGTGCGCGCTTCTCCAACTACAGCGGCTGGCTGGCCGACCCTC
Source organism: Cyanobacteriota bacterium (assembly GCA_041181185.1). Taxonomy (GTDB): domain Bacteria; phylum Cyanobacteriota; class Cyanobacteriia; order PCC-6307; family Cyanobiaceae; genus Cyanobium. Next base: position 32,090 of record JBEGQC010000010.1, on the reverse strand, counting down.
TGCACGTCAAACCAAGCGCGCAGGTGGTTTGGCCCATCTTTGGCCAAGAAATCCTGAATGGTGACGTGGGTGCCGGCTTCCACGGCATTCAGATCACCTCCGGTCTCTTCCACGTGTGGAGAGCCTGGGGTTTCACCAATGAGTATCAGCTTCTGTGCACAGCCATCGGCGCTCTCGTCATGGCTGGCCTCATGCTGAATGCCGGTGTCTTTCACTACCACAAGGCAGCTCCCAAGCTCGAGTGGTTCCAGAACGTTGAGTCGATGCTCAACCACCATCTGGCCGGTCTGCTTGGGCTTGGTTCCCTCTCCTGGACAGGCCATCTCTTGCACGTGTCGCTGCCCACCACGCAGCTGCTCGATGCCATTGATGCGGGCCAGCCCCTGGTGTTGAACGGCAAGACCATTGCCTCCGTGGCAGACATTCCCCTGCCGCACGAATTCTTCAACCTGGATCTGCTGACCCAGCTCTTCCCTGGATTCGGTGCGGGCATTTCTGCCTTTTTCACCGGCAACTGGGCCGCCTACAGCGATTTCCTCACCTTCAAGGGTGGGTTGAATCCTGTGACCGGCAGCCTCTGGATGACCGACATCGCCCATCACCATCTGGCGATTGCGGTGCTCTTCATCGTGGCGGGCCACATGTACCGCACGAACTGGGGAATCGGCCACAGCATCAAGGAAATCCTTGAGGGTCAGAAGGGCGATCCCCTGCTGTTCCCCGCCCCGAACGGGCACAACGGCCTCTTCGAATTCCTCACCACCTCTTGGCACGCACAGCTGGGCATCAACCTGGCCATGCTCGGGTCGCTCACGATCATCGTGGCGCACCACATGTATGCGATGCCGCCCTATCCCTACATCGGTGTTTCCTACCCAACCCAGCTGTCACTGTTCACCCACCACATGTGGATCGGTGGCTTCCTGATCGTTGGCGCTGGGGCCCATGCGGCCATTGCCATGATCAGGGATTACGACCCAGCCAAGAACGTCGATAACGTTCTCGATCGGGTGCTCAAGGCCCGCGATGCCCTGATCAGCCACCTGAACTGGGTGTGCATCTGGTTGGGCTTCCACAGCTTTGGCCTTTACATCCACAACGACACGATGCGCGCCCTGGGTCGTCCCCAGGACATGTTCAGTGACACAGCGATCCAGCTGAAGCCTGTCTTCGCCCAGTGGATCCAAGGCCTTCACGCCGCCGCCGCCGGCACCACCGCACCCAATGCCCTCGCCGGCGTGAGTGAAGTGTTCAACGGCAGCGTGGTGGCCGTGGGCGGCAAGGTGGCCGCCGCGCCGATCCCCCTGGGAACGGCCGATTTCATGGTGCACCACATCCACGCCTTCACGATCCACGTCACCGTGTTGATCCTGCTGAAAGGTGTGTTGTATGCCCGCAGCTCCCGCCTGATTCCCGACAAGGCGAATCTGGGTTTCCGTTTCCCCTGCGACGGCCCCGGCCGTGGCGGCACCTGCCAGGTGTCGGCTTGGGATCACGTGTTCCTCGGGCTGTTCTGGATGTACAACTCCCTGTCGATCGTGATCTTCCACTTCAGCTGGAAGATGCAGAGCGACGTGTGGGGCACGGTGAATGCCGATGGCACTGTTTCGCACATCACCAACGGCAACTTCGCCCAGAGCGCCATCACAATCAATGGCTGGCTGCGTGATTTTCTGTGGGCTCAGGCCGCACAGGTGATCAACAGCTACGGCTCGAGTTCCAGTGCCTATGGCCTGATGTTCCTCGGTGCCCACTTCATCTGGGCCTTCAGCCTGATGTTCCTCTTCAGTGGCCGTGGCTACTGGCAGGAGCTGATCGAGTCCATCGTGTGGGCTCACAACAAGCTGAAGGTGGCGCCGGCGATTCAGCCTCGTGCGCTTTCCATCACCCAGGGCCGTGCAGTCGGCGTCGCCCACTATCTGCTGGGTGGCATCGCCACAACCTGGTCGTTCTTCCTGGCCCGCATCATCGCGGTCGGCTGACCTCCACCTGACCTTTCTCAATGGCAACGAAATTTCCTTCGTTCAGCCAGGGTCTGGCACAGGACCCGACAACCCGCCGAATTTGGTACGGGATTGCCACGGCTCACGACTTTGAGAGCCACGACGGCATGACCGAGGAGAGGCTTTACCAAAAGCTGTTCTCCACCCACTTCGGACACCTGGCCATCATTGGCCTCTGGGTTTCGGGAAACCTGTTCCATATCGCCTGGCAAGGCAACTTTGAGCAGTGGGTCGCCGATCCGCTGCACGTTCGTCCCATCGCCCACGCGATCTGGGATCCGCACTTCGGCCAAGGCGCCATCACGGCCTTCACCCAGGCCGGCGCCTCCTCACCCGTGAATGTGGCCTACTCCGGTCTCTATCACTGGTGGTACACCATCGGGATGCGCACCAACGCCGAGCTTTACCAGGGATCCATCTTCATGATGATCCTCTCGGCCTGGGCCCTCTTCGCCGGCTGGCTGCATCTGCAGCCCAAGTTCCTGCCCTCGCTGGCCTGGTTCAAAAACGCGGAATCCCGCCTGAACCACCACCTGGCTGTGCTCTTCGGCTTCAGTTCCATCGCTTGGACCGGGCACCTGGTGCACGTGGCCATTCCTGAATCCAGGGGTGTGCATGTGGGCTGGGACAACTTCCTCTCGGTGGCCCCCCACCCTGCGGGACTTGGCCCCTTCTTCACCGGAAACTGGGGCGTTTACGCCCAAAACCCCGACGCAGCTGGCCAACTCTTCGGCACCTCCACAGGGGCCGGCACAGCGATCCTCACCTTCTTGGGAGGCTTCCATCCGCAGACGGAATCCCTCTGGCTGACGGACATTGCCCACCACCACCTGGCGATTGGTTGCATCTTTGTGATCGCCGGCCACATGTACCGAACCAACTTCGGTATCGGCCACTCGATCCGCGAGATCCTTGACGCCCACAACCCACCCAAGGGAACCCCTGGGAATCTGGGGGCGGGCCACAAGGGGCTCTACGACACGATCAACAATTCCTTGCACTTCCAACTGGGTTTGGCACTGGCCTCCCTGGGTGTGGTGACCAGCCTGGTGGCGCAGCACATGTATTCGCTGCCCTCCTATGCGTTCATCGCACGGGATTACACCACCCAGGCTGCGCTTTACACCCACCACCAGTACATCGCCATCTTCCTGATGTGCGGTGCCTTTGCCCACGGTGCCATCTTCTTCATTCGGGATTACGACCCGGAGGCCAACAAGGACAACGTGTTGGCTCGGATGCTGGAGCACAAGGAAGCAATCATCAGCCACCTGAGCTGGGTGTCGCTCTTCCTTGGCTTCCATACCCTCGGCCTCTACGTCCACAACGACGTGGTGGTGGCCTTTGGAACTCCCGAGAAGCAGATTCTTGTGGAGCCCGTGTTCGCCCAGTTCGTGCAAGCGGCAAGCGGCAAGGCGCTCTATGGCATGGATGTGCTGTTGGCCAACCCCAACAGTCTCGTGAGCAATGCCCCTGGCCCCGGCGCCGTCTGGCTGCCTGGCTGGCTGGAGGCTGTGAATGCGGGAAACAACTCCCTGTTCCTGCAGATCGGCCCCGGCGATTTCCTGGTACACCACGCCATCGCTTTGGGGCTGCACACCACCACCTTGATCCTGGTGAAGGGTGCCCTGGATGCCCGGGGTTCCAAGCTGATGCCCGATAAAAAGGACTTCGGCTACTCCTTCCCCTGCGACGGCCCCGGCCGTGGCGGCACCTGCGACATCTCGGCGTGGGATGCCTTCTACCTGGCGTTGTTCTGGGCCTTGAACACGGTGGCCTGGCTCACCTTCTATTGGCACTGGAAACACCTGGCCATCTGGCAGGGCAATGTGGCCCAGTTCAACGAATCCAGCACCTATCTCATGGGTTGGTTCCGCGACTACCTGTGGCTCAACAGCTCCCAGCTGATCAACGGTTACAACCCCTCAGGCACCAACAATTTGGCCGTCTGGGCGTGGATGTTCCTGTTTGGCCACCTGGTGTGGGCAACCGGATTCATGTTCCTGATCTCCTGGCGGGGCTACTGGCAGGAGCTGATCGAAACCATCGTTTGGGCGCATCAACGCACGCCGCTCGCCAACCTTGTGGGCTGGCGTGACAAGCCTGTAGCCCTCTCGATTGTTCAGGCCAGGGTCGTGGGTCTGGCTCACTTCACTGTGGGCTTCTTCCTCACCTACGCCGCCTTCCTGATCGCCTCCACAGCAGGCAAGTTCGGGTAAATCAGCGAACAAACCTGTCTCCCCGAGGGACATCGACAAGGCCCAGGCTCAAAGCCTGGGTTTTTTTTGCCTGAATAATTCACGTTTTTAGTCTTGACAGACCCATCTGGAAAGGCTCACATATTTACGAAAGATGGTATTAATTTCACTTTTTGGGGTAGAGTTGTACGGTGATTATTTTTACTTTTACTGAAATGCAGCGGCTCTTTCGTCACATTTGCCTGCTGGGACCTCTATCTGCGTATGCGCTGAGCCATCAAGCTGCCCAGGCTGCGGTTGATATCAACATACAAGAAACTGGCAATGGCGTCGTCATTAGTGCCAAGGGCTCACTGCTTCTGCCAAGCACATCTGCCGGATCGTCCACTTGTGGGAACGGCACGTTGGGAACCCAGGGGGCCATTGATTCAGGGGCTGCCGCCCTTTGTATTGGCGATTCGAGCCAATTAGCTCAATTCTTCCCACTAGTGCCACCGGTACAACAATCCTTTGGATCTGGTCCATTGACGCTTGCCACTAGTTCTTCAGGTAATTTTTTCGGAATTGCAGGAACCTTGGGGATCGTTGGATCGAACTACACCAGTGGCTCAATGATTCACTCTTTTTCTGTCTTCCCCAACACAACCGTGGCTGCTCTGGGCATTGCCAGCTTCGGCGATTTGGGCGTATGGACCGTAGCCGGAACCAACGACACCATCACCGTCAGGGCCACACCTGGGCCATTTGCCGCCCTTGGCCTGCCCATCGCCTATGGAGCCAGCCGCAGGATGCGTCGCCGCATCCGATCGGCCGCGAAGTGATTCGGGCCAATATCCGAAACCCTGCCTTGTTGGCGTCAACACCCGGCTTCGACCGGGTTTTTTTATGGCTGCACGTCAGCACGAGGAACCGCACGAGAAGCCGAAACCGACGAGGCATGAAACGTGCCAACAAAGAAACAACCCATTGGCCCAAACACAAGAGTCGGGCCTATGGGTTGCTCGTTCGTTATCCAGCTGGATGGCTTCTGAACTGGAGATGGCTGTCATCCCCACGCTTGCTGACGAAAACTCAGTTGACGCTCCAGACTCCGCCGGCGATCTTCACCAGGGGGGAGACGATGGCTGTGCTGCAGAGGAACCAGGCAAAGGCCGCACCGCCGCAACCGCCCAGCCAAAAGCCGCTGGCAAATTCTGCCCAGCCCGCCTTGGTGAACAGATCGGCTGGGGGATGGTCGATGGTGACATCGGGAGGTTGCACATTGGGTCCGCGGCCGGCGGTGCCATAGATCGAGAGACACACCGTGAGGATCGACACCAGGCCGATCGTGGCCAGCAAACCTGCCGTGTTGGCGTATTCCGTGAGACGCAGGGGACCGGTGAGGGCAAAGGGCCCAAATAGGAAGAAGCCGTGGGCCATGCCCACCTCCAGACCGCGCCGGTTGGGCGAGAGGGACGGGCGGTAGGCCGGCAGAGCGTTGAGGAACGCCTTGGTGAAGTAGCTGCTATTGACGGGGGTCGCCAGGTTGCCGACGCAGGGGTCGGCCACGGGGGTGACGGTCATGGCGGTGGGGGGAAAGGGGGGTGCTTCGGATGGAGCGGGCAACGGCGACGGGATCAGTCGCGGGCTTCAATCACGTTGAAGAGCAGGGCCATGGCCACGGCAGGGCCGAGGATTCCCACCAGGGGAACAAACACGGAGGGCATCCAAGCGGCGGCAAAACTTCCAGTCATGGCAAGGCCAGGAACAACCGCCGGTACTGTAAGGAGGCCTCTTGGCGCAGCCCCGGCGCACCGCTGGGGGTGACATAAAAGTTCAGCAGCATGAACACCTCCCTGCTCGGAGTTGTGGCCGTCGTTTTGGCGGCTGGGTTGTGGTGGGCCGGCCGCCGCCCCAGGCCCCTCCTCAAAAGCACCGATGCCCATGCGGTGGCTGCCCTCAACCGGGCGCAGAACAGCCTGGTGTGGGAGGCTCGCCAGACCCTGCTAGACGCGCCCCCCGGGGACCGGGATGCACAGGAGTGCGGCTCCAGTGCCTGGTCGCCCCAGACCCCCCTGGGGGATCAGCCCCACGCCCGTCTGCCGGCCCATCAGCGGCAGAGCTGGCTGCGGGAGCTGGGCAGGCACTATCGGGCCGGGGGAGCGCAACGACTCGAAGCGATCCGGCTGGCCAGGGCCTGGGGATGCCGGGAGGTGATCCCTTTGCTGCGTCAGGGCCTTCGCGATCCCGATCCCCGGGTGATGCGGGAGGCGGCGCTGGCGATGGAAACGTTTCGGGGGCGCCCAAGCCCCGGCAGCTCCCTGGTTCAGGCCACGCCAGCGCCGCGCAATGTGGCCCGCACCCGATAGATCGGTCGCCCCTGGCTTTCGTGATACGTGCGCATCTGCAATTCAGCGAGCAGGCCGAAGCAAAAGAGCTGCACTCCACTGAGGATGGCCACAACAGCCAGAAGCAGCAGGGGGCGGTTGCCGATGTCGGTGCCCAACAGCAATTTCTCCCCCACCAACCACAGGGCCGTGATCAACCCCACGCCCAACGTGATGATCCCCGCCAGGCCGAAAACGTGCATGGGGCGAGTCAGGAAGCGCTTCATGAACCACACCGTGAGCAGATCCATCAACACCCTGAAGGTGCGATCGATCCCGTATTTGCTCTTGCCGTAGCGGCGCGGGTGATGCTGCACCCGCACCTCCCCGATGCGCGCCCCTTCGATGAAGGCCAGGGCGGGGAGAAAGCGGTGCAGTTCGCCGTAGAGATTCATGTCTGCCACCACCTCCCGCCGGTAGGCCTTCAGGGAGCAGCCGTAGTCGTGGAGGCGCACGCCGGTCACCTTGGCGATGAGGCGATTGGCGATCAACGAGGGCAGCAATCGGTTGAGGGCCCCATCCTGGCGCTGGTGGCGCCAGCCGCTCACCAGGTCGTAGCCCTGTTCGAGGGTGTCGAGCAGAAGCGGGATGTCCGCCGGGTCGTTTTGGAGATCGCCATCCAGCGTCACGATGATCGGAGCGCGGCTGTTGTCGAAACCCGCCGCCATGGCGGCCGTTTGGCCGTAGTTGCGGCGCAGGAGCACCGCCACCAACTCGGGCACCTGCGCAGCCAGCTGCCGCAGCAGCAGCGGGGTGGCGTCCCGCGATCCGTCATCCACAAGCACAAGCTCGAAGGAGAGGCCCAACGGACGCAGGGCATCCAGGAGCTTGTCGACCAGCTGCTGCAGGCTCCCCTCCTCGTTGTAGAGGGGCACCACCACCGAGAGATCCGGGCTGGTGGGCTGGATGGCCGAGGGGAGATCCCGCCCTGCGGTGGGGTCGAACATGGCAGGACTGAGACCAACGGGATCCGCCATGGCCTTGCAAGGGGGAAAAGGGCTGCCCTAGGGGGGCAGGGCACCGCCATCATGGCTGTGCATCACCCGCCCAGCCCCCCTCAGGGTGAGGCGATAGTGGCTGGCCACAGGGTCGCTGTTGTGGGGATTCAGGTCATCCACCCCCAGGCCGTTGCGGCCAAACTCCTGCCCCGAGCTGTGCAGGTAACGCCCCTCCCCCAGGTGGAGGCCCACGTGGGTGCAGCGCTGCGGGGAACCAAAAAAGATCAAATCGCCTGGTTGCAACAGGCAGCTCTGCCCGGGCTGCACGGCCACGGGCCTGCAGAAGCGCTCCTGCAGGTAGGCATCCCGAGGCAGCCAGATGCCAGCTCGGGCAAAGGCGGTTTGCACCAAACCCGAGCAATCGTAATCCGGCCCGAGGGTGCCGCCCCAGAGGTAGCGGTTGGGCACCTCCATCGCCGCGAGGGCAAAGGCGAGCACGCTGGGCAGGCAGGCCTCGATCGCTGGGCGATCCCAACTGCGAGGCGCCGGCGCAAAGGTCGCAGGCACGCCGTGGTGAAGAAGATCCGCGGCGTTGAGCCAACAGGGATAGCCGTCCTCCAGCAGGCGCACCCGCAGGCGGGGGCTCGGGCCTGCCGCGGGGGCATCAAGCACCCGCAGGTGGCGCTGGGCCGCCACCTGGGTGGCCAGGCCGCTGCCCCCGGGGCGGCTGTAGGCGTCGAGGGGCTGGGTCAACCGCCAAAGGCTGCCGGCCACGGGCGGGGCGGGATGGGACGGGGGGGCTGTTCCTAATGTCGCCATCGCCAAGCGGCGTGAGGTGATGGCGTTCTACCGCGCCGATGGGGCGATGCAGCAGGAGCTGGCCAACCTGGTGGCCGAGCTGGAGACGGAGGGCCGCCCGGGGCTGGGGGATCAACTCTCCCTCACGTGGGTGCGCTACCCGGCCTCCCTGCGCAGCTGGAGCCAGGAGGGCTGGGGATGCCCGCTGGAGGAGGCCGGGGCAGGGGCCCACTGGCGGGGGAGCGAGCAGCGCTACCCGGCCAGTGTGGTGAAACTGGTGTATCTGGTGGCCGTGGAGGCCTGGATCCAGCGCCAATGGCTCCGCTCCACGGAGGAGGTGCGGCGGGCCATGGCCGACATGGTGCAGCATTCCAGCAATGACGCCACGGGGTATCTGGTGGATCTCCTCAGCGGCACCACCAGCGGGGTGGAGCTGCCAGCGAGGCCCTTTGCCCAGTGGAGTCACCAGCGCCAGGTGGTGAACCGCTGGCTGGCGGAGCTGGGCTGGGCCGAGCTTGAAGGGTGCAATGCCTGCCAGAAAACCTGGGGGGATGGCCCCTATGGCCGGGAGCGGCAGAGCTATGGGGAAGCCAATGGCAATCGCAACCGGCTGAGCACGGAGGCCACGGCCCGGATGCTGCAGGCCGTGATGGCCGGGGCGATGGTGTCGCCACCGGCGAGCCTGCGGATGCAGGGGCTGTTGGCGCGCTCATTGGATCTAGAGCAGCGGGCGGCGGATCCGGAAAACCAGGTGGATGGCTTTTTGGGGGGCGGCCTGCCGGAGGGCGCCCAGCTTTGGAGCAAGGCCGGCTGGATGAGCCAGGCCCGCCACGACGCGGCCTATGTGGAAAGCGAAGGGATGGCGCCCACGCTGCTGGTGGCCTTCAGCGAAGGTGCAACCTGCGCCAAGGAGGAAACGCTGCTGCCGGAGATCTGTCGCCGCTTGCTGCGGGGGTGAAGGGCGAGCGCGATTTGACAGCTGGCCTCAAGCGGCGGTCAATTGGCCCGAGGATCGAGGCCATTGTTTCGCGCCGTGGCAAATCCTCTCGGTCGCTCACCAGCCTGGTGATTGCCGATGCAGCCCGCCATCCCTGGGTGGCCTTTCCCAGCGTGGTGACGAAGCAGAGCTGGAATCTGGTCGTTTGCCCGGCTGTGGCCGTCGGGCGCCAACGGTTTGGAAACGGAGAGGGAGGGATTCGAACCCTCGACAGAAGTTGCCTCCTGTAACTCCTTAGCAGGGAGCCGCTTTCAACCGCTCAGCCACCTCTCCAGCGGCTTCAAGAGCTTAACCCGACAAGGGCGCGCCTACTCGCTGCGAAAGAGGCGCTGCACCCGGCGGCTGTCCACATGCACCAGCAGGTCGTAGGGGATGGTGCCAGCCCGGGCGGCCACCTCCTCCGGCCGCAGGGTCTGCCCTTCGTAGGTGCCGAAGAGCAGCACCTCATCGCCCACGGCCGCCTGGGGCACCGCCGAGAGATCGATGGCCATCGAATCCATCGACACCCGGCCGATGATCGGCACCCGCTGGCCGTGGAGCATCACCTCCCCCCTGTTGGAGAGGCTCCAGGGCACGCCATCGTTGTAGCCGGCGGCCACGATGCCCACCCGCTGCTGGGGCGCCTCAACCACATAGGTGCCGTTGTAGCCCACCCGCTGGCCCCGGTTCAGGGTGGTCACCTGCACCAGGCGGCTGACAAAGGCCACCGCCAGCTGCAGATCGAGAGCCTCCCCCACCGCCGGGGATGGGGGAATGCCGTAGAGGCCCAGCCCCAGCCGGACCATCCCGTAACGGGCCTCCGGGAAGCGCGCCGCGCCAGAGGTGGCCGCCGCATGCACCACCAGGGGCTCCTCGACCTCCGCCTGGATGGCGGCCACCACCGCGTCAAACACCGCCAATTGGCCTCGCGTCTCGTCGTCGGCGGCCGGATCATCGGCCGAGGCCAGATGGGTCATCACCCCTGTGAGCCGCACCACCCCGGAGCTGCGCAGCAGGCGCACCACCGTCAAGGCCTCCTCGGGGGCCACGCCCAGACGGCCCATGCCGGTTTCGATCTCGAGGTGCACCTCCAAGCTGGCCCCCAGCTGCCGCAGCCCCTCCACCAGAGCCAGGGCAAAGGGCAGGGAATACACCACCGGGGTGAGGCGGTAGCGCACCGCCTTGTCCACTTCGTCGCGGTCCATCAACAACACCAAGATCGGCAGGTGCACACCAGCCCGCCGCACGATCGCCCCCTCATCGGCTGCGGAGACACCGATCCAATCCACCCCCCCCTCCTGCAGGGCACTGGCCAGGCGGGCGAGTTCGGTGCCGTAGGCCCAGGCCTTGAGCACCGCCAGGATCGCCACCTCCCTGCCGCAAAGGGCCTGGAAGCGGGCGATGTTCTCCCGGATGGCCCCCACATCCACCACCAGCCGCCGCGGCGCCATCGACTCCCACAGCTCGCAGGCCAAGGCCGTCAACCCCGATGAGGACGGGCCCTTGACGAGCAGCAGATCGTCCCGCTGGGCCAGCTCGCGCAGCTGGCGGCGCAGGGCGTGGGGATCGGCCAGCTCAAGCACCGGCGCCTCCGGTGTGGCGGCTCGCCAACCCGCCGCCGTGGCGGCCTGGGCCGGATGGGGCAGCAGGAGCAGGTGGCTGAAGCCCCGCTGCGCCGCCACCTGGCCGATGAGGTGGTGCTCCATCTCCTCCCGCTCCCCCAGCTCCGCCATGCCGCCAAAGAGAAAGATCCGTTTGCCCTTGGCCTCCGGGCTGGCCGCCACCGCATCGAGGGCCGCCTGCACCGAGAGGGGATCGGAACTGGCGGTGTCGTTCACGATCGTCACCCCCTCCGGCGTGCGCCAGGTCTCCATGCGGGTGGGGCCAAAGGAATAGTCGTGCAGGGCCAGCGCAAGGGCCTCGGGCTCCACCCCCAGGCGCACCGCCGCCGTGATCGCCACCAGCAGATCGTGCACCAGGGGGGCGGAGCGGGTGCGGACGGGAATCTGGAGCGGGGTCTGCTGGCCAGCGAAGGCGAGGGTGAGCAGCAAGCCGTTGGCGATGGGCTCCCGGGCCAACAGCCGGGGGAGTTCGCGTCCCGGGTGGAGCACCGGGGAGGAGAGGGGGAAGGCGTCCAGGAGGGGGTCTTCCGGCAGGAGCACCCATTGGGGCGCAGGAGTGCCTTGAAACAAGCCCATCTTTTCTCTGGCCGTCGCCTCCCGGCTGCCGAAGGAGGCCAGGTGGGCCAAACCCACATTCACCAGAATCCCAAACTCCGGCTGCAACACGGCCGCCAGCTGTCCCATCTCCCCAGGCGCCGACACCCCCGCCTCAAACACCCCCAGCTCCGTGCCTGGCGGGGCCTGCAGCACCGCCAGGGGCACCCCCACCTGGCTGTTCCAGCTCCCCGGGCTGGCAGCCACGCGAAAACGGCTGGCCACGGCGGCGGTGAGGGCATCTTTAACGATGGTTTTGCCGTTGCTTCCGGTGATGGCCACCACCTGGCGGATGTGGCGCCGCCGATACCAGGCGGCCAGCTGCTGCAGGGCCACCAGCGGATCTTGCACCACCAGGGCGGGGCCGGCAGGGAGGGGCCAACCCCGCCCCATCACCACCAGAGAGGCTCCAGCGCCAAGGGCGGCATCGAGGAAGGCGTGGCCATCGGCATGGCGGCCCGGCAGGGCGAAGAACAGGTCGCCCGGCTGCACGCGTCGCGAATCAATGGCCACCCCGCGAATGGGGCCCATGGGAGCAGGCCGCCGCCACTCCCCCCCGAGCAACGCCGCGAGGGCTTGGGGGTCGGGATAGGTGCCGGTGACCTGGGACACCGAATCTGCATCGAAATTCCCCTTAGCATGGCTCAACTGAGCTGCGGCCATGGGCCAAGTTCTGGTTCTCAACGCCTCCTACGAACCCCTCAACATCACCACCTGGAAACGGGCCATGGTGATGGTTTTAATGGGCAAAGCGGAGGGCCTGGAGCACGACCGGAAGCGTTTGCTGCGTCCCAATTTGCACCAGCCCACCGTGATCCGCCTGCGCCAATTTGTGCGGGTGCCCTATCGGCAGATGCCCCTCACCCGCCGCAACGTCTTCCAGCGCGACAACCACCGCTGCCAATACTGCGGCACCGCCAGTGATCCACTCTCGATCGACCATGTGGTGCCCCGCAGCCGGGGCGGCGCCGACAGCTGGGAGAACGTGACCACCGCCTGCCTGCCCTGCAACGTGCGCAAGGGCAACCGCACCCCCCGGGAAGCGGGCATGGTGTTGCGGCAAGACCCCCATCGCCCGTTGAGCAGCCTGAGCTTCGAAGCCCGGCGACGCATGGGCAATGGTCTCAACCGCGAGTGGGAGAAGTATTTGATCGGGGCCTGAGGGCCAGCAATGGGGCGTGAGGCCGCCAGGGTCTGGATCCGCCCTATCCCACCCCCGCCGCCTGCAGGGTGAGCTCCTCGAGCTTGGCGCTCTGCTCGGCGGCGATGCAGCTCTCGATCACATCCTCCAGCTCCCCCTGCAGCACGGTGTCGAGGGAGAAGTTGCGGCCCAGACGGTGGTCCGTCACCCGATTGTCCTTGGCGTTATAGGTGCGGATCTTTTCGCTGCGGTCGCCGCTGCCCACCTGGGCGCGGCGGGCGTTGCGCTCCTGATCGGCCGCCTCGGCGAGCTCCCGCTCCAGCAGCTTGGCCCGCAGGATTTCCAGGGCGCGCTCCCGGTTTTGCAGCTGGGAGCGCTCCTGGGTGCAAAACACCCGGATGCCCGTGGGTTTGTGGAACAGATCCACCGCCGTTTCCACCTTGTTCACGTTCTGGCCGCCAGCGCCGCCGGAGCGGGCCGTGCTGATCTCCAGATCCTTTGGATCGATCGTCACCTCCACGGGGTCGGCCTCGGGCATCACGGCCACCGTGGCGGTGGAGGTGTGCACTCGCCCCTGGGATTCGGTGGCCGGCACGCGCTGCACCCGATGCACCCCCGCCTCAAACTTCAAGCGGCTGTACACAGCCTCGCCCTTGATGGAGAGGATCAATTCCTTGAAACCCCCCAGCTCCGCCTCCGAGGCACTGAGGGGCTGCACCTGCCAGCCATGGGTCTGGGCATAGCGCTCATACATGCGCGCCAGATCACCCGCCCACAGCGCAGCCTCATCCCCCCCTGCACCGGCCCGGATCTCAAGCATCACGCTGCGCTCATCGCGGGGATCGCGGGGGAGCAGGGCCAGCGTGAGGCGCTGACGCAACACCTCGAGGCGGTCTTCCAGGAGCTGCAGCTCCTCGGCCGCCAGAGCCGCCAGCTCCTCCTCATCGGCAGATCCCTTGGGTTGGCGGAGGAGCTCTTGCGCCTCCCGCTGCTCCCGCTCCAGGCGCTCCAGCTCGCGGGTGTCGTTGACGATCGGCTCCAGCCGAGCCCGCTCCCGGGCGAGAGACTGCAGCTGGGCGGGATCGGCGGCAACAGAGGGATCCGCCAGTTGCCGCTCGAGGGCCTCAAAGGCCTGGCAGGTCGCCTGGAGACGGTCGCGAAGCAGGGAGGGATCCATGGTCGATACCGTACGGCGGCGGGCGGAGCTGATCCAACAAAAAGCCGGATGCCAAAGGCATCCGGCAAACCAGACGAGGAGTCAGTTGGAAGCAGCTGAGCCCGTTCTGGCCGAGGAGGCCTCAGGAGGCCGTGGCAGCCTTTGCCGCGGGTGCTGCGGCAGCCTCTTCAGCGGCGGGAGTTGGTTCAGCGACGGCAGCGGAAGCCACCGGAGCGGGCGCGGCCTTTTCGTCTGGCTTGGGCTTCTGGGCCCCAGCCGTGGCTGAATCGGCGCCGCCCATGCCGTATTTGCGCATGAAACGATCCACGCGTCCCTCGGTGTCGAGGATTTTTTGGGTGCCGGTGTAAAAGGGGTGGTTGCCACTCCAAACATCCACATGGATTTCGGGCTGGGTGGAACCGGTGGTCATGACCACCTCCCCGTTGCAGATCACCTTGGCATCGGGGTACCAGGTGGGATGAATCTCGGGTTTGGCCATGACGATTAACGCTTGGAGAACTGAGGAGCTTTGCGGGCCTTTTTGAGACCGTACTTGCGCCGTTCCTTGGCCCGGGGGTCGCGGCTGAGATGGCCTTCAACCTTGAGGGGCTTGCGGTTGTCGGGGGAAAGATCACACAGGGCTCGGGCCGCGCCTTGCTTGATGGCATCAGCCTGGCCCGTAAGGCCCCCGCCGCGCACGTTGACCAGCAGGTCGTACTGACCCTCTAGCCCCAAGGTTTGGAGGGGGGCTTGAACAGCCGCCAGGTAGGCGGCGTTGAAGTTGAGATATTGATCACCGGGGCGGCCGTTGATGGTGACGGTGCCACTACCTGGCACAACGCGCACGCGCGCCACAGCGGTCTTGCGGCGGCCGGTGCCCCAGTACACCACGGAGGAAGTCGGGCTGCTCATCTCAGGCGGCGGCGGAGGGGAGGAGGGAGAGCGGCGCAGGTTTCTGGGCCGCATGGGGGTGGTCTGGGCCCCGGTAGACCTTGAGTTTGCGGAACTGCTGACGGCCGAGGCTGTTATGGGGCAGCATGCCCTTCACGGCCGTTTCGATGATCCGCTCGGGAAGACGGGCTTGGAGGTGGGCGAAGCTTTCGGTCTTCATGCCACCAGGGCGACCGGAATGGCGCCGGTAGAGCTTTTGCGTGGGCTTGTTGCCGCTGACGCGCACCTTGTCGGCGTTGATCACAACGACGAAATCACCCGTGTCCAGATGGGGGGTGTAGGTGGGTTTGTTTTTGCCCCGCAACACCTGGGCAACCTCACTGGCGAGGCGACCGAGGGTTTGATCTGTGGCATCCACAACGAACCATTGGCGGTCGAGGGAGTCAAGGGAGGGCTGGGTGGTCTTGTTCATTGCGCCTGATGGATTGCGCCTGATGCAGTGCGCCTGGTTGGTGCGGGGATCCCCGTTGCCTGCCGTGCAACGGCAAGCCAAGATGTCTCAGACCTGGCGATGGGTTCACGGGGAACACCATCCACAAAGTCTCAACCATCTACTGGTGTCGACCCTACCGCAGCATCAACTCAGCACTCATCCTTGAGGGAGCCCGGCCAGGCCTGAGGCCATGTCGGTCATTCTCTCGGACGATTCACCGAATCGTCAGAACCCACACTGGCCGCAACAGCTGAGGCAGGTGGGTCGCTGAACTTCAGAAGGAATCGCGGTTGTCCATCGTACCAGGCGACCTCTGGGAACACCGGCTCCGGGTAACCCACCCGCAACAGACAGAGCCCCTGGGGAGGGGCAGCCTCCTTGACCTCCTGGCGAGCACGGCGTCGCCAGCGCTCAACAAAGGCCTCGGGCTTGAGCCTGCCTTCGCCCACCGCCACCAGCTGGCCCATGATCAGGCGCACCATGCCATAGAGAAAGCCACTGGCTTGCAGCTCCGCCACGATCAAATCCCCCTGCCGCTCCACCATCACCTCCTGCAGGGTGGTGCGGGCGTGGGCTCGCTTGCTGCCCGCCCGCTGGAAAGCGGAGAAGTCGTGTTCGCCGAGGAGGGCTGCCAGGGCCTCGGCCATCCGCTGCTCGTCGAGACGCAGCTCGTAGCGATGCCAGGTCCAGGGCGCCAAAAAAAGATTCGGCAGCTTGCCGTTGTGGATGGTGTAGCGATAGCGGCGGTAGCTGGCCGAGAAACAGGCGTGCCAGTCGTCGGCCACGGCACAGGCCGCCCTCACCCGGATGCTGCTGGGCAAGCGGCCATTGAGCGCTTTCGGCCAACGGTGGGCGGGGATGGGACCCACGGCGTCAAAATGCGCCACTTGGGCAGCTGCATGCACGCCACTGTCGGTGCGACCTGCCGCCACCACTTTCCCCGGCCCATCCGGATCGAGGGCCGACACGGCGGCTTCGAGGACTTCCTGCACGGAAGGGTGATGCGCTTGCCTCTGCCAACCGTGGAAGGCAGCGCCATCGTATTGAAGGCAGAGGGCAATGCGTTGGTGACTCACGGGGCTGGGCTCAGCGGGCGAGCCCCCGACTCACACCAGCTCGATGATGGCCATCTCGGCATTGTCGCCGCGGCGGCGCACCGTGCGGATGATGCGGGTGTAGCCGCCCTGGCGATCTCCGTAACGGTCTTGCGCTTTGTCGAAGAGGGCATGCACCAGCTGCTTGTCGTAGATGTAGCTGATGGCGCGGCGACGGGAGGCCAGGCTGCCGTCCTTGGCCAGGGTGATCATCCGCTCGGCTTCATCGCGAAGCGCTTTCGCGCGCGCCTTGGTCGTGGTCACACGCCCTTCACGGATGAGTTGGGTGGTGAGGCCGCGCAGCATGGCCTTGCGTTGGTCGGCGGGGCGTCCCAACAGGGGGACTCGGCACTGGTGTCGCATGGGAAGGGCGTCTGATCAACGGGGAGGGCCGGAGCCACCTCAGGCGGAGGTGCGGCTTTGGGGCAGGGAAATGCCGATGCGTTCGAGGGCTTCGATCACCTCATCGGCCGACTTGGAGCCAAAGTTTTTGATCTCCAGAAGGTCTTCGTAGCTGAAGCCCATCAAATCCGAGACGGAATTCACCTGGGCTCGTTTCAGGCAGTTATAGGCCCGCACGGAAAGATTCAATTCCTCCAGCGGGATCTGGGCTTCGGCTGAGGGCTCGGGTTCCAGGCCTGGCTCATCCATCACGGTGAGTGTGGCGAGCGGCTGGAAGAGGGCAATCAACTGGTTGGCCGCCTGGGCCATGGCATCGTCGGGGGTGATGCTGCCATTGGTTTCAATCTCCAGGCGCAGACGCTCCCGGGCGGATCCGCCTTCGCCGACCGCCGTTTCGTCGACGCTGTAATTGACGCGCTTGATCGGCATGAACACCGCATCGATCTGTAACAGATCAATGGCACTGGTGTCTTCCTGATGGCGATCCACGGGGCGATAGCCAACGCCCCGCTCCACATGCACCTCCATTTCCAAACTGTGGCCGGCGGCCACGGTGGCGATCAGGCGCTCTCCATCGATCACCTGAACCTGGGAGGAGAATTGCAGATCGGAGGCCTTCACGGTTGCGGGGCCGTTCACCATCAGCCGGCCGATCTCCAACTCACGGCTGCGGCTGTTGACAGGGATCGACTTGCAATTGAGCAGGATGTCGAGCACGTCCTCCCTCACCCCGGGGATGGTGGCGTATTCATGGTTGACCCCGGAAAGACGCACCGCCGTGATGGCGCTGCCTTCGAGGCCTCCAATCAACACTCTTCGCAGGGCGTTGCCCAGGGTGGTGGCCTGTCCCCGCTCCAGGGGGCCGATCACAAAGACACCCGTTTGGCATCGATCGTCAGAAACCTGATGCTCAACCCGGTCGATCTGGTAATGCAGCACGGCGATGGAAGGAAAGCTTGGGACGAGGGGGGGATCGAAAGGGTTCAGACCCGGCGGCGCTTGGGGCGACGGCAACCGTTGTGGGGCAGGGGGGTGACATCCCGGATGAGGGTGATCTCCAGACCGGCCACCTGCAGAGCGCGGATGGCGGTTTCCCGTCCGGAGCCAGGACCGCGCACGAGCACCTCGATCTGGCGCATGCCCTGCTCAAGAGCCCGCCTGGCAGCAGCCTCAGCCGCGGTTTGGGCGGCAAAGGGTGTGCCCTTGCGGGCCCCTTTGAAACCACTGGCCCCGGCGGAGGACCAACTGATCACCTCTCCAGCCGTATCGGTGATGGAGACGATGGTGTTGTTGAAGGTGCTCTGGATGTGAGCGACACCATTGGGCACATTGCGCTTGGCCTTTTTGGGTCCTGTCTTCTTGGCGGGCTTGGCCATGGGTAAGGGACTGCGTTCGCAGTAACGGGTCGGTGGAGGAGGGGAGCTGCTGGGGGAAGCAGGGAGTTACTTCTTCTTGCCTGCAACGGTTTTGCGGGCGCCGCGGCGGGTGCGCGCATTGGTGCGAGTGCGCTGCCCCCGAACGGGCAAGCCCATGCGATGGCGACGTCCCCTCAGACAGCCAATGTCCTGAAGGCGCTTGAGAGCCATGCCCTCCTCCCGGCGCAGATCGCCTTCCAGGGTGAAGGATTCAGCGGCCGCCCTCAGCTTCTGCACATCGGCATCGGAGAGATCTTTGACCCGGATATCGGGGCTCACACCAGCTTTGGTGAGGATCTTGCGCGAACGGGTCAAGCCAATCCCATACACGTAGGTGAGGGAGACTTCAACCCGCTTGTCGCGAGGGATATCAACGCCGGCGATCCGAGCCACGGGAGAACAATGCAGAGGGCAGGGAGGCCCCTTGACGGGGCGAGAGGTGTGCTCTCCGAGAGGAGAGCGGGGAGCTTCAGGGAATCAACCCTGACGCTGCTTGTGCTTGGGGTTGGCGCAGATCACCATCACCCTTCCGTGGCGACGGATGACCCGGCACTTCTGGCACATCCTTTTGACTGAGGCTCGCACCTTCATGGTTCGCCTCTCTCCTTTTTCACAAACAGCGATTGTATCACAGCAGTCAACGCGTCATCTCAACAGGTGGTTGATGCGGTCGGCGATCTCGTCGACGGTGCCGCTGGCCTCCACGGATTGGAGGAGCCCTTGGGCCTGGTAGTGGGCGATCAGCGGCGCGGTCTGTTCTTGATACACCTCCAAGCGATGGCGAATCACTGCTTCATTGTCATCGGCCCGCCCTCGCGCCAGAAGGCGCTGCAGCAGCACCGGAGCGTCCAGCTCCATCAGGAGCACCAGCTCGATGGACTGACCCAGCTCGCCGAGCAGCTCATCGAGGGCGATGGCCTGGGGCAGGTTGCGAGGGAAGCCATCGAGCAACCAACCCCCTCGATGATCGGCAAGGCGGTGGCGCACGATCGCCAACACCAAGGCGTCACTGACCAGTTCCCCCCGTGCCATCACGGCCTCGGCTTCCTGGCCGAGTGGGGTGCCAGCGTCAACTTCGGCCCGCAACAGGTCGCCGGTGGAGAGATGCAAGAGGTGATGGGAGGCCGAGAGCTTCTGGGCCTGGGTGCCCTTGCCGGCCCCGGGGGGGCCGAGAAACAGCAAGCGTTGCTTCATGGGGAGGAGGGACAGAAGGAAAGCGCTGCGCTGGCGGCGTCAGAAGGTGACAGGGGGAAGGGATTCAGAAGTGCGGCTGAAGGCTTGGGCACCCGTGGCCCCCTCGTAGCGAAGCGAAATCACGTAGGTCTGCACTTGTTTGGCGGTTTGAATGGCCACCCCAACAAGGATCAACAGGGAGGTGGCACCGATGCCCTGGAACGTTCTCACCTGAATGGCACCCTCCACCGCCGACGGGATGATGGCGACCGCCCCGAGAAACAGGCCACCGAGCAAGGTGAGTTGGTTTTGCACGTTGGCCAAATAGGCTGCCGTCGCCGAACCCGGACGGACACCAGGGATTGCCACACCACTGCGCTTGAGGTTGGTGGCGATGTCTGCCGGATCGAGGGTGAGGGAGTTGTAGAAGTAACTGAAGGCGATGATCAGCGTGAAGAACAACAGGGCATAGATCCAGGGCATGCTGCTGTTCGGGCTGAGATAGCCCGCCAGCTGGATCAACCATGGTGTCTTGGTCCAGGTGGCAATTTGCAACGGAAGAAAGACCAGAGCCGAGGCAAAGATGATCGGCATCACCCCGCTGGCATTGAGCTTCAAGGGCATGTAGCTCTGCCGAGCCGGCAGCCCGGCGCCGGCGCCACCCACCTGGTGCTTCGCGCTGACGATGGGGATGCGGCGGGTGCCCTCTTCAACAAAGATGATGCCGATGATGGTGGTTAAAAACACCAATAGCAGGATGATGATGCCAGTCACCGTGCCGCGATCACCGGTTTTGGCCTGGGTGATGGTGGCTGACAGGGCACGGGGGAGGGTGGCCACGATGTTGGCGTAGATCACCAGGGAGGCCCCCTGGCCGATGCCCCTCTCGGTGATCACTTCACTGATCCACATCACCGCCATCGAGCCTGCCGTGAGGGCGAGGGCGGTTTGTAACACAAATTGCCAGGGCGGTAGGCCCGGCAGTGCATATTGCCGCAACACCAAAGAAAGGATCACGCTCTGGATGATGCCCCAGACCAATGCGGTGTAGCGCGTGATCTGGGCAATTTTGCGACGGCCGGCCTCCCCTTCATTTTTTTGCAAATCCTCCAGCTGGGGCAGGGCCGCCGTGAGCAGCTGCAGGATGATCGAGGCATTGATGTAGGGAAGGATGCCAAGGGTGAACACCCCCAAGGTGGCCAAACCGCCACCGGTGAAGATGTTCACGAACATCAAAAAATCTCCGCCCTGCTTGACAAATTGCTCAAAGGCAACTCTGTCAATACCGGGCACGGGGATGAAAATTCCCAAGCGCTCTAACAACAGCAGGCCCAGAGTGATGAAAACTCTGTCGCGCAGTTCCTTCGACTGGACAATTTTGCTGAAGATTTCTGTGGCGCTTGGGTTGCGTCCCCGGCTGTAAACCATGGCGTTTGAGGTGTGTTAACCGAGGATTTCGCAGCTGCCACCTGCAGCTTCAATCTTGGCACGGGCGGAGGCAGAGAACGCGGCGGCCTGCACGGTGAGCTTCACCTTCAGATCGCCACTGCCGAGCACCTTGAGGGGATGCTTGGCGCCGTTGAGGAGGCCTTCCTTTTCAAGAGTCTCAAGGTTGACCTCGCTGCCGGGCTTCAGCTCGGCGAGTTGGCCAACATTGATGATGGCGTAGCTGGTGGGATTCACCAGCGGGAAATGCTTGAGCTTGGGGACGCGGCGGTAGAGGGGCATCTGGCCGCCTTCAAAGCCCGGCCGGGTGGAGCGACCTGAACGGGACTTCTGACCGCGCATGCCAAAGCCGCAGCTGGCGCCCTGGCCAGCGGCAATGCCCCGTCCCTTGCGGGTCTTGCGGCGCCGAGCACCGGGCTGGCCGGTGAGAGTGCTGAGCTGATAAGTCATGGAGATGTCCTCAGGAATAGATCTGCTCGAGTGGGATGCCCCGTTCCTTGGCGGCGTCCTTGTGGGTGCGCAGGGCGGAGAGGGCTTCCATGGCAGCCCGGGCGTTGTTCAAGGGGGTCTTGGAGCCTAGGCGCTTGGCCAGCACGTTCTTGATCCCAGCCAGCTCGAGGACGGTGCGGATGGAGCCACCGGCAATCACGCCGGTGCCCGGCGCGGCGGGGCGGATGAGCACACTGGCGGCTCCATCACGGCCACGGCTTTCGGTGGGCACCGAATTGGTGCGGGTGAGGGGCACTTTCACCAGGTGCTTCTTGCCATCGGCCACGCCTTTGCGCACGGCGCCGATCACGTCACCAGCCTTGCCAACGCCAACGCCCACCTGACCGCGTTCATTGCCAACGATGACGATGGCGCGGAAGCTCATCTTCTTGCCACCTTTGACGGTTTTGGAGACCCGGCGGATCTGCACCACCCGCTCCTGCCATTCGGTGTCGCGCTCCTGGCTGCGCCGCTCGCCGGAGCCTCGGCGTCCGCCTCCACGGCGATCGCCCTTGCCGCCACGGCGCTCTTGCTGCCCCTCGGCAGCCGGCACATCAGAGGCGGCAGGAACGTCGTCTGGCGAAAACTGCTGGTCGTTGGATTCGGTCATGGTGAGGAGCGGTGGAGATCAGAATTGCAGGCCCGCTTCCCGGGCAGCGTCCGCCAGGGCCTTAACCCGGCCGTGATAGAGGTTGCCCCCCCGGTCGAAGACCACTTGGGCGATGCCCTTAGCCAGGGCACGCTTGGCCACCAGTTGGCCGACAGCCACGGAGGCATCGCAGGTGGCTGAGGTCTGGAGGGAGGTGCGGAGATCCTTGTCCAGGGTGGAGGCGGCGCAGAGGGTGCTCTGAGCTTCGTCGTCGATGACCTGGGCGTAGATGTGGTTGTTGGAGCGGAACACAGCCAGCCTTGGACGGGCGGCCGTCCCCGCGAGGGTGCGACGCAGGCGGCGGTGGCGCTTTTGGGTTTGCTGTTTGCGGGAGAGGGAAGACATGGCGAAACACTAAAGACAGAACGGGTGGAGAAGACCTTATTTCTTTCCGGTCTTGCCGACCTTCCGCAGAATGCGCTCCCCCTCGTATTTGATGCCTTTGCCCTTGTAGGGCTCCGGGGGACGAATGGCGCGCACTTTGGCCGCCTCGTTGCCCACCAGCTCCTTGTCCGCCCCCGTGACGATCACCGTTGTGTTGTTCTCCACCGCAAAGGTGACGCCGTCGGGAGGCACCATTTCAACGGGATGGCTATAACCGGCACTCACCACGAGCTTCTTGCCCTGGACCTGGGCGCGGTAGCCCACCCCGACGATCTCGAGCTTGCGGGTGAAGCCCTGGCTGACGCCTTCCACCATGTTGGCCACCAGGGTGCGGCTGAGGCCGTGGCGCTCGCGGGAGCGGCGGGCGTCGCTGGTGGGGGACACCTGGAGTTGATTGCCGTCCTGGCTGATGCTCACGCCCTCAGGGAGGGTGCGGCTGAGCTCGCCTTTGGGCCCCTTGACGGTGACCGAAAGGCCCGCGAGATCCACGGTGACCTTGTCGGGTAGGGGGATCGGGGCCTTACCAATGCGTGACATAACGGTTTCTCCAGATCAATAGACGTAGCAGAGCACTTCGCCACCCACGCCCTGCTTGCGGGCGTCCCGGTCGCTCATCACGCCCTTGGAGGTGGAGATGATCGCCACACCCAGGCCACCGAGCACCTTGGGAAGTTGGCGGGTGTTTTTGTAGATGCGCAGACCGGGTCTGCTCACCCGTTGCAGGCGTCGGATCGTGGGCTGACGGTGTTTGCCGCTGTACTTGAGTTCAAGAACGAGCTGCTTGCTCACCCCTTCGCCTTCTTCGCTGATGTTGGCGATGAAGCCCTCTTGCTGGAGCACCGAAGCGATGCTGCGGCAGAGGCGAGAGGAGGGCACGCGAGTGTTTTCGTGACGCTTCTCACTCGCATTGCGGATGCGGGTGAGCATGTCGGAGATCGGGTCGTGGTTGGCCATGGTCGTTTCCGGATGAGGGCTCAGTTGCTGCGGAACGGCATCCCCATTTCGCGGAGAAGGGCGCGGCCCTCTTCGTCGTTACGGGCGTTGGTCACGATCGTCACGTCCATGCCCCGGATGGCGTCGATCTTGTCGAAGGAGATTTCAGGGAAGATGATTTGTTCCCGAATCCCCAGGGTGTAATTGCCGCGGCCATCGAAACTCTTCGGGCTCACGCCACGGAAGTCGCGGATGCGAGGCAGGGCGAGATGGATCAGGCGCTCGAGAAAGGCATACATGCGATCGCCACGCAGGGTGACGGCCACGCCGATCGGCATGCCCTGGCGAATCTTGAAACCGGCAATCGCCTTCTTGGCCCGGGTGACCACCGCCTTCTGACCAGTGATCTGAGCCAGTTCGGCAATGGAGGCTTCCAGGGCCTTGGCATTTTGAGCCGCCTCACCGAGGCCCCGGTTAACGGTGACTTTCACCACCTTGGGAACCTCGTGGACATTGGAGAGTTGAAGATCCTTGAGCAACTTGGGCTGGATCGTCTCCCGGTAGCGTGCTTTGAGAGTCATGACGGAGAGGGGGGAGCCTTCTGGTCGTGGTCAGAAGTGAGAGGGGAAGGGGGGGAGTGGCTGGAGAGACTGAAGGGGGAAGAGGGGGCCATTCAGTCGAGAAATTCGCCGGTTTTCTTGAGGCGACGCTTCTTGTTGCCCTCCTTGTCAACCACGATCTCCACGCGGCTCGCCACCTTTTTGCTGGTGGAGTAGAGCATCACATTGGAGGCGTGAACAGAGGCTTCCTCGGTGAGAATGCGACCGGTTTCGCCCTCCTGGGTGGGCTTCACGTGGCGGGTGCGGAGGTTGATGCCCGCCACCACCACACGGTTCTCATAGGGAAGGGTGCGGATCACCTCTCCGGTTTTGCCCTTATCTTTGCCGGAGATCACCTGAACGGTATCGCCCTTTTTAATGCGCATCTTGATGCGCACCGCGGGCTTGGAGCGCGGCGTTGCGGTGGCCATCTCAGATCACCTCCGGAGCGAGGGAAACGATTTTGGTGAAATTCCGCTCCCGCAATTCCCGGGCCACAGGCCCGAACACGCGGGTGCCCTTGGGGTTGTTGTCGTTGCCGAGAATCACCGCCGCGTTGTCGTCAAAGCGGATGGAATTGCCGGTGTCGCGCCGCAGGGTGGCTCGGGTGCGCACCACCACCGCCTTCACCACATCGGATTTCTTCACGCCCATGTTGGGCATGGCATCCTTCACGGCGGCCACGATCACATCGCCAACGTGGGCATAGCGGCGGTTGGTGCCAAGCACGCGAATGCATTGGATGCGCTTGGCGCCGCTGTTGTCCGCAACGGTGAGAAAGGTTTCCTGCTGGATCATGGCTGGCTCTCCTGGCTGGTCACCGCAGCGGCGGCGGGGGCGGATTTGGCAGCGGCGTTGCTGCCGTGGACGATCACCTCAGACACCGCCCAGCGCTTGGTGCGACTGAGGGGACGGGTTTCGGTGATGCGCACCCGATCGCCAACTTTGCAGCTGTTGGTTTCGTCGTGGGCTTTGTAGCGGGTGGTGCGGCGAACGGTCTTTTGATAGATGGGATGGGGGAAGCGGTTTTCCACCGCGACCACCACCGTTTTGTCCATCTTGTCGCTGACGACGGTGCCGACCCTTTCCTTGCGTGCCATGGATGTGCGGGGGTTCAGGAGGCGGAGGAGCGTTGACGCTCCTGCTGCACCGTGAGCAGGTGGGCCAGCGTGATGCGGGCCTGCTTGAAGCGGTGCGGATGCTCCAGCCGGCGCGTGGCCTGCTGAAAGCGGAGGTCGAAGAGTTCACGCCGGGTGGCGTTGATCTTTTCGCTGAGCTCGGACTCGCTCAACTTGCGAGCCTCGGCGATGTCAGGTCGGGCCATGGTCAGGACTCGGCAACGGAAGCGGCAACAGGAGCAGCGGCCTGGGGTGCGGCCTCCTGCTGGTCTGCCAGGGAGATGAACTTGGTTTTCATCGGCAGCTTGTATTGGGCAAGCCGCATCGCTTCTTTGGCGATGGCCTCGGTGATCTCAGCCCCACCCATCTCAAAGAGGATGCGGCCCGGCTTGATCACCGCCACCCAGAACTCCGGGTTGCCTTTACCGGAACCCATCCGGGTTTCGGCGGGGCGCATGGTGACCGGCTTGTCGGGGAAGATGCGGATCCAGATTTTTCCACCCCGCTTGACATAGCGGGTCATGGCTCGGCGTGAAGCCTCGATCTGGCGGGAGGTGATCCAGCCACACTCCTGGGCCTGCAGGGCGTATTCACCGAAGGCGATGGTGGTGCCCCTGGGGGCATCGCCACGCATGCGGCCTCGCTGCTGCTTGCGGAATTTGACGCGTCGTGGACTCAGCATGGTTTAAACCTCCCTCACTCCTCGTTGGAGCGATCTTCGAACTGTTGGGGGCGCCGACTCGCCCGCCGCTTGGGAGCAGCACCCACGGGCACCTGCTCCTGTTGACCGGGGAGCACCTCCCCTTTGAACACCCACACCTTGATGCCAAGCACCCCGTAGGTGGTGCTCGCCACTTTGGTGGCGTAGTCGATGTCGGCCCGCAGGGTGTGAAGCGGCACCCGACCCTCGCGGGTCCACTCGGTGCGGGCGATCTCCGCCCCGTTTAGGCGTCCGGCCACCATGATCTTCAGGCCGAGCACACCGGCCCTCTGGGCCCGCTGCACAGCCATGCGCATGACGCGCCGGAAGGCCACCCGCTTTTCCAACTGCTGGGCGATGTACTCAGCGAGGAGGTAGGCGTCGGCATCGACCCGCTCCACTTCCACCACGTTGATGCGCACCTGGCGCTGGGTGTCACCAAGGGTTTTTTGGATGCCGCTGCGCAGCTCCTCGATGCCGCTGCCCTGGCGGCCCACAAGCACGCCCGGGCGGGCTGTCTTGAGTTCCACCTCGAGCTGATCGGCCTTGCGGGCGATCAGCACGTCGCTGATGCCAGCGGCGGCGTATTTCTTGTGGATGAACTTGCGGATGTTGTCGTCCTCCCGCAGGAGGGTGGGGTAGGTGCGGCTGGGGGCATACCAGCGCGAGCGGTGTTCCTGGGTGATCCCCAGGCGCAGGCCGGTTGGATGGATCTTGTGTCCCATCGGTCGGAAGTCCTCGGGGGTCAGGCGGAGCGGGAGACCACACCAATGCTGATGTGGCAGGTTTGTTTCTTGATGGCGTAGGCGCGGCCCTGGGCGCGGGGGCGAAAGCGCTTCATGGAGGGACCCATGTCAGCGCTGGCCTGGCAGATCACCAGGGTGGCCGGATCGAGCCCAAGGTTGTGCTCGGCGTTGGCGACAGCGGACCGCAACACCTTGGTGATGGGGCCGGTGGAGCGATAGGGCATGAACTCAAGCAGGATCAGCGCATCGCGATAGGTGCGACCGCGGATCTGATCGAGCACCCGCCGCACTTTGGAGGCGGAGCCGCGGATGTAGCGGCCGTGGGCCAGGGCTTGGGCGGTGGTGGTGGTGGTTGCCATGGATCAGCGGCCTCCCTTCTTGTCTTTGGTGTGGCCCCGGAAGGTGCGGGTAGGGGCGAATTCCCCGAGTTTGTGGCCCACCATCTGCTCGGTCACGTAGACGGGCACATGGCTCTTGCCGTTGTGAACGGCAATGGTGTGGCCGATCATCAGCGGCAGGATGGTGGAGGCCCGCGACCAGGTTTTGATCACGGATTTGTCTTCAGAAGCGTTTTGCTTTTCAACCTTGCGCAGCAGGCTGTCGGCAACAAACGGACCTTTTTTGAGTGAGCGTCCCATGGCGGTTCAGGCAGGTGGCAGAGCGGAGTGGGGGATCATGCGTCGCGGCCTCCACGGCTCCGCTTGGAGGTGCGGCGACGTTTCCGCAGCACAAACCTGTTGCTGGGCTTGTTCCGCTTGCGGGTCTTCAAGCCCAAGGCGGGTTTGCCCCAGGGGGTGACGGGCCCGGAGCGACCGATGGGAGCCCGGCCCTCACCGCCACCATGGGGGTGATCGCAGGGGTTCATCACACTGCCGCGCACTTCGGGGCGACGGCCGAGCCAGCGCTTGCGGCCGGCCTTGCCGAGGCTGGTGTTGCGCTGCTCGGCGTTGCCCACCTCACCGAGGGTGGCGTAGCACTCGCGGCGCACGAGGCGCACCTCCGTGGAGGGCAGCTTCAGGGCGACGTAGTCACCCTCCTTGGCCACCACCTGGGCGCTGGAGCCGGCGGTGCGCACCATTTGGCCGCCGCGACCGGGGTAGAGCTCCACGTTGTGGACGCTTGAGCCGAGGGGGATGGCGGAGAGGGGGAGGGCATTGCCGGGCTCGATCGGCACCTCAGGGCCAGCGATCACGGTTTGGCCCACGCCCACGCCAGCCGGAGCCAGGATGTAGCGCTTCTCCCCATCGGTGTAGAAGAGGAGAGCGAGCCGAGCGTTGCGGTGCGGGTCGTAGTGGATGGCGGCCACCTTGGCGGCCACGCCGCGCTTGTCCCGGCGGAAATCCACGATGCGATAGAGGCGCTTGTGGCCACCGCCGCGGTGGCGGCAGGTGATCACGCCTCGGTTGTTGCGCCCCTTGAGGCGGTGCTTGGCCACCACCAGGCCCCGTTGCCTGCGCTGACCGGTGAGCTCACCGAAATCGGTGGTCACCAGGGTGCGGGTGCCGGGGCTGGTGGGGCGATAGGAACGAATTGCCATGGTTTAAACCCCTCAGGACTCAGGGAACAGCTGGATGGACTGACCTTCGGCCAGACGGACGATGGCTTTCTTCACCCGCGCACGCTTGCCAGCGAAGCGACCCACGCGCCGGGTGCGCCGCGGGGGGTTCATGGTGCTCACGCCCACCACCTTCACGGAGAAGAGCTCCTCCACGGCCGCCTTGATGGCGGGCTTGGCCGCGCGGGGATCCACCTCGAAGGTGTATTGGTTGGCCTCCAGCAAACGGGTGGCCTTTTCGGTGATCAGCGGGCGCCGAATCACATCGGGCAGCCGTCCACTAAAACGTTCAGCCATCGCTGTAAACCTCCTGAATCTTGGCCAGAGCCCCCTCGTTGAGCACCAGTTTCTGGGCGTTGAGGAGATCAAACACATTGAGCTGATCAGCGGCGATCAACTTCACCCGCTCCAGGTTGCGCACGGAGAGCTTGAGGGTGTCGCTGGCGCCGTCGATCACGAGCAGCACGCGGCTCTCGGGGGTGATGTCGAGGCGTTGCAGGGCCGCGGTGATCTCCTTGGTTTTGGGAGCCTGGAGGGTCGCTCCAAAGTCCTTCACCACGGTGATGTCCGCCAGGCGGCTCATCAACGCCGTGCGCAGGGCCAGCCGGCGCTCCTTGCGGTTGAGGTGGAGGGCATAGCTGCGCGGCTTGGGGCCGAACACGATGCCGCCACCGGGGCGCAGGGGGGTGCGGATCGAGCCTTGGCGAGCGCGACCGGTGCCCTTTTGCTTGTAGGGCTTGCGGCCACCGCCGGCCACTTCGGCCCGGGTGAGGGTGCTGGCCGTGCCCTGGCGGGCATTGGCGAGCTGGCGCAACACGGCGCGATGGAGCAGGTCTGGTGCGGTGGTTTCCTTGGCGACGGCGAGATTGAGCTCGGCCTGGCCGCTCTCTTTCCCTTGCCAATCGCGCACAACACATTTGGCCATGATGGTTCTCCTCCTCAGGACGCGGCTTGGCTGCCCACCCGGCGCGCCGGGCGGATGTCGAGCAGGGCGCCGGGCTTGCCGGGCACCGAACCCTTCACCACAAGCAGATTGCGGGCGGCGTCCACCTTGAGGATGGTGAGCCCGCGGGTGGTGACGGGCTTGCCGCCATAGCGGCCCGCCATGCGCTTGCCGGGGTAGACGCGGCCGGGGGTGGTGCCAGCGCCGGTGGAGCCGGGCTCGCGATGGTTTTTGGAGCCGTGGGTCATGGGACCGCGGCTGAAGCCATGGCGCTTCTGGTAGCCGGCAAAGCCCCGACCGATGGTGTCGCCGCGGACATCCACCTTTTGGCCGGCCTCGAAATCGGCCACGGTGACAGTGCCGCCGAGCTCAAAGCCATCCACTGCATCCACGCGCACTTCGCGCAGGTGGCGCAGGGGCTCGGCGCCGGAGCGGGCGAGGTGGCCCTGGGCAGGCTTGTTGACGAGCTTCGGGCGAATGTCGCCAAAGCCGAGCTGCACAGCGCTGTAGCCATCGCTGGCAGGGGACTTGATCTGGGTGATGCGGCAGGGACCCGCTTCGATCAGGGTGACCGGAACAGACCTGCCCTCTTCATCGAAGAACTGGGACATGCCCAGTTTCTTCCCGAGAATGCCGATAGACATTGACTGAGGGGAGAACGCCAGCTGGACACCCCCGGAAACCTCCGACTGCCAAAGGAGCCGGTGCCCGAGGGGTTGGGCTGAATTCGGAGACTGGCGTGGGGGCAGGCGGAGGCATGCCACCGGAGCTAGCAGACGAATCAGCGGGCTGGGACTTGGCTGGCTCCCGCGAGGGGGGCACAGGCAGTTTCCCGGTGGCTCCACCGTGCCGAAACACTGTGGCGGCCACACTGGCCTGGAGGATCGCCACCACGGGCGACCCTGCGCTGTTGCTTGGAGGCCCGGCTAGCGGTCGGGCACAAGGCATCAGCACAAGCAAAAAGAGTAGCGCATGGGGGTTCACCCCCCAAACCAGCCCGAAAAGCAACCCCCGCGGGTGTTTTTTGACAGACTCCCCCACAACTCGCGCCGCTGCCGCCATGCCCCTGCTGCTCACGGGCCAAGGATTCCGCCAGGAACTGGAGAAGGCCGGGGCCCTGGCGCTCTACGTGCCCCTGGAGGGCGGCAGTGAAACCCGGCTGCTGCGGCGCCTGCGGGCCGCGGGCTACCAGGCCCACCTCACTTCGGCGCGGGGCCTGGGCGATCCGGAGGCGTTTCTGTTTGAGCTGCACGGGGTGCGGCCTCCCCATCTGGGCCACCAGAGCGTGGGGCGCGGCGCCGCCGTGGGCGAGGTGCAACGGGTGCAACCCCAGCTGGGCCATCTCCTGGAGGGGAAAGGCCCGGTGGTGCTTTGGTTGTTGGAGGGGCAGGTGCTCTCCAGCGCCGAGCTCGCCAGCCTGGTGGCCCTCTGCAAGCGGGAGCCCCGGCTGAAGATCGTGGTGGAGATGGGCGGCGCCAGGGCGCTGCGCTGGAAGCCGCTGGCGGAGGTGGCAGCCGGTTGAGCACGCCGGACCGCCTGGCCCTGCTGTGGGGCACGGCGTTTTTTGCGGGATCGGCGGGCCAATGGCTGAGCCGCTTCAGCGGTGTGCCAGCGGTGGTGGTGTTGCTGGGGCTCGGGCTGTTGATCGGCCAGGCGGGCCTGGGGCTGGTGCGCCCGGAGGATCTGGGCCAGGGCTTGAAGCCCCTGGTGGGCCTGCTGGTGAGCCTGGTGCTCTTCGATGGGGGCCTAACGCTGCGGCTGGCGGGGCCGGACCTGCAGCGCTCGGTGACGCAGCTGGTGTTGCTTCGTTCGGTGTTGAGCCTGGCGGGCGGGGCGGCGCTGGCCCACCTGGTGGCGGGCCTGTCGTGGCCGCTGGCGCTGGTGTTCGGCGCCATTGCGCTCTCCACCGGGCCCACGGTGGTGAACTCCCTGGTGAGGCAGATGCGCTTGGCGCCCTTGCTGGGGCAGGTGTTGGAAGCCGAGGGGCTGATTCTGGAACCCTTCTCCGCGGTGCTCGCCCTGCTGCTGCTCCAATCGGCCCTGGGGGAGGTGGGCAGCTGGCAGGAGCTGGCGCCACGGCTGGCGTTGCGCTTTGGCGGGGGCGTGGCGGCCGGGGCGCTGGCGGGCTGGCTCCTGGCGGAGCTGCTGCGACGCACGCCGGCGCAGGCGGAGGGCGGCAGCGGCCTGCAACTGCAGCTCGCCCTGGGGTGGTTGTTTTTGCTGTTCAGCGGCTGCGAGGCGCTGTTGCCGGAATCGGGCCTGCCCGCGGCGGTGAGCGCCGGCGTGATGGTGGGGTGGCGGCTGGAGGCGGGCGCGGGCGCATTGGAGGCGGATATCAGCGCCCTGGCGCAGCTGGCGATCACGGTGCTGTTCCCGCTGCTCGCGGCGGATCTGTCTTGGAAGGAGCTGAGCCCCCTCGGGCTGGGGGGGCTTCTGGCCGTGGCTGGCCTGATGGTGCTCCGGTTGTTGGTGGTGCAACTGGCCTCAGCGGGCCTGCCCCTCAATGGACGGGAGCGGTTGCTGCTCGGCTGGGTGGCGCCGCGGGGCATCGTGAGCGCGGCGGTGGCGAGCCTCTTCGCGCTCGATCTGGAAGCCGCCGGCGATCCGGAGGGGGGAACCCTCAAGGGGCTGGTTTTTCTCACCATCCTGCTCACCGTGGGCCTGCAGGGCTCCACCGCTCCCTGGCTGGCCCAGCGGCTGGGGTTGAGCCTGCCGGCGGGGGAACCTCCTGTGCAGGAGGGGAATGGCTGAAGGCCGGTGGTGATTCCTGGGGCCTACTGCAGCGGGGTCGTTTCCTCCCGCAAGAACCGAACCACAGCCGCATCAGTGAGTTCCGCCGCCGCAACCTTGATGCGCACAGCGATCTGTTTGTGCAGAGCCTGCGGCACTGCCAGGCGGCCAGCAACGGTGATCACCAAGTCGCGGAGGCGGATTACTGGCGTGAGGACAACGCAGGGGCCCGTGAGAACAAAGGCGTCGATCCCCACATCGCGACGGACAGGAGGCAGCGAACCGACTTGGGCGCACCCTCCCAGACATTCCAACACGAGCAGAGGTGCATCAATTGATCAATGGTGTTCGCAAGTTGCGCTATCGAGTCTTCCTGCTTGTTGTCTATAGCTTGGGCTTGCGCATCACCGAGGCCCTGGAGTTGGAGGTGGCCGACATTGATGGCGCACAGCGGCGGGTGCACATTCGTAATGGCAAGGGCGGCAAGGATCGCTACGTGCCCTTGCAGGAGCTCACTCTGCAGGTGATGCGGCGGTTT